>CAVZIA010000024.1:0-78401 GCA_963775255.1 uncultured Thermoleophilia bacterium | reverse complement strand
AAGAGCAGCGTGGCGAGTACGAAGAGCAGCGGCCAGCGCGCGACGCTGTAGATCAGGACCGCCTGGTCGGCCAGGCCGACGCCGCTGCCGATGGTGCGTGCAATCAGTCCCGTGAGCACGACGACGATCGCGATCAGACCCATGGCCACGAGCAGGCCGAGGGCCAGGACGATCTGTCGGGGCATTTCTGAAACGGCCTCCCCGGTCGCCGTGATCTGTCGGCGGCCCATGTACGCGCGACGAACCGGACGCGGAGAAGATCGCGACGACGATGCCCAGACTGAGCAGTGTCTGCGACGCGCCGCGGCTCGCGATCACATTCTCGATCGGTCCGCGCACGGTATCGACCGCCGATGCCGGCGCGACCTGCTGGGCCATGTCCACGAGCACCCGCGTAGTACCCGCTTGACCGATCAGCGCGAGCAGAGCGACCACGACGATGAGGGCGGGGAACAGCGACAGGAGCGCGTAGTAGGTGAGCGAAGCGGAATGATTCATGAGGCCGTCGGAGAGACCTGCCCGGACGGCGCTGACGGCGATGCCGGGCCAGGCCGTGAGACCAAGCTCGGTGGGCCCCTGGTCCGGGCTGCTCTCCACGGGACGAAGGTTGCGGTCCCGTGACTATGCCTGGTCCCCAGGCCGGGGCTCCTGCTTCGCGCGCGCTGCGGATGGTCGCCTCGTCGCCATACGGGTCGCCTTCCCGGCCTTCCCGCAGGCCAATCGTCGACGCATCGCCGGCCTGAGAGTGACCGCGCGGCCGCTGGCTCATGCACCTCGCCGGGTCGCCTGGCCGCTCTCGTGCTCGCCGCGCAGCGCCGGCGCATGGTCGCGTGTCCCAGGCGCCACGCCCTCTCCCGGCGGGCTCAAGCGACCCGCTTCGAGGGCGGTCCCTCGTCCCTGTCGCCGTCACCACTACTGGCCAGGTCTTCTCGTCGGCAAGCGCCACCGGAGGATCCTGCCCCGGGCTGGTCTCCACCCGCCTCGCCATCTTCCACCCGTTCGAACAGGCGCTTCTCGGTACGTCTCACAAACAGGTAGCCGCCGATCACGGCCAGCACGAGCGCAGCGACGCCGGCGTAGCCGAAGTACGTCTTGATAGTGCCGACGCTCGCCGCGAAGAAGTACCCGGCCAGTGACACGCCGGTCGCCCACGCCAACGCCCCCAGCGCGTTCCACAGGAAGAACCGGGGCCAAGGCATCCGCGAGGCCCCCGCGAAGAGCGCGGCCCCGGCGCGCAGGATCAGCACCCACCGCCCAAAGAACACCGTCGCCGCCCCGTGACGGGAAAAGTAGTAGTCCAGCACCTTCATCTCCTTCTCGCGGACGTGGATGAAGCGGCCGTACCTGAGAAGCAGCCCGCGACCCGCATGACGGCCGACGAGATAGCCCGCGTTGTCGCCGGCCACCGCAGCGGCGGCGCCGACGACCACGACCCAGAAGAGGACGAGAGCTCCGCGCTGAGCCTCCACTGCGCCGGCCAGCAGACTGGTCTCTCCCGGCAACGGCAGCCCGGCGCTCTCGCCGCTGATCAGCACCGCCATGATCAGGTAGCCGTGCGCGGCGTACAGCGACTCGAGCCAGTGGAGGAGGCCGCCCAGGACGCTCGCCACGAAGGACACCGACATGGATCAGGCGGCCTTCTCGCCGGCGTGGTGATCATCCGCGTCCGCGACGGTCGCGTCGCGCCGCCGCCCGTCCAGTTGAAGGTTCAGTTCAACGCCGCCGAGCACTGCGATGTTGAGCATCCATACCCAGAGCAGGAAGGCGAGGAGAGACACGAAGGCCACGATCGCCGGGAACAGGGCGATGACGGTGAAGTACGTGAGTGCGGCAGCGAGGCCGAAGACCTTGTCACGAAGCGTCTGCAGCCCCACGTCGCGTAACGCGTAGGGCCAGTCGCGCCCGTCGACGCCCCAGACGGTCATGACGCCTCAGTCCCAGGCGCCCCGGTCACGCGCCTGTCGCGCCGCAGGCCGACGCCGGGCACCGCCGTGAGCATCTCGACCACCGCGACGGCGGTGGCCACGACGACCGTCAGGATGAGGAAGAGTCGAAGCACGGGTCCTCTTGGGACGATGACCATCTCTCATCGTCCTTCCCGGCCGGGGCTACGGGGGACCGCCCCGCGTTGCGGCGCGAGGCGACGGCGGCCGCACCCTCGGGGCATTGCGGACGCTGGTCCTCCCGGGGCCGGCTCAGTCGCGGCCGCGCAGACCACCGACGAGGATCATGATCACCCAGATGATGAACAGCAGGATCGCGATGTAGAAGAGCCACTTCACGACGAAGCCGAGCCCGAAGATGATCGCGATCAGGATCAGGAGCAGTATCCAGAGCCACATGAGGACGCCTCCTCTCGGGTTGCCGGAATGATGGCGCATGTGTTGCCTTGCCGGGCCTCCGGATAACGGACTCCCGTTGTCGCCAACGGTGAACCCCCACGACCGGGGGGTACGCATTGCCACGTGAGACCATCTGCATCGCTCTTCGACGAGACCGCGCTCATGGTCGCGGCTCTCCTCATGATCCTGGGCGCGCTGGCGCCCCAGATCCGGAGCCGCGCCGGGTCGCTTCCTTCGGTGGCGCTCCTCGTCGGGGCCGCCCTCGGACTGGTGCTGGACATCTCGCAGCTCCCCGGGCGCCTGCAGTCATCGGTCCTCTACGGACTCTCCAGTCTCGCCCTGGCAGCGGGTCTGTTCGGGAGCGCCCTGAAGTTGCCGCGCTGGGACGTCATCCGTCACTGGCGAGCGCTGGTGCTGCTCATCGGCGTCGTGCTGCCGCTCATGTGGCTCACGGGGGGCGTGGTCATCTACCTCGCGCTCGGACTCCCGCTCGCCATGGCATTTCTCGCTCCTCTCACCAGATGGCTGGGCCGCCACGCGGCTCCGACGCGAGCGGAGGAATGATGTCCGCGCTGCGGACTGCGGGCTTTCGACTCGCGAGCGCCTGGCGGCGCAGTCTCTGGGTGCTCCCGGCGCTGGTGGTCCTCGCCGGCGTCGCACTCGCTGTAGTGCTCGCCTTCGTGGACCCAGGCCTCTCGGCCCTGCAGTCGGCCCCGCGCATCTTCACGGTCAGTCCCGACAGCGCTCGCGGGGTGCTCACCGCCATCGCCACCAGCATGCTCAGCGTCGCCGGAGTCGTCTTCTCGATCACCATCGCCACCCTGTCGCTGACGTCGCAGCAGTTCACCTCACGCGTCCTGCGCACCTTCGTGCGCGACCGTGGCAACCAGCTCGTCCTCGGGGTGTTCCTCGGCGTCTTCGCCTACTGCCTCGTAGTGCTGCGCTTCGTGAGCTCGCCCTCCAAAGGCCCCGGGTACGCGCCGCAACTTGCCGTGCTCGTCGGCATCGGGTTGGCCTTCGTCGGCGTCGGCTTCCTGATCTACTTCATAGATCACGTGGCCAATTCGATCCAGGCCTCGACGATCATCTCTCGCATCGCCGTCGAGACCATGCAGGTGCTCGCGCAGGGCGATCGCAGCGGCGAGAAGCCGATCCCCGACGCCTTGCGGCCGCGGTGTGAGACCTGCGCCAGCGTCGTACAGGCTCACGAGAGCGGCTACGTGCGCGAGGTGGACCTGCGCAGTCTCGGCGAGCTCGCCGCCGAGCGTGGCTGGAGGATCCGGCTCCTGACGGTCGTCGGGCGCTTCGCCGCGGAGGGCGACGACGTGCTGTGCGTGGCGGACGACGCCGGCGGACCCTCCGAGCTCGACGCGGACGACGAACGGCGGCTTCTGAGCGCCGTGCGGCAGTCGCCGGTGGGAGAGATCCATGCCGATCCGGGTTTCGGCGTGCGCCAGCTCGTCGACATCGCACTGAAGGCTCTCTCCCCCGGGATCAACGACGTGACGACCGCGCTCACCTGCATCGACTACCTGGGAGCGGTGCTGCTGGTCGCCTGCGATCACGACGGGTCGCACGACGTGTGGAGCGACGAGGACGGCGACGCCGAGAGTCGTGGCCCCGCAGCGCAGCTTTGAGGACCTGCTGGGTCTGGCCTTCGACCAGATACGCGAGAACGGCGCTGCCCAGGTCTCCGCTCTCCTGAGGATGCTGGACGTACTGGAGAGGCTCGAGAAGCGCGTGCCCGACGCGCAACGACGTGCGCAGCTCGCGGCGCAGGTTCGACAGATCGCGGAGGCGGCGCGGCGTGGGCTCTCTTCACCTTCCGAGCAGGACATCGTCGCCTCCCGCGCGGCCCATCTTCTGGGGATGCTCACCGTCACACCATAGAGAGAAACAGCCTGCGGTCACAGCGACCGCGCGCTCTGGGCGTGGAGGCGGCTGGTCTCGAGCAGAGCATCGTCCAGAGAAGAATGGATGATGAAGACCCGTGTGAAACCCGTCACCTCGAGGATGCGCAGCAATTGGGGTTCGCTCACGACGAGGTGCAGCGGCTCGGGCCGGCGACGCTGCTCTGCGGCGAGGAGGCCAATGGCCGTCGAGTCCATGAAGTCGACATCCGAGAGGTCGACGAGAAGGTAGTTCGCCGCCCGACGTGCGGCGGCGTCGAGAGCCCTCCTGAACTGCGGACAGGTGTTCAGATCAAGTTCGCCGACAGCGGTCACAAGAGCGCGTGACCCGGAGAGGCGTTCGTAGCGACAATCACAGTCGGTAGCCATGACGGATCCTCCCAACGAGCATGTCTGCCAAGTGGAGTGGGCTTGTCGCTGCCGAATGCAGCAGCCTGTCTTAAAGGCTTCTTCCCGGACGACCGACTCACGAATGCGCGCAGCGTTTGCAGCCCTGGCCACGAACGGAGTGGACGCCCGTCCTGCAGCCGCCAGGCGCCGCGCCGACCGACTGTCAGTCTGCGTCGTCTCCCGGCTGGCCGTCACGCCCCGGCACGTATCCCGGATGTCCCTCTCCGACGGACCGGTGATGCCCTGGGTCTTTGGCCAGCAGGACGAACATGATGACGAAGGCCACGGGGACGGCGAGCGCTGCCACGATCGCTCCCGTCGGATCGCCTATGATCGTTGCGATGAGCACTCTCGGACCTCCTGATGCCGCTCTGATGCAAGCGTTCCCGTGCGGGGATAGTGACTACATAGGCAACCGAACTGGTGCTCGTCCCGTCCCCCTGCCCGGCCCATTGCATCGGCTTCGAGGGAGGACAGACGACGAGCGCCGGGAGATGATTGACAATGCGCTATCCCATCGTGTTCTGGACGTCGCTCGGGATGGTGGCGCTGGGCGTCTGGAAGCTGTTCCAGCCCTACGTCGCCGGGTACACCGGCGACCGCGTGGCGTTCTGGAGCGACATCATCGGTGGAGCGCTCGTGATCGCCTTCGGAGTGATCTCCGCACTCGTGCCGGGCCCCGGTGCGACCCTGTGGAGGACCATCCGAAGGGCGATCCCATCGCTCGCCGTCTTGACGATCGGCCTGTATGGCACGGTCGCTGCGTTCGCCGACTACTACGACGACATCGGCCGCGTGGAGACGTTCTCCATCATGGCGCTCTCCATGGGCCTCGTGGTGCTCGGGCTCCTGGTCACACGCTCGCGGCTCACGGAGTACCTGCAGGTCTCCACGTCCACGTGGCGACCGCCCGCGAACCGCGAGGCAAGGCCGCACCACGCCTGACGACGCCAGCCGCCGGCGCCGGGTCTCTGCGGCGCCGGCGGCCTCGCGGACGGCGCTCACGGCGTCGCCCGGACTTCGAAGTAGAAGTAACTCCATCCCGGCTCCGCACTGTCGGCCGAGGCGCGCACCTCGTAGCGCCCGGGCGCCAGCGGCTCCCGCGGGACCAGGCGCAGCGTGTTCGAGCCTGCGGCGATCACTCGGGCGGCGACGGCGCGCTCCGCGCCGTAGGTGCGGAGCGTGTACATGCGCGGCTCGTCGAGCGTCCGTGACCTCACGACGATGTCCGGAACCGATCCCGTGACGGCGGCGCCGGGGGGGAACGCCGCCGCCGGGACCGGATACGGGTACAGCTTGTAGAGCTGCCCCGCAGAAGTGACGTAGGCGCCGCTGACCTGCCCTTCCATCGTCTCGATCGGGATGGCGGGAACGATGGGCAGCGTCCGCAGCAGCTGGGGCAGCCCAAGCTGGATGACGGCGGCGACGGCCAGCAGCACGAAGAAGCCGACCAGCAGCAGGCGTCGCAGCCTCGGCGAGTGCGCCGTTGAGCTCATCGTCCAGCCCTCGGCGGACAGGAACTCGAGGCTCATGAGGTCACCCCTCCCCGGCGGCCCGCCGGCGCGCGGCGCGGACCTCCAGGACGGCCAGCGTCCCCGCCGACGCCGCGGCGAGCAGGGGCAGATACTCGATGAGGCTGTACACGTTCTCGGCGAGCCGCCCCGAGACGCTCAGGTAGACCGGGTAGAAGCACCAGGCGAACGCGGGGCCGAGCAGCATGAGGACGACGCCGACGACGACGCGCGTCGACATCACCCAGCCGAAGCCGGGAAAGCCGAACAGCGCGCACGCAAACTCAATGAGCACCCGGAGCGGCGGGTTCAGCCGGGCCAGGTCCGGGGTGACCGGCCCCTGGTACAGGGTGAAGCGCTCGCGCCACCCCGTCGCACGCAACCGGCCGTCCTGGGTCCGCACGTGCTCGCCGTGGGCGGTGAACATGGCCCTGACGGCGACGAAGGTGCCCACGGCGAAGAAGAGCGCGACGAAGGCCACCAGTCCCCACACGGTGAACGACAGCGTGAATGGCATGTCTCCCCCTCAGGCCGCGGCCACGCCGGCGGGATGTCCGTGAGCGCCGGCCGGATGACCCGCGCCGACGCCGGCGGGATGCCCCGGTGGCATGACGGCCCTGACCTCCGCGGCCAGGTAGGACTCCTCCATCAGCAGCTTCGCCACGCGCATCATGTACGTGCGCTTGTGCTCGGAGAGGCGGCCGAGCGAGCTCATCTTGCCGCCGTAGAAGCGCATGAACGCATCGGACAGGAGCTTCGAGAGCTCGTCCCGCGTCATGCCGTCCATGCGGATGATGGGATTGATGAGGTTGTACTTGGCGTAGTCGGTGACCTCGACGCGGTCGGCGACCTCCGGGTACCAGTCCGCGTACGGCCACGGCGTAGCGGCCAGGAAGAACGCCAGGTCGGGTGCGTACTCGAACGACAGCTTCAGCGTCTCCTCGACGGTCTCCCGCGTGTCGCCGGGAAAGCCGAAGAGGAAGGACGTCTCCGTGATGATGTCGGCGGCGTTCAGAAGCTCGATGGCGCGCCGGGAGTCCTCGACGCGGAGCCGCTTGCGCATGGCGTCGAGCGTCTCCTGGCGCACAGACTCGACGCCGACGTAGAGATGCAGGATGCCGGCGTCGCGGTACTTGCCGATGATGCCGGCGTCGCGAACGACGTCGTCCGCCCGCGTCTCCACGAGCAGCTCGATGCCGAGGTCCTCCTCGATCAGCCGGTCGAGGATCAGCTCCCAGCGGTCGCGGTCGCGCGTGGGGTACTCGTCGGCTACCTCGAGCGTGTCGACGCCGAACCGCTCGCGCAGCATCTTCGCTTCGGCGACCACCGACTCCACGCTCCGCGGACGCCACGTGCGACGCCAGAGCTTCTGCTGCGAGCAGAACGAGCAGGCCTCCGGGCAGCCGCGGGCCCAGCTGGCGATGGCCAGCCGGGAGCCCGGCTTGGTGCGGTAGTGGTACGTCGGCCAGTCGATGAGGTCCCAGGCGACCGGCAGGTCGTCCAGGTCGCTCAGGAGCGGCCGGTCCGGCGTACTCACGACGACGCCGCCGTCGCGATACGAGACGCCGGCGACGCGTGCGGGCTTCTCGCCGGCGTTCAGACAGTCCAGCAGTTCGGGGAACGCCGGCTCGCCCTCGCCGCGGACGACGTAGTCGATCGCGGGATCGGCGAGCACCTCCCTGGCCATGTGGGTGGGGTGCACACCGCCGATCACCGTCACCGCACCGGGGCAGACTTCCCGAGCGGCGCGGAGAACGGCGGCGGCGGCCGGCAGGGTCGCGGTATATGCGGTGACCGCGACCACGTCCGGACATGCGTCCGCCAGCCGCCGCCTTATCTGCGCCATGTCGTGGAACAGCGACATGGCGTCGTAGATCTCGGGGTCGTACCCGGCCGCCCGCAGCGAACCGGCCAGATACGCGAGTCCCAGCGGCATCCACACTCCCGCCGACTCCACCATGCCGCAGTGGTACGGCGGGGTCACGAGCAGGACCCGGAGCAGCTTCTTCACTCCCATCGGTTTCTCCCCCCGTTGTCGCGTCAGCGGATGCCGGGCTCGAGCAGGAACACGAGGAACATCCAGGCGAAGTGCAACGCCCCGATCGCGAAGATGATGAGCCAGTCACGCAGCTGGGATGCGCCGGTCCACCGGTCGTCCTCCCGCTGATAGCTCCTGGTCATCGCCTCGGAAAGGAAGTCGTCCTCGGTCGGCCCGAAGTAGTCATGACGAGAGCCTTCATCTGGTGTGGCCATCTCGATCCTTTCGTGTCAGGAGAGGTCGCGTGCGAGGACGCTCGTGATGTGGTCCGCGGCCACGCCCTCGGCGGCCAGCATCTCCTCCACCGGGTAGCCCTCGGCGAGCCAGGCGTCCATCGTCTCGATGTCCGTGAAGACCGTCACGAACGTCGCATGGACCTCTTCTCCGACCTCGTTCGCGTACAGGCGCGTGTTCTCGACCGAGTGCATGCCGAGCATGAACGCCTTGAGCGACAGCCAGGAGAAGAACACTCCGCTCCACCGCTCGTGCGGAAAGCTTGCCGTCACCAGGTGGGCGTACGGAGCGAGCTCCAGTTCGTACATGTACTCGTGTGCGTCGTCTGCCATGTCGTCTCCCTTCGCCCGCTCAGTACCACTGGCCGAACGTCAGGTCCCACCAGATGTAGAACACCATGAAGGCGAGCATCACGGCGTAGTTGGACCACGCGATCATGTCCACGGGTGAGCCGCGCTCCGAGAGGTAGCCGTTGTAGACCTCGACGGGGTACAAGGCGGGCTCACCGCGCCTCCCGCGCGTGAACCACGCCCAGGTGATCGCCGAGAAGATCAGCAGCACGGCGCCGCTGATGCCGTAGATGATCACGATCGTCACGGTGTTGACACCGTACGTCTCGGACTGCTGCGCGAGGTGCCGCAGCTGCAGGTAGTCGTAGTACTGCATGACCGTCGCGTCGTCGCTGCCCGTCGGCACCTTCGTGACCGGCGAGGTCGCGAACGACGAGTCGACGCGCGGCATCGCCGACGCGTAGACGACGCCGGCCAGGATGAAGCCGAGCACGATGTACGCGATCGCCGCCAGCGCGAAGAAACGGCGCCAGAACCTGGGGATCATTGTTTCTCGCCTCCTCGCGCGTCATGCCGCTCACGCTCGTCCCAGTAGTCCTTCTCGGGATGCCTGAGCGGGAGCGACCGCGCCTTCTCGCTGCGCGCCAAGGTCCCGTTGGCCGCCGCCCAGATCAGGACGAACATCGCCGGCGCGACCATGAACAGGGACATCAGGACGAGGACCTCGGTGATATCGAGGCTCACGGCGATCATTGGACGATCACCATCCCCGTGATGTACCCGTGGATGACGGACGAGTACTTGTACGTGCCCGGCGTGTCGAACGTGAACGAGAACGTCTCGTTGGGGTTGAGCGGACCCGAGTTGAACTGCCCGGGCCCTGCCTTGGTCTTGAGCGACGAGTCCGTGTTGACGCCGTCGGAGGTGATGGTGTTGGCGGTCTGGTCTGCGTTGACCCACGTCACCGCGGTACCGGCGCTCACCGTGAGCGTCGGCTTGTCCAGCTGGTTGCCGCTGATGGTCACGGTGGTCGCGCTCGAGGAGCCGCAGCCGGTGGCGAGCGCCGCGAGCACGACGAGGGCGGCCGCGCTCAACACCAGGGCGAGATAGCCGCTCGTCCACCAGTTCCGGCGGAAGGTCGACTGCCTTGTGTCCACTGCTGCCACCCCCTTTCAGCGAAGCTCGGTCGAGATGTCCGGCAGCGACGTCCGCAGCGACTGCGGCAAGGCCGGATAGCCGTCGCGAGCGGAGTAGTCCGTGAAGCCGGTGTCCAGGTACTTCTCGTAGATCTGCTTGATGGCCGCCGCTCCATTGTCGAGGGAGACCGTGCCGTATCCCTGGAGCGGGATCGCGTCGTCGTAGTTCAGGCCGGGGAACACACGCTCCGCCTCACCCAGGAAGGGATCGGGGATGCCCGTCCCGTCGGCCTTGGTCACGTCGAGACCCTTCTGGTTGCCCATGTACGCCTGGGGCTCGGTGACGGGGTGCTTCTTGATGTACTTCAACAACTCGGGCGTCGGATGCCATTGGTAGTAGTCGTCGACGGAGAGGACGTGGCCCTCCTGCAGCGACCCGCTCGGGATCGTCTTCAGGAACAGCACGACCTTCCAGATGTCGTCGACGCTGAGCCGCGTGCCGAAGTTCTCCATGGCGGAGCCCTCCCACCCGCGCAGGATGCGGTAGTAGTAGATGCCGGGCGACGTGTCGTTCCCGCTCGTCGCGTCGTCTTCGTGAGTGAAGTCGATCGGTCTCGGCGCCATGAACTTGGCAGCGTTCGTCACGGCGGCGCCGCCGGGGCCGTGGCAGCCGATGCAGTAGGTCTGGAAGACCCAGCGCCCGCGGAAGAGGTTCTCCTTCGTCACGGGCATCGGGTTGTTCATGACCCAGTAGCCGCGCTCCGCCATGTTGACGCTGAGGACGTCGGGGTACGGCAGGCCGTCGAACGAACCGTCGGGGCCGGCCACGCCGCCTTGCTGGTTCTGCTCGGCTACCTGAGCCAGCGTGAGCTTGGCGCCGTTGAACCCGATCGGGTACTTGTTGTCCGGAGCGCCGTTGCCGTCGCCGGCGATCAGGAAGACCTGCTTGGCCCATTCCTGTCCCGCCTCACGCAGCAGGCCCACCTTGCCCGAGCGCGTCTCGACGAAGGCCGTGAGGTCGACCACGTCCTGCTGACTCAGGAAGTTGAAGCGCGGCATGATCGATAACGGATCGACGTACCGTGCGTCGTAGAAGTGCGCGTACTCCCAGTCGGCGGGGTGCTGGCCGGACTCCTGGTCGAGGTCCGGCCCGATACGCGCCGTGCCGTAGATGTTAGGGCTGCTGTCGCTGGTGGTCGCGTCGCCCGGGAGCGAGACGCGCGGGTAGAGGAAGTACAGCCCTACGCGCACGTCCTGCGGGCGCACGAAGCCGCTGTGGCAGTAGATGCAGCCGTTGGAGAGAAAGACGTGGCGGCCCCGCCAGGCGGACGCGGTCAGCGGGGCGGTGTTGCTCGAGATCGGCGGGTTGAAGAAGCTCGTCTGCCAGAACGCTCCCATCACCGTGGGCACGGCGAAGGCGAAGATGCCGCCGAAGAACACCAGCCACGGCGTCATGAGCATGCGTTTGCGGGGATGTGGCCCCCACTTGCGCGGCGCGCCGCGGAAGGTGGGGAGGAAGCCTCGTTTTTCGGCCATCTCAGCTCACCCCCTCAGCTCGCCGGTTCGGGACGGGGCGGCTGTACGGCCGGCGTGGAGGTTCCCAGCGCCGTCCGGGCGTCGCGCTCGGCGACCCTCTGCTGCCGCGCCCGCGTGTCGACCCAGATCGTCAGGCCGACGTTGAAGATCTGCAGCCAGGCGGAGGTGTAGATCATCGCGCCGGCCACGGCCCGCATGATGTTCCAGGCGTAGAGCGATGGAAGGATGTTGACCTCGGGGATGCCGCTCAGCCAGCCCTGACCCTGCAGGAACCCGCCGACGATGAGCGAGAGCAGGAAGGCGAGGAAGCCGACGGTGACGAGCCAGAACTGCAGCTCGGCGATCGACCTCGAGTACGGCGGCTTGTTCAGGATGATCGGCACGATGTAGTAGACGACGCCCATCCCGAGGATCGTGAAGCCGCCCAGAAGCGCGAGATGCGAGTGCCCGATCACGAAGTATGTGAAGTGGGTCATCACGTTGAACGGCTGGGTCGCCTGCAACGCTCCCTGCACGTTGGCGAGGATGTACATGAAGAAGCCGACGAGCACGAAGCGCAGCGGTAAGTTGGTCAGGAAGCGGTCCCACTGCCCGCGCATGGTGAGCCAGATGTTGCCGAAGAAGGCCCACACCGAGACGAGGATGCCGACGCTGTTGATGGTGGCGATGGTCTTGAGCCACCCTGGCGTCGGCGTCTGCAGCAGGTGGTGGTCGCCCACGGTCGTGTAGAAGAAGATGAGCGACCAGAACGAGATCAGCGACAGCGTGTGGCTGTACAGCGGCGTGTTGGTCATCCGCGGCACGAAGTAGTAGACGGCCGCGATCAGGATCGGCGTGAGCCACAGTCCGAAGAGGTTGTGGTTGCCCCACCAGTTCAGCATGGCGTCGTGCACACCGGTCGCCAAGGCGCCGGACGGATTGCTCCAGATGTTGCCCGGCTTCCAGATGACGTTCTCGATGGCGATGGACGCCGAGACCCAGATCGGCGCGCCGATGGCCCACCAGATGCTGACGTACAACGGCCGCACTCTGCGGATCTGCACCGTCTTCACCATGTTGACGATGTTCGCGACGAAGACGACGAGAATGACGATGTCGATCGGCCAGATGAACTCGGCGTACTCGCGCCCCTGGGTGTGGGCGGTGAGGATGCCGATGAAGCCGAGCAGCATGGCTGCGTTCCAGACCCAGCCGCTCCAGTAGCTGAGCCGCTCGTTCCACATGCTGGGCGTACCGAGCAGCCGTGGCGACATGAAGAGGATGAAGGCCCAGTACATCATGGAGAGCCAGGCGAAGATCACACCCTCCACGTGACAGGGGCGGATGCGGCTGAAGACGAGCGGACCGATGCCGCCGAAGACCTCGGGGTTGGCCAGCTCGATGGCGATGATCATGCCGAAGGTCGTGACGACGACGAACCAGAACACACTGCTGAAGATCCAGAGCTTCGCCGCCGTGTCGGGATAGCGGTAGCGCTTCCGGCCCACGCCGCTCACGCCCTCGAGGCCGGACCCGAACCTGTCGCGCAGCAGACGGATGCGGTCGGAGCCCGTGTGCGCCGACTCGGCGTCAGCTGACACAGTCATGGACGACACCCCCTCCGCGTCGGTCAGTCGATGGTGTGCACCCGAGGACTCCGGATGCACTCCCGGCCGTGTAGTCCATGCGTCTCCCCCTTCCCCACAGCTCCTGTTGTTGGTGGCGGGCGGTGCGGCGTGAACGGATCCCCACGGCGCCACACCGCCATTAACCACCAGCGCCTTCGGGAACCGACCGCAATCAACTCGGCGTCCCACGCGTGCACGCATCAGCGCGCACCGCTCGCCGGGTTGCGGTTCCCGAAGGCGACAGTCCACGGCCTACCCCACCCATCCCACCATTAACCCGTCGACGGGCAGGCGACGCCGCACCTTGACGGCGGCGGCGAGGCGACGAACGATGGTCCCAAGACCACAACGCCGCCGGCGCACCGGCGGACGCAGCTCGGAGGGAGCGCGATGAAGAAGCTCATCAACCGCCCGGAGGACGTCGTCAGGGAGGAGCTGGCCGGCATCGCGCTCGCCCACCCCGGACGGCTCGTCGTCCACACCGACCCGCACTGGATAGCGCG
This sequence comes from uncultured Thermoleophilia bacterium, assembly GCA_963775255.1. Classification (GTDB taxonomy): domain Bacteria; phylum Actinomycetota; class Thermoleophilia; order UBA2241; family UBA2241; genus CAIXSE01. The sequence continues at coordinate 64,904 of CAVZIA010000024.1, read as the reverse complement.
CGCGGACGCGCCCGTGCAGGGCAAGGTCGGCATCGTCTCGGGAGGCGGCTCGGGGCACGAGCCGCTGCACGGCGGGTTCGTGGGCCGGGGCATGCTCGACGCGGCCTGCCCCGGCGAGGTGTTCACGTCGCCGACGCCCGACCAGATGCTGGCGGCGACGCAGGCGGTGGACGGCGGCGCCGGCGTGCTGCACATCGTCAAGAACTACACCGGCGACGTCATGAACTTCGAGATGGCCGCCGACCTCGCGCGCGACGAGGGGCTCACCGTGGAGCAGGTCGTGATCGACGACGACGTGGCCGTCAAGGACAGCCTGTACACGGCCGGGCGTCGCGGTGTGGGCGCCACCGTGCTGGCGGAGAAGCTCTGCGGGGCTGCGGCCGAGGAGGGCCGGCCGCTCGTAGAGGTGGCCGGCCTGTGCCGCACCGTCAACGCGCGCAGCCGTAGCATGGGCGTGGCGCTCACTTCGTGCACCACGCCCATGGCCGGCAAGCCGACCTTCGACCTCGGCGCCGGCGAGATGGAGGTCGGCGTGGGCATCCACGGCGAGCCCGGGCGCGAGCGCCGACCGCTGGGCTCTGCGCACGAGGTCGTCGAGGCACTGGCGACGGCCGTCGTCGAGGACCTGCCGTTCGCGAGCGGCGACCGGGTGCTCGCCTTCGTCAATGGGATGGGCGGCACGCCGCTGATGGAGCTCTACATCGTATACGCCGAGCTGCACCGCTTCCTGGAGAGCCGCGGGATCGCGATCGCGCGGAACCTCGTCGGGTCCTACATGACCTCGCTGGACATGGCAGGCTGCTCGATCACGCTGCTCAGACTCGACGACGAGCTGACCCGCCTGTGGGACGCGCCCGTCGACACACCCGGCCTGAGGTGGGGCACGTGAACGCGGGTGGCGCGTCGGGCGCGGGAGCTTCGGGCGCTGTTGCGGGCGGCGCGGCCGTGCTGGATGCCTCGGCGGTGGTGGCCTGGCTGCTCGCGTTCGCGGCCGAGGTCGCCGTCCGGCGCGGCGAGCTCACCGAGCTCGACGCGGCCATCGGCGACGCCGACCACGGCATCAACATGGACCGCGGCATGCAGGCCGTGGCGGCCAAGCTGCGGGAGGGCGACGCGGGCGCCGAGGCGCCGCTGGGGCCGCTGTTCAAGACCGTCGGCATGACCCTCGTGTCGACGGTCGGCGGGGCGGCCGGCCCCCTGTACGGCACCTTCTTTCTCGAGCTGGGGAAGGCGGCCGGCGAGCGGCCGGCGCTGACCGCGGAGTCGTGGGCGGCGGCGTTCACGGCCGCGGTGGCCGGCGTGCAGGCTCGCGGCAAGGCCGAGTCGAGCGACAAGACCATGGTCGACGCGCTGCTGCCGGCGGCCGCGGCGCTGCGCGACGCCGCCGCGGGCGGCGCGACGGCGGGTGGAGCGACGCGGGCGGCGGCGGACGCCGCCGCGGAGGGCATGCGCGCGACGACGCCGCTGGTCGCGCGCAAGGGCCGCGCCAGCTACCTCGGCGAGCGCAGCGCCGGTCATCAGGACCCGGGAGCCACGAGCTCCTGGCTGCTGCTCGAGACTGCGGCAACAGCGCTGGCGGGAGCCGCCGGCGCAGCGGGTGAGGACAGGCCGGCGGGCGAGGCCGACCGGGCGTGACGGTGGTCGGCCTCGTCATCGTCAGCCACAGCGCGCGGCTCGCCGAAGGCGTCGCCGAGCTGGCCGCGCAGATGGCCGGCCCGGAGGTGCGCATCGGCGGCGCCGGAGGGTTGGACGACCCCGGCGCCCTGGGCACCGACGCCACCCGGGTGCTCGCGGCGATCGAGGAAGTCTGGTCGGGCGACGGCGTGCTGGTCCTCATGGACCTGGGCAGCGCCGTGCTCTCGGCCGAGCTGGCCCTCGACCTGCTCGGTGACGAGCGGCGCGACAAGGTGCTCCTGACGGCCGCGCCGCTGGTCGAGGGCGCCGTGGCCGCGGCCGTCACCGCCGGGCTCGGCGAAACCCTCGCACGCGTCGCCGCGGCCGCGCGCGACGCGCTCGCCGGCAAGACGGCCCAGCTCGGCGGAGACGAAGCTGCGCCCGGCGGAGAGTCCCTCGCCGCACTACGACCCGAGAAGACCGCGAGCGCGACCGTCCGCAACCGCCTGGGTCTCCACGCCCGCCCCGCGGCGCTCCTGGTGCGCACCCTGGCCGGGTTCGACGCCAGAGTGGCGCTGACCGTCCCGACCACCGGCAAGGGGCCGGCGGACGCGCGCAGCCTGATTGCGGTCGGCGCGCTGGGCGTGAGCTGCGGAGACGAGCTCGTGGCCGCTGCGACCGGGCCTCAGGCGGCGGAGGCGCTCGAGGCGTTCCGCCGCCTCGCGGACGAAGGGTTCGGAGAGCCCGGCGACCTCGTCTCTTCCACCTCCTCCGGCGCGCCGGGGGACGAGCAGCTCGAATCGGGCTCGCCGGCTCCACAGACCGCCGCCTGTGGGCCGCCGCCGGCCGGCGCCGTGATCACCGGCCTGCGTGCGGCGCCCGGTCTTGCCGTCGGCCCGGCGCTGCGGCTGCGTCACGCCGGGCCGCTGCTCGCGGCCACTCCGGCGGGCGACGCGGCGGCGGAGTGGGCGGCCCTCGGGGACGCCCTGGCCGCCACGTCGGCGGACCTGCGCCGCTCGCGCGCCGCCGTCGCCGACCACGACACGGGCGCGGCCGCGGTCTTCGACGCTCACCTGCTTCTCCTTGAGGATCCCGGGCTCCTGGATCCGGTCCGGGACGCTGTGTTCACATCGCGCGAGCCGGCAGGCCGCGCGTGGGCGGCGGCCATCGCCCGGGCGGCCGCCGCGTGGGACGGGCTGGCGGACCCCTACCAGCGTGCGCGCGCCGCCGACATCCGGCAGGTCGGCGACCAGGTGCTGCGGCGCCTGGCCTCCGACGCCACGGCCGAGCCTTGCGTGAACGACCGGCGGCCGGACGGACCGTTGTGTGAGCCGACCGAGCCGGCGGTGGTCGTCACCGACGAGCTCACTCCCGCCGACGTCGCCGCGTTCGCGCCCGGCGCGGTGGCCGGAGTCGCCTGCGCCGCCGGCGGCCCGACGTCCCACGCCGTCATCCTGGCGCGGGCGCTCGGCCTGCCGGTGGTGGTCGGTGCAGGGGCGGCGCTCCTGGCCGTCGCCGCCGGCACGCCCCTGGTCGTCGACGGCGACACCGGCACGGTCACCGTCAGTCCGCCGGACGACGTGGTGGCCGCCACACTCAGGAGCCGGCAGGAGCGCGCCCGCGAGGCCGTCGTCGCGGCCGGCCGGGCCGGAGGCCCGGCCGTGACACGCGACGGCGTCACCGTACCCGTGGAGGCCAACGTCTCACTGCCGGAAGAGGCGCGCGCGGCGGTCGCCCTCGGCGCGGACGGAGTGGGCCTGCTGCGCACGGAGTTCCTGTTCCTCGACGCCGAAGCCATGCCCGGCGAGGACGAGCAGGCTGCGGCCTACGAGGCCATCGCCGCCGCCCTGGACGGCAGGCCCCTCACGATCCGCACCCTCGACGCGGGCGCCGACAAACCCCTGCCGTACCTGCCGCTGCCGCCTGAGAAGAACCCCTTCCTCGGCGTCCGCGGCTTGCGCCTGAGCTTGCTGCACCCCGACCAGCTGCGCTGTCAGCTTCGCGCTGTGCTGCGTGTAGCCGCCGCGCACCCCCTGCGCGTGATGTTCCCGATGGTCGCGGAGGCGGACGAACTGCGACGGGCGCTGCTCCTGCTGGAAGAGGCGCGGGAGACGCTCGTGGCGCGCGGCGCCGAAGTGCCCGAGCACCTTGAGGCCGGAGTGATGCTCGAGGTGCCGTCGGCGGCGCTCCTCGCGGAGCGGATAGCGCCGGTGGCGAGCTTCTTCTCGGTCGGCACCAACGACCTGACCCAGTACACCCTTGCGGCCGAGCGCGGGAACGCCGGCGTCGCCGCGCTCGCCGACCCGCTGCACCCGGCGGTCCTGCGGCTGATCGCGCACACCTGCGAGGCCGCGGACGCAGCCGGCAGCACGGTCGCCGTCTGCGGCGAGGTGGCCGGCGACCCCGCGGCCGTGCCGCTCCTCCTCGGCCTCGGCGTCCGCGAGCTCTCGATGAGCGCCGTACGGATCGCCGCGGCCAAGCAGGCGGTGCGAAGCACGGACATGGCCGCGGCCCGCTCGCTCGCACAGTCGGCTCTGGACGCCGGCTCGACGGCGGCCGTACGAGCGCTGCTGGCCGCGCCGCCCCGCGCGGGATAACCTCTCCCACGTGACCGCGGAGGCCGCCGACACCCTGCACATCCTCGCCCTCGTCGGGAGCCTCCGCCGCGGCTCGTTCAACCGCCTGCTGTACGAGACCGCGGTAGCCCTCGCCCCCACCGGGCTGTCGTTCTCTGAGGCCGACATCCGCTCGCTGCCGCTCTACGACGACGACATGCGCCTCGAGGAGGGCTACCCGGAGCCTGCCCGCCTCCTGCGAGAGGCCATCGCGGCCGCGGACGGGCTGCTCTTCGTCTCTCCAGAGTACAATCACGCCGTTCCCGGCGTCCTCCAGAACGCCGTCGATTGGGCGTCAAGGCCGCCGGACCAGCCCTTCAAGGGCAAGCCGGTGGCCATCATGGGCGCCTCGACGAGCCGCATGGGGACGGTGCGCATGCAGCACAGCCTGCGCACGACGCTCGACTCCCTCGAGGCGCACACGCTGCTCAGACCCGAGGTCATGATCGCCGGCGCGCGCGAGTCGTTCGACGAGTCGGGCCTCGTGGACGAGAAGGCCCGCGAGGTTGTCACGGCGCAGATGACGGCCTTCGAGGTCTGGATCAGGCGCTTCGGCCCGGCCGCGCGCTAGCAGCGAGCGCGCGGAGATCTCGATCCCACGCAGCGAGGCCACGCCGTAGTCCACAAAAAGTTTACAATGCTAATTAGCAGTGTAAACTATTTCTGTGACAACCGCCCCAGATACACATGGCGGCGGCGACGGCGAAGCCGCCCCGCCAGTCCCCACCTCCGAGCTCGCCGCTCGCCTGCGCATCGTGGTGATGCGGTTGCAGCGACGTTTGCGCGCGGAGGCCGGCGACGAACTGAGCCCCACGCTCGTCGCCGCGCTCGTCAGCGTCGAGCGTCACGGTCCACTGACGCTCGGCCGCCTCGCCGAACTCGAGCGCGTGACGCCGCCGAGCATCACGCGCGTGGTGGCGTCGCTCGAGCGCGACGGCCTCGTAGTCCGCGAGGCCGACGAGCACGATCGCCGCGTGAGCCGCATCGCAGTGACTCCGAAGGGCTCGCGGCTGCTGCGGCGGTCGCGCACCCGCAAGGCGGCGTACCTTGCCCGCCGGCTCGAACGCCTGGACGACGGCGAGCTCGCGGCGGTGCGTGAGGCGCTGCCCATCCTCGAACGCCTGCTCGAGAGCGACGGGTGAGCACACCGGCCCAGCTCAGCCCGGCGCGCCGGGTCGCCGGCGCGACCGGACGGACGTTCCGGTCCTTACGCGTACGCAACTACCGGCTCTGGTTCATCGGGCAGACCGTCTCCCTCAGCGGGACCTGGATGCAGACCACCGGTCAGAGCTGGCTGGTGCTGCGCCTCACGCACAACGCCGTGGACCTGGGGCTCACCGCCGCGCTGCAGTTCCTCCCCGTGCTCATCTTCGGAGCCTACGGAGGCGTGATCGCCGACCGCTTCGACAAGCGGCACGTGCTCATCCTCACCCAGGTGCTCTTCCTCGTGCAGGCCCTGGCCCTCTGGCTGGTGGTGGCCACCGGCGCCGTCCAGCTGTGGATGGTGTGGGCGCTCGCCCTTGCCATGGGTCTCATCAACGTGTTCGACAACCCCGCCCGGCAGAGCTTCGCCATCGAGATGGTCGGCGCCGAAGACCTCGCCAACGCCGTCGGTCTCAACAGCGTCATCGTCAATTCGTCGCGGATCGTGGGGCCCGCCATCGCGGGTGTGCTCATGGTGTTCGCACACTCGATCGCGGGCCTCTCGTGGATCTTCCTCATCAACGCGGCGACCTTCGCCGCGGTGCTCGCCGCGCTCCTGCTGATGCGGCCGGCCGAGCTGCACCTGCCGAAGCGCGTGCGGGCCGCCCGCGGTCAGGTACGCGAGGGCTTGCGGTACGCATGGAACAAGTGGGAGCTCCGCGTCCCCCTGCTGATGATGGCCGTGATCGGCACGCTGGCCTTCAACTTCAGCGTGATCCTGCCGCTCTTCTCCAGCGACGTGTTCGCCCGCGGCACCGGCAGCACCGGCGCCGGAGGCTACGGCCTGCTGCTCACCGTGATGGGCGTGGGAGCGCTCGCGGGATCCCTGGCCGTCGCCGCCCGACGACGCCCCCGGTACCGGCTCCTGATGGTGATCACCTTCGCCTTCGGCGTCCTCTCGCTCGGCGTGGCGCTGGCGCCGACGTTCGGCATCGCGCTGGTGCTGCTCGTGCCCATGGGCGCCGCGAGCGTGGCGTTCATCGCCGTCGCCAACACGCTGCTCCAGCTGCACTCGGAGTCGCAGATGCGCGGCCGTGTGATGGCGCTCTGGGCGATCGTCTTCCTGGGCTCCACCCCGATCGGCGCGCCGCTGGCCGGGCTGGTCGCCGAGCACCTCGGTCCGCGCGTGGCCTTGGGCATGGGCGCCGTGGCGACGCTGCTCGCGGCGGTCTACGGCGCGGCCGCGCTACGGCGCATCCGCGCAGAGGAGAGCCGGGAGCCGGAAGCACGCGCCGTCGAGGCGCCGCGCGAGGAGGATCTCCCGGGCGAGCCGGAGGCCGGCTATCGCTCGGCGCAGGCCGGCTCGGCCGGCCGCCGCTGACGCGGCGTCAGCCGCGCGCCCCGGCGGCGAACCAGCCGGCCTGCTCCATGGCCTTCGCGGAGACCCTGCCGCCGCGGGGGTCGCCGCGCGCGACGGAGACGCTCACGTTCTCGCCCACCGCTGCCGCGATCTGGCCGACGTCCTCGTTGGAGTGACCCGGGCAGAGCAGCAGCGACTGCACGCCGTGCTCCTCCACGAGCTTCTTCGCCACCGCGAGGCCCTGCGCCTGGTCGCGCACGACCACGGTGTGGATGGTGTACAGACCGGTCTCGACGACCGAACGGTGCGTGACCGGGTCGGCGTCCGGCGAGTGGGCGATGAACGCGGCGGTGAACGGCACAGCGACTCCTTCTCCGAGGGCCGCGACAGGGGTGCGCGGCCGCCTCTCTGCTCCAATGATACGGCTCGCGGCCGATCAGTTCGGCCCGCGGGCGCAGAGAGGGCTTGCCGCCCGCCGGGGATGATGCGAGGGTTGCCGGGGCGCTACGGAGCGTCCCCGTCATGCAGACCGACGCTGGAGTGAACGATGGCGATCCTGCTCGATTCCGCCTCCCTCGACGACGCTGCCGCTGCGGCCAGGCTCGGCTTCGTCAGCGGCATCACCACCAATCCGGCGCTGATGGCGCGAGAGACGAAGGAGCCGCTCGCGCACCTCGCCCGGCTGCTCGAGGTGTTTCCCGACGGCCCCGTCTGCTACCAGCCCACGCTGAGCAATACGGAGGTGATGGAGGAGCAGGCGCGAGCCGCAGCGGCCCTCGCGCCCGACCGCGTGGTCGCCAAGCTGCCGGCCACGCTGGAGGCCGTAGCCCTCGCCGCGGCGCTGAGCACCGACGGCATCGACAGCGCGCTCACGGCCGTGTACTCGCCGGCGCAGGCGCTGCTTGCGCACGAGGCCGGCTGCCTGTGGGTCATCCCCTACGTCGACCGCGCCGCCCGGCACTCCGCCGGCGCGGTCGTGGCGGAGCAGGCGGCGCTGCTGGAGCAACTGGACAGCCCCACGCGCATCCTCGCCGCCAGCCTCAAGACGGCGCCGCAGGTCGTGGAGGCCATCCTGGACGGCGCCCACGACGTCACGGCGCCGCTCGATGTCATCCGCGCGCTGCCCGCGCACCCACTGACGGAGTCCGCGGTACGCGAGTTCGCCGCCCACTGGGAGTGATGCAGTGCCGGGCGGCGTCCGTCGGCCGCCGCCCGGTCAGGAGGCGGCGCGTTCGGCGCCCCTCGCGGGACGCCGCCTGGGCAGGTGGTGCGACAGCGCCCGGTAGGACGCGGCGAACACCACGGCTGAGAGCGCCGCGACGGACGTGACGATGTATAGCGGCTTGGAGGCGTCGGTGCCGGCCAGCGCGGCGTGGATGCTGACGCCCCAGAACACCGCGTAGCTCAGGATGTGCACGTCCCGCCACCAGCGCTTGGACACGTGCTTCATCGCCAGCGCGGTCAGCTGGACGGCGACCAGCAGGTACAGGGCCAGGATGCCGACGGCGAGGGCCGTCGGCCGCCAGGAGCTCGCGAACGGCACCAGCACGTCGGGCACACGCAGCTTCGCGTACGTGTCGAACAGCAGCGTGACGACGTGGACACCGATGAAGACGAAGGTCAGGGCGGCCAGCCAGCGGTGCATCGCCAGAAGCCAGGAGCCGCGGCGCCAGTCGGGGAACAGGTCCGAGGCGAGGACGATGCCCCAGAGCACGGAGCCCGTCAGCATCAGCCAGGCGACGATGCCTGCCGAGCGGGAGAGGTACCACCACAGGTGCGGGTTCATGCCGCGCTCCATTCGGTCTCGCCGGCGGACGCGAGTCCGGGCGTGGGTGTCGTGACGCCGTCCAGGGTCGTGACGATCCCCTGCAGGCCGGCCTGATCGAGATAGTCGAGCGCGCCTTGAGAACCCGCGAGCAGCGCGGCGGTCGCGTGCGCCTCGGCCTCCCACCCCGCGCGGGCGAACACCGTCACGGCGGCGAGGTCGGTGGAGGAGGACGTACCGGTGGACGGGTCGACGACGTGGTGACGTCGTTCGCCGTCGTCGAGCCACGTGCGCGTGAGCGTGCTCGAGGTGGCCGCCCCGCCGGCCGCAAGCGCGACCGTCGCCAGTGTGTGCGAGCGCTCGAGCGGATCCTCGACGGCGACGCGCCAGCCGTGCGGTTCGGGCGGCGTGCCGGCGCAGGCCAAATCGCCCCCGATGCCCACGAGCGCTCCGGCTGCGCCGGCCTCGAGCAGTTCGCGCACGACGATGTCGGCGGCCAGCCCCTTGCCGATGCCGCCCGGGTCCAAGCCGACGCCCGACGGCACCGACACGAGCGGGGCGCTGTCGTGCACGCGCACCTCGCCCGGACCGCGGCCCGCACGCGGGCCCCGCGGGCGGCTGCTCCTTCGGCCGGAGCCGTCCACACCCGTGGCGTAGCCGAGCGCGTTGATGGCGCCCAGCAGCGTCGGGTCGTAGCGGCCGCCAGTCTGCGCCCACGCCTCCTTCATCGTCGTCACCAGCCGCACCGTGTCCAGAGCGACGACGAGCAGAGCCTCGGGCGAGGAATTGAGGCGCGACACGTCGCTCTCGGGGCGGAACCGGCTCCACAGCCGCTCCAGGTCCTCAAGCCGGCGCCGGGCGCGGCCGTCCGCGCCGGCGTCCGCGCCCACGATGATCACGTGGGCGTCGCAGGCCATGACGCGGAACCGGGTCTCAGTGAGGTGCACTGCCGCCACTCGAAGCCACCGGAGCGGCGGCGGGCGCGGAGTAAGACGGCGCCGCGGCGGAGTAGCCGCCGCCGGAGCCTCCGCTGTAGCCGCCGGACGACCCGCCGCCCACGGTGTTCACGATGGTGTGCGGCGTGAGCACGATGGGCTTGCGCGCATCCGCTGCCGCATACCGCTGCGGGGCGGTCGCGGGACCCTGGTACACTCCCTGCTCCCAGCGCAGGAGAGCCGTGCTCGGCGCCGGGCCGGCCGGCTTCGCCGGCGCCGGCGCCGCCGCGGCGGCCGCGTTCCCGGCCACCTGCATCTGGGCGACGAGACCGATCATGGCCGCGATGCCTGCACCCGCAGCCGCAACGCGGCCCGCCGTCACACCGCGCGTCCGCTTGCGGGCGGGAGCACCCGCCGGCTTCGCGGCCTTGCCGGGCGCCGGGCCGTCGGCGGACTTGCCGGCCGTTCTGGCCACACCCATGCCTGCGGACTGTCGCGGCCCGCGCCTCACGGCGGCGTCGTCGCCGACGCGGTACACGGTGATGAACCGTCCGTCGAGCGTCCAGCGGCTCTCGGGGGCCCGTCGTTCGTCAGTCATCCGCTTCTCCTTCGCTGTGTCCGTCGCTGCGGGGCGCCGCGGAGACGACCGGGGCTGAAGGCGCCGCCGGCGCCGGCGCGGCCGTCCAGGTCGTCCCGCCGCCGGACGAGGGAAGGACCTTGGTCACGGGGTGGTCGACCTTGGCCGTGACCTTGCCGCTCTTGCCCACCTGAGCGGCGAACGTGTAGGTGTCGGACCCGTGCGTGAACGTCACCGTCAGCTTCTTGTCACCGGACTGTGCGAGCTTCCAGCTCCAGTGGCCTTTCGCGCTGGCCGAGACGAACCGCACTGCTTTGTCCGAGAAGGCGATGCGCACCGCTCCGGCCTTCCTGATGACGTACTTCTGCGTCTGGCGCTGCGGCTTCGCATCGGCCCGCGGAGCCGGCGTCGCGGTGCTGTACGCCGCGACCGGCGAGGCAGCCTGCTGCGCCACCGTCGCCGTCGTCAGCTGCCCGACGGGCGACGAATCCGCCGCCGTGAGGATGCCGAGATTGACGGCCACGGCGATGGCCGCCGCGAAGACCACGGCGGCTATCGAGGCGGCGACGATCAGGGCGGTTCTGTGCTTCATCGGCCAGGCTCCCCTCTTGGGTCCCTTGCGGGTGAGTCGTTCAGTCTGCTGGGCAGAGGATAGGCGAGCCTGTCGAAGCGCCGTCTTAACCCGAGGCAAAGGGACGGCAAAGACAGGTTACGTTTGGCAGAACTCTCCGAATGCGGGAACATGGCGCGCATGCGACTGCTCGTGGTAGAAGACGATCCCGCCATCGCCGGGCCGCTGTGCACGGGGCTCCGCCGTGAGCACTTCGAGGTCGAGCTCGCGCGCACCGGCGCGGACGCGCTCGCGGTCGGCGAGGCCGACCTCGTGCTGCTCGACCTCGGGCTGCCGGACATGGACGGCGGGGACGTGTGCCGCAAGCTGCGCGAGCGCTCGGAGGTTCCGATCATCGTGGTCACCGCGCGCGGCGACGAGCTCGACCGGGTGATCCTGCTCGAGCTCGGCGCCGACGACTACGTGGTCAAGCCCTTCGGCTTCCGCGAGCTGGTGGCGCGCATCCGCGCCGTGCTGCGGCGGGTCAACGCTCCGGTCGCCGCGCCGCAGCCGGAGCCGACGCTCGTGGTCGGCCCCCTGGCCATCGATACGCGCACGCGCAGCGTGACCTGGCAGGGAGAGGACGTCGGCCTCACGCCCAAGGAGCACGACCTGCTCGTCTACCTGGCGCGCGACCCCGGAGCGGTCGTCGCGCGCGCCCAGCTCATGGAGGACGTCTGGGACGAGAACTGGTGGGGCTCCACCAAGACGCTCGACGTCCACATCGCGTCCCTGCGCAAGAAGCTCTCGCCCGAACTCATCGAGACGGTGCGCGGCGTGGGGTTCCGGCTCGTGGACGTGTCCGGGTCGTGACCCGACGCCTGCTGGCCGGCTACCTGCTGGCGGCCGTCGTCGTCCTGCTCGTCCTGGAGATCCCGCTCGGGATCATCTACCAGCAGCGTGCGATGAGCGGGCTCGAGCACGACGTGGAGCGCGACGCCACGGTGCTTGCCGGCTTCTATGAGGAGCCGCTGGAGCAGGGCACCGCAGTGAACCCCGCGCCCGCTCAGGCCTACGCACAGCACACCGGAGTGCGCGTCGTGGTCGTCGACGACAAGGGCACCTCTCTCATAGACACCTCCGGCGCGGCCGGCCGCGACTTCGCGTCCCGGCCGGAGATCGGGGCCGCGCTGCGCGGCGTGCGCGCGGCCGGCACGCGCCACTCGAACACCCTCGGCACCGACCTGCTGTACGTGGCCGTCCCGGTCACCTCCGGAGGGCGGGTGCACGGAGCGGTCAGGCTCACGATGGACAAGAGCCAGACCAACGCTCTCGTGCGCCGGTACTGGCTCGGCCTCGCCGGGGTCGCCGTCGTCGTGCTCGTGGCCATCACCGGCATCGGCTGGGCGCTCGCGCGCACCGTGACCCGGCCGCTCCGCCGCTTGGACTCTGCGGCGGCCCGGTTCGCCACCGGCGACCTCGGGCCGTCCGAGCCGGATGCCTCCGCGCCGGCCGAGATCGCCGTGCTCGGCGAGACCATGAACACCATGGCTCGCCGCCTCGACAGACTGCTCTCCGAGCAGCGCGAGTTCGTCGCCGACGCCTCGCACCAGCTACGCACGCCGCTCACGGCGCTGCGGCTGCGCCTGGAGAACCTGCAGAGCGCGGCCGGCGACGCGCAGGACCAGGAGGAACTGGGCGCCGCGCTCGAGGAGACGGCGCGGCTCGGCAGCCTCGTGGAGGGCCTGCTGCGGCTGGCGCGCGCCGAAGAGGCCGGCGAGACGGTGACCGTCGACATCGCCGGCCTGGCCGCCGACCGCGTCGACACGTGGTCGGCCATGGCCGGGGCCGCCGGCGTCAGGCTGGAGCTGGAGGCTCCCGGCGGAGCCGTGGACGCCGCGGCCGTCGCCGGCGGCGTCGAGCAGATCCTCGACAACCTCATCGACAACGCCGTCGGCGTCTCGCCGGAGGGGGCGCGGGTGCTCGTCAGAGTGGCCCGCGGCGGCGGCGCACACGAGCTCGCCGTCCAGGACGAGGGGCCGGGGCTCAGCGACGAGCTCAAGGAGCGCGCCCTCGACAGGTTCTGGCGCGCCGACCGCTCTACGCCGGGCACCGGCCTCGGCCTGCCCATCGCCGCCGCGCTGGCCAGGGCGTCGGGCGGCTCGCTCGAGCTCCGCGACGCACCGCGGGGAGGTCTGGTCGTGGTCGTCAGGCTCCCGGCTGCAGAGAAGTCTAACGTTACACTTCAGGGTTAGACTCTACGTCTGGAGACCTCGGCCGCGCCGCTCAGCCGCCGGCCAGACGCCGCGCCGCCTCGCGCTCCACCGCGAGGCCCATCTTGTTGGGGTCGCCGTGGTGCAGCGCGCCCGTGGGGCACACACGCACGCACGCCGGCTCCAACCCGGCCGCCACACGGTCCACGCAGAGGTCGCACTTCTGCATGCGGCCGTCGGCTCCGAACCGCGGCACGCCGTACGGGCAGGCGATGGCGCAGCCGTGGCAGCCGATACACAGGCCGCCGTCGACGTGGACGACCGGCGGCTCCCCGCTCCTCTGCAGCGCCGTGGTGGGACAAGCCAGCACGCAGGGCGCGTCCTCGCAGTGCATGCAGGCGAGCGAGACGTAGCGCACGCTCGCCTCCGGGTACGCGCCGCTCTCCACGGTGAACACCGTGCGCCAGGCGGCCGCGCCGTCCGCCGTGTCAAGGTCGTTCTGGTCCATGCAGGCGACCGCGCAGGCGTAGCAGCCCGTGCAGCGGTCCACGTCCAGGTAGAAGGCCTCGCGAAGCGGTGCACCCTCGCCGCCCCCCTCGATACCTCCACTATGGCGGGTATTCACGACGTCACCTCCTCGCTCACAGGGGCGTCGCTCGCGAACTCCGCCGCCGCCCTGTCGATCCTGCAGGCCGCGGACCGGTAGGCAGGGAAGCCGGAGATGGGGTCGAGCGTATCCGGGTCGAGCAGCAGGTTCACGTCCGCCTCCGGATCGCCGTGGTACATGTGCACTACGCCCGGGCGGGCGATCTCGGTGAGGTTGGCCAGCACGCGGATGGACCCGGCCGGCGTGCTGAGGTCTATCCAGTCGTCCTGGGCGATGCCCAGCGCCCGCGCGTCGGCAGGGTTGATGTCGGCCGCCGGCCGCGGGCGCAGGCCGCGCGTCCACGAAAGCCGGTACGTGCGGGAGTGGACGAACATCGGCAGGCGCGAGCCGGAGTTCAGGATGAACGGGAACTCACGCTCCCCGGCTGCGCCGGCGCCGGCGAAGTCCCCGGGCGCTCGCCAGGTCGGCAGGGAGTCGACGCCGATGCCCGGCCCCAGGCGCTCCAGCACCGACGAGACGAACTCCATCTTGCCCGACGGCGTCGGGAAGCCACGCTCCAGGTACTGCCGGTCCGGCGTGGTCAGCGGGTCCGGGACCGGCATGCCTCCCGGGTGCTGCGCGAGCTCGGCCATGGTCATGCCGCTGGGCTCGAACACCCAGTCCAGCGCCGCCGTGAACATCTCCGCCGGGTCCGCCGCGCCGTCCGGCGCCGGGTTCAGCAGCGGGTCGTCGAGGCCGAGCTTCTGCGCCAGCGCGAAGACGATGTCGGTGTCCGAGCGGGCCTCACCGAGCGGGTCGATCGCCGGCTCGGTGAGCGTGACGTACTTCTCCGGATAGGCGCGCACCTCGCTGCGTTCGACCGAGCTGCAGGCCGGGAGCACGATGTCCGCATAGCGCGACGAGTCGGTGGCGAACAGATCGACGTCGCAGATGAAGTCGAGCTCCTGGAGCGACTCGAGGAACCGGTCCGAGCCGGGGAACATGCGGTGGTTAAGGCCGAACGCGACCATGGCGCGCAGCGGGTACGGGTCGCCGGTGCGGATCTGCCGCGGCAGATCCATGGCCTGGGCCTGGTCGACGAGCTCGGCCCAGACGGGAAAACGGCCGGCGCCGACGCGCGGCGGGAGCTCGTCCCAGCTCTGCGGGACCTCGAACTCGTGCTGGCGGGTGATGAACCCGGCGCCGCCGATCTCCAGCCAGCTGAACGGCGCCGTCTTGTTGCCTCCGGCCACGTCGAAGTTGCCGGTGAGGCCGATGAGCGCGAACACGGCGCGCGAGTTCTGCACGCCGTTGGCGTGGTGGACCACCGGGGCGGCGCTGAACATGAGCGCCGCCGGTCTGGTCGTCGCGTAGAGCCTCGCGGCCGCGCGGATCTTCTCGGCCGCCACCCCCGTGATCGCCGCGACGGTCTCCGGGTCGAACCCGCGCACGTACTCCCGGTACTCCCGGAAGCCCTTGGTGTACGCCGCCACGAACCCGGCGTCGTGCAACCCCTCCTCGAGGATGACGTGCGCCATGCCCAGGGCGAGCGCGCCGTCCGTGCCCGGCCGCAACTGCAGGTGCAGGTCGGCCCGCGCGGCGAGCTGCGTGCGCCGCGGGTCGACGACCAGAAGCTTGACGCCGCGGTCGAGCGCGTCCATGAGGTGGCCGGCCGCCGGCGTGTTGGCGTGGAACGGGTTGGAGCTCCAGATCAGGGCACACCTGGTGTTCCTCATGTCCGGACCGGCCATCTGGCCGTAGACCAGGCGGAACGCCATGGCCGTGGCCGTGAAGCAGGAGCTCGACTCGGTGCAGAAGTTGGGCGACCCGTACTGCATCCCGAGGCGCTGTACGAACGGGCGCAACTGCTTGGGATAGCCGACGTAGAACACGGTCGCCTCGGGCCCGCTCTCGGCCTTGACGCGCTCGAGGTTGGCGACGACCTCCTCGAGCGCCTCGTCCCAGCTGATGGCCGCGAACTCGCCGGAGCCGCGCGGGCCCGTGCGCTTCAGAGGCGTACGCAACCGGTCCTCGTGATAGACGTACTGGCGCGTCGCCGCGCCCTTGGCGCAGAGCGACCCGCGGTTGTGCGGATTCTCGCGTGAGCCTTCGACTTTGATGATGCGCCCGTCGCGCACCGAGAGATCCAGACCGCACTGCGTCGTGGGATCGCAGATGGCGCAGACGGACTTGCGGATCTCGATACCCGTGTCGGCGCCGGGCAGCTTGGCCCTCAGCCGGCGTTCCGTGTCTTCCACGTGATGCCCTCCCTCACCGCCGCCAGCGCGAGCGGGGCGCTGAGACGGCCGCTCGCCGCGAAGTCACAAGGCGCGTGACCGAGGGCGGCCGCCAGCGGGCCGGCCCTGTCCACGTCCCCGAACAGATTGAAGCCTACCAGCCGCGAGCCCAAGAACCCGAGCGCCGAGACGGAGCCGTCGCGCTCGTCGACGTCCACTCGGTCCGCGGCGGCGAACGAGCCGCCGGAGGCGAACAGCCTGTCGGCGACGTGCTGGATGTTGCAGGGCGCGCCGCCCGGACAGCAGGCGTCCACGCCGGCCATGGTGAGCCCGGCCGTCCGGCCCTGGAGCCGGGCGCTCGACCACAAGGCGATCACGGTCCGCTCGCCGGTCACCGGGTCGAGACTGCGCGCCACGTCGCCGGCGGCGAGCAGCCCGGGCGCCGCCGTGCGCATGCGCTCGTCCACGTCGACGCCGCCGCCGGCGACGAGCCCGCTGCCCTCGAGAAGGCCGAGGTTGGCGCGCGTGCCGGTGCAGACCGCGACGAAGTCGGCCGCGAGGCGGCCGCCGGCCACCTCCAGCTCGAGCCGCTCGCACGTGCGGACGGCGCTCCGGACCTCGGCGCCCAGGTACAGGTCGACGCCGAGCGCACGCAGACGCCGCTCGACGGCCGCGGCCGTGGCCGGGTGCGCCACCCGCGGCAGCACTGCCGGCTCGCGCTCGACGACGGCGACGTCGAGGCCGAGTCCGTGCAGCACGCGCGCGACCTCGAGGCCGGCGAACGAGGCGCCCAGGACGAGCGCGCGTGGCGGCGCCGAGGCCGCGGCCGCGCGCACGCGCGCGGCCGCCACGGCGCCCCGCAGCCGCACCGCGTCCGGGAACGAACGAAGCGTGAGGACGCGGGGCCCGATCAGACCGGGCACCGGCGGCACGGCCGCCGAGGCTCCGGTGGCCAGCAGGCACTGCCGGTAGGAGAAACGCGAGCCGTCCGCGGTGACCAGCGCGCGCTCCCCGGGCGCGAGCCCGGTCACGGGCGCCGACAGGTGGGCCTCCACCCCATGCGCCGCGTAGAACCCGGCGCCACCGAAGGGGAAGCAGCCGGCCCTCGTCGCCTCGCCGGCGACGTAGTACGTCCCGAGCATGGGGTTGTAGGGCGGCAGATCGCCGTCCGCGAAGAGATCGACGCGGCCGCGGAAGCCGCCCGCGCGCAGCGCGAGCACGGCCTCGGCCGCGGCGGCGCCGTTGCCGACCACGACCGTGTCCAGGGCCGGCGTCACGCGAGCGCCTCGAAGATCTGTGCCACAGCGTCCTCCGGGAGCAGGTCGGGGATACACCACTGAGTGTACGGCCGCGGCCGGGAGGAATCGAGCCGCGCCTCCTGCTACCGTTGACGGCGATGACCGCTGTGCAAACACGCCGCGCCGGGCCGCTCGCCCTGCTCACGGGCTTGGCCCTTCTCCTGTTCCTCGCCGCCCCGGGCATCGCTTCGGCGAACCTGGCCAGCCGCATCTCCACGGCGCTCGACCGGCACCGCATGGCGGGCTCGGGCACGTCGCTCGCCGTCTTCGACCTGACCGCCAAACGGTACCTGTACCAACTGCGGCCGGACGTACTGCGCCGGCCGGCCTCCAACGAGAAGCTGGTCACGTCGTCCACGGCGCTCGCCTCCTGGTCGGCCACCTACCGCTTCAGCACGCAGGTCTTCCTGGATGTGAGCCCCGACGCCGACGGCGTCGTCAGGGGCAACGTCTACCTGCGCGGTCTCGGCGACCCCACGCTCTCCACCGCGTCCTTCGCGAAGCGGCACTGGGGCATGCAGACCGGGGACCTGCAGGACCTCGTGCGCGGCCTGCGCGCGCTGGGCGTCAAGCGCGTCACCGGCAGCGTCATGGCCGACGACGGCTACTTCGACCGTCTGTGCAAGGTGACCAACTGGCGATCGAGCGTGCTCGCCTACTGCGGACCGCTGTCGGCGCTCACGCTCAACGAGAGCTACTCGAGCAGCGGCGGCTACGTGCGCGACCCGGCGCTCACCGCCGCGAGCTCGCTGACCAGGCGGCTCCGGGCCGCTGGCATCCGCGTGGTGCACGCGCCGGGCCGCGCCATCGCGCCCATCACCGCCACGCTCGCGTATACCGAGCGCTCGGCTACCCTGGGCCGGGTGCTCGGGGCCATGAACAAGCCGAGCGACAACTTCCTCGCCGAGGAGCTGCTCAAGGGTCTCGGGGCGGGTTTCGGCGGCGCCGGCACCACCGCCGCCGGCGCCCGCGTGGCGAGCTCGTTCCTGCAGAGCATCGGCGTGGACGACGTCGTCCGGCTGCGCGACGGCTCCGGCCTCAGCTACCAGGACCGCCTCACCAGCCACGCCGTCCTCAAGATCCTCGGCGAGATGGCCCGGCGCCCGGACTTCCCCGTGTTCCGCCGCTCGCTGGCGATCGCCGGCGTGGACGGCACCTTGAAGGACCGCATGCGCGGCACAGCCGCCGCCGGCAACGTACGCGCCAAGACCGGCACCCTCAACGTCGCCAGCAGCCTCTCCGGCTACGTCACCGCGGCCAACGGCCACCAGCTCACCTTCTCCATGCTGATGAACGGCGACTCCCTCGACGTCGCCCGGGCGCACGCCGCCCAGGACGCCGTCGCGATCCTCCTGGCGCGCTCCACGCCCTGACCGTCACCGTGTAGCCGACGCTTCAATGGCCGCGAGCGCCGTTGGCTACCATGCTCTCGCGGCCCCCCACGGCCGCTCTGTCCATCCACGACGCGGAGGCAGACATGGACCCACGAGGAACTCAGCTTCCTGGTCGGCGCCCACCGGGTGAGCGTCACACGGGCTCTCAAGACGCTGAGTGACTCGGGCCGGGTGCTCCGGGAGGGCGGCCGTCTGGTGCTGCCCCGGCCGTGAGGCTTCGGGCGCCGGGTCTCAGTGCATGCCCAGGTCGCCGCCTCGCGTAGCCTGCATCGGAGACGCACCCTGACGACGGACGGCGTTACCGCAACCTGCCGGCAGGGCACTCATGTCCTATGGCACGACCACTCTGGAAAGGCGCGATCAGCTTCGGGCTGGTCACCATCCCCGTGGACCTGTACTCCGCAACGCGGACCGACCAGCTGCGCTTTCGCCAGCTCGATCGCCGCGACAACTCCCCGATCCGCGAGAAGCGCGTGAACGAGGAGACCGGGGCCGAGGTCGCCTGGGAGGACATCGTCAAGGGGTTCGAGGTCGACGACGGCGCGTTCGTCGTCCTGGACCCGGAGGACTTCGAGAAGGCCAACGTCAAGGCCACGGAGACCATCGACATCGTGCAGGCCGTGCCTGTGGGGGACATCCCGCCGGAGTACTTCGAGAAGCCCTTGTACATCGTGCCGGCCAAACAGGGCGTCAAGCCGTACCACATCCTGCGCGAGACACTGCGACGCACCGGCCGCGTGGCCGTGGCGACGTTCGTCATGCGCGGCCGGCAGCACCTGGCCGCACTCGTGGCCGGCGACGAGGTCATCACGCTGGAGCTGCTGCGCTTCGCCCACGAGATCAAGGCGGTGGGCGAGCTCGAGACCGGCGAGCGGCTCGAGGCGCCGGAGCTCAAGGAGAAGGAGCTCGAGCTCGCCGAGCAGCTGGTGGCGACACTCGATGACGAGTGGGAACCGGAGCAGTTCCGCGACGACTACCGCGACGACCTGATGGCGCTCATCGAGGAGAAGGCCAAGACGGGGCGGGCGCCGGTCAAGCAGGGCGGCGCCCGCGAGCGTGGCGGCGAAGTGGTCGACATGATGGAGCTGCTCAAGCGCAGCGTCGGTGAGGCCAAGGGCCGTAAGGGCGAGAAGGGCAAGCGGCGCAAGGCGAGCTGATGGCCGAGCTGCGCACCTACCGGCGCAAGCGCGACTTCGCCAAGACACCGGAGCCCGAGGGAGCGGACGAGCGGCGGCCCGGCGAGAAGCCTCCCGCCGGCCTGTACTGCATCCAGAAGCACGCCGCGCGGCAGCTGCACTACGACCTGCGGCTGGAGCTCGACGGCGTGCTCGTCAGCTGGGCCGTCCCCAAAGGCCCGAGCCTCGACCCGGGAAACAAGCGGCTCGCCGTGCACGTGGAGGACCACCCGGTCGAGTACGGCGGGTTCGAGGGCACCATCCCCAAGGGAGAGTACGGTGGCGGCACGGTGATGCTTTGGGACACCGGCACGTGGGAGCCGGCCGGCGATCCGCGCAAGGGCCTCGAGAAAGGCGAGCTCAAGTTCCGAGTCGAAGGAGAGCGCCTGCGCGGCAGCTGGGTCCTGGTGCACAGCGGCGGCCGCCGCGGCCGGCCCGAGAACGAGTGGCTCCTCATCAAGGAGCGCGATGAGGAGGCGCGCGCCGGCGAGCCTGACCCTTGGGTCGCCGGCGACCGCAGCATCGCCACCGGGCGCAGCATGGACGAGATCGCCGCCGGCCAAGCGCCGCGCCGGCGGTCCCGGCGCCGAACTCCCGGCGCGAAGGCAAACGGCAACGGTGGAGCGCCCGTCCCGAACGGCGTGCCGCTGTCCCTGGCGACGCTGGTCGAGAGCCCGCCCGAGGGCGACGACTGGCTCCACGAGATCAAGTACGACGGCTACCGGATAGCGGCGCGCGCCGGCGGCGGGGACGCGCGCCTCTTCTCTCGCAACGGGCTCGACTGGACGGAGCGATTTCCCGAGGTCGCCGACGCGCTGCGGACGCTGCCGGCGAGCGGGACCTGGCTGGACGGCGAGGTGGTCGTCTTCGACGAGCGCGGCGTGAGCGACTTCGGTCGCCTGCAGCGCCACCTCAAGGACGGGCGCGCCGGCGATCTGACCTACGTGGTCTTCGACCTCCTCTTCCAGGACGGCGAAGACCTGCGCGAGCTGCCGCTGAGCGAGCGCAAGCGCCGCCTGCGGTGGCTGCTCGGACGCGGCGGCAAGGCGCTGCGGGAGGCGGTCCGCTACGGCGACCACATCGACGGGCAAGGCGCCGCGGTGTTCGAGGAGGCGTGCCTGCAGGAGCTCGAGGGCGTCGTGTCCAAGCGCGCCGGCGACCCGTACGCGGGCCGGCGCACCAGGTCCTGGCTCAAGAGCAAGTGCGCCCGGCGCCAGGAGTTCGTGGTCGGCGGCTTCACCGAGCCGGCGGGGTCGCGGACCGGCCTCGGCGCCCTCCTCGTTGGGGTGTACGACGAGGAGGGCGCGCTGCGCTACGCCGGCCGCGTCGGCACCGGCTTCGACGAGCGCGCCCTGACGCGACTGCGTGAGCGGCTCGGCGCGCTCGAGCAGGATGCGGCGCCGTTCGCCGACCCGCCGCGCGGGACGCAGGCGCGCGGCGTGCACTGGACGGCGCCGGAACTGGTCGCCGAGGTCCGCTTCAGCGAGTGGACCGGCGACGGCCGCCTGCGCCACCCCGTCTTCCAGGGACTGCGCGAGGACAAGAGCGCGCCCGAGGTGCGGCGCGAGCGAGCGGCGCGAGCGGAGCGCGCCGGCGACCCGGCCGCGGCGCCCCGGCCGGACGAGCGCCGGCGCGTGACGAAGTCTGAGCCCGCCCCGAGGCCTCGGCCGGCCGCCCGCGGCGAACCGCCGGCCGACCCCGCGCGCCGGCTCGGAAAGCCGCGGGTCGGTGGAGTCGCGATCTCACATCCGGACCGCCTCGTCTTCCCCGACCCCGGACTCACCAAGCTCGATGTCGCCGAGTACTACGCCGCGGTGGCCGGCCTCATGGTCCCGTACCTCGAGCGCCGGGCGCTCACCGTGATCCGCTGCCCGGACGGGATCGGCTCCGAGTGCTTCTTCCAGAAACACGTGACGCCGTCGGTCCCCAAGACCGTCTCCAAGGTGCGCGTGCGCGGCAACCGCGGAGCAGTGACCGTCTACCCGGTGGTGGACACGGTCGAGGCCCTGCTGGCGATGGTCCAGAACGGCGCCGTCGAGTTCCACGTGTGGGGCTCGAGAGCCGGCGCGATCGAGACGCCGGACATCGTGGTGTTCGACCTCGACCCGGCGCCCGACCTGGAGTGGCGAAGAGTGCGGGAGGCCGCACGGGCGTTGCGCAGCGAGCTGGAGGACCGCGGCCTCAAGAGCTTCGTGCGCACCTCCGGCGGCAAGGGCCTGCACGTGGTGGTGCCGCACTCCTCTGGTATGGACTGGGCTGGTGCGGCGGCCTTCGCGCGCGAGGTCGCCGAGACCTTGGCCGCGCGCGAACCCGACAGGTACACGGCGACGATGAGCAAGGCCAAACGAGGCGGCAAGGTGTTCGTGGACCACTTCCGCAACGGGCGCGGGGCGACGTCGGTGACGTCGTACTCGCTGCGCGCCCGCGCCGGCGCACCGGTGGCCCTCCCCATCGACTGGGACGAGCTGGGTCGGGTCGGATCCGGCAGCGAGTGGACGGCAGGGCGCGTGCTGCGCAGGCTCCGCACGCGCCGCAAGGACCCCTGGGCAGACTTCTGGGACGTGGGCGACCGGCAGAAGTTGCCCGCCGGCGGCGGCTGACTTCGCGAACGCCGACGGAGGTGACCCGATGGACATCCGGCTGAAACGGGCTTACGACCCGCCGTCGCCGGACGACGGTCTCCGCGTCCTCGTCGAGCGGCTCTGGCCGCGCGGTCTGAGCAAGGAGCGCGCGGCCGTCGGCCTCTGGGCCAAGGACCTCGCGCCGAGCGCGGAACTGCGCCGCTGGTACGGCCACGTCGAAGCCAGGTGGCCGGAGTTCCGGCGCCGGTACCGCGCCGAGCTGCGCGAGTTCCCGGACCGGCTCGCAGAGCTGCGCCGGCTCGCCGGCGAGGGCCCCGTGACCTTCGTCTACGGCTCTCGCGAGACCAGGCTGAACTCCGCGACGGTCCTCCGCGAGGTCGTCGAGGAGAGCGCGGGGCGCGAGCACCGGCCGATGTGACCCGCAGGGGTCCGCGGGGCATGACGGGCGCCGCGACCGTTGCGCGTGACCGCACATCACTCGACGTATGACCTATTACGGAGGCTCGGCCTTTTGCCGATAAGGACAACCATGACCGGCATGACCTCTCACTTCGCTCGAGTCGACCGCGCACTGCGCCGTCTGCCCGACGCGGTCATCGTGGCGGTCGCCGTCGCCATCCTGCTGGGCCTGGCGATGCTCAAGATATCCATGACTTGGCGTGACGTGCCTATCGTCGACTTCTTCCTCGTCCCCGTCGCCGCAGTCGCCTGGCTCACGCGTCTTCGCTTCTGGGGGTACGCAGTGGCCGTGCTCGCGGCAGCGCTCACGCTCATGATCGGCCGGCTGGGGGCCGCGGACGCGCCGCTCGCCGCCGCCCTCGCCAGCGCCGGAGTCCGGCTCGTCTACTACGTGGTCGTCGTGGCGCTGGTCGCCGAGGTCCGCAAACTGGTCCGCGCGCACGCGGATGAGGCGCGCGTGGACGCACTCACCGGAACGGCCAACGCGCGCGCGTTCCGGGAAGAAACGGAGCGCGAGATCGAGCGCAGCCGTCGACATTCGCGCCCTCTCTCTGTCCTGTACCTCGACGTGGACGACTTCAAGGCGACCAACGACTCGTTCGGCCACGGCACCGGTGACCGCCTGCTGAAGAGTGTCGGACACATCATGGTCTGCAACATCCGGAAGGCCGATCTTGCCGCACGGGTGGGCGGTGACGAGTTCGTGGTGCTCATGCCGGAGACGGACCGCCTGGCGGCCGGTCAGGTCGCCCGCCGCGTGCGGGAGGACATCGCGCGCATCGCGCTCCCCGACGGCCGCTCCCTGCACTGCAGCATCGGTGTGGCCACGTGGGCGACGCCGCCCGACAGCGTCGACGAGTTGATCTACCACGCCGACGAGCTCATGTACCGCGCCAAGGGGCGCGGCAAGGACCGCATCGAACTGGAGCAGATGGCTGCCGAGTCGGCGCTCTGAGGGCCGCGCCGCGCTCCGGACCGGTCCACGCGGGGAATAGGTGATGCACATCGCCCGTGAGGCTCACCCTCCCGCAAGGAGCACCCATGTTCTCCGACAGCCACGCGTTCGCCGGGTTCGCGGTGGACGACATCGACGCGGCCCGCACCTTCTACGCCGGCGTCCTCGGACTCGAGCTCAGCGAGGCCAATGGGATGCTGACCCTGCACCTCGCCGGCGGCGGCAGGGTCCTGATCTACCCCAAGCCGGACCATCGGCCGGCGGCGTTCACCGTCCTCAACCTGCCGGTAGACGACATCGACGCCGCGGTCGACGGCCTCATCGCGGCCGGCGTCGCCTTCGAACGATACGAGGGCATGCCGCATGACGAGCGCGGGGTCGTGCGCCCGCCCGAGCCCGGGTACGGCCCGCCGATCGCGTGGTTCAGGGACCCGGCGGGCAACGTGCTCTCCGTGCTCGAGACCGGGGCTCACCCCGAGGCGGAGGCCGGGGGCCCGGCAGCAGCCCCCGGCGCGGCGGGACCGGTGAACCTGCAGTTGTCCGTCTACCCCCTGCGCCAGGCACACCTGCGGCCGGCCATCGCCGCCGCCTTGCGGGCGGCGGCCGGAGAGAGCGTGGACGTCACCGTCGGCCGGCTCAGCACCTTCATTCGCGGCGACGAAGCGGCCGTGTTCGCCGCCCTGCGGGCGGCGTTCGCCGCGGCCGCCTCGTCCGGCTCCACGGTCATGGTCGCGACGCTCGCAGGAGGCGCGCCGGACGACGAGACCGTGGCGCAGATCCAGGGGAGTCTCCATGATGCCGGCGCGCCGCAATGACGCGGCGCCGCGCAACCGCGCGTTCACACCGCTCCCTGGCTGTGGACAGCGGCGCTCGACGTGGTAGCGTGTGCCTGTCGAGTCTTCTGAGGAGGGACGGGGCACCCGATGAGTGAGAGCACCACCACGACCACGCCCATCAAGGTGGTCATCGTCGACGACCACGAGCTGGTGCGCGGTGGTCTGGAGACCATCCTCAGCCTCTTTGCGGACATCGAACTCGTCGGCCAGGCCGACTCCGGCGCCGCCGCGGTCGCCGTCTGCAGCGAGAAGCAGCCCGACGTCGTGCTCATGGACCTGGTGCTGCCGGGCGACATGGACGGCGCCGACGCTACCAAAGCGCTCCTTCGCAAATGCCCCGGGGCAAAAGTGCTCGCCCTCACCAGCTTCTCAGACCCCGAGCTCATCCAGCGAGTGCTGCGCGCCGGCGCGCTCGGCTGCCTGCTGAAGAACATCAGCGGGCAGGAGCTCGCCGCCGCCATCCGCCGGGCGCACGAGGGCGTCAGCACGCTCGCGCCGGAGGCGGCAGACGCACTTGTGCACGCCATCGCCTCGCCGGCGGAGGCGCACGAAGCCCTCACGCGCCGCGAGCGCGAGGTGCTGGAGCTCATGGTAGAGGGGCTCACCAACACGGAGATCGCCGAGCGGCTGGTCGTGAGCCTCTCCACCGTCAAGACCCACGTGAGCAGCATCATCGCAAAACTGGGCGCGTCGACGCGCACCGAAGCCGCCGCCATCGCCGTGCGCGAAAGCCTCGCTTGACGGCCCGACTCCTCGCCTGACCGCCTGACTCCTCGCCTGCACGCAGGCCCTGAGGTCCCGTCCCAGTCGCCCGCATCGGTCACCTGACCGAGAGAAAGACCACTCGGCTGACCCCCCGAGAATGCATCCCTCTGCCCGATGTGCTCTCCTCCGCCACCACCTAGGCTGGTCACGTGGCAGGTACGGTGGGTCTCGTACCGGCCGCCGGCCGGCTCCCGACCGAGCCCGCCGGACGACATGGAGGACAGCAGCGACCCTGGTTGCTGCGAAAGGTGCACATCATGACTACACGGATCACCGGAACGCTCAATCCGTGGGGACCGGTCTCACAGGCCAACCGCGTCCGCTCGTACCAGAGCGGACGAGTCTGCTCCCACCCTGAGTGCGACACGATCCTGTCGATCTACAACGCCTCGAAGTACTGCTCCATGCACGCCTCGCTCGCCGCTGGAGGACGGCGGCGGGGGGCGCCGCGCCCCATCAGGGAAGTGGCCTGCGAGCAGTGCGGGACCGTGTTCGAGACCGGCAACCAGGCGCGCAAGTACTGCAGCGACCGGTGCCGGATGGCGGCCTTCGCGCGGCGCAAGCGCGCAGCGATCCGCGCCGAGAACCTTCTGCAGAAGGCGAAAGCCCTCCAGGCGGTGGCCCCGGCTCCCGACGAGAGAACGACCGTCGGGAGTGCCGCCTGACTCGCGCCGCCGGGCGCCCCCATTGTGCCCGGCGCCGCCGTGTCCGCCTGAGCGAGCTCCAGGCCCCGGAGCTCGAGGCGGATGCGGCGGCACGGCGCGTCCAGGTGAGTCTGGCTGCGGACCCGCCTCGGGCCGGCCTCTCCAAGTCCCGGCGAGCGGCTCATGCGGTCAGGACGATCTTGCCGGCCTTGCCGCCGGCCGCGAAGCGCTCGTAGGCGGCGGTGGCCTCCGCGAGCGGGAACGCGGCGACGACCGGCACCTTGAGGCGACCGGCGGCCAGCTCCGGCACCACCTTGTCGCCGACCGTCGCGATCAGCACGGCCTTCTCGCCGTCGGGGCGCGCGCGCAACTGCGACGCCGAGAGGCGGGCGCGACGACTCATGAGGGTGAGCAGGTCGATCTCGACCTTGGAGCCGCTGCCGACACCGATGACGACCACGCGAGCGCGAACGGCGAGCGCCCGGAGGGCCGACGGCAGGCTCGCCGCGCCGACCAGTTCGAGGACGACGTCGTACGGGCCTGCCGCCTCGACGTCACCGGGCGCGACGACCCGCGCGGCGCCGAGCGCCGCGACCGCGTCGCGCTGGGCGGCGTCGCGGACCGACGCCGTCACGATCGCTCCGGCGGCGGCGGCGAGCTGCACCGCCGCCGTACCCACTCCGCCCGCACCGCCGCTGACCAGCAGGCGATCGCCGAGCGTCAGTCCGGCCTGCCCGAACAGGGCGTCGTAAGCCGTCGCATACGCCTCCATGAACCCGCCGGCCTCGGCCCAGCTCGCGCCGGCCGGGGCCGCCAGAGCGTGCGCCTCGTCTACCACGGCGAGCTCGGCCTGGGCGCCGCCGCCGACCAGCGCCATGACCCGGTCGCCCACCTGGAACCGGGTCACATGCGCACCCACGGCGGCCACCTCGCCGGCCATCTCCAGGCCCGGGACCTCCTGCGGCCACCCGGGCGGCGCCGGGTACCGCCCGGCGCGCTGCATGACGTCGGCGCCGTTCACGCCGGCTCCCCGCACCCGCACGACGATGCCATGATCTCCGGGCTCGGGGTCCGGGCGCTCCCGCCAGTGCAGCTCTCCGTTGTCGATCACGACTGCATACATGTGCGACCTCCTTCACCGGCGGCAAGCCTACCCGCCGGCGGCCTGCGCATCACGACCGGACCCACGGCCGGCGGGGCGGCCGCGCCGCCACAGGTGACTCGCACGCGCTCACGCAGCCCGGCGCCGCTCGTCCGCGCCCGCCGGCACGCCGTGCGCCCCGGTCAGCACGCGCTCCACGAAGTCGCGGAACGACTGCATGTACATCGTCAGGAAGGCCCGCGTCTCCGGGCTCTTGATCTCGCCGTCGTCGCAGAAGATCTCAGGTGAATACTGGATGTAGGCCTCCGGCGCGGACATCTGCGGCGAGTCGCAGAAGGCCAGCACCATGCGCAGGTTGGACTGCATGATGGCCGTGCCGATCTTGCCGGTCGAGGCGCCGATGATCGCAGACGGCTTGCGCGCGAACGAGTTGGCGCCCCACGGCCGCGAGGCCCAGTCGATCGCGTTCTTGAGGGCGCCGGGGATACCGCGGTTGTACTCGGGCGAGATGAACAGCACGGCGTGCACGCCGGCGATCGCCTCTTTGAGCGCCCGGGCCTCGGGAGGGTAGTCGGCGTCGTAGTCCTGGCTGTAGAGCGGCAGGCTGCCGATGGGGATCTCGACGAACTCGAGGTCCGCCGGTGCGACCTTGATCAGGGCGCGCGAGAGGATGCGGTTGATCGAGTGCGACGACAGGCTGCCGACGAAGTAGCCGACTCTGTAGGCCATCAGGTCTCTCCTTCTCGTGTGGACTCTCTGAGGTGGCTCTACCCGGAGGGGAGCAAGGAGAGCGGGGTGGCGTCAGTCGCGAGGCGGCCCCTTGGGCACGGCGCGCGTGCCGCGCGTGCCGCGGGTGCGCTTGACCGCGTACATCTTGCGGTCGGCCTCGCGCAGCAGTGCACCGACGGAGCCGGCGCCGGCGGTGTGCGTGCCGACGCTGGCGGAGAGGTAGGGAGGGCGCGCGGCGGCGTTGTGCGCCGCGATCGCGGCCGCCACCTTGCGCGCCACCGCGGCGGCTCCGTTTGCGTCCGTGGCGCCCATGAGGACGACGAACTCGTCGCCGCCGTACCGCGCCACCACGTCCGACTCGCGGCAGCTCGCCTGCAGCAGGCGCGCGAGCTCGACGAGCAGCGCGTCCCCGGCCTGGTGGCCCCAGGTGTCGTTCACGTCCTTCATGCCGTCCACGTCGACGAACAGGACGCTCACCTCTCCCCCGCGCCGGTCGACGTCCTTGACTGCCCTGTCGATGGCGATCTCCAGGTACCGGCGGTTGTAGACGTCGGTCAGGCCGTCACGCACGGCCAGGTGCTCCTTCTCCTCCATGAGGCGGCGATTGTCGAGCGCGATCGCCGCCTGCAGCGCGAACGTGCGCAGCAGCGCTCCGTCCTCGTCTCCCCACGCGACCGGCCGGCCGAAGAACAGAGCCAGCGTGCCCGATGTGGCGCGGTTGCTCCGCAGCGGGGCGGCCACCACGAATCGCCACGGCTCCACCGGAGGGGCGTTTGGGTCCGCCGGGGAGTGAGCTTCTGTCTGCCCCTGCTGCTCCGTCGCCACCTGCCCCGTGACCAACGCCCGGCCGTGGACCGACGCCTCCAGGGGGACGACGAAAGCGTCGCGGGCGCGGGCGCTCAGCCCGAGCGTCTCCCGGGCGACCAGGACGTCGCCGCGGACCACCAGGAGCGCGGCGGCGTCCGCGCCCATGAGCCGCACCGCCTCGCCCAGGATGGCCTGCTCCAGAACCGGAGAGTCCAGGCTGGAGTTGATGGTCTCCGCCGCCTGGAGAAGGAGCCGGCTGCGGGCGAGCGCGTCCGTGCACTCGGGATCTCCGGCAGGGTCGCTCATCCTCGTCGAGCCCTCAGTGGTGGCTTCTCTTGGCGCCGCCGTTGCTTCTGCCGCCCCGCTGCGAGCGGTGGCCCGAGGCGTGTGTGCCCGCTCCGTGGGCGCTCGGGGCGTGGCCCGTGCTCGGCGGGCGCCGGGCCGGCAGGGCCGCCGCGCGGGCGGGCCGGGACTTCGTGTGGGCGGGCCGGGACTTCGTGCGGGCCGGGGGCCGTGCTGCGCTGCGCCCCGCAGCCTTGCCCCGGGCGTGCACATCGTGCGCCCGGGCGCCGGGCTCGTGTCCGTGTGCGCCGGCCTCGACGGCTTGAGCGCCGGACTTGACACGTTGAACGCCGGCCCTTCCTGCGTGGGAGCGGGCAATGTCAGCGTGAGAGCGAGCCTTGTCTGATCGTCCGGGCGCCCCGGACTTCCACTCACGCGCCCCGGACTTTCGCTCGCTCGCCCCGGGCCTCTCGGGCTTCACGTGGGCTCCGGCCGACGGCGGCTCCCCGGCGGAGGCCACCTGGGGTGGGCTCGATGCGTCGCTCTCCGGGGACCTCACGGGCGAGGGCGTCGCCGCAGGCGCGGGCTTCGTCGCGGACGCGGGCTTCGTCGCGGACGCGGGCTTCGTCGCGGACGCGGGCTTCGTCGCGGACGCCGACGTGCTCTCAGGCGCCGGGGTGACGATCGGAGCGGGAGACTGTGTCGCCGCAGTGAACGAGGATTGGACGGCGGTCGAGATACGGGCCACGCCCGTCTTCGCGGTCGAGCGGCCGTTCACGCGGCCGCTCGCCGCCTCATGGCCACCGGCCGGCGGCTGCACGACCAGCCGGATCGCCGGCCCGACGCTCTCCATGAGCACGACCGGGCGGATGCCGGAGGCGTGGACGGCGAAGGCGGCGAGGATCGCGACGCTGGCCACCGCGACCGTCCACGCCGCGGCCCTGCTCCGAAGCACGCGGCCGGCGCGCGCCGGCGCGGAGGCGCCGACCAGCGCCGGCGCGAATCCGGTCGCGCTCCCGAACACCGGCGTCGCCGCCAGCGCCTCCGGCAGCGGCGACGCCACGAGCACCGCGGCGAGCCCCGCCGGGGCACCCGGTCCCCAGCTCTTCATGACGCTGCGGCAGGGCCGGCAGTAGACCGCGTGACGCCGAAGCCGCGACAGTTCTTCGGCGGTCAGACGGAGTCCGACGGCCCCGGCCACCGCCTCTTCAGCCTGCCGACACGTAGCGCCGCTCGCGTGAATCCGCTGTGCGTGCAGCGCCAGACGGAACTGCTCCCGCGCACGGAACAGCAGCGCCGCGGCCGCGTCCTCCCCGACCGCAAGCACGGCGGCCGTCCGGGCGGCGTCCAGGCCCTGCACATCGTGCAGCAGGAGCGCCGCACCTTGCCGCAGATCGAGCGTGTCGAGCGCCGCCTCGAACCGCTGCTTCAGGGGGGCGCCAGCGGATACGAGCTCGCGCGTCTGAGGCTCGGCCGCGCCGGCGCGAGCTTCGCACGTCTCCAAGGCGGACCTGTAGGTGAGCGTCTCGAGGTCCGCCGCGTCCTGCTCGAGGACCACACGCCGGAACGCCGCGACGAGCGCCTCGTTCGTCGCGGCCACCGCGGACTCGTCATCTCCAAGAAGATGCAGGGCGAAGGCGTAGACGGGCGCCCGGAACAGCCGGAAGTAGCGCGTGAACGCTTCGCGCTCGCCGCGCCGCAGTCCGTGAAGGAGGTCGTCGAGCCGAGGTGTGGCCTTCGGACCACCAGCCGGGGGCTGTCTGGTGGATGCCGTGGAACTGACCATCTACCTCAGCGTATCGGCAACTTCGAGCGCATCTGAAGACCTTCCGTCGACGTATCTGGTCCGGGTCTTCCGTACGCGATTCAAGTACCGGGAGCCCGCGTGCCGAATAGGGGAATGAGACCGTCTGCGCAGTTGCGGCCGGAGGCGCAGACGGCGATGAAAGGAGTGCTCATGCGCGCGCGTGTCCCCACCATCCTGCTCGCCCTCGTCGTAGCGGCGCTGGCGCTCGGCCTGCCGACCGCGGCGCTAGCGAACACGCTCAGCTACCACAAGCGTTCCAACTGGCTTGCGCGGCCGGCCCACCCCACCCACAAGGTGGCCGTCTTCTACGTCTACCCGAGTTCCTATGCAAAGTCGGACCCCTCGGCTCCCGATGTCGGCCCTATCGACGACCACGGCATGAGGAAGAAGGCCCACGCAGCGTTCTCGCGGCAGGCCACCGCCTTCCAGCCCTTCGCGGACATCTACGCCCCCTACTACCGGCAGGCCGACGCCTCCTACGCCCTGTCGCTCACGCCCGCCCGCCGGAGCAAGCTGATCGGCGACATCCCGGCGCGCTGCGTCATCTCGGCGTTCGACTATTTCATCAAGCACCTCGACCACAAGCGCCCGTTCATCCTCGCGGGGCACTCGCAAGGGTCGCAGGTGCTCGAGTTCCTGCTGGCGCGGTACATGAAGGATCACCCGCGGGTGTACAAGCGGATGATCGTCGCCTACGTGGTCGGCTACTCGGTCACGCCCAGATACCTGGCGTACCACCCATACCTGAAGTTCACCAAGGGTCCGCACGATACCGGCGTCGTCGTCTCGTGGAACACCGAGGCGCCCACCATCGCGGCGCCGAACCCGGTCGTCCTGCCCGGGGGGATCAGCGTGAACCCCATCACGTGGAGACGGGGCGAGGCCGAGGCGACCGCCGCGCAGAACCCCGGTTCCATCGAGCTGGATCCGGCCACCGGGGGGACCCCGATGCTGAACCCGGACGGCAGCATCAAGCGCTTCAAGGACCTGGCCGACGCCCGCGTCGACAAGGCCAAGGGCGTCGTCATCTGCAGCAGCATCGACGCCACGCAGCCGCCCTACTTCATCCCCGGCGGCTTCCCGATGGGCGTGCTGCACACCTTCGACTACCCGCTTTACTTCTTCAGCGTGCGCGCCAACGCCAAAGACCGTATCGCTCACTACTGGGAGTCACGGCGCTGACCTGAGCCCGCCGCCCGGGCTGCGACTCACGCCGCAGCGGCGCACACTGCAGGCGGCCGGTCCCTCCGCGGCGCGGAGGTTCAGCTTCCGCCGGCCGGGCTCTCCGCGGCCGGGACGCGCGCGTCCGGGTGGCTCAGCGCGGCTGCGGCCTGCTTGCTGCGGCCGGCCAGCTCGGCAAGGGTCAGGCCGTGGCCGGCCAGCGCCGCCAGCCCCGCCACGACGGCCACCGCGAGCTGCAGCGCCTGCAGGCCGAGCGCGTAAGCCAGCGCCGGCCCTGAGGCGACACCGTAAACGGCGAGCGCGGCCACAGCGGCCACTTGAAACGTGCCCACGTTGCCGGGGGTCGCCGGCACCAGGCCGATGAGATTGGTGAGGACGATGACCAGGGCGGCGCCGCGCAGCCCGGCCGCCCCCAGGTGGAACGCCTGGAGCATGGCAACGGCCGAGGCCAGCTGCACGATCCACGCCAGCACCTGCGTGCCGGACACGCCGAGCGCCGCGGCCGGCCGGCTCCAGATGCGCTGGCTGTCGATCAGCTGCGGCAACCACAGAGCGGCGCGCCGCCAGCGGTCGCCGCCGCGCTCGCACGCCCGCGCGACCTTGTCGCGGCGCCGGTTGAGCACGATGCCGCCCACGATGGGCACGGTGATCAGGCCGGCGCTCAGCAGCAGCACACTGCGTGCCCACGCCGGCGCCGAGAGTGTGCCCAGGGAAACCAAGGCCATCATGAGGAACGTGGCGATGGCGAACATGCGCTCGGTGAGCGTGTCGCCGACCGCCGTGGCGAACGGAAGGTGAGCGTCACGGCGCCGGACCAGCACGTAGAGCACGTAGGGAGAAAGCACGGTGCCCGCGCGCACGGGGGCCACCGTGTTGGCGAGGAGACCGATGCTCGTCGCGGAGAAGGCCTCGATGAACCTGGCGCGCACGGACCCGAGCGCACCGACGATCAGCTGCAGCGCCAGGCTGCGCAGCGCCAGTGAGGCCAGCATGAGCACGACGGCCGCGCCGGCCCAGCGCCAGTCGGCGCCGGCAAAGGCGCGGCCCATCTTGACCAG
This sequence comes from uncultured Thermoleophilia bacterium, assembly GCA_963775255.1. GTDB lineage: Bacteria > Actinomycetota > Thermoleophilia > UBA2241 > UBA2241 > CAIXSE01. The sequence goes on along the minus strand of CAVZIA010000024.1, from coordinate 32,234 downwards.
GTCGTCGCTCCCGAGCATCGCCACGGCGATGACGGCGAGGACGAGCCCTCCGATCAGCCAGCGGCGACGCGGTGAGGCGACCATCGGTCGGAGTGAGCGGGCGAGCCTGACGGCTGCCCGCTGCGCGGCGAGGAGGGCACTCATCGACATTGAGTATGCGGCCAACGGTAGTGCCTCACAACCCACGAAAACCGGCAGCACTCCAGCCGCCGGCACGTCCAGAGCTGGTAAGGTGCCGGAATGGCCTTCTACTTACGGCCGGCGGGACGGTGCTGATCTGGTTCGTCGCCCACGGGTTCGGGCTCGCGCTTCTCGACTGACCGGCGCCGGCCACGCCTCGCGCGGCCGTATCGCCTCAGACTCAGCCCTGGCGAGGCGGTCGCCGGCGCCCACCGAGCTGGCGCGGCTTGTTCCACTCGGACGGGTGCCCGTGGCTCAGCTTCTTCATGTGGTCGTACAGGTCGCTCCGCACCTCGAACGCCTTTCCGCAGGTGACACAGCGAAAGGTTATCGGCGAGCCGAGACGCGCCTCTCCACAGTCGTCGTGCCTGAGGCACATGTGGTTGTCGAGGTCCCGCTGCGACTTGAGCGCCGCATGGCAGATCTCGCAGTCATACGTTTTGGGGGTGGTGACTGGCGGCATACGGCATCGTCCTCTCGAAGACGGCCGCGTCCACTTCGGCGGGTCCTGTGACCCGGTGATGCCACGGCAAGTTGACCGAGCAAGAAATTGTTCCCCGAGAGGGGCTTTCGCACACCTGTTGTGAGCTCAGTCCGGCCAGATGGCGTCCAGCATCTCCCCGTCGCGACCCTCGGGCTTGGGCCCGCCGATGGCGATCAGATCCATGCCGTCGGGCCCGGCCGCGAACGCGCGGACGACCGGCGGCGCGCAACGCACCACGTCCCACTGGCGCAGCTCGTAGACCGCGCCGTCGAGCAGGGCCTGCCCCGACCCGGCGACCACCACATAGGCCTCCTCCTGCTCCTTGTGACGATGCGCCGTCGCACTCTTCGTGCCGGGCGCATAGCGCCAGTGGCTCACGCCAAGGTCGCGGGAGTCGAGGTGAGCCCGGGCGAAGCGCCCCTCCAGACCCTCCGTGCGGCCGGCGGTGACGTCGTCAAGGTCGAGCAGATTCACTATCGCAAACGGTTCCATGGGGGTCCTTCCCTGGGCAGTGCTATTGCCTACGGGAGTACCCACGCGCCCGGGCCGAGGAACGCCTTCTCCTGCAGTTCGGACGGGGGAGGCTGCGACCGGTGCTCCTGGAGCGTACGCTCAGCGCTTGCGGCGAGCGCGGCTGCGCAAGAACAGCGCCGCGGCCACGGCGGCGCCTACGGCCGGAGCGATGATCTTGGCCTTGCGCCCGACGGCGGCGGCGCGATTCCGCGCTCCGTCGGCTGCCTCTTCAAGATCGACGCGGAGAGCGTCGAACGACGCGCCGAGCTCGACCCGCTCCTTGAAGAGGTCGGCGCGGATCTCGGCCGGCGGCCGTGAGGGCGGCTTCTGCGCGGCGGCATCCTCTCCGGCGGCAGGTATCGCATCGACCCGAGCGGCGGCGTCCGCGCCTGCCGTCTCGGTCCTGGCTTCGTCGGCGGGCTCGCTCATGCGTTCTTCTCCGGGTTGGAGGGCTGGGGCGGTCCGGAAGAGGCAGGCGGTCCAGCCCCCGGCTGGGCCTCGGGTGCCGTCGGGGTCTCGACCGCCGCCGACGATGACGCCGGCGGATGCCTCGGCACGACGCGCTCGCGCACGCTCTTCACCGTGCCGCGGGCGTTGGCCTTCAGCATGTCGGCCGTGGCCTTCGCCTCAGCAATCGTGGCCTCCGGCTTGGGGTCGCCGATCTTGCGCAACTGGCCGCGGCCGACGAGCACCAGGATCGCGACCAGGGCGAACAGGGCCGCGGTGACGATGAGCAGCGCGGCCCACAGTGGCAGCACGAGCGCCAGGAGAACCGCGATGGTCGCCAGCAAGAACCCAAGGCCGTACAGGGACAACAGGCCGGCTGCGACGAACAACCCGATCGCGGCAGCGAACTTGCGACCCTTCTCCTTGAGCTCGGCCGCCAGCAACTCCAGATTGAGCTGGACGAGGCGCTGTCCGCGGTTTCGGATGTCGGTGACTTGCGCGGCGAGACGCTGACGCAGTGTCATGCTCCACCTCCGGTCGAGCCGAGACTACCCAGATAGGACGACCGCAAACGCTTTGGCGTCGAACGTCGTGCCCGAGAGGCCGGGATCGCGAAGGCGGCGATGAGGCATTCGTCAGTCAGGGCCTGTACGGAAATCTCGCGCCGCGTCGATCGGGACCGACGCGGCGCGGAAAGCTTCCCGATGTCGGGGATTGTCGCTAGTATGGAGCGGGCCACTCCTCGATAGCTTCAGTCGGGGTCGGAGTGGCCGTTCCGGGGAACGCACTGCGCGGACGTCAGAAGTCCGCGGGGGAGGGTCCAAGTTGCCGCGCTGGTTCAGCATCGCCGCCATCTTCATCATCACCGCCTTCGTGCTGCACGCTGCCCTGGTGATCATCTCGGTCGCAGCCGGCGCCGTCTCCGGCCGGGGGCTCCTCACGATGGCCGGCCCCGTGACGTTCCTCGTCGAGTTCGGTCTCGCGGCGGTCATCACGTACTTCATCGTGCGACCGCGCGGCGGCATCCCCGTGCAGATGAGTCCTGAGGAGGCGGAGAGACACGACCTCGACCTGGAGGCCGACGCGCGCCGCCGCGTACAGGCCGCCCAGCAGCAGATCCGCGACGAACAGCGCCTGGAGCGAGTCAAGACCGAGGTGTCCAAGTGGCGCGAGGCGCACGACCTGCGCGTCTACGCCAGCGAGGCGCTCGCCGAGCTCGGTGACGAGGACGCCGCCACGTCGGACGGCGGGTCGCTGCGGGCGGAGCTCGAGTGGGCGCTGCAGTACGCGGACACGATCGACCCCTCCCGCGCCAGGACCTGAGCTGCTTCGCGGCGCCCAGCAGCGCCTGATCGGGGCCGCGGCCCTCTGAGTCTCAGTACGGCCAGCCCCTCGTGACGAACACTGCCGCCCGCTCGTACCCTGCAGTCCCCTGCGCGGCCGCAGGCATGCGGTCCGCGATGGCCGGCAGACGCTCGAACGCGGCGCTGGCCGTGAGGGCCGTGAGGGCGTGCGGGTTGACATATATCACCGCACACGGCCGCGGCCGCCCGCGCAGGCTCGCCTCGAGGTTGGCGACCACCCGCGCCAGCACGGCGCCCGGGAAGGGGTTGTAGAGGTAGACGACGAGCGGATCCTCGGGGAAGCCGAAGTCCTCGGCGTCGCCGACCAGGAGCTCGACGCGCGCCGGGTCGATCCGCTCCGGGCGGTAGCGCGCGACGTTGCGCCGAGCCACGGCGACGCACGCCGGCGAAACGTCGACGCCGGCGAGCCGGCGAAACGGGTACGTAGCCGCCACCAGCAGCGGCTTGCCCTTGCCACAGCCGAGGTCGACGAAGGTGAAGCGGCTGAGGTCCGCTCCGAGACCGTCCAGCGGCAGCCGGATCGCCGCCTCGCTGGTGGTCTCGTAGTGGACGACCAGATGGCCGCCGCGAGTGGCCACAGGCCCGAGCTCGCGGCCCACCAGCACCGCCGCCGTGTCCGTGCCGTGCGCGGCGTCGAAGCCGTCCCGCGAGGCCTCCTCGAACTTGCGCCGCTTGAGCCGTCGCAGCGTGAGCGGCGCCAGCGCCATCGCCGGCAACTGGACGAGTGTGGCGGAGGCCCCGAGATCGCGGAGCGAGGCGGCGAGGTAGCGGCGTGCCCTCATGCCGCCATATTACGCCGCGGCCGGTGGCCGCGAGCGCACCCGCCTGCTACTCTCGAGGCACGATGACGCGCAGTGTGCAGCGCGCCTGTGGAGAGCAACGGCGCTCTTCGGCCATATCGTCGGCCGGGGCGCCTTTTTTGTCGCGCGCACATCGCCGCGACGAGGACCGATCAGGAGGTCAGCTCATGACACTCGAAGAGATGCGCGCCACCGGCAAGGTGGCCCGGTGCCACCTTCCCGGTGGCGCCCAATTGCGCTACGACCCCGCCGACGGCAGCGTGCGCATGCTCCCGTACCCGGCCATGCCGCGCCAGTGGCGTGAAGCGTCGGCCTACGTCCAGCCGCTCCCGAAGGATGGATGGACGCACTACCGCGGATGCGACTGCCAAATCTGCAGCACCGAGAGCGAACGCGTCGAGGAGCGGGTCTCGGCGTAGAGACCGCGGGTCAGAGCTGCGCCGAGTCTCCATAGAGGATGCGGCGCAGACTCTCGCGGCGGCCGCGCAGCGCTCCGTGCTGCGGGGCGGCCACCCCGTCTTCCTCATCCAGAAGGCCGAGCGACGCCGCGTCGTCAACGACCGCGAGCGCCTCTTCCGGCAGGCCCTGCCTCTCCAGGACGAAGCTGAGACGGTCGAACCCGCACAGCAGGTCCCGACGCACAGGCTCCGTACCCAGCGGGTCGTCGGTCAGCTCGAGACACCCGACGACGACCTCGCCGTACACGACGGCGGCCCGCGCGGGGTCCGCCTCCTCGCACCGGCCGGCGAACTCGAGGAGGGCGGCGATCTCGGCCATCCGGCGCTCACGGACATCCTCAGCTGACTCCGCGGGCTCCGCCGCCCCTTCGGGCTTCTCGGGCTCCTCCGGCTTCTCGAGCTCCTCCGGCGACACGAGCTCCTCGGGCTCCGCGGCAATGTCTGCCTCGTACTCCGCGGCGATGTCGGCGTCGTACTCCGCGGCGAGCTCGGCCTCGTTCTCCGCGCCGGACCGGGCTCCGCGCTCGGCCCTGTGTTCGACGGCGAGGTCCGCGACGAGCTCGGTGCGGCCTGCGGCCGGCTCCGCTTCGGTGATGACGCTGTGCCCGACCACCGGGGCGGCGTCCAGGTGCGCGGACTCAAGTCCAGCGTCAGACGCGCGCTCGTGGGCGGACTCAAGTTCCGTCACGAGCCCGGCCGCCGGCAGCCGCTCTGGGCGCTTCTCCGCCTCGGGTCCGGGCATGCCGGAATCCTGCGTCTCAGGCTCGAGGCTCGCGCCCGCCTCCAGCGCCGGCGCAGGCGCGAACGGCGCGCCGGTCTCGACCGCGACCGCTGCCGCGACGCCGTCCCCGACGCGCGTCCCGCACACCGGGCAAAACGCCGCCGACTCCCCGATTGACAATCCGCACTGCACGCACGCTTGCACGGCCACTCCCCGGTCGTGTGCCTTGCCACTGCCAGTATCGGCAGATTTCCCGCTACCCGTAGAGTCTCTGTGCATCAAGGGCTTGTGGCCGCGGCCGAAGACGCGCAGCATGGAGGCACAGAGACACTGCGGGGACCATGTACCCGCCCCCGAGAGGACCACTATGGACGACACGAAAGCCGCGCACGACAAGGCGGAGGCGGACACCAGGGCCGCGCACGACAGGCGCGAGGCCGGCTACAGGGCCGCGCACGACAAGGCCGAGGCGGAGGCCCAGGCCGCGCACGACAAGAGCGAGGCCGCGTACAGGGCCGCGCACGACAAGGCCGAGGCGGAGGCCAGCGCGGCGCACGACAAGAGCGAGGCCCAGCACGATACGACCGCGCGCGACCAGGACCAGGCGGATCACGACGAACGCAAGAAGGCCTGGCGGCAGTGACCGACAGGGCGTCGGCTCCTCATTCCTCCACGCCAACTCAACGCGGGCTTCACATTCGCCGGGCAGAATGCCCTCAAGCCATATGACGGCAACGATGGTCCTCCCCCCCTTGGACCGTCGGGATGCGACTGCAGTACGGTGCGCCCCCACCAAGCCGCCTCCCACTTGCCCGGACATCCCCCTCCAAGCGTCCGGGTGCCGCAGGCCCTACATGGGCCGCGACGACTGCAAGGCAGTCGTCGCGGCCCATCCCCCTTTCTGGACCAGATGCGCCGGATCTCTGAGCGTCGCATCGACGGCCGGCCGTTAGCCGGGGGGCTCTCCCGGCAAGCACCTCAACAGGAGGCCGCAGCTGCGGCCTTTGTTCAACAGGAGGTGCGGATCCATGCGGAACATGACGCGGACATGGGCGGCGAGAGCCGCCATCGCGGCCGGCGCTGTGCTTCTCGTGGTGGTCGCCGCCGCGTGCGGCAAGGCAGTGAACGCCAACGCCACGACTGCCCCGAGCCCAAGTGTGAGCGCCGATGCGACCGCGGCCGTCACGGGCGACTGGCAGGAGTTCTTCTCGGGCGCCACCCCGGCAGCGCGCAAGATCGCGCTCTTGCAGAACGGACAGCAGTTCGCGACGACGATCAAGGCTCAGGCGAGCTCGCCGATCGCCCAGGGGACGCAGGCCAAGGTGACGTCCGTCACCATCACCTCGCCGACCACCGCCACCGTGACCTACTCGATCACGATGGGCGGCCAGACGGCCCTTCCCGACCAGCAGGGAAAGGCGGTCCTCGAAGGCGGCGTCTGGAAGGTCTCCGCCAAGAGCTTCCAGGATCTGCTCAAGCTTGAGCAGGGAGCGAGCGGCGTGCTGCCTTCGGCGTCACCGTGAGCCGGCGGCGGTGAATGCCGGCGACGAGATGCGTGTCGATGCGCGGGCGACGGCCGAACGCAGCCGCCGCCTCGCGCTCGCCACGCTGTGCGCCGTCCTGTTCCTGACATTTCTCGACACGACCATCGTCAGCGTCGCCCTCGCGGACGTGCAGTCGAGCTTGCACGCGGGCGTCTCGCAGCTGCAGTGGGTTGTCAACGGCTACGCCCTGACGTTCGCCGCGCTCATGCTGGGCATGGGCATGCTCGGCGACCGTCTGGGGCGCCGCAGGGTGATGCTTGCCGGGCTCGCGGTGTTCGCCTGCGGTTCTGCTGCCGGCGCGCTGGCGCCGTCGGTCACGCTGCTCGTCGCATCGCGGGTCGTGATGGGTGTCGGCGCCGCCGCCTGCGAGCCGGGCACGCTGTCGATCCTGCGTCACCTGTACCCGGAACGTGCCCGCCGTGCGAGGGCGCTCGGGGTGTGGGCCGCCGTTGCGGGGCTGGCGCTGGCGATGGGTCCCGTCATCGGCGGCGTCCTCGTGGGGCTTTCCGGCTGGCGCCTCGTGCTTTGGTTCAACCTGGCTGCCGGCGTGGCCGTGCTCTTGGCGGCCGGCCGCAGCGTCCCCGAGAGCGCCGACGCGCGCGGCAGCCGGCTCGACGTAGCCGGCCTGGTGCTCGGCCCGCTCGCGCTGGGAACGTCGATCTTCGCCGTCATCCACGGAGAGACGACCGGCTACGCGGATCCGGTCGTCCTTGCCCTGTTCACGGTCGGCGTGGCTGCGGCCCTGCTCTTCGTGCTTGCCGAACGGCGGAGCCCGGACCCGGTGTTCGACCTCAGGTTCCTGCGCCGCAGACCCTTCACCGGCTCGCTCCTGATCGTCTTCGCCGCCTACTTCGGCCTGTTCGCGATCTTCTTCTTCACGGCTCTGTACCTGCAGGTGGTCACTGGCTACTCCGCCTACCGCACGTCGGCGCTCTTCGTGCCGATGGCCGCCGCCATGATCGCCGCCTCGGCGTTCACCGGACGCTGGGTCGCCCGCGCCGGACCGCGGCTGCCGGCGGTGCTCGGCTGCCTCGCCGCCGGGGCCGGCATCCTCGCGACCGACGCGGCGCTGCGTGGCCAGGTCGACTTCCCCATGCTCGCCGCCTCGCTGGCGCTGGCCGGCCTCGGGTGCGGTGTGACGATCGTGCCGGTGACCTCGGTGGCGCTCGGTGAGATCCCGGCCGAGCACTCCGGCATGGCCGCCGGCGCCACCACGACCAGCCGCCAGCTCGGCGCCGTGGTCGGCGTGGCCGTGCTCGGATCTCTCGTGAACGGCCACCTGACGGTCGATCTGAGCCGCCGGCTGTCCCAACTGGGAGTCCCGGGCGGATTCCGCGACATCGTCATCAACGCGGTCGAGACCGGCCAGGTGCCGAGGGGCGGCGGAGGCGCTGCGGCCGCCGCCCGTCAAGCCTTCGGCCCGATCGTCGCCCACGTCATCGACGCCGCCTACGGCGCCTTCCGCAGCGGACTCACGATCTCACTCCTGATATCGGGAGTGATGATGCTGGTGTCCGCCGCGGTCGCGTGGCGCACGCTGGCGCCTGCCGAGCACGGGCAGGCTGCCGGCGAGGAGTGGCCGCTCGACCGAGCGGCGTGAGGCGCAGGAGCGCGGCGCCTGGCCGGCGACCATCGTCGTCGGGCCCGGCCTCGCGGCCGGATCGGACCGCGTCAGGGAATGAGCGCCATCACCGAGAGCGGCGACCCGGAGCCGTGCCTCAGCGCCAGTGGCCCGAGCACCAGGGTCGCGCCGGTCGCCGGCATCTTGTCGAGGTGGGCCAGACACTCGATGGCGATCTTGTGTGTCTTCGCCATCTCCGTGTTGGTCGCATAGCTCGTGTCGAGGCCGGGATCGACTCCGTGGGTGTCGATGCCGACACCGGCGATCTGGCGCTGGTCCACCAGCCACATCGTGGCCGACTTTGAGAAGCCGGGGAAGTGGAGACGACCCCTCGCGTCCAGGTTGAAGAACGCGCGCGGGTGGGTCCACTTGTCCTGCCACCCCGTGAACATGATGACGAAGGTCCCGGGCTGCAGCTGCCCGTGCGCCGTCTCCCACGCCCGGACGTCGGCGACGGTCAGCCGGTAGTCGGGGTCCGCGGCGCACTTCGCGCGCACGTCGATGACGGCGGCCGGCACGACGCGCTGGGCCGCCGAGTAGCTCGTGATGGCCTTGTGGTTGCCGGCGATGAAGCTGTTCGGCGCGTTCATATGCGTCGCACTATGCTCGCCGATCGTGAACTTGCGCAGGAAGTACCCGTCCTTGGCCATGGTGGCGACCGTCACGAAGCGCACGTGCGGGTCTCCGGGCCAGAGCGGGATCTTCTGCGTGATCGTGTGTTGAAGGTCGACGACCTTCGTCCAGGTGACGGTGTGCGCCGCCGCGCCGGCCTGAGGCGCCGGCGTCGACGCCGACCTCGCTCCGCCGGCCATCGCGAGGGCGACGCCACAGCCCGCGCACACGCCGACGACCAGGGCAAGGATGACAGGACGCGTGAACAACTGCTTCATGACTCCCCCTTCTGTGGACTTGACGCCAATGACGGTCCACAAGCGCAGCCGTGACGCCTGGTCGAGATCAGCGTCCCGGCGCACCTGCCCGCACCGACTCGGCGGCCTCGGCGGCCGGTCGAGCGGCCGCCGTCGAGCTCGCCGAGCGCCGGCCCAACTCCTCGATGTAGGCGCGGTTCTTCGGGTCCTTCCGCCAGCGGTGGATGAACACCCACCCCCAGAGATGCTCCAGCGCGTTGCTGAAGCGCAGGTGCACGAGGTGCCTGAGCACGCGCCGGAGAGAGTAGAAGCGCAGGTAGCCGTCGACGACGCTGGTCTGCAGCTCCAGGGGGGTCATCCGCTGCGGGGTGAAGACGACGTGCTGGCCTTCGTAGAACTGCCAGCGGTCTTCGAAGATGCGGTCGCCGGCATTCATCAGCTCGTACTGTCGCGTGCCGATACCGGGAGTGAGGACGTTGAGCATCAGACTGTCGATGCCGTGTCTCTCGGCGAACTCGACCGTGTCGGCGGCAGACTGGGCGGTGTCGTTGTCGGCTCCTACCACGAACATGCCGTGGACCTTGATGTGGTGGCGGTGCAGGGCGGCGATCGCCTTCGTGATGTCCTCGACCGTCTGCGACTTGTCGTAGCTGTCCAGAGTGACCTGGTCGACCGACTCGAGACCGAGCTCGAGACGATGGCAGCCCGAGCGCTCCATGAGACTGAGGAGCTCTTCGTCGCGAGCCACGTCGGTGCGCACCTGGGCCTGCCACTTCGGGGTGATGCCGCGCTCTATCATCATGCGGAGGAGCTTCTTCACGCGCCGCTTGTCTGCAGCGAAGTTGTCGTCGTAGAAGAAGACCGCGCGCGGCTTCGCCGCCTCCAGCTCGGCGATGACGCTCTCCGGGCTGCGCGACCGGTAGGCGCGGCCGAACATCATCGACACGGTGCAGAACGTGCAGTCGAACGGGCACCCCAGGCTCGTGATGACGGGCATCTCCCGGATGCGCTCCGAGCCCACGATCAGGGAGAGGTCGGGTGTCGGGAGCGAGTCGAGGTCGGCGCAGCGCTCCCGGAGTTCGTTGTGCACCGGGCGCCCGTCGCGCCAGAAGGAGAGTCCGCGGACGCTCTCCAGATCGCCTTCACCGGAGAGCGCGGCGGCGAGCTCCAGCATGATCCCATCACCGCCCTCGCCCCGCGCCACGAAGTCGGCGTGCCGCAGGGCGTCGTCGGGCTCGAACGTCGGGTGGGGGCCGCCGATGATCACCGGCAGACCGGCGGCCCGAAGCTCGTCCGCGAGAGCGTAGGCGGCAGGCGCCGTGGACGTCGTGGTGGAGATGCCGACGAGGTCTGCCCCGGCGACATCGGCGGCGTCGATCGGCGCCGCCTGGAGGCAGTAGATGCGCACGTCGTGGCCGGCCGCCTTGAGAGCGGCCCCGATGAGGGGCAACCCAAGCCGCGGGTAGAACCCGTACGACAGGATATTGATGCTCGGCGGCGCCGGCTCGATGAGACGGATCTTCACGGTGCCTCCTTCGGCCTGCGATGCCCTCTCCCACTCGGACGATAGTCTGTCGGGACGCGTGCGCGCAAGACTCCGATCCAAGATCGGACCGCCGATAGTGCGGCAGTCACGGGCGTGGAGCAGGCGAGGCGACTCCGTACACCTCCTCGAGCATGTCCGCCAGAGCGCGCATCTCGGCGGCGCCGTCGCCGATGTAGGCGGAGCCGTGCATCGTGGCGCACACCCGCGGCTGGAGCGCCGCCAGCCGCTCGATCCGCGAGCGCGTCTGCGGCGTCCACGGCACGTACCAGTCCAGAGGCGTGCCGCGCGAGCTCTCCAGCATGGTCCGCATCGCGTCCACCCGGCTCTCGCCGACCGCCGCCGGGACGTCGCCCGTCTGATGCAGGAGGTCTGAGCAGAAGAGCACGCCGGCCGTCTCGTCGTACAGGTGGCCGGCGTCCCAGCCGTGCGGCAGGTGCGGGGTGGCCAGGAAGCGGAAGGTGTGCGAGCCGGTCGAGAAGCTCTCACCGTCGGCGAGCTGCCGCACCTTGCCGAACGCGTAGTCGCCCACGCTCATGAGGGCGCCGTTGGTGCTGCACGCGGCCTTCGCGTCCCGCGCCTCCTGCAGCCAGTAGTTGAGCGCCCCGCACTCGTCCGCCTCGAAGTGGCTGAAGGCGATCCAGCGCAGCGACGTGGGGTCCATGATCTGACCCACGGCGTCGCGCACGCGCTCGAACATGCGCCGCGTGCCGGTGTGGAAGAGCAGCGGCTCCTCGTCGCGGATCAGGAACTGGCGGAACTGCAGGTCGGCCTGCTCGACGTAGGTGCAGATGCTGAAGACGTCCGGCGCGATCTCGCTGACGGTGGTCATCTCTTGCCCCCTCCGGTGCCGTATGGGAAGTGTGGCCCGCGCAGACCGTACCGCACATCCGCCAAAGGCGCCGTCTACGCCACGGGCGCCGTGGGCGCAGCGGAGCCCACGGGGCTGGCTTTCCTACGAAAATAGGCGTAGAATCGGACAGTCAACGGAAGGTTCCCCCTTGGACTGTCTCTCCCCCACACCATCCCGCTCGTGAAGTCGCGTATCGCGGGCTCGTTCATCCTCCCCGGCACCGGCAGGGCCAGCGACAGGATCCCCGCCTACGAACGCGGGCGCGTCTGCGAGGCCTGGGGATGCACCACCATCCTCTCGAAGTACAACTCTTCGCACTTCTGTGCGGTGCACGATCGCATCCGCGCGGAGCGAAGCCGCTCGTAGGTTGCGCAGGGCAGCCAGGCGATGACGACCCTCCCTGAGTGGGTCTGGGAGAACGACCCCAAAGGACTCCCCGACACGGATCACGCGCGCTGTATCGCCGCGCGCGACGAACGCTTCCTGGCCTGCGGCGGGCAGCTGTTCGTGTTGACGACGCGTCACTGTACGCGCGGCTCCGTCGCGGACGGCGCGCGCGGCCCGGCGTCCTCGACGCTGCAGATGGAGTATCTCGGCCTCGACTGGTCGCGCGGTGTAGCGCAGCAGTACTGGGGCGGCGATCCGTTCGACAGCGGGCCGCGCGGCGGCGAGGCGCAACAGGCTGCCGGCCTCGCCCTGCTGGCGACCGTGGCTCGTGCGCTGGCGGCCGGCTCGGCGATCCACTCCGGATCCGCGTCACCTTCGCGGGTCGGGAGCGACGACTTCAGGCAGTCCCCGCGGCCGCCCGGGTGGCCCGCGCGCCTGCACGCCCGGCGGCTACCTCGCCCGGCCCTGTTCCACCCCGCGGTCGCTCGTGAGGCCGATCACCGCTAACAGGTGCGACCAAGCCCGGGGACCGAAGCAGTCCGCCGGACGGCACGCCCGACCCGACGACCGCACGCCGGAACGAGGTCTCAGGCGGTGCCGGCCGCCAGCCTCGCCTCGAGCGCCGGGAACGCCCCCAGCACCATGTCGACGAGCCGGCTCGTCGGCCGCGTCAGCGCGTCCGTGGCCGGGATGCCGAGCTCGAGTTCGTACACGATGATCGCCGCGCTGACCTCGGCGTCGGTCATGTCCTCGTGGTTGAGGGTCAGACCGATGACCGGTGTGCCGGCGAACGCCCGCAGAAGAGCGATCTCGCTCGCCGCGGTCGGCGTGGGCACCAGGGGGAAGTCGCCCAGCATCTTGCGGGCCGGCGCGTGCTGCAGGATGACGGCGTTCGGCCGGGCGCCTCTGAGGATGAAGGTCGACGACAGGTACGCGGGGTGGCTCAGCGCGCCCTGCCCCTCGACGATGATGACGTCCGGGTGCTCGGCCTCGTAGGCCTCCACGACCGCGGCCTCCATCTCGCCCGAGCAGAACTGGCAAGGGATCGCGTCGAGCGCCACCCCGTAGCGCGCGCCCTGGATCAGGCCGGTCTGCCCGGTGCCCACCATGACCGCCTTGACACCGCGCTCGTTCAGCGCGCGCGTGAGGATGACCGCCGTGGTGCGCTTGCCGATGGCGCCGTCGGTGCCGAGCACGGCGATGCGGGGGCAGTCCACCTGGTCGATGGCGCCGCTGAACATGCGCAGGTCCTTCTTGGCGCGCGGACGGCGCACGTCGAGCATACGGACGCCGTAGGTCGCCGCGGCGGTCGTGAACTCGAGATCGTCGTTCAGGAACTCGTGCAAGCCGTTGACGATGTGCATGCCGCGGCGCATCGCGTCGAGCACGATCCCGCGCTGGTGCGCGGAGAGCAGGCCGCTCAGAGGCGCCACCCCGATGATGAAGTAGTCTGGCACGCGGCCGGCCACCGCGATCGCGTCCGCGAGGTCGGCGCAGATCGGGATCCCGTTGGGGACGTCGTCGAGGTACGCGCCGGCATCCGTCCCCGTCTTCGTGCTGTCGATCACCGCCAGGATCTGGTACTTCTGCGAGTGGCGCACCAGGCCGTTGGCGGTCTTGCCGTCCGGGGTGCCGAAGAACGCCTCGGAGTACACGACTGCCGTCTTGCCTTTCATGAAGAACCTCCCGGCTCTGGTCGTCTGCCGCCGTCGAAGCGTGGCGTGTGCCGCAGGAGCCCGGAGACGTCGAGGCCCTGGTGGAATGTGCCGACGTCCTGGCGCTCGAAGAGGCGCCCGCGGCCGGTGACCACGGCTGACTCGCCGCTGACGCGCAGCCAGGAGCCCTCGTACAGCGCCAGCACGGCGCAGTCGTTCTCCTCGAGGAACTCGGCGATGCGCTCCTCCCGCGTCTCGCCCATGAAGGTCGAGGCCGGGTCGGCGTCGATGTAGTGCAGGTTGATCTGGAACGGCACCAGCCCGAGCGCGGCGAAGCTCGGCGGCCGGCAGATCGGCATGTCGTTCGTGGTGCGGATAGTCGAGCAGGCGACGTTCGTGCCGGCGGAGGCGCCCACGTAGCGGGTCACGCCTTCGCGCACGCGCGCGGCGAGGCCGTCGATCACGCCGAGGCGGTAGAGGGAGTCGAGCAGCCTGAAGGTGTTACCGCCGCCCATCATCACGACCTCGGCCTCGAGGATCGCCCGGTCCGGGGCGCTCGAGCGATGCGCGGAGACGGCCTCGATGCCGAAGGATCCAAGCGCCGCGATCGCCCTGTCCGCGTAGTCGTCCCAGTCCGCGAGCGCGTACGGGATGAACGTCACGACGCGGCCGTCCGAGACGCCGGAGAAGGCCTCGGCGGCATGCGAGAACATCGTGCCGCCGTAGTTGGTGGAGTTCGAGAGCAGGAGCAGTTCCATGCGCGCGCCGATCTGGTCGGCCGGCCCGGGAAGCGATCACGAGAGCAAGCTGTTGCCGAGTCCGCGGGCGAAGCGGGAATTCCGCGGAGGAGAGGGTCCGCGCACCCGTGCGCGCGGAGGGACGGAGCGGACCGGGCGGCTCTTGCAGGCCGCCCGGTCCGGGCGTCCGAAGAGACCTGCTTAGAGCGGCGTCACCTGCGTCGCCTCGGGCTTGCCCTTCTGGCCCGTGGCTTCGGTGAACGACACGGCCTGACCCTCGGCGAGGTTCTTCACACCGTCGCCCTGGATCTCGGAGATGTGGACGAACAGGTCGTCGCCGCCCTCACGCTCGATGAAGCCGTAACCCTTGTCTGCGTTGAACCACTTGACTTTGCCTTCTGCCATTTCAGTCTCATCCTCTCGCCCCACCGGGGCACAAAAACAAAAAGCGACATGACCTTCACCGCCAGAGTGCGGTGTGCCACGTCGCAATCCCGCGAGCCGGGAATGACTCGCCTGCTAAAAATCTAGCACTTTTCGCGCGAAAACGCTACGGCAGAAGCTCGAGCTGATCCCATTCGGACTCCGGAACGTCAACGTTGCGACGCGGCACCTGATGGGCGCCGCGGATGCTCACCACGACCGACGACTCGTCGCCGGAGCGACCCTCGGCGGAGTGCCCCTCGACGACGTGGCCTTCCTCACCCTTGTAGCGGACGTGCCTGCCGAGCAGATCTTCGAGCCTCACACGTCCTCCGATGGGGTGGCCTTACCCGTGAGATAGGCGCTCTCGCCGGCGTGCCGGTGGTGCGCCCGGACCAAGCGTAGCACGCGGCGCCCGGCGAGGTCAGCCGACCGTGACCCACGTCAGAGCGGCGACGCCGGCCAGGATCAGCGCCACGCCGGTCAGCTGCAACCACGTCAAGCGCTCGCGCAGGAACACGAAGGCGGCCACGCTGGCGACGGCGGCGAACTGAGACCCCAGCACGGCCGCGACGGCGACCGAGTCGCGCGCCCCGACGGCGAAGCAGACGAACCCGAGCACCTCGGCGAGTCCGGTGAACGCCACCAGAGGCAGCGCCGGCCGGGAGAGTGTGAGCCGCCGTGACAGCGCCAGCGGGATCGTCACGACCGCCACGCCGACCAGGCGCGGCGGCAACACCGCCCAGCCGACGGGCAGCGACGCGCTGACGTGCCCCGTGGCGAAGATCCCGACGCCGAACGCCAGCGCCGCCAGCGCCGCCAGCACGAGCGCGGCCAGCTTGTGCCGCTCCGGCGCCGACTGCTCGGGGGCCATTCCCGCGAGCACGACGCCCACCGCCACGACCGCCAGAAAGACCGCCGGAGCGATGCCGAGAGCCTCGCCGGCGGCCACGGCCAGCACCGCCGCGATAGCCCCCTCGGTCGACGTGACCGGCGTCACCACGCCGACCTTGCCGCGCCGGAGCGCGGTGTACTCCAGGATCAGCCCCACGACGTTGCCCAGTCCAGACACCAGCATCCACGCGATGTCGGTAGGGCTGAGAGAGCCGGGCGATGGGCCGAGCGCGATCACGACGAGGTTGGCGGCCAGCCCGAAGAGCATCACCCAGGCCACGACCGACCAGGCGCCGATGATGCGGCTGGAGCGGGCCGAGCAGAAGGTGCCCGTCCCCCAGGCCAGCGCCGCCCCGAGCCCTCCCAGCAGGGCGATCAAGCCACGGCGCGGGAGACGACGACCGCAAGCTTCACCACGCCCTCCCTCCTTGCGCCCTCGCTCAGCCGCGTCACGACAGCGTCAGGCCATCGCCGCTCTTCGCCGCGCTCAGGCAGGAGCCTCCCCGAAACTTGCTCAGGTCCATGTCGGGCAGGTGGGCGGCGGTCACCGTTGCCGAGGCCTCGCGGGCGGCGGCGCGCGTCTGGGAGTCTGTCGACGACAGGACCAACCGGGAGGGGAAGACGACAGGAACGGCGGGCGCCGGACACGGTCCTCGGGCGTGGCCTGACAGGGACCCGGGCATACGCAGACTGCGCGTGGCGCGCACCTCGCGCGGGATCGAGGAAGGAGACACCGTGACCGAAGTCGACATCTTCCCGGGCCAGTGGCAGCCGCAGGTCGTTCTGATGGCGGCGCTCAAGGTCGGGCTCGTCCAGGCGCTCCTCGAGCGGCCGCGACCGCCTGAGACCGTTGCCCAGGAGCTCGGCCTCGACCGGCGAGCCGCGCTCCGCGTGATCGCCGTGCTCGTCGACTCCGGGTACCTCGAGCAGCGCACTGACGGCGTGGTCGTCGCGCCCGGTGTGCGCGCGTCGCTGGACCCGCACGACGAGGCCTATCTGGGAGACCGGCTGCTCCACCTCCATGGGCTCATCGAGCGCTGGGCGCAGCTGCCTGAGGTACTCCGTCAGGGTGGCCCGGCGCGCTCGGAACGCACGCCGGAGTCACTACGCGCGTTCATCGGCTCGATGCGCGCGGGCGCCCGCGAGCGCGCCCGGCCGCTGGCCGAACAACTCGCCTCTCTGTTCCCCCGAACGAGCAGCGCGCTCGACGTCGGGGGCGGGCCGGGCACCCAGGCGCTGGCCTTCCGGGAGCGCGGCTGGCAGGTGACCGTGCTCGACTTCCCCGACGTGATCGCTTTGACGGCCGACGCACTCGCCCGGGCCGGCGTGACCACCATCGAAGGCGACGCTACGAAAGGCATCCCTGCGCAGGGCTTCGACCTCGTCTACTGCGGCAACCTCTTCCACTCGATGTCGCCGGCGGAGTGTGAGCGGCTCGTGTCCGACGCCGCCGGCGCGCTCAACTCCGCCGGGGCGCTCGTCATCCACGACTTCCTGCGCGGCACCGGCCTTCCCGCGTCGCTGTTCGCCGTCAACATGCTGGTGGCGACGAGCGCCGGGGACGCCTACGCCGAGGAGGACTACCGGCGCTGGTGCGAAGCCGCCGGGCTGCGTGAGTTCGTTGTGCACGAGCCGGCCTCGGGGCCGCAGTGGCTGCTGACCGCGGTGAAGCCCTGACCGGGTCGACGGCGACTACTTGTGCCGGCGCCGCGGCTTGTCTAGTGTCGGGGTCATGAGCGACGCCACCGTCATCGTCGCCGGAGCCTCCGGAGATCTGGGCGGACGCATCACGAAAGCCCTGCTCGAGCGCGGAGCCGAGGTCAGGGCGTTGGTCCGCCACAGCACCGCGCCCGACAAGGTCGAACGTCTGCGGAAGCTGGGCGCAGCGGTCGTTCCTGTCGACCTCTTCAGCGCCTCCGAAGCGCTGCCGGCGTGCGAAGGCGCCGCTTGCGTCGTGTCCGCGCTGGCCGGACTGCGCGACTCCATCGTCGAGGCGCAGACCCTGCTGCTCTACGCCGCCGTCACCGCCCGCGTACCGCGCTTCATACCCTCCGACTACTCGATCGATTTCACCAGGTGCCGACCGGGAGGGAACCGCAATCTCGATCTGCGCCGGGAGTTCCACACACGTCTGGACAAGGCTCCCGTCGCGGCTACCACCATCTTCAACGGCGCGTTCGCCGAACTGCTGACCGGCCAGATGCCGATGATCTCGTTCAGACTCAGGCGCGTGCTCTATTGGGGCGACGGGGACCAACTGCTGGATTTCACGACGATGGACGACTCGGCAGCGTTCACGGCGAGCGCCGCGCTCGACCCCTCCACTCCCCGCTTTCTGCGCATCGCCGGCGATCAGCTCAGCGCCCGCGAGCTGGCCGCCGTCGTCACCGAGGTGACGGGCGAGGACTTCCGCCCCTTGCGAGTCGGCAGTCTCCGCATGCTCGAGGCCTTGGCCAAGGTCACTCGCAGGATCGCCCCCGGAGGCGATGAGCTGTATCCGGCCTGGCAGGGCATGCAGTACACCTGCGACATGTTCGAGGGCAGGGCGAAGCTGCAACCCCTCGACAACGACCGCTACCCCGGCATGCGCTGGACCACGGTGCGCGACATTCTCCTGAAGCATCTCGCCGGCTAGCGGAATGCCCTGACCGGGGAGACGACTTCCACGATCTCGACCCTGTCCAGAAGGCCGGAGGAGGACGCATGTCAAAGGAGTTGACCGACGCCATCATCGGGATGCGGGAGGACGAGGCGCTCGCCATCGTCACGAAGGAACTCGATTCGGGCGCCGAGCCGATCGCCGTCCTGGAGGACGCCAAGGCGGCGATGACGGAGCTCGGACGCCGGTTCGAGTGCGAGGAGGTCTTCATCCCCGAGCTCATCATGGGCGGCGAGATCATGAAGGCGATCTCCGAGGAGCTGAAACCGCACCTCAAGGGCGCCGGGACCGGTGCGACACGCGCCGTGGTGGTCATGGGGACGGTGCAGGGCGACATCCACGACATCGGCAAGGACATCGTCGTGATGATGCTCGACATCAACGGCTACGAGGTCCACGACCTGGGCGTCGACATCCCGCCCGACCAGTTCATCGCGGCGATCCGCGAGCGCGGCGCCACGGTCGTCGGGCTGAGCGGACTGCTCACACTCTCCTTCGACTCGATGAAGCGCACCGTGGAGGCCATCGCCGCCGCCGGGCTGCGCGACCAGGTGAAGATCATGGTCGGCGGCTCGCCGGCGGACGAGCAGGTGCAGACCTACACCGGCGCCGACGGCTGGGGCCGCGACGTGACCCAGGCGCTCCACCTGGCAGAGGAGTGGACGGGAGGGGAGGCGTGATGGCCGCTTCGGCAGAGGAGCTCTACAAGCAGCGCGAGCAGCGCTTCAACGACATCGTCGCGCTGCGCAAGCCCGACCGGGTGCCGGTGCTGCCCCTGGTCGCGCATTACTTCCCGACGAAGATCAAGGGCATCTCCAACCGCGACACCGGCTACGACCACGAGCTGCGGCTGCGCACCATGCGCGAGGCCACCGTCGAGTTCGGCTGGGACATGGTGCCGGCGACGGGGCTGTTCGGCTCCGACGGCTATCAGGCCCTGGGCAGCCGGCAGCTCCGCTGGCCCGGGGGCGACCTGCCCGACGACGCTCCCTTCCAGTTCGTGGAGGGCGAGTACCTGCAGGCAGACGAGTACGAGCAGTTCATCGCCGACCCTAGCGGCGTGACACTGAACACCATCTTCCCGCGCATCGCCGGGAATCTGGAGGGGTTCGGCATGCTGCCGCCGCTCTACTGGCTGTCCAACATGTACTACCTGCAGGGCGTGGGCGGCGCGATGTTCTCCTTGCCACCCGTGCGCGCCGCCCTCCAGGCCCTGCTCGACCTGGGCGACACGGCGGCGGCCGGGGCCGCCGCCGAGGCGGCGCACACCCAGGCGGCCGCCGAGATGGGCTACCCCAAGACCTGGGTGGCGCCGACCATCCCGGCATTCGATGTCGTCTCCGACACGTTCCGCTCGCTGCGCGGCAGCACCCTGGACATGTTCCGGCACCCCGACGAGCTGCTGAAGACCATCGACATCATGCAGGTGCCCACGGTGGCCCTGGCCGTCCAGGCAGGGCAGATGTTCGGCAACCCGCGCATCTTCATCCCCATGCACCGCGGCGCCGGCGGCTTCATGAGCGACGAGCAGTTCGAGCGGTTCTACTGGCCGACGTTCAAGGCGCTGGTCCTGGCGCTCATCGACGCCGGCCTCACCCCCATGCCGCTCTTCGAGGGCGACTACACGCCGCGTCTCAAGTACCTGGCGGAATTCCCGCCCGGCAAGGTCGCCGCGCACTTCGACAAGGTCGACCGGCATAGGTTCAAAGAGGTCCTGGGCGACCGCATGTGCTTCTGGGGCAACATCCCGGCGTCGCTGCTGGCCACCGCCACCCCGCAGCAGGTCAAGGATGACGTCAAGGAGCTGGTCGACCTGTTCGGCGACACCGGCGCTTTGATGCTCGACAGCGGCCTGGGTGTGCCGGACGAGGCCAGGCCCGAGAACATGCTCGCGCTGGCCGAGGCCGCAGAGGAGTACGGCGTGTTCTGAACCTGCCGGCGAGCCCGCGACGAGCGGGGCGGCGAAGAGAGATCTTCGCCGCCCCGCTCGCGTCGGCGCCGGCCGTACGCGGAAGGCGAGGGCCTCGGTGCGTCTCGCGCGCGAGCCTCGACCTTGACTTGGGCAAAGGCGCACCCCACCGCTTGCCCCGCGCCGCAACGTGCGACGGTGCGCGGGTCAGTGGCGAGGGAGCCCGCGCAAGCGGGCTACCTCACAGATCCCCGACCTGCCGGCGCAGCTCCTTGAGAGCCTCTTCCTTCGTCTCGTGGAGCGTGAAGATGCTGGCAAGGCCGGTGACGGTCAGGACGTTGCGCAGGGCTTCATGGGTCACCACAACGTGCAGCGGCGACTTCGCCACATGCTGCGCCCTGATGAGCACGCTGAGTCCTATAGAGTCGATGAACGCGCACTCGCGGAGGTCGACGATGAGGTGGTCGGTGATGCCGCGCTCGTGAAGCCTGTCCAGCAGTTCGACCAGCTCCTCCGAGGTGTGCATGTCGAGCTCGCCGCGGACGGCGACGACGGCCGAGCTATCTCCAACCGACTCCGCACGGCACTCGAAATCAGCGCAATCGAACTGCATGGGGCACCCCTCCCGACAGCGCGATCCCCGCACAGGCCCGAGCATATGGCCGCCGCAGCGGTCGGCGCTTGATAAGCGTAGCGCGGGCATGCCGCACGAGGATCACACTGTCAAGGTACCTCCGCTCCTTCGCGGCCGCAAGGTCGACCGTCGTCTGGGCGCGGGGGGGCTGGGCATACCCAATCGCGTTCGATGCCTGCCGGCACGCCATCCCGGCGATGCAGAAGGAGCCAGCGGCGATGATTGCCGGGTGGTGTCCGCGGGGGCACAGATACTAGCCGGACGCCGCCGACGACATCAGCGCCTCGAGCTTGTCGAGGGTCTGGGCCCAGCCTTCTTCGTGCAGCGCACGGCGTCGCTCGGTTGCAAAGTCGCCTTGAGTGAAGACCAGCTCGGTCTTGGCGCCACCCCGGTCGCGCAGCGACAGGCTCACCACCGTCTCGCGGTCCTCGGGGTCGGGAGGCTCCCAGCGGAACGTGTAGGAGAGCCGCTGCGGAGGATCGACCTCAAGGAACTCCCCGTCCAGATAGAAGAGCTCACCTTCCGGAGGTTGCATGGCGATCCGATAGCCGCCGCCCGGCCGCAGGTCGCTCTTCACGCTCGGGATGGTGAAGCCCTCAGGGCCCCACCACTTGGCCACCTCCTGCGGATCGCTCAGGGCACGGAACACGACCGCACGAGGTGCGTCAAGGACTCGCTGCATGTCCAGCCTGAGCCTGCCGTCTTGCGTCATCACCGACCTCCGTCCAGGTAGAGGCATCGAGAGTGACCACCGGACACACTGCGGCGGCCCGTCTTACTGGGGAGTGTTTCCCATGCTCGTACACCGTTGACCGTCAGTGATTCGTCCTCGCTGAAGAGGATGAGGAATCTACCGTGAGGTGCCTCCGCGCCGGACTCGACAACGCTCGGCGCGACTGCCGGCGGAGGGCGGGGGGCATCCTCATCGCATGCTCAACCAAGGTATCGGGTCGTGGATCATGCGGCGCGCAGCGACTGCACCGCGCCACGTCGCGGTGATCGTGGGCGAACAGCAGTGGACGTATGCAGAGCTCGCGGCCGATGTGACGGCCACAGCAGCCGCCCTCGCTTACACGGGCGTGCGCTGGGGCGACCGAGTCTGCTATGTAGGCGACAACCACAGGGCGGCGCTGACGTCGGCCTTCGCCGCCGGACTGCTCGGCGCCATCTCCGTCCCGCTCAGCCACCGGCGACCCGCCGCCGACCTCGCCGCCATCGTCGACGACGCCGGCTGCCGGCTCGTCCTCTACGGCCCTGGAGCGGCGCCGGCCGTCGCACCGCTCCGCGACGGCCGGCGCCGCTTCCTCGCCGCCGACGACCCCGTCAGCGGCGATGAGTCGCTTCAGGACCTTGTGGCTCTGCGGACACTGCCGGAGCCGCCCGATATGCCTGTGCGCCTCGAGGACCTCTGCTTTCTGCTCTACACATCCGGCACCACAGGCGCCTCGAAGGGGGTCATGCTCACGCACGGAAACGTGACCTGGAACGTAGTCAACTTCCACACGGTCGCCGACTATCGAGCGAGGGATGTGACGCTGGCCATCGCCCCTCTCTATCGGGCGGGCGGTTGGGGCGTCACTCTGCTGCCGACGATCCACAAGGGCGGCACCATCGTGCTGCCCCCGGCGTTCGACGAGCGCGATGCGCTCGGGCTGATCGGTCGCCACGACGTAACGACGCTCTTCGGCGGCCCGGAGCTGTTGGCAGCCCTCGTGCGCAGCGACGGATGGGATGCCGCCGATCTCTCGAGCCTGCGCTTCGTGATCTCGGGAGGCAACGTCGTGCACGAGTCACTGATCCGTGCTTACCTCGCTCGCGGTATCCGCCTGCTGCAGGGGTACGGCCTCACCGAGGCGAGCCCGATGTGCCTCATGATCGACGAGGCCGACGCGCTGCGGAAGCTGGGGTCAGCGGGCGTCCCTCCTCTGCACACAGACGTTCGGGTGGTGCGGCCGGACATGACCGAGGCCGCACCCGGCGAGGTCGGAGAGCTCGTCGTGCGTGGCCCCAACGTGATGCGAGGCTACTGGCGCAGGCCGGAGGATACCGAGGTCGCACTTAGGGGCGGTTGGCTACACACCGGCGACGCAGCTACCGTCGACGAGGAGGGGTTCTTCTCGTTCGTCGACCGCCTCGAGCATGCGTTCGAAGTGGGCGGGCACCGCGTCTTCCCGGCCCGGGTCGAACGCGTACTCATGGAGCACAAGGAGGTACTCGAGGCCGCCGTCGTGGCCCGCCCTGACGAGTCCCTCGGGCGGGTCCCCGTCGCCGTGGTGGCAGTCGCTGCGGGAGCCCGCATCACCGCCCCGGACCTGATCGCGTTCTGCGCTGCGCGACTTCCTGCCAACGAGGTGCCCGCGGCCGTGGAGTTCCGCGCCTCGCTGCCGAAGAACCCGGCCGGCAAGATTCTCAGGGCGGACCTCATGGCTGATGTGGCGTAGGGTCGGTCGGCGCGTCCGGAACAGCGTCCAGGCGTCCCGAGCCTGGGAGAAGCGAAAGCGGGTCACGCCGAGGCTGGTCCAGGAACCCGAGCCGCGCAGTTCGTCGCCATGCTCCGGAGGTCCCGCCGGCAGAGATCGCCCACCGTGCGGTCGATTCGCTCGAGCTCGAGTCTGCCGAAGGCCATGGTGCGCTCAGCCCGCGCCGAGAAACGGGGCCGAGTCACGGCCACGGGCGCCGCCTCGCCCCCGTGCTCAGCTCAGCCGTGCTGCGTGGCGGCGAACCGTCACCACGATTCTGGACAGCAACTCCGGGCAGAAGCCGCCGACCGGAGGCAGAGCGCGCCGTCGCGCACCACAGAAGATCGCCCCGAGCAGGCCAGGCGTGGTGCCCCCGGCTGGAATCGAACCAGCGACACCAGGTTTAGGAAAATACCATGAAGCCATGATCGGCGGTAGCGCTCCATGCGCGAAAGTGCTGCACAGTCTAAGGTTCTGCGCGGGCTAGTTGTTAAACCGTGATCGGCTGTCCTGGCCGGTAGTGAGGCGTCTTGTCGGCAATCTGTCGGCAGCGAGGACCCCGCCGCACGGGCCTCGACAGGGTGTCCTCGCCCGTAGTCGACTCGTCGTGCGCCTGTGCTCGATCTCCGTGTCCTTGCGGTTCGAGCCCCGCCAAGTTCGCGGTCTCCGCCCGTGGGGACAATGGAGGTGTTAGCCCGCTTGCATCACTTGCGGGTGTGCAAGGTGGGATGTGCGATACCAAGGGGGCCAGCCATGAGGCTGAAGCCTTCGAAAGTGGTCTACGTCATACTGGCGACGGTCGCGTCAGCATGGGCCTTGCTGCTGGCCTTCGGCCTGTCGGCAGCCGCGGCGGCGACTTCTCCGATCATATTGCGCGCGCAGCCCCCGACGGCTGCTCGCCCGTGGAGCACGGCAGTCCTCATCGCTGCGGCTGTCATGTTGGCGATCGCGTTTGCTTCCATCGTGCTCTTCGTGCTCGACTCGCGACGCGAGCGAGGTGCAGCCTCAGGCCAAACCGTCTCTCTGCCGACTGAGCACGAAACTGAGCAGACGAGGAGAGCCGCGTAGCCGGCGGTTCGGGGCACAATTGCTAAGACGCCCCGTGATGACCGCTGGGCCTCCGGCCGCGAGGAAGACCAGCTGCAACCTCCTAAGGGCGCCCAGCGAGTACGTCAAAGAGAGGACTGACGTGGCCGCGCGAGATACGTGGCCAAGGACGGACTACGCGCACCCAGGCCCAACTTGCGCCGTAGGTTCTTCCGGTGGAAGGCGACCGTAGTTGGCGAGATGAATAGGGCCTGGGCGATTTCGCTCGAGCTCTTGCCTGCTCTGATCAAGTTGGCGACTTCATGCTCTCGCTGGCTGAGGCGCAGTTCGCCGCTCGTGAGTGCGTCCAGAGGCGCGGCCAAGGGGTTCGCGAGCTCTCTCAGGTTCTCTATTGCCGCATCGGCGTAGATCACCTCGGGAGCAGACCCGAGCCTCCTCCTCAGCGTTTCTAGGAGTGGCGTGATCATCTCCTCGGCATAATGCACGATGCCTCGCTCGAGATCGGCGCGGTCTCGGTTGCGCTGATCGAGAATGACGCGCAGCGCCGTATTGGCATCCTCCAGCGCCGCGGCTTGGCGACGATGCAGTTCTTGTGAGGCTTCGAGTTCCCGGCGCAGCGTCTCGTGCTCGGTAATGTCGGTACCAAGCGCAAAACAAGTCCGCCGCCCGGCGACGACACATGGTACGAGCGTCACGACCAACGACTTGAGTGACCGGCCCACCCGCAGATGGAGTTCGAGCGAGGCGGCGGACTGCCGACCAGCGAGCACCGCCTGGACCGCCTGCGATGCCGTCTCCTTCCCCCAAAGCGTCCCTACATCCTCACGCAGGAGCCGTTCCTTGGTGGTCTCCAGGAAGGCTAAGCCGGCGTCGTTGGCGTCAAGGAAGCTGCCGTTCTCGGTGATGTGATAGGCGGGGTTGACCGCTTGCGCAAAGAGCGTGCGGTAGAGGTCCGCCGCTTCCCGCTGAGCCTGCTCGACCTTCCGCTCGCCAGTGATGTCGCGAACCGCCCCGACCATGTGTGTTGAAACGCCATCGTCATCGTCGATGATGACCCCACGATCGTGGACCCAGATGTACGTACCGTCGCCACGGCGCAGGCGGTATTCGCCCTCATACACGCCGCCTTGCGAGGCCACGCGAAGGTTTTCCTCATGAACGCGGGCCCTGTCGTCCGGGTGCAGGCGCTCAAGCCAGGTGGCGAACGTTCTCGGCAGTGAACCGGGCTCCAGCCTGAGAAGCACGTCCCACTGACCGGACCACTCGTTGTACCCGGTCTGGATGTGCCAATCGTAGTAGGCGTCAAAGACGGAGTCGGCAAAAGCGCGCAGCCGAAGATCATTGAAGGCGTTTGGTTGCTCCTCAGCCATGAGGCTGCTCTCCCACGATTCTCGTCAGAATGCTCCTTCGAATGAGGGGGCAATGAGAGCATACTACTCTCACCTTGCCCCTATTGTTTCAAAGATGAGAGCGCGTACTATCGGCGCATGTTGCACGCCAGGGAACGGCAACGATGAAGGGGGAGACCATGGCCAATATGCCAGAAGGCGAAGAAGGTGTCTTCGGAGGAGCGATGCCCTCAGGCGAGGGCCAGGCAATCCTCGAGATGCATGGCATGGCGCCCATCCCGGTGGACAACCGGTACGGCCGCCTCCACCGCATCTTCACAGTGTGGTTCACTCCAAACCTCGTCCCGTCGGCGTTCTTCATCGGGACGCTGGCGACGGCGAGCTACATCGGACTCGGCTTCGCCCTCGGGGCGGTCGCCATCGTCTTCGGCACCCTGGTCGGCAGCCTGCTGCTCTCGTACCTCTCCACCTGGGGGCCGCGCACCGGCGTGGGCCAGCTGCCGCTGGCACGCCTGCCCTTCGGCAAGACGGTCATCCTGCCCGGCGTGTTGCAGTGGGTCTCGTGCACGGCGTGGGACGCCATCAACGCGATCTTCGGCGCCGAGGCGCTCAACATCCTCTTCCACGTCCCCTTCTGGCTCGCCCTGGCCATCATCCTCGTGGTCACGGGCCTCGTCGGACTGTGGGGCTACGAGATCGTGCAGACGGCCGAGAAGTGGATGTCGATCGTGCTCGGCCTCATGTTCCTCGTGATCACCATCAAGATCATCAGCGTGGGTCACTTCAGCACGCCGAACGCCGTGCACGGAGGCGCTCTCTTCGGCGGCTTCCTGCTCATGGCGACGATCTCCGCGAGCTTCGTCATTCCGTGGGCCGCCTATGCCTCCGACTACAGCCGCTACATGAAGCCGGACACCTCGCGCGTGAAGATCTTCTGGCTGACCCTGGCTGGCGTGTCCATCTCGTGCATCTGGATTGAGTCCCTCGGTCTCGCCGCGGCGGCGATCATCGTCAGCAGCACCTCCGCCGGCATCCAGAAGCTTCTGGGTGGCGGTGTGATCGGCGCGATCGCCCTCATCGCTATCATGATCGGCACGGTCACCGTCAACGCCGTGAACGACTACTCCGGCTCCTTGGCCCTGCAGTCCACGGGCGCGCGCATCAAGCGCCCCTACGTCGCTATCGTGGTGACGATCGTCGCGTTCATTCTGACCCTCTGGCTTCACGGGGCCGGCGATTTCGCCACCAAGTTCACCAACGTCTTGTTGTTCATCACCTACTGGATCCCGCCCTTCGTGGCCGTGCAGATCGTGGACTGGTGGCGCCGCCGCGGCAACCCCGATGTCACGCACCTCGTGAGGCAGGACATGCTGCGCCCCGGCTGGGACGCGCTGGCCGCCATGTTGATCGGCTTCGTGGTCGCGATACCGTTCATGGACACCTCGCTCTACATCGGGTGGGCGTCGTCGCATTGGCTGCAGTACGGCGACATCGCCTTCCTAGTCGGCTTCGTCGTCTCCGGCGCTGTGTATGCCCTGCTACGTCGCCTGATGACTAAGTCCAATCGGGACACCGAGGGCATTGCGGCCCCGCTCCCGGGATCGCCGGAAGCCATGGGCACGGTCTCTGAGGGCGCGACGCCAGTCGGCTAGCACGTCGGCGCCGCACCACTTGCCGCGGCCAGTAGGGCGGCGCCGCAAGTGACGCCATTCAAGCGAGCCTGGCGTGCACGGGCGCGCCGGCGCCGAGAACTCACCTTGACCTGACAGCGGGCGCTCTCGCCGCTATGGCTGTCTCAGCATCATAGGAGGTGCACGTCGTGGAGCACGACGCCAACGACCACACGCTAGAGAGAATCACTGAGGCCATGGTGGCCTTGGAAGCCGATGCCGTGCCCAAGCTCGTGAAGGAGGCGCTTGAGGCCGGCTATCCGGCACAGAGCATCGTCGACGCGCTGACGGTGGGGATCAACACGGTCGGGGACAAGTTCGAGTCCATGGAGTACTTCCTGCCGGAGCTGATCACGGCCGCGGGCACCATGGACAAGTCGATGGACATCCTCCGTCCGGCATTCGCCCTTGACGACGCCGCCGCCGAGAGCAAGGGCACGATCGTGCTCGCACAGGTGCAGGGCGACATCCATGATATCGGGCGCAGCATCCTGGGCGCCATGCTGCGCGCTGCACGCTTCACAGTCCATGATCTCGGCCACGATGTGGCGCCCGACCTGGTCATCGACAAGGCTTTGGAATGCGACGCCGACGTCATCGGGCTGTCCGCGCTGCTCACGACGTCACTGCCCTTCGCGGCCCAATTGCCGCGCCTGCTCGTCGATCGCGAGCTGGAGGGGCGCTTCCAGGTGGCGCTGGGAGGCGGCGCCGTGACGCCGGATTATGTCGCTCGGGTCGGCGCTGATGGGTACGCCGAGGACGCCGCGGCGGCGGTCAAGCTCATGCATCGGCTAGTAGCAGAGAGGTAGAGACATGACTGACATTTTTGAGGTGCTGCGTCGCTCTGAGAACGGCCCGTATGCAAAAGAGCATGACTTCGACATGAAGCTCTTCAAGACCACCACGCGGCTCGTCAAGGAGCACGGCATCAAGTTCGACAAGGACATCGTCGTCACAGCCGATGACCGGATGGCAGACGGCCTCTTCCAGGCGGGGCTGGCCCTGGCGACCGAGATGGGCATGCTCTCCACCGACACCAGCCGGATCATCGAGTTCAGCGAGCAGGAGCTGCTGCGGGCGCTTTGGCACGCCCCGAAGGAGATGGTCCTTGGCCAAGGGAGGGATTCGCGAACGCTGCGCGCCCGCAGGTTTGACGATGGTCACCCGATGATCGTCTGCGGTGGCCCTCCCGGCACCCCGCTGCCCGAAGAGCTGTTCCTGCCCGTGATGATGTCCTACGCCAAAGAGCCCCTGATTGACATCCTGATCCCGGGATCGCTTACCAGCATCGAGGGCATGGACGTGACCACCGGAGGCCCACTCGAGATCCGGGCGTGCCGCCAGGAGATGATCTGGGTGCGTGAGGCGTTGGAGCGGGCAGGCCGGCCAGGGCTTCACATCTACGCTGCCGGTGAGAGCAGTGCCACCGAGCTCGGCACCCTGGCGATCTGCAACAATCGCTACATGCGCACCAGCGATTCCCACATGATCCCGGTGCTCTCCGAGCTGAAGACCGACAACAAGCGGCTGTCCCGGGTGATGACGGGCTACGAGTATCCGGCCTTCACCACCAGCCTGATCGATCCCATCATCGGTGGCTTCGGCGGCGGGCCTGAGGGCGCGGCTATCGTGTTGACCGCGGCCATCATGCTTTCGACGGCGGCCTACCGCGTTGACATGCACTGCCTGCACCCAATTCACAACAAGTACATCTCGGTGAGCACCAAACAAGGCATGTGGGTCGACAGTGTGGTTGGACGCGCCTTCGCCCGCAATGCGCCGCTCGCCTTGCTGGCGGATGCCTGGACCACGGCGGGCGCCGGCACGGAGGAGATTCTCTACGAGACAGCAGCGATGGCGATTGCGCAGGAAGCGAGCGCGCTGCACACGGACTCTCTGGGAGCCACCAATGGTGTGTACCCCAACTGCAGTGGGCTCGAGGCCAGGTTCTTCGGCGAGGTGGCACACGCAGTCTTCGAGCAGAAGATGGGGCCAGAGGAGGCCAACGACCTAGTGCTTGGACTCTTCGGCCTTTATGAACACGGCTTCGAGAACCCCAACCTTGGCATGCCCTTCCAAGAAGTGTACGACGTCAAGTTGATCGAGCCGAAGGCCGACTGGCTCGAGACCTACGAACGCACCAAGGACGTCGTGGCGCAGATGGGCGTGGCCTTCCCGCGCTGAGGAGAAAAGGGTCCGCGACATCGATCAGAAGGAGCAGGCATGATTGACCTACTCGTGCGAGGCGCAAGGGTCGCCGGGAGCCCCGATCCGGCGCCCGTCGACCTTCACGTTGACAAAGGAGTCATCCTCGAGATAGTCCCGGCCGCGGCTGAGCTTGTCCCTGCTCAGACGATCGTCGAGGCCAGGGGGGCTCTGCTCTCAGCCCCGTACGTCGAGCCCCACATCCATCTTGATACTGCCCTCACCTGCGGTGAGCCTCGCTGGAACGCAAGCGGGACCCTCTGGGAGGGCATCGCGTGCTGGAGCGAGCGGAAGGCCGTCCTCAGCAGAGAGGACGTCACTGACCGCGCCGAGGAGATCATCCGTTGGCAGGTAGCCAACGGTGTGCTCTTCGTGCGGAGCCACGTGGACACCACGGATCCGAAGCTGATGGCGCTCGACGCGCTCCTCGAGGTCCGTGACCGCGTCAGAGACGTCGTCGAGGTGCAGATAGTGGCCTTCCCCCAAGAGGGCATCTGCTCGTTTCCCGACGGGGAAAGGCTGATGGAGGAAGCGGCACAACGTGGGGCGGATGTGGTCGGTGCAATCCCTCATTTCGAAGACACTCGCGAGGACGGGGTCAGGTCCATCGAGGTCGCCATAGACATTGCGGTCCGCCACGGGCTGATGGTCGACGCACATTGCGACGAGATCGATGACGAGCAGTCGCGGTTCATCGAGGTGCTCGCGACCCAGGCCCTGCGCACCGGCTTGCGCGACAAGGTGACTGCCAGCCATGCCACGGCGATGGGGTCGTACAACGCGGCGTACAGCTACAAGTTGCAGCGCCTTCTCCGGCGCTCCGGCATCAATCTCGTGTGCAATCCGCTCGTGAACCTCAACCTCCAGGGGCGCTTCGACGGCTATCCGAAGCGGCGCGGCATGCTTCAGGCGAAGGAGATGCTCGGCGCAGGAGTGAACATCGCGTTCGGCCACGACGACATCATGGACCCTTGGTACCCGCTCGGCACCGGCAACTCCATCCAAGTCGCTCTCGTCGGGGCCCATGGCACACAGATGACCGCCCCATCGGAGGTGGAGGAATGCTTCCGGATGGTGACTGATCGGGCGGCCGCGGCGTTGTGCCTGGGTGATCGGTACGGCATCGTTCGCGGTCGCCCGGCGAGCTTCATGGTGCTGCCTGCCCTGCACCCGATCGATGCAGTACGGAGACAGGTCCGCCCGTCGCACGTCGTCTCTCACGGTCATCTAGTCGCCTCCACACCGCCCACGACAAGCACTCTCAACTGGCCTGGCCGTGATTCGGAGGTCGTCGACCATATCCGCTCGAGCGACGCGGTCGGCGCAACGTGGCGGGACTAGGGTGCCGCTGCGTCCCTCGATGAAGTAGTGGCGCAGTGGCATTCAAGTGGCGGAAGCCGGTGAGGCCGAGTCCTGTGGGCACGGACTGCGCGTCACAAGTCTCCATGACGCAAAGGCCCAGACGATTCCGCGAGCGACGGTACCACCACGTACGCACCGTGGGAAGGCAGACGAGCAGAGGGTTCCAACGATCGGCTTGGTGATGCGAACTCGGCTGGCTTCGGCAGCACCGACCGGTGTTGTCGGCAGAATGTCGGCAGTGTTGCCGATTCGGAAGGAACGCTGACGAACCGCACAGCACGAAAGCGCACCGTGCAGCATCAAACTGGTGCCCCCGGCTGGAATCGAACCAGCGACACCAGGTTTAGGAAACCTGTGCTCTATCCACTGAGCTACGAGGGCATTGTGCCGATTTGCAGGGGTTTTTCCTCTGCGGCAGCCGGACCAGAATACCAGAGTTGCGAAAAAGTTGCGAAATCTGCGTGTGCGGTCCCGGTAGATGCTTTCCACATTGGCTCCGGCAGCTGCGCTACAGGTCCGGGACGCGGCTCCGGTAGACGGGCGACACTGGCTCCGGTAGCTGTGTTACACCCTGAGCGCTGCAGCCGGCGCCGACCCTACCTCGAAAAGACGACCGAGAAGGTCGCCGACGAGGGAGGGCCGCAGCGTGCTCATCGAGCTGGGAGTCGTGGAGCAGCGCCACAGGGCAGTCCTTGAGGTCATGGGCGGCCTCTCCGTCACCGAGGTGGCGGCGAGCTACGGGGTCACGCGCCAGACGGTGCACCGCTGGCTACGCTGGTACGCCTCCGGCGGCATCGCCGCCCTCGCTGACGGCTCCCACCGCCCCGCGACCTGCCCCCATCGCATGGCGCCGGAGATCGAGGCGCGGATCGTGGCCCTGCGCACCGAGCATCCGGGCTGGGGACCGCGCACGCTGCTCCACTACCTCGCGCGTGAGAAGATCGCGCCGCTCCCCGGGCGCTCCTCGGTCCACCGCTGCCTCCTGCGCCACCGCCTGATCGAGCCCCAGAAGCGGCGCCGAAAGCGCGAGGACTACCGGAGGTGGGAGCGCCTGCGGGCGATGGAGCTCTGGCAGATGGACGTGATGGGCGGCGTGCGGCTCGAGGGCGGCGGCGAGCTCAAGGTCGTCACCGGGGTCGACGACCACAGCCGCTTCTGCGTCTGCGCGCACCTCACGCCCCGGGCCACGGCACGGCCGGTCTGCGCGGCCTTCCTCGCGGCCATGCGCAGATGCGGCGCCCCCGAGCAGGTGCTGACCGACAACGGCAAGGTCTTCACGGCGCGCTTCGGACGCGGCACGGGCCTCGTGCTCTTCGACCGCATCTGCCATGAGAACGGCATCCGCCACCTGCTGACCGCGCCCAGGAGCCCGACGACCACCGGCAAGGTCGAGCGCTTCCACAAGACGGTGCGAAGCGAGTTCCTCAAGGGCAGGGTCTTCGCCTCG
>CAVZIA010000023.1:0-211277 GCA_963775255.1 uncultured Thermoleophilia bacterium | reverse complement strand
CACCCACGTCATCGAGCTGCACGGCACGATGCACAGCTTCCGCTGCGTCGGGGGGCGGCACCGCGGCTACAGCTGGGACGACTTCGCGGACCAGAAGGAGAAGCCGCCGCGCTGCCCGGAGTGCGGCGAGTACCTGCGCCCGGAGGTCGTGTGGTTCGGCGAGGGCCTGCCGCCGGAGGCGCTCGGGGCCGCACAACAGCTGAGCTCCGCCTGTGACGTGATGCTCATCGTCGGCACGTCGGGCGTGGTCTACCCGGCCGCAGCCATACCGATGATCGCCGCTGAGGCGGGGGCCACCGTCATCGACGTGAACCCGCGGAGAGACGCGCTCTCACAGGTGGCGGACGTCTACTTGAGCGGACCCGGCGGCGAGGTGCTGCCGCGGCTGCTCGCGGCCGTCCGGGAGCACCTCGAGGGCTAGCTCAGCCCTTGTCGCCCGGCCGCAGGCCGGCGGCGGCGCGGCGCACGACGTCGGCGATGCGCCGCGCCCGCGTCTCCGGCCGCTTCGCCTCCAGCACCCAGTAGATGTACTGGCGCCGCGGAGTCGCCGGCCAGTCCTCCCAGCGTGCGGCCGCCGAAGGCACGCCGGCCAGCGCGGCCTCGAGGTCCGGCGGGGTGATGTCGAGCCTGCCGGACGCCGCATGGTCCCACGTCCCGCGGCGCTTCGCCTCGTCGACCAGCGCCATGCCGGCGGGCGTCATGCGTCCCTCCGCGATCTGGCGCTCCACACGGGCCACGTTGCTCTCGCTCCACACGCTGCCCGGCTTGCGCGGCGTGAACCGCACGGCGTAGCTGCGCTCGTCCCAGCGGTTGGTGAGGCCGTCGATCCAGCCCCAGCACAGGGCCTCCTCGACGGCCTCGTCGTAGCCCGCGCTGGGCTCCTGCACGTGTTTCTTGTGCAGCAGGAGCCAGACCTGCGTCCGGTCCTTGTGGTGCGCCGCGAGCCACTCGCGCCACGCGGCGCGGTCCTCGGCGAAGAAGGTGTCCTCGGGGGCGATCACGGCCATGGCGGCAAGCTACCCCGGGCCGGGCGGTCCGTCACGCCCGGCGCCCGACGGCGACATGCCCCACGCGGCCGGACTGAGCGGATCCGGCAGTGCCGGCGCGGCGCCCGCAGTCAGCCCCGGAACGGCGAGAGATCCGCGCCGAACCCCTGCTCCGTGTACAGCTTGCCGCGGGCGGCGTAACGGCCGCGAGCCCAGCCGATGCGTTCGATCTCCTCGTCGGTGAGCTCGCGGACCACCCTGGCCGGAGACCCTACCAGCAGGCTGCGCGGCGGGTACGTGCGGTCCTCCGGCACCAGGGTCTGGGCGCCGACCATGCTGTACTCGCCCAGCGTGCAGCCGTTGAGCAGCGTGGCGTGCATGCCGACCAGGCAGCCGTCACCGACGATGCAGCCGTGCAGTATCGCGCCGTGCCCGATGACGCAGCCGGAGCCGATGCGCACTGGCGTGCCGGGGTCGGCGTGGGCGACGGCCCCGTCCTGGAAGCTGGTGAACGCGCCGACTACGATCTGCTCGACGTCGCCGCGCAGCACCGCGCTAGGCCACACGTTGGCGCCTTCTCCGAGGATGACGTCACCGACGACGGTAGCATCGACGTGCACGAAGGCGTCTGGGCCGAACCAGGGTACCTTGTCGCCGAACGCGTGGATCATGCCCCTGAGCATATCGGGGAGCAGCGGAGGAGGGCCAACATGAAGTTCGTGCACGTCGCGACCAGGACCAGGGACCTGGACGCAGCCATCAAGTTCTACGAGCAGCTGGGAATGCACTGCGACAGGCGGCGCGAGCTGACCAAGGGCAAGGCGACGCTCGCGTTCATGGAGCCGGAGGCCGGTAACTTCGCCATCGAGCTCGTGTACAACTGGGGCAAGGATGACGCGTATCCAGGCGGCGAGCGCTTCGGTCACTTCGCCTTCGAGGTAGAAGACATCGACGCGGTGCTGCCGGTGGTCGAGCTGCTGGGCGGCAAGGTGACGCGGCAGCCGTACCTCCTGGAGGGCTCGGGGCCCCGGCTGTCGTTCATCGAGGACCCGGACGGCAACGCGATCGAGTTGATCCAGAGGGACATCGCGCCCTGAGGTGAGCGCGCCGGCGGCAGCGCGAGGGCGCGGCCGACGCGTGGATAGAACGCGTCCGCGTCAGGAGCTCTGCGTCGAGCTTGCCGACGTCTGCTGCTGGGCGCTGGGGCCGCCCCGTTACATCACCGCGCTCAGCGCCTTGGAGATAGCGGTCTCCTGAGCCGCCGTGATGGTCCCGTCACTCAGCAGGCCGTCCAGCGTCGAGCTGAACAGCTGGCCGGCGTCGGGCATGGAGCCCTGCTGCCCGCCGCTGGGGGGCGTCGCACCCGAGCTCGGCGCCTGCCCGGTGGGCTGAGTCGCGCCTGGACTGGCCTGACCGCCCTGGTCAGCCTGACCGCCGCTCGGCATCGACGACGTCAGCGCGTCGATGACCGTACCCTCCTGGTCGCTGGTGATGGTGCCGGCCTTCACCAGCGGGTCGAGCGCCGAGCTGAACATGGAGCTCATGTCCGGGGCTTGCCCGCCGGGGGGATTGGCAGCGGCGGACCCTGTAGTGCTCCCCGAACCTGACGAGGTGCCGCACGCCACGAGCAGAAGCCCGCCGGTGGTGGTCGCCGCGAGGATCACGGCTGCGAGCATCACCACGACGATCGGTCTGCGCATCTCCCACCTTCTTCTCTGTCGTCTTCAGCTTGCGCAGACGAGTGTGCCAAGCGCGTCTGGGCCGTCCCTGGGCGGGCCCTGAGGGGCGACTGTGAGGTGGAGACCGCCGCTGCCGGGGCGGTCCGGAGGGCGAGCGAACCCGGGTGGCTCAGCCGTACCGCGGCGCGGGACCGCGGCTCCAACCCATCTTGCCCCTCGAGAACGCGCGCGGGATGGAGATGAGGAAGAGTATGCCAAGCAGGATGTAAAAGGTGAGGTTGAGGTTCGTAGCGGCGCCGGTCATGGCGGCGGCGAGCTCGTAGGCCGTCGCCGCGCCGGCCAGGACCGCCAGCAGCGCCCATGAGCCCCGGCGCGACGAGGAGCTGAGCTCGAGGATCAGCCCCGCGACGAAGAGGCCGGGCGGAATCAGCAGGAGCGGCAGCGCGGTCAGCGTGTTCGCCTGCGCGTCGGTCGCGCCGACGGCCGGCCCGGTCAGGGCGTACCAGCCTTCGTAGACCTGCCACAGCATGCCGAGCAGGAGGAACAGGAGGATCGCGACCCGCCCGATGAACTGGCGGTCGTGCCGGGTCATGGACGGCAGGCGGCGGTTCCAGGCGCGCGAGCGCAGCCAGGCGCGGACCACGAAGAGCGCTGCGAGCACGATGAAAACGGGCGCGAGCACCCACGGGTTGGCGGTGAACCACGGGAACCAGCTGAACGGCGGCCACGTCTGCTCCAGCAGGACGAAGTCGGTCTCGCCGTCCACCGGCATCACCTGGACGACTCGCGAGCCGTCGACGAGGACGTCCACCTGGAGTCCGCTCACGTCGGTGGCGCGGATGCGGTAGTCGGCCGTCATGTACGGCGGCTCCGGCAGGGTCGACCTCGAGCGAAGCAGCGGCCACACCTCGCCGATGTCCCTGGCCTGAGCGGCCGGCCAGTGGTACTCGAGGCGGTAGCCGGCCGGCTGGCCCTGGGTCCCGCCCCACGTGGTGGTCTTCGCGATCGTCGCGCCGGTGCCGTCGAGCACGGCGGCCACGCTGGGGTCGGCCTCGGCCGTCGCAGCGGCGGCACCGGCGCCCGTCTGCGCCGTCGGCTGCTTGCCGCCGGACGAGTCGCTCCCCGACGAACCGCCGCTCGACGCCGCTGCGGCGGCCGGCAAGAGCGCCAGCGCGAGGGCGGCGGCGAGGGCGCAGGCGAAAGCGAGCCGCTTCACGCCGTCTCCTTCACGTCGCGTCCTCCAGCGTCGCCTGCTTCATACTCGCCCCAGCGCACCCACCCGCCGCCGGGCTCCCGCGCGAAGACGGTGTAGAAGCAGGGCGCATCGGAGCGCAGGCCGGTGTCTCGGAAGGAACCGCTGAAGTCCTGGTAGACGAGCTCCTGCCCCCGGTCGAGACCGTCGTCGGCCGTCATCGCCACACGCTCGTTGGACCGCAGGATCCGGACCTCGAGCAGCGTGCGTCCGGGGTAGTCCCAGGCGATGGTGAAGTTGTCCTCGTGTGCGCGCGCCCGCACGCGGCGCCTGTTGACGTCGGTGATGACCTCGTCGGCGTGACTCACGTGCCTCCCCGGGGTGGCTCCTCAGGTTCAACGAACCGTATCACGGGGGGCCGGGATGGCGGGAGCCCCGACTCAGAAGAAGCCGTAGCTCGCGGGGATGTAGCGGTCGAGGCGGCCCCAGGGCCGCGAGGCGAGGAGCAGGCCGGGCGTACCGGAGAACCTGAGCCCGGCCCCCCAGAACGCGCGCTGTGCGCCTTCGGAGCGCGCGGGCACGCCGGCGCGCAGCTTCTCTGCGACGCCGCGCCGGCTCAGGTCGGCGATGCCGGCGGCGGTCACCGTCTCCATGTCCTGCTCGCGGACTGTCGCCACCGGGCCGATCCAGCCGTCTTGCCGCACCATGACGTACCCTGCGGGCCGATCGCGCCGGCGGAACAGGAAGCCGTACCGGCCGCCGTCCGTAAGGTAGAACCTGTGGTCCACGGACCTGTCGACCCCGCACACGGCCGCGTCGATCTCGAGCAGCGCCGGGACCGAAGCCGGGGTGAGCGGCTCGGGCTCGAGCGTGCCGAGGCCGACTGAGGCGGCACCTTGCGGGGATCCCTCGAACCCGATGAGGAGTTCGCGAGGCAGCAGCCCGCGGCGCCCGTAGAGGTTGTTGGAAAGGGGCTGCAGCGAGTCGGTCACCGTGGCGCGGTAGGCCGACTCCGGCGCTCCTGTACCTGCGAGGTCGAACAGCATCGCGCCGACCCCCAGACCCTGCGCCTCGGGGAGCACGAACAGGTTGCTGAGAAACCACCAGTCGCCCCGCACCAGCCCGCATCCCCAGCCGACGATCTGTCGGCCGCCGACGCCTAGCGTGCCCGTGCCCCCACCGGTCAATTCTTCGACGACGGCCTCCGCCACCCAGAAGCGCCCGGCGTCGTGCTCGAGCAGGTGAAGGTACACCGGCGACTGCCGGTCGTCGTCCGGGATCGGGGGCTGTCCCGCGGGGACCAGATAGGCGTTGAGCGCCGCGCGGAACACGTCGTGGGCGCGCGACAGGTCCGCCTCCTCCGCCTGGCGGTACCTGATCTGGACGGTACGTCCGTCCGTGTCCACCGTCTTCTTCATGGGCGAGAGCCTACACGGCCGCGACGGGGACGGGGACGGGTTTTCCGCCTGCGGCTCTTGTGCTACCCTTATCCGCCGCTGCCGCAGTGGGCTCCGGTCCTCTCCGCAGCGCCCCGATCTTGCGTGGCGCATTCGTCTAGGGGCCTAGGACGCCGCCCTCTCACGGCGGTAACATGGGTTCGAATCCCATATGCGCTACCACCCCATTTTATTCGTAAATGTAGGGGTTTTACGTAAGCTCTGCGGTACTCCGAGGGCATCAGCGAAAGCTGGCTGCAACCCTCCTGCAACCGAACTGAGCGCGCCGGCCTGACTCCGAGCGGCGCTCGTCGACACGCGGCCGCCACTCAAACCGCCTTGAACTTCTCCCGCCCCACCCTCTCTTGGCGGTAGGTCTCGCACAGCGACGCCAGACCTTGGCGTCCACTCTTGCCACGAACGTACGGCGCTTCGGGATGGCGTGCGGCGAAGGCGTCATAGATGGGAGGCCACCGCAGTCGGCCCGGATTCTCTTTGCGCCACTCCTCCACGAACTCGTAGACGACCGACGGCCATCCTGTCCGCAGGTCTGGTCGCCGACCATGCTCGACGCCGAGTTCGCGGCGAGCGGCCTTGATGCCGTCCGTGATGACTTGCAGCGAGATTTCCGGGTGGCGGATGAGGACGCTGATGCAACCCGGCGGCTGACCAGCCTCGACCTGCACAGCGGGAATCCAGGGGATCTCATTGCAGAGCAAGAACCCTAGCGCTTCCCACGATCGGCACCCCGTGGCGTACTCGACCTGGCCGGCAAGTCCATGGAGACGCCGGAGTCCGTTTCGCTCTGGTCCTCGCCTAGTGGGTCGCCGCTCGCGCGCTGTGAACGTCACCGTCTCGAAGGTCAGGAGAGACGTGTACTCGTAGAAGCCGGTCGGGATATCCAAGGTCACCTCCTCTCCCGGTCCGAGGTCCCAATCGGCGATTCCGTTCAACGCCATCCTCACTTCGCGCGGGTCCAAGTACTCGCGCATGGACGACGCACTCTCGCTATCGATGAGCCCTGGACTCGGAAGATCACGGTGTCGAACTCGAGGCCTTTGCTCTTGTGAATGGTCATCGCTGGCAAGACGTCGACGCCGGCAAAGTCATCGGCTACGCCCGAAGCGTCGTCGCATGTCTCTAGGCTGACACCAAGGGCTTTGCCAAGGGCGGCTTCTGTGGTCTCAAGAAGGTCACCATTCGTATACTGCCCGTAGGTTGCTCGGTAGCGGCTCTCGCCAAGGACGCCGACCAACCGGGCTGGGAGCGTGAGGATCCCGTCGCCTACCTTGAGGGCTTCGAGAGCGCAATCCCTGTGTGCCAGCACAAGCCGCTCTACTTCCAAGCCGTCGACCTCTCGGTCCAGCCCGGACAGCCGAGCCAGGGTCTCGAATAGCCCACTCCAGGCATCGCGGTCGCGGTCTCGAGTTGCCAGACGGAGCGAGAAGAGGACCATCTCAGTGACAGGCTCGGCCCTGAGGCCCTGCAGAATCGACTCGTTACGCATTGCGACATCCCGGAGCCCCAACTGCGACGCGAGTCCTGGAATCATGTCGTCAATCCGCTGACGCACCAGGACTGCGAAGTGACGTGGCCGTGCTCCGGAGGCAACTTCACCATGTATGAGCCCGGCAAGGTAAGCCGCCTCTTGTTCGGGATCATTGAACTCAAGGATAGAGCACCCGCCACCGACACCCTCTCGGGCTGAGGCTGGAATACATATGCCTTCGTGTCCGCTTCAACGGCGCAAGCAAGCACGTGCTGCATCTGAACAAGACCAGGCGTGGATCGGTAGTTCCTCAGTAGCTCGACACGTGGGGCCGCGAAGGCCTCTTCGAACCGCTCGAAGACATCCAGTTTGGCGCCCGCCCACACCATGATGCGCTGCTTGCGGTCTCCGACCGCCGACACAATGCCTCCAGAGTCGGCAAAGGCGGACGTCACAAGATCCCACTGTGACTCGGTCGTGTCCTGAAACTCATCGAGGAAGACATACGAGTACGTCGCTCGAAGCGCCGCGCGAATCTTCGGGTTGCACCGGAGGAGGTGCGCTGCGAGGCGGCTGAGCATCGAGAAGCTGAGGCTCGGCTCCCCCGCGGGGAGCCGAAGTTGCTCCTGCCACCATTGACGACCCCAAGCGCTCAGAAGCGCGTGCAGAGGGGGTGGGCGTACATCGTAGGGGAGCGGGGCGCCGAACATGACCAGGTCAAACGCGCGACGGAGCTCATCTCGTTCCTGAGCCTCGATGTTCGGACGAGAATGGTCCGGACAGTCTGCGCGGTCGAGATCGACGCGGCCGGCCGGCGCGCCCGCTTCGTCAACGCGGCAATGTCGCGCTGGCCATCCAGAGGCGGGCGTCGTCGATGCAAGGCGAGCTCAGGCGGACCTGATAGCCGACGCGAGGTCCCCAGTCTGATGGAAGCCCTGGGCGGAATCGATCCGCGAGGCTCATCGCGAAGGCGTCCAGCGTCATTGAGTCAAACCGCTCGGCCTTGTCTCCGCATCGTTCCTGAACACGCGATCCAAGGTTCTTGGCAGCATCTCGCTTGAATGAGATTGCCAGGATCCGGTGCGGCGCTCGACATCGACCTGTCTCAAGCAGGAAGTTCGCGCGTTGAGCCAACAGCTCGGTCTTGCCGGTAGTTGACAAGGACGCGGGCGCGCTGCGCGGCCTCGACCCCGTTGCCAGCCGTGGCAACAGGAGACCACGCTGTGCAACGGAGTTCTCTGGCTTGTAGCGATAGCATGTGAGACAAGGAGTCTGCGTCTTCGCGAGGTTCGCGGG
This sequence comes from uncultured Thermoleophilia bacterium, assembly GCA_963775255.1. Lineage (GTDB taxonomy): Bacteria > Actinomycetota > Thermoleophilia > UBA2241 > UBA2241 > CAIXSE01. The sequence continues at coordinate 203,199 of CAVZIA010000023.1, read as the reverse complement.
CAGTGCAGTGGTCGTCGATTCCTCATGGGCTGCTCCGGCCGGGACGGCCACAAGTCCGCTGCATCTGGGGATGGGGGTTCCAAGATGACACGCAAGCGTCCGGTTTCGCGGGTGTGGGGGCTGTTCGTCTTCAAGCTGCTGGTGGTTCTGGCGGCGGCCGCTTGGTTGCCAGCGTCCGCCTCCGCTCTTGACTTCACGCGTGACGGCGGCTGGTCCTGGCAGAACCCGCTTCCGCAGGGGGAACGCCTGGTGGATGTCGCGTGCGGCGACCCGACTCATGCTTGGGCAGTAGTCCCCGGCGAGATGATGCTCGCGACCAGTGACGGCGGCGTTCACTGGACGCCCCAGTACTCGGGGAGCTCCTATGGTCTGGAGCGCGTGACCTTCATCGACGCCGCCCATGGCTGGGCGGTCGGTAGCAGTTTCCCCCCCGGCACTGTGCAATGGACGATCTGCGCTACCGACGATGGCGGCGCCACCTGGAATGTCCAGGCCTCAGGCAGCGGCTTCCTTCTGGACGACATCGCCTTCAGCGACGCTTCGCACGGCTGGGCGGTCGGCACCGGCGGGGCCATCCTGGCGACCAGTGACGGCGGCGCTCATTGGTCACCCCAGGACTCGGGGAGCCCTTACAGTCTGAACAGTGTGGCCTTCACGGACGCCTCTCACGGCTGGGCGGTTGGCGGCGAATGGCTCACCAACACCAAGGTGGTCGGGACGATCCTCGTCACCAGCGACGGCGGTGCTACCTGGACTACCCAGTATTCCGGCAGCATCAGACCCCTGGTAGGTGTTGCCTTCCCCGACGCCTCGCACGGTTGGGCGGTCGGCCAGCGGGGCGGGATCCTCGCCACCAGCGACGGCGGCGCCAGCTGGACGCCGCAGGACTCGGGCACCACGTGGCCGCTGGCCGGCGTGACCTTCGTCGATGCCTCCCACGGCTTTGCCTTCGGCGGGATTGGAATCCTCGCCACGACCGATGGCGGCGGCACATGGACGGCCCAGGACTTGGGCGCCGGTGGAGACATGGTTCCCTACGTGCGCGCCGTCGCCTTCGGCGACGCCTCCCATGGTTTTGCGGTCGGCGACTCCGGGACGATCCTGACCACCAGCGACGGCGGCCATCACTGGAGCACGCCAAGCCCTGGACTCTATGCGCAGCTGGGCGGCGTCTCCTTCCCCGACGCCGCCCACGGTTGGGCAGCTGGCAATGAGACGATCCTCGCCACCAGCGACGGCGGCGCCACCTGGGTCGCTGAGGACTCGGGCACCGATGCATACCTGACCGATGTGGCCTTCGCCGACGCGTCCCACGGCTGGGTGGTTGGAGACGGGATCTACGCCACCTGCGACGGCGGCGCCACCTGGGCTGCCCAGGACGCGAGAGGAACCGCCTACTTGTTCGGCGTGACCTTCACCGACGCCACCCACGGCTGGGCGGTCGGTATCGATGGCTCACCGTTCGCATACGTTGGGACGATCCTCGCCACCAGCGACGGCGGCGCCAGTTGGAGCAGCTACAGTACGGGCACCGACGCCTGGCTGCTAGGCGTGACCTTTGTCGACGCCGCCCACGGCTGGGTCGTCGGTGAAGACGGGACGATCCTCGCCACCGACGACGGCGGCGCCACCTGGGCTGCCCAGCATTCAGGGACCACAACGAACCTGGGGGGCGTGGCGTTCACCGACGCCTCCCACGGCTGGGTGGTAGGCGGGAGCGGCACCATCCTCGCCACCAGCGACGGCGGCGCCACCTGGACTGCCCAGCATTCGGGGACCACTTCAGGCCTTGGGGCCGTCGCGTTCACCGACCGCGCCCACGGCTGGGTGGTCGGCGCGGACGGGACAATCCTCGCCACGCGTGATGGTGGCGAGAACTGGAGCGAGCAGAGCGGGGGATTGGGCCCGCAGCTGTCTGACGTCGCCTTCACCGACGCCTCCCACGGCTGGGCAGTGGGCTCGGACGGGGCCATTCTCGGCACGACGAGCGGCGGCTGGCCGCCGGACAGAATCCCGCCAACCACGACGCTCCTGGGTGCCGACGACCGCTGGCACAACAGCCCCGTCGAGCTCACCCTCTCGGCCGTCGACAACACCGGCGGTTCCGGAGTTGCCGCCATCTACTATGAGCTCGACGGCGGCGAGTTGCAGACCTACGCCGTGCCGCTCCGCATCACCGCCGCCGGCAGTCACCTCATTAGCTACTTCTCGACGGGCGTCGCCGGCAACGCCGAGGAGCCCAAGAGCGCTCATATCTACATCGACACGGCGAAACCGAGCACCGTGGTACGGAACGTCAGGGCGAGGGCGGGAGCCGCGGCTCGACTCAAGTTCACCGTTCGAGACCCGGCGCCGAGCTGTGGCAGTGCGAGGGTGAGGCTCAAGATCGTCAAGGGCAAGAAGGTCGTCGTCACCATCGATGCGGGATGGGTGGCTGCGAACAGGACTGCCAGGTACGACTACACCGGCGCCATCAAACCCGGTACCTACAGATACCGTGCCTTTGCGACGGATGCCGCCGGCAATGTCGCCGGATCTGTCGGTTCAGCGAAGCTTGTCGTGAAGCCGCGACGTAAAGTTCACGCTCCGTCTAGGCGAGAAGGCGACAGAGGGCTCACCGCGATTACGGGGTGACCGACTGAAGTCTGTCTGTAGAGCAGCCGCACCACGGCCACGGGCAGGACGCCGGCCGGCCCACGATTGGGTGTCCTGCGTCGCACCGCGTCGCCTCGGTCACGTTCGCGTTCGGGGGTTCGCGGAACTCAGCGGCGGACAGTACAACTACGCGCAGGGCGGTTGCAGCAGTATCAGTGGCGGTCAATACAACCGTGCCAACGGAGAACTGGCGAGCGTGAGCGGCGGGTGCCAGAACAAGGCGTACGGGCTTTGGTCAAGCATCGGCGGCGGCATCGACAACACGGCGCAAGGCTCCTACGCGACAATCAGCGGCGGCTCTGAGGTCAACCTCGGCACCGACTACGGCTGGGCCGCCGGCATCCCGGGCGATCCCGCTGTCGCTCCGTTCAACCAAGCCTGGTTCCTCTCGCCGCTGATCACTGTCGCACCCTAGGAGCACGCTGCACCCGCCACGTCACTCCTGGGCGGGAGCCGTGGCGGGCGCGGTTCCTCACAGTAGAACCGGCCTGTCAGCACTCCAGATGAGGAACCCCGCCGCAACGGCCCGGTCGATCACGCGGTCGTTCGGCCTGAGGAGGTGCCGGCGCGAGATGAGCCTTCAGTCGAATCACCGGGCCGCTGCCGGTGCGAATGGACGATACGGCTGTGCGCTAAGTGCGGCGAGGCGGTCCCGGACGACGAGTCGCACTGCGCCCGCTGCGGCACAGCGTTCGTTTCCTCTAGCCAGGCGCCAAGATCTTGCGCGCTGAAGCTACGGCTTGGTGATCCTCATGATGGCGCGCGCCGAGCCAAGCTCACCAGACTTGTCCCGAAGCCAGACTTTGGCCCGGTATCGGCCGGGGCGGAATAGGCTGGGACTCATGTAGTACGGCGACGCGGGGTCCCACGAGCGGCTTCTCCAAAGAATGAAGCGGAAGCGATAGCCCGTGGCGGTGCGCTTCAGCCACCAATCGGTCCGGAGTGTGCCAGTCGCAGTGCCAAAGCCAACCAGCTTGCCCTTCCTTGTCTTGACGAGCACACGGAACCACGAGCGGTCCAGGGGCGTGCTGGTGACCACAGTGCCGCGAAGCCACGGCTGAACGGAGGGGGAACTGGGGCAGGGATTCGGACGCACCCGAGCCGAGAGGACTGGCGCCGCGATTGCTGGGGAGCAGACGAGGATGACTGTCATCATCACCAGTGCGCCCACGATGGATATGCGCAAGGTTGCTCCCATGAATCCTCCCCTCGGTCCTCCCAAGAATCGAGTCGACGATACGCCGTCCCCGCTCGCAGGGCCAGTACGACAATTAGTAGCATCGCCGCGGCGCGCCTCCGTCACCCCTTCCGTACGCCGATGGTGCCGGAGAGCCGGCCGATGCAGAGCAGTCGAACGGCACGATCTCAGCCTGCGCGACGGCCTCGTCGAGATCGCCCACCGCGGCGTGCTCGTCGCCTGCCACGCGCATCGCCGCGCCCCCAAGGCCAAGACGCCGGCGCGGAACGCCCCGCCGCGGTCTCGGCCGCGCCCCGCCCGCCGCCGGCCCAGCGGTGAAGCGCAAGGTCGACCCCACCGGCTACGTGAGCTTCGCGGGGCGAGGCTACTTCGTCAGCAACCGCCTGCGCGGCGAGCAGGTCGAGGTGCGGCTCGCCGGCGATGCGGTGCAGATCTCGCAGCGCGGCGTGGTCCTGAAGACGCACGCCGCGAGGCACGACCGGCGCAAGGAGCACGGCGCCTTCTCGACGCCGCAAGGACGACCCTACCGCAGCAACGCCTCCCGCTTCTCAAGGGAAGTGAGTGGAACAGATCTACCGGAGCCAAGGTGGAACACGGGTGGTGGGACTTGACAGCAACCCTCCTGCAACCGAACTGAGCGCGCCGGCCTCACTCCAGAAGGCGGAGGTCAGTCGTACAAAGCAGAACAGATTCTTGAGGGCGGACGGCCGAGCGCCGGCGGTCTCACGCTGGCGGCCGCGGGAGGCAAGGGGCGACCTCCCGCGGCCGCTCGTCCTGGAGGACCTGGCGTTGACGTCACAGCGAGGCGGATCCCTGTGAGCCAGGCCTGGCTTCCGGGACACTGAGGATGATCGGCTGCTACGTGGCAAGACCGCCGCGCACGATTCATCAGATCGATCTGACCTAACCCTGGGGTCTCCGACGGACCGCGCCGCCTAGTGGGCAAACTGCTCACTCCGCGCCGGCAGGCTCCCGGTGTCTACGTACTCGAGCATTGCTTCGAGGCCCAGCCCTTCGAGACCGAGCTCGACCGCGCTGCGGCTACCCCGCTCGGGGCCGTAGCCCAGCAGTGCGAAGCCCATCGACACGAAGGCATCCATCAGTGGCGTCTCGACGCCGAGACCATCCGCAATCGACGCCCATGTCAGGAGGCCATAGGGGATGTCCTCCGCCAGATAGCGAGTCTTCAGGCTGGTCGGGCCCTTGATGAACGTCAGCGTCTGACTGCCGTTGAGCGTCTGCCAAGTCGTCCCTTTTGGCCCCAGCCCGGCCGAGCTGAGCGCCTCCGCGAGAGGCGTCAGCTCAAGTCCCAGCCTGGCGCCAACGGCAAGTCTCTCCGCATCGAGCAGGTCGATCACTCGCGCTACGGACGGGGTCATGCCCTCCTCGTAGACGTAGAACTCGCCGCGGGACCGCTCGATGCGCCCCGCATTCAGGACTGTCCCGGGCGGATGGATGACCGGATTGATGCTTGCGAACCCCGTCTCGAGGACGTGCTGCATCGGCTCGAGGTCGAGCACGTCGGACAGCAGCTCCGTCGCCTGCTCGGTCTTGTTCGCTGGAAAGACCCCCATGCCAAGCACAGAGCGTCCGTAGACCCTGACCACTGCCTCGCCCTCGACGCGGGTCGCGTAGGGAAGCGTGTCGGCCTCGGCGAGGATGACTCCTTCCGCCAGTCCAGCCGCGCGCCAGATCCGTGCGAACTCAAGACTGCCAAGTGTCCCGGGAAGCAGGGCGACCACTTGACCCTCGGTCACGTGAGCCGCCAGCAGCTCGGCGTAGTCCTTGTGCGCGAACGCCGGGACCGCGACGAGGATGATCTCAGCCCCTCCTACTGCAGCCGCAATGTCGCTCGTCACAAGATCGATGTGCGCAGTGCCTTGCAGAATGTCGCCGACCGCGGTGATGATGCGGGTCTCGAAGACCTTCTCCATCTGGTGGCGAAAGCGCTCCATCTCGAAGAACCGGACACTATGACCTGCGAGCGTCAAGTCCGCCGCCAAGGTGTGCCCGCCGTGCCCGCCGCCGAGCACGGCGACGGTCCGTGTCCTTCGCGACGTAGCCGCGCCTTTCAGCTTTCCCATCTCAAACGCTCCCTTTCAGTTACCGACTGGTGTTGTGGTGGCTGCAGCGCGTGAACCTGTGCTAGGCGGTGTGCCCACTCCCCTCGCCCGGGCCGGTCGCCACATCAGCGACCTCCTCCGCCGCGCCTTGACTCGCCAGACTGGCAAGGAAGGCACGGGTCCTGGGGTTCCGCGGCGCGTTGATGACCTCCTGCGGAGGCCCCGCCTCGATGACGCTGCCCTTGTCGATGAAGATCACCCTGTCTGAGACCTCACGGGCGAAGAGGATCTCGTGGGTGACCACCACCATCGTCATGCCTTGGTTGGCGAGCTCACGCATGACCTTGAGGACCTCGCCGGTCGACTCCGGATCGAGCGCGGACGTTGGCTCGTCGAAGAGCAACACGGTGGGCTTGAGAGCCAGAGCTCGCGCGATCGCGACGCGCTGCTGTTCCCCTCCCGACATGTCGTGGGGGAACGCGAGCGCCCGATGCGCGACGCCCACGCGCCGAAGAAGCTCCACGGCCCGTTCGATGGCCTCCTTCTCAGGGACCTTCGCCACCTGAGTCTGCGCCAGGATCACGTTCTCCACGGCCGTCAGATGAGGGAAGAGGTGGAAACCCTGGAAGACCATACCGACCGACATGCGCAGCGCGGCGAGGTTGGGGTGCGCGAGCTGCGCGCCCAAGAAGACAGGCTTCCCCTCGATCTCGATGAGCCCCTCGTCGGGACGCTCGAGGAGGTTCATGCAGCGGAGCAGAGTGGTCTTCCCCCCGCCGCTGGAGCCCATGATGCTTACGATTGAGCCGCGCTCAACCTCGAGGCTGATGCCGTCAAGCACCGTCCGGCCGGCAAACGACTTGCGGAGTCCTTCGATGCGGATGACGACCTGCGGCGTTGCGCCCCCCTCGGCGGTCATTGGACTAGTCATCGCCACAGTCATCAGAGCGCCTCTCCTGCGGACTCGGCGACCAGCGCCTTCGCGGCTGCCAGACGGTGCCGGCGCCCGGGCAGAAGGGCGACGCCGGCATGGACCCTGCGCTCCAGAGCCAGCAGGATCTGGCTCAGCGGATAGCACATGCAGAAGTAGATGGCGGAGATCACGAGATAGACCTCCAGAGCGCGGAAGGTGACCGAGGTGATCTGCTGGCCCTCGGACATCAACTCCGCGGCGGAGATCAGCACCAGCAGGGAGGTGGACTTGAGGCAGTCGACCAGCATGGTATTCGTCCCCGGGAGCGCAGTCCTCACAGCCTGCGGAAAGACGACGTGCGTGAAGATGGTGATCTTCGACATGCCCAAGGCCTGAGCTGCCTCCGACTGATCGGGACTCACGCCGGAGATGGCAGAGCGAAAGATCTCCGACAGATACGCCGCGTAGAAGACGATGAGGCTGAGCGCCCCCGCCGCGAAGGAGCTGAGCAGGATTCCGACCGAGGGCAGGCCGAAGTACACGAGGAACACGATCGCCAGCAGTGGGATGTTCTTGAAGAGTTCCGTGTAGGTGGCAGCGATCGTGCGCGGGGCTCGGCGGTGGCTGACGCGTAGCAGGGCGAGGCCGAGGCCCAGGACGGCGGCGCCCGTGAATCCGCAGACTGTGAACGCCAGCGTGTACCCTACGCCTGACAGCAGGGCAGGCGCATAGTGCTGCCAGTCGACGTGGAACAGGGTGGCGATGATCAACGCATGCATGTCAATGACCCTTCTCCTTGTCCAGCCTTCACCGACGTGGCTTGGCCGGCTCGGGCCTTCCGGCCCCCGCCCCCCAGAGTCGGAAGGCGGGGGCCAAGTCGCGTGAGCTCAGTTCACGCTCGGAGGCGTCCAGTCCGCGGGGCGATCGACGCCTTGACGCTCGGCGGCCGCGCCAGCGTACGGCGTGAGCCAGACCTTGGGATCGAGGCCCCACTTGGTCATGATCGCGCTGAGCTCGCCGTTCTTGTACATCTCGTCGATCTGCGCACTCATCGCGGCCTCGAGCTTGGGCTCCTGCTTAGGGATGTAGGCGGCCACGCTGTAGGGAAGGAAGCCGGAAAGGTCCGGCGCCGCCTGGACCTCGTCCGCAGTCGGCGGCACGATCGTCGTGTTGACCAGCTTCAGTTCAGGGCGCTGCTGGGCCGTGTACGCGGCGAGCAGCGGGTCGATGACGGCTGCGTCGATTCTTCCCGAGGTCAGCTGATCGAGCAGGCCGGCGACCGTGGGTTGGACCACGAGGTGGGCACCAGCGGCCTTGATGGCGGGCGCCTGCACCGTGCCGCTCATCGTGCCGACGTTCTTGCCTTTGATGCTGGCCAGCGTCGAGTAGGTCGGCTTGCCCTCCACCGTGGTCAGCGTCTGCGGAGAGTAGTAGTAGGCGTCCGTGAAGAGGCCAGCCTTGGCTCGCTCGGCGGTCCAGGCCATGCCGCCGTAGGCCGTGTCGTCGCGACGGGCCTGTACGGAGGCGAGCATACCGGTGAAGTCCATGACGTCGTTCTCGAGCTTCAGACCGAGCTTGTTGGCGACGGCCGTGATGATCTCACCGTCGAGGCCCGGGACCTGGCCGGGCTTATCCGTACCCGTGTACGGCATGTAGGGTTCAAGGGCTTGCTTGAGAACGCCCGGCTGGAGCGTGTCGAGCGCGCTCGAGCTGGATGCCGCGGCAGCAGGCGAGCCACCCGATGTGCTGGACACGGAGCCGCAGCCGGTGGCCAGCACCAACAGCACAGGAAGCGCTGCAAGCAGGACTACGAACAACGCTGTTCGCGCACGAGCGCGATACGGATGGTGATTGCGGCCCACGATTGTCATATGCTCCTCATTTCGTTCCGCTTCCGGGTCCATCCGCCTCGAGTCTTGCCAACGCTGATACATTATAAGGGCGCAGTGTGATATATAAGTGTCGTGACGTCAAGTGCTTGGTGATTTGTAGCGACGCCGTGAAGGCAAAGACCCCCGTGAGAGACGCAGCGAGGAAAGGGACACCATGGAAGCGCTCGTGAGCTCGCAGCAGAAGGCGTCCCCCGACGAGACTGTGAGCAACGGTTCGCTGGCGGACAGCGTCTATCTTCGGCTGAGAGAAGAGATCATCTCCGTCGAGCTGCCACCTGGCACGCTGTTGCGTGAGGATGAGCTGAGGCAGCGCTTCGGCGTCGGGCGGACCCCGATCCGTGAAGCCCTCCAGATCTTGCGCCACACCGGCTTCGTCACGGTCCTCCCGCGCCGCGGCACGCTCGTGAGCGAGATCAACATCGGAGATCTCGCCTCGATCTACGAGGTGCGCGTGCATCTCGAATCTTGGGCGGCGCGTTTGGCTGCAGAGCGTGCGAGCAAGGACGACATCCGCGCGGCCGAGAAGATGATCGCCGAACTTCAGTCGGCCGACAGGAGCGATTACGATTCGCTTCTGGCGCTAGATCGGCGCGTGCACGGGCTTGCGTATCGCTGCGCCAAGAACGAACACCTCACGAGCACGCTCGAGCATTACCAGAACCTCTCGCTCCGCATCCTGCATCTCGCCCTGAAGCGCTATCCCGTGCTCATTCCCAGCCTGGAGGACGTCGTGGATGACCAGCACGCTCTCCTCCAGGCCATCTGTCGCGGCGATGGCGACGCCGCCGAGAATGTGGCTCGCGAACATGTCCTGAGCTTCGAGCGGAGCGTTCGCGAGCTGATTTAGCTGTGCTCATGTGACGCTTCCGCCATTGCGGACGTCGTCGAGGCGCTGGTCGGCCATCGGCCACTCAACCGGCCTTGTTTCACCATGAGGCGATGGACGAGAGGCGCGACGGGCGGGAAGACGCCATGGCTACGTCGCCGTGGCTGCCTGGCTGCGGACTTCGAGGATCAACAGCTTCGCATTCTCCCTTTGATATGAGCGAAGTCGTGGCCGCCAGGCGGAGAGCACCAACTGCAAAGCGTGCCGCGCAGGCGAGTTGGGGCTCTTTTTCACCAGGGCTGGACGCAGAAGGATGCGCCGCAGTGAGCGAACGGGTGGGTAGAGTCGCTAGGGAGAGTCGGCCGTACCCGTATCGTGCGCTGCTCCGCGCCGGATGCGCCTCCCAGGTCCAGTCCGGCCGGCCGAATATCTGCCTCCGCGCCCAGGCTCATGCCTGCCGCTGCGCGGTACACTTGAATCATGACGAGGCTCTCGTTGCGCGCTGGCCAGCGCGTCGACCGATGAGGTCCGGTCCTCACCCACCCCTCACGGAGCTCCTCACCCGCCGCGCCTCGCCGTCCAATCCGTGAGTTGGTAGCCCGGCTCGCGCGGCTCGCCTGTCATCACAAGCCCGTGCCACCGGCGCAGCTTGCCAACCGTTTGCTAGATCAGATCTTTGTGGCCGGCCTCAAACGCGGAGGCGGCCACAACCGCGGGCGAGATTCCGGCTCCCGAAGGGCTTCTCGGCCGTGCTCGAGGGCAAGCCAGTTCCGGTGTTGGCTTGCGGGCTGTCTGCAGAAACCCAATTCACGAGGCTGCGAAACGCTTTCTCTACGCTCGCCTTGTGCGGAGCAGACTGCGCGTCCAGAAGGCGGAGGTCACTTCGCATGGGGGGGCTTGCCCTCCTACGCGATGTCGCGATGGCTCAGCATCCAGCTCGCGAGCGCGTGCAGCGCGAGGACGGCGGTGAGCAAGAGCAGCCCCGCCGTCACGATCGTGTGGCCGCTCCCTCGGCCGCCTGGCAGCGCGACGCCGGAGCGTGAGCTGGCCGCCACCCAGGACTGAGCGTCCACGAGAAACAGCCAGTTGCTCAGCGACGGCCACAAGCCCCGGGCCGCCTGCTCGACGACGATCCAGTACAGGGCGACGGAGGCGAGCGCTGCCACTGTGCTTCGGCCGATGGCGGCCAAGGACACGCCGATCGCCGAGGCGGCCGCGGCGAGCAGTGCGCAGCGAAGCGCGAGGTTGAACAGCGACAGGTACCAGCCGGTCGTCGGCACCGCGCCGCCGCCGTGGGCGAGTGCCGCGGGCAGCAGCGCGACGCAGAGTAGCGCCAGTACGACGAGCGCTGCGCAACCGGCGACCGCAGCACAGGCGGCGGCCTGGGCGGCAAGCACCCGAGGCCGCCGCGGCTCCCAGGTGAGCAGGGTCGTCAGGGCGCGGCTGGAGTAGTCGGCGCCGAAGAGGGCAGCGCCCATGATGAACCCGGCAAGGGCGAGTGGGGCGGCCGCGGCGGCCACGCCCGCGCGCAGTCCGGTGAGCGGGTACGGGTGGGCAGCACCGCTATAGAAGAAGACGATGAGGCCGGCAAGGGCGATGGTGACGAGCGCGGCGATGCCCAGCGCGCGGGTGAAGGGGCGCCGCAGGATCCGCTGCAGGTCGGCGGCGAACAGGTCAGTCATCGCGTGCCGAGCCAGGCGGAGAGGTCAAGCCGAGGAAGACGGCCTCCAGCGTCGGCCTCTCGGGCCGCATCTCGGCTACGTAGAGCTGCTTGGCGGCGAGGATCGCGGTGACGCGCGCGCCATCGTCAGGGGCGCAGTTGACGCGAAGCAGTCCACCAGCGATGGTCGAGTCGATCCCGGCTTCCGCGAGGGCATCCCGGGCGGCTAGCGGATCTGCCACACCAACGATGAGCACGCCGGCGCCGGCGCTGGCGAGCACGTCGCCGATAGGCCCGATGGCAACGCAGCGACCCGCCTCGATGACGGCCAGCCGGTCGCAGGTCCGCTCCACTTCGTCGAGCAGGTGACTCGAGACGATGACCGTGCGCCCCTCGCGGGCCAAGCCGACCAGCAGTGCGCGGATCTCGGCGATCCCCGACGGGTCCAGGCCGTTGGCCGGTTCATCGAGCACGACCACCTCGGGGTCGCGGAGGAGCGCGGCGGCGATGCCCAGCCGCTGGCGCATCCCCTGCGAGTAGGTGGCGACCGCGTCGTCGGCCCGCTCGGCGAGCCCGGCGGTCTGAAGCGCTCGGTCGACCTCGCCGGCGCCCATGCGGTCGAGCCGCGCGAGCAGGCGCAGGTTCTGGCGTCCCGACAGGGCTGGGGTCAGCCCCGGCGCCTCGATGAGCGCCCCGACGCGGCCGATGACCCGGTGCAGCTCGCGCCCGCTGTCCGCGCCGAGGATTCGGCATGCACCGGCGCTTGGCCGAACGAGCCCGAGCATGCAGCGCATCGCCGTGGTCTTGCCGGCACCGTTCCGGCCGAGCAGGCCGAACACCTCACCCGCCGGCACGGTGAGATCGAGTCCGTCGAGGGCCAGGCGGCGGCCCTCGCCGCGCCCATAGGCCTTGCTGACCCCGACCATCTCGACGACCGCGTTGACCACGGGTGCGCCCAGTACCAGCGCGCCTGAGTGGGCGGCGCCTTCGCCAGGCGCAGCCTCCCGCCCGGCACTCTCGCGCGCAGCGGGCCGCCGACGCTGTGTGGAGGGGCGGAGGACGAACCACCACACGAGGCCAAGTACTACGACTGGGAGGATGATCAACATGGCGCCCCGGCTGCGGTTCGAGGCGGTGCGGGCCGGGGCTCGACGGCGGTTCGGCTCTCCTCGTGGCCCTGGTCCTTGTCCGGCACGGGCTCCGAGGCGGCGGCGCCCGCCCTGCCACTGGCGCTTCGCAGGTGCCCGCGGCGGCCGATCGAGCCGACAACGCCACCGAGGGCGCCGAACACCAGGCCGACGAGCGGGAAGGTGAGCAGCGAGCAGATCAAGGCGGTGTCGAGGTTCTCACCCACCACGTAGCCGCTGATCGTCAGGAAGCGGGTGCCGTAGCCCGCGCCGAGCACGTCTCTGTAGGCGCTGATCGTCGCCGCATCGTGGACGAACCACCCTGAAGCCCACAGGGTCGTCGCCAGCAACCCGATGGCCATGATGGCTCCAGCCACGCGGCCGGCCCAGACTCCCGCCTCGCGGCCGCTGGCGCCGTCGCCGCTGGCGCGCGCCGCCGCGGCGCCGGCCAGCAGACAACCGACGGGCACCAGCGGGAAGAGGGGAAGTGTGACGATCCCCGACCCCAGCGCTGAGGACCGGATGCCGGGCCACGGCAAGAGCAGCGCCAGAGTCAGCAAGCCGAGGATCACGCCGGCTACGACTCCCGAGCGTCGGGCGGCAGCGGCGCGCCTCGAGGCCTCGCGCGCCCGCCGGTCGACCAGCCATGCATGCAGGGCGACGGCGGTCAGCGCGAGCAGCGCGGCCGCGAACTCATGGACGGCGCTGTGTCGCGCGACCGCAGTCGCGACCTCGACCCGTCGCTGCGCAAGGACGCCGAGAGCGACGATGGCCATCGCTGCGGCCACGACCGCGAGGCGCGCGCCCCGGGCTGGGGCCTCGGCTAGAGGCGGGACCAGCGCCGCGCGGGCGCAGCCGAGGGCGAAACGTAGCCGGGTGGGGCGCGCTTCGAGATAGGCCAGCTCGGCGCTCATCGCCGTAGCCCACTCGGGTCTGGTGGAAGTCAGCCGCGCGGCTGAGAGGTCGATGACCGCCTCCGCCAGGTCGCCCGGAGCGCGCACCAGGCGGCGCCCCACGCGCACTACCAGGACGACGATCACGACGCCGATCAGCAGCACGTCGCGACCTCGACGAGAGGACCGAGGCGGCTCGGCCGGAGAACGACCGCCGGTGCACTGATCTCGACGACGCACGGACCCGGGCCAGTCTGGGTCACGGAGCACCCTCGAGCTCGAGGCCGGCCTGCGAGCGGCGGTCAGCAGACGCCCGCGGACCCGACGCCGTGCACCTCTCCGACGCCGCAAGGCCCGCCTCGGTCAGCCGGTAGAGGTGACGTCGTGGTCGACCAAGCGGGGGGTCCGACTCCCACATCGCCTCCAGGAAGCCGCCATCGGACAGCCGCATCAAGATCGGGTAGAGCGAACCCGACTTCAGCCCGACCTCAAGCCCGAGCTCGTAGCCGTAGCGCCATTCGGTCGGCTGGGTGCTGAGCGTCATCAGCACCTTCGAGGTTTGCGGCGAGAAGGAACGAGAACGGATACCCATGCGCATAACTCTACACAGGTAGAGCGCTCAGCGCAAAGTGAGTCCGTGCAGGCATGTTGGGCACCCGCTAGGCGGTGCGGCTCGCCCTCCCTCTTCGCTCACTGTCGACGAACACACGGAACGCCTCCTTGATCTCGCGCACAGCAGGAACGACCGCGCTTGATGTCGATTCGGAAGCCTTGGTGTCGGATCGCCTTTAGCCTGGCCTGTCGCCACAGCGGCCAGGGGCTCCGTCGTCATGGCGCCGGGCGCAAGCTTCCGAATCTATGCGCTCCAACAAGCCCACCGCTACCCATCTGGAGCTCGGATTTCGGGGGCGGTCGAGCGGCGTCCCACAGATTCGCGGCCCGCCGTCCGACGAAGCATCTAGGATACGCACGGTCAGTGCGGGGGAGAGCCACCACTGCCTGGCAAGGCGGCAGCCGGTGCGACTCCGCGCGACGCCATCAGGCCCGAGGAGAGCTTGTGAGGATAATCGCGCACGACGAAGACTCGATGACCAACCTCTTCTTCTCCGAGGTGCACCGGCATGAGAAGCTCGAGGCGTTCTTGGCGCTCATCGAGTGGCGAAGTAGTCCGGGCATGCCGTTCGACGTGGCGGAGGCGGAGCTTCACCAGCAGGTCAACTTCTCCGATTTCGGGCGGCCTGACGCCATCATTCTCGTCACGGACGGCCGAGGACGGAAGCACGTCGTCATCGTCGAGGTCAAGCTCGGTACGTATCTCGACTCGTGCGAACTGGCGCGGACCGGCAAGTTCGACAACCGCTTCAACAGTCGGCTGAACAACCAGCTCGCGCTCAAGTACAGAGCCATGGTCTCGCTGCCGAGCATCAGCGACCGGGGATACATCACCCGAGCCCAAGAAGGGTTAGGGACCACGACACGCCAAGGGGGGCTCTCTGAAGGTGACGCGCAGTGTATGTGCTTTCATTGGGTGCTCTTTGTTCGAGACCGTACCGGCAGCGAAGGTGTAGTCCCGCGACTGGTCCGCCCCGCCCTCTGAGAGGCTCCTTGGGGACGCGTCATCGCGCTGTAGAGCCGACAGGGGCTTGGCAGCTACTCTGATTGCCTCACGCGGTCGGCCATCAGGTGGGTGGGTCACCCCGCGCTAAGATAAGCGATTGGTCTTCACCCGATGGTACCGAATTGCTCAGGACAGTCTAGGCGGGTTGATTGGGGGGCTTGGAGCTAACGTCGCACCCGAGACCCGCGGAGTTGCACAGTGTTCACCAGGTCACATGGCTTAGCGCTTCACCAGCCGAGCTGGGATGCACTTAGTCTAGCTTCGCACCGACAAGAAGCTCTCCATATCAGCGTTCTGACTAGAAGACCAGAGCGTCGAGGGTCTCAGATGGCCGTGACGCCGCCGTCCACGACCAGGGCCGTACCGACGACGTAAGAACTGTCGTCACTGGCGAGGAAGAGGATAGCGTGGGCAATCTCGTCCGGACGCGCGAGGCGGCCCAACAGCGCGGATTCGATGATGTCTCGGCGCTCTGCCTCCGGATCAGGCGTCGCCGCCATCATGTCGTCGAGGAGCGGCGTGTCGACCGGCCCCGGACACACGGCGTTGATACGGATGCCCTCGCGGGTATGGTCGGCGGCCATGGCGCGCGTGAGTTGGAGCACACCACCCTTGGTGGCGGCGTAGGCGGCACACTCCGGAGCGCCTACGACGGCGAGCTCCGAAGCGACGTTGACAATGACCCCGCTGCCCTGGGCGCGCATCAGAGTGACGGCCTCGCGGCAGCAGAGGAAGGCGCCGCCCAGGTTCACGTCGACGAGGCGGCGCCACTCACCGAGGGTGGTGTCGACGACGGTGCGCTGGAGGCCGACTCCGGCGGCGTTCACCAGTACGTCGACACGCCCTCGACCCTCGCATGAGATGGCGAAAAGCCGCCTGACGTCGTCCTCGCGACTCACGTCGCAGGTCACCGCTCGGGCGGCGGCGCCCGCGCGAACGAGCGCCGCCGCCTCTGGACCGCAGTCGGCGACATCGGCGAGGGTCACCGCTGCCCCCTCGGCAGCGAGCAGCCTCGCGGTTGCGAGACCGATGCCAGATGCGGCCCCGGTGACGATCGCTGAGCGACCGGCGAGCCTCATGGCCGGGCTTCGATCCCGGTCGGCGCCTGCACGCCTACCTGACGCAGTCCTTCACGAACTCGCCCTCCTTCATGATGACGAGCATCTCTGGCTCTACGACGCACGTGATGTCTTCTAGGGGATTTCTCCTCAGAAGCACCAGGTCTGCGCGCTTGCCCGCCTGCAGTGTGCCGACTTGGGCTTCGATCTTGAGGACCTCCGCGGCGCTCCTCGTGGCTGCGACCAACGCCTCCGTCGGACTTAGACCGTACGCGACAAGATCATGGAGCTCATTGAGGGAATGCTCACCGTATGGCGTCAGGGAGGTGCAGAACGAGTCGCTGCCAAGCGCGATCCTCACGCCGGCGTCGCGTGCGTTCAGCATGTTCTGTGACAAACGGTCGTGGTGAATCTTCCTGAGGCTGTCCTTGTCAGTCGGAAGATCGTCACCCCCTCCGGGTATGTAGATATCGCCGTAGTACCCGTCCTCTCCTGACCACTCGAACCACTGCCGGAGAAGCTCCAGCGTCGGTACCAGCGAGATGCCCTTCTCAGCCATCAGGGCAACCGTCTCCTCGCCCAGGTCTTCACCGTGCTCGATCGACCAGACACCGGCCTTCGCGGCCTCGAGAGCGCTCGAATCACATTCGCAGTGCGCACAGACGGGCAGCTTCGCGAAGGTGGCTTCCTCCACCATGACGCGAAGCTCCTCGAAGCTGTAGTGCTGTGCGTCCTCGGGTTCGTTCTCATGCAAACCGCCGCCGCTCGCCCACACCTTGATGCACATGGAACCGTTCTTCACGATCTCACGCGTGACCTTGCGCACTTCCTCCACTCCATCAGCGACGATCCCCCATGGATGTGAGCTGCGCACCATGTCCGCCGGCAGCTCAGCGTCACCGTGTCCTCCGGTCCGGGAGAGGCCGCGCCAGCAGCCGACAATGCGGGGACCGTGGACGAGTCCAGCCCTGATGGCCTTGCGAAGGTGCAGACCGTGGACTGAGATGTCGCGGACGCTGGTGAAGCCATGTCGCAGCATGCGCTCGGCTTGGGCGACCGCGGTCATAGCCTGGTAGCGGTCGTCCTCCAGGACCCAGTCATTCTCATCCGGGAAGTTGGCGCCACCGAGGTGGCAATGGGCATCGATGAGGCCCGGGATCATGGTCGCGCCAGATGCATCCACCACGCGAGCACCGTCGGGCACCCTCACCTCACTCGCCGCTCCGACGGCTTCAATCGTGTCACCATTCACAACCAGGGTCGCCCGCTCAGTTGGTTCAGAGCCGGTCCCGTCGATGAGAGTCATTCCTGTGAACGCTGTGTACTCACTCATGTCGGCAGGTCTCCTCCATTGGTAGCGGGCGGGAATTCGCCGCTCATTCATTGGGTCTCTTGCGGCGGCTCGCCCTTGCCGGCGCTGTCGCCCTCGGCCATCCACTTCCGGAGTGCGGCGATGCCGCGGCTCAGCAGACCGCTCAGGCCTGTTGGCTGGAAAGCGAGGATCACGAGCAGGATGGCCCCGAGAACGATGAAGCGCCACTGGTCCACGTCGCGCAGCAACTCCGATAGAAGCATGACGACGAAGGTGCCGAGCGCCGGACCATACAGCCTGCCAAGGCCTCCAATGACGATCATCAGCATGAAGAGCGAGAGCGGGGCGAGGCCCATGACGACGGGTGAAATGCCTTCGTAGTAGCCCCCATACAGCGCGCCGGCCAGCCCTGACAGGAAGCCTGAGACCGCGGTCGAGATGAGGATGCTTGTGCGTCGGTTTGCCCCCATGCCGATTGCGTAGGGCGTCGAATCACGGAGCGCTTGGAGGGCCAACCCCGTAGGTGAGCCGATGAGTCGCCTCAGCACCCAGGCCGTGAAGACGACACCGGCCAACGCTACCCAGTAGTAGCCCCTTTGTTGGCCGGTCGGGGTAGCGTTGGGGAACAGGCCCGGTACGGAGGAGAGTCCATAGGAGCCGCCCGTAAGGCCGGAGCTGTCGTTGATGATGATCAGCCGAAAGACCTCTGCGAAGGCGAAGGTGAGCAGGGCGGCGTAGATGCCGCGTAGACGCAGTGCGGGCAGGATCATGAGGATCCCGAACCCGGCGCCGGCGAAGGCGCCGATGCCAAGTCCCAGCCAGGGTGAGAGACCGTAGCGGCTCGAGAGGATGCCATACGCATACCCGCCGGCGGCGAAGAGCGCGAGTTGCCCGAAGTTCCAGATCCCGCTGATGCCGACCGTCAGATTCCAGGCCAGATTCAAGATCGAGTAGATGAGGCTGAGGACGAGCACGCCGAGTAGGTACTGGCTAGTGACGAAGAAAGGCACCACGGCGCCGGCTGCCAGCACCGCTAGAAACGCCCAGCCTGGCGTGCGGGAAGCGTCCAGAAGTCGGAGGAGTTCCGCTCGGTCTCTTCGAGGCCGAGCGGCTTCGACGGTCACAGCCGCTCCTCCTCTGGTTTGCCGAACAGACCGTAGGGCCGGACCAGCATCACGACGACGATCAGCACGAACAGCAATGGCAGCGACCACATGCTGCTGACGTATGTCGCGGCCAGCGCCTCAAAAAGACCCAGAATGAGCGCCGCGTAGATGGTGCCGCGGATGCTTCCCAGCCCCGCGAAGATCGCAATGATCAGCCCCTTCAGAAGGGGAAGATCCCCGGCGGTCGGTGAGATGAAGTACAACGGCGCCAAGAGCACACCGGCCATGCCTCCGAGGACACCGGCCAGGGCCATGACTCCGATGTAGACGCTCTGCACGGAGACGCCGTTGAGACGTGCCGCGTCCATCTGCTGCGCCACCGCCATGATCGACAGACCGTATCTCGTCCGGTTCAAGAAGACGCTGAGGGCGCCAAGGATCAGCAAGGCCAGCACGGCGACGAGGACGAGGTGCCACGTGACGCTCACCGTGGATGTGATCTTCAGGCTGCCCCCGAGCAGCGGCGGGATGGCCTTGTTCCGAGCCCCGAAGACGAGCGTGAAAGCGCTGGTCAACATGATCGATACGACGAGGGTCGTGATATAGGCGAGCATCTCGAAGTCGACGTCCTTCCGGCCGAGGAGCGGGCGAACGGCCAGATAGAACGTGACGACTCCGAGAAGCGCTCCGGCAAGAGCGGCGCCAATGACTCCAAGCCAGCTAGGCAGTCCGGCTTGCGACACGATGAACCAGGCGACATAGCCTCCCGCCACGCCGAAGAGCCCCTGCGCCATGTTGAGCGTACGCAGGCACCCGTACACGAGGGTGAGTCCCATCGTCATCACCGCGTAGACCGAGCCCATGATGAGACCGCTGATGAGAGCTTGAATGAACGTGTCCACTACTCCACCTCACCGCCCAGGTAGGCGCTGCGCATCGCCTCATGGCTCGACACCTGAGGCACCGTGCCCTCGAGTACGATGCGACCGTTCTCCATTACGTAGACCCAGTCCGCGATTTGCTCTGCGTTGCTGAGAGTCTCTTCCACGAGCAGGATCGTGGCTTCGCTGCGTGCGATCTCGCCTAGTGTGCTGTAGAGCTGCTGGACCAGTACCGGTGCGAGTCCGAGAGCCGGCTCATCGATCATCAGGAGGCGAGCTGGCCCCATCAGCCCTCGGCCGAGGCCCGCCATCCTGCGCTCGCCGCCAGAAAGCGTCCGGCACTGTTGGTGCCGGCGTTCCTTAAGGCGAGGGAACAGCTCATACACCCGTGCAAGGCGCTCGTCTCGCCGTCTCCAGGCCTCCTTGACGAACGCGCCCATGAGAAGGTTCTGCTCGACGGTCATGTCCTGAAAGAGGAGATCGCCCTGCGGCACGTGCACAAGCCCACGTGCCACGATGGCCCTCGCTCGTGCACCGTCGATCCGCTGGTCGAGGAAGCTGACCTCGCCCTCCCAGACCGGAGTCAAACCGCTGATGGCTCGTAGCAGGGTCGTCTTTCCGTGGCCGTTTGGACCGGTGAGAACGACCAGCTGGTGTTCACGGACGGTCAGCTCTATGTGATCGAGAATGCGCGTATGACCGTAACCCGTTGAGAGCGAGTTGACTTCAAGCATGGTCCGCTGCCGTTTCCTCGACTTGTTCCTGCTCGCGCACGGCGCCCAGGTAGAGGCGGATCACGTCGGGATCCGCCTGGGCCGCGACCGGTGAGCCCTCGAACAGCTTCGCACCCTGGTGCATCACCAGGACGCGCGTTGAGGCTGGCATCAGCACGCGCATCACGTGCTCGACGAGCAGAATCGTGAGCCCCGCCTTCTTCAGTTCCGAGATGAGCTGCACGATCTGCTGCATCTCGTCGTCAGTCAGGCCGCCGACCGGCTCATCCAGCATGAGCACATCGGGTTCCGTCACGAGTGCAGCCGCGAGCATCAACCGCTTGCGATCGAGCGATGAGAGGAGCTCGCCTCTCTCTCCGAGCTTCTCACCGAGCCCCACGCGCTCGGCCGCTGCAGCCGCCTTCTCAAGCACGCCATCGTCGAACCGCAGACTCATCTGCGGGCTGTGCTCCCGGCCGAACTTCGCGGCCAGTGCCACGTGGCTGAGAACGGACTGAGACGGGAATACCGGTGCGACCTGATAGGTGCGGGCGATGCCCATGCGCCGGATCTGGTGCGCGGGCATGCGCTGGATTTCGCGGTCACGGCACGTGACTGTGCCCGATGTGGCACGCGCGTGACCGCTGATCAGGTCGAAGAGCGTCGTCTTGCCTGCACCGTTCGGGCCGGCTATCCCGAGCGTCTCCCCCTCCTCGAGCGAGAAGCTGAGACCATCGACGGCGGCCAGCCCGCCGTAGCGCTTGGTCAGGCGATCAACCTGCAATACGGTACGCATCGGTGAGCCATCACATCCAGGGAGGCATCTGGAGCTTGCCGGCCACGAATGGCTCTGGGTCGATCAGCACCTGCTTCTGGTCCTGGATCTGATACAGGAACATCGGCATGCCGAGACCAGCATCCCTGGTCTGCACCGGATAGCTGAACGCTGTCTGGTCCGCGGCTGTGAAGTTGTAGGCGCCGAGCACGCCCCGGTAGATCGTCTGCTTGATGTGCTGGGCGACTTCCGCATACGCGGTAGGATCAGCTGCCAGCGAAGCGGCGGTGGCCCAGATGTAGACCTGGTCGTAGAGAAGCCCGGGCCCTCCGACTCCCGGCGCCTTGCCGTACTTGGCCTCAAAGGCTTTCACGAAGGGTTCGCCGATCTGGTCCGGTGTGATGCCCGCGTTGGTCTGCCAGACGACGCCGTTGCCGGCATCCCCTACCAGGTCGAGGTACTCCGGCACGGCGGGCCCGTACTGTTCGTAGAGCAGTGAGTTCGTTGGATTGGCTACGAACTGTTTGGTGAATGAAGCCAAATCGCTGACGTAGTAGTCGGTGTTCATGACCACGTCCGGATCGGCAGCACGGACCTTCGCGAGGACTGGACCCCACTCGGACAAGGGAGCGGTGACCTTCTCGTAGACGGGCACTTGCCAGCCGGCGTCCTTGACCTCGTTCTGGAAGTTGTCGGCGACACTCAAGGAGTAGGGGTCGGTGCTCGAGATGATCGCCACTGTCTTCTTCCGCGGCTTGAACTGGCCGGTCGCCACCCAGTCCTTGAGCACACGGCCGAAGTTCTGTCCGTACTGGACATCTGTGGCGCACGTCTGGAAGACCATCGAGTACTTGTCGGGATTGTCCGCAACGTACTGCGCGTCACCGCTGTAGGCATTGGTGTGCAGCAGAGGGACGCCGGTCTCTGAGGGAGCCTTGAAGGCGGCGTGGGTGTATTCCATGTAGCCCATGGTCACGACTGCCGCGCCCTCCTCGTTCACAAGGCGCCCGACGGCGTTCGAGACCTTGTCGGGTGCGAGGTCGCTCTCGATGTCCGCGGTCTTCACGACCAGCCGGCGACCGAGCACACCGCCGTTGGCGTTGATCTCCTGGACGGCAAGCTCCAGGCCCTTCATCATGTCTTGCCCGTCTCCCGCAAGGACCCCGGTCAGCGGGAAGGCGCCACCGACGACGATGTCGCCTGCCGCTGCAGAGCCGCCACCGCTCGAACTGCCGCCACTCGTGCCGCCGCTCCCGCTGTCTCCGCCGAGCTGGTTTCCGATTACCCCGCCTACGACGAGGCCAGCTACTCCCGCCGCCCCCATGTACACGAATTCGCGACGAGTTACCCCTGCTTGCGACTCGCGTTCCTTAGCCATGTCCCTTCCCCCTGAAGTTCTTGGGCCGATTGCGACATCCGAGGATGAACGCGACGCCCCCTTTCCTAAGAGAACCGTGGTCTTGCAGAGCAATTCAACCGACTGGTTGGTTGAATGGTGTATCGGATATGATGTGCCGTGTCAAGGAACATGCAGACTCTTAGACTGGGAGAATGATGTCGGACGAAGATGGAAGGAGACCGGCCAAGAGCACCTTCGACGATCTGCCACCGACGGCAGCCCGCCTCTGCTTGGCAGCTCGACGGCTCTTGGTTGAGCGCGGCTTTCCGGCCCTGACGCTGGATGCAGTGACCCGAGCCGCGGGCGAAAACAAAGCGTCCGTCAAGTACTACTTCGGCAACAAGGATGGATTACTCGCCTCGCTGGTTGACTCGCTAACCCCCCCCGGCGAGATCACGAACACGATTGAGGCAACCTCTGAGCTCCCGCCCGGCCCCGAACGTCTTGCTGCTCAGGTCCGCGGGCTCCGGCAACTCTTCGAAGATATCGACTCGTTTCGTGTCCTCTTCTATCTACTCCCGCACATTCTCACGGACGATGCGCTCCGATCTCAGATCGCGGCTCTCTATTCTGGGTACCGCGAGGCGAACGTGAGCATGTTCGGACTGCCTGAGCGGCAGGTCAGCGATCAGAGGCTGCATGGCTGGGTGGCAGCTCTGGTCACCGCGGCGGTGGACGGATTCGCGGTGCAGGCCCTCCTGGACCCCCAGGGGTTCGATGCCGACGCAGCTCTTGATGCCCTCGAACACTTGGTCGGCTTGTATTTGGCAGCGGAGATCTCAGACCAAGGGTGAGGTGCATGGCGATTCGGTCACTGCCGTCATACCTCGGCGCCAACAGCGTGGGTGCTCCCGCCGCAGCTCGAGAATGCGTTCCTCGAGGTTGTGGCGGCGGTTGGCGGGGACAGCTCGCAGGGCGCGAGGAGAGGTCGGCAGCCCCGGAAGCCCGGACGCCTCGTGGCAGCGCAGCCAGCGGAGGCCCTCCAGGACCTCGACCACGGCTTTGTGACGCTGTTCCAGGATTCCCAGCTGGATGAGCACGACAGCTGCCCTCCCCGATCGCCGACCGACCTGGGTCGTCTGGGTTCGAATCCCATATGCGCTACCACTCATTTCCAGGGATTTCTTTCGCACAGCCCGTGGATGGCACTGGAGCCAGCGAATTGCGTCTCGTTGGGACCCTGCACTGATCGTCACCATCAGCGCTTTCGCCCGCCCCCCGCTCGCCATGGGCAATCCGCCGTCCAGGCCTCGACTGCGGTGACGGAACTGACACAACGGACGGATTCGCGCGCGGCCTGAAGAAGCTTCTCGCATACTACAGTGACCTGCGCCCAACCCGAGCGTGTGATCATGCGGCTGCTCGAACCAACTCCGTGCTCTGAAGCTCACCCCATTGCCCAACAAGGCGTCACCTCGTCTCTGGCGCACTAGTCAGACGAGGTATGCTTTCGCCAGCGGTCGGGCTCGGGCTCCCGACCAACGAAGATGGGGGGGCATGGGCATGCGTCACCGGCGCACGTGCGTCCTGGTTCTCGTACTGCTACTGATCGCCGTCGCTGGCTTGGTTGCACCTGAAGCCGGCGCTTTGCCGTTCATCTCCACAGGGGACGGCGGCTGGGTCTGGCAGGATCCGACGCCTCAGGGGAACCTGCTCTCCGCGGTGAGCTTCGCCGACTCTGATCATGGCTGGGCGGCGGGCGGTGCCGGCACGATCATCGCCACGACGGATGGCGGCGTGACCTGGCAAGGGCAGCTCTCGCATACGCGCGAGGGGTTGAAGGACATCACCTTCACCGACGCCGCCCACGGCTGGACAGTCGGCTATTCCGGCACCATCCTGGCGACCAGGGACGGCGGCCGGAGCTGGCGGGCGCAGGACTCCGGCACCACCGAGCTTCTGCTCGCCGTCGCGTTCGCCGACAACCTCCACGGCTGGGCGGCGGACCCAGACGGCGATATCTTCGCCAGCGACGACGGTGGCCAGAACTGGACGAAGCGGGCGTCGACCGCGGGGCTCATCAATGCCCTGGCCTTCTCGGATCCGAGCCATGGCTGGGCCGTTGGACCGTTCGGCAACATCTTCGCGACCAGCGACGGCGGCGCCCACTGGACGCGGCAGAGCTCAAACGCAGGCTACGCGCTGAACGCGGTCAGCTTCACTGACGCCGCTCACGGCTGGGCCGTCGGAGCGACCAACTGGGTCGGGGAGTCGGACCCGGTCGTGCTCGCAACGACCGACGGCGGCGAGCACTGGAGCGAGCAGACCCTGCCGAGCAGTCAGAACGGCATGATCCTGACATCCGTCAGCTTCGCCGATGCCAGTCACGGCTGGGCCGGCGGCAGCCGGGGCCCCGTGTGCGTCACGCAGGACGGCGGCAAGACGTGGGCGGCCCAGGCAGGCGCTCCCAGCAGCCTCGGCGACATCGACTTCAGCGATGCCCTCCACGGGTTGGCAGTGGGGAACGCCGGCATCTTCGCCAGCGACGACGGCGGCAAGACCTGGACGACCGAGAGCGATCAGGTGACCAGCAGCCTCTACGCCGTCAGCTTCGTGGACGCGCTCCACGGCTGCGCAGTAGGCATGTCTGGCGCCACCGTCACCACGAGTGACGGTGGCCAGGACTGGTCGGGAGACCGCTTCTCAGACAGCGACCTCGAAGGCGTCGCCTACCGCGATCCGGCTCACATCTACGCGGCGGGATGGGGAATCTGGAGTCTCGCCGACCGCCAGGGGGTGTGGGGCGGCCAGGCGATGAGCGGCATCACCTTCGCGAACGCCGACGAGGGCTGGGCCGTCGGCGGTGCCGGGAAGATCATCGCCACGACGGACGGCGGCGCCACGTGGGGGACGCAGGACTCAGGCGTCACCGTCTCATTGTGTGCGGTGGATTTCCCCGATGCCGAGCACGGCTGGGCCGTCGGCGGTAGCGGCACCATCCTCGCCACCGCCGATGGTGGCCACACCTGGGCGCCGCAGACCTCCGGCACCGGCGGCTACTTGCGGTCCGTCGCCTTCGCCGACGCCGGTCGTGGCTGGGCGGTGGGAGACGGTGGCACGATCGTTGCGACCCGGGACGGCGGGGCAACCTGGGTCCTGCAGCATTCGGGCGGCGAGCCGCTGTACGGCGTGGCCTGCACCGACGCCGATCATGTGTGGGCGGTGGGCATCGCCGGCACCATCGCGGCTACCGCGGACGGGGGCGACAGCTGGGTGCCGCAGAACTCTGGGACGGAGGAGAACCTGCTCGGCGTCAGCTTCGTGGACCCGAGGCACGGCTGGGTGGTCGGTTACGACGGCACCATCCTCACCACGACCACCGGGGGCTTCCCGACGGCCGACGTGACGCCGCCGACGACCACCGCCTCCGGCGCCGACGGTCAGTGGCGGAACCGGCCGGTGATGCTCACTCTCTCGGCTCTCGACCACGCCGGCGGGTCGGGCATGGCCGGTGGCGCGGCGATGACGGAGTACAAGATCGATGACGGACCCTGGACGAGCGGGACCAGCGTCACGATCCCCGCCCCTGCCAGCCACTCCGGCGACGGTGTCCGCACCGTCCGGTATCACTCCTACGACGCCGCCGGCAATGCGGAGCCGATCAGGTCGGCGAGCGTGAGGATCGACACCACCGCCCCGGCGGCGAGCGCCTCGGGTGTCGCCGACGGCGCCTGGCTGCGTGGCGCCGCCAGCATCGGCCTTGGCGCCAGCGACGTCGGTTCAGGCGTTGCCTCGATCAGCTACGCGCTGGACGGCGTCGAGGCCTCGGTACCAGGCTCTCTGATCGTGATGAGCGTGCCGGTCTCGCCGAACGCGCGCCACACCCTGACCTACCATGCGACCGACGCGGCGACCAACTCATGCGCCGATCAGGCGCTCCGCTTCACCATCGACACGTCGGGGCCGACCGCTGCCGGCAAAGCGGCAAGAGGTCGCAGGGGCCGCAGCATCACCCTGCGGTATCGCCTCAGCGACAACCTCAGCCCCAAGGCGACCGCCGTCAGGATCATCGTCAGGAACGCCAGGCACAAGGTCGTGAAGCGCCTCAGCCTGGGCACCAGAACGACTGCCAAGTGGTACAGCGTCAAGTGGAAGCCCAAGGCCAACGGCACCTACCACTACTACGCCTACGGCAAGGACCTCGCCGGGAACGCGCAGCGGCGGGTGGGCTCGGCGAAGGTGGTCGTGCGGTAGCTGGGGGGATCCAGGCGACAGAACTGACGGAACCGACAGTTCCCTCGCCGCTCGGTCACGTGAAGACCCGGCCGTACAAGGATGAACAGTCGGGCCTCCCCGGCGACCCAAGTTCATAGTCGGGGGTGTCAGCCCTCGGCTATCCGGTGGTCACTCCGGACCGGACGCTCAGTGGGAAAGCTCCGGCGCCGGCATGTGCTGGTGATGACCGGAGAGCCTCGGGAACCGGGCTACCGGATCATGGACTGGCTGTGGGATGCGAAGAGGGCGAGGAGTACACTCCGCGATACTTAGGAGGGCAGCAATGGCGAAGAAACCTCGCGCGAGTAACGACGAATGTGTTCACCCGTCATCAGTCTTCTCAGGCTGGTGGAGGCCCATGGCGAGGCAATGGGATCGCCGCTGAGTGCGGAGTTCTCGTACAAGGTGAGCTTTCGCGTTGAGAAGCTGGAGCAAGAGGAAGGCCAGAGAATCTGGTCGGGCCCCGAGAAGCCGACCGCAGCGGCCCTTGAGACTCTTGCGACCGCGGTCACCCTGCTGCAGAAGGCGCACTGGGCAGTAGTCAACCGTTGCCGGGTAGAAGGCATACCTTGGGAGGCCGTCCTCATGTCAGAGGTTGACCGTGACTACCTTCAGAAGTTCGGTTGTTACCTCTCCGCAGAGTCCGATGTCGACGTGGTTGAGGCATACAACGCTCGGACAGCTGCCAGCGGAAATTGATGCCGTTCTTTCAGCTTTCCTTCATCCGCGCTGATCGCGACAACGATCCTACCGTCATGGAGGCCCTCTTCCTCACCGTCGACCGGCCGTTCCTCCCGCGCGAAGGCGAGGGAGTGGAGATCCTCGAGGACTATGAGGCGCAGACCGTGGACAGCGTCGGATACGGAGCCGACGGCTCTGTGCTCGTGCACTTGGGGCGCGTCGTGCTCGACGACCTGCAGGTGAAGCAGCTGCGGAAGATGGGATGGCGGGCCGACGCGCTGAGCCGCCTCCCTGTCGCCTCGCTGCCTCTGCCCCGTCCCCGGAGCTTCCTGCCACCCACAGAAAGGCCCGACGTCGTTGGCGCTGAGACCGATGCTCCCTGCCAAGCATGGGGGCTCAAACGACATCCCGCCGCTGCACCACCGCGACAGCCGCGACTGCCGGAATGAGGCCCCAGACGACGAGCCCCAAGATGGCGGCTGAAAGGGTCGGTCCGCCTGCGACACCCGAGGCGACGTTGGCCAGCGCGCTCGGCATCCAGGAAGCGGAGCCGCTTGTCAGCTGCACGGCGATAGGGGGCACGATGATCAGCAGCACGACCGCGCCAGTCACGGCCGCGCCGGTGTTGCGCACGAGTGCCCCGACGCCGGCCCCCAGGACGGCGCCTGCCGCGCCCGCGAGCGCTGCTGCCGCCGACAGCCGCAAGGCGTCACTGGCGGCGAGGAGGACTCCCTGCCCGGCGATGGGGATCGAGATTGCACCACCCGCCAAGGTCACCGCCTCCCCAGCGAGGCCAAGGACCGCACCGGCAAGCGCAATGGCGGTGAGTTGCACCAGCATCGCCCGGCGTCGGCGCGGGGTGACCATGAACATCGGAATGACAGTGTTGTGGCCGTACTCACGCGCCACGGCGATTGCACCGAAGAGCCCGGCGATCACCATGGCGTTTGCGGCAAAGGCGAGCAGCGATCGTTGATCCTCTCGCGTCGCAATGAATCCCTTGGTGCCATCAGCATCGGTCCCATAGATCACCGCGATCGCAGTGATCGCGCTTACTACGATGAGCACAGCGAGAAACCCCAGGGGCATCTTCGTCGTCCAGAGCTTGCGCAGTTCTGCGCGCAGCAAGCGTGACTTGCTCATGCCAAGACCTCCTCGCGGGGAGTCGGGGTCTCGACGGTGTCGTGACCGCTGGTCCACCCAAGGAAGAGATCCTCGAGCGACCCCGACTGGGGGGACAACTCGTACAAAGCGATGTCTGCAGTGTGAGCGTGTTCACCGATCTCGTCGATTGCCAGCCCCCTGACAAGAAGGGACCCGTCGTCGCGGAGATGGACCGTGCCTCCGGCGGCCTCCACCACCGTCCTGAAGAGTAGCGGGGACGGCGTTCTGACCAAGGTGCCCGACCTCTCCAGGTCGTCGATGGCGCCGGCGGCGACCAGCCGACCGTGGTCGATCACGACGATCTCATCGGCGAGATGCTCCACCTCCGCCAAGAGGTGGCTGGACACGAACACCGTGCCTCCGTTCTTCGCCCGATCGCGGAGTAGGTCGCGCAGCCACCGAACGCCCTGGGGATCGAGCCCGTTCCCCGGCTCGTCGAGCACCAGGACGGGTGGATCGGCGAGCAGCGCCCCGGCGAGTCCGAGCCGCTGACGCATCCCGAGCGAGTACGCGCCCACCTTGCGATCACGAGCATCCTCGAGCTCGACCAGCTCCAGGAGCTCGTCAACGCGGGCCGGCGAAGCTCCGACGGCGTCAGCGAGGATCAGCAGATGATTGCGAGCGCTCCGCGAAGGGTGGAATGCGTTCGACTCAAGCACGGCTCCAACCATGCGGCCGGGGTCCGGCAAGTCACAGTAGCGAGAACCTCCAATCGTTGCTCGCCCTCCGTCCGCTGATGCCAGGTTCAGGAGGATCTTCATTGTTGTGGACTTGCCGGACCCGTTCGGCCCGAGGAATCCCGTTACGTGACCGGGGCGCACCTCGAACGACAGATCCTGAACGACGGCCCCCTGCTTGTAGCGCTTCGTCACCTGCTCAAACGCGAGCACATGCATGAGATCTCACTCTCCTTGCCTGGTTGTCTCGAGGTCACGTCTGCGTACCTGTCGCGCCACTGCGCGCGCCTTCAAGAATGTGTGGAGTCGCCTCGTGGCCCCATCAGGCTCGGTCGAGGAACTCGATGGCCCGCCTCGTACTCCGCGGGGTGAGCTGCGAGGCCACCGGTGCGGCCAGCGCCGGGAACGAGCCACTCCTGCTTCGGCTACCCGGCGGCGGCATAGTACTGCGGCGTCAGTTCCTCCCCGCCGCCGCCGTTCTCCGCGTGGATGAGAAAGACCGGGCGGGGAGCGATGCGTGCTACGAGCTCGCGTAGCGGCGGCGGCGTGTGGCCGCTGAAGACGGTGAGTGCAGCGGTCTGCACCGCCATGGAGGGCAGTGCCGCAGCCCACGCCGGCACGAGCGCTCGAGGCGAACGTTCGCCGGCGCCCTCCGAGACGATCGCCTTCAGCCTGAGGTCCGTTCGCTAGGTTGCTCGTCGTCATCGTCCCGATGTGAAGAACAGCGCACGATGACGACGGCGGTGACCATACTGACCAGCGGGACGGCAAGGGTGCCAGGGATGTCCGGAAAGACTCTTGCGGTCACGTTGTCGCCGACGGTAATCATGAGCGTGCGATGTCCGTGGGTGGTCCCCTCCTCGGTCAGTCGCTGGCGCCGGTCTGGGCGAGCACGGTGCCGGTCATGTAATCGACGAACTCATCAGGCTGTTCCCAGAGAGGCCGCTGTCCGGAGGTGTCGAGCACAACCAGGTCCTTGATGGGTGCATCGATCATGGGATACCAGTCGGCGAACAGTTCGGCTCGGCCGTCGGCTTCGTGGGCGCCCTGGACGAAGAACATCGGTATCTCGAACTCAGTCGTCGTGCGCCGGAAGTCGATGCCCTGCAGTTGAGGGTAGAGGACGCTGAAGGTATCCATGAAGGCCCCGAGAACGTGAACCTGGTCGATCAGGGTGTACTCCTCGACGAGCAAGTTCTCCGACATCTGTGCTTCGCCTTCAGAGTTGGAGCTGTGGTCGTAGGGGTAGACGGCTTGCTCGTTGGCCAGCGCAGTTTCGTAGTTGAGCATCCGGTCATAGGGCGGCGGGCCGATGCGGGTGAGTTCATCGATGAGACCGGTTTTGTCATTGGCCCGGGCCCATTCGAGGGTGTCGTTGTAGAAGATGGTGTCGGTTGCGCGTTGGCTGACCATCTGGCCGGTCCCGATGAACGCCTCGAACAGGTCCGGTCGTCGCTGGACGGCGAGCACGCCGAGGGTCGTCCCCCAGGACTGGCCGAGCAGGTAGATCTTGTCCTGGCCGAACCGGTCGCGGAGGTGGTTGGTGACCGCGATCGTGTCGTCGACAGCGCTCTCGAGGGTGTAGGTGCTGGTGGGATCGAGTTCATCGTAGGACTTCCCGGCGCCGCGTTGGTCCCAGGTGACGACGATGAAGTGCTCTTCGAGGTCGGGTAGGTGGCGGCGCATGGCGCCCATCTCGGAGCCGCCTGGTCCGCCGGCGAGGAAGAGCAGCACCGGGTTGTGGATGCTGTGGCCGCGGACCATCAGGTGCAGGTCGTGGCCATGGACGTCGATGGTGGTGAGCTGAGCGATGCTGCCGGCGATCTCGTTGCCATCGGCGTCGACGATTGGATCCGTGCTCGCCGGTCGGGCAAGCGCGACGGTGAAGGCGATGAGTCCGAGGCCGGCCACAACTGCGGCCCGCGCCGGATGTAGAGGCACCATGCCGGGCAGTGGCCGCGTCGGAGATGGCGGCGCGGGCGTGGACGCTGCGAGTCGGCGAGCGATGCCGGCCCCGAGGACTGCGCCGAAGGCGAGGGGGAGGAGTGAGAGGAGGGCGTGAAAGCCGCGGCCGCTCCCCAAGGCGAGCAGGCCGTAGAAGCTGGTTCCGATGCCGTCGACGGTGGGGCCGTCGGTACCCAGACGGACCACTTCGAAGACGGCGGCGAACGTCACGGGCGCGGCAAGCATCGCCCATCGTGACCGCATCACCAGCCGGCGACAACTCCGATGGCGAGGTCAAGATGATCGACCAGATTGCCTGGCTGGTGGTGAGGGGGCCGCGAGGCGTCCACCATCCGGCGATGGCTGCCCACACCGCAGCACCACCGATTGCGCCGGCGGTCCCGACTCGCCATTCATGCCACAGTGGCGCCAACACGGTGGACAGCCGGTCGCGGGAGGTCCTCAGCCGGCGACGCCATGTGGGGGCTGTGGAGTCGTCAGCCGGGCACCTAGCGGGTGGCTACGGTCGCGGCGGGTCGATCGGTGTCGGTGCGGCGGGTGCTCATGAAGCTGCGTCCTGCCTTTCTGGTCAGGTGACGGGCGGGGGTCGATCGCCTCGGGCGTCGCAGGTCAGACGGGACTACTCACGGCGCCTGCTTGGCTGACAGTCCCGTCCGTGCGCGACCGCTTCGCCGCGACGACGACCACGATCAGGATGCCGGCGACGAGGCTCGCGACGATGAGAGCCAGCGCCCCCACGATGTCGATCGTCTGCGTCCGTATGAAGTTCTCACCGACGGAGAGGCCGCCCTCGCCGTAGGCCTTCTGTGCGGACACGGTGTACGTCCCCCCTCCGATGGCGGAGAACGAGGCGATCGGGGTCCCCACCCATCCCGCGATCTCGTATGTCACGAGCGCGTGATAGGGCTGGACCTGCACCGTAGAGCCGTGGGGTCCGGTCACCCGAAGCCCGAGGGCTTCGGGAGCGGGCTTTCCGTCGCCATCGAAATAGATGAGGCGGCTGCCTCCGCTCCCGACGTACGTCTCGACTGTTCCCGGGACATCGGTTCGCGGAATGCTCTCGGCAAGGTCGTGCGTCCTCAGGGTGCTGACGACGCCCCATGTGACGCCGCCGCCGATGCCCAGGACGACGACGGCCGCGGCCACCCAGTACCAGATCCTCGAGGGAGCCCTTCTGCTCCTCGTTGCGTAGCGTCCTACGGTCTCGACTGTCGATCCCATGGTGCCTCCTTTCGCTTCGCATCGAGCCTACGTCAGCCGCATATCGGCCGCATCGGACGGACGAACGGGCTTGCTGCTGGCGGCATGGGGGGGTTGGGGACTGGCCAGGCGACCAGGTTTCCGAGGGTCTCAGGAAGGCGTGGCGCCGTGCGCCGGGTGCCAGACGGCGCAGACGCGGGTGCCGTCGTGATCCGACGTCACCTCCAGCCGCGCCCCGATGGCCTCGGCCCGCTCCGCCATGATCCGGAGCCCGAGCCGGCCGGACGACGTAGCCTGCACGTCGAACCCGCGGCCGTCGTCGACGATCGCGAGCTCAAGCCCACGCCCCTCGCGTCCGCACTCCCTCAGCGTCACGCGCGCGCTGTCGGCATCAGCGTGCTTGACCACGTTGTTCAGTGCCTCCTGCGCTACGCGGTACAGTGCGACCGCCACGTCGGGAGGCAGCTCGGCGCCGCCATCCACCTCGAGCCCGACGGGAATGCGCGCCCTTCCGACGACGGCTTCCGAAAGCTGCCGCAGCAGGTCGGGCAGGCTCGTCTCGGCGAGTGCCGCCGGTCTTAGCTCGAGCAGGAGCATGCGCATCTCGGCAAGGGCGCCGCGCGTCAGCTGTCGCAGCTCCTCGAGCTTCATCCTGCCCTGCTCGGCATCTCGTTCATAGATGCGGGGGAGCACCTCGGCGATCAGGCTCACTGAGAACAGCGTCTGGCTGACGGCGTCGTGCAAGTCGCGGGCGAGCCGTTGTCGTTCCCTGCTCGTCGCAAGCTCATGGGCATTCTGATAGAGGCGCATGTTCTGGATGGCGATTGCAAGCTGGTCGGCGAGCGTGCGAGCCGCGAAGAGGTCCTGCTCGTCGAGAGCATGCGTGCCCGACGACGTGACATCGAGCACGCCGACGAGCCTGTCCCCGACGCGAACGGGCACGGCGATCTCCGACGGGGGTCCATCGGTCGCCGCCTCCTCGCGCGGCCCCGGCTCCTCGCCCTCAGACACGCCCTCAAGCGACGGCTCACCCGTGGCGATGACGGATGCGATTGCCGGCAGCCCACCGAGGTCCGAGAGGGCCACGTCGAAGAGTTCCTCGCCGCTGTCGCGACCGCACGTCAGCAGCCGGCCCTGCCCGTCATCGATCAGCATGATCCGGACGCCGTCGTAGTCGAACGCGCGCAGGACTGAGCGGGCCACAGACGGCAGCAGTTCCTCCAGGTCGAGGATCGAGCTGATCTGGCGCCCGGCCTCGTTCACGGCGCGCAGGTGGTGAGTGCGTTTCTCCAGACCGCGCACCAGGTCCCGCAGCCGCCCGGTCATGCGGTTGAACGCCACCGCCAGCCTTCCGATCTCGTCGTTGCGCCTGACGGGCGCGTGGAGGTCGAGGTCGCCGTCGGCGATGCGGCCCGCCGTGTCGCCGAGTTCTGAGAGCGGCCGCACGATGCTGTGGATAAGCAGAGTCCCGACGAGGATGGCGAGCAGCGCCGCGACCAGCGCCACGCCGCCCGCCGTCCACAGCGTCAGCCTCGTCGTCTGCAGGGCTTCAGCTTCATCCTGCTCTGCCAGAAGACCCACCTTGAGCTGTGGGATCCAGCGGTAGACGCCGATCACTCGCCGTCCAGCGTAGCCCGTATAGGGGGCGGACCCGTTGCGTCCCCGGTCGACGGCCTCGGTGGAGCCGACGGTGCGGATGTACGTGTCGGGAATGGAGTAGCCGGGCCGGCGCAGGTCGGTGAGCAGCCGATGGTTCAAGCCGACGAGGTAGGTCTCGCCGGTGTCGCCCAATCCCGCCCGCCCGGTCATGAGCTGGTTCAGGCTCGCAAGGTCGGCGCGGCCGGCCAGCACCCCGATGAGGTTGCCACGGTACGTGACCGGGCAGCTGGCCACGACGGTCGTCTTGCCGAGGGAGAGCGAGTACGAAGGTTCCTCGATGAACTTCCCCTCCCGGCCCTCGATGAAGTAGTCGTTGACGCCGAGCTGCTGCCGTTCGTGCCCGCCGTCCGTGGAGATCAGGACCTCCCCCGTCGGGCTCATGAAGAAGAGCTCCTCGAACAGTCCCATGCGCTGGGCAGCCCAGGTGAAGCTGTGCAAGACGCTCAGGTGAGCCGACCGGTAAGCTGGAGAGTCAGGCCTGACGCCGGCGAGAGTGTGCAGGCTGGCCGACACATCCCCGCCGGACAGCACGATATCCAGGTTCAGTTGCAGGTTGCCGACCCAGGAATCGACCTCCTGCCGCTTGAGGGTCGCGACCGACTGCAACTGGCGGACGACGCGGTCGTGCGCGTCGCGCGATACGAGCAGCGCCGTGACGGCGCTGATCGCGATGGCCGTGAACGCCACGATGAACGCGCTGTAGAGGAGCAGCCTGTTCCTGATCGACCAGGACCCAGGGAGTCTGAAACGCATCACCGGACCTTCTGCTGGGAGTGAGTCGGACGCATGCGGGCGACGCCGGCCCCGGGGCACTCAGGGCGCCGGAGACGCGAAGGCCATGGTGTAGCCGGGCCGGGCGGGATCGAAGGCGGACCCCATCAGCTGTCGCCAACGCGCCGCGTCTATCCAGCCGATCGGGGCCTGCGGAGTGTCGATAAGCGGGCCCACGGCGCGTACAGCCAGCTTCTGGAACGCAAGCCCGGGCTGCGGCGACCACTCGTGGAGGATCCGCGCCGCCTCATCAGGGTGCTCCACCGCGTAGCGCCACCCCTGCTGACTTGCCCGCACGAAGCGCCGCACGAGGTCGGGATCGCTCTTGATGGTGCGGTCGTTGGTCAGCACCAACCCTTCGTACCCTCCGATGCCGTAGTCGGCGGGGAAGATGCAGTGGACCGGGTGGCCCGCCACTTCCGCCTTGATCGGCTCGTCCTGGGCGTAGCCGAGCCAGGCGTCGACGCGGCCGTCGTAGAGCGCCTGCAGATCCTCCGGACTGACCTTGACCAGCTTGACATTCGCGGAATCGACCCCGGCCGCCTTGAGCGTGTCCGTGAGCACACCCTGCCAGTACTCCGTGGTGACGCCCACGCGCATGCCGACCAAATCCGCCGGCCGTGAGATGCCGGATCCCGACAGTGAAAAGATGACGAGCGGCGGTATCTGGAAGGCGGCCATGACCGCCGTCACCGGCTTGTGCGCGGCCACCAGATCCTTCTGCTCTCCGAACGAGGAGATGGCGTAGGTGGCCGACCGATCCACGACGTGTTTGATGGCGGGGTCGTCGGGGCCGCCCTCGCGGATGGTGACGTCGAGGCCGTTGGCTTTGTAGTAGCCCCTGGCCGCAGCTACGTAGTAGCCGACGAACTCGGCCTCGTGGAACCAGTTGAGCTGCAGGCTGACCTTGGCGGGTGGCTGCTGTTCCACGGGGGTCGAGGCGCCGCAGCCGCCCGCCAAGCCGCAGACGGCGGCCGACGCGCCGGCCAGGGCCACGAGGAGGAGTCGGCGCCGGCTGACCATCACACGAGCTTCCGCTGCAGCGCTATGGCCACCGCCTCCGTTCGGGTGGCCGCGCCCAGCTTCATCAGGATGTTGCTCACGTGGAACTTCACGGTGGAGCGGCTGACGTAGAGCTTTTCGGCGATGACGGGGTTGCTCTCGCCGGCGACCATCAGCTGGAGGATCTCAAGCTCGCGCCGGGTGAGCCCATCCTCCTGCGGCGGTTCCGTTGCCGCTTTGATCAGCACCTCGGCCGCCTCGGGCGCCAGTGTGGGCCGGCCGGCGAAGGCGGCGCGGATGGCGCCGGCCAGCTCGTCGGCCGAGACGTTCTTGAGCAGGTAGCTGAGGGCGCCGGCCTTCAGGGCGTTTTGGACCAGGTCGTCCTCTTTGTAGCTGGTAAGTGCGATCACCTGGACGTCGGGGCAGGCGTCTTTGATGCGGCGAGTCGCCTCCGCCCCGTCGACCTCGGGCATGACCAGGTCCATGAGCACGACATCCGGCTCGAGTGCCAGGCACTGGCTCACGGCCTCGGCGCCCCCTCCGGCATCGCCGACGTGCTCGAGGTCGTCGAACGCAAGCAGGAAGGCGGACAGGCCGCTCCGGACGACCGCATGGTCGTCGACGATCATGACCCTGATGGGGCGGTCGACTCCTATCGTGTCCCCCTCTCCACGATCACACGATACCGAGAAATGCGGCTCCAAGAAAGACCGGACGCTGTGACCGCTGACCATCCGGCCAGGTCGAAGACTCCCCTCCCCGACAGGTCAAAGTCCCTCCCGGCGGCCGGCGCGCGCGCGTAGAAGCCGACCTACGCTGTGGCTGCGATGGAAGCCATCCCGGACAAAGACAGCACGATGCGCACTGTGCTCGCCGAGAGCGAACCGACGGCCCGAGATGCCCTGCGGGGCCTGCTGGTGCAGGGACTCGGGATACAGGTCGCCGGCGAGGCGCACACGCTCGAGACCCTGCGGCACGTCGTGAGGACGCAGCGGCCAGATCTGGCGATCGTGTCGTGGGACCTGGTGGAGCGCTCCGCGGACGTGCTCGCCGATCTGCGCGCCAGCTCACCGGGACTGCGTATCGTCGTCATCGGGCTGCGGCCGGATATGCGCCCTGCCGCCCTGGCTGCGGGCGCCGACGGGTTCGTCAGCAAGGTGGACGCTCCCGACGTCGTCGTCCGCGTCCTCCAGCCTTGCCCCGAGACGACTGTTGAGACGACAGGGGGTCTGTCATGAACGAGACGAGCGCCGTTCGCGCCAGGTCATGGGGCCACACGGTTCACGCGCCGGGGCCAGAACGTCGCGACCGGGATGATAGGGGTCTCGCGGATCTGGCCTGCACGTTGCATTCGCACTACGAGGATCCGGATGGCGACGACATCGGCATGCGCTGGGCGACCGTCTGGTACCACAACAGCCAGTCAAGGACATCGAGGTCGGGGGAGAGACATGTCGCAGCATAGAGACAATGGGAAGACCTGGGCCGGCAGGAGCAGCGGCCTCACCGAGCGCCTGGCGCGCACGAGCGCGCGGCATCCCTGGCGCACGATCGGCCTCTGGGTGGTGCTCGTCGTGCTGGCCGTGCTCGCCGTCGGCTCGCTCCTGGGGAGCGGCCTCACTTCGGAGATGAAGTTCCGCGCCGCCAAGCCCGACAGCCTGGTCGGCCAAGAGTTGCTCCAGCAGCGCCTGACGGGCCCGCAGAAGGTCACCGACCTGGTGATCGTGCGGTCCGCCACGCTCACCGTCGACGACGCAGCGTTCAAGGCCTACGTCACCGACGTCGCCGGCAAGATCCAGGCCCTCGGGCCCAACGTCGTCGCCAGCGTGGGGACCTACTATCAGACGAGCGATCCCACCGCAGTCTCGAAGGACAAGCACTCGACCCTGATCCCAGTCGTCATGGCCGGGAAGATGGACCACGCGCTCAAGAACGTGGACAAGCTCCACGAAACGGTCGTCGCGGCGCAAGGTCACGGGTTCACCTTGGCTCAGACCGGCGACGCCAGCATCAACGAGATGTTCACCAAGCTGGCTGAGCGCGACCTGCAGCGCGGCGAGATCTTCGGCATCCCGGCCGCGCTCATCGTGCTGCTCATCGTCTTCGGCGCCGTGCTCGCCGCATTCATGCCGCTGTTGATGAGCGTCATCAGCATCGGCCTGGCCCTGGCGCTCACCGCCCTGATCGGCCAGGTCTACCCGATGAACACTTTCGTGCTGAACATCCTGACCATGATGGGGCTGGCCGTCGGCATCGACTAC
The DNA here is from genome assembly GCA_963775255.1 of uncultured Thermoleophilia bacterium. Lineage (GTDB taxonomy): Bacteria > Actinomycetota > Thermoleophilia > UBA2241 > UBA2241 > CAIXSE01. The sequence goes on along the minus strand of CAVZIA010000023.1, from coordinate 165,515 downwards.
ACGCTGTTCGTCATCAGCCGGTATCGCGAGGAGCGCGGCCGCGGCTTGGGGAAGGTCGACGCCATCGCAGCCACCGGCGCCACCGCCAACCGTGCCATCTTCTTCAGCGGCATGACCGTGGTGCTGGCCATGTCCGGCATGGTCATCATCCCGCTCGACATCATGATCAGCATGGGCGTGGGCGTCATGCTCGTCGTCGTCACCACGCTGCTCACGGCGCTGATCCTGCTGCCGGCCCTCCTCAGCCTGCTCGGCGACCGAATCAATGCCCTGCGGGTGCCGTTCGTCGGCAAGCTCGCTCTCAAGCGCGCCAACGGCTCCGGCGGCCTCTGGGAGCGCCTCGCCCACAGCATCATGCGGCGTCCGGTGCCATGGCTCACAGTGGCGGTCGTGGCGCTGCTCGTGGTGGCCGCCCCGGCGGTCGTCATGAAGAAGGGCAACAACACCGCCAGCGCCGCCCATCTGCCCGGCGGCGAGTACGCCAAGCAGGGCTGGGACATGCTCGACCGTGACTTCTCGCTCGGCAAGGCCAACCCGCTGATGATCGTGATAGACGGCCAGGCCAGCTCGCCGGACGTCAAGAAGGCCGTCGACCGCCTGCAGGCGGCGATGAAGGCCGACGGGCGCTTCGGCCCCGCGCAGGCCACCGCCAGCAAGGCCGGCGACCTGACCCTCGTGACCACGACCCTGGCCGGCGATCCCGCCGGCGAGGCGACGCAGTCCCTCGTCAAGCATCTGCGCAGCGACATCGTGCCGGCTGCCGTCGACGGTACGTCGGCCAAGGTCTACGTGACGGGCAACACGGCCGGCGTCGTCGACTACCTCGGGTTCTTCGATACCTGGCTGCCGGTCGCGCTGACCGTCGTCCTCAGCCTGAGCTTCGTACTCCTGCTGGTCGCCTTCCGCTCCATCGTCATACCAGCGCAGGCGATCGCCATGAACCTGCTGTCCGTCGGCGCCGCCTACGGCCTTATGGTCCTCGTCTTCCAGAAGGGCATCGGCGCCTCGCTGCTCGGCCTCACGCAGGTCGACACGATCGAAGCCTGGGTGCCGCTCTTCCTGTTCAGCCTGCTGTTCGGGCTCTCGATGGACTACCAGGTCTTCCTGCTGAGCCGCATCAAGGAGCGCTACGACCAGACAGGGGACACCCGTGAGGCCGTGGGCTACGGCCTGGGCCGCACCGGGAGCATCATCACCGGCGCCGCCGCCATCATGGTCTGCGTGTTCGGCGGCATGGCCACCGGCGAACTGGTCATGTTCCAGCAGATGGGCTTCGGCCTCGCGGTCGCGGTCCTGATCGACGCCACCGTGGTCCGGAGCATCATCGTCCCGGCCGCGATGGAACTCCTCGGCGACCGTAACTGGTACCTGCCGCACTGGCTCGAGTGGCTGCCGAACGTGGCCGTCGAGGGGCACGTGCCCGCCACGCGCCAGCCCGGCGCCGTCCCTGCGCCTGCCTTCCGGCCAGTCCCTGAGCCCGCCTACCGTCGCAAGAACGGGCACACGACTGTGGTCGAGTAGACCGACAGTGTCGTCCGGGGTATCCCGGACGCCGAACGAACGGGAAGGGGCGGGACGCCGATGGCGCGTCCCGCCCCTTCTGCCTCACATGGAGAGGCGGGAGACACTGCATAGTCAAAGATCCAGGGTTGTCTTGCGGGAACGGCAATCGAGGCGAACCGATAGCCCGGCGTTCGGCGCGACCTCCACAACTTCTTCATAGTTGGCCTCTACACTCAAAACAGTGCAAAGCAGTGCAAAGCGGCGGTGGGTCTCCCTCCGGCGCCGAAAGCGAGACACGGGGAGTGGCAGGATGAAGCGTAAGACTCTCTGGATCGGCATCGCGGCGCTGGTCGTGGCGCTCGTCGCCGCGACCGCGGCGTTCGCGACCGCGCAGCACCACGCGGGCGCCGTGACGACGACCACGAGGCTGGTGGCCGCAACGCCCGCGTCCGCGAACATCACGGGCCCCGGCGCCTGCGGCGCACTCATGAGCGACCCGAAGGCCTGGAAGGACATGCAGGCGCTTCGCGACGAGCACTTCAAGGACATGCAGGCGTGGTGGAAGCAGTACGGCTCGGAGTCCGGCTCCGCCGCCGCGCAGACGGCGCTCGCCAAGCTGCGCACCGAGCACTGGAACGACATGCGCGCCCTGATGCAGAAGTACGGCGTCGGCTCCGCCGCCTCGGGCAACGGCCCTGCCACCAGCGGTCCGGGCTCGGGCTACCGCGGCATGATGAATTCCCACTGAGGACGGGGTCCGATGATGTACAACTGGTTCGGCCACGGAGTCGGCTTGGAAGGCTGGTTGATGCCGATGTTCATGATCGTCTTCGTGGTGGCGATCGTCATCGCCACGGTCTACTTCGTGCGCTATTTCGGGCAGCCGCAGGCGACGACTGCACAGGCATTGCCCCCGCAAGTGACCACGGCGCCCGCAGCTGCCACCGCTCCCGCAGCCGACTCGCCGCAGGAGATCCTCAAGCGTCGCTACGCCGCCGGGGAGATCGAGCGCGAAGAGTTCCTGCAGAAGCTCGGCGACCTGAGCTGATGGCAGGCTCCCGCCGCAGTCTCTTCATCGCCGCCGTGGCAATCGCCGTGGCGGCAGTCAGGTAGAGGCCCGGACGGCGCCCCGGTGCCGCGCACCGTGAGCCAAGGGGAGGCGGCGAGCTGACCGACCAGGAGTGGAGCGGCCTCCTCGCCAACTTGAAGACCCTGCACTGACTCAACATTGCTGCGCGCCGAGCGACACCGCTGACTATGACGCAGGCCCGTCGTGACGCAGCGCCTCATCGACAGTGTCGTACGTAGCCACGAACTGGTCCAGCCCCGTGGCGGCGAGGGCGCGGCGCATCCTGCCCTCGGAACAGACGATCGCCAGCCCACGGTCCTCCAGCCTGCAGCGGATCGCCACGTCGACGAGGACGCTCAGGGCGTAGGTATCCACGTATGCGGTGTCGCTCAGATCGATAACCAGCGTCGCCGCATGCTCATCCAACAAGGCGAAGAGGCGATCCCTGAAGTCGACACTGCCGGTGACGTCGATGCCGCCGCTCGTCCGGACGACGATGAGGCCATCCGCCGGCCGCAGCACGTTGATCCGATACTCGTCCGTCGTCCCCACGTCCCCGCTTCGACACGCCGTGGTTTCCCCGTGGAAGACTACCCTGAAGATGAGACGGCCGGGTGCACAGGCGTCGACGGTCCGGTGGCCGGCGAGCTGCCCTAGATGCCTGCCGGGAGCTCTCCCGCCCCGTCGAGCCAAGGCCTCAGAACATCGTCCAGCGACCGGTGTACCGTGAGCGTGCGATGCCCGTCGGACTGCTCGAGGAAACGCGCCACCGCGCTGCCTGCAGGGCAGACGACCGCGAGACCGACCTGTTCCTCCTGGACGTGGAGGGATCCCTCCACGAGCGCGTGAAGGCCGGTGTGGTCCATGGACAGCACGTCGCTCATGTCGACCACGATCAGCCCGGGGTGTTCCCTGAACGCAGCGAGGATCGCATCCAGCAGCGGGAGGCTGGTCCACAGGTCGAGCCGGCCTTCGACCTTGAGCAGGACGACTGCGGCGGCCGGGCGCTGCGCCTCGACGGCGAAGTCCTCACGGGAACCTACGTCGACAACGCCGCCGAGGGGATCCGCGTCGCTCTTCCAGTCTCCGATGCTCATTGGAACTCCATCTCCCGCCGGACGAGGTTGGCCACGTCGTCGAACAGGATCTTGCCGAGAAGCCTGAGGTACCGGGCCTCGAGAGACTCCCGCTCCACGACGGGCACGTCCTCAAGTACTTTCGGGACCACCTGCTCGTTGTGATCCAGCAGGTCGAAGGGCTCGACGGCATGTGCAGCGCCGTCTCGCCTGAGCGTCAGGACCACACCACGGCTCGGGTCGTACGCCTTTTCGAAGTCGAAGTCGACGGGCCCGAAGCGGAGCCTTGCCGCCTCGAGGCCGAGCGCGACCTCGACGGCGTCGCCGTCAGCGGACACGGGCTCCATCAGTCGCCAGGCAAGCGGATCGGACGTCATGATCGACTCGCCTCGAGGTCGAACGAGCGAGCCACTTCGGCGAACAGCGCTCGTCCCAGACGCTGGACCATCTCGGCGCCTTCGCCTTCGCCCTCCGGCGCGATTATCTGCTGCGAGGCGGCGGCGTCGCCGTCGCCGAGCACGAGCACAGGCGCCCCGAAGCCGGCGGGGAGCAAGCGGCCGACCTCCTGGAGGCGAAGGAGGAAGTTGCCCGCCGAGTCACGCGTGCGCGAGTAGGTGAGGCAGTGAGAATCGTACCAGAGCGTCGCGTGACGGCGGGAGAGCGCCACCGCCACAGCATCGCTGCTGCCGGACATCCCGGCGACCCGCCACGTATGTGCGCGCTCGTTCACCGTCAGCCTTCGTTTCCGCGTGCATACCCATCATGCTTACCACCGCACCTTCCCGGCCGCGCTTCGCAAGACGGCACTTTCGGGTGCCGAACGCGGCAGGACGTGGGCACCGACACACCAGGTCGGCCGAGCGGACTCGCGTGGGCGACCCGATACGCCGCCCGATCCTTGCTTTCCTGAGAAAGGCGCGCATACTCAAGAGGTACGACGAAGAACTTCGCGCAGGCTTCCCCGCAAGCTTGCGGCCCTGCCTGGCCGGCGCTTCGGCCCCCCGGGGCTACTGCCCAAAGGCGTAGCAGACCGGAGGCCGTCATGGCCGCGAGCCGTGCGATGCTCACCCAAGCGATGTCCACCCGACCACGGTCGCCAGTGCCGGTCGTGTCACCGCGAGTCCGCCGGCTGACTGCTCTTTTCGTACCGTCATGTGCCTGGCGACGATGGTCATCAGCCCCTGTCCTCAGGGAGCGCCGCCGTGCAGACTTGCCCGGGCAGTTCGTGCCGGCCTCGGGGACTCGGCCAGGCCCGCGATCATCGTCGCCGCCCGTCGCGCGTGGCAGCGCGCCGCCACTACCGGACGTTTGAGGAGAAAGGCCGGGTCGCCTCATGCCCAGCGCTCGCATCATCATCGCCGATCACGGTGAACTGTTCGCCCGCGGCATCGCCGAGCTGCTCACCGCCCGCGGGTATGAGGTACTGGGGATCGCAACGACGAGTGCGGAAGCAATCGCCCTGGCCGCCGACCACCCCGACGGTCTCGTGCTCGTCGACGAGTCGATCGACGGGGAAGGCGCCGGGTCGCTCATCCGTGGCTTGCTCGCCAAGAACCCGAGGCAGCCGACGATCGTACTGAACGGCTCCTGGGACCTCTCGGAGGTCGTGCTCGGCCTCTCCGCCGGCGCCGTCGGTGTGATCGACAAGGGCTGCGCGCCGGAGCACCTGTTCGCCGCCATCGACATCGTCGTCGGCGGCGGCATGGTCTTCAGCAGCGAAGCCGTGGAGACCCTGCGCGACCAGCTGACCGAGGTCTTCGACCTGGTCGCCCAGCGCAACGCGCGACGCTTGGCTCTCACGCCGCGAGAGATGCAGGTTCTGGACCTCCTCCCCACTTCGATGACCCTCAGCCAGATGGCCGTGCACCTGTACGTTTCGCGCAAGACCATCCAGAACAACGCCTCTTCGCTCTACCGCAAACTGGGCGCGACCGGCCGCACGGAGGCCGTGGTACACGCCATCGAACTCGGACTGCTCGCCCCCCCGGTGACGCGGGAGTCCTCTACCTAGTCGTTGCCGCCTGCCGCCGAAGTCCGCCGCGGCCCGGCGTGGGCGGAGCGGTCCTCACGCCAGAGCAGAACGACCGACGTGCCCTCGCCCACGGCGCTCGTGACGCTCAGCTCGGCGCCTATCTCCGCTGCACGCTCGTGCATCATGCGGAGTCCGAGATGTCCTGCTCCGTACTCTCCCAGCTCGAAGCCGCGACCGTCGTCTCGGATCTCGAGGCCCGCCTCGGTCTCGCAGAGACGCGCCTCGACTCGAACGTGCGCGGCCCCCGCATGTCGCGCGACGTTGTTCAACGCCTCCTGCGTCACGCGATAGAAGGCCACGTGTACGCCGGCGGGCACGTGCGCCGACTCCTGGACCGTGAGCTCGACCTGAGCGCTCGTCCGTCCCTCCGTCGACTCCGCCAGTTGACGCAGGAGCTGTTCCAGGGGGATGCCCTCGAGCGCCTCGCCGCGCAGCTCGAGAAGCATGGCGCGCAGGTCCGCCAAGGCTCCCTTGCACAGCCGGCACACCTGCCTTGCCACGGGCGCGACGTCGTCATGGCCGCACTCCCCGGCGATGTCCAGCGCCTCGGCCTTGAGGGCGGCGGCGAAGATGGCTTGGCTCACAGAGTCGTGGAGGTCCCTTGCCAGCCGCGCCCGCTCATGCTGCATGGTCCGCTTTGCCTCGCTCTCTCGCAGCGCCTCCTCCGCTGCCTTGCGCTCGGTGATGTCCAGGGTGGCGCCGACGTACCGGAGGAGGCTTCCGCTCTCGTCAAAATACGGATGCGCGCGGTCGTACACCCAGCGCACTGCGCCGTCGGGCTGCACGATCCGGTGCTCCAGTTCGTAGGTCGAGCCGCCTTCCATCGCCCTCGCGAAGGTCTCGTGCAGCAGACCTGCATCGTCCGGGTGGACGGACTCTGCGAGCATGACGTCGTACGCCGGGGACGGTCCGCCGGGGTCGAGGCCGTAGATGCGGTATTCCTCCTCGGACCAAGTCGTCGCGCGCGTGGCGGCATCGTACTCGAAGCTGCCCAGGTGCGCGATCTTCTGAGCTTCCGCCAAGGTGAAGCTGAGCCGCTCCAGCGCCTCCTCAGCCTGCTTGCGAGCCGTGACGTCATGGATGACGGAGAAGAGCGTGGGCCGGCCCTGGGTCGTCACCGGCGAGGAGTACACCTCTACGAAGCGTATCTCGCCACTGGCCAGCCGGTGCGGAAAGACGAACTCGTTCATGCTACGGTCCACAGCCCTGCGACGCTGAGCGGCGACCTCCTCGGGCGACAACTGGTTGATCTGCTGGATGAACATGGCCCGCAACTCGTCGCGTGAGTACCCGTAGAACCGCGCCGCCTCCGCGTTGGCGTCGAGGATCTGACCGCTCTCAGGCTCGATGAGCAGCATGGCGGCCGTGTGCCCCTCGAACATGATGCGGAACCGCTCCTCGCTCTCCCGCAGCGCCTGCTCGGCCCGCTTGCTCTCAGTCACGTCGCGCACCACGCAGACCGAGCCAATGATCGCGCCGTCTCTGTCACGGACCGGCGCGCCGCTCACCAGACGATGCCGTAACTCACCGGAGACCGGAGTCCGAACGATCTCCTCCTCTTCGCTGATGATCTCGCCGTGAAGGGCGCGCAGCGGCGGCGCCTCCCCCGGCGGCCGCGGCGAACCGTCGCCGCGGAAGACCTCGAACCTGGCCGCGATCGACTCCACCGACTCGTCGTCCAGAGCGCCGAATTCCTTCCATACGGCGGGGTTGACAAGGGTGACGTTCCCGTCCGCGTCCGCGAACCAGACCTCGTCGGTGATGCTCTCGACGAGAGCAAGCAGAGTGTCGCGCTCCAGGCGCAAGGCGGACCGAGGCTCGTGGCGTTCTTCCATGCGCACAGAATACCCTGCCCGGCGAGGCGGTCAGATGACCGAGGCAAAGACCATCCTGTCGACCAGAAGGAACTCTGGCCCTCCGGCCGATGCGGTCGACCGATACAGGCCATACGCTTCCCCATACGCTCGGGACAATGGCTCTTCTAGAGCCGGCCGCCCACCCGAATCAGCCGAGCGGAGAGAGGTCGACAGGATGGATCGCTGGAACGCCCTGATCGCCGGCGAGAGAGAACGCCCCTACGCCAGCGAGGCCGAGCTCATCGGGGAGGTCGGCCTGGTCGCCGTGAGCGGCAACATGGACCTCTCCACGGCGCCCCGGTTCAGGCGCGACATCGACGAAGCCATCGCGGTCGCGCCCGGCGACCTTGTCCTCGACCTCTCCGACATCGACCTGATCGACTCGACGGCGCTCTGCGTGATGGCCGGTGCGCTACGGCGCCTCGAGGAAGAGGGCAGGCAGCTCATCCTCGTGGTCACTCGACCGCACGTGATGCGCATCTTCACCATCACCGGCCTGCAGGCTGCGTTCACCATCGTCGCCGGCCGGCACGAGGCACTCAATCGAGCTGCCGCCCGGAGTGCGGAGCTGACGGTCGTCTGCCCGGCGCGGGGTCGGGCCCTTTGCGGAGGAGTCGCTTGATGCATACCGACCAGGACTACTACAGCAGGTTCCAGGTGCTCTGCGCCGAGCGCCCCGCCTGGGCGCAGCCCGCACTTCGGCGGGAGACCGTCTTCTACTTCGACGGCTTGCGCTTCTGGTCTCGCTCCACAGGCGGCGAACGCCTGCTGCCCTCGTGGCGGGCGCCTCGTTACGGCTGGGTCCACGAGTCCAACTGCGACTGTCGCCTCTGCGCCTCTCGAGGCAGGGGGGAGCCGGTGCAGTTGCTGGCGAGCTAGTCGCGCCGCGGAGGGGTAGCGCTGCGGGGGCGAAGAAATGGCTGGCGAGGAAGGACTCGAACCTTCAATCCCCTGATCCAGAGTCAGGTGCCTTGCCAATTAGGCCACTCGCCAGCGGCCCGAAAAGTGTACCCCGAGGGGGCGGAACGCTCAACCGTCCGACCGCGCGAGACGGCAGGGGAGCGCGCGGCCCGAGCGCGCCGAAACGGGCGCGCTACGACTGGTCGTTCGGGTTCTGCAGGTCCAGCGACCACTCCGGGACGCCCAGGTCCTGGAGCACCCGGCTGCGCAGCTTCCAGAGGTACTGGGAGAGTCGCTCACGCTCCTGCTTGGTCAGCGCGGAGAAGATCTTCTCGTCCGTCTGGCTGTGGTGAGACTGCTCGAACACGTCGCGGCCCTTCTGGGTGATGGCGACCTCGACCTTGGACCTGCCGGTGCCCTTGCGCCGCTCCACCAGGTCGTCCTTCTCCATGCGCTTGAGCATCTCGGTGACGGAGTGCAGTTCGCGAAAGAGGTTGCGCGCTATCGTCACAGGCGTCGTCGTACCGCCGTTGGTCATGATGATGTAGAGGATCGCCCGGCGGTCGTCGCTGATGCCGTACCGGGCGTAGTCCCGCTGGCGCGCCTTGAGTATCCCGTCCTTGGTCTGGGCAATGAGAACCCAGAGCAGGAACGGATCGTCCGCGGAGTACCCCTGCTGCTTGTCTCTGTTCTTCTCAGCCATCCTGCCGTCCCTGCTTCTGAAGCTTGGCCCACGTATCCTTGAGCGTCAGCGTGCGATTGAAGACCGGCGCGCCCGGCGCCGAGTCCGGGTCCGGGCAGAAGTAGCCGAGCCTTTCGAACTGGACGGTCTCGCCGATGGGCAGCTCCGCCAGCGACGGCTCGACGAAGCAGCCGCTCAGGACCTTCTCGGAGTCCGGGTTGACCGTCTCGAAGATGTCGCGGCCGTCGGCGCCCGGGTACGAATCGGTGAAGAGGTGCTCGTACAGCCTGACCTCGGCCGGCACGGCCTGAGCGGCCGCGACCCAATGCAGGGTGGCCTTGGGGCGGCGGCCGTCGGGCGCGTCGCCGCCGCGTGTCGCCGGATCGTGCGTACAGCGCAGCTCCACGATCCGGCCCGTCTCGTCCTTGACCACCTCGTTGCAGGTGACGAAGTACGCCGCGCGCAGCCGCACCTCGCGGCCGGGCGCCAGGCGGAAGAACTTGCGCACCGGCTCTTCCATGAAGTCGTCGCGCTCGATCCACAGCTCGCGACCGAACGGCACCTTGCGCGTGCCCGCTTCCGGGTCCTCGGGATTGTTGGGCACGTCCATCTCCTCGACCTGGCCTTCGGGGTAGTCTGTGATGACCACCTTGAGAGGGTCGAGCACGCCGAAGCGGCGCGGAGACATGCGGTTGAGCACGCTGCGCACAGTGTGCTCCAGGTACTCGACTTCGACGACGCTGTCGGTCTTGGCCACGCCGACGAGGGTCGCGAAGTCGCGAATGCCCTCGGCCGGGAACCCGCGGCGGCGGATGGCCGACAGAGTAGGCATGCGCGGGTCGTCCCAGCCACGCACGAAGCCCTCGTTGACCAGCCGCAGCAGCACCCGCTTGCTGAGCACGGTATGCGTGAGGTTGAGACGTGCGAACTCGTACTGGTGCGGCTCGGCCGGCACCGGCAGGTTCTGGATGAACCAGTCGTAGAGCGGCCGGTGCGCCTCGAACTCGAGCGTGCAGATGGAGTGCGTGACGTGCTCGATCGCGTCCGACTGGCCGTGGGCGAAGTCGTACATGGGGTAGATGCACCAGGCGTCGCCGGTGCGCGGGTGCTCCGCATGCAGGATGCGGTAGAGCACGGGGTCGCGCAGGTTGATGTTGGGCGACGCCATGTCGATCTTCGCGCGCAGGACACGTATGCCATCGGGAAACTCGCCGGCCCGCATGCGCGCGAACAGGTCGAGGCTCTCGTCGGCCGGCCGGTCCCGCCACGGGCTCGGCCGGCCCGGCTCGGTGAACGTGCCGCGATGCTCGCGGATCTCGTCGGCGGTCAGGTCGTCAACGTAAGCCTTGCCGGCTTTGATGAGGTGGACCGCCCACTCGTACAACTGCTCGAAGTAGTCGGAGGCGAAGTAGAGGTGCTCGCCCCAGTCGAACCCGAGCCAGCGGATGTCCCGCTCGATGGCGTCGATGTACTCCTGCTCTTCTTTCATCGGGTTGGTGTCGTCGAAGCGCAGATGGCAACGGCCGCGGAACTCCTGCGGGATGCCGAAGTTGAGGCAGATGGACTTGGCGTGGCCGATGTGCAAGTAACCGTTGGGCTCCGGTGGGAACCGCGTGACGACCTCGTCGACACGCCCCTCACGCAGGTCCGCCGCGACGATCTCGCGGATGAAATCGCTGCGTTCTGGGGGAGTTTGTGCGGAAGTGTTCATGCGGCCGAGCATAACATAGGCGTGCTTCACGAGCGGGCCCCAAAGTCGCAGCCGTACTAGTGCTGAGCCGACCCCGCGAGTGCGTCACCGCGGGTGAGGTCGTCACGAGCACGACCGACGTCCGCATCTGGACGCACAAGCTCACTTCATCGGCGTCCATCCGCGTGCGCGCGACACATCCGGAGGGCGCGGCCACTCCGGTCGCTTCAGCCTCCCGACGCCCCGTCGGCCTCGCCGCGCTGCCAGCGTTCCAGCCACCAGCCCACCGATCGGTTCATCTCGATGGAGAAGTCCGCGGTGAACTTGCGCGCGTAGACGTCCTGCACGCAGCCGCGCACGCCCTCACGCACGCCGTGTAGCACGTCGAGGTCGGCGGAGGTCTCGGCAAGCTCGTCCGGCGTCTGGCGACGGTACACGTCCTTGTGCACCACGAGCCGCTCGTAGTGCTCGGTCCGGTGCGGACGCGCCTTCGGGCGGCCGAGGCAGAGCATCGCCGCCGGGAACGTCCAGCGCGGCAGGTGCAGGAGCTCGGCGTGTTCTTCACCGAGCTCCATGATGTCGCCGATGTAGCACGACCCGATACCCAGGGACTCGGCCGCCACCACGGCGTTCTGCGCCGCGATCAGCGCGTCGTTCACGGCGAGGAGCAGGTCGCCGGGGCCCGGCGTGACTCCGGCGGGCACGCCGGGCAGGTCGTCGCAGCCGCAGGCGCCGAAGAGGTCCATCCACTTCTGGTAGTCGGCGACGAACAGCAGCACCCACGGCGCCCGCGCGATGAACGGCTGGTCGTCGCAGGTCACCGCCAGCCGGTCCTTCAGCGCCTGGTCTTCGATCTCGAGGATGGAGTAGAGCATGAGGTTGCCGGCGGTCGGGGCGCGCATCGCCGCGTGGAGGATCGCCTGCTTCTCCTCCGCGGTGAGCGACGCCGGGTCGTAGGCGCGCGTGGAGCCGCGCGCGTCGAGCAGTCTGAGGACGTCGTTGGTCGTGCCCGCGGTCTCATTGGTCATGGTCTCTCCAGTGTCAGACGGCGATGACCAGCTTGCCACGCGCGTGGCCGGCGGCGAAGTCGGCCAGGGCCGCCGGCGTCTCGCTCAACTTGTAGGTCCGGCCGATCACAGGCTTGATCCGGCCGGACTCCAGCAGCCGCGTGAGGTCGAGCAGGCCTTCCCGCTTCCTCTTCAATGTGACGTTGCGGATGCGCTGCGTCACGGCCAGCGACAGCAGCGGTCCCTTGATGAGGATCACGCCCGCGCCGCCGAACCAGCGCTTCCAGAACTGGCCCCCGTTGGGGATCAGCGTCCCATCCTTCTCCACGACGCGCACCAGCTGCGTCAGCGAATGCCTGAGCACATTGTCGAACACGACGTCGTAGCGCTCGGCGCGCTGCGTGAAGTCCTCGCGCGTGTAGTCGATGACGTGGTCGGCGCCGAGCTCGCGGACCAGACCGACCTTGCCGGTGCTGCAGACGGCGGTGACCTCGGCGCCCATCGCCTTCGCGATCTGCACGGCGAAGCTGCCGATGCCGCCGCCGGCCCCCGTCACCAGGACCCTCTGGCCGGGCTGCACGGCGGCCACGTCGCGCAGCGCCCGGAGCGCGGTGAGCCCGGACATGGGCACCGCCGCCGCCTCCTCGAAAGTGAGCCACTCGGGCTTCGGCGCCAGCAGGTCCGCCTGCACCGTTGCGACCTCCGCGAAGGTACCGGCCAGAGGCCCGGCGTCGCCGAAGACCTCATCACCCACGCGGAGTCCGGAGACGTCCCTGCCCACCGCCTCCACGACACCGGCCAGGTCGGCGCCGCGCACGCGGGCGCGCGGCCGGCGCAGCCCGAAGCTCGGGCGCGCGATGTAAGGCACACCGGTCATGCCGGCGACATCGGGCGGGTTCACCGACGCCGCGCGGACGCGTACCAGCACGCAGTCGTCGCGGAGAGCCGGCCGGTCGACCTCGTCCAGCCTCAGCACGCCGGCCGGGCCGTAGACATCCTGGACGACGGCCCTCATGATCCGCTCCCGGAGAGGCCGAGCTCGCTGCTCACGCGCGAGCGAAGCGCTTCGCGCCGGCTCGCGCGCACATCGAATCCTCTGGCGATCAGCCAGCCCGCCAGCACCATCTCCTGGACGCCGATCGGCACCGCCAGCGCCATCGTCCCGCCGCCGTACATCCTGAGCAGCGCGTAGATCAAGACCAGTGCCGTCCCCGCCAGGCCCCAGGCCGACAGCCAGCGAGGCACGAGGCGCGAACGATAGAGCAGCGCGTACAACAGCAGGCCGCCGGTGGCGAACACGATCGGATCGAGCAGGAAGGCCCATTCGTGCAGCGCCAGCAGCAGGGCACCCGCGGAACTGACATGGGAGGCGGCAGCGGAGCCGGCGCCGGCGCTCACGAAGTCCCGGCTCACCGACACCAGCAGCAGCAGTCCCACCGCGTCTACGAGAAGGGTCACCGCCTCGAGGATCCGCATGCCGACGTACCCGAGCGCCGCGCCCTCACCGAAGCGCCGGATGACCGGAAACAGGAGGGCGGCGATGAGCACCGCGGCGATGCCGCCGGCGATGAGCAACAGCGCGGCGGCGATCGTCCGGTCTCCCTGGGCGGCGATGCGGGTCAGATAGTCCGGCGCGTCCAGGGCGCCGCCCGCGAGCGCGGTGCTCAGCAAGCTGACCGCGGTGGCGATGATGTACAGGATTCCGACGGCGACGGCCGTCCTTCTGTAGGTGAGCGTCTGCGTGTTCATGGTGGGTTCCTTGTGGTCGGTGGTCACCCCGCGGGCGTCATTCGACGGTGCGCAGGATCTGTTCGATGGACGAGGCGCGGGAGCGAAGCTCGGAGACGTCGGCGGCAACACGCTGCTGGGCGTCGAGAGTGGTCTCGGCCAGCTGCTCGTAGCGGGCGATGAGCTGCCGCATCTCCTCTTCGCGGCCGGCGGTGATCTCCGCCTTCTGCAGCTTGAAGCGCCGGTCTTTCGCGCCGCCGTACAGCACGACGGCCATGAACACGAGGAAGATGAAGATGATCGCCGCCGGCCAGGTGAGGACGGTCGTTGCTACTGGGAACATCACGAGCGCTCCTTTCTTGACGGACCCTTCTCGGAGTCCGCGATGGTCAGTGTGCTTGCCGCCTCGGCCAGCGTCGCGGGGGTGAGCTGGAGGGCGAAGTCGGTGACCTCGAAGTACTTCATGGCCTTGCCGTCGTCGGAGAGTTCGAGACTGCCGGTGATGAGCCCGACCGCCTCGAGCCGCTGCAGGTGCATGTGCACCAGCGGGCGGCTGACGCCGATCTCACGCGCGAGGTGACTCACGTAGTCGCGTCCCCCGGCCAGCGTCGCGATGATGCGGATCCGCAACGGATTGGACAGAGCCGCAAGCATCTCGACGAGCTGATCGCCGGTCGGATGCAGATGTGTCATCAGTCTCCTTCACCTGTAACATATTTCTGACAGGTGACAGCATACCATGACTGTCAACCCATGCGGGTACAGTAAGTGTGGAGACCGAGCGTTCCAGGAGGTACGCGGTGACCATCAGAAGCATGCTTGGACGGCGCTGGGTGGCGGCGACTGTCGTCGCCGTCATCGCGCTGGTGACGTTCGCGGTGCCGGCGTGGTGCGTCGCCTCCGGCACCTGGACTTGGTGAGCGGCCGAGGGACCGCATCAGAGACCGGAGGGACGGCCCGGCGTCCTCTCCGGAGCCCGGCCAGGGCATCCGCTGTATGATGCGCCGCATGGATTTACGGGCTGGAGTCGATCCGGGACTGGTAGCGACGCTGTGGGAGCGGGAGATCGCGCGGTACACGCGCGAACATCCACGCTGCATGGAACTCCGCGAGCGCGGTCGCGATTGCATGCCCTACGGCGTGCCGATGAGCTGGATGGTCAGCTACTTCGCCCACCCGCCGATCTGGATCGACGAGGGCCACGGCGCCCACTTCACCTGCGCCGACGGCGTGCGGTTCCTCGACACCAACGTCGGCGACAAGAGCACCTTCTGCGGCATCGACCCCGAGCCGGTCGTGCGCGCCGTGCAACAGCGCGTGGCCAACGGCTCACAATTCATGCTCCCCACCGAGGATGCCATCGTCGTGGCGCAGGAACTCGCGAGCCGCTGGGGCCTGCCCGCCTGGCAGTTCACGTTGTCGGCCTCACAGGCCAACACCGAGGCGCTCCGCCTGGCCCGGCACGCGACCGGCCGTCAGAGGATCCTCACCTTCACCGGCAACTACGGCGGTCACGGCGACGAGATGCTCACCGCCTTCGCCGGTGAGGGCAGGCTCTCGTATCTCGGCCTCTCCTCGCACGCCGACCGCGACATCGACACCGTCCAGTTCAACGACGTGGCTGCACTGGCTGCCGCTCTGGCGGACCGCGACTACGCCTGCGTCTTCACCGAACCCGCACTGACCAACGAGGGCGTGGTCATGCCCGACCCCGGCTTCCACGACGAGCTGCGGCGCCTCTGCACCGAGGCGGGGACGCTTCTGCTGCTGGACGAGACCCACACGCTCATCTGCGGCCCCGGGGGCCTCACGGAGCAGTGGGGGCTCAAGCCGGACCTGGTCGGTATCGGCAAAGCCATCGGCGGCGGGCTGCCGCTCGGCGTGTACGGGATGACCGCCCAGCTCAAGGACGCCTTCGAGCGCGGCGCCAGCCTCACGGGGAAGCAGGGAGAACTCGCCACCGGAGGCACGATGTTCGGCAACGCGCTCAGCATGGCCGCCGCACGGGCCGTGCTCACGGAGGTGCTCACCGCGGAGGCCTACGACCGCGCGGCGGCTCTGGGCGCGCTGCTCGCGGACGGCCTGGAGGCCGCGGTGGCCTCGGCCGGCCTGCCGTGGATGATCCAGCGCCTCGGGCCGCGCAGCGGCGTCAGTTTCAGCGGCCGCCTGGCGCGCAACGCCGCGGAGGCGGACGCCGACGAGCAGCCGGAGCTCAACGCGCTGCTCCGGCTGTACCTGGCCAACCGCGGAGTGTGGGAGGCCATCAGCACTGCCGGGCCCGCGATGTCGGTGGACGCGACGAAGGACGATGTCGGGACCTATCTCGCGGCGTTCGAGGAGTTCGTCGCGGAGGTCGCCCCGCCCGCCTGACGCGTCGGTCCGCACGCGCGCGGTCCGCGGGACCCCGCGTCAGGACACGCGCATGTCCAGCTCACCCATTGCCTTGACGTCCTCGGCGACGGGCTGTCGCGCGGCGAACTCGAGCACGACGGTCGTGCGGCCGGGGTGTGTGCTGAGCAGCACGCGCTCGCACACTTGCAGCATGATCGTGAACCCCATGCCGAGACTCGACGCAGTCGAGAAACCGCGCTGCAGCGTCGCCCGCGGCAGGGTGCGGAAGTCGATGCCGGGACCTTCGTCGCGCACGGCCACCTGCAGTACGTCACCGTGCTCGTACAACTGGTAGATGCCGCCGCCGGCGTGACGTAAAGCGTTGACGAGCGCCTCTCCCACGGGGGTGGGGATGTCGGTACCCGGCGCCCAGTCGGGGAACCGCTCGGCCGCCACACGAGTGATGGTGCCGCGAGCGCGTGAGAGGTCGCGCGGCGCCAGGAACTCGGTCGGCTCCGTCAGCGGGACGCCGAGCTGGCCGGCGAGCTCCTCGTCCGTGAGCAGGACGAGCTTGCCGCCGGTCACGGCGTCCAGCACGTCGACGTAGGCCCTGCGGATCGACTCCTCCTGCCGCCGCAGGGCCCGCTCAGCGTGGCGCACGCCGCTGATGTCCAGCGCCGAGAGCGCCCAGCGGTCGCGTCCCACGGGGTACGCCTCGAGCAGCTCGTAGGCGTCGTCGCCGGAGATGTGGAGCTCCGAGCGCGCCGGGCCGCCGGTGCCCGCGGCGTTCGCCACCATCTCGAAGTACGAGCGAGTGCGCTCGTCGAGGCCGTCGGGATGACTCAGCAGCCTGCCGACGGCCTCCTCCCGCGTGAGCCCCGTGCGCTCCTGCTGGGTGGGGTTCAGGTCCACGAGCTCCAGGTCGACCAGCTCACCTTCCTTGTCCCGCACCACGCGGAACAGCGTGAGGCCCTCCACCGCGTTCTCGAACAACCGCGTGTACCGCTCCTGGGTCGTCTCCAGGTTCTTGAAGTACCGCAGGCCGAGGACGAGCAGCAAGATCGCCGTCACGATCACGAAGGCGATCCCCTTGACCGACGCCAGGACCAGCTCGACGTTCTCCGGTAAGCCGAGTGACCCGAGAATCCGGTCGGAGAGCACGATCCACGCCACCGCCGCGACGGCGTAAATGAGCGTGTAGTTGACCGCCATGCGCCGTGCGGCGCGGCGTCGCTGTCTGCGGGCCTCGGCCCGGTCTGTCGTCACTCCAGTGAACATGGCCACGGTTCGTACCTTCGGGAGTTCCGCGAGGGACCGCGTGAACCTTCCTGTTCCACCCTACCCGGGAGAGCGGGATGGAACCTCAGGAGAGACGCGGCTTCGGGCAGCGCGGTTTGCCGGGGCGAAATTAATCGTTTGCCAGCTAACCATTAGCCTGCTACCATTCCACCTCGCATGCCACGGACCACCCCCAATGAGAGCCCGCGCAGCCGGGCGGACGAGCCCTTCGCGGCCTGGAAGATGCCGGAGCTGGACGGCGTCGACGACCTGTCGGCGCGCGCCTTCCGCGCTTTCCTCACGACTGCGCGCCTCCACTTCAAGAACATGATGACGGCCATGGCCGGCAGCCGCACGCACCCCGGCCAGGCCATGTGCCTCCGCCTGCTCAGCGTCAACGACGGCGCCAGCCAGCGAGACATGGCCCGCATGTTGCATGTCGCTCCGCCCACGGTGAGCAAGATGCTCACCACCATGGAGAAGACGGGCCTCGTGGAGCGCAGGACCGACGAGGCCGATCAGCGCCGCACGCGCGTGTACCTCACGGACGCCGGGCGTGAGCGCAGCGACGAGATGGGCGCCGCCGTGGGCGAGTACGTCAACGCGACGTTCGCGACCCTGTCGGAGGGCGATCGTCGCGATCTCACGCGCCTGCTCGAGAAGCTCGGCGACAGCATCACCGCCGTCTCGGCGGCGCACTGCGCCGCGAGCGAGAGGACGGACCGGTGATCCGGCTTCTCCGCACCGGCCTCCGGCCCTACCTGTGGTCCATCGTCCTGGTGGTGTTCCTCGTACTCGTCCAGGTCATCGCCAACCTCTATCTGCCCACCCTGAACGCCGACATCATCAACAACGGCGTGGTCACCGGCGACACCTCGTACATCCTCACGACCGGCGCCGTCATGCTCGGGGTCACGCTCGTCTACGTGATCGCGGCCGTCGCCGCCGTGTACCTCGGCTCGCGGACCTCCATGGGGCTGGGCCGCGACACGCGCGGCTCCCTGTTCCGCCGCGTCCAGCAGTTCTCCCAGGCCGAGATCAACCACTTCGGCGCGCCGTCGCTCATCACCCGCACCACCAACGACGTGCAGCAGGTGCAGATGGTGACGCTGATGATGCTCAACGTCGTCCTGCAGGCCCCGATGATGGCCATCGGCGGGGTGATCATGGCCCTGCGTCTGGACGTGCCGCTGTCGACGGTCATCCTCGTCGCCATTCCCATCATGGCGGTGTTCATCGGACTCGTGATCCGAAAGGCGACCCCGCTCTTCATGTCCATGCAGAAGAAGATCGACCGGATCAACCAGGTGACTCGCGAGTTCCTCAGCGGCGTGCGCGTCATCCGCGCGTTCGACCGGACGACCTACGAGGAACAGCGCTTCGACGAGGCCAACGAGGACCTGACGCAGACCACCCTGAGCACGGGGCGGCTGTTCGCCATGGTGTTCCCGGCGGTCACGCTGATCCTCAACTTCACGACCATCGCCATCATGTGGTTCGGCGGCAAGCAGATCGCCGACGGCTCCATGCCCATCGGCGACCTCACCGCCTTCCTCCAGTACGTGTTCCAGATCCTGTTCTCGGTGCTCATGGCGACGTTCATGTTCGTCATGGTGCCGCGCGCGGCCGTCAGCGCCGGTCGCATCATGGAGGTGCTCGACACCAGGCCGAGCATCATCGACCCGGAGCGGCCGGCCGTGGACGTGCCGCTCGCCGGCACCGTGGAGTTCCGCGACGTGGAGTTCCGCTACCCCGGCGCCGAGGAGCCGGTGCTCAGCGGCATCAGCTTCACGGCGCGGCCGGGCGAGACCACCGCCATCGTCGGCAGCACCGGCAGCGGCAAGACCACCCTCATCAGCCTCATCCCGCGCTTTTACGAGGTGACCGGCGGCGCGGTGCTGGTCGACGGCACGGACGTGCGAGAGATGGCCATGCAGGATCTGTGGTCCCGGATCGGCCTGGTGCCGCAGAAGTCGTTCCTCTTCAGCGGCAGTGTGGCGGACAACCTGCGGCAGGGCGACGAGGACGCAGCCGAGGAGCACCTCTGGCATTACCTCGAGATCGCCCAGGGCCGCGAGTTCGTCGACGCGATGCCCGAGAAGCTCGACACTCACATCGCGCAGGGCGGCGCCAGTGTGTCCGGCGGGCAGCGCCAGCGCCTCGCCATCGCGAGAGCGCTGGCCAAGCAGGCCAATATCCAGATCTACGACGACAGCTTCTCGGCGCTCGACTTCACCACCGACGCGAAGCTGCGCGCCGCGCTGCACAAGCACACCGCCGACGCCACCGTGATCATCGTCGCGCAGCGCGTCGGGACGATCATGCACGCCGACCAGATCATCGTGCTGGACGACGACGGCACGATCGCCGGCATCGGCACGCACGATGAACTGCTCGAGACGAGCGAGACCTACCGCGAGATCGTGACCTCGCAGCTGGGCGTGCAGGGAGCGGCATGAGCACACCGCAAGGCAACGGCAAGGCCCCCGCGGGCGCTCCAGGCGGAGCCCCCGCGCGCCCGCGCGGACCCGGCGGCCCGGGCCCCGGCGGCCCGGGCGGACATGCGCTCGTGCAGCCGACGGCCAAGGCCAAGGACTTCCGCGGCACCATGCGCCGGCTGGCCGGCGAACTGCGGCCGGAGCGCGTGCTGCTCGTCGTCATCGTCGTGCTCGCTGTGGCCAGCGTGGCCTTCGCCGTTGTCGGCCCCAAGATCCTGGGCAACGCCACCAACATCCTCTTCGAGGGCGTGGTCAACAAGCAGATCCCCGCCGGCGTGACCAAGGCGCAGGCCGTCCAGGGGCTCCGCGCCAAGGGCCAGAACCGGATCGCCGACATGCTGCAGAGCATGACGCTGAACCCCGGGCACGGCATCGACTTCCACGCGCTCGCACGCACTCTGGCCCTGCTGGCCGCCGTCTACCTGCTGAGCGCCCTGCTCTCCTGGCTGCAGGCGTACCTGATGGCCGGTGTGGCGCAGCGCACCATCTACCGGCTGCGGCGCAAAGCGGACGAGAAGCTCGCGCGCCTGCCGCTCAAGTACTTCGACGACCACTCCCGCGGCGACCTGCTGAGCCGCATGACCAACGACATCGACAACATCTCGCAGTCGCTGCAGCAGAGCGCGACGCAGATCATCACCTCGACGCTGACCATCATCGGCGTGCTCATCATGATGCTCACCATCAGCTGGCTTCTGGCGCTGATCTCGGTGCTCGTGGTCCCGGTCTCGGTGGTGATCACCGTGCTCATCGCGAAGCGTTCACAGAAGCAGTTCACGGCACAGTGGGAGAGCACCGGCGACCTTAACGGCCATGTGGAAGAGATGTTCACCGGCCACAACGTGGTCAAGGTGTTCGGGCGCCAGGAGAGCGCCATCGCCACGTTCGACGAGCAGAACGAGAAGCTCTACCAGTCGAGCTTCAAGGCCCAGTTCATCTCTGGGATCATCATGCCGGTCATGAACTTCGTCATGAACATCAACTACGTGGCCATCGCCGTCATCGGCGGGATCATGGTGGCCACCGGCCGCATCTCCCTCGGCGACGTGCAGGCATTCATCCAGTACTCACGCCAGTTCACCATGCCGATCACACAGGTGGCCAGCATCATGAACGTGCTCCAGAGCACGGCCGCCTCCGCGGAGCGCATCTTCGAGCTCCTGGACGAGGCCGAAGAGACTCCCGACCCGGCCGCCTGCCTCGAGTGTGACCATACGCACGGCCACATCAGCTTCGACGACGTCTCGTTCCGCTACGTGCCCGACACGCCCCTCATCTCCGGACTCACACTCGACGTCGCGCCTGGTGAGACCGTGGCCATCGTGGGCCCGACCGGCGCCGGCAAGACGACCCTGGTGAACCTCCTGCTGCGCTTCTACGACGTCGACGGCGGCGTCGTCAGCGTCGACGACGTCGACATCCGGCAGTTCGCCCGCGGCGACCTGCGCCGCCTGTTCGGCATGGTGCTGCAGGACACCTGGCTGTTCAGCGGCACCATCCGCGACAACATCGCCTACGGACGTGAGGGCGCCACCGAGGACGAGATCCGCGCCGCGGCCCAGGCGGCGCGCGTGGACCACTTCGTGCGCGCGCTCCCCGACGGCTACGACACGGTGCTCGACGACGACGCCACCAACGTCTCGCAGGGCGAGCGCCAGCTGCTCACCATCGCCCGGGCGTTCCTGGCCGACCCCGACATCCTCATCCTCGACGAGGCCACGAGCTCCGTGGACACCCGCACCGAGGTACTGATCCAGCAGGCGATGGCGGAGCTCATGATGGACCGTACCAGCTTCGTCATCGCTCACCGCCTCAGCACCATCCGCGGCGCCGACATCATCCTCGTGATGGACAACGGCGCCATCATCGAGCAGGGCTCGCACGCGGAGCTCATGGCCGCCCGCGGCTTCTACTACGACCTCTACTCCAGCCAGTTCGAACAGGCGCTCGACGAAGCCTCCTGAGGTGCGGCGGCAACCTGGCGGCCCACTGGAGCGGCGCGGCTTCTTACATACGCTTGACAATCTCCTGATGTGCCCGTCACATCGCGGACGACAGTGAGGCCAAGCCGCGCCTGCGGCTCGCGGGCCAGGGGAGCAACGGGCGGCACGCCGCCTCGGGGGGCCCCACTGCTCCGCCAAGAGTGGACAAGGAGCTGTCATGGGGAGCTTGTCGATCTCACGCGTGGCGGTGCTCTGCTGCCTCATCACCGGCCTCATCGCGACATCGCTGCTCGCAGGTCCAGACCCGGCGTCGGCGACGACCGGGGCGTCGGCGTCACCTGGCTCATCCGGCGTGGTGCTGCGCATCGGCTGGCCGCGCGAGCCGGACAACCTCAACCCGTTCATCGGCTGGGAGAACTCGTCCTACGAGATCTGGGCGCTCCAGTACGACTTCCTCTTCGGCTTCGGCGCCGATGAGCAACCGACGCTGGACCTCGCCGCGGAATTCCCCACCAAGGAGAACGGCGGCATCTCGGCCGACGGCAAAGTCTGGACGGTCAAGATCCGGCAGGGCGTCAAATGGCAGGACGGCCAGCAACTGACCGCGGAAGACGTCGCGTTCACCTACAACTACAGCATCAAGAACGAGCTCTACGCCTTCGGGATCATGACGATAGGCATCGACCACGTCGATGTCGTCGACCCATACACCGTGCGCATCGTCTGTACGAGGCCCAAGGCCGACATGGAGCGCCTGTGGATCCCCATCCTGCCGAAGCATATCTGGTCCAAAGTGAAACCCAGCGTCGTCGAGTCCTCCTATGTCAACAAGCCACCGATCGTCGGCAGCGGCCCGTTCCAGGTCGTCGAGTTCAAGAAGGGGCGGTACTTGCGCATGGTCAGGAACCCCGGCTACTGGGGCAAACAGCCTGCCGTGGATGAGATCGTCTTTCTCGCCTACCAGAACCCGGACGCGATGACGCAGGACCTGAAGCTCGGCACGATCGACGCGGCCTGGGGCCTGCCACAGGCGCAGTACCAGCAGTTGAAGTCCACCGCGGGGCTGACCGCACTCTCGTACAACTACCGCAACTGGGACTACATGGACATCAACTGCTACACGGAGAAGGGTTCGCTGGGCAACCCCGTCCTCCGTGATCCGGACTTCCGCAACGCGCTGAACTACGCGATCGACCGCGACAGGCTGGTGTCGATCGCGTGGAACGGCAACGCCAAACCCGGCACCACGATCATGCCGCCTGGCACCTGGGCCGACCCCGACTACCACTGGCAGCCTGCGGCCGATCAGCTGTACACGTTCGACGTCGCCAAAGCCAAGCAGTTGCTCGCCGATGCCGGCTACAAGGACACCGATGGGAACGGCATCCTGAACGACCCGAACAACGGCGGCAAGGACATCAAACTGCGCCTGTACGCGCTCGCCGACGACATCCACGGACAGGGCGAGGGCAAGCTCATCACGGGCTGGCTCCAGACGCTGGGTCTGAAGATCGACTTCCAGGTCATCGACGAGGGCGCGCTCGAGGACAGGCTCTGGAACTACAAGGGTGACACGTACGCCCCCGACTTCGACCTCTATCTCTGGGACTGGGACGGCTACGACGATCCCGGCCAGACCCTGGCGACGCTCACGAGCGTGCAGATCGAGTCGTGGAACGAACCTTGCTGGTCCGACGCCGAGTACGACAAGCTGGCCGTCGAACAAGCAGCCCAGCTCGACCCGCAGAAGCGCCAGGACCTCATCTGGCAGATGCAGCAGATCATGTACGAACAGACGCCTTGGGTCGTGCTCACATACCCGGACCACCTCGAGGCCTACAACACCGACAAGTGGACCGGCTGGACGAGGGTCATGGACGGCAACGGCCCGGCCTTCTACTCCGCCGGCAACATCGACACCTATCTGAACCTCGAACCGAAGGAGGCGACGACGACCGCGTCCAGCGCCTCCTCGCTCACGGTCGCGATCATCGTCGTCGCGGTGGTCGTCGTCGTGGCCGTCGTCCTGTTCTTCGTGTGGTTCCGCCGCAGGGCGCATCCGGTCGAGGAGCAGTAGAGATGTCCGCAGCCGCGTCGGACCCATGACCGCCGGCTCGGGCGCGACAGGCGCCGGGTCCGCGAAACAAGATCCAAGCTGCGGACCCGGCGCCCCTGAGACGTATCATGGGAGCATGCGCGGCACGGTCTTGCTCGTCGAGGACGACTACAGCATGGGAACGCTCGTGCAGGAGTACCTCCTGCACGAGGACTATCGCGTCGTCTGGGTCCGTAACGGCGCCGAGGCTCTGGCCGAGGCCAGGCGCCGGCCCCTGGCCCTGGTCCTTCTCGACATCGGTCTGCCCGGCATCGACGGCTTCGACGTCTGCCGCAGCCTCAAGGGCTTCACGGACGTCCCCGTGATCATGCTCACGGCGCGCGGGGACGAGGCCGACCGGGTCGCCGGGCTCGAGATCGGCGCCGACGACTACGTGGCCAAGCCGTTCTCGCCGCGCGAGCTCATGGCGCGTGTGAAGGCGGTCCTGCGCCGCGCCGGCACCGGCGGCGAGCCCACGGTGCTGCGGACATCGGACGTCGAGCTGGACCTGCGGGCTCGGGAGGTGACCGTGTCCGGCGAGCGGATCCGCCTCACGCAGAAGGAGTTCGACCTGCTGTCGCACCTCGTGGCCCACCCGGGCGTGGTGTACACGCGCGAGGAACTGCTCGAGCATGCCTGGCAGCTCGACTACCCCGGCGGGACGCGCACCGTGGACGTCCACATCGCCCAGGTCCGGCGCAAGCTCGGGCGGCCGGACGTGATCGAAACGGTCCATGGGGTCGGCTACAAGACTCCGCGGACCTGACATCCATGCTCGACCGGCTCTGGTCGCGATTCTGGCTGGCCGTCTTTCTCGCCACGGCGATCCCTCTGGCCGCCTTCGTCCTTCTCGGCGCGATCCTCATCGAGCACAGCGTCGAGAGCGCCGACGTCCAGGCGACCGGCCGGCAGGCGCGCACGCTGCGGGCCGTGCTGGCCGACCAGACGCCCACGCAGAGGGTCGCGACGCAGGCGGCGGTCGCCAGCGTCGGCCGCAGGCTCTCCATCTACTCGCTCAACGCGCTCACCGGGCAACTCCCGGACGACGCCGTCGCCTCGCTGCGGCAGACCGGATACGCGGCCGGACGCGTGCACTCCCCCGACGGATTCATCTTCGGGGCCGCCCGGCTGGGCGACCAGGTGGTCGTCCTGCAGCGGCCCTACGAGACACCCGTGCTCGACTGGGGCGACTGGCTGAGCCGCCTAATGGCCGGAGGTCTGATCGCCGCCACCTGCGCGATCGTCGCGTCGGTGCTGCTGGCGCGGACCATCGCCAGGCCCGTGGACCGCGTGGTGCTCGCGAGCAAGGCGCTCGCTCGCGGAGAGACGCCCCAGCCACTGCCGCTTGAGGGACCGCGCGAGCTCCGCTCGCTGAGCGCGTCCTTCAACACGATGGCGACGGAGCTGGCTCGCGCGCACGACGCCGAGCGGCGGTTCCTGCTGTCGATCAGCCACGAGCTGCGCACGCCCGTCGCCGCCGTGCAAGGCTTCGCCGAGAGTATCCGCGAGGATGTCATCGACACTCACCGGGCGGCGGCGTTCATCCTGGCGGAGAGCCGCCGCCTGGAGCGCCTCATCGGCGACCTGCTCGACCTCGCCCGCCTGCGCGCCGGGCGCTTCGACGTGCTGCCCGGCCCGGTGGACCTGCGGCGCGTCGCCCGCGATGCCGCCCAGCGGACCAGCGCCGCCGCAGAGTCGCTCGACACGGACGTCGTGGTGCTGGCGTCCCAGGACTCGCCGGCCTTCGCCGACCCCGACCGCGTGTTGCAGATCACCTCGAACCTGGTGGAGAACGCACTCCGAGTGAGCCCTCCGGGGAGCGTGGTGTCGGTGGAGACCGGCCCGGGCTTCGTGCGCGTGGTGGACAACGGGCCGGGGCTCGACCCCGAGGAGCTCGAGCAGGCCTTCCAGGAGTACACCCTTCACGACCGGCGCAAGGAGGAGGGCGGCAGGACGGGGGCCGCCGGTCTGGGCCTGGCGCTCGTCAAAGAGCTGGCCGAGACGATGGGGGGATCCGTCGACGCCGCACCGGCCCCGGGCGGCGGCTCGGTGTTCACGGTGCGCCTGCCGCTCTCGGGCGACCTTGCGGCGGGCGCCGGATCCTCGCGCGGATCAAGGCGCTGAGAGCGCCGCCTCTCCGGCCAGGGAGATCCGCTCCACGTCCTCGTGGCCAAGCGGCGCGCCGTCGACCGCAAGCCAACGGTCGAGCTGGACGCCGCTCTGCGCACCGACGGCTATCCCTGTCACTCCCGGCTGCGCGAGCAGCCATCCCGCGACCACGCCCTCGAAGCTCATCGAGGTCTTTCGAGCCACGTCGCGGACGGCGGCGAGCGCCGTCATCTCCGCCGCGACGCTGGCCGACAGCAGCCGCTGGAGCCTGACCCCCGAGCGCGTGTACGGAGTCCGCATGAGCGGGCCCGAGTAGGACGGATCGAATACCCGGCTCTCCTCGCCCGGCACCCAGGCGATCACCTGTGTGCCGCGCTCATCGCACCACTCGAGACACTGCGACTGCGACTGAAGCCGGAGCGGATCCACACGGCTCATCAACAGGTCGACGTGTCGCATGCTCTCGCAAGCGCGCACTGCATCGAGACCGAACGCACACAGCCCGGCGTGGCGCACCTTTCCCTCGGCGACCATGTCAGCCACCGCCCCCCAGGACGCTTCGACCGGCACACCGGTCTCATCCGGGTAGTGGAGGAAGAATGCGTCTACAGCATCCACGTGCAGCGCGAGCAGCGCCGCGTCCAAGTGCGCACGCAGGACCGAGGGAAGGAGCGCCGAGAGGCAGCGTCCATCGGAGAACGTGCCGTCGGCGACGATGCCGCCTTTGGTGAACAGCGCGGGCCTCTCGTCGGGCGACAGGGCCGTGAGCCACCGGCCCACCTCCCTCTCGAGCGAGTCGTCGCCGCAGGCGTGGCTCGTGTCGAACCACGTCACTCCTCGACCGGCGGCGTGCCACAGCAGCCTCTCGACGCCGATTGCACGACCGCCGCCGAGCAACGGCTCGTCGCTCGGCCACAAGCCCAGCCCGATGGTCCCGAGTCTCAACCTTGCCGAAATCCTCACCGTCCCTCTCGGCGCGAAGACCGCGCCATGCGCCGGACACAGCGGGATGCGCCGCCCACGGCGTAGAGACTACCCGCCGGTGTGCTGGCGCTTTTAGTCCGGTGTTCGAACGATGTAATTGCTCGGCGGATCCGCTGATGGCCGTCGAGCGGAGTACTTCGGCGCGGCGAGCCTGCTACGTTCGGCGCGGCGAGCCTGCTACGACTCGAACCTGAAGCCGACGTCGAACACCTGCCGGCAGGCGGCGACCACGCGTTCGTCATACAGCTTGCCCGCCCCGGCGGAGACCTCGGCCAGAGCGGCCTCGACGCCGAGCGCCGCACGGTAGGGCCGGTGCGACGACATGGCCTCGACCACGTCGGCGACCGCCAGCACGCGCGCGCCGAGCAGGATATCGTCGCCCTTCAAGCTTTGAGGGTACCCGGAGCCGTCCAGCCGCTCGTGGTGTTGCAGGATCACTTCGGCCACGGGCCTGCCGAAGTCGATGGGCGCAAGGATGTCGTGGGCCACCTGCGGGTGGGCCTTGATCAGCGTGAACTCGTTCTGGGAGAGTCGCCCCGGGCGGGTGAGGATCTCCGCCGGTACCGCGATCTGCCCGATGTCGTGCATGCGCGCGGTGAGGTCCAGCACCTCGATCTCGTCCTCGTCGAGGCCGAGCCGGCGGCCGATGGCCACCACCAGCTCTGCCGTACGCTTCTCGTGACCGGCAGTGTAGGGATCGCGCATCTCGACCAGCGCGCCCATGGCCGCGACGGTGCCGCCGAGCGCCTCCTTGAGGCGGCCCTCGGCCTCGCGCCGGGCACGGTGATCCTGCGCCGCGTCCAGCGCGCGCCCGACCGCGTAGGGCAGGCGCGCGAGGTGGTCCTTGGACACGTAATCGGCGGCCCCCAGTTTGAGCAGCTCGACGGCCGCCTCCTCGCCGATGGTGCCGGCGACTGAGATGACCGGCATGTCCGGCCGCGCAACGGTGAGCTGGGCGAGAGCCTCACGGCAGTCCCAGCCGGGCAGCGTGTAGTCGAGCAGCGCGATGTCGTACTCGTCGTCATCCAGCGCCGCGCGAAGCTCGTCCTCGGCCGCGACGCGCGTGGCCCTCAGCTCGTACCCCGCGCGCGACAGGGTGAGCTGCTCCAGCTCCGCATCCTCGGCGCGATCGTCGACACAAAGCAGCCGAAGAATCGTCCCCGCAGCGACGCGGGCGCCTTTGCTGCGATCGCTCGCGCGCGGGGCCTGGCTCGGCGTCGTAGGCGTCTGCTGGCCTGTCACTGTGTCATCACCATCAGCGCCTTCTACCCTCACGGGAGAGAAAAGTAGAACGTTGCACCCTCGTCCGGCATCGACTCCGCCCAACACAAGCCATCGTGGCGGCCCAGGATGCGCTGCACGTTGGCGAGGCCGATGCCAGTACCCTCGAACTCGCCCGAGTGATGCAGGCGCGTCACCGGCACGCCCTGCTTGACCTGACGGAGTATCAGTTCGCGACCGGCGACGTCGTCTGGATGGATGTGAGCGCGCAGTTCTGACTCCCTCGTCGGAGACGCCGGATCTACGGCCGCAAGGCGGAGTACCAGAGTGGACGGCGTCGGCACGTCCGTCTCCCTGTCCCGGGTCCAGTAGCCGATGTCCGCCGAGCCCGCGGCTTCAGAGAGCACCGCTCGCGAGCGATGAAGTTCCGTCTGCGCCGCCTTGCGTTCGGCGATATCATGGATGGTGGCGTGGTGCAGACGGCCTCGCGCCGTTTCGACGGCACGGATGCAGTCTCGATGGGGAAAGTGTGGAATCGATGGATCAGATGACCTACTTGCTGCCCCAGTCTTGCCTGATGGCCTTCCAGACGGCCTTGGCGACCGTCTTGGCGCCCTCGTCGGTGTAGTGCACGCCGTCGCCGCTGCGCAGCGAGGCCTTGAAGTCGCCGGCCTTGGTGGAGAGGAGGTCGTAGCTGTCCACGTACTCGACGTCCGGGCTGCTGGCGGCGACATCCTCGAAGAGCTTGTTGAGGTCGCGCATCTTCTTCGACTCTGACGAACTGGGCATGATCGGCATGCCGACCCAGTACACGCGCTTGACGCCGGCGCGCAGCATGATGGTGGCGATCTGCTTCGCGCGCTGCTCGTACTCATCGAGCCAGGCCTTCTTGGGATACATCACGCTCTTGCCGCCGGCGATCATCGGCATGCCGCTGTCGTTGGCGCCGATCATGAAGACGCCGACGTCATAGCGGCCGTTGCTCATCTGCTGCTTGAGGTGAGCGGGCCAGTCGACCGGCTCGCCGTAGGTGAGACGCGAACTCTCCACGTAGTCTGCCTTGACCTTGGCGAGGCCGTCCTTCTTTCGCAGGATGCCGAGCCACACGCCGGGCATGCCTGCGAGCGAGTCGCCGCCGAAGTAGACGCGCAGCGGGTGCTTCTTCGTGGGCTTGTCCAGCGGCGGCGGCTCCGGGGTCGGGCTCGGGGACGGCGAGTCGGCGACCGTCGCCGCCGGACTCGCCGGCGGCGGGACCGCGACGAGTGAGACGCCCGCGGCCGGTGCCGACGTCTGATCCACGCTCTGGGAGGCGGCCGCGCCGCATCCGGCGGCCAGCGCGGCTGCCGTCAGCAGCAGAAGCACCGTGGCGGCGGGCGCGGCGGCTCTTGACGCCCGCCTCCCGCCGCTTGACCGGTCACTTGCCATAGGTACAGTGTGCCATCGTGCCGGAGCCGTCGCGACTCGACGCGGCACGCGTGGCGAGTTCCTGCAGCGGGAACACTCCCGGGACCTGAGTTCCCAACGGAGGCACGATGACCGGCACACCACCCGCGACCGCAAAGTGGCCTGAGCTGCCCTACGACGCGTTCGCGCCGACGATGCATCTGCTGCACATGGGACTACAGATGGTCGGCAAGCTCACGCTGCTCAAGCCGTTCGAGCCTCAGTGGGCGAACGTCGCCCTGGGGCTGACGAGCACCGGTCTGACGACGGGGGCCGTGCCGTGGAAGGGCGGCACCTTCACCATCAACGCCGACTTCACGCGGCACGAGATAGGCGTCACCACGTCATGGGGCACGAGGGGCGGCTTCGAGCTGGGGCCCATGAGCGTCGCCGGCTGGCACGAGCGCTTCTTCGGCACGCTCGCCCGCGCCGGCGTGCCCGTGACCGTCAGCGAGCAGCCGCAGGAGGTGGCCGACCCCGTGCCCTTCACGCAGGACACCGCGGCGAGGCCCTACGACGTCGCGCTCGTGGAGGCCTGGTTCCAGGCCATGCATGCGAGCGCACGCGTCATGGAGCGCTATCGCGCCTGTTTCAGCCGTAAGACGCCGCCGATAGGCCTGATGTGGGGCACGTTCGACCTGCGCGACATGCGCCTCGGCGGGACCTCGGTGCCGACGGAGGGGGCCAACGCCGGCTACATCCTGCGCAACGCCATGAACGAGGACCAGGTGGAATGCGGCTGGTGGCCGGGCAGCTCGGCGTACCCTCGCCCGGCCTACTACTCGTTCACGCACCCCCGGCCGCAGGGCATCGAGACCGCCGTCCCGGAGCCGGCCGCGGCGCGATGGGACGCGACGCTGGGTGAGTTCATCCTCGACTACGACGACGTGCGCTCGGCGACCGACCCCGGGATCGCGCTGCTCACCTTTCTCGACTCGACCTACGAGGCCGGGGCCCTCAAGGCCGGGTGGGACCCGGCGTGGATCTGCCCCGGCCGTCCCGACCCCGCACCCGAAGGAGAGGCCCCATGAGCGACGAGTGCACCCACCTCGGCCAGATCGTCGTCGGGGTCGCGCCCGGCGGCAACGGCTGCAAGGAGTGCATGGAGACCGGCGGCCGCTGGCTGCACCTGCGCCGCTGCACGGTCTGCGGCCACATCGGCTGCTGCGACTCATCCCCCGGCAAGCACGCCACGAAGCACGCCCTCGAGACCGGGCACGCCATCATGCAATCGTACGAGCCGGGCGAAGACTGGCTGTACTGCACCGAAGACGGCCTCGTGTTCGAGATCGAGGAGATGCTGGACTCGCCGAGCCACCCGCCGGGCTGGTCGCCCGGCCCGCCGCGACAGCACCGCGAGTAGGCGAGAGCCGGCTGCGCGACAGTCCCGGCGCGACCCATGCGCTGCTCAGCTCGCTTGTCTTCGGCGTCTGGCACGTGCTGCCCACGCTCAGCAGCCTCGGCACCAACCCCGGGGCGGCGGCGGCGCAGAACAGCCCGCTGCTGCAGGCCGGCGCGGTGGCGTTCGTCGTGCTCGCCGCCGGCGTCGCCGGCATGTTCTTCAGCTGGCTGCGGCTCCGCTCCGGCAGCATCCTGGCTCCTTGGCTCACGCACACCGGGTTCAACGCGATCGGCTACCTCGGCAGCCGGCTGGAGGGCCTGCTCTCGAAGTGACGGCCCGGCGGCCGGCGGCGGCGCACGAGAACCAGGCTGGAGGCCCACCCAGACTGCGGGCTCGTGGGCCTATTGGGCCGGGTTCAGCAGAGCCTTGTTGAAGAAGCCTACGACCAGTTGCTCGTACTGCTTGGGCTGGGTCTGGATGCCCTTGGTGTGTGCCGCCCCCGGCACCTCCCAGATGGACTTGGGGGCGAAGGCGCTGCGGTAGTACACGGGATTGACCGACTTCTCGGCCTGCTGACCGTCGCCACCGTAGATGAAGAGGACGGCACGCGGCCCGATGAGGATGGCGGCCGTCTTCAGCGACATAGGGACGGTGTCGCCGCCGAGCAGCCAGACCGAGACCGTCTGCGCCAGGTCCTGCGGATATTCGAGCACCCGCTCCACCGGGTTCAGGTCCTTCTCGAGCGCCGCCTCCCGTACCGAGCGGATGCCGGCGCCCTCGCTGACCACGGCCTTGAGCCCGGAGTTGCGGGCGGCGGCCTCCAGCATCTGCTCGCCGCCCATCGAGAGGCCGAGGCCACCGATGCGCCGGTTCTGCACGTCGGGCCGGCGGCGCAGCCACGACACCGCGGCGTCGATGTCCTTGGTCGACCCCCAGCCGTAGGCGTTGGGGTCCCCCTCGCTGTCGCCGTAGCCGCGCGGGTCGACCAGCAGGACCCCGTACCCATTACGCACCAGCATGCGAGCCTGGGGGATGGTCGTCTCACGGGGGAAGGTGATGATGGCGGCGTGGTTCCGCGACGGCACGTACCAGGCGCTGAGCCTGACGCCGTCGCGCGTGACCAGCGTCACGTCTTGTTTGGGGCGGCCCAGGTCGGCGTCTCTGATGGGCCGCGCCGGGCGCTCGGTGGCGACGATGGCCAAGCTGACCGGCAGGACGAGCCAGTAGATCACGAGCAGCGCCGCGACGGCGATGAGCCCCCGGCGCAGAACGGTGCGCCAGAGAGGACCGCCCCGCCTGCGGTAGTGCCAGGCGGTCCAGACGCCGAGCACGAGCAGGGCCGTGCCGGCGACCAGCGGCAGGATGCCGACGAGCCCGCCGGCGCTCGTGCCCTCCACGCGCAGCCGGTCCATGGCCACCAGACCGCTCACGAGCGCGAACACCCCGAACAAGAGTGAGAGAGAGGCGCGCAGCCACGCCGGCGTCCGGGTGTACAGCTCGGCGGTCAGCGCAAGAACGGCGGAGGGGACGATGACGGCGAGCACGTGATCCCCTCGATGCGCGCCCACCCTGATGAACACGAAGTAAGCAAGGATCAGATAGGCGGCGATGGCGACCGCGGCGTAGATGTAGGTACGCCGTTCGAAGGGTGACGGACGGTCCGCCCGGGGCGCGACACCGTTGTCGTTCCGCCCGTTCGCGCCGTTGCCGGCGGAGGCCGCGTCCTCGAGAGCGGCAGGGGTCGTGGTCTCTGGGGTGGTCGTGGTCACGCGGACCCTCCCAGGCCGCTCGCCAGTACGTCTTGCACGTAGATTACAGAGCGGGTGCCCGCGGCGCATCCGGCTCGGCCGGCGCCGCAGACGCCACGGGCGCCACCGCACTCCTCGGCGGTGCGTCCTTGAGCCGCGAGACCACCACGGCGCACACCGCCAGCAGGACGCTCATCAGCACCAGCGAGACGGCAAACGACCCGCTACCGGTGCGCAGAGGACCCATGATGTAGACGAA
The DNA here is from genome assembly GCA_963775255.1 of uncultured Thermoleophilia bacterium. Taxonomy (GTDB): domain Bacteria; phylum Actinomycetota; class Thermoleophilia; order UBA2241; family UBA2241; genus CAIXSE01. Next base: position 132,721 of record CAVZIA010000023.1, on the reverse strand, counting down.
CACGACCGAGAACTGGCCGCAGAGCTGAACCAGGCCGTTGGAGGTGCCCTCAGGTGTGGGGAAGGTGACCTCCGCCGCATACTGCATGCCGATAGGCAGCGCGCCGACAATGAAGAACCCAAGCGCGGCGCAGCTGGCGTAGAGCAGCGCCGTGCTCGACACGAAGGCCACGCCGACGAGGCTCGGGATGGCCAGGGCAAGGGTGAACACCAGATAACGGATGCGCTTGCCCTGGCGGTCGGACATCGCCGAGAGCACGACGGCGCCGACGACGCCGGCGACCAGCATGACCAGGCCCAGCAGGCCGGCGGCGTCGGCGTCGTACCCGCGCGGCAGGACGATGTCGCCGATCCAGCTGGTGACGCCGTTGAAGACCCCCATGATGACGAAAGCGACGGCAAGGATGACGAGAAAGCCCTTGACCGTCAGCGCGTGCTTGAGGCCGTCGAGCATGAGGGCGCGGGCTTCCTCGCCCGCCGGACCGGGCGACGTTGCCGGCCGCTCGCGCGCCAGCACGAGAAAGGCGGCGGCTCCCACGGCGGCGAGCACGCCGTAGACCAGCTGCATCTCGCCGATGGACATCACGCCGATCAGAACCGGCGAGAGCGCGAGCCCGGCGCCCACGCCGAGCATACTGGCGAGCGTGATCAGGCCCACGGCGGTCGCACGCTCCCCGGGGGCGAACCAATTGGCCGGCACCTTGGTCCACGCGTTGAGCAGGAACGGCTGGGCGATGGCGATGCCGATCGTACAGAGGAAGACGAGCGTGTAGTTGCTGCCGGAGAGGCCGCGGAGGACGCCGAACACGCCCATCATGACGACGCCGAACCCTACGGCGGTGCGAAAGCCGCGGCTGTCGATCACCCAGGCTGCGGGCAACGACAGCGGGATGAAGGCAATCATGAAGAGCATCGCGAGGAGCGTCACCGACTGGTGTGACACCCCGTAGTAGTCCGCGGCGTCCGAGATGATGGAGCCGTAGCCGATCCAGAGGATCTGGATGACGAAGTTCACGATCATGACGACGCCGAGGACGACCCACCGGTAGCCGTACACCCGGAAGCCGCGCTCCTCGTCACGCCGTGCCCGCTCGGCCCGTCCGCTCACGTTTCCTCCCGCTCGCCACTGTTGATGCGCCTGAACAACGGCTTCATGCGCTTGTGGACCTCGATGAAGGTCCGGTACGACTCATCGTAGACCCGGCGGGTCGCGGCGTCAGGCGCGAACTCCCCGTCGATCTCGACCAGCCGCGGCACGTCGGCGAACGAGATCTCCCCGAGCCCGGCGGCGGCGATCCACGCCGCTCCCCGGGCGTTCGCCTGGATCGGGTCGCGCACGCGGCGAACGGTGACGCCCATCGCGTCGGCGATGATCTGCGGCCACACCTCCGACCGGGCGCCGCCGCCGACCAGGTTGATGCTCTCGACGGGCCGGCCCAGGAACTTGCCGACCGGCCGGAGCAACCAGCGGGTGTTGAGGGCGACGCCCTCGAAGAACGCGCGCACGACGTCCTCGCGCGTGTTGGCCAGCGAGAGGTTGTAGAGACCGGCGCGCAGCGCGCGGTCGTCTACCGGGGCGCGCTCTCCCCAGATCCACGGCGTGTACAGCACGCCGTTGCTCCCCGGCGGGACGCGCCGCGCTATCTGGTCGAAGACCTTGAAGACGTCCGGCTGCTCCTCCTCGGCAAGCAGTTCGTCCTTGTGGTACAGCACGTTGTCGCGCAGCCAGGTGAGATTGCCGCCGGCCGTGGCCTGCAGAGCCGTCAGCAGCCAGCGGCCGGGCAGCGCACATGGGACCGACGCGAGGCTCGAGAACACATCGGTCTTCTTGAACGGCACGTGTGCGGCCATCCACGACGACGTGCCGAGATACAGGTGCACGGCGAAGTCGTCGGTGGTGCCGGCGCCGACCGCCGCGGCCGTGGTGTCGATGGCGCCGGCGACGACCTGCGTCTCCGGCGCCAGCCCGAGCTCCTCGGCCGCCGCCGGCGTGAGCCGGCCGAGCACATCGGTGCACTTGACGATCTGCGGCAGCTTGTCCGCGTCGATGCCGCAGTCGCGGACTAGGTCCGGGGCGTACTTCACCCCGTCCGCATCGCGGTTGTCGGTGACCCAGCTGGTCATGATCGAGTCGTAGCTCGCTGCCATGCGGCCGCACAGTCTGAGATTCAGGTAGTCCGGTACGCCGAGGAACTTGTGCGTGCGCTCGTACACCTCGGGCATCTCGTCGCGGACGTACAACATGTGAGCCGCGGGGTCCTTGCCGGTGGGCGAGGGCATGCCGCCCGTAAGCTTCACCCAGCGCCGGACCTTGAGCAGGCTGATGCCCTGCGTGGCGGGGAACCCGCCGAACTGCCGGCGCAGGTGCGGCGCGCCGCGCATGTCCATCCAGAGGATGCAGTTCGTGAGGGGCGCGCCGGCCCGGTCCACCGGCACCGTGCCCTCCCCCTGCGTGCTGCAGCAGACGGCGGCGACCTCGGCGCCGGGACCGTCGTGGCGGGCCAGAAGGCGCCGAGTCGCGGCGACCGTGGCCCCCCACCAGTCATCCGGACGCTGCTCCGCGCCGCCGCCCGGCAGGACGATGAGCTCGACGGGCTCGAACTCCCACGCGGCGACCCGACCGTCGATACCTACCAGCGCCACCTTGGCCCCCGACGTGCCGAGGTCGACGGCGAGGACGTAGCGATGCCCGTAGGAGCCCGACATCTCTGGAGCATACACCGCCGAGGCTCGGCGCCGGCCAGGACGCGCACGCCCCCCACAGGACTCCCTCAGCGGCCTCCCGGCGCGCCTGCGTGTCTTCCTCCCCATGAGCACGACATTGGACACGCTGGACGAAGAGGCGGAACTGCGCCGCAACATCCTCCCCGCCTCGTCGACCATTTGGACCACGGCTTATCCTTCACGTATCGCGTCACCATCGCCGACAACGCCGGTGTCGACGGCCCCGGCCGGATCGCCCGGTCCCTCGGCCGGGGAGTCGCCCCAGCGACGAGCAGGTGCTCGTCTACATGGATGTCGACCTCGCCACCAGCCTCGACGCGCTGCTGCCGCGCCGCCGCAGTCGAAACCCGCCGCGCGAACCGTCAGCGTAGCGCGAGCAGCTCCGAGATGGTGACGAACGAGTAGCCGCGATGCCGCAGCGCGGCCATGATGAGCGGCAGCGCCTTGCGCGTCGCCTCGTTGCCCTTGCCCCAGGGATGCAGTTCGATGATGGAGCCCGGCTGCACGCCGCTGATCACGTACTGCGTCATGGCCTGCGGATCGCTCGAGATGCCGCTCTTCGAGTCCGGCTCCAGATCCCACATCACCGTGGTCCTGCCGGCCGAGGCCATCTCGAACGGGTAGGAGAGGAGCTTCTTGGCGTAGGGCGGGCGGAAGGTGATCGGGCCCGTGTACCCCGCCTCGCGGATGACCGCGTCGGTGGCGTCGACTTCGTGACGCACCGTGGTCGTGGAGACGAAGACGAGCCGCCGGTGATTGTAGGAATGGTTGCCGATCTCCTCGCCGGCCGCAACGAGCGCGCGCAGCGCGGCCGGGTTCGCGGCGGCGTCCGCGCCGATCACGTAGAACGTGCCCTTGGCGTCGTACTGCCGCAGGTCGTCGATGAGCCCGCTCGCATACGCCTTGTCGGGGCCGTCGTCGAAGGTAAGGGCGACCACCTTGTGGGTCGTATCGACGCGGCTCACATGGTCGCCCATCACCTGCACGGTCCGCGAGTTCATCAGCCAGTACGTGCCCCACCCGACGAGGACGAGCGCTACGATGCACGCCACCACGACGCGCGCCGTCCTCCACGCGCGGCTGCGCGTGTGGCCACGGATCACCGTCCAGACGAACCAGATGAGCCCCGTCAGGACGATGACGGCCAGCACGACGCCGATGACGTCGAGGTTCATGCACTCACCTCCCAGCCGGCCACAACCGGCATATCAGACGCCCTCGACGCTCGAGAGCACGCGCTCGAACCGCTCGAGGGCGTCGTCGATCACTTCGTCGGTGTCGGCCATGGACGTGTACATGCGCGACCCGGCGAGCGTGATGACACCGTTGGCCGCGTAGGCCGCGCCCATCTCCTCGATCATGTGCTTGCGCGGCTTCATCTGCTTCGCGAAGCGCAGCGGGTGCTTGAGGTCGAGGAGCATCACACCCGAGGTCTCGAGGTGGACGATCGAGCCGGTGTTGTAGGCGACGAAGGGCAGTCCGAGCTTGTCGATGATGCGGTTGAGGCCGGCGGTCAGCCTGTCTCCGGCCATGCCGGCAAGCACCGGCGCGTTGGTGCGCTCCATCTCCGAGATGGCGAAGTAGCCGGCGGCGCAGCTCAGAGGGTTGGCGCTCAGGGTGCCGCCGACGTAGGCGCGCTCGCCGCTCTTGCCGCCGATGCCACCGGCGAAGCTCGCCAGCACGTCGCGGCGGCCGCCGACTCCACCGGCCATCGGGTAGCCGCCGGTGATGCACTTGCCGAAGATGGTGAGGTCGGGGCGCACCCCGAAGTAGCCCTGCGCCCCGCCCAACCCGAGCCGGAACCCGGTGACGACCTCGTCGAAGATGAGCAGCGCGCCGAACTCGTCGCAGAGCTCGCGGACGGCGGCGTTGAAGCCGAACGGCACCGGACGCGTGCCGCTCTCCGGCCCCACCGGCTCGACGATCACCGCCGCCGTGCCGCCCAGCGCCTGGTTCTGCCTCAGCTTCCTGCGCAGCGCGTCGAGGTCGCCCGGGAACACCTCACGCGTCAGTGCGGTCGCCCCGAGCGGGATGCCCTTGGCCTCGAAGCGCCAGGTTCCCGGCACGTGAAGTCCGTAGACCATCTGGTCGCTCCACCCATGGTACGCGCCGCCGACCTTGACGACCCACTTCTTGCCGGTGAACGCGCGTGCGGCGCGGATGGCAGCCATCACGCCCTCGGTGCCGGAGCCGAGCATGCGGATCATCTCCACCGCCGGCATCAGCCGGTTGACGAGCTCCGCCAGCTTGAGCTCGTACTCGTGGAAGAGGCCTGTGACGGGGCCGGACTGTTCCACGACCCGGGTCACCTGCCGGCGCACCGGCTCGTAGTTGCTGCCGAGCACGGTCGGCCCGCCGGCCTGGAGGAAGTCGATGTACTCGTTGCCGTCGACGTCCCAGAGGTGCGCGCCGTCCGCCTTCACCACGGCGAGCGGGAACGGGTAGTTGAAGGCGAGGTTGTGCTGCACGCCGCCGGGGATGAGCTCCGCCGCGGCGTCGGTGAGCTCTCTGCTGCGGCGGCAGTTCCCGTCGTACCAGGAGAGGACGCCATCCATGACGTCTCGGCGGAGCGGGCGAAGCGGCTGCTCGACGAGAGCGTTGAGCCGGTCGTAGACGCCCGGGACGTCCGGGTAGCGGCTGATCGCGTAGCCGGCGAGCTGGGCGCCTGAGGGGCCGGCCGGCGCAGCCTCACCGGCCTGCGACGGCGCAGGCGCGGGCTCGCCTGCGGCCGCCCGCGCCTGCTCCTCCGCCTCCACGGCGCGAGCCTCCTTGCGGGTACGCGCCTCCGCCGCCTCGTGCGCGGCGCGCGCCTCCTCGACCTGCGCCGCCAGCTTCTTCTCGTCCTTGCGCAGCTTCTGGAAGGCGACCTCGCGGATCGGCAGCGGCACCTTCTCCGCGCGCCCGTCGGTGAGCAGCGCGAGCAGGTAGTCGAGCGCGACCTTCTCGAGCAGCGCCATGTTGTGCACGGCCTGCTCGGGGTCACCGCCCAGCACGAGCACACCGTGGTTTTCGAGGATGAAGGCGTTGGCGCCGCTGGTGATCTTCTTCGCGACGTTCTTCTTGAGGAAGCTCGTCCCCGACGGGGCGTACGGGACGAGCTCGACCGAGCGGCCGAGGTAGCGTACCTGTTCGTCGAACAGGGCAGGGATGGGCCGCTCCATGAGCGCAAGCGCGCTCGCGTACGGCTGATGGGTGTGGATGATGACGCCCACGTCGGCGCGCAACTCATAGACGGCGGCGTGCATGGACGACTCGATCGACGCCTTCTTCGCGCCCAGGACGCGCCGCCCGTCGAGCCCGAGCACACAGATGTCTCCGGGCTCCATCTTGCCGTAGTCGTAGCTGGACGGAGTGATGGCAAAGGTATCCTCGCCCGGCACGCGTGCCGAGACGTTGCCCTCCGTCGCCTTGAGGTACCCCCTGTCGAGCAGTGTGCGGCAGACCTCGACGACGAGTTCACGGGACGGACCGTAGTGACTCACGTGGCTACACCTCCACGAAGATCAGAGCGATGGTGGCCGCCGCAAGGACGATGCTGACCACCGTGAGCACCGTGATCTCCCAGTAGTCGAAGGGCACGGGCAGCCCGGCGGCCAGAGCAGTGCGCGTGCGATGAGCGCGGTAGGCGCCGAGAGCGAGGACGAGGACGCCGAAGACACCGTAGCCGGCGCCGAGAAGACCGAACTCCACGTGTGAGACGTCGACGAGCGCCGGGATCAGGCGGCCTACGGCCAAGGCCAACCCCAGCGCACCGAGTCCGGTGCGCAGCCAGGCGAGGTACGTGCGCTCGACGGCCAGCCAGGTCCGCCGCGGCGCGGAGTCCTGCCCTGGGCCGGCGCCGGCGACGCCGGGGGGAGTCACGGACGTAGCGTCATCAGGTTCCATGTCCCCTCATCCTAGTGGATTGGCCGCCGTGCTCCGACTCCCACCGGTATCTCCGTCAAGCGCCAGCTCGAGGAAGCGCCGCGCCGCCGGCGCCAAAGGCCCCGGCCGATGGGCGATGACGACCTTGCGGGTGATCTCCGGGCGCGGCGTCGCGATGACGGCTCCCAGCCGCGACGCCCGCTCGGCGAGCGCCTCCGGGACCATGGCGGCCCCCGCGCCGGCTGCGACGAGCGGAAGGATGGCCTCCCGCTGGGCGGCGACCACAGCGACATTCGGAACGAGTCCCACCGCCGCGAAGGCCTCGTCGAGCAGCCGCCGGCTGGACGTGCCCTCGGGAGTGGCCACGAAAGGTACCGTCTCGAGCTCCTCCACGGGCAGAGAGCGCCGGCGGCGCCGCGTCCCCGGCGGCAGGATGACGAGAAGGCGCTGGTCGCCGAGCGCGTAGGTCGAGAGCGTCTCCGGCAGAGACACGGGCTCGGAGATGGCGATCTCGCAGCGTCCGTCGCGCAGCAGGGCGACAAGGTCGGCGGTGTCTTCCGGCGCCGCCAGGTCCACGACCACACCCGGGTGCGCCGCGCGGAACCGGCCGACCAGGTCGGCCAGCGGGTCCGCGGCGAGCGTCGGCAACGATCCGAGCGACAACGTCCCCGCCTCCAGCCCCGCGATGGAAGCGGCCGAGGCCCGCGCGATCTCGACGTCGCGAAGCGCCTGGCGAGCAGGGCCGACGAAGGCCTCCCCGGCCGGAGTGAGGCGCACCCCGCGTCCGAGCCGGTAGAGCAGTCCGGTGCCGACCTCCTCTTCCAGTTGCCTGACCGCCAGCGACAGCGCCGGCTGCGAGACGTAGAGGGCCTTCGCCGCGTTGGTGAAGCCGGCGTGGTCGACGACCGCGAGGAAGTAGGTCAGACGGCGCAGATCCATCAACAGATCATATACCTCTGAGCAAAAGACGGTATTCGACTTCTAGGTCGTTCGAGCCGACCATGAACGGGATGCAGCTGAGCAGACGACGGAGATGACGTGGCCACCGACATGCACCTGATGGACCACGCCGCACCCCGCGGGTGGCGGCGCCTGCTCGTGGAGACCCGGCGGCCGCGCGCGGTCGCCGCCCACAAGGACGCCGCGTGGTTCGTAGTCGCCACGGTATGCGTCGGAGCCTTCATGGGACAGCTGGACGCGAGCATCGTCGCGCTCGCCTTCCCCACGCTCCAGCACGACTTCCACGCGCCCCTGGGAGCAGTCACCTGGGTAGGACTCACCTACCTGCTGGTCCTCGTGGCGTCCGTCGCCGCGATGGGCCGCCTCTCGGACATGGTCGGGCGCAAGCTCCTCTACACCTACGGCTTCGCCGTCTTCATCATCGGCTCCGCTCTGTGTGGCCTCGCTCCGAACCTGCTCGCCCTGGACGGGTTCCGAGTCCTGCAGGCCGTCGGCGCCGCCATGCTCCAGGCCAACAGCGTCGCCATCATCGCCCTCGCCGTGCCGCGCCGGTCGCTCGGCCGCGCCATCGGCATCCAGGGCGCGGCGCAAGCAGTCGGCCTGGCGCTCGGGCCCGCGGTGGGGGGCCTGCTGCTCGCCGCCGGAGGCTGGCGGCTGCTCTTCCTGGTCAACGTGCCCGTCGGCCTCATCGGCATGGTCGCCGGCCTGCTCCTGATCCCACGCAGCCGCGAGCTTGCCGGGCGCGTCCGCTTCGACTGGCCCGGCCTTCTGCTGTTCGTCCCCGCGGTCGCCGCCGTGATGGGCGCCATCTCGCTGGGCAACCACGCCGGCTGGACGTCGGCCTTCATCGTCGGTGCCGCGGTCCTCGGGGTCCTGCTCGGCGGCGCGTTCGTGCTGCGCGAGCGGAGGACCGCGGCGCCCATGCTCGACACGCGCCTGTTCAAGAGCATCCCCTTCTCGGCCGGCATCGCGAGCGGGCTCCTTTCGTACCTGGTGATGTTCGGTGTGCTGCTCGTCGTGCCGTTCTTCCTCGAGCGCGTCGTGGGCGTCGGCTTCGGTCGCGCGGGCCTCGAACTGGCCGTCATGCCGGTCGCCCTCGGCATCGTCGCGCCGTTCGCGGGACGTCTCGCCGACAAGGTGGGCGCGCGACCGCTCACCGTGGCCGGCATGCTCCTTGTCTCCGTCACCCTCGCCACTCTCGCGATCGGGGAGCCCGGGCAGGGCAAGCTCGTGGCCGGATTGGTCCTCGTGGGTGTGGGGCTCGGGCTCTTCACGCCGTCCAACAACGCCGCCATCATGGCGGCCGCGCCGCGCCGGGAGTCGGGCGTCGCTTCGGGCGTGCTCAACATGACGCGCGGCATGGGTACTGCGCTCGGTCTCGCGCTCACCGGCATGGTCTACGGGCTCGTCGTCTCCCCCGTGGGGGGCCTCGACATCTCCATGATGTTCCTCGCCACAGTCTCCGCGCTCGCCGTGGTCTTCGCGACCCTCCGCGGAGGCCGGCGCGCCGGTTCGGAGGCCACCTCCCTGTAGCTCGCGGGTCGGGCGCCCTTCAAGGGAGAGCCCGGCCGCCGTCAGTCCTCGAGCGTCCCGAGATACTCGGACACGGCCGCGAGCCCACCCTCGAGCACGTCCCGGGCGCTCGCGTACCCGAGGCGGAACGCGTGCTCCTCACCGAAGGCGGCGCCGGGCATGACGAAGGCGCCGTTGAAGTCGAAGAGGCCCTGGCAGAACTCCGTCGACGGCAGGTCGTGGTCGTAGCGCACGAGAGCGATGGTGCCGGCCCGCGGACGCACGTAGTGCAGCCGCGGCTCGCGCGCGATCCACTCGTCGACAAGAGCGAGGTTGCCGCGCACGATCTCCAGGCTGCGGCCGAGCACCTGCTCCTTGTTCTCCAGCGCGACGGCGGCGAGAGCGTCGTCGAGCACGCCGCCGCTGATGGTCGTGTAGTCGCGGACGTCGAGGCAGCGCTGGATGACCTCGCCGGGTCCGGCGACCCATCCGGTGCGCAGCCCTGCAAGCGAGTAGCTCTTGCTCATGCTGCCGCTGCTCACGCCCTTCTCGTAGAGGTCGGCGACCGACGGCGCCGTGGAGCCCGGCTCGTGCTCGAGCATCCGGTACACCTCGTCGCAGAAGAGCCAGGCGTCGAGTTCGCGCGCGACTGCGACGATCTCACGCAGCAGTGGCTCCTCGATGAGCGCGCCGGTCGGGTTGTTGGGGTTGTTGAGGATGATGAGCCGCGTGGAGTCGTCGGCGAGCGCGCGGATCGCGGCGGGGTCCGGCAGGTAGCCGTCCTCCTCGCGCAAACGGACCTCGCGCACCCGGGCGCCGAGTGACTCGGGCACGGAGAACAGTTGCTGGTACGTGGGCTGTACGCTGACCACGCTGGTCCCCGGCTCTACGAGCGCGTAGAGGGCGAGGAAGTTCGCGCCGATCGCTCCGTTGGCGGTCAGCACGTTATCGGGGGTGATGCGCTCGCCGTAGAGCGCCGCAATCGCGGCGCGCAGCCGCGGCGAGCCCACGATGTCCCCGTATCCGAGCCAGGTCTCGCGCAGGCGACGCACCACGCCTTCGGCGTCGCCGCTCATCTCGAGCAGCTCGTCGAAAGTCAGAGAGTGCACGCAGGTCTCGGCGATGTTCCAGGTGGCCGTCGTCTCGTGGGCGTTCATCCACTGCTCGACGAAGAAGGGTTCGATGCGCACAAGGACCTCCTCGGAAACCGGACACGACGCCGCGACGGCGGCACCGACCCTATCGTAGACCCGCCGCGCCGCATCCCTCGAACGAGGATCGACCTCCTGCGGTGACGTTCACCCCGACGAGGTGAAGACCGTCGGGGACTGGAGCGCGCGGCGCAGCCCTTCAGGCGACGCCATCACTCTCCCTGCGCCTCCGGCGGAGCCGGACCGTCACGCCGCCGATGCTTGAGCTGACCGGCTCGCCATGCGACGACGCAGGGCGAGGCGCTAGACTGAACGCATGGCGGGATACGTCAGTCACGCACAGGCCAGGCGCTTCTACGACCGCATCGGCCGCGGGCAGGACGCGCGGCCCCTCAGCGAGCGGCGCGCTTTGGACGCGCTCGCGGCGCAGGGCGACTTCGGGCACGCCGCCACGGTCGTCGAGTTCGGCTGCGGCACCGGCCGGTTCGCCGCCCGGCTACTGCGCGAGTATCTGCCAGGAGAGGCCACGTACCTCGGCGTCGACGTCAGTCCGCACATGATCGAGCTCGCGAGCGCAGCCGTGACGCCGTGGGCCGGTCGCGCTCGCGTCGAACTCAGCGACGGCGCCGTCCGGCTCCCCCTCGCTGACGAGTCGGCGGACCGCGTCGTCAGCACCTACGTGCTCGACCTGCTCAGCCCGGCGGACGCGGCGACGCTGCTCTCCGAGGCACGCCGGGTGCTGCGCCCCGGCGGGGTGCTCGCGCTCGCGAGTCTGGCACCGGGGCACACGCCGCCGGCGCGCCTCGTCACCCGTCTCTGGCGCGCACTCTGGAGCCTGAACCCGGCGCTGCTCGGAGGATGCCGGCCGCTCGACCTCGGCGCCCTCATCGACGCCGGCGACTGGGACGTCACCGCCCACTTTCCCGTCACCGACTGGTTCCTGAGTTCGGACGTGCTGGTCGCGCGCCGGCGCTGAGCCCGGCCGGCGGCCGGTCGCATCGCCCGCGCGCGCTAGAATCGACCGGCTCGACCGGCACACCCCCCGCAAGGAGAACGGCATGCAGCCAGCAGAGTTCCGCGCGCTCGGCCACGAGCTGGTCGACTGGATCGCCGACTACCGGGAGCGCATCGGCGAGTTCCCGGTGATGAGCCGGGTGCAGCCCGGCGAGGTAGCGTCGCAACTGCCGGCCGAGCCGCCGCAGCAGGGAGGCGACCTGGCCGGCATCGCCGCCGACCTGGACCGCATCGTCATGCCGGGGATCACGCACTGGAACCACCCCGGCTTCCTCGCCTACTTCCCCAGCAACAGCGACCTCTCGTCGGTGCTCGCCGACCTCGTCGGGTCCGGACTCGGCGTGCAGGGCATGAGCTGGCTCACTAGCCCCGCGGCGACGGAGGTCGAAGACGTGGTCATGGACTGGCTCCGCCAGATGGTGGGCCTGCCGAAGACCTTCACCGGCGTCATCGAGGACACGGCCAGCACCTCCACGTTCACGGCGCTGCTGTGCGCCCGCGAACGCACGTCGCAGTTCTCGCAGAATCGCGGCGGCCTGCAGGCCGAGCAAGGGCCGCTCGTCGTGTACGCCAGCGACCAGGCGCACAGCTCCATCCCCAAGGCGGCCCTGCTCGCCGGGTTCGGGGCCGAGAACCTGCGCCTCATCGAGACCGACCTGGAACATGCGCTGCGGCTGGACCTGCTGCAGCAGGCCATCCAGGAAGACCTGGCGGCCGGGCGCCGGCCCTGCGCCGTGATCGCCGCGGTCGGCACAACGGCGACCACAGCGCTCGACCCGGTGGCCGGCATCGCCGACCTCTGTGCACGCCACGACATTTGGCTGCACGTGGACGCCGCCCTCGCGGGCACAGCCATGATCTGCCCCGAGTACCGCTGGATGTGGGAGGGCGCCGAGCGCGCCGACTCGATCGTCTTCAACCCACACAAGTGGATGGGCACCGGCTTCGACCTCTCCGCCTACTACGTGCGCGACCCCGAGCACCTCGTGCGCGTCATGAGCACGGATCCGAGCTACCTGCGCACGGCGCAGGACGGCCGGGTGCGCAACCTGCGCGACTGGGGCATCCCGCTCGGCCGCCGCTTCCGCTCGCTCAAGCTGTGGTTCCTGCTGCGCGAGTACGGCGTGGAGGGCCTGCAGGCCCGCGTGCGGCGCGACATCGGCAACGCCGCTTGGCTGGCGGAGCGGGTGGTCGCGGCGCCAGCATGGGAACTTCTCGCGCCGGCGCCGCTCCAGACAGTGTGCCTGCGCCACGTGCCGCCGTCGCTCGCCGGCAACGAGGAGGCGCTCGCCGCGCACAACACGGCCGTCGTCCGGAGCATCAACGACGACGGCCGCTTCTACTACGGCACCTCGGTGCTCAAGGGAATGCTCATCCAGCGCGTCTCGGTCGGCGCGCAGCCCACGGAGCGAGAAGACGTCGAGGCGTTCTGGGCGGCGCTGCAAGAGACTGCCGCCGCCCTCTGAGCCGCCGCCGGACCGCGGCCGGACCGAGGAGGCCGGTGGCGTCGCCGAGGCGGCCCCGCTACCCTCGCGTGAGAGGGTTTCGCGTCTCCGGCGCGAAGCGCCCGGGCACAGGCCGGCGCCCAGCGCCGGCCTGTGCAGCGGTCAAGAAGCGCGGGGCCGAGCCGATACCCCAAGCAGTGAGCGCGAAGGGCAGCGACATGGGCCATCTCGAGCAGACCAACCACTCCCGCAGCAGGCACGCGCCCAAGGCGCGCGGGCCGGCCGCGCTGTGGGCCGTGCTGGTCGTCGTCGTGGCGGCGTACGGGCTGGCGGCCGCCGTGACCACGGCTCCCGCGGCGGCCGCGCCCTCGCTCTTCGACCTGCAGAAGGAGGCCAAGCGCACGCGCGCGGAGATGGCCGACCTGCAGGCCAACCTCCAGCAGGCCGGCAACGACGTCATACGGGCGCAGGCACAACTCGATCAGGTGACGCAGAAGCTGCAGACCGCGCGCACCAACCTGGCACGCTCGCAACAGGACCTGGACACCCAGCGGGAGGTCCTCGCCAAGCGCGCGGCGCTTCTCTACAAGACCGGCGGGTTCGACTGGCTCGACATCATCACGAGCCTCAAGAGCCTCGCGGACATCGACACCATCCGCTCCCTCGAACGGGACCTCGCGGAGCAGGACCGTCTCAACGAGAACAAGGCGCAGACCCTCACACGCCAAGCCCGCCAATTGGAGCGGGAGGTCGAGAAGGACCGCCAAGCCGCGCTCGTGGCGGAACAGAAGGTCGAGGACCGCAAGATCGAGCTGGACCAGGCTCTGGCGGAGCGCACGGCGATCCTCCAGGACGTGACCAAGCGCATCAAGAAGATCCTCGCCAGCGGCGGGCTCGGCGCGGCGCTGCGGATGGCCCGGAACGGCCAGTTCACGCAGTTCACCTGGGCTCAGGCGCTGCTCGTCGCCATGCGCCTTCCCGTGACCGCCGACAACGTCGCAGCCGTCACCGCCTGGGAGATGGCCGAGGGCGGCCACTGGTACAACACTGCCTACTACAACCCGCTGAACACCACCCAGGACATGCCGGGCGCGACGGTGTTCAACTCCGTCGGGGTCAAGGCCTACACCAGCTGGAAGCAGGGCCTCGAGGCGACCGTCAAAACGCTCAAGAACGGCTACTACGGCAGCATCATCGAGGCGCTGCGCCGCGGCAACGACTCCGCGTCCGTCGCCCAGGCGGTCGGCGCCTCGCCCTGGGGCACCGGCGACTTCAGCCGGCTCCTCTGATCTCGCCGGCCCGACCGAGAATCCTCTCGTCCAAACCCTGCCGCGCATCTCGCGCGCGCGACGCGGGAACACTTCAGTCATGTTCGGGCGACGCCGCATCAAGCCACCTGCGTTCGAGCCGCTCGTGATCGACCGTCACGGGTCGGTCGTCGGCGTGCGGGTGCCCCCGCCCGTACCCCCTGCGGAGAGCAAGGCGGACCGGTGGTGGCGCCGGCGCAGCAACCTCGCCAGGACAGGCGAGATGCGCGCCCAGGCGGAGTTGCGCAACCAGATCTCCGCGTTCCACGTCGGCCCGGGACCGTCCCCGAAACGCTGACTCGGCCGCCTCGCCTGTCGCCGGGGACCCGAGCGGCCTCCCACTCATCTGTGAAGTCCTGTGAACGCCCGGTTAGGGGCGTTCTTCGCGGCGTTAGCTGCGGCGCCACGCGGGGAAGCAGGCTCAGGAACCAAGCCGTGTACCGCCGCGCCAGCGTTGAGGGACGCCGCTCCAGGAGGGAGCCATGTTCGCCGTCGACCGCCGCACCAAGATCCTCACTCTGGGGGCGATGTGTTTCGCCCTCTTCATGGCCATGCTCGACAACACCGTCGTCAATGTGGCCTTGCCGAGCATCCAGGACCACTTCGGTTCCGGCGTCTCCGGCCTTCAGTGGATCATCGACGCCTACACACTGGTCTTCGCCGCCTTCATGCTCACCGGCGGGACGCTGGGCGACCTCTTCGGGCGCAAGCGCGTCTTCCTGATCGGCCTCACCATCTTCACGGCAGGCTCGCTGGCCGCCGGTCTCGCCCCATCGCTGAACGCCCTGATCGCCGGCCGTGCCTTCCAGGGTCTCGGTGCGGCCGCCCTGCTTCCGGGCACGCTGTCCATCCTCACGCAGGCGTTTCCAGACCCGAAAGAGCGTGCGCAGGCGATCGGCATCTGGGCGGGCGTCTCCGGCATGGCACTGGCCGCCGGTCCAATCGTCGGCGGAGCACTGGTCGACAGCCTCGGCTGGCAGAGCGTCTTCTTCCTCAACATCCCCATAGGCGTCGTCGCCTTCATCGTTGCCCAGCGCGTCGTCCGCGAGTCGCGTAACCCCGAAGGCCGGCACCTGGACCTGCCGGGGCAGGGGCTCGCGATCCTCGGCCTCGGGACGCTGACCTACGCGCTGATCGAGGCCAACCAGTACGGCTGGACGTCGCCGCTGATCGTCGGCCTGTTCGCGACCGCGGCGATCGCCGGCGGGCTGTTCATCTGGGTCGAGCTGCGCAGTTCCAGCCCGATGCTCGACCTCACGTTCTTCCGCAACCGCACCTTCGCCGCCGCGGCCACGGTCGCCGGCCTCGTCAGCTTCGGCATGTTCGGGGTGTTCTTCTTCCTGACGCTGTTCCTGCAAAACGTGCAGGGCTACTCGGCGTTCCAGATGGGCCTGCGCTCCCTGCCGATGACCGGCGCCATCATCTTCACGGCGCCGATCGCAGGCAACCTGGCCGGCCGCATCGGGCCGCGCATCCCCATGACCGTCGGCCTGGCGACCGTGGGCGTCGGCATGCTGCTGATGGAGCGCATCACCCCCGGGATGCCGTACAGCGCCCTGTGGTGGAACCTGCTCATGATGGGCATCGGAATGGGTCTCGTGATGACGCCCATGACGGCCGCCGTGATGAACGCGGTCCCGAGAGCCCGCGCCGGCATGGCCTCGGCCACGTCAAACGCGAGCCGCGAGGTCGGCGGAGTCTTCGGGATCGCCCTGCTCGGCGCGATCGTGACGCACTTCTTCGCCAGCGACCTGCGTGACTCGCTGGCGAAGCTGCCGCTCGCCGCCGGGGTCAAGGCGCAGATCGTCACGCTCGCCGGCCACGGCGGCGGCACCGCCAAGGGCAGCCTGCCGACCGGCGTCGACCCGCTGGCCCTGCATCGGATGGTCGACAGCGCTTTCGTCTCCGGCATGCACGTCGCCTTCTGGGTCTCGGCCGGGATCCTGCTGGCCGGCTCCGTCGTCGCCGCGGTGTTCGTGCACAAGGGTGCGCCTGCGCAGGCAGTGGAGCCGACCTCTGCGCCGCCGGCGACCTGCGCCGAGGAGGCGTGCCCGCCCGCGCTCGGGCCGGTCGTCGCCGGGGCGCCGGCGCGACGCTGACGACCCTGCGGGCACGGGCTGCGACAGTGTCACCCGCGCCCGGTCCGGGCACCACCTGACCATGGGCTCCTGGATATTCCTCGCCATCGTCATCGCCCTCGCGCTGCTCTGGGGGTTGCCGCAGTACTTCCGCTGGCGCCGGGATCGTCGCCGGCGGCAGCTCATCCGTGAGATCGAGAGGCAGCGCGGGTCCCGCCTCATCACGCTGATCCACCGCCAGGAGGGATTCGGCTTCTTCCTGCCGTTCGGCCGCTACATCGACATCGACGACTCCGAACAGTTGCTTCGGGCCATCCGCCTCACGCCGGGCGACATGCCCCTCGACCTCGTGCTGCACACGCCCGGCGGCCTCGTCCTCGCCAGTGACCAGATCGCCCACGCGCTCAACCGGCACCCCGGCAAAGTGACCGTCATCGTGCCGCACTACGCCATGTCGGGCGGCACGCTCGTCGCCCTTGCCGCCGACGAGATCCTCATGGACCCGGATTCGGTGCTCGGCCCGGTCGACCCGCAGCTCGGCAGCCTGCCCCGCGGGTCGTGGCCCGCGGCGTCGATCCTCAAGGCGCTCGAGCAGGACAACCCGAACCGCGACGACGAGACGCTGATCCTGGGCGACGTGGCGCGCAAAGCCATCGACCAGGTGCACGCCACGGTGCGCGAACTGCTGGACGGCCGCGTGCCCGACGACGAGGCGGACAAGCTTGCGGCTCAGCTCAGCGAGGGCCGCTGGACGCACGATTACCCGATCCGGCTCGAGGAGGCGAAAGCGCTCGGGCTGCCCGTCTCAGACGCGGTGCCCGAGCCCATCTACGAGCTGATGAACCTCTACCCGCGCCGCAGCCAGCGGCGGCCGTCGGTGGAGTTCATCCCCACGCCGTACCGTACCAAGGGCCGCGACGAGTGACCGTTGACGACCGGCAGGACGGCGGAGGCGGAGGCATGGGCAAACCGGGCGGAGCCGGCGCACAGGGCGACGACGACGGGCAGGCCTACCTACGCCGGACCCGGCACGGCCGCGACCACCTGGTCGGCGGTCGCATGGACTGGATGAACCAGCCGGACTGGTTCAAGACGTATCCGGACGCGGCGCGTGTGCCGCTGCCCGACCTGGCGCTGGACGACGGCGGACTGTTCGACGCGCTCGCACGGCGCCGGAGCCTGCGAGCGTATGGGCCGGAGCCGCTCGCCCTCGGCGAGCTGTCGGCCCTGCTGTGGGCGGCCGCCGGGGTCACGGAGCGGCGAGACGGCTTCGCCTTTCGCACCGCGCCGTCCGCCGGCGGCCTCTACCCGATCGAGCACTACGTGGTCGCCAACGACGTCGCGGAACTGGAGCGCGGTCTGTACCACTACGATGTGCTCGGCCGCGCGCTCGAGCGCCTCGCCGTCGCCGACCTGCGCGTGCCACTTGCCAATGCCGCCCTCGGCCAGCGCGTGTGCGCCGACGCGCAGGCGGTGTTCGTATGGACGGCTGTGCTGGAACGCTCGCGCTGGAAGTACGGCGCCCGGTTCGCCCGCTACGTGCTGCTCGACGCCGGGCACATCGCGGAGAACGTGGCGCTCGCGGCCACGGCGCTCGGACTCGGGACCTGCCAGCTTGCCGCCTTCTTCGACGACGAGGCGGCGGCGATCCTCGGCGTGGACCCCGACGTGGAACCGGTCGTCTACCTGAGCACTGCGGGGCGGCCGCCGGGTGCCTGACCGGCCGCCCGCCGGGCCGTCGGATGCGGGTCAGCCGGTGGCCGGCAGCCGCGTGCCGATCCAGGCCGCGAGGTCGCCGAAGACCTGCTCGCGGCCCGTCTCGTTGAAGCACTCGTGGTAGAAGCCCTCGTACCTGAGGATGCTCTTGTCCTCGGCCTTGACCTGCTCGTAGAGCGTCTCGATGAAGGCGACGTCCACTACCTGGTCGTCGGTGCCGTACAGCACCAGCAGCGGCTGATCGATCCGCGCCGCGTCGGCCATCGTCGCGGTCTGTGCCGACAGCATCTCCGCCGCCCAGCGCGCCGGCGCCACGTGGTGGACCAGGCGGTCGGTCACGTAGGCCTCCACCACTGCCTCGTCGTGCGAGAGCTGAGGGGCCCGGACGGTGTTGCCGATGTCCCGGTTGGGCCACACCTTGGCCAGCGCCCTGACGCCGACCACACGGGACGGCGGCACGGCCTCGGCCAGCTGCAGGAACGGCGACGAGAGGATCAGCCCACGGACGTCCGGCGGGCGCACCTCGGCGAGGCGAGCGCAGACGAGCCCACCCATGCTGTGCCCGAGCAGGAAGATGGGCTTGCCGGGCTGCGCCCGGCGGACCTCGTCGAGGAACACCTCGGTGTCGTGCAGGTACTCCTCGAACCTCCCGACCTGGCCGCGCCTGCCGGACGAGTGCCCGTGGCCGCGCAGGTCGTAGGCGTACACGCCGTAGCCGCGCGCGGCCATGTCCTCACCGAACCAGACGTAGCGGCCGCCGTGGTCGCCGTACCCGTGGACCACGGCGACGACAGCCGTCACCTCCGGCTGGGGCGCCGCGGGATCGGGGCCGGCGGGCAGCCACGCCTGCAGGTGCAGGCGCACACCGCCGGCGCCGGTGAACTGGGCGGACATGTGCCGGAACGGAGTGCCGGCGCCGGATGCGACTGCGGCGATCATCGTGTCAGAGGGTCAGCGCGGCCCGGACCGAGGCGGAGATGGCGGCGAGCCCGCCATCCAACTCCTCGGGCAGGGGCCACGCATAGCCGATGCGCATGTGGCGCCTGTCCTGCTCGAACCAATGCCCAGGCCCGACGTAGGTGCCGTACACCTCTCCGAGCACGCGGTAAAACTCGTCCACGTCCACCGGCACGTCCGGCCTGATGCGCGGGAAGCAGACGACCCCCCCTCCCGGCTCGACCCACTCCATCAGCTCCTCGCCGGCGATCCAATCCTCGACGACCTTGCGCTGCCGGGCGATGTACGGGTGGAGCTCGGCGAGCCACGCCGCGCGCTGGGCGAAGGCCCGCGCGGCGATCTCCTCGTCCACGACGCTGCCGCAGATGCCGATCTGCTCCTTCGCTGAGAGGAACGTACCCATGAGCTCGGGATCCCGGCAGACCAGCCATCCGGTACGGATGCCCGGGATGCCATACGTCTTGCTGAGCGAGCTGACGCTGATCGCCCGCTCGCTCAGCGTGGCTGCGACAGGCAGGGGCTCGCCGAACGTCATTTCGCGATAGGTCTCGTCGACGAGCAGGCGGCAGCCGGCGTTTTCGATGCGGCCGACGAGGCTGCGCAGGTCGGCCCCGTCCATCATCACCCCGGTCGGGTTGTGCGGGACGGTGATACTGACGTACCGGGTGCTTGGCGTGACCTGGGCCATGAGCCTGTCCACGTCGATGCGGAACCCGTCGTCGAAGCCGAGGTCGACGAAGCGCACGTCGGCTTCGATGGCGCGCGGCGTCTCGATGTTGGTGGCGTAGTTGGGGCGGAGCACGACCAGCTCGTCACCCTTGTCCAGCAGCGAGGTGGCGATGATGAAGAGCGCCTGGGCGGCGCCGGCCGTGACCAACACGTCGTCCACGGTCACGCCGGTCGCAGCTCCACCGCTCTGCTCCACCACGAGCTCGCGAAACGCGCCGTTGCCCACGTGGTCGCCGTAGAAGAGGACCAGGTCACGGACCTCGACGCCGAGGTCGGCGAGCGAACGGTCGCGTACCGAACTCTCCGTGAGGTTGTAGCGGATGCGGTCGTAGCCGAACTGCTCCGGCGACTCCGCTTCGATGGGCATGCGGCGGTACTTCACGGGCGGTGACCTCCGGGCGGCGCGTGGGGTGCCCGGCAACTTTACATCCCGAGCGCCGGACGCGCATCGTACGCGCACCGCGGGGGCGCCCGGCGCGTCCTCCGTGCTACAGTCAGAGTCCGCGCTGGGGAGGGAACTTGGCCACACGCCACCGTCGCACGCACGTCACCATCGCACTTGTCGCCGCGCTCGTCTTCGCGACGGCGCTCACGGTGGCCTGCTCCACGCAGGCCACGGGCGGAGCCCTGGCCGCGACCGGTACCGCGTCCGGCGCCACGACCTCCGGGTCCCCGGCCGCCGGCGGCACGGCCGGCGCCGCGACCGGCAAGGCCGGCGCCAACGATGACTGGTCGCGGATCGCCGGCGCGCTCGCCTGGATGCAGGCCGACCCGCCGACCAAGCCGGTCGTGGTCCTGCTCGGCGGCTCCGCGGCCCGCGAGTCGACCATCAGCGACAGCGACTGGCGCAATCAGATCCAGGCGGCCCCCAACAACGGACCGGCCACTCTGGCCTGGAACATGGGCTCGCACAACCGGACGATGGCGCAGAACGTCGCCATCGTGAAGGCGCTGCCCAAGGGCGCTCACGCCATCGTCTACGTCGGCATCAACCTCGGCTCGTTCACCTCTACACAGAGGTCGTACCGGCTCAAGCTGCCATCAGCGCCCGGCAAGGAGCCGGACCTGCACCAGCCACACCAGTACGGCGTGCACAAGACCGGCATCCTCACGACCGCCAAGAAGAAGGCCATGGTCCGGCAGTGGCTCAGCAAGCGGTACCCCGTCTACAAGGCGAACTTCAGCCGCAATGCAGCGCTGCTCGAGACCCTGATCAAGGTCTGCCGGACGCGCGGGTACAAGCCGGTGCTCTTCGAGCTGCCGCGCAACACCGCGATCATCGGCGTCTCCCTCAACGCGCCGACGACCAAGTTCCGCAACAAGTGCGTCGCGCTGCGCAAGAAGTACGGTGTGCCGTGGGTCAGCCTGGTCTCGAGGGCGAAGATCCCGAACAGGGACTTCTACGACATCTGGCACCTCGTGGAGCCCGGTCGCACCATATGGCAGAGGCTGCTGAGCGCCAAGACTGCAGCCCTGCTCAGGCAGTACGGCTACGATGGCGGCTCGTGACCTTATGAGCCGCGGCCCCGTGCGCGCGGCGGCCAGACTCCTGCTCATCGTCGCTCTGGCCGCCGGCCTGGCGGGCTTGACCGTGATCGCCGCTCCGGCGCGCGCCGGCGACGGCGGCGCCCCGGTCAGGGCCGCGCTGGGCACGTCCCCCGCAACCGATCAGACGTTCACGCCCGAGCTGGTCGCACCTGTCGGCGAGGAACTCCGGGGCAGCGACTACGGCAGAGACTGGCAGCACTGCGTGCAGGTCGTCGCCAACCTGCGAGCCAAGCCTCCCAAGGTCCCGCTGGTAGTCCTGCTCGGCGGGTCCGCGGCGCGCGAGTGCACGGTGCTCGACGACAACTGGGAACGGCAGATCGAGAAGCGTGGCGGATACGTGGTCGACGCCTACAACCTCGGCTCCAAGCACCGCAGCTACGCGCAAGACCTCGCCTTCGTCAAGCTGCTGCCCAAGGGCGTGCCGACCATCGTCTACATCGGCATCAACCTCGGCCGGTTCTGCCTGCCCCCCGGTGCCGGCACCCTCACGCTC
Organism: uncultured Thermoleophilia bacterium; assembly: GCA_963775255.1. GTDB lineage: Bacteria > Actinomycetota > Thermoleophilia > UBA2241 > UBA2241 > CAIXSE01. Next base: position 111,224 of record CAVZIA010000023.1, on the reverse strand, counting down.
CCCCGCGCCGGGCCGCTCGCCCGCTACCCGCAGCACGTGTACCACGCCAGCAAGATCCAGAGCCGGTCGACCAAGCGGTATTACGTCCGGTACTGGCTGTCGGCGCGGTACCCCGAGTTTCGGACCTACTACTCGAGAGAGCTGAACACGCTGCAGAAGATCATCCGCGTGTGCAAGCAGCGCCATCTGCGCGTGGCGCTGGTTGACCTGCCGCGCGACGTGCCGGTCATCGGCTCCGCCTTCAACGGGCCCGTCTCGCGCTACCACAAGGGCTGCTCGGCGATGGCCAGGCGCTGGAGCATCCCGTGGCTGAACTTCGTTGGGGCGGCGCACTTTGCCGACCGCGACTTCTTCGACATCTTCCATCTGGTGGAACCCGGGCGGGTCAAGTACCAGAGCATCCTCTCGGACCAGACCATCCGGCTGCTGAAGAAGTACCACATGCCCAAGCCCCAGCCGCCTTCGCCGTCGCCGTCGCCGAGCGCGCCACCATCGCCTTCGGGCTCGGCCTCGGCAGTCCCGGCGCTCTGACCCACCCGCCGTGTCGACGCTGACTCTCCTCGGCATCGCCCTCGGCCTCGCCATGGACGCGTTCGCCGTGGCCATCGGCGCGGGGCTGCAGCTCTGTGAGGTCACCCCGCGCCAGACGTTACGGCTCGCCTGGCACTTCGGCCTGTTCCAGGCGTTCATGCCCGTCATCGGCTGGCTCGCCGGCCGCACCCTCGTCCAGTACATCGCCCCGGTCGACCACTGGATAGCGTTCGGCCTGCTGGCGGTCATCGGCGGCAGGATGATCTACGAGGCGTTCCAGGAGAAGGGCGGGGATACTCAGGTCTGCGACCCGACCAAGGGCTGGCGGCTGGTGATGCTCTCCATCGCCACCAGCATCGACGCGCTGGCCGTGGGCCTCTCCCTCGCGGTGCTGGGCATCAGCATCTGGTGGCCGGCGATCGTCATCGGCATCGTGGCCGGCGTGCTCACCACCATCGGCATGGAGCTCGGCAAGCGCTTCGGAGCCATCCTCGGCCGGCGCATGGAGATCGTCGGCGGCGTCATCCTGATCGGCATAGGCCTCAAGATCCTCATCGAGCACCTCGCGGCATAAGATTCCGCGCCGCCCGGTGAGCCCCGCCCACCTCGCGCCGGTCAGGCGCGACAGCTGAAGCCGGCGTGCTTCTCGAAATACTTCTGGTGGTACTCCTCGGCGCGCCACCAGGCCCCCGCCGGGACCACCTGGGTCACGATCTCACGCTTGAACATACCGCTCTCGGTGAGCTCGTCGATGGCGGCTCGCGCCGCTCGTTCCTGCTCCTCGTCGTGAAAGAAGACGGCCGAGCGGTACTGGCTGCCGAAGTCCGGCCCCTGACGGTTCCGCTGCGTGGGGTCGTGCATTCCGAAGAAGGCGGCGAGCAGTTCCTCGTAGCTGGTCCGCTCCGGGTCGAATTCCAGACGTACCGCCTCGGCGTGCCCGGTGGAGTCACCGCAGACCTGCTTGTAGGTGGGGTTCTCGGTCGTGCCGCCGGTGTAGCCGACCTCGGTGCTGATGACGCCTGGCAGCGCGGCGAAACGCTGCTCCACGCCCCAGAAGCAGCCGGCGGCGAAGGTGGCGATGGCCATGCTTCCGTCCTGTTCTCGCAGATGGCGCGCGCCGCTCCGGCGGCGCGCCGTACACCTCGACTGTTCCCCGGGCGCGCCGCGGGCACGCCCGGCCCGGTCGGGGGTGGCGCCGGATACGGCAGGTGCAACAAGCGGCCTGTCAGCAGAGACCCGGGCCTCGTGCGGCAGGCAGGAGATGATGTCGTCCGAGGCGTGGAGCCTTCGACGGCGCCTTCAAAGGCTCGCTCCACGGCCGCGGACGGATCGCCCAGCCCCGCGCGAAACGCAGTCGGCCTGACTGCTAGCCCGGGTAGCCCACGTGGGCCTCGGCGCCGCCGGCCTCGGCCGCGGTCGTGCAGACGTCGGTCACGACGGACGCGGCGGCCTGTCCCTTGGGCTCCGGCTGTCCCTTGCTCAGCGCGCGCAGGTGGCGGCGCTGAGCCCGATTCTTGGCGGCCGTCCACCACGTGCGCGAGTAGTACCAAAGCCAGCCGTACTCGAGCATGCGGTCCCACGCCGCCTTCTTGCGGGCGGCGGCGCGGCTCTTGCTGGTCCACAGCCATTTGTGGAACGCCCAGACGGGCCGCCACGTGGCGTAGAAGCGCTTGTTGGCCTTGATGGTCTCCTGCAGGAGGTGCAGCGGCGTCATCTGCTTGGGCCGGAACACCACGTGCTGAGCATCGTAGAACGACCAGTCGCGCTCAATGATGCGGCCCTCGGCCTCCAGTTCGTTGAACTGCTGCGTGCCCGGGAGCGGCGTCAGGATGTTGAGCATCACGGTGTCGATCTTGTTCTTCTTCGCGAACGTCACGGTGTCGCGCACGGAGTCCGGCGTGTCGTGGTCGGCGCCGAGGACGAACATGCCGTGGCTGCGGATGCCGTAGTCGTGCAGGACCTTGATGGAATGCTCGATGTCGTCCACGGTCTGCGACTTTTCGAAGCTGTCGAGCGTGGCCTGGTTGACCGACTCGAGGCCGAGAGCGACGAACTCGCACTTCGAGGCCCGCATGAGCTCCAGCAACTCCTGGTCGCGCACGACGTCGGTGCGCACCTGGGCGCCCCAGGGGACGGCTACGTCCTCGTCGATCATCATCTGGAGGAGCCGCTTGAGCCGCTTGCGGTTGGCGGCCATGTTGTCGTCGTAGAAGAAGATCTTCTCCGGATGCTTGTCCTTGATCTCGGCAACGACGCTTTCGGCGCTGCGGAAGCGGTACTTCTTGCCGAACATCGCGGTGACCGAGCAGAAGGTGCAGTCGAACGGGCAGCCCCAACTGGTCATGATGGGCGTGTTGCTGATGCGCTCGTGCCCGTCGATCAGTGTGATGTCGGGGAACGGGAGGGTGTCGAGGTCCTCGCAACGGTCGTGGAGCGGCGCGTGCACGGCTTCGCCGTCTTCGCCGTGGTACGAGATTCCGTTGATGGTGCCGAGCTCGCGGCCGCCGGCAAGGTACTCCGCGAGCTCCACCATGACCGTCTCGCCGGCTTCGCCGCGGGCCACGTAGTCGGAATGCTGCAGTGCCTCGTCGACCATGAAGGTGACGTGGGAACCGCCGATGATGACGGGGATGCCGCGGCGACGCAGGCCGTCGGCGATGCGGTACGCCTCGGGGATGGTGGATGTGGTGCTGGAGAGGCCGACGAGGTCCGATGAGTACACGTCGGCCCAGTCGATCGGCGCCAGCTGCGGGTTGAAGATGCGCACATCGTGCCCCGCCTCCACAAGCGCCGCGCCGATCATAGGAAGCCCAAGGCGCACGAAGTACGACTTGGACCAGAGATGACGGCTGGGTGAGATGGGTTCGATCAACCGGATCTTCATGCGAAAGTCCCAATCTGGACGTTTTTGGATAGAAGAGTGACCAGGACAGCATAGCGGACCGGAGAGGTCTGAGTGGCACGCGATGTCGAGATCACGGTCGGCATGCCGGTCACGCGGACGTCCGCGGGCCGTCGACCGGCGCTCGCCCGCGTTGCCCGCGCGGCCTCGCGGACGCGCGTCTGCTAGCCTTGACGCATGGACTCCAGCTTCTTCGACACGCGCATCGAACGGCGTGACACCGCCAGTTTCAAATGGGACATGTACGCCGAGGACGAGTTGCCGCTCTGGGTCGCCGACATGGACTTCGCCTCGCCACCGCCGGTGGTCGAGGCTCTCGAGGCCCGCGCGGCGCACGGCGTGTTTGGCTACGCGCTGACGACCTGCTCGCTGGTCGAGGCCATCGCCACGCACTTCGAGCGCCGGTACGGCTGGCGCGTCGAAGAGGAGTGGATCGTCTGGCTGCCGAGCGTGGTGCCCGGGCTCAACCTGGCGTGCGACGCGTTCGCAGCCCCCGGCGAGGCAGTGATGACGGTCACGCCGGTCTACCCGCCCTTCCTGGGGGCCCCGGCCAACCGCGAGCGGCGCCTCATCACCGTGCCGGCCGAGCTCGCGCACGGGCGCTGGGAGCTGCCGCTCGCCGGGATGGAGGCGGCAGTCACGCCGGACACTCGGGTGCTGCTCTTCTGCCACCCGCACAACCCGTTAGGGCGCGTGTGGCGGCGCGATGAGGTCGAGGCGGTGCTGGACTTCTGCCGGCGCCACGATCTCGTGCTGGTGAGCGACGAGATCCACTGCGACCTGATCCTCGACGACGTCGCGCACGTCCCAGCGGCCACGCTCGCCGGCCCCGGCGACGCCGGGAGGATCGTGACTCTCTCGTCGCCGAGCAAGACCTTCAACCTTCCCGGCCTGAACTACGCCTTCGCCATCGTCCCTGATGAAGCGCTGCGGCGGCGGTTCGTACGGCCGGGCAGGGGGCTGCTGCCGTTCCCCGGCTGCTTCGCGGTCGCCGCCGCCGAAGCGGCCTACCGCGACGGCGGCGAGTGGCACGCGGCGCTGCTCGACTACCTGCGCGGCAACCGCGACGCGCTCGAAGCGTTCGTCGCGGCCGAGCTGCCGCAGGTCAGGATGGCGCACATCGAGGCGACCTACCTGGCCTGGCTCGACGTGAGCGAACTCGGGCTCGAGGACCCGGCGGCGGCGTGCCGCTCCGCCGGGGTGGCGCTCTCGGCCGGGGCCGCCTTCGGCGACCCGGCCTGCCTGCGCCTCAACTTCGGCTGCCCGCGCGTGACGCTCGACGAGGCCCTCCGCCGCCTCACAGCCGTGCTGCGGTAGACTGCCGGGCCATGAGCAGCCCATCCAGCAGCTCCGGGCGCGGCCCTCGGCCGCCGCAGAGGCGTCGCATCAGACGCGCCACGAAGACGAAGCTCTACCGGCGGCGGCGCCTCTCCGCGCTGGCCGCCGCCGCCGTCATCGTCATCCTGGCTCTGGTCGTCTGGTCGGTCGCCCGCGAGTGCGGGTCAGACTCGGACGGCCCTGCCTCCGGCACAGTCACGAGCGCCGCCGGCTCTCCGGACGGCTCGTCCGGCGCCAAGACCACCGCGGCCCTCACGCCGCACCCCAGCCCCTCTGCCTGGACCGGCCCTCCCTCCTCCTCACTCAAGCTCAAGCACGTCAAGACCATCGTGGATCCGGACATCTCGCCGAAGTCGGTCGTCAGCTCCGGAACCGGCTACGTCTTCGCCCAGAACATGATGTACAAGCACACGATCACGGTATACGACTCCAAGACGCTCAAGCTCGTGAAGACCATCCAGGACGCGATCGACCCGGCCAGGTTCCACATCAAGGGGCACGGCAGCGAACCCATCCGGGGAGCGCCCGTCGAATGTGCGTTCCTGCCGGACGGTCGCTTCGCCTACATCTCGCAATACTCCATGTACGGGCCCGGCTTCGTCGAGGGGCACGACGCGGGCTCGCCGGGCCAGGCGTCGGACAGCTACATCTACAGGGTTTCCGTCGCCGACCTTGCCGTCGACAAGGTCGTCAAGGTCGGCGAGGTGCCCAAGTACGTCGCCGTCACACCGGACTCCAAGTACGTCCTCGTGAGCAACTGGGAGTCGTTCAACCTCAGCGTCATCGACGTCCACACCAGCAAGGTCGTCAAGACGATCTACCTGGGCCCCTACCCGCGCGGCATCGCCGTGTCGCCCGACTCCAGGACCGCCTACGTCGCCGTCATGGGCACCACCAACATCGCCGTCGTCGACCTCAGGGACTTCCATCTCTCCTGGATCAGCGGTGTCGGCGCGGGGCCCCGCCATCTCTGCATGGCAGGCAACGGCAAGTATCTGTACGCGACGCTCAACAGCGAGGGCAACGTCGCCAAGATAGACCTGAAGAAGAAGCTCGTCGTCGACAAGGTCTACACGGGCTCCGAGCCGCGCAGCATGGCGATCGCGCCGGACGGCAAGTCCCTGTTCGTGGTCAACTACAATTCCAGCACGATGAGCCAGGTGCGCACCAGCGACATGAAGATCATCGACAGCGTGGGCACCAACGCGCTCCCCATCGGCATCACCTACGACGCGCCGACCAAGAGCGTCTGGTTGTGCTGCTACACGGGGAGCATCATGATCTTCAAGCAGACCTGAGGGGGAGGGACCGTGGACTTCTTGCGTCGACTCGTCGCCGCGCCCGGCGGCGCAGCCGTGTTCGCAGCCGTGTTCGTGGCCGTCGTGACCGCCATCGGCGGCGGCGCTCCCAGCGCGCGAGCCGAGATCACGCCCGACTACCGCCACGCGCTGCAGGTGGTCGCCGACCTGAGCGCGTTCCCGCCCAAGGTCCCGCTGGTCGTGCTCTTGGGCGGATCCTCCCAGCGCTCGTCCACGGTGAGCGATCTCTCCCTGACACGGCAGATCCGCGCCAAGGTGGGCTACCGGATGGTGGCCTTCAACCTCGGCTCCAAGGAGCGCCTGCTGACTACGGACAAACGGCTGGTCGGTCTGCTGCAGGACGTGCACCCCATCGTCTACGTCGGCGTCAACATGGGCCGTTTCTGCCGAGGCCACTCCAACCCGGCCGTCGTGCTGCCGGACCCAACGGGCAACTCGCCGACTCCGCAGGCCCGCAGCATCGCGCGCACCAACCCCCTGTCGGACACGCGCAAGCGCCAGATGGTCGACGAGTGGATGCAGGAGCGCTGGCCGACCTTCCTGAGGAACTACAGGTACGAGCTCGGGGTGCTCGAGAGCGCGGTCAAGCTCAGTCTCAAGGAGGGTCAGCACCCGGTGATCATCGACCTGCCACGCAACACAGCGATGATGAGTCACAAGCTCGACAGGCCGCTGCGTATCTACCACCGCGGATGCCGCGCCATCGCGAAGCGGAACGGCATCCCCTACGTCCAGTTCCAGGGCAAGGTGAACGTCGGCAACAAGGACTTCCGCGACCTCTGGCACCTGCTGCCCACGTCGCGGATCAAGTGGCAGCGGCAGCTCAGCGCCACCACGGCTTCTCTGATGAAGCGGTACAACATGGGCGCGACCCCGCTGCCGGGCTCGAGCCCGTCGGCGGCGCCCGGGCTCTGAGCCCACCCCGGGGGGCGACGGCGAGTCAGAACAGCCGCACGCCGTCGCGCAGCTGCAGCCAGTAGCCGTCCAGGTCGCCGTCGCTCACTCGCACGCGCGGGTCGCCGTTGATCACCGCACGCGCGTCCACGCCGAGCCGCAGCCCGTCACCCGCGTCGACGCGCAGACGCGCCGTCACGCGTCCGAGCTCGTCGAACTTCATCGCCATCAGGGTCGTACCGGCGGCCACCGTCAGCCGGCGCGCCGGCGCGTACTCGTGCTGCCCGGCGACGCCGAGCAGGTACGCCCTGCCAACGCGCTCGGGGATCCACCAGCCGACCGCCGGGCCGGAGCCGGCGCGGATGAACACCGGCGACCTCGGCCACAGGCGCTTGCGCACCGTGGTCCGCCACGTCGCCGCATGCTTCACGGCGACGGTGCGTCGCCCGATCACGGCTCCGCCGGATGACACCTGCACGGCCTGGCAGTGGCCCGGCTCGACCCGCAGGCTGCCATGCACGGCCGGCCTGGGGTAGTCGTTCATGAAGGCGTCGGCTGCCCGCGCGAAGACCAGGGCGCCCGTCATGTGGTACAGCTGGAGCAGCTGCCCGATGTGCATGCCGTGGTAGTTGGCGTTGGTCGAGCGATGCTCGAGACAATAGCAGCTGATCCAGCCCGGACGGCGATACGCCGACAGGTGGCGCTTGACCGTGGTCACCGCCGCGCGGAACAGGGCCTTGGCCCGCTGGTCGTGGGTGAGCTGGTAGTACTCGAACAGGCCGTAGGCCGACGTGTTGTGGCCGTTGAGCGTGTGGTCCGGTCGCATGCCGGGCCAGGGCCACTCCTCCAGCCAGTAGTAGCCTTGGGAGTCGACGTCGAGGATGTACGGACCCTTGCGCGGGCCTGGCCGCAGGAACGCCAGGAACGCGTGGTCGGCGGCGTCACGCCACTTCTGCGACCCCGTGACCTCCGCCAGGCGCGAGAAGAACATGAGGATCCTGCCCCCGGTGAGCGCGGAGTAGTAGGGAGCCTGGATGAACTCACCGGTGCGGCCGTGGCGGGACCGGGACGGCCAGGTAGGGAAGTACCAGGCGCCGCCGGCCGTCCTGTGCGTCGACGCGAGGCGGTCGGCCTGCGCCAGCGCCCGATCGAGGTAGAACTCGTCACCGGTGAGCCGGTACGAGCTCAGGTTGGCGAGCCCGAAGCTCGACTGACCACGGGGGAAGTCGTAGAGCTTACCGTGGATGCGGTGCATCCGTACGCCCTGGGCGTCGTGGAGGCCGTGATCCACCTTGGACATGACATGGTTGCTCCACCCGGGCCGCTCTTCGATGGGCAGCTCACGTATCGTGAAGGGCTCGGCCTTGAAGCGAAACGGGATGCCGCCGACGGCGAGCGGCGCCTCCAGGCCGGCGGGGGCCGGCGAAGCGGACGGTGTGGCGACAGCTGAAGGAGAGGCCTGGACGAGCGAGGCCTCCGGCGCCGGCGAAGCAGCGCGCGCGAGGCACGCGCCCCCGGCCGCGCCGGCAAGCGCGATCGCCGCGAGAAGACCGATGAAGCCCCAGCCGAGCGTCCTGCGCATGCGTGCCCCCATGCTTCGACCTCCGCCGGACCTCAGTCCGGCGGTCCCGGACGGAGGCTACCACACCCAGGAGCGCCATCCGCCGGGTGGTGGACCGCGCTGATCGCCGGAGAAACCGGGGCCGGCGCCAGCGTCAGGACGTTACGTGGACGGTGCGCACGCCGGTCTCGGAGCCGGCGAGGATGACGTCGGCGCGCCGGTGCGCGAAGATCCCGCACTCGACCACTCCCGGGATGGCGTCGAGCTCGGCCTCGAGCCGCTCTGGGTCGCTGAGGTCGAGGCCGGCCACATCGACGATGGCGAGGCCATCGTCGGCGACGAATCCGGCGCGGAGCACCGGGTCGCCGCCAAGCCGGCGTACACGCGCCACGACCGGCCCAGCCGCCATGGGGAGCACGGCGAGCGGCACCGGCGCTCCCTCAGGGTGGTCGCCGGTCGGGCCGGCCAGACTGCCGGTCAGCTTGGTCTCGTCGACGATGCACACGAAGAGATCGGAGGCGCTCGCCACCACCTTCTCCCGGGCGAGCGCTCCGCCGGCGCCCTTGATCAGGCGCAGCTCAGGGTCGACGGCGTCCGCCCCGTCTACGTAGAGCGGCAACCGCAGGGCCTCGTCGAGCCCGGCGACGGGGATGCCGGCCGCGCCCAGCGCGGCCGCGCTAGCTTCCGAGCTCGGCACGGCGGCGGCGGCCAGTCCCGGCCGCGCCGCCAGCTGCTCGATGAACAGCGCGGCCGTGCTCCCTGTGCCGATCCCGATCGTCGCCCCGGGTGTGACGTACTCCACGGCCGCCACGGCCACCGCGCGTTTCTGCTCTTCGCGGGTCATAGACTTGTCATGCCCAAGCCGCGGCCGGGTCATCCGCAAGGAGGAGCCATGAAGCCTGTCAACGTGTTCACGGTACAGACGAAGACCGACTCGGGAGACCCGCCGGGCTACGTGGCGCCACGCGCTAAGCTGGGTCCCCTGATCGGCGCCGGGAGCATGGGCGCCAGCGTCTACGATCTTGGCCCAGGTGAGAGCGTCTGCCCATACCACTTCGAGTTCGGATGCGAAGAGTGGCTGCTGGTGCTGCGTGGCAAACCGGCCGTGCGGCGCGTAGATGGCCAGGACGAGGTCGAGGAGGTGCTGGAGCCGGGCGACACCGTCTGCTTCCCGCCCGGCCCCTCCGGCGCGCACAAGGTCACCAACTCAGGTGACGAACCGGTGCGGGTCATGCTCTTCTCGACAGTCCCCGAGAACGACGTGGACATCAGCTACTACCCTGACAGCGGCAAGTACGGCGTCTGGCCCGGACACGGACGGAGCGGTTTCCTCGTCCGTCGTGAGAGTCAGGTGGACTACTACGACGGAGAGGCCTGATGCCCGAGCGGGACGCAGAGACTCCGGACGACGGTCTAGGGGCGCTCGACCCGACGGAGATGTTCCTGCCCACACCGGACGACGCGTCGGCGGCGCACGCGGTCGCGGACTGGGCGCTCGAGCGCCTCGCCGGCCGGCGCGACATCCTGCCGCCGACGGAGCCGGAGGGACCTCTGCCCGCTCTGGGGCGGACGGGCATCGGAGCGGACGCGGCGCTCGAGGTGTTCCGCGAGCGCGTGGCGCCCACGGCGATGCCGCCGGACCACCCGCGGTTCCTCGCCTTCATCCCCGGGGCGCCGACCGTGGCCGCGGCGCTCGCCGACATGGCGCTCTCCGTGGCGATGATCTACGGCGGCGACTACCTGGAGGGCGGCAGGGCCGTGGAGGCCGAAGAGGCCGCCGTGCGCTGGCTCGCAGACGCCGCCGGCTTCCCGGCCACAGCCGGCGGGACCTTCGTCAGCGGCGGCTCCATCGCCAATCTGAGCGCGCTCGTCGCGGCGCGCGGCGGCGGCCCGGAGGCGCACCGCCGGCGCCTCGTCGTCGCCGGCGCGTCGGCGCACTCGTCCATGGCGGCGGCCGCGCACATCATGGGCTGCGAGCTGGTAACGGCGCCCGCGGCCGACGCGCACGGCCGCCTGGACGCGCATGCGCTCGAGGAGGCTCTGACTCCGCTCGAAACGAGGGAGGTCGTCGCCGTCGTCGCGACGGCCGGAGCCACCAACACCGGGGCCTTCGACGACCTCGCCGGCGTCGCCGGCGTGTGTGCCGCCCACGATCTGCGGCTGCACGTGGACGGGGCCTACGGGGGCGCGGCGCTGCTCTCTCCGCGGACCCGCTCGCTGCTGGACGGCATCGAGCAGGCGGACTCGTTCATCGTAGACCCGCACAAGATGTTGTACTCCACGTTCGACTGCGCCGCACTGGTCTACCGGGACTCCAGAGCGGCATGCGGCGCGCTCACCCAGACCGCCGATTACCTCGACGCGGTCTGCGACACGGGATCGCCCAACCCCTCGGACCTGGCGATCCACCTGACGCGCCGCGCTCGCGGCGTGCCGCTGTGGGCGTCGGTCCTGGCCTACGGCACCCACGCCTACGCTGCGGCCGTGGACCACTGCGTGGACATCACCGGGTACGCGGCCGAGCGTATCGAGGCCTCGCCGGTGCTCGAAGCGGCGATCGAGCCGGCGTTCACTGTGATCCTGGTGCGCCGGCCCGGCTGGTCGGCCGAGGACTACGCCGCGTGGTGCGACGGGGCGATGGCGCGCGGCGTCGCAGTCGTCCTTCCGACCAAGCTCGCCGGCGAACCGCTCCTGCGCTTCTGCTTCGTCAATCCGCTGACGACGCGCGGGGACGTCGACCTTGTGCTCGACGACCTGGTCTGACGGGGAACTCGGAGAGGGCTCGGCGAGCCGCGCCGGTCAGCGCAGGCGAACGCCCTGGCCCAGACGGAGCCAGAGACCCTCAAGCTCCCCCGCGCTCACCCGCACGCGCCGGAGGCCGTCGATGACGGCGCTCGCGTCGCACTTGAGCCGCATGCCGCGTCCTGTGGAGAACGACTTGCGCTCCGTGATCGACCCACCGGCGTCGAACTGCAGGCCGGCGAGAGACCGGTGCGCAGCCAGGACCAGCGTGCGCGCCGGCACGTAGCCGAGCAGCTCGACCGCGCCCCGGAAGTACACGCGCCCGGGCTGCTCGGCGAGCCACCATCCTGCCCCCGGACCGGAGGAGAGACGGAAGAAGACGGGTGACCGCCGCCACAGCCGCTGCCGTAGCACGGTGCGCCAGGTGGCGTCACCACGGACGACGATGGTGCGCCGCGCCACCACTCGCCCTCTCTCGTCGACCCGCACCAGTGGCCAGGCGCCGGCGGCCACGCGGACCTTTCCGTGGACTGCAGGTTTGGGATAGTCGGCTCGGAAGGCGTCCGCCGCCCGGGCGAAGGTGAGGTCTCCGGTCATCTCGTACAGCATGAGCAGCTGGCCGACGTGCATCTCGTGGTAGTTGGGGTTCGCCGTCCGGTGCTGGAGGCAGTAACAGCTGATCCACCCGTCGCGCCGGAACTGCGGGATGTAGTGCCTGATCGTGGTCGCCGCCGCCCGGAACAGCGCCGAGGCGCGGACGTCATGGGTCAGGATGTAGTACTCGTACAGGCCGAAAGATGACGAGTTGTGGCCGTTGAGAGTGCAGTCGGGAGTCATGTGCGGCCAGGGCCACTCCTGCAGCCAGTAGTAGCCCCGGGCATCGACGTCCAGGATGTAGGGCCCGTCGGCGCGTGGGCCGGGCCGCAAAAAGGCGGCGAACGTGTGATCGGCGGCGTCGCGCCACTCCTGCAGACCGGTCAGCAGCGCGAGGCGGGAGAACAGCAGCAGGATACGGCCCTCAGCCAGCGCCGAGTAGTAGGGGGCGTGGATCCACTCGCCGGGCTTGCCATGCCGTGAGCGGGAGGGGTAGGTGGGGAAGTACCAGGCGCCGTCGTCGGCCTCGACGTGGTACGAAACGATCCGGTCGGCTTGGGCGAGACACCGGTCGAGGAAGAACTGGTCGCCCGTAAGGCGGAAGGAGTTGAGATTGTCGAGCCCGTAGTTGGCCTGCCCTCGCGGCCACTCGTACGTCTCGCCGCCGATGACCTGCATACGCACTCCGCCGGTGTCATGCAGCGCGGTGTCCTCCCGCGAAATGACCCAGTCCGTCGAGAGAGGCCTCTCCTCGATGGGGACCTCCCGAAGCTTGAAGGGGTAGGCCCTGAACGTGAACGGGATGTCCGCGGCGGCGGCAGGCGAAGGACTGGCGACGACGGAGGAGACCACCGCGGGCTGGGTCGCGACAGGCGAGGGGCTGGACCCCGAGGCCGGCGCCACCGTGGCCGCTATAGCGCCGACGGACGCGACCAGCACCGCCGCGACAAGCGTCGCGCCGACCCGCCGACCAACGAACCAATGCATGCTCGCCCCCACGCAGCCCCTACACGGTAGGGCCATACCCTACCACGGGGGCCGGGCGCGGCAGACGGCCCGGAACGCGGACCTCACGCCTGGGCGGACCACCCCATGACGGACTTGACCTCGAGGTAGTCCTCCAAGCCGAACACGCCCCACTCGCGGCCGTTGCCCGACTTGCGGTACCCGCCAAAGGGAGCATTCGAGTCGGTCGGCGCGCCGTTGATGTGGACCATGCCGGTGCGCATGCGGGTGGCCACGCGGCGAGCGCGCTCGACGTCGGCCGACTGCACGTATCCGGAGAGGCCGTACTCCGTCGCGTTCGCCAGCTCGACGGCGTGCGCCTCGTCACGGAACGGCGTCATCACCAGCACCGGGCCGAAGATCTCCTCCCGGAAGACGCGCATGTCCGGCTTCACGTCGGCGAACACGGTGGGGCGGACGAAGAAGCCCTTGTCCAAGCCGTCCGGCCGCTCGAGCCCACCGGCGACCGGCCGGGCGCCCTCGTCTACACCGATCTGGATGTAACCGCGCACGGTGTCGAACTGCTTGCGCCCGGCCACCGGACCCATGAAGGTCGCGGCGTCGGTCGGGTCGCCGACGGCGATGTCCCCGGCCGCGCGCGCCGCAACCTCCACCGCCTCGTCGTAGATCTCCTGGGCGACCAGCATCCGTGTGGGAGCGTTGCAGGTCTGCCCGGAGTTGTGCATCACGCCGAAGACGCCGGAGCGGACGACCTTCTCCACGTTGACGTCGCCGAACACGATGTTGGCGGACTTGCCGCCGAGCTCCAGTGAGACGCGCTTGATGGAGGGGGCGGCGGCCGCGCCGACCACGCCGCCTACGGCGGTCGAGCCGGTGAGCGAGACCATGTCGACGAGCGGGTGCGTGGCGAACGCATCGCCCAAGGCCGCGCCGGCGCCGTTGAGCATGTTGAACACGCCGGCGGGGAAGCCCGCCTCGTCCACCGCGTCGGCGAACACGAGCGCGGAGAGCGGCGAGAGCTGGCTCGGCTTGAGGACCATGGCGCAGCCGGCCGCCAGCGCCGGACCGACCTTGCAGGACACCTGGTTCATCGGCCAGTTCCACGGCGCGAGCAGGGCGCACACGCCCACAGGCTCGCGCCGGATGCGGGTCGTGCCCCAGTCCTGCTCGAGCGGGTAGTCCCTCAGCGCGTCGATGGCCATCTTGAGGTGCCGCGCTCCGGCCAGTACCTGGCCACCCTCAGCGAGACCCTTGGGGATGCCCACCTCGGTGGTCATGGCCTCGGCGATCTGCGGGATGCGCTTCTTGTAGGCCTCGCGGAGGGCGGTGAGCAGCTCGATGCGCTCCTCGCGGCTGGTCTGCGACCAGCCCGGGAAGGCGCGGTGCGCCGCCTGCACGGCCGCCTCGACGTCGTCGGGTGAGGCGGCCGCGATGCGTGCCACTTCCTCTTCCGTCGCCGGATTGACGACGGCGATCTCGTCTCCGGGGTGGACCGGCCCGACCCACTGCCCGCCGATGTAGAACCCGCTTCCGTCAGTCACAGAGCCTCCAGCTGGTCGCTCTCCCGCCGGCGCCGTCAGGCTCCCGGCGGGCGGTAGTACATCTCCGTGCGCGCGGCCTTATCCATCTCTTACAGAGTGACCAGCACGACGACCTCGCACCGGGACAGGCCACCAGCGGAGATGGGCGCGGCAATGGCCGCAGCGGTGACGTTGTCGGGAAGGTCCACCACACTGTACACGTCCCGTTTGCCGAACGCGTAATAGAAGGATCCGAGCTCACACCTATGGACCCGGCCCGAGCCGGAGTCCACAGGCGCCGCGGACCTAGCGGCTGCGCACCAGGAGGTCGAGGGAGCGCCGGCCGACGTTGCCGGCCAGGTCGCGTGCCGTGACGGTCAGGACGTAGCGGCCGGCGGACCGCGGCGCCGTCAGCGCCGTCTGGAGCGTGTGACCAGACGTGACGCCCACCCGTCCCAGACTCTTCAGCCAGACTCGTTCGCCGCCGCGCTCGAGCCGGACCCAGACCCGGCACGCCGGACTCAGCGCGTCGGCGACCGAGAAGCGCATCCGGACCACCGCGCCGGCGACGGCGCGGAGAGGCGCCCGGGCGCCGAGGCTCACGCGGGGCGCCCTCCAGTCGAGCAAGAACTCGAGCCGCCGGATCCGCTCCTGGTTGCCGGCGGCGTCCACCGAGAAGAAGCGCACCACGTGCCTGCCCTGCCCTCCGAGCACGACCGGGTCCACGGCGGAGTGGAACTTGGCGCCGTCCACGCTCGCGTACGTCGCCGTGGCCTCGCTCGTAACGTCCGCCGCAGTCAGAGCGATCTCGAGCGGGGCCGCATGCCAGCCCGCGTGCTGTGAGCACGTCGTGACAGGAGGGTCGTCGTCCGCGGAACCGTCCTTGACGAACCGCTGCAGCCGGTGGTTGTACGTGTCCGCCACCACCAGACTGCCGTCGGGGGCCTGCGCGATGTCGCGCGGAGCCTGGAACAACCCGTCGAGCGCGCCCTCGGCGCCCCACTCACGCACGAATGCGCCGGTGGCCGAGAACTCCTCGATACGGTGGTTCATCGCGTCCGCGATGAACACGTGACCGCGCGCGTCCACACAGAGGCCGCGCGGACCCGAGAAGCGCCCGCGCGCCGACCCCCTGCCACCGAAGCTGCCCAGCCATCTGCCCTTCGTCGTGAAGATCTGGACCAGGCACGTCCTCATATCGACGACGTACACTCGCCCGTCGCCGCTCACGGCCACGTCCTTGGGGACGCTGAACTGGCCGTGCCCGCGCCCCTTCGACCCCCACTGCCGCAGGTACCGCCCTTGCGCAGTGAACACCTGCACCCGGTGATTGGCCTGGTCCGTGACGTACACGCTGCCGTCGGGGCCTGTACCGATCCCCCTCGGAAACGAGAACTCCCCGGGACCCGTGCCCGCGCGGCCCCACTGCCTGAGGAACCTGCCCGACTGCGAGAAGCACTGGATACGCTGGTTCGCAGCGTCGGTGACGTACACCGTGCCGTCCGGACCGACCGCCACCCTGCTGCAGCGGTTGAACTCACTGTGCGCCCGGCCGAGCCCGCCCCACGCGCCGAGCAGGTCGCCGGTGGAGGCGTACTTGAGCAGCGTCTCGTTGTGGTAGTCGACGACCCACACCGAGCCGTCGGGCGCGACGGCCACGCCCTTGGGGACCTGGAGCTGACCGCGCCCTTCTCCGGCCTGCCCCCAGACCTGCGTGACCTTGTAGCCACCGGCGAAAGCTGCCGCCGGGACGCACACGAGCACCAGCGCAACGACGAGCACGGCAAGACGGAACGCACCCCAGCGACCCATGACCCCTCCCGGTAGGACCCAGTGCGCAGAGACTACGCGGGGCCATGGGCGTCGTCCAGAAGGGGCGCCACCCGACGACGTAGACTACGCGCGGACCCACCACGACGGCGCGCTCGAAAGGAAGCCTGATGGAGATCTCCCTGAAGTACGGCTGCAATCCGCACCAGACGCCGGCGGGCGTCACCGTCCCGGAGGATTCTGGGTTTCGGGTGCTCAGCGGCAGGCCGGGCTACATCAACTTCCTCGACGCGCTCGGCGCGTGGCAGCTCGTGCGCGAGCTGCGGGCCGCGACCGGCAAGCCGGCCGCGGCCTCGTTCAAGCACGTCAGCCCGGCCGGCGCGGCGGTCGCCGGCGAGCTCTCCGCCGCCTACCGCGCCTCCCAGTTCCTGGACGACGAGGACTACTCGCCGCTGGCCACCGCCTACGCGCGCGCCCGCGGCGGCGACCGCATGTGCTCGTTCGGCGACGCGGCGGCGGTGAGCGACGTCGTCGACCTTTCTCTGGCAAGACTGCTGTACGGCGAGGTCTCCGACCTGATCATCGCGCCGGGCTTCGAGCCCGAGGCCCTCGAGCTGCTCAAGACCAAGCGCGACGGCGCCTACATGGTCCTGGCCATCGACCCTGACTACGATCCGGTGGACACCGAGACGCGTGAGGTGTTCGGCTTCACCATGACCCAGAGGCGCAACACGGCGCGCGTCACGCCGGAGCTGTTCCAGACCGCCGGCGCGGCCGGCGCGGGCACGGCGCCTCTGCCGGCCGCCGTGCTCGAGACCCTCATAGTGGCGACCATCGCCCTGAAGTACACGCAGTCCAACTCGGTCGGTATCGCCTACGACGGCCAGGTGATCGGCATGGGCGCCGGCCAGCAGTCACGCGTGCACTGCACGCGCCTGGCATGCGGCAAGGCCGACAAGTGGCTGCTGCAGCAGCATCCCAAGACGCTGGCCCTGCCGATCCGCGACGACCTGCCCAAGCCGGAGAAGTCCAATCTGGTCGACTACTACCTGCTTTGGGACGAACTCTCCGACGTAGAGAAGCGCAAGCTTCGCGAGGGCCTGACCGCCCACCCCGAGCCGCTCACGCAGCAGGAGCGCGCCGACTGGGTCCGGCAGTTCGACGGCATCTGCCTGAGCTCGGACGCCTTCATCCCCTTCCCCGACAACCTGGACCGCGCGGCGAAGAGCAACGTGCAGTACGTCGCCCAGACCGGCGGCTCCGCGCGCGACGACGTGGTGAGCGAGGCCGCGGCCGAGTACGGGATGACGATGGTGCACACGGGCCTGCGGTTGTTCTTGCACTAGGCCCACAGGCACCGGCTCGTGGACGACCACGATCACAGCGTCGCCGGTCTCCCGCTGGTCGCGGCTTCGGACGCACGGGTGCTCGTCCTCGGCAGCGCGCCCAGCGTCCTGTCGCTGCAGCGCGGCGAGTACTACGGCAACCCGCGCAACGCGTTCTGGCCGCTGATGGCGGAGTTGCTCGAACGGCCTGCCGGCGAGAGCTACGCGGCCAGGACGCGGATGCTGCTGAAGGCGAGGATCGCGCTGTGGGACGTCCTCGCCTCGGCCGAGCGGCCCGGCAGCCTGGACGCCTCGATCGTCAGGACGACCGCAGTCGTCAATGACTTCGAGGCGTTCTTCGCCGGGCACCCGCAGGTGCGCGCCGTCTTCTTCAACGGCCGGACGGCGCGCGCGTTCTGGGACCGCCGCGTGGAGAAGCGCCAGGCGCTACCCGCCGGCTTGGCGCTCACCACGCTGCCTTCCACGTCGCCGGCGAATGCGGCGCTCACCATGGCAGAGAAGGTGGCTGAGTGGCGGCAGGTGACGGTCGCCGTGGGTGTATTTTGTGGGATGCCGGCCGCGACGTCGAGGAAGTGGGCGGCGTGGCGTCCGGCCTTCGTCGACCCGCGGAGTAGCAGCGGCCGGACTTCGCCTGGTTCCTCCGCCGCTACGACCGCGCGCGGGCGCCGCAGATCGTGGCGACGGACGACGGCAGATGGCGACACACGCGGTGGGACTCCACATCTATACCGCACGGGAGGTCGGCGCCGTCTGGTCGACCGACTTCCACCTCGGTCTCACAGGTGCGCCACTCGTCACCGGCCGCGAGTGGCGTCCGCGCGGCGACCAGGCCGCCTGGGCGTCAGGCGTCCGCGCCGCGCTTCTCGAACTTCTTGCGCTGCTCGGTGCTCAGGATGTGCTTGCGCACGCGCACGATCTTGGGCGTGACCTCGACGAGCTCGTCGTCGGCGATCCACTCGAGGGCGCTCTCGAGGGTGATGGGGCGAGGCACTTTGAGGCCGGCGTCGATGTCCTTGGTGGACGACCGGTAGTTGCCGAGCTGCTTGCGCTTGGTGGGGTTGCACAGCATGTCGTCGCTGCGCGAGTTCTCGCCGACGATCATGCCCTCGTAAACCGGGGTCATGTTGCCGACGAACAGCACGGCGCGGTTCTGCAGGTTCTCGAGCGAGTAGCCGGCCGCCTCACCGGCGGTCTGACTGACGAGCGAGCCGCGGTTGCGGCCGGGCAAGTCGCCCTTCCACGGTCCGTAGCCCGTGAAGCGCGAACTCATCACGCCCAGACCGCGCGTCTCGGTGAGGAAGTCGCTGCGGTAGCCGATCAGGCCGCGCGTCGTGATGGTGAACTCGAGACGGACGAGGCCGGTCCCCGTCGACTCGACACCCAGCAGCTCGCCCTTGCGCAGGCTGAGCTCCTGGATGATCGCGCCCTGGTACTCCTCGGGCACGTCGATGATCAGCTGCTCCATCGGCTCGAGGAGCTTGCCGTGGCTGTCGCGGTGGGTGATGACCTCGGGGCGCGAGACGCAGAGCTCGAGGCCCTCGCGGCGCATCTCCTCGATGAGGATCGCGAGGTGCAGCTCACCGCGGCCGGAGACCTTGACGCCGTCCGGCCGCCCCAGGTCCTCCACGCGGAGCGCGACGTTGACGCGCAGTTCGCGTTCGAGCCGGTCCTTGAGCTGGCGCAGCGTGGCTGCCTTGCCGTCCTGACCGGCGAACGGGCCGTTGTTGACGAGGAAGAACATGCTGACCGTCGGCTCTTCGATCTCGAGAGGCGGCAGGGCGGCCTCGTCCGGATCCAGGTCGGGCGACGCCAGCGTATCCCCGAGCGTGATGTCGGCGGGGCCGGCGAGCCAGACGATGTCGCCGGCGGAGGCCTCCTCGACCTCACGGTTCTCGAGGCCGCGCGTCACCCAGAGGTGCGTCACGCGCGCGGCGTCCGCGCCAGTGCATTCCCACCCGGCCTCGGGGTCGCCCACCTCGAGGTGGCGCGTCGTGATGCGCTGCACCTCGTCACCGACCTTGAGCCCGCCGGCGAGCACCCGCCCGCAGCCGATGCGGCCGATGTAGTCGCTCCAGGCGAGCGTACTCACCTGCATGAGGAACGGGGCATCCTGGTCGACCTTGGGCGCGGGGACGCTGGCGACGATGGTCTCGAAGAGGTCGTTCATGCCGGCGTCGGCCAGCTCCCGCAGCAGCGCCGGCGAGAGGCCGGCGCCGTCGTGCAGGTGCTCCTCGCGCTCGTGCTCTTCCTTCCTGTACTCGTCTATGTCGTTGACGATCCAGCCCTCGAGGCCGGAGCCGTACAGCACCGGGAAGTCCAGTTGCTCGTTGTTGGCGCCGAGTTCGACGAAGAGGTCGAAGGTCTTGTCGAGAGCACCCGAAGGATCGGCGTTGGGCCGGTCGGCCTTGTTGACGATGACGATCGGCCGCAGGCCGAAGCTGAGCGCACGCATGAGCACGTAGCGCGTCTGGGGCATGGGGCCCTCATTGGCGTCCACCAGCAGCAGCACGGAATCGACCATGCTGAGCACGCGCTCGACCTCGCCGCTGAAGTCGGCGTGCCCCGGCGTGTCGATGATGTTGATGAGGTAATCCTTCCACTCCACGGTGCAGTGCTTGGAGCGGATGGTGATCCCGCGCTCGCGCTCGAGGTCGTTGCTGTCCATGACGCGTTCGTCGATGTGCGCGTTCTCGCGGAACACGTGGGCGGCGCGGAAGATGCTGTCGATCAGGGTCGTCTTGCCGTGATCGATGTGGGCGATGATGGCGAGATTGCGTATCTTGTCGACGGGGTGCACGGGGGTTCTCCTGACGTCCAAAAGCCCGGCTGGGCTGTCGCCGGCCGGGCGGTCACCCTGTAGTGTACCCCGCGGGGACGACTTCGTCGCCCGCGCCGCCGCCGGGACCCGGCTGCTACGATGCCCGCATGTCCGCCGCCCCCACAAGCCCGCCCGGCCGGCCGGGGAGTCCGCTCGCGCGACATCCCTGGCCGACCTTCGTCCTGGTGGGGATGTGCCCGGTCGTGTTTCTGCCTCTGGGGGTGTTCGGCCACAGCGTCTCCCTGGCCGCCCTGTTCCCGGCGCTGGCGGCGGTGCTCGTCGTCTCGGCCGGCGACGTCCCCGATCCGGTCCCCGGTCACGGAGCCAAGCGCCTCCTCGTCGCCGTCGGAGTCTCCGTCGTCCTGCTCGCAGTCGCGCTGGCGAAGACCGCCTTGGCGGACCCCCTCTACACGATGCTCGTCACCGCCTTCCCGGTCGCACTCACCGCGTGGATCCTGAGCGGCGTGTACTCGCCCTCCGCCGCGGTCCGCAGCATGGTCCGGGCTCTGGCTTCGTGGCGGGCTCCACGCCCGACGTATCTCGTGGCCACCCTGACCCCGCCTCTGGCCGTGGCATTCTCCGTCCTCGTGTGCAGCCGGTTACCGGGGATCGATGTGGGTCCTCCGCGCGCATCCTCGGCCGCCCTGCTCGCCGGCTGGATCGTCACGGGTGTGTTCTCCTCGGCCCTCGCCGCCATCGCCTGGTACCGGTTCGTGGCGCGCCGACTCCTGCGCCGCTTCAGCCCTGTGGCCGTGGGCCTGGTGGTCGGCGTCGCGCAGTGGCTCCTCGTGTGGGGTCCTGAGCTTCGCCCGGCGACTCTCGGCGACTCCTTCTTCCTCTCACGGCTGGCGGGTTCCCTGGCCGCCGCAGTCGTCGGAGTCTGGGTCTACCGCCGCTCCGCGGGGAGCCTCACGCCCGTCTGGCTCATGGGAGCCCTGCTCGTCGCGGCGCGCGACGTGGCGTCCCTGATGGTGACCCCGGCTTTCGTCGACCGCAGCGACACCTTCAGCGAGGTTTTCAGCGCCGTGACGGTCGCGGTGGCTCTCGTGGTCATCGTCGCCGGCCGCATGTGGCGGAGGCCGGGGGCCGGCGAAGCCGCGCCGCCGGACGACGCCTCCTGACCGGCGGCCGCGTGGCCGCACGGCCGATCCTCGTGCGAGTGCACACTCGCCGGCGCGCGTGGCGGCGGTATCATGAAGTCCTGAGTGTGCACGGGACCACACGCCGTGCGCCGGACGACGAGGGCAGCCGATGAGCGACGAACGGAGCATCCGCATCGCGCAATCCTGCGCCGCCGATCCCCGGACGGCCGCCGACGAGCTACACCGGGGCCTGGCGCAGCCGGACACGTCCCTCGTCCTCTTCTTCTGCTCCAGCGAGTACGACCGCGACGCGCTTGCGGGCGAGATCGGCTCATTGTTCGGCGCCGCTCCCGTCGTCGGCTGCACCACCGCCGGCGAGATCGGACCGAGGGGGTGCCGCGACGGGAGCCTGACCGGCGTCAGCTTCGCCCCGTCGGCCGGCGCGGCCGTGGTCGGGTACCTCGACGATCTCCAGGAGTTCAGCATCCCGGAGGGCGTCGCGTTCGCGAGCGGCCTGCGGCGCCGGCTCGAAGACGAGGCGCCGCAGGCCGACGCGCACAACTCCTTCGGCTTCCTGCTCGTGGACGGACTCTTCGGCCACGAGGAGCAGTTGGCGCACGCGCTCCAGGAGGGCCTGGCGGACATCCCGCTGGTCGGCGGGTCCGCGGGCGACAGCATGAGCTTCGCGAGCACGTACATCTACCGGGACGGCGAGTTCGTCAGCGGCTCCGCCGTCCTCGTTCTCGTCTCCACACCGCTCCCCTTCATGGAGTTCAAGACGCAGCACTTCGAGCCCACCGACGAGCGACTGGTCGTGACCCAGGCGGACCCCGACGCGCGCGTTGTCAGCGAGATCAACGGGCTGCCGGCGGCGGAGGAGTACGCGCGCATGCTCGGCGTCCATGCGCGCGACCTCGGACCGGCCCACTTCGCGGCCTCGCCCGTCGTCGTCCTCATCGACGGCGGCAACTACGTGCGCTCGATCCAGAAGGTGAACCCCGACGGCAGCCTCAAGTTCTACTGCGCCATCGAACGCGGTGTCGTGTTGCGCGTGGCCGAGGGCGTCGACCTGGTGCGCAACCTCGAGACGGCCCTCGCGCAGGTCCGCGCCCGCATCGGGCCACCGCAGGTCGTGCTCACCTTCGACTGTATTCTCCGCAAGCTCGAGATCGCCCAGACCGGAGTCGAGCAGCCTGTCGCCGACGTGCTGCGCGCCAACAACGCGGTGGGGTTCAACACCTACGGGGAGCAGTACTGCGGCGTGCACATGAACCAGACGCTCACCGCGGTCGCCATCGGGTCGCGGCGAGCGGCCGGGGTGACCCGCCGTGGCTGAGGAGCCCGGCACCCGGGACGTCGCCGCGCTGCAGTCCGAGATCGCGCGGCTCAACAAGATCGTCAGCGCCCTGATGGACCGCGCGGAGGCCGCGATGGACGTCCGGGAGTCGGACTTCGGGCTGTTCCAGACCACCGTCAGGCTGCAAGACCAGGTACGCCGCCACACGGAAGAACTCGAGGCGGCCCTACTCGAGCACGACGCGGACCCCGGCGAGCCCGCGACCTCGGCCGCCCGCGACATGCAGACCCTGCGCCGCACCGCGGCGCTGCAGATCCAGCTGCTCGAGCTCGTCGTGCAGGAGAAGGACGTGGGAGAGCTGGTCGACAGGGTCGCCTCGATCCTCGAAGTCCCCATCGTGCTGTTCGACACGCAGGGGCGAGTCGTCTGCGCCTCTGGCCGCGCGTCGGGCGACGGCGCGCTCGTCCACGGCCTCTGGGACGCCTACGAGCGCCTGCGCGGGCTGCCCGGCCCGCACGCCGTGGTGGACGCGGAGGACGAGCGCATCTACTTCCGCGAGGTACTGATCATGGACCGCGTGGAGCGTGTGCTCGCGGCGGTCGTCTCGCGGCGGCAGCCCAGCGACTTCGCCGCCGCGTCTCTGCTGTATCTCCAGCAGCTCGTCACGCTCGAGCTGCTGCGCAAGCGCGACGAGCTGAAGATGCGCCGCCGGGTGCGCCGCGGCCTGCTTCGCGACATCCTCGCCGGCCGCACTCCCACGCAGGACCTGCGCATCCGCCTCGAAGAACAAGGGTTCAGCGCCGCGAGCGTCCTGCGTCTCGCGGTCGTCGAGCCTGCGCCGCTGCTTCCCTCGTCAGCGCAAGCACTCGCCGGCAAGACCGCGGACAAGTCCACCGGCGGCGTGCTGCGCGCGCTCGACGCCTGGCTCAGCCAGCGCCGCATCCCCTTCCTGAGCCTGTCCAACGGGCCTTCCGTGGTCGTCCTCACGTCACTGCCCGACGCCGAGACCGCCGCGGCTCGGGAGTTGCTCGACGACCTACGCGCAGCCGCCGCGACGGCGACCGCCGGACCACTCGTCGCCGGCTGTTCGGCGCCGCTCGCCGGCGTGGAGAGCGCGCCGCGCTGTCTGCAGCAGGCGCGCGCGGCCTGCATGGCCGCCCGCCGGTCTCCGGAGGCGGACGGCGGCGCGGTCTTCGACGAGTTGAGCGGCCACCTCATCCTGCTCGACGGACTCGACCAGAAGGCGCTCACCGACATCGTCCAGCGCACGTTCGCGCCACTCCTCGAGTACGACGCCGCGCACCGCACGAGCCTCTACAAGACCCTGTACTCGCTCTTCGAGAACCACCTCGCCGTGCAGCAGACCGCAGACGAACTGCACATCCACCGCAACACGCTGCAGAAGCGCATGGCCCACGTAGAAGAGCTGCTCGGCATCGACCTCAACGAGTTGGACGACATCGTCGACATCCGGCTCGGGCTGCAGGCGGCGGTGCTCCTGGGCCGGCAGCCCGTCTGACTCGGCGGCCGCTCAAGCGGCCAACTCTCTCCGACCTTCGCGGCCGCGCCTCTTTCCCGCTCCGGCGGTCGGTCCTCGCCGTCGTGTGCACGCGCCCAACCCGGCTCTTCAGGTATGGGCGCGCGGCCACTCGCGCCGCTCCGCAGGCACTCTCATCATCGAGGTGCCCGAGCCGGCCGACCCGAGCCGTCCCGGGAGAGACGGAGAGGAGGCGAGCAGCCGCACCACGCGTGCGCGACTCACATCGATAGACGGCCGCGTCCCCCTGCGGGGCGACGCGGCGGACACTGGATCTCGACCGTGGGAGAAGAGATGAGCAAGATCTACGACGCGCCCGGCGCCCCGGGCAGCGTGGTCACCGTCAAGCCGCGCTACGACAACTTCATCGGCGGCGTGTGGGTGCCGCCGGTCAAGGGGCAGTACATGCCCAACATCACGCCCATGACGGGGAAGCCGTTCTGCGAGGTCGCGAAGTCGACAGCCGAGGACGTCGACCTCGCCCTCGACGCCGCGCACGAGGCCAAGGACGCCTGGGGCGAGGCATCGCTCGCCGAGCGGGCGATGGTCCTGAACAAGATCGCAGACGCCATCGAGGCGAACCTCGAGATGCTGGCTGTGGCCGAGTCCTACGAGAACGGCAAGCCGGTCCGCGAGACGCTGGCCGCCGACATCCCGCTGGCCGTGGACCACTTCCGCTACTTCGCCGGCGCCACGCGCTCGTTGGAGGGCACACTCACCGAGATCGACAAGGACACGGTCGCCTACCACTTCCACGAACCGCTCGGCGTGGTCGGCCAGATCATCCCGTTCAACTTCCCGCTGCTCATGGCCGCGTGGAAGCTCGCCCCGGCTCTCGCCGCCGGCAACTGCTCGGTCCTCAAGCCGGCCTCTCCTACGCCGTGGTCGATCCTCAAACTGGCCGAGGTGATCGCCGACGTAGTGCCGCCGGGCGTCATCAACATCATCACCGGGCCGGGCGGCGAGATCGGCAAGGCCCTGGCGACAAGCCCGCGCATCGCCAAGATCGGCTTCACCGGCGAGACCGTCACCGGGCGCCTGATCATGCAGTACGCCGCCCAGAACCTCATCCCGTCCACCACCGAGCTCGGCGGCAAGTCGCCGAACATCTTCTTCGAGGACGTGATGGCCAAGGACGACAGCTACCTGGACAAGGCCGTGGAAGGCCTCGTGCTCTACGCCTTCAACAAAGGTGAGGTGTGCACGTGCCCCTCGCGCGCGCTCATCCAGGAGTCGATCTACGACGAGTTCATGGCGCGCTGTCTGGAGCGCATCGGCAAGATCGTCCAGGGCAGCCCGCTCGACACCGCGACCATGCTGGGCCCGCAGGTCTCGACCCAGCAACTGGAGAAGATCACCGGCTACGTCGATATCGGCGTACAGGAAGGCGCCGAGTGCCTCATCGGCGGCAAGCGCAACGTGCTGGACGGCGACCTCGCCGGGGGCTACTACTTCCAGCCCACGGTGCTGAAGGGCGACAACAAGATGCGCGTGTTCCAGGAGGAGATCTTCGGCCCTGTTCTGGCGGCTACGACCTTCAAGGACGACGCGGACGCGCTGCAGATCGCCAACGACACGCTGTACGGACTCGGCGCGGGAGTGTGGACGCGCGACGGCAACCGCGCCTATCGCATGGGCCGCGCCATCAAGGCGGGGCGCGTCTGGACCAACTGCTATCACCTGTATCCGGCTGGCGCGGCCTTCGGCGGGTACAAGATCAGTGGCGTCGGTCGTGAGAACCACCAGATGATGCTCGAACACTACACACAGACCAAGAACCTGCTCGTCAGCTACAGCCCGGACCCGCTCGGGTTCTTCTGAGAGGGCCGGGAGCATGAACGAGCCCACAGCTGATCCGGCGGTCGTCGCCACGCCGGCAGCCCTTGAGGCTGTCACCGGCCTCGTGGCGGAGCGCGGCCCGATCATGTTCTTCCAGTCGGGGGGCTGCTGCGACGGCAGCCTCCCCCTCTGCTTCGCCGAGGGCGAGTTCATCGTCGGCGAGCACGACGTCCTGCTCGGCGAGCTCGGCGGCATGCCGTTCTACATCGACCACCGCCAGTACGAGGTGTGGAAGCACACGCAGCTCATCCTCGACGTCGGCGAGGGGGAGCCCGAGGGGTTCTCCCTCGCCGCGGGAGAGGGACGGCACTTCATCACCCGGTCCCGCGTCTGCTCCTGTCCGCCGGAACCGGACGGCGAGCCCGCGGACGACACGCCCTCCTGATCCGCTGCGGCGGCGCACCTCGGGTGTGCACGTGCCCTGTGATTCGGCGCAAAGAGTAGTCACGCAACGAATCGACCCCGCCGACGGCCGGCCCCATGCTTCTCCTGTACTCGCGACGAGCCGCGGACGGGCGACCGTGCTCGCGGCCCCGCTCCTTGAAGGAGGAGGCCATGGCGAAAGTGTTGATGATCCATCCGGACAAGTGCACCGGGTGCCGGAACTGCGAGCTCGCGTGCTCGTTCGAGCACGAGGGCCAGTTCCGTCCCAGCGCTGCACGCGTCCAGGCATACACGTGGGAGCGCGAAGGCATGTCGGTGCCGATGATGTGCCAGCAGTGCGACGACGCGGCCTGCGTCACCGTCTGCCCCACCGGCGCAATGCACCGCAGCAACACCACGGCGAACCTCGTCGACTGGGACGAGAGCACCTGCATCCGCTGCAAGATGTGCACCATAGCCTGCCCGTTCGGCAACGCGCGCTACGACGCCGCCTCGAGCAGCATCTTCAAGTGCGACACCTGCCAGGGCGCACCGGAGTGCGTGACCTTCTGCCCCAGCGGCGCGCTCGAGTTCGTCGACGATGAGCAGCACGTGCGTTCGCGCAAGAAGGCCTACGCGGCCAAGTTCAAGGACGCCTTCCAGGAGGTGAGCTGAGATGTACGGCTGGACAGGCACGATCCTCCGCATCGACCTCACCAAGGGCAAGGTGACGCGTGAGGCGACCGACGTCAAGATGGCTCACGACTACATCGGCGCCCGCGGTCTCGGCGGCAAGATCATCACCGACGAGCTCGACCCCACGACCGACGCGCTGAGCCCGGACAACAAGCTGATCTTCGCCCCCGGTCCGTTCACGGGGACGTTCGCGCCGTCGGCGGGCCGTTACGAAGTGGTCACCAAAGGCCCGCTCAACAACGTGATCGCCGCGTCCAACTCGGGCGGCGCGTTCGGCCCTGAGCTCAAGTACGCCGGCTACGACGCCCTCATCATCGAGGGCAAGGCGGCCAAGCCTTCCTACCTGTGGATCAGCAACGACAAGGTCGAGATCCGCGACGCCGCTGCCATCTGGGGCCACGACACGCCGGACACGACCGACCTCGTGCGCGCCGAGACGGACGAAGAGGCCAAGGTGGCCTGCATCGGGCCGGCCGGCGAGCAGCTCTCGGTCATCGCCAACATCATGAACGAGATGCACCGCGCCGCCGGCCGCACCGGCGTCGGCGCCGTGATGGGCTCCAAGAACCTCAAGGCCATCGCGGTTTACGGCACGGGCTCCGTGCAGGTCGCCGATCCCGACCGCTTCAAGGCCGCCGTCATGAACGCGCGCAAGCTCATCCAGGCGCACCCCGTCGGCGGCGCCGGCCTCAAGGCTTACGGCACCGACGTGCTCGTCAACATCCTCAACCAGACGGGCGCTCTGCCCACGCGCAACTTCCAGGACGGCTACTTCCCCACCGCCGACAAGACCGGCGGTGAGTCGCTCGCGGCCAAGCAGTTGCAGCGCAGCAAGGGCTGCTTCAGCTGCATCATCAGCTGCGGCCGGGTCAGCAAGGTCGACAATCCGGACTACAAAGGCTTCGGCGAGGGTCCGGAGTACGAGTCCGCGTGGTCGTTCGGCGCCGACTGCGGCATCGACGACCTCGACGCCATCACCAAGGCGAACTTCCTCTGCAACGAGTACGGCATTGACACCATCTCCCTGGGCTCCACGATCGCCTGCGCCATGGAACTGTTCGAGATGGGCGTCATCACGACCAAGGACACCGACGGCATCCAGCTCACGTTCGGGAACGCCGCAGCCATGGTCGAGATGGTGCGCAAGGCCGGCAAGGGCGAGGGCTTCGGCGCCAAGCTCGCTCAGGGCTCGTTCCGCCTCGCCGAGAGCTACGGTCACCCCGAGCTGTCCATGACCTGCAAGAAGCAGGAGATGCCGGCCTACGACCCGCGCGGCGTGCAGGGCATCGGCCTCAACTACGCCACCGGCAACCGCGGCGGCTGCCACGTGCGCGGCTACACCATCGCCATCGAGGTGCTGCAGAACGGCGCCGTGATGGACCCGCGCGTGACCGAAGGCAAGGCGGGCCTGGACATCCTGTTCCAGAACCTCACCGCAGCACTCGACTCCAGCGGCGCCTGCCTGTTCTCGACGTTCGGCATCGGCGGCGCCGAGCTCGCGGAGATGCTCTCGGCGCTCACCGGCGTCGAGTACTCGCTCGATGAGTTCCTCAAGATCGGCGAGCGCATCTGGAACCAGGAGCGTCTCTGGAACCTCAAGCAGGGCTACACGACAGCGGACGATACACTGCCGGAGCGCCTGCTGAACGACCCGATCAAGACCGGCCCCGCCAAGGGCGAGGTGAGTCACCTCGACCAGATGCTGCCCGAGTACTACTCGCTGCGCGGGTGGGACGAGAAGGGTGTGCCCGGCAAGGCCAAGCTGAAGGAGCTCGCTCTGAACTGACGGGGAGACGCGCCGGGGCCGGCGAGCTGCGCGAGCAGCTCTCGCCGGCCCCGGCGCCCCCGGCGCAGAGCACGCACGATGATCGTCAAATACTTCGCGACCATCCGGACCTACACCGGAGAGAGCGAGCGGCGCGTCGACGACCCGCCGCCCACGCTCGGGCCGCTGCTCGAGGCGCTGGCGGCGCGCTACGGCAGGCCGTTCCGGCGCGCCGTGTTCGTCGATGATGAGCTCAATCCCGAGATCATCATCCTGGTGAACGGCCGCAACGTCCTCTACTCGGGACGCCTCGAAGCGCCCCTGGCGGACGAAGACGAGATCTCGATCTTCCCCATGGTGGCCGGCGGATGACGGAGGGTGCCGACGTGACCGAGAACCAAGCTGGCGAGACCATCCGCGCGGCGACCGTGCTGGCGCGTTATCCCCGGCACGAGCCCGGCGAGCTCGTCAACATCCTGCACGACCTGCAGGCCGAGTTCCGCTACCTGCCCGAGGAGGCGCTGCGCGAGACCGCGACCCACCTCGGGATGGCGCCGTCCCAAGTCTACGGCGTCGCCACCTTCTACCACGGCTTCCACACCGAGCCTCGCGGTGAGCACACCTGCACGGTCTGCATGGGCACCGCCTGCCATGTCCGCGGCGCTCCCCGGCTGCTCGAGCAGCTCGAGCGCGACACGGGCATCGGGGCCGGCCAGACGACTCCGGACCTGTCGCTCTCCATTGAGGAGGTGGGGTGCGTCGGCGCCTGTGCCCTGGGCCCGCTGGTCCTGCTCGACGGCGAGTACCACGGCCACATGACCGGCGACGGCGTCTCGCGGCTGGTCAAGAAGGTCCTGGCCGTGGAGGACACCCCGTGAGCCCCCGGCTCGCGGACGCGCCCGCGCTGCAGCGGCGGCGCGACACGCTCGTCGGCGCTCGCGACCCCGGGCGCAAGGTCCTCGCCGTGTGCGCCGGCACCGGGTGCCGCGCGCAGGGCGCGCTGCAGGTGGTCGACGCGCTGCGCGCCCAGGTCGAAGAGCGCGGAGTCGCCGGCGACATCGAGGTCCGTGCCACGGGCTGCCTCGGATTCTGCCAGAGCAGCCCGCTGGTGGTCTTGGAGCCTGAAGGCATCGTCTACCAGCATGTGCAGGTGGACGACGCCGCCGAGATCGTCGAGAAGACCGCGCTCGGCGGCCTCGTCGAACGCCTGCTCTGTCTCGACGCGGACGGCGCCTGCAACACCGAGCGCGAGATCCCGTTTTATCGCGGCCAGGAACGCCTCCTGCTCGGCGACAGCGGGCTCCTGGACCCGGCTTCCATCGACGACTACATCGCGCTGGGCGGCTACGCGGCGCTTGTCCGGGCACTCGAAGTGGGGCCCGAGGCGGTGCTCGAGGAGGTCAAGCGCTCGGGCCTGCGCGGCCGCGGCGGCGCCGGGTTCCCCACCGGTCGTAAGTGGGAGGCGTGCCGCAAAGCCGAGGGTGACCTCAAGTACGTGGTCTGCAACGCCGACGAGGGCGACCCCGGCGCCTTCATGGACGACGCGCTCCTCGAGGGCAACCCTCACAGCGTGCTCGAGGGCATGATCATCGGCGCCTACGCGATGGGCGCCCGCGAGGGCCACGTGTACGTGCGCCAGGAGTACCCGGTCGCGGTCGAGCGCATCACGCGCGCCATTGAGCAGGCGCGCGAGGCCGGCCTGCTCGGCGAGCACATCCTCGGCAGCGACCACACGTTCGACCTGCACGTCAGCCGCGGCGGCGGCGCCTTCGTCTGCGGCGAGGCCAGCGCGATGATGGCCTCGCTCGAGGGCCGGCGCGGGGTGCCGCGCCGGCGCCTCATCCACCTCTCCGAGCGCGGCCTCTGGGGCCGACCCACCAACCTCAACAACGTCGAGACCTGGGCCAACGTGCCCCAGATCGTGCTCCGCGGCGCCGACTGGTACCGCTCCATCGGCACCGAGGGCTCGCCGGGGACCAAGATCTTCTCGCTGGTCGGCAAGGTGAACAACACCGGCCTCGTCGAGGTCCCGATGGGCACGACCCTCCGCGACATCGTCTTCGGCGCCGGCGGAGGGGTCCCGGGGGGCCGGCAGTTCAAAGCCGTCCAGACCGGCGGCCCTTCGGGCGGCTGCCTCCCGGCCGCCAAGCTCGACGTGCCGGTGGACTTCGACACGCTCGTGGCCGAGGGCTCCATGATGGGCTCCGGCGGCATGATCGTGATGGACGAGGACACCTGCATGGTGGACGTCGCCAAGTACTTCCTGCGGTTCCTCGCCGCCGAGTCGTGCGGCAACTGCACCTCGTGCCGGGAGGGGCTCGCCTGCCTGCACGACCTGCTCGAGGACATCAGCGAGGGGCGCGGCACGCAGGACACCATCCCGCTGATCGAGCAGCTCTGCGACACGGTGGAGGCAACCTCGCTCTGCGCGCTCGGCACGAGCGGCGTGAACCCCGTGCTGTCCACGCTGCGCTACTTCCGCGACGAGTACGCCGCCCACGTGAACGAGAAACGCTGCCCCGCCGGCGTCTGCAAGGCGCTCATCGCGTTCAGCATCATCGAAGAGCGCTGCACCGGCTGCATGGCATGCAGGGTACGCTGCCCGTCGGGCGCCATCAGCGGAGAGAAGAAGCAACTTCACACCATCGATCCGGAGCTGTGCATCAAGTGCGGCATCTGCAGGGACGTCTGCAGGTTCGACGCCGTGCTGGTGCAGTAGGAGGCCGCCGTGGACGTTGAGCTCATCATCGACGGCGCGGCGGTCACCGCGCCGGACGGGTCAAGTCTCCTGAGCGCCGCGCGGAACGCCGGCCGGGACGTGCCCGGGCTGTGCCACCACGACGCGGTGACGGCCAATGCCAGCTGCCGGCTCTGCCTGGTGGAGATCCGCCGGCCCGGCCGCGACTGGACGCAGCTCACCACGTCGTGCGACTACCCCGTGTCGGCCGGACTCACCGTGACCACGGACTCGCCGCGAATCCGCGAGCTCCGCAGGATGAACCTCCAACTGCTCCTCCGGCGCGCGCCGGAGGCGCCGGTGCTGCGGCGGCTAGCCGAACAGTACGAGGTCGGCGAGCCTCTGTTCGCGCCGGTGGAGGACGCGCCGCTCCCGGACTGCATCCTGTGCGAGCTGTGCGTGCGGGTGTGCTCGGCCGCCGGCTACGACGCGCTCGCGGTGAGCGGCCGCGGCTCCGGCAAGCACGTCGGCCCACCGTTCGGCCAGACCGCGGCGCAGGACTGCGTCGGCTGCGCCTCGTGCTACGAGGCGTGCCCCACGGACTGCATCAGCATGGTCGACACGGCCACCACGCGCACCATCTGGGGCCGCACGTTCGACCTGCTCAGCTGCAAGCGCTGCGGCAGGCCGATCACGACGAAGGAGCACCGGCAGACTATCGACTCCGGCATCGGCGCCAAGGAGGACGAGCCCGAGCTGTGCGATGCCTGCAGGCGGCGCCTCAGCTGCGAGCGGCTCGTCTCACCTGCCGGCTGAGACCTCGGCGTCCGGCCGGGGGACCGGGTCCGCCGTCACGACGACACCGCGGAGCGCCGCGTACACCGCGAAGCCAAGAAGGATACCGAGGAAGTTCAACAGGACGTCGTCGACCTCGGTGGCGCGGTAGGAGTAGCCCAGCGCCAAAGACACCCCCAACTGGGCGAGCTCGATGCCAAGCGGGAACAGGAGCGCCGAGACGACCATGCGCCGCCACGTGGCCAGCGGCGGCGCGGCGAACGGCAGCAGGAACCCGAACGGCGCCAGCGTCAGAACGTTGCCGCCGAGGATCCAGACCTGGGCGAAGCGCGACCCGTGAAGCAGTACGTCGCGAATGGACGCGAGAGGGATGAGATCGACCTCCACGTGCCGGCCGGCGGCCTCCGTCGCGATCGCGACGGCGCTCACCGGCAGCGGGAACAGCGTCGCCCCGACGACCCAGCCGAGATACAGCGAGAACAGGGCACGCATGGCGACGACGAAGGCGGGCTGGCCGCCGCGGGCGGCCCGCCAGGCGTACAGGACCGCGGCGGCCGCGGCGATGGGGTAGGCGACGATGCCGGTAAGCATGTCAGCACCCTACCCCGGAGGGGCCTCGCGTGCGGACGCCCGGCCTGCCGGAACGTACAGCCGTACGTCAGGTCGTCAGTCGCCGGCGCGGTCGGCGACGGCCGGCCCGCCGGTGAGGTCGCTCTCC
Organism: uncultured Thermoleophilia bacterium; assembly: GCA_963775255.1. Taxonomy (GTDB): domain Bacteria; phylum Actinomycetota; class Thermoleophilia; order UBA2241; family UBA2241; genus CAIXSE01. The sequence continues at coordinate 78,154 of CAVZIA010000023.1, read as the reverse complement.
TCCGGCTCGCCGTCCGGGAAGCCCGGCGCGGCATGGTCCCGCACGGCCCGCTCGTCGGTGGGCACGCCATGCCGGCGCAACACGCGGCGCGCGCCGGCCGAGAGCGCCCACCCGAGGACGGCGACGGCGAGAAGCGCGATGACGACGGCAAACGCCTGCATGCGCCCAGTCTAGAACGCGAAGATGATGGCGAGGACGGCCGCGGCGGCCGGCGGGGCGGCCGTCCACAGAAACGCGAAGCCGGTGTCCAGGTCCTCAGCTCTGGACTCGGCCTCCACGTCCGGGTCGGGCTCGAGCCTTCGCTCCTCCGCCGCCAGCGTGTCCGGGTCGAGGGGCCCGGCCCAGCGCGCGGCCGACACGCGCGCGACGCCGGGCGGCCGCTTCTGGTCCTCACCGGTCACCGATCCGCGGAACAGCACAAGCATCAGACCCGTGAGCGCCCCGTTGGCGATGACCCACCACATCCAGTCCCAGCCAACGATCGCCAGGGCAACGGCGACGACCCCCACCAGACCACAGCCGATGGTCAGCGGCACGACCACCTTCACCGCGACTTCTCCTCTCAGTCGTAGTGCTGGAACTTCGGCCAGACTTCGGACCACGGTCGCTTGAGCCCCCGGACGACCCAGATGGGCAGTCCGTCCTCGTCGTTGTCGACGCCGGCCTGGTTGGAGATCTTGCCCGCGCGGGTGATCGTCGTGAAGTACGGCGTGAGGTAGGACTCGTCCCAGAAGCCCACCACGATCGCGGCGGTCGCGCCGTCCGGCGGTGGGCCCCATGCGTGGAAGTTGTTGTGACCGGAGTACACGGCCGGCAGCCCGAAGGGCGCTCCGTACCGCTGCAGGGCGCCGGCCTCCCCGTAGTTGCCGGTCAGGATGATGGTCTTCGCCCGCTCCTCGGCCGGCAGGCCGTCGTAGACTCTCGCCACCGTGGCCGTGAGATCCTGCCAGCCGATCTCCTCGCCCAGGTTGTAGTCGATCTTTTGCAGGGGGACGGTGTGCAGCCAGTGTGCGGGAAGCACCGGCAGTGAGAGCGGCAGGAACAAGGCCGCGAAGACGATGACCCAGCCGTATGCGGCCGCGGGCGAGCGCCACATCGAGCCGCGCCGGAGACCGGCCGGCTCCTCCGAGAAGAACCGGCGCGACCCTTCGATCACGCCGGCAGCGATGACCGATCCCGCCGCGAGCAGCACGACGTACAGCGGCCCGAGGTAGTACGGCCGGTCGCCCATAGCGACCATGAGCACGACGAACAGCAGCAGGTAGGCCCAGGCAAGGGCCCGGTACCTGCGCCACCGCTGCTCCCGCAGCAACGCCCAAAGACCGGCCAGCCAGACCGGGGCCGCCCAGAGACCTGGCAGCACGAACTGCAGGATGACGAAGGTGACCGTGTACCCCGCTCCGGAGTGGTTGCGCCGCAGTGCTGCGCTCATGGCGAGGGCCGGCCAGCCGTGATCCGCCTGCCACAGCAGGTTCGGGACCCACATCGCCGCCGCGATGGCGGCGGCGGCCCAGAGGTACGGGCCGGCCAGAACTCTCCATCGGCGGTCGATGACGAGTCCGGCGAGCAGGGCGATGACGAGGAACAGGATGGTGTGCTTGGCGTAGAGCGAGACGCCGACCACCGGGCCGACAAGGAGCCACCAACGCTGGTCACCGGTCCGCAGGACACGCAACACCAGCAGCATCACCAGCGCCCAGCCCACCAGGTCGTAGATGGTCGGCCCCGCCATGTGCCCCAAGATCAGAAACGGTGAGACGCCGAGCAAGAGGGCGGCGAACGTCTGGGCGAACCGGCGGCCGCCCAACTCGCGCGCCGTGAGGCCCGCGAGCGCCACGGCCGCCGCGAACGCCAGCGCCGGGAACAGCCGCAGACCGAAGAGGGACTCGCCGAAGAGGCGACGCGCGAGCCACACGAGTGCGACGCTCAGCGGCGGCTGGTCGACGTAACCCCACGCCATGTGCTTGCTCGCGGCGACGAAGTAGAGCTCGTCGCGATGGTAGCCGTAGCGCCCGGCGACCAGCATCAGGACGATGAAGCAGCCCACTGCGACCCCGAGCACGGGCTCCCACGCAAAGGGAGCCAGGGCTCGGCCCCGGCCGTTCATCTCCTCGACGCGGTCGCAGGACACTGACATAGGCGCATCGTACTCGCGGCCCGCGCGCCGCGATAGTGGAGCTCGCCCGCAACGGCGATGGTTTCCGCTGTGGCCTGCCGGGAACCCGCCCTCTATGGGACCGCCGATCCGCGGTGTCCCGCCGGCACGAGATACATCATGAGCACTCCCGAAGCCACATGGCGCTCCTCCGGCTCTCCCGACGACCGGGCGGACGGGGGACGCATGCACATCGAAGTGATCGACCTCGGCGCGTTCAAGATGAAACAGCAGGACCAGGCGCGGTGCAACGACGCGCACGTCGGCTACGTCGCCGCCGGCCGGATCAACGTCTCGCTTGAGGGTGGCGAGGAACTCGACGTCCGCAGCGGCGACGTGTTCGTCATCCTGCCGGGCCACGATGCCTGGACCGCGAGCGTAGAACCGTGCGTGATGGTGCCGTTCGACGAAGGAGCCTCGGTGTCACAGCGCTTCAACGTCGACCCCGGCACGGCCGAGGCCGCCTGAGGCACATGGCACGTACGACAGCGGCGGCCGGAGCCTTGGCTCCGGCCGCCGCGTCCTGCCGCTTCAACGGGGTACGGACGCGTCCCCTGCGTGGTGGTCGTGCGTCCGTGCCTCGCCTGTTGTCTTTCCCCGGCGGAGCCGGGTTCAGTCGGCGCTCTCCCCGCCCGTGTCGCGTGCCTCGTACGCCTGGAGCGGCACCGTGTGCGCCGCCCCGTCCCGGCGGGAAGCACCGAGTGCCTCGACCTCGATGAAGATCCGGGTCACCTCGGGATACGGCTCGTTGATATGCCGCTCGATACGGTGTACGGCCTCGTGGATCTGCTCTGCCGGAAGGCCGGGCGTGAACTTCACCTCGATGTTGAGGAGCACGTCGTCCGGGCCGAGGTGCATGGTGAGCACGACGCCCAGACCGGTGACCGAGGGGTCCTCCAGAACCATGCGGCGGATCTCCGCGATCATCTCCGGATCCGCCGACTCGCCCACCAGCAGGCTCCGGCTCTCGTAGGCGAGCCAGAGCGCCGCGACGATGAGGATGCAGCCGATGACGATCGACGCGGCGCCGTCCATCCACGGAGCGTCCAGCCGGTGGCTGAGGAACACCCCGAAGAACGCGACCGTCAGGCCGAGCAGCGCCGCCGTGTCCTCAAACAGCACGGTGAAGAGGCTGGGGTCCTTGCCGTGGTGGATGGCGGCGATGGTGGAGCGCCCGTGCCGCGACCCGCGGAACGTACGCCAAGCCACGCTGAAGGAGATGCTCTCGAAGAAGGCCGCCAGGGCGAGCACCACGTAGTTGATGGCGGGGCTCTCAAGCGGCGCCGGGTGCTGGATGTGGGTGATGCCCTCGTAGATGGACATGCCGCCGCCGATGCCGAAGATGCTCACGGCGACGATGAGGCTCCAGAAGTAGACCTCCATGCCGTGCCCGAACGGGTGGTGTTCGTCGGCGGGCCGGGCGCCTCGGTTGAGGCCGTAGAAGAGCAGACCGCCGTTGCCGGTGTCGACGACGGAGTGGATGCCCTCACTGATCATCGCGGAGCTGCCGGTGATGGCCCCCGCGACGAACTTGATCACCGCGATCGCAAGGTTCCCGATGATCGCCGCGACGACCGCCTTCTTGGATTCGGCTGCCATGGGGGCAGTCTACTGCACGCGCACTGGAGCACCGGGTCTTCGCCCGACTTACAAGGCGGTACGAATGATGTATGAATACCTCGTGGTTTCTTGAAGGGAGCACCACGATGCCTGGCAGCAGCGAGTACTACTGTGGCGAATGCCGCCACCGCTTCCGCGCACCCGAGGGCGCAGGCCGCGACACGCGGCTGCTGATGTGCCCCGCGTGCGGGAGCATCGACCTCAACCTCACGTACGTCGAGCGCGCCCCGGCCGCCGTCTGGACGAGCGGTGAGGGCGCCCCGGCGGTGAGCCGGGACCGGGACAGACAGACGCCGGCCATCTGAGGTCATGACGGCCGCCGTGCCGCGTCGTCCCGGGCGACAGCGCGGCACGGCGGCCGCATCCCGTCTGGTACCCTAGGCCCATGCTGAGGGCCGTCACCTTCGACTTCTGGAGCACGCTGTTCGTGGACTCGCGCGGGCGCGAGCGCGAGCAACTGCGCGGCACTCTCCTCGACGACGCGCTGCTCGCGGCGGGTCACGCGGTCTCCGGCGAGCGGCTGGTGACCGGGCTCAGCGCCGCCTGGGACCACTTCGACGTCGTCTGGGCGCGTGAGCACCGCACGCCGCCCTGCTCCGAGCTGGTCGACGCGATCCTGACCGAACTGCGGGTCCAGCTTCCGGAGGAACCCCTGGCTCGCCTGGTGGAGCGGTTCGAGCGGCTCGTCCTCGACGTCCCCCCCGAGCCGATGCCCGGTGCCGCCTACACGGTGCCGCTGCTCGCGGACCGCTTCCGGCTCGCCGTCATCTGCGATACGGGCTACTCCCCGGGCTCTGTCTTGAGGCAGTTGCTCGACAAGCACGACCTGCTCGGCTACTTCGAGTACACCTACTTCTCCAATGAGCACGGCATCAGCAAGCCCGACCCCCGCGCCTTCCTCCACGTGCTCGAGGAGCTCGACGTGCGACCGTCCGAGGCGGCGCACGTGGGCGACATCCAGCGCACGGACATCGCCGGCGCCCAAGCGGCCGGCATGGCCGCCGTGCACTTCGTCGGCGCCAACAACAAAGACGTCGCTCACTCCACCGCCGACATCATCGTCAGTCACTTCGAAGAACTGCCGCGCGCGCTCGGCGGCCTCATCTGTGCCGGCTGCTGAGCACAGACCCCGGGTCTCCCGGCAACGCCGGGCATTCCTGATCGCCGCGGCGGCCGGCGCCGCGGTATTCGTCCTCGTCGCCGTGCTCTACCGCACGGGCGTCCTGGACGGCTTTGACGTCAGGGTGAGCAACTTCGTCATCGGCCACCGCAAGGGAGCGCTCACCGGCGCAGCTCACGCGCTGGACGATCTCGACATGTGGTGGCTTCTCGCCATGATCATCGCCGCGCTGCTTGGCGGCCTCTGGTGGTCCGGGCGGATGGTGCAGGCCGTGTACCTCGGCGTGAGCATCGCCGTGGCACTGATCCTCAATCCGCTGCTCAAGCTCGCGTTCGAGCGGTCGCGGCCGACGGGCAACGCGCTCGTCCACGTGTCGAGCGCTGCGTTCCCGAGCGGTCACACCACAACGGCCACCACCATCGCGACTGCCCTGGCGGTGATCGCCTGGCCGACCCGATGGCGCTGGCCGATGATCGTGGCTGCGGCTCTCTTCTCACCGGCCATGGCGGGCTCGCGCGTGTATCTGGGCGTGCACTGGCCGACCGACGTGATCGCGGGTCTGGCCCTGGGTTTCACCATAGCGATGGGCGCACGCGCTCTGGTGCCATGGCCGTCCCCCGAAGAGGCAGCCGCGGCACGGGCGGGAGAGACTGAGGGCGCGCAGACCGCAGGCGGCCGCGCCCTCCTCACGACTTCCGCGCCTGCCGTGGCCGCCGCCTCGGCCGGCGACGCGCGCCGCGGCATCGACGTCGTCTTTCTGGACTGGGGCAACACCCTCATGGTCGACAACGGCATGCGCGAGGGCCCGATGAAGGACTGGGAGACGGTGGAGGCGGAGGCCGGCGCGCAGGAGGCGCTGCTGCGCCTGCGCACCCGCTACCGCCTTGTCGTCGCGACGAACGCCGCCGACTCGCCGGCGTACTTCGTGCGGCTCGCGCTCGCACGGGTCGGACTGGACGACTATGTCGACGACGTCATCTCGTCGGCCGAGGTCGGCGACCACAAGCCCAATTACGCGTTCTTCCGCGCGGCGCTGCTGCGTGAGGGCGACCGCGGCATACCCCTCGACCCGCGCCGCACGGTGATGGTCGGCGACGGCACGACCAACGACATCGCCGGGGCTCAGCGCGCCGGCATGCGGACTATCTGGTACAACCCGACCAAGCGGCGCTTCCCCGATGGAGCGCAACCGCCGGATGTGGCGATCAGGAAGCTCGCCGACCTGCCGGCCGCGGTCGACCGACTCGCCGGTGTCGAGCCGGAGAGACGATCGCGCAAGCAGCGCAGGGCGGACGCCGAAGCAGCGGCTGCGGCGGCGGCTGCGGCCGCCTCCCGCGACCTGCGCGCCGCTACAGCGGCCGAGGATTCGGCCGCCTCGGCGGCCGCCGCCGTCCCCGCGGTGCCGGAGCGTCAGGCAGCTCCCTTGGATGTGCCTGAGTCCGCACCGGCGACCGCTCCGCAGAAGCCGCCGGCCGGGCAGGAGTAGCTCGCGCGCCCTAGGCCGCGGGCCGCACACCCGCGGCAGCGCCCACCTCACGGCGGCAGAGCTCCAGCCCACCACCTTGCTCCAGCCAGCTCTCGAAGGTGTGCAGGCGCGGGTACTGCGCCCGCAGCCAGCCGATGTCGCGCACCTGTGTCGACGCCTCCTGGTATACGAACACGCCTTCCACCTGCACCTCTTCGTAGCTGACGGACTCGCTAAGGGCCGCTGTGAGACTCGCGGCCACTTCCGCCGGTGTCTGCGTGTCGCCGGCCACGTCCAGCGTGCGGCCGGCGAAATCGCCGGGACGCGTGGCCGCAAGCGAAGCCAGAGCGCCGACGTCGTCGAGCGCCACGAGGGGCAGATGCTGCCCGGCCTCGAACGGCGTCGTCAATGTGAGTGAGCGTCCGAAGCGGTTCAGCCAGTACCAGGGCACCTCCTCCATGAAGGTCGCCGGGCGGAGGACGGCCCAAGACGAGTCCAGTTGCCGCACGTATTGCTCGATCTCGGCGCTTACGTCGCAGGACAGCCGGTGGTGGTCCGGGCCGGTGGCGGCCACGAACACCGTCTGGCCGACGCCGGCCCGAACCGCGGCGTCGATGATGTTCCGTCCGTGACGCAGCCGTTCGCCCGGGCCTGTGTCCGGATCCTCGAGGACGAGGACGAGCGCACGTGCGCCGCGCAGCGCACCCTCGACCGCCCTGGGGTCGTCGAACGGTGCGATCCGCGTCGAGACGCCGGACCAGCGCTCCTCGCGCCGCCGGCGTCCGTCGCGCTCATCGAAGAGAGCGTGCGCCTCGACACCAAGCGCCTGCAGATGCCCGAGCGCCGCCCCGCCGGTGTGCCCCGCGGCGCCGACGACGTAGACCGGACCTGTCGTTGTGGTCATCACCCTCACCCCGTTTCCGTGCTCACGGGAAGTACTTCCGATACCGGGTTGTTCCCTGAGAGCGAACATGTGCGTGCGTTACGCGCGAGGGACGGAGAGGACGGCGCAGAGGCGAGGACGGTGTGGCGACGAAGCCGCCGGACGCGTCTCAGGCGAGCAGCGCGGCGGCCTGCTCGAGCCGGGCGACGGCGTTGTCGCAGCCGAGCGCCCAGATGCTCTCGAAGAGGCCCGGCGTGACGGTCTGGCCGCTCATGCCCAGCCGCAGCGCGGCGAAGACGGCCTTGGGCTTGAGCTGGAGCGCCTGCGGCAACTCACGGACGAGCGTCTCGACGGCGGGTACGTCCCACTCCTCGATGTCGCGCAGACCGGCGGCGGCGGCCGCCAGCGTCTCCGCCGCTCCCGCAGTGCCCTGGAGCCGCTCAAGAGCCTCCGGCGAGAACTCGAGCGGCCGGAAGAACCACCCCGCCATGGGGATGAAGTCGGCGAGCACCTCGAGCTTCTCGTGCACCAGGGGCGCGACTTCGCGGGTGAGCGCGTCCTGCTCCTCGTCCGGGCAGGCCGGTGGCAGGTGCTCGATCTCGGCGTCCTCAACCGCACGAGCGAGCGTCTGCACTCCCCGGGCGGCGACGACGCCGACCGCGGCCGGGTCGCCGTAGAAGCCCACCCGGGTGAGGTACTCGACGAGGCGGCCGCCCAGCCACTCGTCGGTCATGGCGCGCAGGTAGCGGCCGTTCATCCAGCGGAGCTTCTCCGGGTCGAAGATGCTCGGACTGGTGCCCAGCTTGGTCACGTCGAAGTGCTCTACCAGGTCGTCCAGTGACCAGGTGATCATCGAGTCGTCGAACTCGGCGCTGAGGAAGCACAGGTAGTTGCGCACGACCTCGACGAGGAACCCCTCAGCCGTGAGTTGCTCCAGCTTGGTCGCGCCGTGGCGCTTGCTGAGCTTCTTCTTGTCCGTCCCGAAGAGCAGCGGCATGTGCAGGAACTCCGGCGCCTCGGCGCCCAGAGCGTGGTAGACGACGACCTGCTTCGGCGTGTTGCTGATGTGGTCGTCCCCGCGGATGACGTGGCTGATCTCCATGGTGACGTCGTCGACGACCACCGCGAGGTTGTAGGTGATCGACCCGTCCGAGCGCACAACGATGAAGTCGCCCATGGTGTCGTTCTTGAAGGCGACGTCGCCGCGCAGGAGGTCGTGGAACACGGTGCGGCCTTCGGGCACACGCACACGCAGCGTGTACGGCTCTCCGCCCGCCTGCCGGCGCGTGACCTCTTCGGCCGGGAGGTCCCGGCACGTGCCCGGGTAGACCCAGCCGCGGCCCTCCGCCTGCGCGGCCGCTCGCTCGGCGTCGAGCGCCTCGGCCGTGCAGAAGCACGGGTAGAGGTTGCCACTCGCGAGCAGCTTGGCCACGTACTCCTGGTAGATGCCGTCGCGCTCGGTCTGCCGGTACGGCGCGTGGGGCCCCGGCCTCCCGGGTCCCTCGTCCCACTGCAGGCCCATCTCCTTCATCGAGTCGACGATCTGCACGATGGCCTCGTCGGTGCTGCGCGTCAGGTCGGTGTCCTCGATGCGGAGGATGAACGTTCCCTCGTGCTGCCGGGCGAAGATGTAGTTGTAGAGGCCGGTGCGGGCGCTGCCCAGGTGCAGGTAGCCGGTGGGTGAGGGCGCGAAGCGGACGCAGATGTGCTCGTTCACAGGCATGGGCCGCCCATGATACCGCATCCGACTTTCCACATCGCGGAATCGGACTAGAATGTCGGCATGGAGAACCAGCCACGCAAGGTCAGCGTCACGGAGTCGCGCCCGCGCGACCACGTCGTGACCATCCACATCGGCCCCGGCGACGTCGTCGGTGTGGGGCACCGCAACCAACAGTACCCCGAGTTCATCTGGTGCGCCTCGGAAGACGGCCACCAGGGGTGGGTCGCGGAGTCGTACCTGAAGATGACCAGCGAGACCGAGGCGGTCGCGACCAAGGAGTACGACGCCGCACAACTCACCGTCGTCGAAGGCGAGCAGCTCGACGTCCTCGACGAACAGGGAGCCTTCGTGCTTTGCCGCAACGCCGCCGGCGCCCAAGGCTGGGTGCCCGCGCGCCTGCTCGAGGACGCGGCGCCCGGCGACTCCTGACGCTTCACGCCATGACTTCGACCCCCCAGAACCGGCGCGTCCGGGTTCTCAACTCGTGTACACGCGAGCAGGTCCAGGAGATCCGCGTCCGCACGGGCGACCACCTCTCCGTGGGACACCGCAACCAGCAGCACCCCGCCTTCGTCTGGAGCGCGACGGAGGACGGCCATCACGGCTGGGTGCCCGAGGACTACATCCGGATGACCGACGGCCGCAACGGCGTCGCGCTCCGCGACTACGACTCCGCCCACCTCACCGTCAGTACCGGTGAGGAGCTGTACGTGCTCGAACAGGTCGACGACTACTTGCTGTGCCGCAGCACGGCGAGCGTGGACGGATGGGTGCCGGCATCATGCGTGCAGGAGCTGGAGGAGGAGCGATGACCGAGGTGAAGCTGCCGCAGCGAGTCCGTGTCGTTGAGGCGCACGTGACGAGCGATCCCAACCCGATCCGCTTCCGCGCGGGAGATACTCTCGGCGTCGGCCATCACGACCAGGTCTGGAAGGACTACGTGTGGGGCACGGACCAGGCCGGCCGCTCCGGCTGGGTGCCGGACGCGTACCTGGACATGTCCCCCGATGGCCACCAGGCCACGGCGCGGCGTGACTACGACTCAACCGAGCTCACCGTGGGCCGCAAGCAGGTCCTCGACGTGCTGGACGAGGTCGGTGGCTGGTATCTCTGCCGCACGGAGTCGGGGGCGTCCGGCTGGGTGCCGAGTACGTCGGTCGAGCCGGTCGAGGAGTAACCCGGCGGCGGCCGGTCCGGGACACTCCGGCCGCTCCGCTCAATCCTGGGTGTAGACGACCTCGTCCGCGATCCGGCAGTAGCACACGGCGCTGAAGTACGCCGGGTACCAGTGGTCCAGCGGGACCCTCCGCAGCGCCGTAGTGTGGCTGTCGTACACCCACTTCCCGTCCCGCCGCCCGGCGCAGATGATCACGTGCTGCCACTCCAGCTTGCCGTCCACGACGTTGCCGAGGTACACGATGTCACCTGCCGCCCAGCCGGACGGAAGCGTGCGCGCGACCCGGACGACGTAGCGCGTGTGCGTCGCGACGTGTGAGGTAAAAGCCCGTTTCTGCGCGCCGCAGTTGACCCACGCGACCGTCGGGAACTCGAGACCGTTTGGGCGCCACTCCTGGCCGGCGTCCGAGGTGGGCCGCAGACCGCCGGCCGCAAGACACTGCGAGACGAAGTTGGCGCAGTCGCTGTCCGCCGACGACCAGTACTTGGGGTTGACCTTGAGCGCCCAGGCATCTGCGTAGGCCGCAGCGGCCCGGCGGTCGAAGGTCACCCGGACGGGCTTGGGCCTCGCCCCCTGGGCGGTGACGATGACCACGAGGGCCAGGATCGCCGCGATCGCGACCACGAGCGCCGACAGGCGCCGCCGCACGGCGGGTGACTTGTAGACGCGGCGGTCGCCCGGCTCACGAGACATCGTCCTGCGCGTCTACCGCAGCGGCCGCGGTCGCCTCCGCAGTAGCAGTCGCGGTCGCCGCCGCGGCGCTCGTGGGCGCCGCAGGCGCCCCCGGTGCGGCAGGTGCCGGAGGAACCGGTGGCCCGGCCATCGTGGTCGCGGCCGCGGATGTAGCTGCATCCGGCCGGGCATCCGCATCCTGCGGCAGGGCGACCGTGAACGCGGTGCCCACGCCGACGGCGCTGGACACGCTCACCGTGCCGCCCATCGCCTCCGTGAGCTCCTTGACGATGGCCAGTCCGAGCCCCGTTCCGACGGGCCGATCGGTGCCGTAGCGGCTGTACAAGTAGAAGCGCTCGAACGCGCGCGGCAGATCGTCGCCGGTCAGGCCGCGTCCGGTGTCTGCGACCGTGATGCTCCCCAGCGCCGTCGTGATCGTGACGGTGCCCGGCGCCGGGGTGCAGCGGATGGCATTCTCGACCAAGTTGGAGACGACCTGCAAGACGCGGTCGTGGTCGGCGATGACCGCACCGCCCGCCGCCGTATCGAGGAGCAGCGTGAGGCCTGCTTCGCGCGCAGTGACTTCGTAGCGGCGAGCCACATCCTCCGTGACGGCTGCCAGGTCCACCGGCTCTCGGCGCACGGTGAACGCCGCCTTGCGCATGCGACCCGACTCGAGCAGGTCGCCGACGAGCCGCTCTAGCCGGCTTGACTCGGCGCCGATGACGGAGGAGCCCTCGTCCGGTTTGACCGTGCCGTCGCCGATGCCCTCGGCGTAGCCGCGAATCGACGTCAGCGGCGTCTTGAGCTCGTGGCTGACAGAGAGGAGGAACGCCTGCTCGGTCTCCTGCGCCTTCGTCAGCTTGGCGTTCATGTCGTTGAACGAGACCGCGAGGTCGCGGAGCTCGCGCGGACCCTGCGGAGTAACTGCGACACCCACCTCGCCGTCCGCGAGCCGGCCGCTCGCATCCGCCAGCCGGCGGACCGGTCGCACCACGCTGCGCGAGAGGAGCCACGCACCAAGCAGGCCGAGCGCAACGATGAGCGCCACCCCGGACACCCCGATCCAGAAGAGCCGGTCAATGGGCACAGGCGCCGCGAACGAGGAGCCTCCCGACCACTGGGAATCGCCCGGCCAAACGGGGACGTAGTACCGGACCACGCGGGGGCCGACGCGCCACGCGACGATGTCGGCCCTCTTCAGGGAGCCCGGACCGCGTTCGCTACCGATCGCGAAGCCCTTCTCTTCGAGGCTCGTGATGGCCCAGCTGGACAGCGTACTCGTTCGGCGGATCTGCGCGAGCGTCGCCAGTTGCGCTCCCTCGCGATGCCCACTGGCACCGTATATCTGCGCGACGGCGCCGGTGAGCAACGCTCGCTGGGCCGGTGTAAATCGATCACGCTGCCGCTGGATGGACGCGACCTCGTTCGCGAGCTCTGAGGCCTGATAGGCCGACTGACCTTCGCTCAAGTTGGTCGCGGTCTCCCAACTGCGGTAGTAGGCCCACACACCGAGGGCGGCCAGGCAGAGTGATGGGATAAGCACCACGATGACGATCACGCCGAAAGTGCGCGTGCGCAATGAAGTGGCACGACCGGGCAGCAGCGCGGCGCCGACGACGACCAGAGCGGCCACGATGCCGGCCGTCGCGACGGCGGCCGCACCGAGCAGCGCCAGCTTCCCGAGAACGCCATAGCCGAGGCTCAGCGAGTCGAAGGCCAGGAACAGCAGGATGGCGGCCGCCACAACAGCCGCGGCGACCCCCAGGAGGATCACCACCCTTCGACGGGCCGGCGCGCCGGCGCCCGTGGCGGCGGCTGATCCCGCGGCAGCCCCCGTGGGGTCTGCTTCAGGCAAGCCGTGCCGAGCGGCGACGCCGGCGACGATCGCCGCGGCCACGAGTCCTGCGGAAGCGACGACCACGCCGGCCACAAGCGACTTCTGGGCGGCCGGTCCGAACCCGAAGTACAGGCCGGCGACGCGGCCGGCGATGATGACCAGCACGACGGCCGGCAGGAAGAGACACGAGGCGACGGCGATGATGGCGGCGAGCGTGTAGTCCGCCACCGGCCGACGAGGCGGCTTGGCCACGGTCACCGCCGTCCGGGGGGCGGAGCCCGGCACGGCGCTCACGGCCGCGCCAGCTTGTAGCCGACACCACGTAGCGTCTCGATCGTCAAGGCGCCGTCCAGCTTGGCACGGAGCTGCGCGACGTGCTGGTCGACGGTGCGCGTACCGCCCGGGAACTCGAGACCCCAGACCTGAACGAGCAGTTGCTCGCGCGACAGCACGAGACCCGGATGGTCAAGGAAACACGCGAGGAGATCGAACTCCTTCATGGTCAGGTCGAGCGCCGCGCCCGAGGCCGTGGCCTCGCGGGCGCCGCGCCGCAGCTCCACACCGCCGAGCCTGAGCTCATCACTCGGCGCTTTGGGCTGCGTACGCCGCAGCACTGCTTTGACGCGCGCGACGAGCTCGCGTGGGCTGAAGGGCTTGGGCACGTAGTCGTCGGCGCCGAGCTCGAGGCCCAGCACCCGGTCGACCTCTTCGTCGCGCGCCGTGAGCATGATCACCGGCGTCTCGCCTGCGGCGCGGATGCGCCGGCAGACCTCGAACCCGTCGATGCCGGGCAGACCCACGTCCAGGACCACGAGGTCCGGCCGCTGCCGCTGCAGCTCCGCGAGCCCGTCCTCGCCACTCCGCACCAGCGTGACCCGGTACCCGTCGCGTTCGAGGTACTGACGGACCAGGTTGCCGATGTTGCGGTCGTCTTCGACGATGAGGATGCCGGCATCCATGAGCCCCCGCATGGTATCAAGCCGCCCGCGGCGCCGGACCGCGGCTGGTGCATCGATCATGGTGACCTCCCGAGACTGCTTCGGGAGCATCCTCACGCGCCGTGGTCAGGCGCGCACCGCCCGAGTGTCAGGCGGATGTAAAGCCTCGCCGGATGGGCGGGCGGAACGAGGAAGCGGCGGCGGGCGCCGCTGCGAGCGCCCGCCGCCGCTGGAAGACCAGCTGGCCGCCCAGGCCTCAGGCCTCCTCAGGCACCGCCACGATGAGGTCCTCGGCATTCACGTCCGCGTTCTTGGTCTCGGCGCGCCCGACGGCCCAGAAGATGACGCCCAGCAGCAGGATGGCGATCCACGTCCCGAGGGTCGTCACCTCGAAGAACACGCGTGAGACTCCCCAGCTGTCCATGATCGAGTACTCCTGCCCAAGAATGTTGTCGATCAGGCCCGGCCATAGCAGCGTGATGCCGGTGAGGATGATGCTGGCCTCGGCGAGGATCACGCAGGTCCAGAGTCCGACGGTACCGCCCGGCACCTTGAACGGCCGCGGCGCGTGGGGGTACTTCTCGCGCAGGGTCACGATCGCCGGCACGGTGAACGTGTAGCACAGCACCGCCGTCGAGAGCGCGATGCCGAGGAACACTGCCATGGCGTTGTTCAGCGTGTCACCGCCGCCGCTCGAGACCCAGAACACGCCGATCACCGAGATCGAGCCGATGATGCCCGAGAGCCACGCCATGGTGGTCGGCGTGCCGGCCTTGCCGAATCTGCCCAGCGCGCGCGGCGCCGCGCCGTCGAGCGCCGCCACGGCCTGCACGCGGGCCGAGCCGAGGATCCACACGGAGCCTGAGCTGATCAGCGTGAGGATGACGATGACGCCGAAGAAGTAGCCGAGCGCATTGGCGCCGCCGCCGGCCCCTAGCACCCCCTGGTTGACGTAGGCGAACGCGTCGGTGAGGCCGCCGGAGAGGTTGCCGAGCTGCTCGACCGGCAGGGTCAGCAGGATGCCGCCGACGACCAGGATGTAGAGCACGGCGGTGATGATGCCGGAGCGCAGGATGCCCACCGGGACGTCGCGCTGCGGGTCGAGCATCTCCTCGCTGGCGCCGGACTCGAGCTCGAAGCCGACGAAAAGGAAGACGATACCGCCGACCACGGCGAGGAAGCTGGTGGCCGAAGGCACGTAGGTGCTCGCCGAGGCGATGCCGTGGGGCAGACCGTGCTTGACCAGGTTGGCGACGACCAGCGCGACGAACGAGAACACGGCGATCGCCTTGACCCAGGCGCCGATGTTGGCCGCCCACTTGCCGTACTTGAGCGCCACGACGGCGATCCCGATGTTGATCCATACGAAGATGAGCCCGATGACGATGGAGCCCAGGGTGCCGAGAGGCTGGTGACCGTTGGGCTCGAGGAAGAAGGCGTTGATGCTGGCGATCGTCACCGCGGCCAGGGACCCGCCGATCCAGAAGGGGTTGGCGATCCAGTACTGGATGGACGTGAGCGAGGCCGGCAGCTTGCCGTACGCCATGCGGACCCACGTGTAGATGCCGCCCTCCGCGGGGAACGCGGCGCCAAGTTCGGCCGTGATGAGTCCATAGGGCAGCAGGAAGATGAAGACGAAGAGGAAGAACCAGACGACACTGGCGCCGAGACCCCAGCTGGCGAGGCCCGCCACCGCATCCACACTGATGATCGCGCAGACACTGAAGAAGATGAGGTCCCAGCGTCTGAGCGTCTTGGTGAGCTTGACCTGCTTGTGTGGTTTCTCGGCCTCGGACATGGCGCGACGCACCCCTTTCCCATGACAGCACACTGGTGGCGCCGCGGTCCTGGAACCCCTCAGCTCCCGCGCGGCGAGCTGCGCAAGTCTATCGGAGCACGAGCGGGCCATCTAGACATATAGCGAACGGATACCAGTCGGCGGACGCTCCGTTCCGGCCAGCCGCGGCGCCGTCGCTCTCGAGTAGGACGACGGCGACGGCCCGCGCGGCCGGCGGCGAACGCCGCTGTCTCGCGAGCGCCGGACAGGACACCGAGGCCGAGGGGCTGCTGCAACGCGGCCGCGCCGATCCCGCGGCCCATCACGTCAAACAGCGGCGCCGGGCGACCGGGCCGCCGGCCAGCTTCTCCGTGCCGGCCGAAGCGGCCGCGGCGTTCAGCGCGGGAAGCGGCGCCCTCGCAGCGAGAACGACGGCGAGTGCGAGCAGTGTGAGAGCGAGCGCGAGAGCGGGTGCATGACGGCCCCGCGTCATACGCAGATTGTCGCACGGGGCCGACAGGCGGTTCGACTCACCGGCGTTCGCAGCGTCCCGCCGGCATCGGTCACGCTGAGCACGCGCCGCGCGAGCGGAGCACACCACAACGTGCGCGCGCGAGGACCATCTGGTAACCTTCCGGCTTCGTGCACGAGGTCCACACCAACGATCCCCCGACCCTGGACGCCTGACATGTCGCAGCTGCGCATCGTCGTCCTCGTCAAGCAGGTCCCGGACACGGCCAACGTGACCGGCGAGGCCATGAAAGAGGACGGCACCATCAACCGGGCGGCCCTGCCGGCCGTGTTCAACCCGGAAGACCTGAACGCGCTCGAAGAAGCGCTCAAGCTCAAGGACCGCCACGACGCGCGTGTGACCGTCGTGACCATGGGCCCGCCGGCGGCCGTGCAGGTGCTGCGCGAGTCGCTGTACCGCGGCGCCGACGAGGTCATCCTGCTCACCGACAGAGCCTTCGCCGGCGCCGACACGCTGGCGACCAGCTACGCGCTCTCGCTCGCCGTACAGAAGCTCGGGGGCGCCGACCTCGTGCTCTGCGGGCGCCAGGCGATCGACGGCGACACCGCGCAGGTCGGCCCGCAGACCGCCGAGAAGCTCGGGTACCCGCAGATCACCTGCGTCAGCCGCATCGACGAGCTCACGGCGGCGGCCGAGGAGGAAGCCGGCTCCGGCAGAGTCACTGCCGTTCGCAGCATCGAGGGCGGCTTCGAGACGCTCACGAGCTCGCTGCCGTGCCTGCTCACCGTCACCGGTGAGGCCAACGACCCGCGTCCCGCCAGCGTCAAGCTGGTCATGACCTACAAGGGCATCGACGCCGAGGCCATGCCGGACTACGACGACAGCTACCTCAACCCGGAGAGCGACGCAGCCGAGGTGTGCATGATCGGGCGCGACGGCAAGCCCGTCTGTCGCGCCCGCGTCGTCCAGTGGGACCATGAGGCGCTGGCCGCCGACCGCGAGGCGCTCGGCCTGCGTGGCTCGCCGACCCGCGTCAAGGAGATCGAGAGCGTCGTGCTCGCGCAGAGCGAGGCGCGCATGGTCGAGCCCGACGAGGCCGGCATCGCCGAGCTCGTCCACGAGCTGATCGAGGAGCACATCCTTGGCTGACGCTACGGGAGGCGCTCCCATGAAGCGCAACGACGTGTGGGTCGTCGTCGAGCAGCACGACGGCGTGGCGGCCGAGGTCAGCCTGGAGTTGCTCGGCCGTGCCCGCGAGCTCGCCGACAAGCTCGGCGTGCAGGTCGGCGCCGTGCTGATCGGCGCGGGCCGGGCCGTGCAGGACCTCGCGCCCGGGCTCGTCGCCCGGGGCGCCGACACGGTGTACTTCGTCGCCCACAGCGACTTAGCGCACTACCTGGCGCAGCCGTACGCACAGGTGGTCACGACCCTCATCCGCGAACACGAGCCGCAGATCGTTCTCTACGGCGCCACCACCACCGGCCGCGACCTCGCGCCGCGCGTCGCCAGCGCCCTGCGCACCGGCCTCACCGCCGACTGCACCGACCTCAGGATCGGCGACCACACGCAGAAGGGCGAGGAGTACAAAGACCTCCTCTACCAGATCCGTCCGGCGTTCGGCGGCAACATCGTCGCCACCATCATCAGCCCGCTGCACCGGCCGCAGATGGCCACGGTGCGCGAAGGCGTGATGGTGATGCCCGAGGAGGACCGGCGGCGCGATGGGCGCATCATCGCCGTGCCCGTCACGCGCGCCACGGAGCGCATCGCGGTGCGCGAGGGCGTGGTGCTCGGCGACGAGGACTTCGGCGTCGAACTCGTCAAGCGTGTGCAGGAGGAGAAGCAAGTGGACCTCAAGGGCGCGCGCATCGTCGTCGCCGGCGGCGTCGGCGTTGGCTCACGCGAGGGGTTCGCCCTGGTCGAGGAGCTGGCCCGCACGGTCGGCGGCGTCGTCGGCGCCAGCCGCGCCGCCGTGGACGCCGGCTGGGTCGACCACGCCCACCAGGTCGGCCAGACCGGCACCACCGTCCGGCCCAAGCTCTACATCGCCTGCGGCATCAGCGGCAGCGTGCAGCACCGCGCCGGCATGGACCAGAGCGCCCGTATCCTGGCCATCAACACCGACCCCCTCGCCCCGATCTTCAGCGTCGCCCACTACGGCGTCGTCGGCGACCTGCAAAAAGTCATCCCGCAGCTGATCCGGGCGTACAAGACGAAGGGAGGTGCGTCGTGAGTAACTTCTACCTCGACAACGCCGACCTGCAGCAGACGCTCCGCAATCTCGATCTCGCCCGTGTCGTGCGGCTGCGTGAGGACGGCTACGCCCAGGCCCGTGACTTCGCGTATGCGCCCGCGGACTTCGAGGACGCGCTCGACTCGTTCGAGCGCACGCTGGAGATCGCCGGCGACCTCGCCGGCGAGTTCATCGAGCCGCGAGCGGAGGACGTCGACCGGGCCGGAAGCCAGCTCATCCAGGGCGAAGTCTGCTACGCGACCGGCATCGCCGAGGGGCTTGAGCGCCTCAAACAGGCCGACCTCATGGGCATCACCCTCCCACGCACATACGGCGGCCTCAACTTCCCCGCATCTGTCAGCGTGATGATCATCGAGATGGTCAGCCGCGCCGACCCCGCCCTGATGAACATCTTCGGCCTGCAGGACATCAGCGAGACCGTCAACAAGTTCGCCGACGACGAGATGAAGGCGGCGTACCTGCCGCGGTTCGCCAGCGGCGAGGTCACCGGCAGCATGGCGCTCACGGAACCCGAGGCCGGCAGCGACCTGCAGAACGTCCAACTGAAGGCGATCGAGCAGCCGGACGGCACCTGGCGCCTGAACGGCGTGAAGCGCTTCATCACCAACGGCTGCGGCCAGATCAGCCTTGTGCTCGCACGCTCCGAGGAGGGCACCACCGACGCGCGTGGCCTCAGCATGTTCCTCTACGAGCGCGACGAGCACATGCGCATCCGCCGCCTCGAGGACAAGCTCGGCATCCACGGCTCGCCGACGTGTGAGCTGCAGTTCGACGACGCGCCGGCGCTGCTCGTCGGCGAACGCCGGCGCGGCCTCACCACCTACGTCATGAGCCTCATGAACGGCGCTCGCCTGGCCATCGCCGCGCAGGCGCAGGGCATCGCCGAGGCGGCATACCGGGCGGCGGCCAAGTACGCCGCCGAGCGCATCCAGTTCGGCGCGCCCATCGCCGACCTCACCGCCGTCAAGGGCCTGCTTGCCGACATGAAGGTGAGCGTCGAGGCATCCCGCGCGCTGCTCTACGAGACCGCGCTCATCGTCGACACCAAGGAAGTGCTGGAGCACCGCATCGCGCAGTTGCAGGCGGCCGACAGGGCCGGCGAGCCACTGCCGGAGGGTCCGGACACCGACGTCAAGGCGCTGCGCGCCGAGCTCAAGACGTACACGCGGCTCGCAGCCCTGTACACGCCGCTGGCGAAGGCCTGCTCCACGGAGATGGCCAACCAGGTCACGTACGACTCGCTGCAGGTGCACGGCGGGTCCGGCTACATGCGCGACTTCGCCGTGGAGCGCCACGCCCGCGACGCCCGCATCACCAACATCTACGAGGGCACCACGCAACTGCAGGTCGTGGCCGCCATCGGGGGCATCCTCGGCGGCACGCTCGCCGGCAGGCTGGACGAGTACGACGGTGAGGACTTCGGTGGCACGCCGGAGTTGCTCGCCAAGGTGCGCGCCGCCCGTGCGCGCTTGGCCGAGTGCACCGCGCGGGTGCGCGACCTCGACGACGTGCGCTTCCGCGACTACCACGCGCGGCGACTCACGGAGATGGCCATTGACGTGAGTTGCTCGTACCTCATGCTGCGCGGAGCGCAGGGAGACGCGCGCCGGCTGCTGGCGGCGGAGTACTTCGTCGCCGCCGCCGCGGCGCGCGTGGAGGGCGCCGCTGCCCAGGTCCTCGGCGGCGACCCGTCAGTACTGGACGCGCTCAGCACGCTCGCGGCCGGCTGACGCCTGGGCCGGCGGCCCTCAGGCCGGCTCGCCGCCTGGGGCGTCGTCCACGGACGGCTCGTCGTCTTCGGGCTCGGGAAGCGGAGGCTCTACGCGGTCGCCGCCGGCAGCCACCGCCGTCGCGAGCCGCGCCTCGGCGGCGCCTGCCAGCTCGTCGGCGTCTTCGGCAGCGTCGGGGTAGCCGGCCACTCCGACGCTGACGGTGCGCCTGCCCAGTTCTCCCAGATCATCGTCGGAGAGCCGCGTGGCGGCCACTCGGGCACGGATCCGCTCCGCTACCCGCCCGGCCGACTCGGGTCCGGGCGGCGTGTTGGGAAGCAACAGAGCGAACCGGCCGACCCCAAGCCGGCAGGCGACGTCCACCTTGTCCCGCAGGCAAGCGTGCACCAGCCGCGCGGTGGCGGCCAGCACCGCGTCCCACCACGCCGCGCCGTTTTGGGCCACGATCTCCGGCTCGGCGTCAAGCTCGACCAGCACCAGAGAGAGCGGCTCGCGGTAGCGCCGGGCGCGGGCGACCTCCGCGTACAGCCGCTCGTAGAAGTACCAGCGGGTGTAGAGACCGGTCGCCGTGTCGGTCGCCGACCTGTTCTGGACCGCGCGGAACGAACTGGACCTCTCGAGCGCCGACGCGGTCTGCTCGGCAAGCAGCACGGCCAATTCGACCTCCCGAGCCCGGAACGAACGCCGAAGGGGCGCGGTCAGATCGAGAAGGCCGAGTAGCCGCTCCCCCGCGCGCAGCGGCAGGACCAGGCGCGCGCGCCCATCGGCGGTACGGCTCTGCTCTGGGCGCCCGAGCTCCGCGGCCTGCCTCGCGACGGCGTCGGGGCTCCACGCCGCAGCGGCGGGTCCCGCAGCATTTGCGGCCTCCGCACGCGCATAACCCCCGTCGTCCCGGCGCAACGCCACCTCCGCCGAGCACGCCACACCAGGCAGGAGCTTGGCGGCCTCCTGCCGGACGGCCGCGATGATGTCGGCCGTGGTGAACGAGACGGCGAAGCCGGTGCCGGAGGTGAGCAGCGCCGTGAGACTGGCGACACGCTCCTCCTCGGCCTCGTACAGCTTCGCCGTCCGCAGCACCGCCGCGGCCAGCCGCGCGAGGGACCCGAGCAACTCGCGCTCCGCCCCCGAGAGGCGCCGCACCACTGTCCTCTCGGCCAGGCTGAGCACGCCGAGCACCTCGGCGCCGGCCAGGAGAGGGACGTCGATGCGACTCGTGAAGCCCGCCTGCACGAGTGCCGCCGTGTCGGCGGGAGTGAGGTCGTCGTCGGCGTGCCGCTCCACGACCTCCGCCGCCAGCACGAGACGGCGCAGGTCGTGGCTCTGGTCGAGGCCGACGACCGTCCCGATGCAGCTCGCCGCATCCGGGGCCGCCGGCTCGCGACACCACCAGGCGCGGCACGTGAGGGAGTCGGCATCTTCGCTGAAGGTCCAGAGGTCGGCCGACCAGAAGCCCAGGCGCTCGCCGACCTCCGCGACCACCGACTGCAGCAGCTCGCCGATGTCGCGCCCGGCCACGGCGCCCGGCCGCCCGGCGGCCCGGCCACCGGAGTCAGTGCGTCCGTCTTCCGGGCCGCCGCTCATATCACGCCTACCCGTAGGTCTCCACGCGGTCCTTACCCGCACGCTTGGCCGCGTAGAGCGCGACGTCGGCGTGCCCGATCAGGTCCTCGGGAGAGCTCGTGCGGACCGGGAACACGGCCACACCGATGCTCACCGTGAGCTCCGGCAGCGCCGTGCCGTCCGCGGACAGGAACCGGGTGCCGGCTACGCGCTCCCGGATGCGCTCGGCCACCTGCTCGGCGCCGCCGCGATGCCCGGGCGGTGGCGAACCGTCGTCCGCCCGCTCCTCGCGTAAACGGCCGGTGAGGTCGATCTCCATCTGGGTCAGCGGCGCAACGGCAATCGGCGTGTTGGGGAGGATCACGGCGAACTCCTCGCCGCCATACCGGGCCGCCACGTCCAGGCTCTGGCGCAGCTCGGACTGCAGAACCGCGGCGATCCCCCGCAGCACGGCGTCGCCGGCGAGGTGGCCGTGGCGGTCGTTGAAGACCTTGAAGTCGTCGATGTCGATCATCAGGAGGGACACCGGGGTCGCGTATCGGCGCGCACGGGCGACCTCGTGCTCCAGCCGCTCGTAGAAGTGACGATGGTTGTACAGGCCGGTGAGGCCGTCGGTGACGGCCTGGTCCTGCACGCGCTTGTAGAGCCGCGCGTGCTCGATGGCGACGGCGGCCTGCTCCGCCAGACCCGTCGCCAGCGCCACCTCGTCGTCGGTCCAGTGACGCTCCTGCGTCTTCTCGATGAGCACGAGCACGCCTACCGGGTGCCCGCTGAACACCAGCGGCACGTTGAGGTATGCACGGTCGCCGAACTTCTCGAAGAGTGCGCGGGTCGTCGTCGGCAGCTCGGGGTCGGAGTAGCGCTGCTCCAGCACTTTGCATGCCTCCAGGAAGGCCTTCTCCTCTGGTTCGTCGTCGAGCGAGAAGTCCTTGCCGAGGCTGTCCTGAGCCTGCTTCTCGGGCACGCGCTGCCACAGGGCCACCGGTCGCACGGTGTTCGCCTCGCTGTCGTACTGCTGGATCTGGCACTCCTCGCTCCCCAGCAGTTCCGCGGCAGTGCGCGCCACCGTGTTCAGGACCTCGTCCAGGTTGACGCTGGAGCTGACCACCCTGGTCGACTCAAGCAGCAGCGCCAGCTGACGGTTCTGGATGGCCGACTGCCGCAGCAGCTGCGCATGGTGGATGGCTGCCGCCGCCTGCTCCCCCAGGGTGGCGGCCAGCGCTCGCTCTTCGCTGGTGAAGCGGCGCTCGATCGCCGTCTCGATGAAGAGGATGGTGCCGATCGGCCGGCCCTCGAAGTGAAGCGGCACGTTCAGGCAGCTCTTCTCGCCGTTCTCGATCATCTCGGCGCGGTTCTTCTCGTCCATGCCGGGGTCGGAGACGCGCTCCTCCACGATCTCCCCCGAGCAGAGGATCTGCTGGTCGAACCGATACTCGTCGAGCGAGTAGGCTTGGCCGACCCAGTGCTCCCAGTCCGGCTCGGGGACGCGTTGCTCGAGGGCGACCAGGGTCAGGGTCCCGTCGTCCGGGTCGAAGGTATTTATGGCGCACTCGTCTGTGTCGAGCGCCACACGCGACTCGTGGCAGATGGCCTTGAGAAGGTCGTCAAGGTCGATGGTGGAGGTCATGGCCCGGCCGGCGCTCAGCAAGGCCCCCAGGCGACGGGTCTGCTCCGCCTCGCGACTGAGCATGCGCGCGGTGTGAACGGCCACGGCCGCCGGCACTGCCATGAGCTCGAGCAGACGCAGGTCGTCGGGGGTGAACCGCCGCGGGGCGCGCTTCTCCACGAGCGCCAGTGCCCCGACCACCTCGTCCTGAAAGAGCAGCGGCACGGCGAGGACGCTCCGCTCGCTCCACCGCTCCATGGCGGCCCTCTCCCGGTCGCTGATGGCCGGGTCGTCCGCCTGGAACTCCCTGACCGTCCTCTCCGCCAGCATGCGCTGGTAGCTCGGACGCTCGGACAGGGGGTAGACCGTGCCGAGCCAGGCCTTGTCGTCCGCGGTCAACTGGCCCGCCCACAGCGCCGTGGCGACGAGGGTATCGCTTCCAGGGCGGTACTCGTAGATGTCGCACTCCCAGACGCCCAACGCCTCGGCGACGCGGCGCGCGACCACGGAGAGCATGGCGTCGAGGTCGGGGCTGGCGGCGATGGCCCGGCTGACCCCCGACGCCAGGGTGAAGACATCCGGCTGGGGAGAACTCGCGCCGGTCGCGCCGGTCGCCGACACGGGATCCGTGTCAGGTGCCACGGACGACCACCCGGTCCCGGCCGAGGCGTTTGCCTTCGTAGAGCGCCACGTCCGCGGCGGCGATGAGCCGCGCCGCGTCCTCGCCGTCGCGCAGTCCGGCCACACCGACCGTGGCCGTCGTCCTGGCGTAGCGGCGTCCCCCATGTCCGGGGAACACGTGCTGAGCGATCGCTTCGCGCACGCGCTCGGCCACGACCTGCGCCCCTGCGCCGGCCGGCGGCGGCGCTTCGGGGTCGTCGTCCTCGGGCTCGGGCGCAGCACCCTCCTCGGGAAAGGGGCCCGCAGGCGTGTGCGGCAGGATCACCGCGAACTCCTCTCCGCCGTAACGCGCTGCTATGTCCACACCGCGTCGCGTGACCGTGAACAGAATCTGGCCGACCTCGTGCAACGCCTCATCGCCGATCTGATGCCCGAACTGGTCGTTGAACCCCTTGAAGTCATCGAGGTCGATCATGAGCAGAGACAGCGGCATGCCGTAACGGAGAGCCCGCCGGCACTCCTGGAGCAGACGCTCCTGGAAGTGGCGGTGGTTGTAGAGGCCGGTAAGGCCGTCCCGGATGGCCTCCTGCTCGGCGCGGCGGTAGAGGCGCTCGTTCTCGAGGGCGGCGGCCGCCTGGTTCGAGAGCACCTGCAGCGCCTCGCGCTCGCCCGGTGAGAAGCTGCGGTGTCCTTGCGCCTCGACGACGACCACGCCCTCAGCGGCGCCCCTGACCACGAGAGGTACGGCCAGACCGGAGCGCTCCGGCCCCGCGACTTCGAGGACGGACGGGCCGGCGAGGGCCCGCAGCGTCAGCTCGCAGGGCTCCTCCCCTTCTCTTCCGACCGCCGCAAGCCGGCCCTCCTCGTCGCGCAGCCAGACGCGGGCGCGCCGGCTACCGCCGGCCAGCAGCCGGCCGGCGCCATCCTCGAGGGCATCGACCACCGCGTCGCGGTCGAAGGCCGAAGAGAGCCGGCGGCTGACCTCAAAGAGCTCGAGCAGCCGCTCGCTCTCCTCGCCCTGGGCGCGGAAGAGCCGGGCGTTGTGGATGGCGGCGCTCGCCACCTCGGCGAGGGCCTCGAGCAGTTCGAGCTCTCCGGCGGTGAAGCACCGCTCCTCGTCCAGCGTGCCGAGGCGCAGGATGCCGTGAGCCTCCCCCCCGGCGCGCAGCGGGAGGCTCAGGCACGTCTTCTGGCCCCACGCCTCCATGGTCGCCCGGCGGTCCGGGGCCACCCCGTCGTCCGAGACGTGCTCCTGCACCGTCGCCGATCCCTCGAGGATCGCCCGCTCGCCCGGCAGGTCCACGAGCGGGTACGCCGTACCCAGCGGGTCCTGGGCGACGTACCGAGGCGTGAGCCGGCGCGAGTGCCGGGCGCGGTACACGAGCGCGTCGTGTCGCGGCCGGTACTCATAGACGGTGGAGTACGCCGCGCCGGACACGTCGGCGGCCACCCTGGCTACGCCGGCCAGGACCTCGTCGAGGTCCACGGATGCGGCGAGAGCGCGACTCGCGTCGAGCAGCGCCGCGAGCTGCCGCGCCTGCTCCTGCTGCGCCCGGTACAGGCGCGCGTTGCCGAGCGCCGTCGCGGCGGGCCCCGCCAGGAGGCGCAGCAGTACCTTCTCCTCATCCGTGAAGTGCCGGTCGCGCCGGTTCTCGGCCACACCCAGGACGCCGAGGATCTCACCGCCGAACGCCAGCGGGATCTCCATCACGGCCTTCTCGTCGTACTGGATCATCACCGTGCGCTCGCGCTCGTCCAGGTCCGGGTCGTCCACGTAAGTCTCGAGCAGGTCGCCCTTGCGGATCACGGCGTCGCGTTCCGGCCGCTCGTCGAGGCTCACGACCGTGCCGAGGTAGTCGAGGTCCACGCCTCGCAGGGCCTCCGACCAGACCGCCGTGTAGGTGAAGGTCCGCGCCACCGGGTCGTACTCGTTGATGTCGCACCACTGCACGTCCAGCGCCTCACCCACCTGGCGGGCGATCGTCTGGATGACTTCGTCGAGGTCGAGCGAGGCGACCAGCGTGGTGCCGACCTCGAGGACGGTGGGGTACGGGTCGCGGGCGGCCGGCGTCGACTGGTCGCGCTGGTCAGTCACCGAACACTTCCACCCGGTTCTTGCCGAGGCGCTTGGAGAGGTACAGCGCCTTGTCGGCGTTGCGGACGAGCTCGCCCGGGCCACCTGCGGCGCCGGGGAAGCAGGCCACGCCGATGCTCACGGTGATCCGCGTCTCCTCGTCCGCCCCGGGCAGCGACGTGTGAGCCACCGTCACGCGGATGTTCTCTCCCACCCGGACGGCGCCGTCCGGACCGGGTGGGGGGGCGCCGGGCAGAGCCGAGAGATGCTGCGCCAGCCGCGCACCGACCACCTGGGCGCCGTCGCGCGCCGTGTTGGGCAGCACGATGGTGAACTCCTCGCCGCCGTAGCGCGCGGCGATGTCGATACCGGTGCGGATCTGCGTGCTGAGGATGTTACCGACCTCGACGAGCACGAGGTCGCCGGCCGGATGCCCGAACCGGTCGTTGAAGAGCTTGAAGTCGTCGATGTCGATCATCAGCAGCGAGAGCGGCAGCCCGTACCTCTGGGCACGGGCGATCTCCTGGTTGAGGCGCTCGTAGAAGTAGCGGTGGTTGTAGAGACCGGTGAGCCCGTCGGTGACGGCCTGGCGCTCGAGAGTACGGTAGAGGGCCGCATTGGCGAGAGCCACCGCGGCCTGGCTGGCGAGGATCTGCAGCAGCTCAAGCTCGTCTTCGCCCACGGCCGCGCCGGCGCGAAGCTCCAGCAGCCCGGTCGCGGCCTCGCCGGAGACGAAGGGCACGACGAGACGTGCGCCGTCCGCCGCCGGAGACAGAGTGTCGACCGCCCGGCGGCGCAACTCGTCGAGTTCGAACACGAGGGGCTCGTCGTCACCCGCGGGCGGGCCCGGCCGGAAGGGCACGAACACCTCCCCGCGGCGCAGGAGCAGATCCACCGCGCCGATGGGGACATCGAACAGGCCGACGACCTCGCGCCGGACCTCGCCAAGCACGGCGTCGACATCGAGCGACGACGCCAGCACGCGGCTGCTCTCGAGCAGCGCGGTGAGCCGCCGGTTCTGCCGCTCGCCGCGCCGGTACAACCGCGCGTGGCGGATGGCCGTGGCCGCCTGTTCGCCAAGGGCGCGCGCGAGCTCCACTTCGCCTGCGTCGAAGACTCTCTCGCGCTCCGTCTCCATGAGCACCAGGATGCCCAGAGGCTCGTCTTCCACGATCAACGGCACGTTGAGGCAGGCCTTCTCGCCCCAGCGCTCCATCGAGGCACGCACGTCGTCGGGGAGCCCCTCGTCCGCCAGCGTCTCCTGAGTGACCAGCCCGCGCCGCAGGATCTCCCGGTCGCTGGGATAGTCGTCGAGAGGGTAGACGCCCTTGTCGTCCATCAGCGGTGCGGTCTCATTGCTGCTGTAGAACGCCCGGCAGATGATGGCGTCGCGCGTGGCGTCGTGCTCGTAGATGATGCACTCCTGGGTGCGCAGCGCCTCCGCCGCCGTGCGGCAGATGCGCGCGAGCGAGTCCTCGAGGGTGACGCTCTGGGTGATGGTCCTGCCGGTCGCGAGCAGCGACCCGAGGTAGCGGTTCTGCTCCTGTTGCAAGCGGAAGAGCCGGGCGTTGCGTACCGCCACTGCGGCGGGGCCCGCGAGCAGGGTGACCAGCTCAATGTCCCCTTGCGTGAATGAGTGCCCCTCTCGCTTCTCGACGAGTACAAGACAGCCGACTACACCGCGGTCGCGGAAACGCAAGGGCACGGCCAGGTTCTCGGCCTCGCCCCACTTCTCCATAGCCTTCCGGTCGGCCGGGTCGAGGTCCGGGTCGCCCGCGCGGGATACGACGCACTGGCCAGCCTCGATGATCGGCGCGTACCCGGGACGCTCGTCGAGGCTCACGCGGGTACCGATCCACGCCTCGTCCTCTGGAGTCCACTGCCGCGACCAGAAGGCGGTCCCCGTGAGCGTACGGCTCGCCGGGTCGTACTCATGGAGCTCGCACCCCCACACCCCGAGCGCCTCGGCGACGCGCCGCGCGATCGCCGTCGGCGCGTCGGCGTCGGCGAGCGCCTTCGTGATCTCCGCGCCCGCCTCGACGGCAAGCCGTACGCGCTCGCTGCCGCTCATCGTTGTCACAAGACGGTCCTCGGAGCCTCCGGGCGCGGCCGCGCCGGGCGGTAGCGGTCTCGCGCGGCGACGAGCGCGCACAAGAGCGCCGCCACCTGGCACTGGACCAGTGCCCTGATGGGCGGCGCATGCAGCCCTCCGGCGGAGGCGAGGCGGTCGGCCCGCGTACGGACTTCTGCGACCGCCTCGTCGTGCAGTTCGCGCAGGACCTCGTCCTGCTCCGGCTCGGCCTCGACCATCGCCGCGAACTGACCGGCGACGGCCAGCGTCCTGAGCTCGCGCAGGTACACCTGGTCGAGCAACTGCGCTACCGTGGCCTGCGCCTCGAACGCGGGCTCCGTCTCCACCTGCACGCGCTCGGCCCGGAGGTCGTCCTTGACCTCGCTGAGATACGCATGCACCGTCCGCTGCCACGGAGTCTCCCTGGTGAGACGAGCCGCGGCGCGCACGTAGCGGTCGTGAAGCCAGCGGGAGAGCTGATCCTGCGCCTCGATACCGCGAAGCTTCGCCTCGCGCCGCGAGATGCCGGCCGGCGCGGTGTCGGCGATCCGCGGGCTGGTGAAGGTGGGCACCTCGGCCACGAACGTGAAACAGTCCCACATCGCTTCGGCGTACGCGTCGCTGGAGGTACCGAAGCTCAGCACCGCCGCGGGGTCGGCGCCGTAGGAGGCGTAGAACTCGTAGTCGTCGGCTAGGCTGATGTTGCGGTAGATGCCCGGCCCCAGCTCGCGCATGTAGGGCATCTCGGGCTCGCCGCGGTCGGTCGGCAGGCCGGAGGCCGCGAGGACTTCGGCGAGCTCCTCCTGGAGCCGCGCGTCCCCGGCGGAGAGATAGAAGTAGGCGCCGCTGAAGCCAGCGTTGTGCAGCGGCATGTAGAAGTCGAGGGGTCGGCGGCCGATGACCTCCATGACCGCCGCCGCCTCCGGCAGCGGCCGCGTGAACGCGTAGCGCTTGTAGTCCACCGGGAACGTCCACTCGAACTGGTCTCGTAGCGGTGGCCGGTAGGCGCGCAACAGGTACCCGGCGAGATTGTAGGGCTCCCCGAACCACGGCTCGTTGAGCCGCGCGGCATCGGGGTCGGCGCACTTGACCACGGAGAAGTTGAACCCGAGCTCCTCCGCGAGCCCGCCGGCGAGCAGCGGGAGCAGATACTCGAGCGCCAGAGCGCCGACGGGTTCCTCGGGGTGAGGCATGGCCACCAGGAGCGCCTCGTGCGCCCCGCCGGGGATCTCGATGCACCGGATGGCTCGCCCGGCGCGCGACGCGCCGGGCGACCAGACCTCGACTTCGGGATGCGCCGCGGCAAGCCGATCGGTGGATCGCTCCAGCTCCGAGAGCAGCGGATAGCGGTCGAAGGCGGGCACACCGGCAACGATGTCTCCGAACCACGGGAACACGCGGACCCCCCCAGTCGACGCCCTCTCCCTGTGTCCTCGTAGCTTACCAGAGGGCCCGCCTCGCGCGCGGGCAGTAAGTCGCTCAAGTCGTCCGACGACCTGCCGATACATGGAGAGGTACCCCCTTCAGAGGGCCGGAGCGGCGCCGTTCGTCGCTTCGGCCCTTCTTCTGTGCCGGGCCGTCCTCGGCGACTGAGGACCGGCGCGCCGAGACCCGTCGCCCTCCCGGGACAAGGCGCTTCCCGGGACGTGAACGGGAAAACGCCGCCCGACAGTGGCCGGGGGAGGGGAGCCTGTGCTACCGTTGCCGCCAGCTGAGGGGAGTCGTCGTGATCTACTGTGTCGTACCTCCGGAGCTCGGCGAAGACGCGTACAAGCGACTGGTCGAGCACTACCAGGACAACCCGAACGTCAAGGTCATCATGGACCGGCGGCGCGGCGAGCGCCGCACCGGCCACGACGCTGCCCGGCAGACGGCCGGGCGTCGGCGGCGGCGCGCACCGGGCAACTTCGACGTCTGACCCGCACTCCCCAGGCGCCCCGATGACCGAGCCCCTGCCGCGCGGCAGCGAGACCAGTCTGATGCTCACGCACCTCATGCAGCCCATGGACGCCAACTACCTGGGCAACATCCACGGCGGCGTCATCATGAAGCTCATCGACGAAGCGGCCGGCGCCTGCGCCTTCCGCTTCTGCCGCACCAACATCGTCACCGCCGCCATCGACCGCATCGACTTCCACCACCCCGTGCAGGTCGGCAACCTCGTACGCCTCCTCGCCAACGTCAACTTCGCCGGCAGGACGTCGGTGGAGGTCGGCGTGCGCGTCGAGGCGGAGGACCTGACCACGGGCGTGGTCACGCACACCAACTCCGCCTATCTCGTGTTCGTCGCACTCAGCGGCGCCGGCAGGCCCATCCCCGTGCCGCAGTTCACGCCGCAGACCGACCAGCAGAGGATCTGGCACGAAAGAGCCGCCGAGCGACGTCGCAAGCGGCTCGCGGAGCGCGAGCCGGAGGACTGACCCGCCCGGACGTACGGCGCGCAAGCGGCGCCCGTCAGGCGGCCGGCAGCGCCTCTCCCTCCAGCCGCAGCAGCTCCCGCAGCGCCATGTCGGCCACGTCGAGCTGGTCCTCCGTCGGCTCGCTCGTCGTGAACAGGCGCTGCATCTCGATGCCCGGCCGGCCCAGGGTCTTCGCAAGGGGGTGGTCCTGGTGCCTCGCCATCCAGGAGAACAACTCCATCGCCGTGCCGATGCTGACGAGCCCGGCCACGAACGTCGCAACCGGCTTGCGCTCCTTGCCGGCCGCGTGCAGCAGCAGGTTGGTCGCGAAGCCGGTGACCAGCATGGGGGCCACGAGGTTGGAACCGCAGCGTGCATGCTCCTTGTCCGCGGCCGCCGCTTCACCGCCGCCCTCGTAGGCGGCAACGCTCTTGTGCTCGGCTCCGTGATAGTGCGCGAGCCGGGAGTCGCGGAGCGCAAGCAGCACCGGGGCCAGGCTCATGCCGGCCACGGCGAGCTCGCGCACGACCGGCGAACCCCAACGCGCCGAGCGCAGTGCAAGCGTGGCCACCGCGCTCGCCGCCGTCGCCGCCAGGAGCTTGGGATCCTCCTGGGGCAGCACCGGAGCGCCCGTCTTGCGGCGCACCGCCGGCAGCACAGCCAGGGCCTCGCCCAGCCTCACGATCCCGCGAAGCACCGGGACACGCCGCAGCGACTCCCGCGCCGGCAGCATCACCTTGGCTCCGGAGACGATCTTGACGCCGCCGTCTTCCTCCCGCACTGCGGCGGCCCAGTAGCCGTCGCTCTGCAGGAGCACGCCATCTCTCAGTGCCATACCGCCCAGCTGCATCTCATCTCTCCTCGCGCACGTGGGGTGGAGGTTCGCAGGTCTCTCGTGGCGCCCCGCGCCACGGTACGAGTCTTTCCCCAGAGTGGCGCAAACCGCACGGCTCCTCAAGCCGGCGCGGCGCGGCAGGCTCGGACGGACTCGGGCGGCACTCCTCGCGGCGCCGCGACACTGTAGCCCGTGTTCGCCACGGTCACGCTGGGTAGGCTGACTATGAAGCGAGGATGCCGGGCTGAGAGCCGGCACGGGCAAGGAGGTCCGCATGGAGTCGCCGGACGCGACGAGGGACGCGAGGCCGGAGACCGGCAACAAGCAGGTACCTAAGGGCTGGGACAGGCCAGGAACGCATCTGCGCACTACGAGGGGCGGCGCCGGGTCCGCCGCAGGTGCCACGCCCAAGAAGCAGTATCGGCCGTCGGCGTCGGCGCGACCGCGGCCGGCGGGCAAGAAACCGGACCAGGGACCCAACTGACCGCCTGCGGCACGCTCCTGTCAACGTAACCTCTCCTGCGGCGGCCCACGTCCGGGACGTCTGGTACCCTGTGCGGGACCAAGGAGACCTCATGACCGACCAGGCCAGCTTCCCCGGGGCCACGTCCCGCATCGCCATCATCGACCTCCAGAGCGGACAGACCGTCGACGGCGTCTACGCCTGCTCTGAGCTCACCGCCGCCACCGACCGCAACGGCAAGAAGTACCTGCGGCTGAAGCTGCGCGACGCCAGCGGCGAGGTGGCGGCCATCCACTTCGACCCTTCGGACGATGCGCTCGGCATCGCCGCCGGCGACGTCGTCTGCGTCGGCGGCACCTACAGCATCCACCCTCAGTACGGCTCGCAGATCCAGATCCGCCGGCTGCGCGCCGCCGAGGACGAGGAGTACGACGCCGGCGACCTGGTGCAGGTGTCGCCGGTGGGCGCCGCAGTGCTGGCCGAGCGCCTGCACGCGCTCATCGACTCGGTGGAGCAGCCGCACGTGCGCGCACTGCTCGAGCGAGCCTTCGACGGCTCGCGCGAGCCGGGCGCCACGTTCGCCGTCGCTCCCGCCGCCGTACGCAACCACCACGCGTACAGGCATGGCCTGCTTGAGCACTCGCTCATCGTCGCCGAGGCTGCCGGTGGCGTGGCGTCGCGGTTCGCCTCCGTCGACCGCGACCTCGTCGTCGCCGGCGCCTTGCTGCACGACGTCGGCAAGACCCAGGCGTACACCAGCGGCGGCCTGGCCCCGCAGATGACCGACGAGGGCAGACTGCACGGCGAGATCGTCATGGGCCACGACATGGTGCGCGCCCTCATCGAGGAGGACCCGGACTTCCCGCCCGAGTCCGCCAAGCTGCTGCGCCACATCATCGTGGCTCACCACGGCATGCGGGAGAAGGGCAGCCCCGTCGTGCCGCAGACGCGCGAGGCGATCATCGTCCACTACTGCGACGACATGACCGCCCGCATCGGCGCCGTCGACGACGCCGAGGCGGCCGCGCCGGCCGGCGAACGCTGGACCAACCGCATCTTCATGATCGACGCGCCGGCCTATCTCGGGCCGCGCGACGAGCCCGACGAGCTCTGAGCGCGCGGGCGGGCGGAGGAGAGCGCCCGCCCCTCCGCGCGTCCGTCAGCCCCAGATCTCCTTGCAGTCGGCGAGCACCTCGGCGGCGTGACCCTTGGACTTCACTGCCGGGTACACCTTGCGAAGCGTGCCATCCGGGTCGATGAGCCACGTGGTCCGCTTGGCCACGCCTACCATGGGCCTCGCCACCCCGAACGCGCTC
This sequence comes from uncultured Thermoleophilia bacterium, assembly GCA_963775255.1. Lineage (GTDB taxonomy): Bacteria > Actinomycetota > Thermoleophilia > UBA2241 > UBA2241 > CAIXSE01. Next base: position 45,383 of record CAVZIA010000023.1, on the reverse strand, counting down.
GCCACGGTGTGGTCGCCGTAGTCGCTGATCAACGGCATCTTGAGGTCGTACTTCTGCGCCCAGCGCTCGTTCGTCGCGGGCTTGTCCACGCTCGCGCCGACCACCTGGACATCGAGGGCGGCGAACTCTCCCAGCAGGCCATTGAACTCAACGGCTTCGGTAGTTCAGCCGCCCGTGTTGGCTTTGGGATAGAAGAAGAGAACGGTACGCCTGGCCGGTGCGCCGAGATCGAAGCTCTTCCCGTCGTACGACACGCCTGTGACCATCGGCGCCTTGTCGCCTTCCTTGAGCATGGACCCTCCAGTGGTGTATGTCGTCCGGTGCTTTCCCCCAGCCGGTCCCGGGCCGAAACGAGCGGCGCGCCGCGCAGCCGTGCGGCCGCGTCAGCGGTCGATCTCGGCGTCTCCGTCCACCGGAGGGGCCGCTACCACGTAGAAGGTCAGCGGCCCGACTCCCACGTTGGTGACCCGATGCCAAGCCTCTGCGGGAACGGCAAGGGCCTCCCGCTCCCCGACCATGAACCGCTCGCCGTCGACGTCGATCATCGCCTGCCCGTCGAGCACCAGATAGAGCTCCTCCTGCTCGCGGTGCATGTGGCGGGACATCGACCCCTCCGCCAGAGTGAACACGTTGGCGCGCAGATGCTGGGCGCCGAGGGCTTCGCTGAGACGCTGCACGCTGAGCTTCTCACTGAGGGGCTGCGTCGGGACGGCGCGGACGACGTTCATGACACTCCTCAGCGCTCGAGCGGCAGGATGGTGACGGGCACGCGGCAGTGGTCGCGGAACCGTTCGGCGTCGCGGACGTCGCCGATGATGTCGCCGTAGTGCATGGGAACGGCGGCCGCGGCATCGATGAGCTCGCAGGCCCGGGCCGCCTCCTCCCACGTCATGGTGAACTTGCCGCCGACGGGAAGGATCGCGACGTCGCAGTGCACGTCCGCCATTTGGGGCAGGACATCCGTGTCGCCGGCGTGGTAGTAGCGGACGCCGTCCAGCGCGACCACGTAACCGACGTGCCCGGATTCTCGCGGATGGTAGGGCTGGCCGGGCGCCCGGAACTTGTCGACGTTGTACGCGGGCACCGCCAGCACGGGCAAACCGCGGACGTCGATGCTGTCTCCGGCAGCGACAGTGACCGTCTCGAGTCCGCTCACCTGGCCGGTGACGGAGTCCGGGCCCACCACCACCGTGTCCGGCCCGGCGATCTTCTTGATGTCGTCAAGGCTGAGGTGGTCGAAGTGCTCGTGGGTGACGAGGATCACGCCAGCCGGCGGCTGCCCCGCCGGCAGCTTCCACGGGTCGATGTACACGATGACGCTGCCGTCCAGGCGAAACGAGTCGTGGCCGAGCCAGTGGATGTTGTCGAGCATCGTCCGCCTCCCGTGGTCGTCCTCACTCCTGGTACTACCCCGGACGGGGAAAAGCAGACGGGCCGGCCGCCGGATCCCGAGCAATCCTCCGGCGGCCGGCCCGTCAGGAACTCAGATCTCTACTCTTCTTCGCCTTCGTCCTCGACCTCGTCTACCTCGACCTCCACCTCGTCGACCTCGACCTCCACCTCGTCGACCTGGGCCTCGGTCTCGGCGGCCGCCGCGGGCGCCGGCGCCGGCGAGCCGCTCGCGGGCCGGACGTTGGTGGCCTGCGGGCCCTTGCGGCCCTGCTCGACCTCGTACTCGACCAGCTGGTCTTTGTCGATCGCGGTCACACCGTCGGCGAGGCCGGTGATGTGAACGAAGATGTCGTTGTCGTTCTCCTGCTCGATGAAGCCGAAGGCCTTCTCGGTCGAGAACCACTTGACTTTACCCTGAGGCACTACTTTCTCCTTTGATCTTGAAGCGCGTCACGCCGGTGCTCGGTGGTGGGACGGATGCGCTCCTTCTGCCGCTCGCGCCGGTCTCTGAGACGCAGAGCGTACAGACAGTGTACCCGCGAATCGGACGGCCCGAAAACCGGAGGCCGTGCATGCCCCGATGAAGACTCCCTCCGCGCGCCGGCGAAGCTCAGCAGCGCGTGACGGCGAAGATGGCGATGCGCGCGAACAGGTTGGGCGCCACCAGCCGTGGCGGCGGGTCTTTGTCCACCGAGGTCAGGTACTGCTCGTTCTCGATGCACAGCCCCTCGGTGCGGCACAGCTTGCGGAAGTCCTCGACGGTGCAGAGGTGGATATTCGGCGTGTCCCACCACTGGTACGGGAGGTCGCGCGAGACGGGCATGCGCCCACGCAGCAGCAGTTGCGAGCGGGGCACCCAGTGGGCGAAGTTCGGGAAGCTGACGATGGCGAGGCGCCCGACGCGCACCATCTCGCGGACGATCATCCGCGGCCGGCGCAGCTGCTGGAGGCTGAGGCTGAGGATCACGACGTCGTGCGACTGGTCGGAGAAGTCGGCGAGGCCGGCGTCGAGGTCGCCGTGGAACACGGACAGGCCTCGTCCGATGCACTTTTCGACCGCGGTGTGGTCGATCTCCACCCCGCTGCCGTGCACGTGCTTCCCGGCGATGAGCTCGCTGAGGAGCTCGCCGTCGCCGCACGCCAGGTCGAGCACCGTCGCGCCCTGCGGTACCAGGTCCTCTATCAGCTTGTAGTCGATGCGGTGCATGGTCACGGAGTGTACGTTCTGGCGCCGCTCGCCAGAAACGCCGCGATGATGCCTTCCATCTTCTCGCGCTCCAGCAGGAACGCGTCGTGACCGTAATGACTCTCTACCTCGTAGTAGCTGACATGCTTGTGGGTCGCGCGCAGCGCGCTGACGATCTCCTTGAGCTGGTACGGCGGGTGCAGCCCGTCGCTGCTGAAGCCCATCACCAGGAACCGCGCCTTGACATCCTCGAACGCCCTGACCAGCGTGCCGTGCTGCCGGGTGAGGTCGAAGTAGTCGAGCGCGCGCGTGATATAGAGATACGTGTTGGCGTCGAAGCGGTTGGTGAAGCTCAGTCCCTGGTGCCGCAGGTAGCTCTCTACCTCGAAGTCCGCGGAGAACGTGAACGTGTAGTCGTGGATGTCCTGCAGGCGCCGGCCGAACTTCTCCTGCATCGCCTCGTCGCTGAGGTAGGTGATGTGGCCGATCATGCGCGCCACGCTGAGGCCCTTGGCCGGCGACTTGCCGCCGTAATAGTGCCCGCCCTTCCAGTTGGGGTCGGCCATGATGGCCTGACGGCCGACCTCGTTGAAGGCGATGGCGAGCGTCGGCTGGCGCGCCGCCGTGGCCAACGGCACGCAGAGGTGAGTGCGGTCCGGGTGTGAGATCGCCAGCTCGAGCACCTGCATGCCGCCCATGGAGCCGCCGACGGCGGCGAGCAGCTTACCGATCCCGAGGTGGTCCAGCAGCGACATCTGGGCGTTCACCATGTCCTTGATGGTGATCATGGGGAAGTCGGTGCCGTAGGGCCGGCCGGTGGCGGGATCTTCAGAGGCCGGCCCGGTGCTCCCGCTGCAGCCGCCGATGACGTTGGCGCAGATGACGAAGTACTTGTCTGTGTCCAAGCCCTTGCCGGGACCTATCATCATGTCCCACCAGCCCGGGCGTTTGTCGTTGGCGCTGTGCACGCCCGCGACGTGGGCGTCCCCCGAGAGCGCGTGCGTGACGAGGACGGCGTTGTCCTTGCGCTCGCTCAGCGTGCCGTATGTCTCGTAGGCGAGCGTGAACGGCGTCAGCGTGCCGCCCCCTTCGAGGGCGAGCTCCTGGCCGGGCTGATCGAACGTCACCTTGCGGGTGCGGACGACTCCGGCGTTGCCGGCGTCGTCGCCATACCCCATGGCGACGTCGCCGATCTCCTTACGCGCTGCGGGCTTCTTCTCGGTCATGGCCGGACGATTCTAGCGGGTTCGCAGACGAAGGGGGCGGGGCGCGTCTCGCGCCCCGCCCCCTTCGGCGCCTCAGGCCTTGGCCAGCGCCTGGTCGAGGTCGGCGATGATGTCGTCGATCGACTCGATACCGATCGAGAGGCGCACGAAATCCTCGGTCGCGCCGCAGAGCACCAGCTCCTCGGGCGTGAGCTGCGAGTGCGTGGTCGTCGCCGGGTGGATGGCGAGCGACTTGGCGTCACCGATGTTGGCGAGGTGCGAGAAGAGCTCGGTGTTCTCCACGAAGCGCCGGGCCGCATCGCGACCGCCCTTGACGCCGAACCCGACGATCCCGCCGAAGAGCCCACGGTAGTGGTACTCGCAGGCGGTCCCGTGTGTGAGGTGGCACTCCAGACCCGGGTAGAGGACCCACTCGACCCTCGGGTGGGTCTCCAGGTGCTGGGCCACGGCCAGTGCGTTGGTGCTGTGGCGCTCCATGCGCAGCGGCAGCGTCTCCAGCCCCTGGAGGAGCAGGAATGCGTTGAACGGCGAAAGAGCCGCCCCGATGTCGCGGAGCAGGCTCACGCGTAGCTTGGTGATATAGGTGGCGGGTCCGAGCGCGTCGTAGAACCGCAGGCCGTGGTAGCTCGCGTCCGGCTCGACAAGGCCGGGGAACTTGTCGTTCTGGGACCAGTCGAATGCGCCGCCGTCCACTACGACGCCGCCGATGGACGTGCCGTGGCCGCCGATGAACTTGGTCGCCGAATGCACCACGACGTCGGCCCCGTTGTCGAGGGGCCTGATGAGATACGGCGTCGCCATCGTGTTGTCCACGATCAGCGGGACGCCGGCCTCGTGGGCGATATCGGCGACCGCCCGGATTTCGAGCGTGTCGAGCTTTGGGTTCCCGACCGTCTCCGCGTAGAGAAGTTTCGTGTTCGGCTTGATGGCGCGACGAAAGTTCTCCGGGTCATTGGGGTCGATCAGCTCAACGTCAAGGCCGAACCTCGGCAGCGTGTGCGCGAACAGGTTATGGGTGCCGCCGTAGAGGCTGTTGGCGCTGACGACGTGGTCTCCCGCGCCGGCGATGTTGAGGATGCTGAACGTCACCGCCGCGGAGCCCGAGCTGAAGGCCAGACCGCCCACGCCGCCCTCGAGCGCCGCGACGCGCTTCTCGAACACGTCGGTGGTCGGATTCATGATCCGTGTGTAGATGTTGCCGGGCTCCTTGAGCTCGAAGAGGTTCGCGGCGTGGTCGGAGCTGTCGAACGTGTACGACGTCGTCTGGTAGATGGGGACGGCGCGCGCATTGGTGGCGGGGTCCGGCTCCTGGCCGCCATGGAGAGCAAGGGTCTCGAAGCCCTGCGCCCTGGTGTCGGTATCGGTCATGGCTGCTGTTCTCCTGTCAGATGTAGTACATGGGGGCCTCGGCGGCCCGGGCCGCGGCCTCGGCGATCGTCGCCGAGCCGAGGATGGCGCGCGTGTGCTCCCGCACCTCGCGCCAGACGGGGGCGACCAGGGCCTCAGCCTGGTCGCCGCCGCGCATTCGTCCCTTGCCGCCGTTGGAGCCGGCCGCTTCGGCGCGACCGGCGACGATACCGGGGGGCGGACCATCGACGAGGTCAATCACGTCGGCGAAGCTCACCGTCGCCGGGTCGCGCGCGAGGACGTATCCACCGCCCTTGCCGCGCTGGCTCTCCACGAGCCCCGCGCGGCGCAGGTCGTGCATCACCTGCTCGAGGAACTTGGGCGGTACGCCGGTGAACGCGACGATGTCGCGGGCGGACACCGGCGCGGTGCCGTCCGCCAGCGCCAGGCGCACCAGCGCCTTGATGGCGTACTCGCTTCTTGTTGAAATCCTACTACTCACTAGGGTTTGGGAGTTTACGCACCATCATACCCGGTGTCAAAGCAGCTCAAGCCTTGGATGTCACCTTCGATGGTGCCATCCGCGGGGCCACCCAAGGCGTCGTCGAGGGCTCCGACCCTGACGTGCAGACCTCCCTCTCTCCGCCTCCGCCGGCGGCCGTGCCCGCAGGACTGGTAGCATGACCGCATGACGACGCCTGATCACATACCCCTCGATCAGACGCCGGCCGGCCGGGGCGCCGGACACACCGGCGAGGCGGCGGACCCGCGACTGCGCGAGGTCTTGCGGCGCGAGTTGCCCGGCCTTGAAGAGGCCGTCCCTCTCGCGTCCCTCACCGCTTACGGGGTCGGCGGTCCCGCCGAGTTCCTGGTACGCGCCGGGACCACCGGCGTGCTGGTGCACGCCGTGCTTACGGCGCGCGAACTGGGCGTGCCGGTCACCGTGCTCGGCCGCTGCACCAACGTGCTCGTAGGCGACACAGGCGTGCGTGGCCTTACCGTGCTGGCGCGCAACGAGGGCACCACGCTGCACGGCCACGTACTCCGCGCGGAGGCCGGCGTGGAGTTGCCCGGCCTCGTCGCCGACGTCGCCGGGCAGGGGCTCGCCGGGCTCACCTTCGCCGGCAACATCCCTGGCTCCGTCGGCGGCGCCGTGGTCGGCAACGCCGGCGCCTACGGAGAGTCGGTCAGCGACTCCCTGCTCGAGGTCCACCTCCTCGAAGAGGGAAAGGAGCACGTCGTCCAGCCCGACCGCCTCGACTTCGGCTACCGAACCTCGATGCTCAAGTCACGCCCGGACATCGTCGTGCTCTCGGCAGCATTTCAGCTCCGTCACAGCCATCGCGAGGAGTTGGTGCGGCGTATCGCCGACGACGCGGCCCTGCGCCGCAGCAAGCACCCGCTCGAGTACGCGAGCTGCGGCAGTTACTTCAAGAACCCGTCACGGGAGATGCCGGCGGCCCGGCTCGTCGAGGACGCCGGACTCAAGGGTCTGCGCGTCGGGCGCGCGCACGTGAGCGAGAAGCACGCCAACTTCCTGGTCGCCGAGCCCGGCGCCACCGCGTACGACATCACCGCTCTGGCGGCGGAGGTCGTCCGCAGGGTCAGGGAGAGCAGCGGCTACGAGCTCCAGGAAGAGGTGCGCCGGCTCGGCTTCGCCTGAGGCCGGCCGCCCCGGCCCGGCCGGGCGCCCCCGCGCTATACTTCTCGCGTCCGAACCGTCGAACCCGCCCGGCGCCCCGGGCGTCTCTCACGCTGGAGGAAGGCAATAGAGGAACTGCCGCACGGTCTCGTCGACCGCTTGCGTAGGGGGCAGCCAGAGGCGCGCGCCGAGCTCTTCCGGCGGTACGCGCCCCAGGTGCGGCGCATTCTCTACCTCCAGGGGTTCTGTGAGGAGGTCGACGACGCCGTGCAAGAAGTGTTCATCAAGGTCTTTCGGGCCAAAGAGATCCCACGAGACGAGGCGTTCCTCGCCTGGTTCTACCGCGTCATCCTCAATACCGGACGCGACCACGGGCGGCGTCGCAAGACTCGCTACGGGCTGATGGACAAGCTCCAGCAGGTCTCCCCCGAGACGATGGTGGACGGGCCTTCCGAGCCGGCCGACGAGGCGCTGCGAGACGCCCTCGCCACACTTCCCGACGACATGCGCGAGTGCGTGGCGCTGCGGTTCTTTGCCGACTTGCCCCTCGACGATATCGCGAAGGCGCAGGACATCCCCGTGGGCACCGTCAAATCGCGCCTGCACGGCGCCGTGAAGAAGCTGCGCGTCGCCCTCGACGAGAGCGGCTACGTCCGCGAGACCTGAGACACCGACGTGACGAGAGACCTGGCGACTGAAGATGACTGACGGACTCGACAACGGCATGCACCCCGACCGGTACGACGACGACCGGCTGCTCGCCTGCGCCCTGGGCCTCGACGAGGACCCGGAACTGCTGGCGTCCGCCGCGGCCGACGCCGCGCTGGGCGCGCGGCTCGAGGCGATGCGCGCCGACGTCGCCGCGATCGGCGCGCAGGTCACGGCCGCCGTGCCGGAGCCGGAGGAGAGCTATACCGATCTCTCCGGCGACCGCTGGGAGGGCCTCAAGGAGTACGTCGACGCGCCCGCGGAGGCGGCGAGGCCGCGGCGCGAGCGCCGCTGGTGGCGCGTGGCCGTGCCGGTGGCGGCGCTGGTCGTGCTCGCCCTCGTGGTCGGTATCGTCGCCATCAACGGCGGCCCGACCGGGTCGGGCGGTTCGTCGTCCGGCAGCGTCGCGCAGTCAGACGAGACCGCCGCACCGGCGCAGGGTTTCGGCGGCACCGGCGTCACCAAGGGCGACGCCTCCGAGAAGAACACCATCGGCGAGCGGTTCCGCGACCAGCTCGACCGCTTCGCCGTGGTCGTGCTGGCCCGCGCGCGGCAGGTCAGCGGCGCGGTCCAGCGGTTCGCCGTACTCCGCGTCTTCAAGGGGTCGGCGCCCAAGGTGGTCGAGCTCGCCGTGGACGGCGAGCCCACCGACCCCGGGCGTCTGCACCTGCTCATGCTCGAGCCGACCGCGGCGCCGGAGGCCACGGAGGAGACGCCGTGGCCGCTCACCGCGTCCCCGGCGCCCGGCAGCGAGTCGCCGCTGCCCGAGACCGTCTCGCCGGCTCCGAGCGGGTCGCCGCCGCCCGAGACTGTCTCGCCCGAGCCCATCCCGTCGCTGGCCGCCGCCGACGGGCCGGGCGAGCAGCTCGCCGTCTCGTACACATACCTGGGCGAGCCCACAGTGATCCGCGAGCTCGCCCCCGGCACCGACCCGAGCACAGTCGACATCACCATCCCCTGAGCCGCCGCTCACCGGCCCGCGCGTGCCGTCACGACGGGCGCCGGCTGTATGATGCGGCGATGGACGTGCCCATCCGCTACTTCCGCGACGCCAAGCCGGCGTTCCTGCAGCTCATCGACCCTCGCGGCCTGCGCGTGCTCGACCTCGGCTGCGGAGGTGGGCACAACGGCGCGATGCTCAAGAAGGCCGGGGCGCGCGAGGTGGTCGGCGTCGAACTGGACGCGGCGGCGGCCGCCGAGGCGCGCAAGCGCCTGGACCGGGTCTGCGAGTGCGACCTCGCGCACCTCGACCCCGCGGAGCTCGGAGACGACCCCTTCGACGCCATCCTCGCCAGCGACGTGCTCGAACACCTCACGAACGCCGAAGAGGTGCTGGCCCGGGGGGTCACGCGGCTGCGCCCGGGAGGAGCGGTGGTCCTCTCTCTGCCCAACGTCGCCAGCGTCTTCGTCATGGCGCAACTGCTCACCAAGTCGTGGCCGCGACGCCGGTCGGGCATCTTCGATCGCACCCACGTACGCTGGTTCGGCAAGCGCGACATGGTGCGCCTGCTGGAGGGCGCGGGTCTGGAAGTACTGCGGGTGGAGCCGTACTTCACGCGCTATCCGGCGATCAGGCTCGCCTCGCTGACGCTCTCGCTCTACGTCTTCCGCGACTTCTGGGCGAGGCAGTTCCTGCTGCTCGCGGTCAAGCCGGGGCCACCGGGGGAGGAACGATGACCGGACTGCTTGCGGGCAAGAACTTCCTGGTGACAGGCGCCGCCAACTCGCGCTCGATCGCCTGGGCCGTTGCCAAGGCGGTCAAGCACCACGGCGGGGCCGTCGCGCTCACGTACCAGGCCCAGCGGCTCAAGCGACGCGTCGAGCAACTCTCGGACGAGATCGGCGGTGCGCCGATGATCGAACTCGACGTCGGCAGCGACGCGGCGATCAAGCACGCCGTCGACGAGCTCCAAAAGCAGATGCCCGTGCTCCACGGCCTCGTGCACAGCATCGCCTGGGCGCCGGCGCATGACCTGCAGGGCAACTTCGTCGAGACCACCCGCGACGGGTTCGCGCAGGCCAACGACATCAGCTCCTACTCGCTGATCGCGACGGCACGCGAGGCGCGCCGCCTGATGACGACGGGCGGCGCGATCGTCACCATGACCTACGCCGGCTCGTGGCGCGTGGTGCCCAATTACAACGTCATGGGCCCCGCCAAAGCCTCGCTGGAGAGCGCCGTGCGCTACCTCGCGGCAGACTTGGGGCCGGAGGGGATCCGCGTGAACGCGGTGTCCGCGGGCCCCATTGCCACCGTGGCGGCGCGCACGATCAAGGACTTCAGCGGCATGCTGGAGCTCCTCGAGAGCCACACGCCGCTGCGCCGCAACGTCACCAGCGAGGAGGTGGCCGACGCCACGGTGTTCCTCCTCAGCGACCTCAGCCGTGCCATCACCGGCGAGGTGGTGCACGTGGACGCCGGCGCGCACGCGACGATCTGACGCGGCATCGCGGCGGCACCCGATGGTCATGAATCAGTCCATCCGATGAAATGGCGCAGATGATCAGCTACTTCGCCAGGGAGCTCGGCACGGGCAGGATGCTCAGCGCCCACGAGGATCTGCAGTTGCCCTCGTGCTCCACCATCAAAGTGTTCCTGGCCGCAGCGTTCTGGCGCATGGTGGCGCGTGGCGAGATGGACGAGGCGCGCGAGTATTGCTTCGAGCCGGGAGGCGGCGTGGGCGGGAGCGGAGTGCTCCGTGGCCTGCGGCACGCCGCCACTCTCAGCCTTGACGATGTCCTTCACCTCGCACTCGTGGTGAGCGACAACGATGCGACCAACGTGATCGCCGAGCTCGTCGGGTTCGACCGCGTCAACGCGCTGGCGGACGAACTCGGGGCGACCCGGACCCGCATGCGGCGATTCATGATGGACACGGAGGCCGCCACTGCCGGCCGCGACAACGTCACCTCGGCCGGCGACCTCGCCCGGCTGCTCGGGGCGCTCGCCGCTGGTGAGACCCTTGAGCCGCTCGTCGGCGAGCGGGTGCTCGCCTCGCTGGAGCTTCAGGAGCACCTCGACGGGATCGCCCGCTACCTGCCCCCGGGCACGCGCTACGCCGGCAAGTGCGGCGACGACTCGCCGGTCGACCGGTACGCACACGACTGCGCACTGGTCACGGCCGGCGGCCGGCGCGCCGTGATCGCGGTCATGACGCGCGACTCGGGCGGCTTCGAGGCCGTCGCGAGGACCGGTGCGGCGCTTTTCAGCGCCCTCGGTGAAGGCCGCGCCGGTCTCTGACCCCAGAGCGCGGCAGAACAGATGACCGGCGCCGTCGGCGTAGCGGGCGGCCCCCCACAACGGAGCGGGCGGCCCGTAGTTCATCCCGCCGGACGCACCCCCAGGCCAGGCGCCTCCGATGCCGTCAGCAGGTCGCCATCCACGTCGATGCCCGTGAACGGATCCTCCGCCAGCAGTAGCGCTCCATCGAGGTCCACGTAGTCGCCGAGGCCGGCGAGCTGCAGCGCGGCTGCGATGCCAAGGCTCGACTCGACCATGCAGCCGACGAGCACGCGCAGGCCGAGTTCGGTGCACGCCGAGATAAGGGCGAAGGACGCTGCGATGCCCCCCGTCTTCGCCAGTTTGACCACGACGCCGTCGTAGGCCTCGCCCACTGCCTCGAGGTCGTCGATCGAGAGCACCGCCTCGTCGGCGAGCAGCGGGATGCGCGTCCGCTCCTTGAGCCAGGCCATGCCCTCCGGGTCGGATGCGGGCAGCGGCTGCTCGACGAGCTCGGCGTCGAGGTCCTCGAGGACCGCGAGGGCGGTGGCGGCCCGCTCACGGTCCCACCCCTCGTTGGCGTCGTAGCGGAACGTCACGTCCGGCGATTCCAGCTTGAGACGGCGCGCCAGTTCAAGGTCGCCGTCGAAACCGAGCTTGACCTTGAGGGTGCCGAAGGCCGAGGCCGCGCGCGCCTGCGCCAGCATCTCCTCGGGCGCGCCGATGGCGATGGTGTACGACGTGCGCACCGACGGGCGGGCGAGCCCCAACATGCGCCAGACCGGCTCGCCGGCCTGTTTGCCGGCGAGGTCCCAGGCAGCGGCGCTCAGGCCGGCCCGCAGGGCCGGCACGCCGGCGCCGCCCAGCGACTCGCAGTACATCTCCACCCCGGCAGGGCCCTCCAGGTCGGCGATCTCCGGCGCCAAGTCCTTCAGCAATTCCATGTCCTGCTCGCGCGACTCGCCGTACCGCGCGTTCGGCGCTCCCTCACCGAGGCCCACCAGATCCCCCTGCCGCAGTTCCACGACGAACCTCGCAAACTCGCTGTGAGTCCAGCGGGAGATGCCGAACGGCGCCGCCGTGCGCAAGTCCATCGCGCGTGTGGAGACATGAGCCATGTGATCATCCTTCCTCTGGTGCGGCGAGCGCGCCGGCAGGGCGGTCGCCGTGCCCGCCCGCCGCCCGGAACACGCCCTCAGACGGCGCGAACGCGGTGCGGCCGTCCGCCGACCGCACTGTGATGTACCAGCGATAGACATGGTCGGCCCGCAGGACCTCTCCCGGGACGACCGTCCTGCAGATCCGAGCCGGCGGCCCGCTCACCTCAACGCCGAACACCGGCGCCGCGTCGTCCGTGTGGATCGCGTCCTCCAGGATCTGGATACGGAACCCCGCCTGCGACGCCAGAGGCTGGCGGATCCGCCAAGTGAGCTCGAGCGGCGCGCCGGCCGGCACCTCCTCGCCTCCGTCGGGGGCGAGGCACTCCGGCCGCACCGGGTCGTACTCCAGCAGCCGGTTGTCGCGGGCCGGACGGAAGAGGAACGGGGCGAGCGCCGTGCCGGAGAAGCCACCCGGCCCGCGCGCCCACACGACGACGGCGAAACGCGCGTCGTCGTGAAGCACGTCATCCGGAACCGTGAACGACGTCGCCGGCCGGACATAGTCCAGCCGCAGCAGCCGATGCTTCCAAAGGTCGGCCGTCTCTTCCCAGACCTCGACGCGGCAGCCAGTGACGACCGCAGGCGTCGTCCCGGACCCAGCCGCTTCGCGGGCGCCGGGGTTCTCCCACTCCACCGTGACTGGGCCGTCTCTGACGACCCACAGGGGTGCCTTGACGATCCTCGGCGGCGCCGGCCGCCCGAGCTCCGATGCCGGCGCGCTGGCGGCGACAGGGGCAGGAGAGCTCTCGACCGACTGGCCCCTGATAGCCCCGATGCTGTCAACGGACGGTCCCGGCGGCAGCACGTTCCGGTGAGCTGCAGCCCCCGCGACCTCGTAGGCGTCGTCGGGAACCGGCGCGCCGTCGGGGACGAAGTAGTCGAGGTGACGCGTCGCAAAGTTGTCGTACACCTCGCGGCCGGCGAGGTCCGCCGGCAACCGGCGCCGGCAGTAGAACGGGAGCTCGCTCAGGCCGGCAGCGCGGCGCAGCGCTACGAGGTCGCGACCCGCCGATCCGGCTGTGGCCGCGGACGCGGGAGAACGCGATCCGGCGCCGACGTCCGCGAGCGCTGGATCGGTGGTGGCGCCGTCGAAGAGGCGCCTGCGCAGGCCGCGGTGGTAGAAGCGCTCGCGCTCGTCCCACAGGCGCAGGTAGGCGCCGCCGTCGGTGCGCAGACGGTCGGTCGTCTCAGTCGCACGCGCGTACCGTGTGTGGATCGCGCGCGAGGTCTCCAGCCGCCACGCGTCGTCGTGCCGCGCGAACAGCGGCACGGCCGCGCGCGGCGACGCGTCGTACACGAGGTCGCACCCGCCGACGCGGCCGCAGTAGAAGACCGTGTGGAACCCGGGGCTCGCGTACGGGTGCGTCACGAGCAGGTCGCCGGGCGTCAGCTCGTCCGGACTGCTGAAGGCGGCCCAATTCGCCTCCTCCGGGCCGCCCTCCTCCGCCGCCAGTTCGCCATTGACCTCGTCCCCGTTGTCGAGGTGGTCGAACACGCGGCGCACGAGCCCCCAGCAGTCGAAGCAGTCGTCGAAGTTGTACGGGCGAGCCTGTGGGCCGAACAGCTCAAGTGCGCGCAGGACGGCGAGCGGCGAGAGAGAGTCGGTGCGCATGCTCCATGCGTACCACGGTCCCCGGCGGGGGTCAAAGCGCCGGGGGCCAGCCGACGGCGGGATCAGGACGCCGGGTCGCCCACTCGCCGACATCGAAGCGACGGAACAGACTGCCGGGGAACGTCAAACTGTCGTGTGAGCCCGGTCGGGACGGGCCAGAATGCGGGCCCCACGCCGGCGAGCGTGCGATAGACTGCAAAGTCATGGGTGCTGTGGGCGATACGCTGCTTCGACTGACTGATTTGACCGTGGACTTCGTTTCTCAGGAGGGGACGGTCCACGCCGTGAACCATGTGAGCTTCGACGTGACGTCCGGCGAGCTCGTCGGGCTGGTGGGCGAGAGCGGCTGCGGCAAGAGCGTCACGGCCAGCGCTATCATCGGCCTCACCGGCATGGTGCCCAACGCGACTATCAGCGGCAGTGTCGAGTTCCAGGGCAGGGACCTCCTGACGATGCCGGAGGACAAAGTCCGCGCCATCCGCGGCCGCGACATCGCGATGATCTTCCAGGATCCCGTCACCAGCCTTAACCCGGTGCTCAACATCGAACGGCTGATGACCGAGGGCCTCGAACTGCACCTCGGCATGAGCCACTCGGATGCGGTCAAGCGGTCCATCGAACTGCTCGGCGAGGTGGGCATACCCAAGGCGGCCAACCGCATCAAGGATTACCCGCACCAGTTCAGCGGTGGCATGCGGCAGCGCGTCATGATCGCCATCGCGATCAGCTGCAACCCCAAGATGCTGCTGGCGGACGAGCCGACCACCGCGCTCGACGTCACCATCCAGGCGCAGATCCTGCGCCTGCTCAAGAAGCTCTCACGCGAGCACGAGGCTGCGGTCATCGTCATCACGCACGACCTCGGCGTGGTGGCCGGCATGTGCCGGCGCATCCTCGTCATGTACGCCGGCCGGATCGTGGAGAGCGGATCGGCCAGGCAGCTGTTCAGAGAGCCGCACCATCCCTACACGGTCGGCCTGCTCAAGAGCGTGCCGCGGCTCAACGAGCCACGGCGCGACACGCTGCAGACCATCAGCGGCCTGCCGCCGGACCTCGCTCATCTGCCGCCAGGCTGCTCCTTCGCGCCGCGCTGTTTCATGGCGACGGACGAATGCTGGACGGCGGAGCCGCAGCTCGAGCCCACCGACGAAGGCCGCCTGTCCGCCTGCTTCCACCGCGACAAGCTCCGCGAGGGCAGCGCGCGCGAGGTCACGGCATGAACGCCGCCGCCGCGGGCGCCACGAGCGGCGACACCCTTGTCCGCGTCGAGGACCTGCGCGTGCACTTCCCCATCACCAGCGGCGTGGTCTTCCAGCGCAAGGTCGGCGCAGTCTACGCCGTGGACGGCCTCACCTTCGACGTCAAGCGCGGGGAGACACTCGGCCTGGTGGGAGAGAGCGGCTGCGGCAAGAGCACCACCGGGCGCGCCATCCTGCAGCTCATCCGGCCCACCACCGGGCGCGTACTCTACGAGGGCGGTGACCTCGCCAATCTCAAGGGCCCCAAGCTGCGCGACCAGCGCAAACGCATGCAGATGATCTTCCAGGACCCGTACGCGAGCCTGAACAGCCGCATGACGATCGGCGACATCATCGGCGAGCCCCTGCTGGTCCACAAGATGGGGACCAAGGCCGAACGCAAGGCCAAGGTCCGCGAGTTGCTGGAGACGGTGGGCATCAACCCCAATACGCTGAACCGCTACCCGCACGAGTTCAGCGGTGGCCAGCGCCAGCGCATCGGCATCGCCCGGGCGCTGGCCGTCGAGCCGAACTTCATCGTCTGCGACGAGCCGATAAGCGCGCTCGACGTCTCCATCCGCGCGCAGATCATCAACCTGCTGCGGCAACTGCAAAGCGAGTACGGGCTCACCTACCTGTTCATCGCACACGACCTCTCCGTGGTGCGACACATCAGTGACCGGGTGGCCGTCATGTACCTCGGTCGCGTCGTGGAGCTCGCCGAGAACGCAGTGCTCTACGGCGAGCCCATGCACCCATACACGCAGGCGCTGCTCAGCGCCGTGCCCATCCCGGACCCGGCGGCGGAGGAGCGGCGCCGGGCGGTGGTGCTCACCGGCGACGTGCCCAGCCCGGTCGAGCCACCGAGTGGCTGCCACTTCCACACGCGCTGCCCGGCGGCCGAGGAGGGTCTCTGCGACGTCGAGGACCCGGAGCTCAAGGAGGTGCGCCCCGGCCACTGGGCCGCGTGCCACCTCATCACCGGCAGCACGTACCCGCACATCCGCGCCGGCGAGGACGACCTCGCCGTGGTCGCCGGAGCGAGCGAAGGTGGTGACACCCCATGAGCTACGTCCCCCCGGAGGGGCCCGGCAGCCACAAGACCATCCGCGGCCTCGAGCCGGAGACCGAGATCGACCTCGGGCTCGGCTCGACCGTCGCCGGCACTTCGGAGATCGCCACGGCGGTCGGGGCCGCCGGCATGTGGAGCCCGGATGCGCTGCTCATCGAGCACCGCTCCCTGTGGGGAGAGATCTGGCGGCGCTTCCGCCGCGACAAGTTCGCCATGGTCGGCGTGGTCGCCATCATCATCCTGGTGCTCGTCGCCATCCTGGCGCCGTGGATCGCGCCGCACGACCCCACCAAGCAGTACGACAGCGGCCTCACCATGCAGGGCATGCCGGTGGGGCCGTCGCACGAGTTCTGGCTGGGCACCGACACGCTCGGCCGTGACCTCCTGAGCCGCCTCATGTACGGCGCCCGCGTCAGCCTCGTCGTCGGCGTGCTCGCCAACGGCTTCGCGCTCGTCCTCGGCGTCATCTTCGGCCTCACGGCCGGCTACTTCCGGGGGTGGGTCGAGACCCTGCTCATGCGCATGACCGACGTGATGATGGCGTTCCCCATCATCCTGCTCGCGGTTGCGCTGGTGAGTGTGCTCAAACCGAGCATCTGGATCCTGATCCTGGTCATCGGCATCGTGTACTGGACGCCGATGACCAGGGTCATCCACGGCGAGGTGCTCAGCATCCGCGAGAAGGAGTTCGTCGACGCCGCGCGGCTCACCGGGTGCAGCAGCGCCCGAATCCTCTGGCGCCACATCCTGCCGCACCTGGTCGCCGTCATCCTCGTCTACACCAGCCTCGGCCTCGCCACGACGATCCTCTTCGAGGCGACGCTCAGCTACATCGGCCTCGGGGTGCAACCACCGACGCCGTCGTGGGGCCAGATGATCGCCGAGGGCCAGAACTACTACCTCTCGGCCCCGCATCTTGTGCTTTACCCGGGCTTGGCCATCATGATCACGGTGCTCGCGTTCAACCTCGTCGGGGACGGGTTGCGCGACGCCTTCGACCCACAGCAACGCAGACGATGACCGCCCATCGGGGACGGATGGGCAGTCCAAGGAGGTGCGTCATGACACACCGATCGGTTTCACGGGGGACGGCCACTGCGGTGGTAGTGGCCTTGGCGGCCCTGCTGGCGCTCGCCCTGGGACTCGCCGCGTGCGGCGGGGACACCAGCGGGGGCGGCAGCAGCCCCACATCCTCATCCGATACGCCCACGCAGGGCGGCACGCTCACACTCTCCTACCTCACCGAGCCGTCGAGTCTTGACCCGGCGATCGCGTGGAACGTCATCGACTGGCAGATCGAGCACGACATCTACCAAGGTCTTCTGCAGTACGCACCCAAGCCGGGCGAGGCGGGGACCGAGCTCATCCCGTGCCTCGCCACCGAGGTGCCCAGCACCGCCAACGGCGGCATCTCCGCCGACGGCAAGGTGTACACCTTCCACCTGCGCACGGGCGTCAAGTTCCAGCCACCGGTGAACCGTGAGGTCACCGCCGAGGACTTCAAGTACAGCTTCGAGCGCATGATGTCCTCGCCCCGCGCTCCCGCGACCTCGTTCTACATGGGCGTCGTCGGCGCCGATGAGTTCATGAAGGGCAAGGCCAAGGAGATCAGCGGCTACAAGGTCGTGGACCCGACCACCATCCAGATCACCCTGAAGAGCCCCGACCTCTCATTCCTCAACGCGATCACCATGGACTTCTGCGACGTCGTGCCCAAGGAGTGGGTCGACAAGTGGACCAGGCAGTTCAACCGGCACCCGCTGGGCACCGGCCCGTTCGTGTTCCAGAAGTGGACCGCAGGTCGCGAGATCGTCCTCACCCGTAACCCGCAGTACTGGGAAGCCGGCAGGCCGTACCTCGACACCATCGACTACCAGCTCTCGTTCAGCCCCTCCACCGCGCTGCTCAAGCTGGAGCGCGGTGAGGTGGACGTGCTCGGCGACGGCGTGCCCACCGCCGACCTCGTCCGTGTCCAGGCGGACCCCGATCTGAAGAAGCAGATCTTCACACAGCCGCTGGTGGCCATCAGCTACATGTTCATGAACGTGGACATGAAGCCGTTCGACAACGTCAAGGTGCGCCAGGCGCTCAGCTGGGCTATCGACCGCGACAAGCTGGTCAAGCTGCAGGGCGGTCAGGCGATGAGCCTCTGGCAGTTCTATCCCAAGGGCATGCCGGGTTATCAGGAAGGCAAGGTCATGTACGGGTACGACCCGGCCAAGGCCAAGCAGCTGCTCGCCGAGGCCGGCTACCCAGACGGGTTCAAGACGATGCTCTACACCGACAACGTCGACCCGAACCCGAAGCTGTGGACCTCCGTCCAGGCCGATCTCGCAGCCGTGGGCGTGAAGGCCGAGCTCAAGACGATGAGCAACAACTCGTTCTACACGCAGCAGGGCACGCCCAACACGCTCACCGCCGGCAGCTTCGGTTGGTGGATGGACTTCCCTGACCCAAGCGACTGGATCAGCCCGCTGTTCAGCAAGGCGAGCGCCGTCGAGGGCGGCATGAACTCCAGCTTCTGGTGGAGCCCGCAGCTCGAGAAGATGTTTACCGAGGCGCAGAAGATGACGGACCCGGCGGCGCGCATCCAGAAGTACTCCGACATGCAGGACTACATCGCCACGCAGGCGCCGTACGTGCCCTGCTACCAGCCCATCCAGACCACGATGTGCACACCGTCCACGGGTGGCTTCTACCTGCACCCGGTATACGAGATCGACCCGACGCAGTACTGGAAGAACTAGGGACGCAGGGGCGGCGGGCGCAAGGGAGGCGCCCGCCGCACATCCCGACCTGAAGTGGGGCAGGATTGACCGCCGCAAGGGGGTCAACGAGGGGGGCGCCGAAGGTGCACCGCTCGAAGGAGGGACAGACATGAGGGGACACAAGACGATATGGGTAGCGGCGGCGCTGGGGGCGCTCGTCGCGCTGCTCCTGCTCTCAGTGGGGCTCTCGGCCTGCGGCGGCTCGAACGGCACAACCTCGTCGGGCGGCGGGACGGCCGCCGCGACCGGCGAGCCCGTCAAGGGCGGTACGCTCACCGTGACCTTCCAGGGCGAGCCGACGGAGCTCGACCCCGCCATCGCGTGGGAGGTCGAGTCGTGGAGCATCGAGCGGCTCACCTACCAGACGTTCCTCACCTACGCGAGCAAGTCGGGCGAGGCCGGCACCGAGCTGGTTCCCGACCTCGCGACCGAGGTCCCGACGGCCGACAACGGCGGCATCTCGGCCGACGGCAAGGTCTACACCTTCCACCTCAAGAAGGGCATCAAGTTCGGCCAGCCGATCAGCACCGAGGTGACGGCCGAAGACTTCAAGTGGAGCTTCGAGCGCATGATGAAGGAGCCGCTCGCTCCGGCGACGTTCTTCTACACTGGCATCGTCGGCGCCCAGGACTTCGTCGACGGCAAGGCCAAGGACATCGAGGGCTACAAGGTGGTCGACCCGTACACGGTGCAGATCACCCTGTCCAAGCCCGACGGCGCGTTCCTCATGGCCATGAGCATGCCGTTCACCTCGGTCATGTCCAAGAAGTGGTGCGACCAGGTCGGCAAACAGATCAAGCGCAAGCCGCTCGGCACCGGCCCGTATGTCATCACCGACTGGAAGCCAGGCCAGTCCATCACCGCCGTGAAGAACACCAACTGGACCGGCACCACCGGGCAGTGGGTCGACGGCATGAAGTTCGACTTCACCGCCAACCCGAGCACCGCGCTGCTCAAGCTGGAGCGCGGTGAGGTCGACGTGCTCGGCGACTCCATCCCGGCCGCCGACTACATACGCACCACGAACGATCCCACCTGGAGCAAGTACATCGTCAGTGCTCCGCAGATCGCCTGGTACTACGTGTTCCTGAACGTGCTGGAGAAGCCCTTCGACAACGAGAAGGTGCGCCAGGCCGTCAACTACGCGATCGACACCGCCAAGATCCAGAAGCTGTTGTCCGGCCAGGGACAGGCGCTCAACCAGATCTATCCCAACGGCATGCCGGGCTACCAGGCCGACAAGGCCTTCTACACGTACGACCCTGCGAAGGCGAAGCAATTGCTCAGCGAGGCCGGCTTCCCCAGCGGGTTCAAGACGACGTTCGTCACCCACAACGTCGACCCGTTCCCCAAGCTCGCCCAGGCGATCCAGGCCGACCTCAAGGCCGTAGGCATCACCGCGGACATCAAGCAGATGGACCGCGCCACCTACTGGGACTACATCAGCCTCAAGAAGTCCCACGCTCCGCTCGGTCTGAGCGACTGGTACCAGGACTTCCCGGACCCGAGTGACTGGATCGGGCCCCTGTTCACCAACCCCATCGAGGGCGGGGCCAACTCGAGCTTCTACGAGAACCCCGAGGTCAACAAGCTCTACGCGGACTCGGCCAGTGAGCTCGACCCGACCACGCGCATCGACATGTTCAAGCAGATGCAGGACATCATCATGACCGACGCGCCGACGGCGCCGCTATACCAGCCCACGTGGAACGGAATGTACGGCAAGACCACCGGCGGCTACTACATCAACCCCGTCTGGATCTTCACCTTCCAGGACTACTGGAAGACGGACGGCAAGTAAGGCGATGACCGTGACACGGCGAACGGCGAGCAAGAGGCACGGTGGGTAAGTACATCGTCCGCCGGCTGCTCTGGATGGTGGTGGTGCTCTTCTTCGTGAGCCTCATCACGTTCCTGCTCGCCTTCGCCGTGCCCGGCGACCCGGCCAAGAGCATCGCCGGCACGCACGCCACGCCGGAGATCCTCGCCAAGATCCGCCACAACCTGGGACTCGACCTGCCGATCTACAAACAGTACGGCCTCTACCTGTGGCACCTGCTGCACGGCGACCTTGGCTACAGCTATATGACGTACCTGCCGGTGCGCACCGCGATCCTTCAGCGCTTCCCGGCCACCGTGATGATCGCCATGTTCGGCATCTTCTTCGAGCTGCTCATCGGCATCCCCATCGGGATGATCAGCGCGCTGCGGCAGTACGGCTTCCGCGACCGCGCCTTCACCATCTTCAGCCTGCTCTTTCTCAGCATGCCGATGTTCTTCCTCGGCATGATCCTCATGTACATCTTCGCCTTCCAGTGGCAGATCTTCCCGCTCGGCGGCTACGAGGGGTGGACGGCGCCGCTGTACGGCATCCTGCCGGGCCTCACGCTGGGGCTCACCGGCGCCGCGTGGTACTCGCGCCTGCTGCGCAGCAGCATGCTCGACATCCTCAACGCCGACTTCGTCAAAGCCGCCAGGGCCAAGGGCCTCCCCGAGAGGACCGTCGTATGGCGGCACATCATGCGCAACGCGTGGAGCCCCATCGTGACCCTGCTGGGCATGGACGTGGGCTGGTTCCTCGGTGGCGTGCTCATCATCGAGATCGTGTTCGGCATCCCCGGCATCGGCGGGCAGGCCTACCAAGCCATCCAGAACCAAGACCTGCCGATGATCATGGGGACCGTCCTGTTCGCCGCGCTGCTTGTCACCGTGAGCAATTTCGTAGTAGACCTTGCATACACGTGGCTCGACCCGCGCGTGAAGTACAGTTGACCTGAACCGCAAGTCGATGTGACTCGCGGTCCCGGGGCCGGGACCGCACAAACGCACAATGCCAGGCTCCCGACCGACAGACACGTTCGGCCCGGTGCGCTCACGGCTCATCGCCGTAGCGGAGTACATGCGCGCCCGCCCGCTCCAGCTGTTCGTGGCTGGGGCGTCCCTCATCGTCGTGGTGCTTGTCCCGTTCCACTTCTACCCCTGGGAACGACACTTCATCGGGCTGCCGGCGTCATTGGTCTCGCTGATCGTGGTCGGCGGCGCCGTGGCCGGCGGTCCCAGGGTCGGCGCCGCGCTCGCCGTCGTCAGCGCGATCGCATACGACCTGCTGGCCTTCCCCGACCGGCTCCTCATCGGCGGCGCCTCGTCGCTCGCCGTCCTCCTGCTCTGGCTGATCGCGGGAGTCGGCGTGGGTCTGCTGGGCGACAGGTACCGCGCCCAGGTGGCTCGCTCGCTCGACCAGGCGCATCGCTCGCGCGACGCTCTCGACCGGGTGGTCGGGGCGACGCCGCTGTTCCACGCTCGCGGCGGCCCGGCGCAGGTGGCGCGGGCGATCTGCGACGTCGCCCGCGAGACCTTCGATTGCGACCTCGTCGCGCTGTTCGCCATCGAGGCCGAGCGCCTGCGGCTGCTGGCTCGCTCGCCGTATCTCCCCAACAGCGGTGACCGGCTGTTGATGGAGCCGTCCTCCGAACTGCAGCACGAGCTCGCCGAGAACCTGCTGCCGCAGTTCATCGAAGACGTCCGCGCGCCCGGCGGCCCGCGCATGCCGCGGGCCGTGACCGCCGACGAGGCGCAGATCTCCGCCATCCGCGCCCCGGTGCTGCTCGACGAGCAGCCGGTGGCGCTCCTCGCGATGAGCTGGGACCACCGCCAGCCGGTGCCCGAGCGAGGCGACCTCCTCATCGTGCAGCGGTTCGCAGAGCACGCCGCGGTAGCCCTCGCGCAGGCCCAACGCGCGCAGGCGCAGCAGGACGTCGCCGCACTCTACCGCCGCTTCCAGGCCAGCCTTTCCCCGGCGGTCACCGTGGCGACGCCGCACCTCACGGTCGCCACGTTCTACCGGCCGGGCGAAGAGCGTATGCTGCTGGGCGGCGACTTCATCGACGCGGTGACCCGCTCAAACGGGTCGATCGCCGCCGTGATCGGCGACGTCACGGGCCACGGCCCGGACGCGGCGGCGCTGGGCGCCAGCCTCCGCGCCGCCTGGCGAGCGCTCGCCCTGCGGGGCGCGTCGCTGCAGGCCAGCATGAAGACTCTGAACAGCCTGACGCTGGACGAGAGCGACCGCGCCGAGCAGGGCGAGCTGGGCCTCGGCCTGCTCGCGACAGTCTGCGCGGTCGAGATCGACGCGGCCGGCCGGCGCGCCCGCTTCGTCAACGCCGGCCACCCCATGCCGCTGGTGCTCGGCCAGGACGTGATCCAGGTCGACCACACTCCCGGCATGATGCTCGGCGTGGAGCAGTACGGAGACTGGCCGCCGCACGAGATCACGCTGCCGGCCGAGTGGGGGCTGCTGCTGTTCAGCGACGGCATCGTCGAGGCACGGACCGGCGAGGACCCGCGCGACCGTCTCGGCGTACCGGGTCTGCGCGCCGCCGTAGCCGACCTGTGGCGGCGGCACGCCACCACCCCGGCCGACCTGCAGGCCCTGGTAGACGCCGTCGAGTCCGGCCACCCCGGCGCGCTCGCCGACGATGTCACGATGCTGCTACTGTCACACGACGGCGGCCCGCACGTGCGCACTCACGTGATCTGACGGGCGGCGGACACGAGCAGCGGACACGAGCGGCGGCCACCGTCCGCGCACGGCGTCAGCGACCGGGGACGGCCTCGCCTGGCAGGCCGGTCTCCAGGAGTTCCGGCAGAGACCGCTCGAGCATGAACTCGAGGATCGAGTACGCCCGGCGCATGTCGAAGCCGTCGTCGATGGCCTCCTGGATGGCCAGACCGTCGACTACCGCCGTCATGAGCTCGGCGACGCCTGTGAGCGCCACGTCCCCGGGCGAAGGCGCTGAGGTGTCGGACGCCGCGCACGCCTCCCGGTCCGGCTCCAGGGCGGCCTCGTCTTCACAGCACAGCCAGTCGCGCTTGATGCACCGGTACGAGTCGTAGGCCCGGGCCATACGGCTGCGCAGCCCCCCGTTACGCAGCGCGTACGGGAGGATGTCGAAGAAGACGCGGAAGGAACGCGACTCGCTGATGGTGCGCAGCCCGTCGACGAAGCGGGGCAGCCGGTCCTCGCTGGTGACCGAGCTCATGGCCGCCGCGGCGTCCTGCTGGTCGTCGCGGAACACCGAGTCGATCATCGCCTTGACCAGACCCTCTTTGTTCCCGAAGTAGTACTGCACCATCGCCGAGTTCTCGCCCGACTCGGCGGCGATGGCGCGCAGGGTGAGCCCCGAGAAGCCCTTCTCGACCAGCACTCGCTGTGCGGCGTGAAGGATGTTCAGCGCGGGTGGCGACAAGTCCCTCCGGGGATCGCTCGGCGCGGCGGCGGCGCTCGCGGCCTTGGATCTCAGCTCGGCCCGCTCGTCTTGAGTCACTCCGTGACCTTCCGGCAGTTGAGTTTAATCACTTGATTGATTAGACTCCATCCAGTCAGACCAATCAACCCCTGTCAAGTGAGAGGAACAACGATGGCGGATGTGAAGACACTCGGCTACATGGTCGACGGCGAGTGGCGCGAGTCCAAGACCGACACCTGGGTCGAGATCACCGACTCCAACACCGGCGAGGTGATCGCGCGCACGCCGATGTGCACCGAGGCCGAGGTCACCGAGGCCATCGAGTCGGCGAACGCCGCCTACCCCGCCTGGGCGTCCATGCCCATCCAGAAGCGCACCGAGATCCTGTTCACGTGGCGCCCGATGCTCCTCAAGCGCATGGACGAGATCGCCACCCTGGTCTCGACCGAGCTCGGCAAGAACCTCGACGAGGCTCGCGGCGAGGTCATCAAGATCATTGAGGCCATCGACATCGCCGTCGGCGCCCCGATGGCCCTCAAGGGCGAGTCGCTGATGAACGTGTCCACCGGGCACGACACGGTCAGCTACCGTGAGCCGCTCGGCGTGTTCGCCGGCATCGCGCCGTTCAACTTCCCGGCCATGATCCCCTTCGGCTGGATGCTGCCGATCTGCATCGCCTGCGGCAACACCTTCGTGCTCAAGTCGGCCAATCCCGTGCCGCTCACGAGCCACCTGCTGCTCGACATGCTCTACGAGGCCGGCCTGCCCAAGGGCGTCGTCAACATGGTGACGGCCGAGAAGGAGCAGGCTGAAGTCCTGCTCAAGCACCCGGCCGTCCGCGGCGTCAGCTTCGTCGGCAGCACGCCGGTCGGCAAGCACGTGTACAGCATCGCGGCCGCCAACGGCAAGCGCGTCCAGGCCCAGACGCAGGCCAAGAACCACGGCCTCGTGCTGGCCGACGCCTCCCTCGAGCGCGCCGCCCGCGGCATCATCAACTCCACCTTCGGCTGCGCCGGCATGCGCTGCATGGCGCTCCCCGTGTGCGTGGTCGAGAACAAGGTCGCCGACGAGTTCATCGGCTACATGAAGCAGTTCGCCAGGGAGCGCACCGTGGGCGCCGCCTACGACCCCGGCACGGAGCTCGGCCCGGTCGTGAGCGAGCACCACAAGCAGTTCGTCACCGGGTGGATCGAGAAGGGCGTCGAGGAAGGCGCCGAGCTCATCCTCGACGGCCGCACCATCAACGAGCGGCTCCCCGAGAACCTGCAGGGCGGCCACTTCGTCGGCCCGACGATCTTCGACCACGTGACCGAGGACATGGTCTGCGGCCGCGAGGAGTCCTTCGGCCCCATCCTGTACATCAAGCGCGTCGATGACTTCGAAGAGGGCATCACGCTGATGAACCACAATCCCTACGCCAACGGCTCGTGCATCTTCACGGAGAGCGGCTACTACTCCCGCGAGTTCGCGCGCCGCACGCACGCCGGCATGGTCGGCATCAATGTCGGCATCCCGGTGCCGGTGAGCTTCTTCCCGTTCGCCGGCCACAAGGAGAGCTTCTTCGGCGACAACCACGTGTTCGGCAAGGACGGCTTCCAGTTCTTCACCGAGACCAAATGCGTCACGACGCGCTGGTTCACCGAAGCCGACAAGAAGCAGAAGTTCGTGAGCACCTGGGAGGGCACCGTCAACCGCTGAGCCGGCTGACAGGGCGTCCCGAGCTTGTGACGGGGCGGAGGGCAGAAGAGCTGCCCTCCGCCCCGTCCGCGTACATGAGGCTAGGGAACCAGCTATGAGGGTAGGACCCACCGTGATCGTCGACTACGACCTGATGAAAATCGACTCCGACGCGACCCGGGACCTCGTGGCGCACGTGCACGCGGCGGAGGCGGATGCAGCCTGAGCCTCAGTCCCCACACCGTGGAATCAGATCACTTCGGGTAGGTACGTCGGCAAGACGACGAAAGGAATCCGACGTGGCTCACGACTTCCCCGAGATCACCAGGTACGGCGCCGCGCTGCGCTTCGCCCTCGAGGCGGAGCTGGCGTGCGCGGACTTCGCGGGGGCTGCCGGCGTGCTCGCCCCGACGCAGGAGTGGCAGGACAAGCTCGAAGAGATCCTCTGCACGCACGACGACCGCGTGCAGAAGCTGATGGCCAGGCAGGGCGCGCTCGGCGAGCGGGCGGCGGCGGCGGCCGGCACGCTCAGGGGGGCTCCGTACCTGGGGACCCTGGACGCAGAGCCGGTGACCGGCTGGCCCGAGGCGGTCGAGCAGCTTGCGCAGGCCGAAGACGACGCGGCGCGCTACCACGAAGAGTTCGCCGTGCAGTGCGCCGACGTGCTCGAGCTCGACGCGCGGCTGTTCGGCAAGACTGCGCAGCAGAATCGGGCGGCGGCGGCGGAGCTCAGGGAGTTGCTGGGCTAGAGGATCACCGCCCTCAGACCGCACGGCGACATCACGATGGAGCAGGCTGCGGGCCGGGGCGGGCGCCGGGAGGCGACACCCGCCCCGGCCTGCTGATGAGGACGCTTGCGGTCGCCCTCACAGGCCCGTCATCGAGGGCGCTTGCCGGCACCCTCTCGGACAGCTCGGCCAGTGCGCTTGCGGTCACACTCGCCTGGACCGGACGGCGCGACCGGGGAGGCCGCCGTCCGGGTCGCCCGGCGCGTGCTGGGGAACGGCCGGGCAGTGGGGCTGGCGTGGCGGGAAGCGGCTCGCCGCCCCGCCTCTCTACGTGGCCGCCCCCGGCGGCCCGTCGTCTGCTTCTGCGTCACGCGAAGCGCGATCCCCGCCGCCGTGACTCGGGCCCGGCTCCATCGGCGGTGGGCCGTGTCCAGGCGGCGACGCCACCCGCTCGGTCGCCGGGCGAGGCGCGACCGCACGCCCGGAGACGCTGCGCCCGCGGACGGCCGCCAGCAGCGCCTGCTCGCCGGCGAAGAACTGCGCGCCGGCGGCGGCCAGACCGTCCACCGCGCCGACGAAATCGTTGGCGCGCACGCCCTCATCCGCCCACACGGGGACGCCGGCGGCGAGCGCCTCGCACGCCGCGTCGATGTTGCGCGCGTTACCGTGGCTCACCGGCACGGCGCAGACGATCACGAGGTCCGCAGAGCGCATCATCTCGAGGTTCTCGGCGTGCGCCTCATCGCTCACGGCGGAGAACGGCGCCTCGACGGCCATGTGCAGGCCGAGCTCGCTGCCGGTCTCCTCGTCGGTGTCGAGCGCGTTGAGGACGCCGGCGGTGACCTCGTATCCGACGTCCACCAGCTCGCGCATGAGGCCCGCTCCGGTGCCGCCGCCACACACCAGGTGGACGCGGCCGCGGCGCTCGCCGCGCAGCCGTGGCGAGAACGTCAGGTAGGTGCGTCCGGCGTGCCGGTGGAGATAGGCCCGCACGCCGTACACGGCTTCGACCACCTCCGGCTGCAGCACGTCCTCGGGCGGTCCGAATGCCGCCACCTCCCCGTCGCTGAGTACCAGCAGCTTGTCGAAGTAGTGCAGCGCCAGGTTGAGGTCGTGCAGGATGCAGAGCACGGTGAGCCCGTCGGCGTTGAGCTCCTTGAGCAGGTCGAACAGGCGGAGCTGGTGCGACACGTCGAGAGCGGAGGCGGGCTCGTCCAGGAGCAGAAGCGGCGCCTGCTGCATGAGCGCCTGCGCCAGGACGACGAGCTGCTTCTCGCCGCCGGAGAGCTCCGAGAACCGACGGCTCGCCAGGCCGGCGACCCCGAGGCGCGCCAGCATGACGTCGGGGTCACCGCAGACCTCGGGATCCTTACCGAGGCAGTAGGTACCCATCTCGACGACCTCTCGCACAGCGAGGTCGAAGTCGAGATCGAAGTGCTGCGGCACGAGCGCGACCTCGCGCGCCATCTCCTTGCGCCTGTACGCGCGGGTCGGCCTGCCCTTGACGAGCACCTCGCCGGCGACCGGCTGGTGAAGGCCGTCGATGAGGTCCACCAGCGTGGACTTGCCGCTGCCGTTCGGCCCGACGATGCCGACGAAGTCGCCGGGCCTCAGCGCGAAGCTGACGCGGCGCAACACCGGCCGCTCGTCGTAGGCGAAGTCGACGTCGCGCAGGGCAACGAGCGGAGCGGCGGCCTCAGGCTGCGACACCGCCGCCATCAGACGCGCCTCCCGCGCCGAAGCAGGTACACGAACAGCGGCGCGCCGACGAACGTGGTGACCACGCCGACCGGGATCTCGTTGGGCGCGATGACGGTGCGGCTGAGCAGATCGGCGACGACCATCATGCTCGCGCCGGCCAGCAAGGACACCGGGAGCAGGCCGCGGTGTCCCGGTCCGACCAGCAGCCGCACGATGTGCGGCACGACCAGCCCGACGAACCCGATGATGCCGCTGACGGACACGGCCAGGGCCGTGAGCACGCCGGCCGTGACCAGCAGCATGCGCTTGTTGCGCTCGACCTCGACCCCAAGCTCCATGGCGCGCTTCTCTCCTTGCAGCATGATGTCCATCTCCCGCGTGAAGAACAGAGGCAGCACCATGAACGGGATCGTGATCAGCGCGATGCTCACGTCCGGCCAGCCGCGCCCCGAGAAGCTGCCCATGAGCCAGTAGATGATCTGCGTCATGTCCTGGTTGGCCTTGATCATGAGCACAGTGACGACGGCGCTGGCCAGATACGAGATGGTGACGCCGGCGAGGAGGAGGACGAACACGTCGATGCGTCCTCGCCTGCGCGCCGCCATCCACACCAGCACCAGCGTGCCGAGGCCGCCGATGATGGCGAGCACGGTGGTCGCCGAGAGGTTGCTGAAGTGCAGGACGATGCCGATGGTGGCGCCGAGCGCGGCGCCGGACGAGACACCCGTGACGTACGGGTCGGTGAGCGGGTTGAGAAACAGGTCCTGGAGGATCACGCCGGCCACGGCGAGCGCCGCGCCGACGAGCGCCGCGGTGAGCACGCGTGGCATGCGGATCTGCCAGAAGATGGCGCTGTCGAGATCGCCCTTGACCGGCCCCGCCAGCAGCAGGTCCCAGATGCGGCCCACCGACAGCGAGGCCGGTCCGAGGGCGAGCGCCAGCACAAGACACACCATGAGGATGCCGGCGGCCAGGAGGATCCCCGGCCACGCGCCTGTGCGGCCGAGCTTGCTCACTGTGAGATCGACGCCTCCGGATGGATGTCCTTGGCCAGTGACAGGAGACCGTCGGCCAGGCGCGGCCCGGGACGGGCGATGGTGTTGTCGTCGATCACGTACACCTGACCGTCCTTGACGGCGGCGAGGGCGCTGAAGCCGGCGCGCTGGTTGATGTCGCCGGGCTTGCTCATGGAGCCGGAGTCGGCGATGTAGACGTGCGGGTCGTCCTTCACCAGCACCTCGGTGCTGAAGTTGGGGAAGCCGGCACCGGCCTGAGCGCCGATGTTCTCGCCGCCGGCGATACCGATCATGTCGTTGATGAACGTGTCCGTGCCGGCGGTCATGAGGGGCTTGCTGTAGATCTCGAGGAACACGGTCTTCGTGGGCAGACCGGCGACTGCCATCTTCACCTTCTGCTCGGTGGCGGTCATGGTGTCGGCCACCTTCCTGGCGTCGTCCTCGGTGCCGGCCAGCTTGCCGATGTTGTCGATCGTCTGGATGGTGCCGTCGTAGGTCTTGGGGTCGACCACGTAGACGGTCATGCCGAGCGATTCGAGCTTGCTGCGCAGCTTGTCCTGGATGCCGCCCGCGGCGAGCACGAGGTCCGGCTGGAACGAGGCGATCTTCTCGACGTTGGGGTTGGCGAAGTCGCCGATCTTGGGGAGGGCCTTGGCCTCCGCCGGGTAGTCGTCGTAGCTGGTGCCGGCGACCATCTTGTCGCCGGCGCCGACGGCGTAGGCGATCTCCGTGTTGGCCGGAGCCATGCTCACGATGCGAGCGGCCGGCTCGGAGAGCGTGACCTGGGCGCCGGAGTCGTCGGTGACGCTGATCGGGCCGGAGGCCGTGGAGGCGGCCGGCGAGGCCGAGGCCGTCGTGCCGGACGAATCCGAACCGCAGGCGGCCAGCACGGTGACGCCGAGCGTCAAGATGGAGACCAGGAGGAGCGCCGCGGTGAGGCGGCCGAGACGGGTGGTGGACATTGGGCTGGAGGCTCCCTTCACGGATTGCTGAGACGACTTGCGCGGACGACGTCCGCGAGGTCAGGCGCGGACGCGCCGGGGCTTGGCGTGAACCGGAGGACGTAATGACCGTCGCGCTCTTCGGTGCCGTCCCAGACGAGCGGGACGGGCCGCGCGAAGAGCGGGGCGCGCGTGACCATGGTGTGGTACTCGCCCTCCTCGCCGCACGCGTCGGCGCCGGCGGCCTCGAGACGGGAGATGACGCCGTCGTCCAGTTCGAGCCCCAGAAACTCGGCGCCCAGCTTGGACGAGTCGACGGCAACGATGGTGGCGCGGCCGCCGCCGGAGAGAAACTCGTCCAGGAGCACGCGGCGAGGCTCCAGCCACAGCGGCAAGTGGCTGCCGAGGCCCGAGACCTCGCAGACGTTCTCGACCCAGTCGCGGTGCGCCTGCAGGTCGATGTCGCCGAAGACGCCGGCATGCACGCCCTGCCCGCGCAGTTCGTGGAGGAGCGAGACGAAGGTGGCCTCGTACTCCTCCCAGGTGGTGGCGCGGGTCACGAGCGGGATGCCCAGCGCGGCGGCCTGCTCCTCGAGCATCCCGACCGGCAGGCCGTGGCCGCGGCTGACGCGGCCGTCCTCGTGCAGCATGCATACGATGGCGGCCGGCTCCGCGCCGCGGTCCACGGCGCGCTGCAGCGCGAGGTAGGCGTCCTTGCCGCCGCTCCAGGAGACGAAGATCCGGGCGCCGCAGATGGGGTCCGGGCCGGCGCCGGCGGGGCCGGCACTCGAGCCGGCCTGGGCCGCCGGCCGGCCGGCGCCCGGCTGATCGGCGAGCGACGCGCCGTCGGACTTGCCGTTGGCGGACGGAACGCTGGTCCGCGGCGCGTCACCCGCCATGGTCGCCCTCCTTGTGGGCACGACAGGAGGGGCAGATGCCGTACACCTCGAGATGGTGCCCGTAGATTGTGAACCCGGTCTCCTCGGCGAGCTTGGCCTCGAGCTGCGTCAGGTCGCCCTCGCCGTCGAACCGGACGACGCGGCGGCACACGCCGCAGATGAGCGGGTGGCTGTGGCCGATGGGCGGGGCGATGTAGCAGATGTCGCCCCGCCTGTCCTGCACGTGCGCGAGCAGGCCGAGGTCGCTGAGGAGCTGGACGGCGCGATAGACGGTGGCCTGGCCGACGCCTTCGCCGCGCAAGGCGTCGGCCGTCTCCGTGATCGTGGACGCGCGGTCGGAGCCGGCGAAGAACTCCCAGATCAGCCGGCGCTGTCGCGTGAACGGGATGCCCTTCTCGTGGAAGACGGCCTCGATGTCGTGCGTCGGCTTCGGGTCGGTCAAGTCCTGCGCTCCCCAGGCTCCGGTTGAGAACCGTTCTCAACACTGTTGAGAAAACCTATCAACCCTTGGCCTGCCGCGTCAACCCTCCTTCCGGCGGTTCCTCACTGTGGCCAGTCGCAGCGCACGCAGGTAGCATGAAGATGGAGGCGATCGTCGTGGTCGATGCTCAGCAGCACGAGCGCGAAGGCCGGATCGGAGCGTGAGTCAGTGGATGTGAGCGCGGTCATCTTCGACATGGACGGTCTCATGTTCGATACGGAGCGCCTTGCTCGTGACGCCTGGCGCTGCGCTATGGCCGAGCATGGCTACGCGCTCGACGACGAGCTTTACCTCACCGTGATCGGCCGCACCGCGGAGGGCGCCTGCAGCATCTTCGTTGATGCCTTCGGACCCTACTTGCCGATCGCCGACATCGAGACGGCTAAGGCTCGCTACCTGCGCGACATGCTCGAACCGAGTCCGCCTCTGAAGCCCGGACTCCTCACGCTTCTCGACGGCCTCGAGGCGCTGCTCCTGCCGATGGCGGTAGCCAGCGCGACCGATCTAGCCGAGGTCAAGCGCCGGCTGGCCAGCGTCGACATGCTGGGTCGGTTCGTTGCCGTCGTCGGCGGCGATGAAGTCGCGCGCGGGAAGCCGGCACCGGATCTCTTCCTGCTCGCCGCCGAGCGCCTCGGTGCGTGCCCCGCCGACTGCGTCGTCTTCGAGGACTCCGAGGCCGGCGTGAACGCGGCCGCGGATGCAGGCATGGCGGTCGTCGTGGTGCCGGACCTCGTCGAGCCCTCGCCGTCCGCCCGCGCCACTGCGAGGGCGGTCCTTCCGTCGCTGGCGGAAGCCTTGGACGTCGTCGGTGCGCGCTGACGCGCGCTCCCAGCAAGCGAATCAACCTGGCTCACCGAGGCCACGTCTGCTCATGCCCGGTGCGTCAGCCCCCGGAGGCACAGAGAGGAGGGTGCAATGGGCATCGAACAGCCGGCGCCGGAGACGAAAGGTATCACTGTGGAGTTGCTCGCAGCGGTCGACCTGGGCCCTGAGATCGAGGGCATGGCCGGGCGCCGACTTCGCATGCGCAGAGTGACCATCGAGCCTGGAGGCGTATTCGGCCCGATCCACGACCACAAGGGCAGACCAGGCACCGTCTACATACTGCAGGGGACGATCACCGACCATCGAGACGGAGCCGCCACAGACTACGGGCCTGGAGTCGGCTGGCCCGAGGACCACACGACCACACACTGGCTCGAAAACAGAGGAACGATGCCGGCAGTGGAGATCTCGGTCGACATAGTCGGGAACGAGTGAGCTCAGGACCCGGCTGCGAGAACGGTCGAGGACCCTTCGCCGCAAAGATGAAGAGGCAGGGAGGTCCTGTGGCGATGGAGCACAGAGTGGTCTCCGGCTCTCTGTCGCGGGACGTCCTTGCACCGGGCATGCGTCGCGTTTCGCTGCGGCCGGCGTCGGCACACGACCTCGCGGCGATCGACCGCTGGGCGAGCGGCATGGCGGACTTCATGTCGCGCACGCGGCCCCTGGCCGGCGGCGCCACTCGCCACGACCCGGACTCCGGTCTCTTCTGGTACGTGATCGCCGAGGAGGACCACGACGTCGGCACCGTGTGGATCGAGCTGCTCCCCGCCGGCTCCGAAGCGACCCTTGGGGTCTTCCTCGGCAACGCCGGAGACCTCGGGCGCGGCATCGGCTCGGCGGCGATCGCGCTCGCCGTCGCCGAGTTCCGTCGCGCCCATCCGCAGGTTCCCGTCGCCCTCCGCGTCCGCCGTTCGAACGCCCGGGCCATCGCCTGTTACCGGGGCGCGGGATTCGCCTTCGTGGAGAGCGGCTCCAAGACGCTGCCGTCGGGGGAAGTCGTGCTCTACCACCGCATGGTCCTGCAGCCGTAGGCGCCCCGCGGTTCGGCTTCCGGCCTCTCGCGGGTAGGAACGCCGACACTGACCCGACTGAGCGGACAGATGACAGCGCGGCTGAGCGAGATCGTCTTGCATGCCGACCCGGCGATCGAGGAGCAGTGGAGATGGAACAGCCCGGTGTGGACGCACAACGGCCTCGTCCGCGCCGCGGTCGCGCTCAACAAGGACGCCTCGGAGGACGACTGAGCGTGTTCTGCGAGGCGGGAGAGTGAATGTCCGCGTCGAGCAGCTGGGGCCAGGCGACGCCGAGGAGCTGTACGCGGCCATCGCACGCAGCAGGGCGCTGCACGAGCACTGGGTGACGCCGCCGCGATCCCTCGAAGAGTTGCGCGCAACGCTCACGCAGTCGCGCGACGAGCGCGCGAGCTACGGCGTGCGTACGGAGCCGGGCGACCTCGCCGGCGTAGTGAACCTGACCTCGATGATCCGCGGCCCGTTCCAGAGTTGCTTTCTCGGCTACTTCGCGCTGGCTCCGTTCGCGGGCCGCGGCCATATGAAGGCGGGGCTCGCGCAGGTGCTGGATCTCGCCTTCGGCGAGCACGGCCTGCACCGTGTGGAGGCGAGCGTCCAGCCGGGCAACGTCAGGTCGGCCCGGCTGCTCGAGGGGCTGGGCTTCCGCCTCGAGGGGCATAGCCCCCGCTATCTCAGGATCGCCGGTCGGTGGCGCGACCACGACCACTACGCGATGACGGCCGAGGAGTGGCCTGGGCGCGCTTCCGCAAGCTGAGCGCTGCGCTGCGACTGCCGGTCTGGTGCACCGCTGCGACGCCGCTGGGCACCCAGGTCAAAGGTCGCCGCGGCGCTGCAGCAGGACGAAGGTCAGCCAGCCCGGCAGGATGGGCAGCCAGAACGTGACGATCCGGAAGAGGAACACGGCCGGGACTGCGACGTCACTCTTCACGCCGACAGTCGTGAGGCCGGCGATCAGGGCCGCCTCGACGGCGCCGAGATTGCCCGGAGTCGGGGAGACGGACGCGACGCCGGAGCCCACCAGGAACACGACGCCGATCGCGGCCGCACTGACGTCGGTCGCCCCGAACGCGTACACGGAGAGGGCCAGCGCCGCGATGTTCATCGCCGTCAGGAAGACCGCGCCCCCGAAGAGCTCCAGCAAGTTTACCGGATTGCGCGCGACGGCCGCCACGCCGATCAGCGACCGCTGCACCAGCGGCAAAACGCGCGCGCGCAAGAGCCGCCGGCCCCACGGCAGCAGGAAGACCAGGCCGGAGAGCGCGCCGAGCACGGTGAGCCCGACCAGCACGATCTGCTCGGACGGGAGCGCTTTGAGCGCGTCGCTCGCGTTGCGTCCGGCCCAGATGAGCAGGATCGCCGAGAGAGCGACGTGGACGACCAGCCCCGACACCTGCTGTACGCCGATGCCGGCGGTCGCCACGGCCAGGTCGACGCCCCGCTTCTGCAGGTAGCGCAGGTTGGTAGCCATGCCGCCCATGCGAGCGGGGACGATGCGGTTCACAAAGGACCCCGCCAGCTGAGCGGCGGTCGTCGTGGGGAACGGAAGACGCCGCGGCACGGCCCCCATCAGTCCGATCGCCGCGGCCACGAAGGTGAGCGCCGACGCGAGCAACGCCCACAGCGCCCACAGCCAGTCGGCCTGCCTGATGCTCGACCACACGCCGGTCACGTCGGCGAGCTGGGGGATCAGCAGATACACCGCCAGGGCCAGAGCCGCGACCATCAGGATTTCCCTGGGCTGCACGTGCTCAAAGGGTTGCGGATCCACGCTCACCGTCTTCACCGCACCGGGCGGGCGCCTCTCAACGGTCCACCTGCGGTAGAGATAGAGCAGCCAGGCGGCAGCCAGAGCAGCGACCGCCAAAGCGAGATACACGAGCCAGCCGGCGGAGCCCGCGATACTGGAGACCCTGAGCTGCATCTCGTGCCGGCCTCTCTAGCCGAGCATCTCCCGCACCTTGGCGGCAACGGCCACGCCGAGGAGCTCGTGCTGTGAGGCCTCGAGGTGCCAGCCGTCGAGCGGGCTGGTCGTCACCACCCTGCCCGCATCGAGCCACGGCGCGCCGAGGGCGGATGCGACGCGCGCGAACTCCCGCGGCAGCGCGCGCGACTTCTCGTCCGCCTTCGCCACCTCCCACAGGTCCGGCCGCCAGTTGCTCTCAAACGGCCCGACCGGCGGGGGGCAGACCAGCAGGACCTTGGGCGCTGCGCCGCCCGGCCCGAACTCGCACCGCTGGATAAGGTGGGCGAGCTCCCCCGCTCCGTTCGCGGCGTCCGCAGCCGTGATGTGCGCGTAGCTGATGTCGTTGGTCGCCAGCATGAGCACCACGAGGTCGAGCGGCGCGTGGACCTCGAGCGCCGGAGCGAGGAGCAGCTTGCCGCTGCGGTGCGGCTGCAGCGGGTCGTCGTAGACCGTGGTCCGCCCACCCAGTCCGTCCTCGACCACGTGATAGCTGTCTCCGAGCTCGCGCTGCAGCACTCCCGGCCAGCGCACCGGCCACGGAAACCGCCGGGAGTCGTCGGCGGCGTCCGCCCCCCACGTGTTGGAGTCGCCGTAGCAGAGGACGTCTCTCAATGTCGCGTGCTCCCATCGCCGTTGCAGCCGGCGGACCAAGCGCGACCGGCCTCTCCCGAGCATGTTCGACGCGCCGCCCCGGGAGACCCTCCCGCCTCAGCACGCAGCCGGTCGACTTCAAGTCCCGTCGAGCTCGGGTCGATGACTAGCATGAAGCCGAAGGAAGGAGCGGGCATGAGTCACACCACACTACGACGACTGGGTTTCGGAGTCGCTCTCCTCTTGCTGACCGCACTCGTGGCGGGATGCGGCTCGAGCGGAAGCGGAGACCAGACGACCGCCGGGACCGCCGACGCGACCACGGCGGCCTCTGCCGGGCCGTTCGCCGCAGGAGACACCGTCGCGGCGAAGTGGATCGACGGCCACCTGTACCTTGCGACGGTCAAGTCCGTGGACGGCGATGCCGTGACCGTCACGTACGCGGACGACGGCACGTCGGCGAGCGTGGCCCAGTCCGACGTACGACCGATCCCGCAGGCTACCTTCGCAGCCGGCGACCGCGTGCTCGCCTGCTACTCCAAAGGGAAGTTCTACGCGGGCAAAGTGACCGAAGCCGACGGCTCCTCGTACATGATCGCCTGGGACGACGGCAGCGCACCGTCGACCGTAGAGGCCGGCAAGATCATCACGGAATAGCAGCAGGGCGCCCCCCAAGGGGGGCGGCGGGCCCGTAACGGGACCGCCGCCGCAAAGCGACCTTGTCGGGTGTGTGCCGCACTTGACCCTTACGTAACGTCAGGGTCTATCCTCACCTGCGAGATGAGCGAGCGAGACACGCAGAGCGGCCTGCGGGTCGGCGAGGTGGCGCAGCTGGCGCACGTGACCGTGCGGGCATTGCACCACTACGACCGCATCGGGCTGCTGCACCCGTCCGGACGCAGCGAGGTCGGCTACCGGCTGTACATGGAGCAGGACCTGGAGCGGCTGCAGGCCGTCCTGCTGTACAAGGAGCTCGGGTTCGGGCTCGGCGAGATCCGCGACCTGCTCGCCGATCCCGGGTTCGACCGGCGCGAGGCACTGCGCGCGCAGCGCGCCCAGCTCGCGCGCCGGTCCGAGCGCCTCGACGCGATGCTCGCGCTCATCGACAGGACGCTGACCGCGATGGACGAGGGGATACCGATGGAGCGCAGCGACATGTTCGAGGTCTTCGGCGACTTCGACCCGGCGGAGCACGAGGAGGAGGCCGAGGCGCATTGGGGCGGGACCGAGGCGCACAAGGAATCGGCGCGCCGCACGCGCCGGTACACGAAGGACGATTGGAAGCGGTTCAAGACCGAGAGCGACGCGGTCAACGAGCTGATCGCGACGCTCATGGACGAGGGCGTCGCGGCAGACGACCCGCGGGCCAGGGACGCGGTGGAGCGACATCGTCTGCTGATCGACGCCTGGTTCTACCCGTGCCCTCGCGAGATGCACGTGCAGCTCGGGAGGATGTACGTGGAGGACCCGCGCTTCACCGCCAACTACGAGAGGATCCGGCCGGGGATGGCGCAGTACGTGTGCGACGCAATCGCGGCCAATGCCACGGGATGACGCCGCCTAGGTCGCGTGCGACGGCGGCGCCAGCGCCAGTTGCATGAGGTCGTGGCCGGGGAGTGACTCGAAGCCGGCTCCGCGGTACACGGCCTGCGCGATGTCGTTCTCGGCGCCGACCTCGACGCGCAGGGCGCGGACACCGAGGTCCTCGCAGGCCCGGCGGACCTCGGCGAGGGCGGCAGTGCCGAGCCCCTCGCCGCGCGCCTCCGGGCGCACGTAGAAGTCGTCGACCACGGCGGCGAGACCGCCGTGCTCCATCGCGAACACGAATGTCACGACGATGTAGCCGGCCGTCCGGCTCGGCGCGGCCGTATTGCCCGACCGGGCTGCGCCGTCCTCCTTCTCGATCAGCCACACTCGACCGAGCTCGGGCCGGCCGGTGAGCTCGTCGAAGGCCGCGCCGGCGCGCTCCTCGACGAGCTCGTAGCCGCCCTCCGCGTAGAAGTCGCGCATGAGACCGACCAGTGTCGCCACGTCGTCCGGGCCCGCCTCACGCATCAGTGCGCCGCCTCGGGCATCAGTGGACGGTCCCGTCCCCGCGCTGAAGCTCGCGCAGGTACGCCTCGAGCTTGTCGAACGACTGCGCCCAGCCTTCGGGCGCCCCGTTCCTCTCCGCTACGTCGCGCGGGATCCCCTGCACCATGGTGAGCTGCGTGC
Organism: uncultured Thermoleophilia bacterium; assembly: GCA_963775255.1. GTDB lineage: Bacteria > Actinomycetota > Thermoleophilia > UBA2241 > UBA2241 > CAIXSE01. The sequence goes on along the minus strand of CAVZIA010000023.1, from coordinate 7,499 downwards.
GGCCGCCGCGCTCCTCCATCGTCACCGTGATGCGATCCTCCGCCGGCATGTCGTCGGTCATGCCGTACTCCTGCGGGGTCACGCGTCCGCCGTTCTCGTCGCTGAAGCCCTCGTCGACCACGAACCGCCGCGGCGCGTCGAGCTCGACGAACGTGCCGCTGCTCCAGAAGTCGTTGCCCTCCGGCGAGCGCATCGCGCTGATCCAGTCGCCGCCGGGCCGCGCGTCGATGGTGCAGTGCGAAGTGGTGAACTCGGTGGGGCCCCACCACCGCGAGAAGTACGCACAGTCCGTCCACGCCTTCCAGACCAGCTCCCGCGGCGCGTCGAACTCGCGTGTGATCGTGAATTCCTGATCGCTCATGACGATCTCTCCCGATCCTGTGTTGTCCAGACTCGTTTGAGGTTCCCGCGGGTGGCGGCGGCAAACGCCGGAGGGGTCTGGGATGCCGTCAGGGCAGGTAGTCCTCCCGGACCGGCGAAAAGACCTCGACCGCGACGGCGTCCTCGAGCGCGACGCCGCCGTGAGGCACGCCACCCGGGACGGACCAACTGTCGCCGGCGCTCATGTCCCGTGTCTCGTGACCGACTGTGAGGCGGAGCCGGCCGGCGACGAGGTAACCCGTCTGCTCCTGTGGATGGTCGTGGACCGGCAGCACCGCACCGGCCTCGAGCCGGAACTCGGTGAGGAGCGTCGCACCGCCGTGGGCCAGCGTCTTGCGGCGGATGCCCGGGACGGCGTCGACGTAGCCGTCCTTGTCGCCGTGGACGAACGTCGCTGTCACCGTTCCCGTCGGTGGCGGTAGGCCAGCAGGGGAGCCGCCGCGACCACCAGCAGAGCGAGGGGCCAGAGCCGACCGCGGCGCACGTCGTAGTCTGCGAGCATGTCGTCGGTGGATGTACCTCGCGCCTTGCCGAGACCGAACTCGAAGGCCAGGGTGAGGCCCAGCCAGACGCCGCCGACGGCGAGAGCCGAGCGGCGGCTGCGCAGCGGCCACCGCCGCGCCAGCAGCCCGGCCCACATCCGCACCACGGCGGCGAGCGGCGCGACGGCCAGCGAGTGCGACGCCGTCTCGCCTATCCGCCTGCCATACGTGAAGTCCCGGAGGGCGCCGTTGGCGACCGCCGCGAACGGCAGCGCCGCCCAGGCGAGTATCTGCTTGGTCTGGTTGCTCATCTGCTTCTCACGTCAGGGCCTGGGGTGCCGCGGCTCGTACACACCGAGGCGGCCGCCGCCCGGAAGCGTCACCTTGGTCAGCACTCCCCAGCCCTGATCCTCGGGCTCCGTGCAGCCCACGCCCGCGCGGCGCAACCCGGCGACCAGCGCCACGACGTCCTCCGCGATCAAGAACAACTCGTGGCCCTCGCGCTCCGCCGGATGTACGGCGACCTCGGCGGGCGGGAGCGCGAAGATCAGCCACCCCTCGCCGGCGTCGACGGCGCGCAGGCCGAGGACGTCGCGCAGGAAGGTCCGGTCGGCAGCGGCGTCAGTGCTGTACAAGATGACGTGGGCGCCCGAGATCACCGCTGCTCCCTACGCCGCGGGCGGAACGGGGGAGACCTCGGGTTCGCCGGTCTCGACGGCGCGACGGATGGCCTCCGCGACCAGCTCGGGTGGGTGTGCCTGGACGTGGCCGCCGCCGCGGAACGATCCGGCGCGCAGCGCCAGGTGGAACTCCGTGGCGGTCACGCTGGGGACGACGAGCGAGACGGCGATGCCGTCCGCCGCCCACTCGGCGCGCGCCGTGGCCGTGAGCTGATCGAGCGCGCTCTTGGTGGCGGAGTACGCGCCGACGCCCGGGATGGTCATGCGAGCGGTGTTGGAACTCACGTTGACGATCGCGCCTCCGCCCCGCGCGCGCATCAGCGGCACGACGGACTGCATGGCGAGCAGCGGCGCGTAGAGATTGAGCTCCACGACGGCCTGGAGGTCGTTGAGGGCGACGGCCTCGAGCGGCACGTGGAGCCCCTGCCCCGCGTTGTTGACGAGGACATCGACGCCGCCGTACTGCTGCGCCGCGGCGGCGACCATCGCTTCGATCTGCTCGGGGACGCGCAGGTCGGCGGTCACGGCCAGCGCGTCCGGCAACTCGGCGGCAAGCGCCTCGAGTCGCTCGGTGCGGCGCGCGGCGAGCACGAGGTGAGCGCCTTCGCGCGCCGCCAGGCGCGCGAAGGCCTCGCCGATCCCGGACGACGCGCCGGTGACGATGACGGACTTGCCGGCGAGCTCCATCACGGCCTCCGCGCCAGCACGTAGACGCGGAAGAAGATGAGCTCCAGCCTCTTCTTGCGGCCGGCCTGAGCGTCGAAGTCGGCCAGGATCAGTTCGCGGGCCGCCTCCAGGTACCCCTCCGGAAGCCGCACGTCGTAGCACGCCGGGTTGAGATACGCGGCGGCCGCGCCCGAGTCGAACATGTCCAGGGCGCGGCTCGGCGTACAGTGCTCGCTGAGCTCCTCGATCTCGCCGCCGACCAGCGCGAAGCCGGCGTCGGTGAACAGGCGCTCGTACTCCTCCGCCGTCTCGTAGAACGTCCAGGGCGAGCGGAAGCGACTCCAGGTCTCCGCCGTGCGTGGGTCGTCGGACAAGGTGGCGATGGCGCGGATGAAGTTGGGACAGTACTCCTGACGGGCCGGAGCCTGCATCACCATCCGGCCGTCCGGCCGCAGGGCCGCATAGCAGTTGGCCAGCGCACGGGGCTCGTCCGTGAACCACTGGAAGGCCGAGTTGCAGAATATGGCGTCGAACTGCCCCGGCATGTCCAGATCTTCGACGGCGCCGGTGACGAACTCGATGCCCTCCGGCGCCGCTTCGCGCGCCAGCGACACCATGGTCGGCGAGAGATCGATGCCGACTACACGGCCGTCGGTGAGCAGGCGGATCTCCTGCGCCAGATGGCCGGTGCCGCAGCCGAGGTCGAGCACGTCGTCGGTGCGCTCGATGCGCAGCATCCAGAACAGGCGCTCGGCGGCTGACTTCTGCGCCGTGGCGGTCTGGCGGTAGATGTGCGCGATGGACGAGAAGGGGTCGCTCACCGTCATCCTCCTGAAGGGAGCTTCGCCGACATCATAGCCTGCGAGAGCCTCGTACCGTCAGGTCTTCTTCGGCGGGAGCGGGAACACGAGGGACGTCCGGCACTTGTACGCCTCGTAGTCGGGCTGCCCGCCCCACTTCTCCTCGGCGGCCTTCTCCAGCAGCGGGACGCCGCTCACACGCAGAAGAAGGAACGCGACGAAGACCGGAGACAGCAGCGTGACCCACTGCCAGCCACGCAGAGCCGGCAGGGCGACGACGGCGACACCCACCCAGAGCAAGATCTCACCGAAGTAGTTGGGGTGGCGAGACCACGACCAGAGGCCGGTGTGGATGAAGCGACCCTTGTTGGCGGGGTCGGCGCGAAAGCCGCTCCTCTGCGCGTCGGCGGTGATCTCGACGGCGAAGCCGGCCACCCAGAGGAGCAAGCCGATGGCGGTGACGGTGCCGAGCTCGACAGGGGTCGTCGAGGTGATGGCCGCCAGCGCCGCGGACGCGGTGATCGTCACCCAGAGACCCTGCAGGGTCCACGTGTTCAGAAAGCGGGGCAGCGACGGCTTGATATCGTCGAAGCGCTTGTCGGCGCCGGCCTTGCGGATGCGCAGGAAGAGGTATGAGGCCAAGCGAGCCGCCCAGATGGCCACCATCGCCGCAAGCAGCCAGGCGCGGGCGTCGCGGGCATCCGAGAACGCCACCGCCACTACCGCCACCGTGACATACGTCAGGCCGCCGGTCATGTCGAAGAACCGCTCCGTCTGGAACAGGTAGGCCGGGATGAAGGCGACCCACTGGATGACGAACGCCAGGAGCACGCAGAGCGCGAAGACGGGGAACCCGCCCACCGTCGCGCCACCTTGGCTGCCGGCAAACGCGAACAGCGCGGCGACGACCACCACCACGGGCAGAGCGACGAGCGCGTTGCGGTCTGACTTCTTCATGGCGCCTCCTCGTTGGCGCCTACCTACCCGCAGACGGGCCGGGTCTAGCGAGCCACAGCTCGAAGCGCCAATCGTTGCAGCGCATCAGGTGGTCCTTGGGGTACTCGACCCCGACCTCACCGCGAAACGCGAAGCCGAGGGTCTGACAGAGGGCGTTGGAAGGCACGTTGTCCACCGACGGAAACGCGCACAGCCACCGGTGGCGACGCCGGCCTCGCGCCTTGGCGATCATCAGGGCCGCGGCCTTCGCCCCCACGCCGCGGCCCTGAGCCTCGGGCACGACGCTCCAGCCGCACTCCCAGACGAGCTCGCCGTCCCGCTCGGACTCCCAGAAGCCGGTCCAGCCGACGGACTCGGCCTCCGGCCCGGCGACGATCGCGAAGAGTCCGTTGGTCGCCGGGTCGGCCGTCAGGTAGCGCCGGTGGCGGACCTCGATCGCCTCCGGCGATTCCGGCCCGCCCAGAAATCGCATCAGCTCCGGCTCGCCGAGGAGGCGCAGGAGGAGCCGGAGGTCGCCTTCGGCCCATGTGCGGAGGGCGACGTCCGGGTGTAGGGTCGCTGGAGTCATCGCATGAGCCTAGCAGCGCCGAAGTGGGCGGGCGGCGGAACGCGCTCGCTGCCGCAAGGACGACGCGCACTTCGTCGGCTGACGGGTCCGGGGCAAGCGCCACGGTCCAGCGCCTGGACGACGAAATAGAGAGGCCCCTGTTCGCCGTCGTCGCCGGACTCAAGGACCCGCCCTCGGCGGGCCGCGCGGGCTCTCACGGCCAGAAGATCGTCTCTCTTCCGTCGTCGGTAAGCCACCCGGAAGGTCTTGACCACGTGTGAAGGTTCGGCAAAGGCTTGGCCAAATCCGCTCGCCCTCCCGTGCTGTGGCCGGCGTCGCAGGCTAGAGGCCCGGCGCACCGCCGACCGTGACCTCGAGGTCGCGCAGCAGCCCGTCCTCGAGGTCGTAGATCCAGCCGTGTACGGCGAGATCGGCGCCGCGCTCCCAGGCGGCCTCGACGATCTGGGTCTGGGCGACCGACCGCACCTGCGAGATGACGTTGAGCTCGCACAGCCTGTCCCAGCGGGCGTCGTCAGACGGCAGCGCGTCGAGCTCCGGGCGATGCCGGTCGGCCAGAGTGCGCAGCGGCTGAAGCCAGAGCGCGACCGCCCCCGCCTGGTGCCCCTCGAGCGCGGCCTTCACGCCACCGCAGTGGTAGTGGCCGCAGACGATGACATGGCGCACACCCAAGGACGACACAGCGTACTCCAGCACCGCCAGAGCGTTGAGGTCGGTCTCGGGCACCACGTTGGCGACGTTGCGGTGGACGAAGAGCTCACCGGGCGCCAGGCCGACGATGTCGTTGGCCGGGACCCGGCTGTCGGCGCAGCCGATCCAGAGCAGCTCCGGCCGCTGGATGTGCGCGAGCCGGGAGAAGAACCCGGGGTCGCGTGCGAGGCGCTCGGCGGCCCAGGCCCTGTTGCGCTCGAACACATCCGCGAGGTACGTCACGAAGCGCTCCCCCGTCCGCTGTCAGACCCGGTCCGTCATGAGCGTTGCTTGCAGCGCGGCTGTTCGTTGCGACGTCCGGCGTGGTAGGCCACGCAGTGCAGACAGTCTCCGTGCAGCGTGCAGTCCTTGGTACACGGACACGTCGAGAAGCCGCGGGCCTGCGGCGAAGCCGGCTCGCCCGCGGCGACCAGGGAAAGGAAGCCCTCGGCGATCGCACGCTTCCTGTCTGCCTTCGCCGAGTGCCTCTCGGCCCTGCGGGCGTCCCTGGCGGCGCGGCGCTGTTCCCGTCCTCGGCTCATGACGGAATACTCGCCGCGACCCCGGCTCCGCGCAAGCCGAGTCGCCGTCCTGACTGAGGGCGTCATCCCTTCGCTCGTCACAGATTCTCGGACGCGAAAGCCGCGGCCACCCTCCCGCTCTCCACGTAGTCCCTGAGCGCGGAGAGCATGGCGCTCCAATTCCTTTCCGAGTGGTCGCGCGCCTCCGCCGAGGTACTGCCATCCTGCGCGAGCGAGACGCGCGTGCCGGTCCCCTCCGGCGACAGGTCGATGGTCACTGTGTGGTAGTTCACGGGCTCGTCGGGGAGACCGGACAGCGGGCTGAAGTGCGTGTACTGCAGCGACTCACCGGGCCGTACCCGCAGGATCTCACCTCTATCCTCGTAGGCGTGTCCCTGCCACACGCCTCTCCAGACGATAGGGCCGCCTGGGCGCCACTCGCTCACGACAGTGGCGCCGAACATGTACTGCTTGATCGCGCCCGGGTCGACCAGCGCGACCCAGACCTCGCCGGGGTCGGCGGCGATCGCGATGGTCGCTCGAGCGACCAGTCCCTCGTTCTGCGGGGGCATGAGGACCTCCCGTGTCGTGGTCGGACGTGTGCTTCGGATGGTCCCCGGGGCGGAGCCGGGTCGAACCGCCGACGGCCGGCCGGCGGGACCGCGGATGTCAGCGGAGCCGGCCCGCCTCCTCGACGCGCCGCACCAGTCCTTCGTCGCCGAGTGCGGAGCAGAGCGCCGCGAAGCCGGGCTGGACGCCGCGCCATTCGAGGTGGGAGACATCCTCCTCCAGCGGCACGTCCAGCCGCAGGGTCGCAAGGCGCAGGAACAACCGGGCATCGTCAAGGCCCGCCCGGAGGCTCTCCACGAGGCGGGCCGCCCGCGCCGTCGGCAAGGCAAGCGCGGCCGGGTCGTCGGGGATCGCATCAAGGTGCCCGAACCTGCTCAGCACGGCCGCGGCCGACTTCGCGCCCCAGCCGGAAATGCCGGGGAAGCCGTCGGCCGCGTCGCCGACCAGCGCCAGCCAGTCGGGGATGGACGCCGGCAGCACGCCGAACTTGCCGGTCACGCCGGCCTCGTCCAGGACGATGTCCCGGCGGCGGTCCCAGATGACGACACGGTCGCCGACCACCGCCTGCGCGAGATCCTTGTCCGGGGAGCAGAGCACGACCTGGTCCACGCCGGGCAGGTCGCGGAAGCGGGCGGCGGCCGTAGCCAGCGCGTCGTCCGCCTCGAACTCCACCATCGGCCAGACGACCACGCCGAGCGCTCGCACCGCCTCCTCGGCGAGCTCGAACTGCGCCAGAAGCTCGGGGTCGACGCCGGCGCTCGTCTTGTACCCGGCGTACAGCTCGTTGCGGAACGACTCGATGACGTGATCGAACGCGCAGGCCACATGCGTCACCCCCGGCGTCGAGAGCAGCAGCCAGAGGCTGCGGAGCAGACCGACCGTCGCGCCGACCTCACGACCGACAGGATCCTGCCGCGACGGCGCGCCGAAGTGGCTGCGGAAGAGCTCGTAGGTGCCGTCGACGAGGTGGATCCTCATCGCGCCTCGGACCGCGGCGGCGCGGGACGCACGCCGAACCTGCGCACGGCGCGGGCATGCGCCCGTGCGGTCTCGACCTCCCGGTCCCTCGGCGCGGCCGTCGTCACCAGCGACCCGAGAAGGGCCGCCGACGCGTGGGCCACCTCGTCGACGGCACGGTCGAAGGCCTCCCGGTTTGCGGCCGACGGGTTCGTGAACCCGCTGATCTT
>CAVZIA010000022.1:0-37998 GCA_963775255.1 uncultured Thermoleophilia bacterium | reverse complement strand
TCCGAAGCGTGAACGGTGAGGCATCGCCGACCTAGGGAACGGGCAACGCGCCGCGAATGGAGTCCCGGCGGCCGGCGGGTTCCGGACGCCGGGTCACGCCGAAGGAGCAGCGATGCCGAAGAAGCACGGGGACACCCCCTCATTCCTCGTCGACGCCAAGGGCGCCCACGTCAGGGTGGATCACGACGTGATCGCCGCGCACCTCGAGGCCGGCGAGTTCTTCTGGCTCGACCTGCACAAGCCGACAGCCGACGACATCACGATGCTGGGCGAGGTCTCCGCCTTCCACCCCCTCGCCCTCGAGGACGTCAGGCACTTCGGCCAGCGTCCCAAGTACGACACGTTCGACCAGTTCGCCTACCTCGTCGTCTACGGCACCAACCAGGACAAGGACGGGCTTGTCGAGGTGCACTGTTTCTACAGCGGCGACTACCTCGTGACCGTACACCGAGACACCTGCCCGACCTTCGACGAGCTGCGGCGGCAGGCGGCCGCCGAGATGCAGCCGCCGGCCCAAGGCGCCATGTTGCTGTACCAGGTCGTCGACTCGCTGGTGGATAGCTTCCTCCCCAGCCTGGCCACGCTCGACGACCGCATCGACGATCTCGAGAACGGCGTGATACAGAAACCGGACGACGCGCAGCTGCAGGATCTCTTCCGGCTCAAGCGGCGCCTCGTGACCTGGCGCAAGGTGGTCACGCCGGAGCGGGACACGTTCGCGCGCATCATCACCGGCGTCATCAAGGTGCCCGGCATGACGCCGGACATGGAGCGCTACTTCCGCGACGTCTACGACCACCTCATCCGCATCAGCGACCTGATCGACAGCTACCGCGACCTGCTGACCGGGGCGATGGACGTCTACCTCTCCACCGTCTCCAACCGGCTGAACGAGATCATGAAACGGCTGACGATCGTGGCGACCATCTTCATGCCGCTCACGTTCATCGTCGGGTTCTTCGGCATGAACTTCACCTGGATGGTGAGGGGCATCACGGGGTTCTGGCCGTTCTTCTGGCTGGCGATCGTCAGCGAGGCGGCGGCGGTAGTCGTCATGGTCCTGTTCTTCCGCCGCGAGAAGTGGCTCTGAGGCAGCCCGGCGTCACTCCGGCCGCAGCACCCACACGCCCGGGTGGTCGACCGTGACGAAGCCGAGGCCGGCGTAGAACGGCTCGGCGGGCGCCGCGGACAGAAGCCCGAACCAGTGCGCGCCGGCGCGGATCTGGTGGTCGACGACGGCAGTCATGGCCGCGGCGCCGGCGCCGCGGCGCCTGTGCGACGTCTTGGTGCCGACGGCGTAGACGCCGGCGATGTCGCCGGCCAGCGCGCTGCCGGCGACGGCGACCGGTCGGCCGTCATGCAGCGCCAGACACGCCACCACGCCGGGAAGCCGCTCGAAGCCGACACCCAAGAGCCGCCGGCACCAGTCCACCGGCAGATCGAACGCGTCGGCGAGGACATCGCCGGCGGCCAGGATGGTCTCCACGTCGCCGACGACCCGCGTCTCGTGTTCGTCGCTCGCGCGCACGACATCGGTCGCGTGCGCGCACATGAGCGGCAGGTGACCGGCGTGCGCGAATCCGAGAGCCTCGGCGCGTTCGCCGGCCTCGGGCGCCACGGTCGACGCCGCGTAGACCGACCCCGGCAGCAGGCGGCGGCGCAAGGCGCCCGCGCCCGAGGCGACGCCCTCGGCCACGCCCTCGGGGCCGTAGGCGACGATCCAGTTGACGTCCTCCGAGGCCTCGCCGCCGATGCCGACGCTCACGCCCGGCGCCGCCCAGGACTCTCCGCGCTCGGCGGCGCCGATGAACGACCGCCAGCCGTCGCCCTGCGCGCGGAAGAGTTCCTCCAGAGAGGGGGTGTTGTGGCTCACCGGGGCCTCCAAGGTCCTGAGCGGGTAGGGTACCTGCCGATACTCTTCCCGAGGAGCCTCTCCGGTCCCACGGGAGCAGCCGTTTTACGCTTCCTGGGCTGGGAACGTCGCCGCGCGAGCCGCGAGGAGGGAACCAGATGCTGCACGTAGCTGCAGACGCCGTCGGCTCCGGCTGGCTGGACGGCCCGCGCTCCGCCATGGCCGGGTTCCTCGTCGGCCTGCTTGCGACCTTCCTGTTCGTGCGCATCAACACGCGGCTGATCCGCGCCAACGTGAGCTGGTGGTTCCACGACATCGAGAGCGAGGGCGGAACGCACGTGCACCACATGGTCATCGGCGTGGTGCTCATGGTCTCGGTGGGCATCCTGCTCATCGCGCTCTCGCCGACCAGCCTGCTGGCCCAGATTCTCGCGCTGCTGTTCGGCGTTGGAGTCGCTCTCACTCTCGACGAGTTCGCCCTCATCCTCAACCTGCAGGACGTGTACTGGCGCAAGGAGGGGCGTCTCTCGGTAGACGCCGTCGTCATCGTCGTCTGTTTCGCGGCGCTGTTCGTACTGGGGCTCAACCCGTTCGGTGACTTCGGCGCCCCGGGCCTGAGCGGCAACATCCTGCGTGCCGCGGTCGCGGTCTACGTGGTGATCGTCATCATCCCCGTCGTCCTGTGCCTGCTCAAGGGCAAGATCTGGACCGGGGTGATCGGCATGTTCGTACCGATCATGGCCATCACCGGAGCGATCAGGCTGGCGCGCCCGAAGTCGCCGTGGGCACGGCGCAGGTACGCGAAGCGCCCTGGGAAGATGGCCAAGGCGCAGCGGCGCGAAGCACGGCTGGACGCGCGCTGGATCGCCTGGAGGGACGCGTTCTTCGACCTCATCGCAGGCAAGCCACACCTGCCGTCGCTGCCTCCGCTGGGGCCGAACGGGCGGCCGCTGAGCGCGCCGGGCGAGGAGGCCCCGGACGCGGTGAGCCTGGCGGGCGCCGATGAGGCGACGGCCGGGGCCGCGACCGTCCAGGCGGCTGCGGAAGCGCCGGTCGACGCGACGACGAAACCGGCTGCCGGGGAGTGAGTCAACCGCCGGCGGCCGCGACGACCGCGAGGTCGTCGAGGAACCGGCGTTGCACGGGCACGATGGCCACGCGCGCCGCCTGCAACGTGAACCATGCGGCGCGGTCCACCTCCGGGAACTCCGCCTGCTTGCCCGACCGGGGCGGCCACTCCATGGTGAAGGTGTTGCTGGTGACGGCCGCGGCGTCGCAGTCGTGCTCCACGGCCCAGGCGAAGATGAGCTTGTGGCCGTGCGCCTTGACGCCGCCGAGGGGTCGGAAGGGCCCTGCGGGCTCCAGCCCCGTCTCCTCACGCACTTCGCGCAGCGCGACAGCGAGCAGGTCGACGCCGGCGGCGCGGTTGCGCGCCTTGGCCGCCGTCACCGTGGCCGGCTCGGGCCCGAGCTCATCCGGCTCGGCCATGCCCTTGGGGATGCTCCAGGCCCCGGCGTCCTTCTTGGTCCAGTACGGGCCGCCGGGGTGCACCAGCAGGACCTCGACCCGGGGGGCGGTCTCCGGGTCGAGCACTCTGCGGTAGAGCAGCAGTCCTGCGCTGATGGCGGGCATGGCGGCAGGATACACCGCCGCCCGGGTCAGCTCACCAGCACGGCGGAGAACACCCACCACGCCAGCAGCGACTTGGCCGTCAGGCTGAGGATGATGTAAGCCTTCTCGCCGACCAGGTAGTCGGCCCACTTGCCCACCTTGTGGTACTGCAGCCACATGTTCAGCGCGAACACGTTGAAGAACAGGAACAGGCTGATGACGATGCCGTACACGAAGCCGGGTGGGGTCGGGCCGGCGACGCCCGGCGTGATGACGTACAGGGCCACCGCGATCCACGGGACGATTCCGGCGAACGAGCCGAACCAGAACGACAGCCAGCTGGGCCTGCCCGGCGTCTCGTACTTCTCCATCAGCAACCCGAAGAGGATCATGCACGCGTTGACGCCGAAGATGGCGAGCAGCGCGGCGATGTCGCTCACCCCGGTGATCATGCTGATGAGGACGATCATGAGGCTGGAGCTGAAGAAGTACTCGATCCAGCGCCCGTAGTTGCGACTGCGCAGCAGGTTGCGCTTGTACCACCCGAAGACGCCCGGAGAGGCGATGGCGAACAGGGCGAGCGCGGAGATGGCGACGAACGCGAAGACTCCCCAGCCGAGCGGGATGTCGAAGAGGTGCTGGAGCTTCGCGGGAGTCCCGGGCGGGCCGCTCATGTAGGTCGAGGTCACGGGGAGGCTGAAGCCGTTGGTCAGCAGGGCGATGGCGACGGCCTCCGCGGCGAGGACGAGGCCGACGCCGACGTTCCAGAGGCGCAGCCGGCTGAGGCGGCGTTCGACGTCCGGGGCGACCTCCCGGGCGGTGGGCTCAGGCGGGCAAGTAGTGGCGGGGACAGAGGTCATGGGGTGCTCCTTTCGCTTGGCGCGCCCCTACACTACCCGTTATTTGATAATTCTTATCAACTCTCACGGTCGACCTCGACCCCCCCGTCCCTGCGTATGAGACGGTCGATGACGGCGGCGGACTGCCAGTCGCCGGCCCGGGCGTTCAGGATGCCCTCGTGCCGGGCGTCGACGCGGGCGGCGTGGCGCGCGATCCGGCCAGCGCCTCGGCGGCGATGGCACGCAGCGCCTCGCCCATCGCCGCCGGCAGCACCGGGCCGCGCTCCTCGGCGGCCGCGACGATGTCCCGGGCGCGCTCGCGCGCCCGGTCGAGCTCGTCGCGGCCGGCGCGTTCCCAGGCCTCGATCGTCGCTCGCGTGGCGATCGCCGGCTGGAACACCTCGCCGGCGCGCAGCCGGCGCGAGGTCTCCTTCTGGTGCAGGAAGTCGCCGCCGAACCCGACCCGCGCCGTCACCTCGTTCATCACCGCGTCGGTGGACACGTCGGCGCCGCGCAGCAGACGCTGGATCATGGCCGCGATCTCGCCGTCAATGACCACCTGCGGCAGGCTGAACAGCCCGGCGCCGTGGAGCATGCCTACCCCGCCGGTCATGAGGTCGGCTCCGCTCTGGGCCACGGCGAGACCCTTGAGCGCCTTCTCGTAGCCCGCCTGGATGCCCCCGTAGAGCGCGTCGGTCGCGAGGCCCGGCGCCAGCACCGGCACGCCGAGATCGTGCCCTACCTCGACGCACGCGGCGCACATGAGCGCGGTCTCGGCGGCGCCGAAGCAGAAGGTGCCGCCCCGCATGTCGAGCAGGCTGGTCCCGGCGCCCATCACGAGCGGCGCGCCGGGGGCCTGCAGCTGGATGGCCGTCGCGCAGCCGAGGTACTCCGCGACGTTCATGACGACGGCGCCCGCGACGGTGACCGGCGCCGTCGCTCCGGCGATGGGCATGGGGTACACGACGACGGGCCCGCCGGCGCGCGCGACCTGCACATTGAGGTCGAGCAGGGGGTGCCCGACGCCAAGCGGCGAGTGTGTGCAGCAGATGAAGCTGACACGCGGACGCTCGCGGAACCGCTCCGGGCCGCCGCTCAGCTCGACGCACGCGGCCAGCGTGGGCTCCACGTGCCACGGCGCCGTCACCTCGTGCTGCACGTGCTTGCCGCTCCACTCGACGAGCGTGATGAGCTCCGCGAACTGCATCTCGTCCGGGGCCTTGTCGACGGCGCCGACCGGCATCCACATGACGTCCACCGCCGGCATGGCATCGGCGACGATGACCGCGCGGCGCGCGTCCTGTGTGGTGGCGTCACGCGCCTTGCCGGACTCCTCGTCGAGGATCTTGTTGGGGGTACCGGAGGGAACGAAGTGTACGGCCGAGCCGTCCAGCAGCACGTCGTCGGCCTCTGTCGCGCCGGCCAGCACCACCTGGTGCGGGCAGCGCGCCAGCGCGCGCTCCACGAGCGCACGCGGGATGCGCGCGGCCCCCGCCGCGCGGTCGACGCGCGCCCCGGCCTCGCCCAGCGCCCCCAGCGAGGCGCTCGGCCCGAACCGCATGCCTACCGTCTCCAGCAGGTCGAGCGCCTGGTCGATGAGCAGGTCGCGCTCCACCTTCGTGGTCCAGCTGACCTGTGGTCGCATGCCGCCCCCCAGGAGTCGCCCGCCGTGCGCGTCAATCACATGTGGCCGGCGCGCCCGGTGTCAAGGGCGGCTACAGCCCGACGCCAGGAAGTCCATCGCCGTCGCCAGCCGCGGCGACCCACCGGAGCACGGAAAAGCGAGACGGCAAGGCAGTACACGCGCCGCAACTGGGCGTACACGACGCGGCGACGGTCCGCCCACTCGTCATCAATGAGCTGGCCCCTCGAGCGGCAGACTGGACCGCGCGCGGACACTCGACCTCGGCGACCAACGGGGTGACCCTGGTGTCGATCTGCATGAGGCGAGCAAGGCATCAGCCTGACCGCGGATGAACCGCAACGGGCGCCGTCGGGTGGGCGTTCAGCGACGGGCCGGCGATGCCTTAGAGAAGCTCGAGCGACCGGAAGGGGAGCTCGAGCGCATCCCGCTCGTCGTCCCACCACTCAGGCGGCTGCACCATCAACTCCATCGCCAGCAGCCAGCGGCGTTCTTCGACGAGCAGCGTCCAGTGCTCGACCAGGGACGCCGGGACAGAGCTGCCGTCCGGCACCGGGGTCTCGTCCTGCGGCGGCACGCCGGCGAGCAGCCGGTAGCGGACGTGGATGGCCGGGCGCCCGGCGAGCGAAGCCGCCTCGGGCGCCACGAGCATCTCGTGAGCCTCCTGCGACCACTCGGCGAACGAGGCTCGCGCCCGCGCCAGCCGGCCGGCGAGCCACTCCTCCGCCGGGAGTGGCTCCGCGCGCACGGTGACGATCGCCAGCGCCGCGATCCAGCCTTCGCCGGGCACGGAGGCGATGAAGTGCGCCGTCGGGAGCTCGGCGTCGCGCGCGAAGCCGACGTCGGCGAAGCGCTCGTCGAGTTCGAGGGTGACGCCGAGCCCCTCGTCGCGGAACCTGCGGGGCCTCACGGAAGGCCTCAGGACGCCGGCCTGTCGCGGTAACTCTCCGCGAACGCCATGAAGCGGTAAACGTCACCGAAGTCCGAGGCCAGGCCGAGCGAAACGCGGATGGTGTTGGGCACCTTGCCGGTCTCGTCCTCGATGCGCCGCTGGCACTGCAGGAGCGTGACGGCGGCGCTCGGGTCCTTGAAGCACGCGGCGATCTCGGCGCGCGAGATGTGGTGGGCGACCTCCCCGTCCCCCGGGTTGCAGAAGCAGCCGCTGCGCACCGAGATCCGCTCGCGAGCGGCGGCCGCCTCGACGTCGTAGACGTCGTAGGGGCGGCCGGCCGGGTCGACCAGATACAGCGCGATGGTCGCCCCCCGGCGCTCCATGTCCCGCGGTCCAAACACCTTGATGAGCGGTGACCCGTCGCTGTGCCGGAGTGCCGACATCTCCTCGAGAAGCCAGCCCGCCAGCGCCTGCACGCGATCGTGGACCACGTCGACGCCTACATGCTCCAGATGCTCGAGGCCGATGCTCACCGCCGGCAGGCCGAGGTAGTCGACGGTGCCGTCCTCGAACCCCGTGGACCCCGGCGCCAAACGGTACCAGTCCTCTTCCTGGACCGACGCAAGGGTGATGGTCCCGCCGGCGAACCAGGGGCGACGCAGCGTCGCCAGCGCCTCCCGGCGCGCGATCAGGCAGCCGCAGCCCGTCGGGTAGCCGAACAGCTTGTAGAAGGAGATCGGGATGAAGTCGGCGCCGATGGCCCGCGCGTCGACGCAGTTGGTCGGGGCGAAGGCGGCGCAGTCCAGGATGACGTCCCAGCCGAGCTCGCGCGCCTCGGCGACCCACTCGAGTGGGTGTTGAGCGCCGCTGAAGTTTGACTGCGCCGGATAAGCGAAAAGCTTCGGCGCGCCGTCGCCGGCGCCGCGCAGCGCGGTGCGGACCTGCACCTCGTCGAGCCGCAGGTCGTCCTCGCGCACCGGGATGTAGGTCGTCGCCGCGCCCTTGCGCGCGGCGAACTCGCGGATCCCGTTGACCGAGTTGTGGTTGTCGTAGCTCAGCAGGAAGACGCCGCCGGGCTCGAACGGATAGGCCTCTCCGACGAGTTTGAGGGCGCCGCTGGCGTTGGCCGTGAAGACGATCTCGAACTCGTCCTCGGGCGCGTTGAAGAAGCGCCGCACTGCGTCGCGTGCCTCCCGGGCGAGCTCGGCGGAAGCCAGCGAGGTGGGATTCTGCGAGTGCGGGTTGCCGAGCACGGCCCCGGCGAGGAGCTCCTGGTGGCGCCGGATCTGCGACGCCGCGTACAGACCGCCGCCGGTGTGGTCCAGATAGGTCTGTCCGAGGCGGTCGAGACGCGAATATTCGCTCGCCCGCAGCGCGTCAATCGAGGTGGTGCCGGCGAAGCTCGGGTACCGGCATTGGAGATCTGCCCGCGCGGACGCCAGACCGTCTGGGGCGTAGTGCATGGTTCTGGCCACCGTGCCTCCTTCGCAGTACTCGCCGCGCATCCGTCCGGCTGCCGCCAGTCGCATCCTACTGCACACGGCCCGAAGCTCCTATGGCATGTCAGTGAGCGCTGACTTATCATGGCTGCGGCACCGGTGGAGGGCGTGCGCCAGGCACGCGCGAACGATGGGGGGAGCGGCAGATGTACACGAAGATCCTCAAGCCGGAGATCATGGCGACCCTGCTGCCGGAGGACTTCCCGGCCGACCGCCTCAGCAAGCCGGAGTACGGGATGGTGGTCGAGAAGGACGTCTTCGTCACCATGCGCGACGGAACACGCGTGGCCGTCGACATCTTCCGCCCGGACGGACCTGGTGAGTTCCCGGCGCTCTACGCCACGAGCGCGTACAACAAGGACCTCGTCGATCTGCCGAGCTTGCCGGCGTTCCACTTCCGTGAGACCAACGACATCGAGTACTTCGTCTCACGGGGCTACGCCTACGTCCACCAGGACATCCGCGGCAGCGGCAAGTCGGTCGAGGGCCAGTGGCAGTTCTTCAGCCGGGCCGAACAGGACGACTTCTACGACACCGTGGAGTGGGTCGCGGCCCAACCCTGGTGCAACGAGAGCGTGGGCATGATCGGCGAGTCGTACCTCGCCTGGGTGCAGTGGTTCGCCGCAGCCACCCAACCGCCCCACCTCAAATGCATCGTCCCCTTCGACGGCGGCGCCGACATGTATCGCGACGTGGCTTACCATGCCGGCATCATGTCGGTGGGATTCCCGACCGCCTGGCACATGTGGGAGATCCGCGCGAACTACCGTCTCGGTCGCCACGGAACTGACGAGCACCTGGGCGACTGGGACATGCCTTGGCACGTCATCAACCATCCTACGTGCGACGATTTCTGGAAGCTCCGGTACGCCGACTTCAGCAAGATCCGCTGTCCGGTGTTCAGCGTCGGTATCCTGCACAAGGTCGGCATACACCTGCGCGGCAACGTGCGCGGGTACGAAGAACTCACAACGCCGAAGAAGCTGCTGCTCTGCCACGGCGACTTCGAGGGCGACGAGATGGCCATCTTCAACTCCGACGAGATGCGTCTGCTGCTGCTGCGGTGGTATGACCACTGGCTCAAGGGCAACGATACCGGGGTGATGGAGGAGGACCCGGTCACCGTGTTCGTGCGCGGCCGGGACGTCTACCGATCCGAGAAGCAGTGGCCACTGCCGCGGACCGAGTACCGCAAGCTCTACCTGACCGAAGGCCCGAGCGGCGCTGTCGGGTCACTGAACGACGGCGGGCTCTCGTGGGAGCCGCCCGCCGCTGAAGACAGCTCCTTCACCTACTCGTATCCCGACCCGGACTGGTCGCACTTCTCCGGCATCGGCACAGCGGTGATGGAGGACGGCGTACCGAACCCCGTGCGCAGGATCCTCACGTTCACGAGCGCCCCGCTCAACGAAGACCTCGAGGTGATCGGCAACATCGTGCTCGAACTCTTCGCCTCGTCCGACCAGACGGACACGGACTTCTTCGTGCGGCTCACCGATCAGCAGTCCGACGACCAGCAGGCGCCGGGCATGCCGCCGCGCGGTCTCATGCTTACTCGCGGCTGGCTAAAGGCGTCACACGCTTGCACCCGCGATGAGACGCTGAGCAAGCCTTACCGTCCCTACTACCGGCATGACGACCCGCGGCCGATCGAGCCCGGCAAGGTATACGGCTTCGACATCGAGGTCTGGGCGACCTCGTGTTGCTTCCGCAAGGGACACCGGCTCCGCGTCGACCTCGCGTGCTACGATTCCAACGCTTTCGACTTTGGCGGTCACTACTACGGCCTTAAGGTAGGCAGCGACACGATCTACCACGACCAGGACCACCCGTCGTGCCTGGTCCTGCCGGTGATACCGCCTGCCTGACGGGCGGAGACAAGAGGGGAAGACCATGGCGAAGGTGCGGCTTTCGGCCGGCGACAGGCGGCGTCAGATCGTCGAGGTGACCCTCGGCATCGTCGCCGAGCACGGAGTGCAAGGCACCTCGACGCGGCGCATCGCCGCCGCCGCCGGCGTCTCCGAGGCGACCCTGTACAGGCACTTCGAGAGCCGCAACGAGATCCTTGAGGCCGCGCTCGACGCGGTGTACGAGCGCGTGTTCGAGATCATCGAGCGAGCGGATGGACGCGACGCCTTCGCGCGTCTGCGCGCGATCGCGGCGTCCCACCAGATGACCCTCTCTTCAGACGAAGCCAGGTTCGCGCTTCCGCTGTTTGAGTTCATCGCGGCGCCGCCGGACGCCGGACTGCGCGGGCCGCTCGGCCGCAAGCAGCTCCACGCCGTGGAGATGATCGCCGCCATCGTCGCCGACGGAGTTGACGAAGGCATCGTGGCAGCCGGTGCCGACGCCTCCGAGACGGCGTGGGCGCTGGTGTCGGTGTTCTGGCTGCGCGACATCACCTACCTGATGGGGCTCGCCGGGCCGGCCGAGGCCGGTTCGGCGAGCCTTCTCGAACGCATCCTCGCCAGCATCTCCGCAGACCGTCTCGCCGGCGCTTCCGCCTAGTTCCACGATGCGGAACCGCTGTTCCATTTTTCTTGCTTCCTGGCACTCGCTCTGGTAAGTAAGCACTGACTTCAGCGACGGGCGCCGTTGCGGCGGCCGCCGGGGACTTCAGGACCGGAGCACGCATGTACTCGAAGACGCTCAAGCCGGCGATCATGGAAACGATGCTGCCGACCGGCTTTCCCGCCGATCGCCTCAGCCAGCCGAGGTACGGCGTCGTAGTCGAGAAGGACGTCATGATCCCCATGCGCGACGGAGTCATGATCGCCGCCAACATCTACCGTCCCGACGCGCCCGGCACCTTCCCCGCGCTCCACGCCGCCGACTCCTACCAGAAGGACATGGTCGACCTGGTCCCGACACTGCCGGTCTTCCACTGCGTCGAGGTCAACGACATCGAGTGGTTCGTCTCTCGAGGCTATGTCTTCGTGCACACGGATTCGAGGGGTACCGGCCACTCTCTCGAGGGCGAGTGGGCCTTCTGGAGCGCGGAAGAGCAGTCGGATCTCTACGACATGATCGAGTGGATCGCCGGGCAGCACTGGTGCACGGGCAAGGTCGGCATGCTCGGAGAGTCCTTGCTCGCCTGGGTCCAGTGGTTCGCCGCCTGCCAGCAGCCACCGCACCTCGCCTGCATCCTGCCGTGGGACGCCGGCGCCGACATGTATCGCGATGTCGCCTGGCACGGCGGCATGATGTCGTTCGGGTTCCCTACCGCCTGGCACACCTGGGAGATCCGCGCTCACTACCGCCTGGGCCTCCCCGCCCGCTTCGACACCGAGCCTCAGAACCCGGACTCGGGGCGCTGGGACCTCATCTGGAACGTCATCAACCATCCTACGTACGACGACTTCTGGAAGCTCCGGAACCCCGACTTTTCGACGATCCAGGTGCCGGTGTTCACCGTCGGCGCGCTCCACAAGGTCGGCCTGCATCTGCGCGGCGTGGTGCGCGGCTACGAGGAGTTGCACACGCCGAAGAAGATGATGCTCATTCACGGCGAGATGGACGGCGACGAGATGGCCATCTACAACACGCCGGAGATGCGTCTCCTCATGCTGCGCTGGTATGACCACTGGCTGAAGGACAACGACACCGGCTTCATGGACGAGCCGCCGGTGACGATCTTCGTTCGCGGCGCGGACCGCTACCGGAGCGAGACCGATTGGCCGATCCCGAGGACGGAGTACCGCAAGCTCTACTTCCACGACGGTCCGAGCACCTCGATCCACGAGTCCATGAACGACGGCCGGCTCCTCTGGGAGCCGCCGGCCGCGGCGGAGAGCTCGTTCAGCTACGCCTATCCGGATCAGGATTGGACGCACTTCTCAGGCGGAGGCACCGCCCCGATCGAGGATGGCGTCGTCCACTTCACGCGGCGCATCCCCACGTTCGTCAGCGATCCGCTCGAAGAAGATCTTGAAGTGTCGGGCAACATCGTCCTCGTCCTCTACGCATCTTCGGACCAGAGCAACACCGACTTCTTCTGCCGCCTCGTCGACCAGGCGCCGGACGACGAGCAGGTGCGGGGCCTGCCGCCGAAAGGGTACGTCCTCACACGCGGCTGGCTCAAGGCGTCCCACGCAGCAACGAAGGACACCGACCTCAGCCGCCCGGACCGTCCCTACTACCGGCACGACGAGCCGCAGCACATCGAGCCCGGATCGATCACGAAGTTCGAGATCGAGATCTGGCCGACGTGCAACCTCTTCCGCAAGGGTCACCGCATCCGCGTCGACGTCGCCTGCGGGGATTCGCCGGCGGTCGACTTCGGTGGTCACTATTACGGCGTGAAGGTGGGCACAGATACCTACTATCACGAGGCCGGCCACCCGTCGCACATCATTCTGCCGGTGATCCCGGCGGGCTGATGGACGCGAGCTTGCAGACATCGGTGAGTCCGACTGTCACCCTGGCGGCCAGGCCCGATCCGCTCGAGCTCGACCTTGCGCAGACGGCGCTCGTGGTCGTCGACATGCAGCACGCGTTCATGAGCCCCGGCGGCATGTTCGACGACGCAGGCTGGCCTATCGACGGCGCGCAGTCCGTGCTCGCTCCGGCGCGCCGCCTGCTGGACGGCGTGCGAGCCGCCGGCGTGCATGTCGTCTACATCACGATGAGCTACGACACCGGCCTGGCGAGCGCCGGAGGCCCCGACTCCCCCAACTGGCACAAGGAGGTCGGCATGGTGCTCATGCGAAGCCGGCCGGAGCAGTGGGGCAAGTACGTCACTGAGGGCACCTGGGACGAGGCGATCGTTGAAGAGTTGGCGCCGCTGCCGGGCGAACCCGTGGTGCGCAAGCAGCGCTACAGCGGCTTCGCAGGAACCAGCCTGGACCACGTGCTCAAGACCATCGGAGCGAGGCGCCTGCTCTTCATCGGCGGCGCTACCAACGTCTGCGTCGAGTCCACGCTCAGGGACGCGTTCTGCCTCGACTACTGGCCGATCCTCGTCGAGGACGCCTGCTTCTCGCAGTGCCCGCCCTCCACGGTCGAGGCCACCGTCTGGAACGTTGAGAACCTCTTCGGCTGGGTCACGCGGGTCGACGACGTCCTCGACGCTCTCTTGGCGGCCCGCCCCGGGGCATCACCACAACCCGCTACGTCAAGGAGCGTCGATGGACTTCAGTGAGGCGAAACGACTGCTCTCTCCAGACCCGCTCCCGCTCGAGATGGGCGTGGAACGCCTCGAGAACGGAGAGTTGCACGTCGCCGTGCGCACCTACATGGTCGGCTGCACCGGGGCCATGTTCCAGTGGTGGTTCGGGTCGGGCCCGGGGACGCGGGAGTATGCGTGGTGGCACCCAGTGGACCACGTCGGCTCCGACTGGCTCGACCTTCCCGATGACGGGACCGGAGTGGGGTCCACTCATGTCGCCGACGAGAAGCTGGGCGGCGACGAGGTCCACCATCTCAAGATCTACTTCCACGACCCTGCCGAGATCTTCGGTGACGATATGGCCGCGGCAAGGGAACGCGGCGACATATCGGCGGCCGTGACCGCCGATATCGGCCTCGGCGCGGAGCCGCCGCGTGACGAACGAGGGCGGCCACTGGGCGGTAAGCTCGTGCACCTCGGCCGCGACACGCCTTTCGGCCTCGTGCTGCGGAGCAACTTCTGGCTGGGTCACGGCCTGCCGCTCGCGCCCGAAGAGCTCGAGCAGGAGATGCCCGAGCAGCTCGGACTCAATCTGATGAAGCACTCCTCGCAGGAGTGGTTCTACCTCGCGCGGTTCCTGCCGGCGGTGTACATCGCCGATCGCCGCGACGAGGAGCCGGCGCCCGTAGCGTGGTGACGAGACGACCGGCACGGACGACCGTGCGATAAGGATCTGGGGGACGACCGAGGGAGGTTCCATGGGCGCGAACGACGACGGAAACAGGGAAGGCCGGGGCAGCCTCGGCGCGCCACTCACGCGACGCGATTTTCTCAAGTTGGCAGGAGCGACGGGCGCGGTCGTCGGGCTCTCGGGCGGCCTCGGCGGCGCTCTGGCCGCCTGCGGCGGCTCCGGAAGCGGCGGCGGTGCGAGCGCGGGAGCCGGACGCACGATCAAGGTCGGCTTCGTCTCACCGCAGACGGGCGCGCTGGCCGCGTTCGGCGAAGCCGACAGTTTCTGCGTCAAGAGCTGGAACGAGGCCATCAAGAGCGGCATCACGACGGCTGACGGCGTGAACCATCCGGTCGAGATCCTGGTCAGGGACTCGCAGTCGGATTCCAACCGGGCGGCGACCGTCGCCGGCGACCTCGTGACCAACGACGGAGTCGACATCCTCATGGTCACGTCGACCTCCGACACGGTCGTCCCGGTCGCGGACCAGGCTGAGGCGCTCGGGGTGCCCTGCGTCTCGAGCGACAGCCCGTGGCAGCCGTTCTACTTCGGCCGCGGGGGCTCACCGGACAAGGCCTTCAAGTGGACGTACCACGCCTTCTGGGGCATCGAGACCAACGCCGGCTTCCAGCTCGACCTGTGGTCGAAGCTGAAGAACAACAAGGTCATCGGAGCCATGTGGCCCAACGACGCCGACGGTCTCGCGCTGTCCGACCGCAAGACCGGCCAGCCTGCCGCCTGGACGCCGGCCGGCTACAAGATCATCGACGGCGGCCGCTATCAGGACGGAAGCGACGACTACACCACGGAGATCTCCAAGTTCAAGTCCGCCGACGCGCAGATCGCCTCGGGCGTCATGATCCCACCGGACTTCGTGAACTACTGGAAGCAGGTCCACCAGCAGGACTACCAGCCGATCTTCTGCACGATGTCCAAGGCATTGCTGTTCCCCTCGGAGCTCGAGGCCATGGGCGAGATCGGCTACGGCCTCACCGCTGAGGTCTGGTGGCATCCCACGTTCCCCTACCAGTCGTCGCTCAATGGGCAGACGTGTCAGCAGTTCGCGGACAGCTGGGAGTCCACCACCGGCAAGCAGTGGACGCAGCCGCTCATGCACGAGATCGTGTTCGAGATCGTCGCCGACGCCCTCAAGCGGACGGACAACGTCGATTCCAAGGAGTCCATCGCGGCCGCCGTCAAGGCCACGGACCTCGATACGCTCGCCGGTCACGTCAGCTTCACGGCCGGCGGGGCGCAGAACCCGGTGCCGAACGTGTCCACCACTCCCCTGGCCGGCGGCCAGTGGGTCAAGGGGACCAAGTACCCATTCGACCTGATGATCGTCTCCAACGCGGAGGCTCCCGACGCCAAGATCCAGCAGGACGTCACGCCGCTGGTCTGGAGCTGACCGAGTTGATGCCGGCGCAGCCGGCGGAGGCGCCGTCCTGAAGAACGAGGAGCCGGCGGCGAGCGATCCCGTCTCGCCGCCGGCGCCGTCGCAAGAACCACGCGCAAGAACATCCCGACTGAGCCGAAGGGAGGCCGTTTGAAGCCGGACAGCATGTCGTCACGAGAACGCTGGGAGGGCCTGCTGCAAGGCAAGGCGCTCGATCGGGTGCCGTGCCTGCAGTTCATCCTTGGCCACACGGCCATCGTGAACGGGCAGCCCATCGCGAAGATCTACGACGACGCGCGCGTGAGCTTCGAGTGCCAGCGCAACGCCATGGAGCTGTACGGCTACGATGGGCTCGTCCTTCACGGCTGGGCGAACGCGGGAGGCGCCGAGTTCGGCGGTGAGGTGGAGTATCCCTATCGCCGTTACGCCGGCGCCCCCATGGTCACGAGGAACCCTGTGCAGAGTGAACAGGACGCGCTCGAGCTCGCGGTGCCGGACGACGTGGCGACCGCCGGCACCGTCCCGATCGGCCTCGAGTTCTCCCGTCTGCAAGCAGAGCACGACCTGCCGTGTACAGTACAAGTGGGATCGCCGCTCACATGGGCCGGTTCGGTCTGCGGCGAGGAGCGTCTGATGCTCTGGCTCATCAAGAAGCCCGACCTCGTCCACCGTGTGCTGCGGGTCATCACGGACTTCATCCTCAAGAAGGCCGAGCTGTGGGTGCGCGAGTTCGGCGCCGACCGCGTCATGGCATTCGACCTCTGCATCGAGACCAACAGGCTCTACTCCCCGCAGCAGTTCGAGACGTTCTCGTTCCCGTATCTGCGCGAGGTGCACGAGGCGGTGACCGACATGGGAGTGGCCATCTTTCTGAGTCACATCTGCGGCGAGCAGAACCGCAACCTGCCCTTGTGGTCGCAGCTCCCCTACGGCGGTCGGGGCATGGTCAGCGTGGGCCGTGAGATCGACCTGGCCGAGGCCGGCAGAGCCTTTCCGGACTGCATCATCACGGGCAACCTCGACCCGGTCGCCCTCCAGGAGGGTACGGCCGAGGAGGTGCTCGATCTGGCTCGGACGTGCGTCGCACGCGGCAAGGACCACCCGGGCGGCTACGCACTGATGTCCGGCTGCGAGGTGCCGCCGCAGGCGCCGCCGGTGAACGTGTTTCAGATGGTGAAGGCCTGCCGTGACGCGGGCCGCTATGAGTAGGCGCCGCAAGGACGCCCGAAGGAGGCAGCCGCGTGAGTGATGAACGAGCTCTTCTGAGCGATCTTCGGAGGGCGGTCGAGGACGGCGACGACGCGGCCGCCGTGAATGCGGCAAACGCGGCGGTGGCCGGCGGACTCGACGCGCAGAAGGCCATCCTGGAAGGCCTGGTGCCCGGCATGAACGAGCTCGGCCGGCAGTACGAGGCCGGCGACTGCTTCGTCCCGGAGCTCCTCGTCGGCGCCGAGGCCCTGTATGCCGGCCTCGACATCCTCCGGCCGCTCGTCCCGTCGTCGGCGAACGACGGCGTGGGCGTCGTCGTGATCGGTGCCGTCCAAGGAGACGTCCACGACATCGGCAAGAACCTGGTGCGGATGATGCTCGAAGTCGCCGGGTTCGACGTCCACGACCTGGGCCGGGACGTCGAGATGGAGCACTTTCTGGAAGAATCGAAGCGCCTCGGCGCCGACCTGCTCTGCCTCTCGGCGCTCATGACGACCACCATGGTCGCCATGAAGGACTACGTGCCCCGGTTCAAGGAGGAGCTCCCAGAGACCAGGATCCTCATCGGGGGAGCTCCGCTGTCACAGATGCTTGCCGACCAGTGGGGCGCTGACGGGTACGGCGAGAACGCCATGGATGCCGCCCGTGTGGCGAAGCGGCTCCTCGGCGTCACCGCCTGACGGTTCCAAGCCGGCGAAGGAGGCTGTCACCCATGTGGCATGAGACGATGTCCAGTCCCGAGCGGATGGCCGCGCTGATGAGCGGAGAACGGCCCGACCGGGTCCCGGTCATCCCGTTCATCTTCGGACACACGGCGCTGGTCTGTGGCCAGCCGCTGGCGCGCGTCTTCGACGACGCCGAGCAGAGCTTCCGCTGTCAGGTGCTGTGCCAGGAGATGTACGGCTACGACGGCGGGCCACTGTACGCCTACGCCTCGGCCGGCGGCTGGGAGTTCGGCGGCGATGTCGAGTTCCCGTACAAGAAGTATTCGGGCGCACCGGTGGTCACCCGGCATCCGGTCGAGAGCGAGGAAGACGCGCTCGCGCTCGAGGTGCCGGAGGACGTGACCGTCAGCGGCGCCCTCCCCATCGCCCTCGGCGTCGCGCGCCTGCAGGCCGAACACGGAATGCCGGTCACGCTCCAGATCGGCTCGCCCTTCACCTGGGCCGGCTCGGTCATCGGCGAAGACCGCATGCTGATGTGGCTGCTCAAGAAGCCGGAGGCCGTGCGGCACGTCCTCCAGAAGGTCGCAGAGTTCACCATCAAGGTGGCAGAACACTACGTGCGTGAGTTCGGCGCCGAGACGCTGATGGCGTTCCACGGCGCCGCCACCGAGTCCAACAAGCTCATCTCCCCGAAGCAGTTCGAGACCTTCGCCCTGCCCTACTACCAGCAGGTCAACCAGCGGGTGATCGATCTCGGCATCTCCTCGATGTTCATCCACGTCTGCGGCGAGCAGAACAAGAACCTCGAGCACTGGCAGAAGGTACCCGTGCCGGAGAACACCATCCTCAGCTTCGGCCGTGAGGTCGCACTGGAGAAGGCGATGGAGCTGTTCCCGGACCAGATCATCGCCGGGAACGTCGATCCCACGCTGATCCAGGAAGGCCGCCCCGAGGAGGTGCTCGCGCAGGCGCGCGAATGCATCGAGACGGCCATGGCCCATCCGGCCGGCTACGTATTGATGGCCGGCTGCGACGTTCCGCCGTTGGCGCCGCCGGTGAACGTCTTCCAGCTCGTCAAGGCGGCGCGGGAGTCCGGACGATATCGGTGAGGATCGAGGAGGAACGAGAGATGTACCACGGCGGCTACACCGGCAAGGTCCTGCGCATCGACCTGACCGCAAGGACCTTCTCCGAGGAGCCGCTCCCCGCCGAGACCGCGCGCGACTTCATCGGCGGCGCCGGGTTCACGGTCAAATACCTCTTCGACGAGGTGCCGGCCGACTGCGACCCGCTGGGACCGGAGAACAAGCTGATCTACGCCTGCGGTCCGTTCACCGGCACGCGCGTGCCCTGTGCCAGCCGTATGGCGGTGAACGCCAAGTCGCCGGCGACGGGCGCCGTGGGCGTCGGCCTGAGCGGGGGCCACTTCCCCGTCGAGATGAAACGCGCAGGCTACGACGTGATCATCGTGGAGGGCATGGCCGCCGAACCGACCTACCTCTGGATCAAGGACGGTAACGTACGCTTCCGCTCGGCGCGGGACCTCTGGGGACTCACGACGAGTGACTGCCAGCAGGTGATCAAGGACGAGTTGCGCGACCAGAACGTCCGCGTGTCGTGCATAGGCCCGGCCGGTGAGAAGCTCTCGCGCATGGCGTGCATCGCGAACGAGCGCCGGGTCGTCGGCCGCCGCGGCCTGGGCGCCGTCATGGGGTCCAAGAACCTC
Source organism: uncultured Thermoleophilia bacterium (assembly GCA_963775255.1). Taxonomy (GTDB): domain Bacteria; phylum Actinomycetota; class Thermoleophilia; order UBA2241; family UBA2241; genus CAIXSE01. Next base: position 18,830 of record CAVZIA010000022.1, on the reverse strand, counting down.
AAGGCCATCGCCCTCCGCGGCGAGCAGGCGCCGGCCGTCGCCGACGAGGAGACGTTCAAAGCGGCGCGCCGGCGCATGCTCACCGCGATGAAGGAAAGCCCCGTCCTCTACTCCGAGTTCGCCAAGGTGGGCACAGCGGGCAACGTAGACAACTGCACGGCGCTCGGCATCTTCCCTGCCAAGAACTGGACGGCGACCGGCGAGTATGACTATCCGGCCACGATCGGCATGGACGCCGTGGGCACGCGCGGTGTCGGTCGCACGGCCTGCGCTGAGTGCCCCGTGGCCTGCAGCCAGCTTCGTCTCGCCCAGACGGGCCCGTACGAGGGCATCCTGACAGAGGGTCCCGAGTACGAGACGCTCTACTCCTTCGGCGGCGTCACCGGCGTCACCGACCCCGACGCCATCATCGCCGCCGACCGCATGGCGGACGAGCTTGGCCTCGACTCCATGTCCGCGGGAGTGACCATCGCCTTCGCGATGGAGCTGTTCGAACGCGGGATCCTGACGCCCGAGGAGACCGGCGGCCTCGACCTGCGGTTCGGCAACCACGAGGCCATGAACCGGCTCCTCTTCATGATCGGCGAGCGTCAGGGGCTGGGCGACCTCCTTGCCGACGGGGTCAAGGCCGCCGCCGAGAAGATCGGTCGCGGCAGCGAGCGGTACGCGATGCACGTCAAGGGCCTCGAGTTGCCCGCGTACGACGTGCGCGGCGCGAAGGGCCATGGCCTCGGCTACGCCACTTCGTACACCGGGGCGGACCACAACAAAGGCTACTCCATCCAGGAGATCTTCGGCCTGCCCTTCCCCTACCCGGTCGACCGCTTCGCGGCCGAGGGCAAGGGCGCCCTCACGATGTGGAACCAGGATGCGCGAACCTCCGTGGGCGACTGCCCCACGATGTGCATCTTCATGCTCGACACCTCGGTCGCGCCGTTTCTCTTCGAGAACACCGCCGACCTCATGCGCGGAGTGACCGGGCTCGAGCTGACCCCCGACGACGTGCGCCGCGTCGGCGAACGCGTCAACAACGTGGCTCGCGCGTTCAACACGCTGGCCGGACTCACGCGCGCCGATGACGACCTGCCCGAGCGACTCAAGACCGAGCCGATCCCCGCCGGCCCGGCCAAGGGCCAGCTCATCACGCAAGCCGAGCTCGACCTCATGCTGGACGAATACTATGTAGCCCGCGGCTGGACGCCGGAGGGCGTGCCCACGCGGGCCAGGCTCGAGGACCTCCGGCTCCGCGACGTCGCGGACAGGCTCGAGGCCGCCGGCAAGTCCGGTCAAGAGCCGGGGGCCGCGTGACCCCGAGGCGCGTGATCCGGAGCGACACGCCGTGACGACCGTCAAGGTCCGCACCATCGGCCAGCTCAAGGCGCTCTTGGGGCGCGGCGAGTTCGACGTCGCCGTGCCGGACGGCGCGACGGTCGGCGACGTCCTTGCCCTCCTGGCCGAGAAGTACGGCCGGACGGTCGCTCAGCACCTCGAGGCGCCGGCCGCGGCCGGCGCCCACCCCCCGCTCCGCGTGACCGTGAACGGACGTGACATCGCCGTCCTCGACGACCGCGACACCGTCCTTCAGGACGGTGATGACCTGCTCATACTCACCCCGATAGCCGGTGGCTGAACACCTGCCCAGGAGGCCTGCAGACGTGAAGACGATCGACCTTGAGAACCACTTCGTGACCCAGGAGTGGGTCGACGCCATGTACGCGAATCCGGACTACCCGCGCTTTGAGGACGCACCCGGCACCGGTGCGCGGCGGCTCTATGCGGCCGCCGACGAGTTCGAACCGGCCGGCGACGCCCTGCTCGCCAAGCTGCTCGACCTCGGCGAGGGGCGGATCGCCATGATGGACGCCGCCGGCGTGGACGTCGCCGTGCTTTCGCTCACGGCGCCCGGCGTCGAGCACTTCGGCGTCGAGGTCGGCGCCAGGGTGGCCCGCAACGCCAACGACGCGGTCGCAGCCGCGATCGCGGCCCACCCCGACCGCTTCGAGGGGCTGGCGTCGCTCGCGTTCAAGGACGCGGATGGAGCGGCGGCCGAGCTCGAGCGCGCCGTCCGCGAGCTCGGTCTCAAGGGAGTCAAGACCCACTCCAACTTCGGCGACTCGTTCATCGACGACGCGCGCTACCGTCCAGTGCTCGCCAAAGCCGAGGAGCTCGGCGTGCCCATCTATCTGCACCCGGCCGCACCGATGATCGCCGAGCTGCGTACGTACGGCCTCGCCCTGGCCGGGGCGGCGTTCGGCTTCGGCGTCGAGACCGCCACGGCGATGATGCGCCTTATCCTCTCCGGCGCTTTCGACGAGTTCCCCCGCCTCAAGATCATCCTCGGCCACTACGGCGAGACGCTGCCGTTCCTCATGCAGCGCGTCGACCATCCCTTCGTACGCCCGTTCGTGAAGGCCGACGGCGGTGCCGTGCCGGACCTCCGGCGCAAGCCGAGCGACTACCTGCACGACAACATGGTCGTCACGACGAGCGGCAACTACCTGCCGGCGGCGTTCAAGTGCGCGCGGGAGGCGCTCGGCATGGACAAGATCACCCTTGGCACGGACCACCCCTACGAGGATATGGACGAGTGCATGGCCTTTCTCGCAGGGCTGGATCTGGACGAGGCCGAGCAGGCGGCGCTCTACGAGGACAACGCGGAGGCGCTGGGCTTCGGAGCCTAGGCTGCGGCCGCGGCAGGCCCAGCCCATCTCCTCCGCTCGCAGAGAGCGCGCGACCTACTTCACCGTAAGTCGCGCGCTGTGGACCTTGCGCTGCACGTTGCCGGCGACGTCGGTGGCGTAGACCTTGACGGTGTAGCGGCCTTTGCCCAGCGTGCAACGCCAGGGCTTCTTCGCCTTGACGTCGCAGCGCCGCACCCCGGCGTGGATCGTCCTCTTGAGCTTCCTGCCGCGGTAGATCTTGAGGACGACGGTCGCCTTCGCGCACCCCGGCAACTTGTCCGTGACCCTGAACCTGAGCGCCGCCGTCTTACCCCTGCGCACGGTTGCGGCGTAGCCTGTAGTCACCGGGCGCCTCGAGTCGATCCTGAACGTGACGGCGACGGGCGTCTCGATGTTGCCGGCCACATCGACGGACCGGTACTCCCACGTGGACTGACCCTGTGTGGTGACATGGAACGGAGCCGCGTAGGTGGTCCAGACCGATGCCCCCTGCCGGCGGTACTGGGTGAGCGCAGGTCCGGAAGCGCCGTCCTCCCCGTGGAGCGTGATCAGCGGCGCCACATTGGTCCAGCCCGTCGAGTTGCCAACGGTCATGATCGCCGTGACCGGCTTGGTGGCGTCGACCTTGACCGTCACCGACTTGGGCGGCTCGGCGTTCCCCGCTTTGTCGACCGAGTAGTACTGGACCGTGTGCGTGCCGTCCGCAGAGACCAGGATGGATGAGCCTTGTTCGTAGGTACCATGGTCGACACGGGCCAAGGTCGCCTGCACACCGACCCCAGCTCCGTCGTCGGCCGTGAAGCCGACCGTCACCGGGCCGGTCGCCCAGCCTGCCGGTACGCCGATGGCCGTCGTCGTGGGCGGCGTCGTGTCGGAGCCGGAGTACGCGCTGAACGCCTTGATGCAGATGTTCATCGGCGTCGCGTTGGACGCGGAGCCGACGTCGTCCCACGAGATTCCATCGGGGCTCAGGAAGCTCTGCCCCGCCTCGCTCGTCGCCTGGCTCGAATAGCCCGGGAAGGCGTACTCGATCGCGACCGGGTGCACGAACCCCGGCGTCGTCAGTTTGAGGATGACAGAGAAGGACTGACCCGGCGTCACCGCGAGCGGCGAGCTCAGAGCGACGGTGTGGTAGCCCGCGCGAGCCAGCGTGCCGCTGCCCTGCGCAGTGCGCGTGCCGCCGTGCGTCGACGCCGTGTAGAGCTCGTAGTCGGCGCTCGCGACCGGCGTGTAAAAGCCGACCATGGTGACCGGGTCGGAGGACGTGGCCGTGAAGTCGTTGGCCCCCCAGGCGACGGTGGGCGTGGCGCCGCCGGCATAGCCGAGCGAGCCGACCCAACCGAGCGGGTCGTACTGGTAGATGCCCGTGTACGCGCTCGCGCTCATGCCTTCGAAGGCGACCGCGAAGCGCTCCGCCGAGTAGTCGTAGTAGGAGAAGTAGAAGTACCCGGAATCGCCCCAGGAGGAGCCCCAGCTGTTCTTGACGATCCAGGCGCCGTCGCCGGGCGGCTGTGAGGCGAAGTTCGAGGCGCTGAAGGCGTCGTCCCAGCCGACGATCGTCACGGCATGACCGCCCTCTCCGTCGTACTGGGACGTCCCGCCGTAGTAGCACCTGCCGGAGGGACTGTAGGCGGCGCTGCTCCACTCCATCGTCGTGAAGAGGGCGTTGCCGGTCTGCAGCCAGTCCTTGACCGCGGCGATGTCGGTGGCCTGGTCCTTCGTGGGCGCCTCATCGTTCACGATGATCAGGGAGTCCTGCAGACGTGCGCGCGGCGTGAGCCCTGCCGGAGTGCTGTAGTCACCGTAGGCGTCATCGGTCTCGAAGACCGGTCCGCTCTTGGCGAGGTCCGCGGTCGACATGTTCGAGTTGCCCCCGCCGTCGTAGGCGTCCCAATCGAAGCCGGCGGTGCGCGCCACGTTGTCCTCGGAGAAGTCGTACGGCGTACCGGGAAGGAAGGACGATTCCAACGAGGCGAGCGTTGCGAAGGTCCAACAGGTGCCAAAGGGATCCTGGTCCTTGACCGGGCTCACCTTGCCCAAGGTGCGCAGGTCGAAGGTCGCCGGCGCGTCGAAGAGATCGGACGGCGACGCGTCCGCCGGCGAGTCGGGCAGCAGCATCGGGGCGGGCACCAGGCCAAGCTCGTGGCCGCCCTGGACGGTCTCCGTGGTCTGACGGCCCGCGAGGACGGCCTTCTGGTACTGGACGAAGGCGGGGTTGAGCGGAGCCGCGTCGGGCTGGCTCGCCGCCGACGCGACCGCCGGCAGAAGCGCGATGGAGAGAACCCCAAGCGCGAACAGGACGAGCGCCGGCAGCGCTCTCATCCAGGCCGCACCCGGCGACAGACGACGCATCACGACTCCTCCCCTTTGACAGACGCCAGTCGTTCAATAATGAGGCACGAGGTTTCCGGACGCCAGTCTCCGCATCGGACCCGACGCCGGATTCCTGAGACCAGACGGCGTCCACGTGTAGCCGGCTTGAGGACGGCGCAGCGTGTCCTCGCCCCGCGGGTCTCAGCCCTCGTCCGGGATGCGGAGCTCGACCTTGCCGCAGCCGCGGCAGCCGAGGACCTCAAGGCCGAGCATGTCCTCGCCGATCTCGGCCCACTCACCGAGCAGGAGCTTCCAGCCGCCGGTGGTCCCTCCGAGTCGGAACTCCTGCACGCCGAACGTGTACAGCGGCTTGCCGCAGCGCAGACACGCGTCGCCGGTCTTCTCGGGTTCATCCGCCACGAGTCAGCCCGCCTGGGGCAGCCGCCGCTCGCGCACTTCGGCGACGAGGTCGTCGACGAACTCCGCGAGCGGCCGCGCGCCCTTGTCCTCGCCTCGCTCGCGCACGCCCACGGCGCGCTGGTCCACCTCGCGGTCGCCGACCACGAGGATGTACGGCACCTTCTGGAGCTGCGCGTCGCGGATGCGCTTGCCGACGCTCTCGCCGCGGTCGTCGACGTCGGCATGGAGGGTGACGGACGCCTCGGCGCCGGCGGCGCGCAACTCACGCAGCACCTGCTGCGCGTAGCCGGCGTGGCGGTCGGCGATCGGCAGCACCAGGACCTGCTCCGGCGCCAGCCAGGTCGGCAGGTTGCCGCCGTAGTGCTCGAGCAGGATGCCCATGAAGCGCTCGATGCTGCCAAGTAGGGCGCGGTGGACCATGACCGGGCGGTGCTCCTCGTTGTCGGCGCCGGTGTAGGTGATATCCAGCCGCTCCGGCATGGCGAAGTCGACCTGGATGGTGCCGCACTGCCAGGTGCGGCCCATGACGTCGCGGATGTGGAAGTCGATCTTGGGGCCGTAGAAGGCGCCGTCGCCGGGGTTGAGCACGTAGTCGACGCCCTCGCCCTCGAGCACACGCGCGAGGACGCCCTCGGCGAGCTCCCAGACCTCATCGGAGCCGATGCTCTTGTCCGGCCGGGTGCTGAGCTCGATGTTCACGTCGGTGAAGCCGAAGGCGGCGTAGATGTGTTTCATGAAGCGGACGACGCCAAGCACCTCTTCTTCGAGCTGCTCGGGGGTGCAGTAGATGTGCGCGTCGTCCTGGGTGAAGTAGCGCACGCGGAACAGGCCGTGCAGCACGCCGCTCATCTCGTGGCGATGGACACGACCCAGCTCTGCCATACGTAGCGGCAGGTCGCGGTAGGAGCGCCGGCGGCTCTTGTAGATCAGCAGGCCGCCGGGGCAGTTCATCGGCTTCACCGCGTACGGCTGCTCGTCGATCTCGGTGAAGTACATGTTCTCTTTGTAGTTGTCCCAGTGGCCGCTGCGCTCCCAGAGCTCGCGGCGCAGGATGACCGGGGTGCTGATCTCCTCGTAGCCGGCGCGCACATGCTCGGCGCGCCAGTAGTCGATCATCGCGTTCCAGAGGCGCATGCCCTTGGGGTGGAAGAACGGGAAGCCGGGGCCCTCCTCGTGAAAGCTGAAGAGGTCGAGGTCCCGGCCGATGCGCCGGTGATCGCGCTGGCGAGCCAGCTCGAGCGCCTCAAGGTACGCCGCAAGTTCTTCCTTGCTCGGGAAGGCGGTGCCGTAGACGCGGGTGAGCATCTGGTTCTTCTCGTCGCCGCGCCAGTACGCGCCCGCGATGCTGGTGAGCTTGAAGGTCCCGCCGCCCAGCTTGTTGGTGCTCGGCAGGTGCGGGCCGCGACACAGGTCGACGAACTCGCCCTGGCGGTAGACGCTGATGGCAGGCACCTCGTCGCCGGTCGCCTCGGCCGCGGTGACGAGGTCCTCGATCAGCTCGACTTTGTATGGCTGGTCGAGCCCCGTGGGCAGGCCGGCGGGGCTGGTGCCCTTCTCGCCGGCGCCGAACACCGCGAGCGCCTCGTCCACCGGCAGTTCGAAGCGCTCCACCGGCAGGTTCTGGCTGACGACCTTGGCCATCTCCTTCTCGATGCGCGCGAGGTCGGCCTCGCTGATGGGCTCCGGCAGTTCGAGGTCGTAGTAGAAACCGTTGTCGATAGTCGGCCCGATGGCGTACTTCGCGCCCGGGAACAGCCGCGTGACGGCCTGCGCCATGACGTGCGAGGCCGAGTGGCGCTGGATGTCCACGGCGTCCGCATCGTCGCCCTTGAGCGTGACGATGTCGAGACAGTCACCGTCGTGCAGCGCAGCGGCGGCGTCGACGAGCAGAGTGACATCCGGCTCGTCGGCGGCGGTGACGCGGCCCGCGATAGCGGCTTTCGCCAGCCGCGGGCCGATGGCCGCCGCGGCGTCGCGCACGCTGGCGCCGTCGTCGAGTTCCAGAGGGGAGCCGTCGGGAAGGGTGACGTGCAGGGTCATGAGGGACCGGTCCTTTCGTACTGCGCACCCGCGCACCTTGCGGGGGCTGTTGACCGGTCGAGTCTAGCAGAGGTCTACGAACGCGACGGGGCACACGATGCGACCCCGATGCTGCGCTCAGCGCGCTTCGCCGGGGCGCCAATGCTCATGCACGTACGGAGCCACACCGCCTCGGCGGAGACCAGCAGGCTCGCCTCTCATGCTCTCCTCCGATGTCGTCAGCCTCAGCCGTTGTCGGCAGGGCGGTACTGCGGGCGCCCGTTGGGCCGGTAGACCTGGATCGTCACGCCCTTCGCGTCGACTCGCGACTCGACCACGTCGAGCGCGATGTCGGGGCCGGCGTCGGGGAACAGTCGCGTGCCCTGGCCGAGGATCACGGGGACGACGAGCAGGGTCATCTCGTCGACGAGGTCGTGCGCGAGCAGCCATCGGATCAGCGCGCCGCTGCCGTGCACCTGCAGCTCACCGGGCTGCGTGGCCTTCAGCTCGCGGATGGCCGCCGCAAGGTCGCCGGCGAGGAGGGTCGTGTCGGCCCAGAGCGGGTCGGTGATCGTGGTGGACGCGAGGTACTTGGGCCTCGCGTTCAAGGCGGCGGCGATCTGGTGGTTGTCCGGGTCCTCCGCCGCCTCGCGAGCTCGCTCCTCTGCGCCCCAGTAGCCGGCGAAGAGCTCGTAGGTCCGGCGGCCGAACAGGAAGGCGTCGGCGCGCCAGTAAGTCTGGTTGATGAACGCGAAGGTCTCGTCGTCGAACACCCCCATGGCCCATCCGCCGCGCTCGAACCCGCTCTGGCGGTCCTCGTCCGAGGCACCGCCGTTGCCCTGCATCACTCCGTCGACGGTGACCTGCGTCATGGTCATCAGCTTCATGGGTCCGTCCTTTCGCTCGCGGTCGTCCTTCTGGCTGTGACCGCTTCAGCCGTGCAAGCTGGGTGAAGAGCGCTCATGTCGTTCTGCGTGGCTAGGCCGCCCGCCGGGCCTCCTCCGCCCCGCTCGCCAGGTGGGTCTCGCCGTTGAGGAACGGCAGGACCGTGGGCACCAGCGCGGGCGAGGCGAACACGTCGTAGTGCGTCTGGTCGGGGATGATCGCGAGGCGGTTCTGCGACATGGTCTCGCGCTGCCAGCCGGCGTCGCGCAGCCCACCGCCGAGCAGGTTGTAGAACTCGACGATGTGCTCGGGGCGGAACATGTCGCTGTCGCCGTAGACGAGCATGACGGGCATGCGCAGGGTCTTGACGTCCTCCGAGAAGTCGTAGGGCTGGCGCATCTCCTCACCCATGCGGTCAAGCAGCCGCGGGAAGTCCTCGGGGTGCGGCGCGACAGCGACGTAGCTGTCGTAGAGGGGCGTGCCCTTCATCTGGTCGGCGATGGCGCCGCTCACCTGGGCCTGCTGGGGCAGCATCTCGGCGTAGAAGGCGTCCTGGCTGAATCCCGTGGAGACCAGCACGAGGCGCCGCACCATCCGGGGGTGCTGCACGGCGAGCCGGAAGGCTACCCCGCCGCCCATCGAGTAACCCATGACGTCGACCTTGCGATAGCCGAGCTGTGTGAGCACCACCGCCATGTCGTCGCCCATGTCGACGAGGCTGATCGGCCGGTCGCCCAGAGGCGTGCGGCCGTGGCCGTGGAGGTCGACGGCGATCACCTGCCGGCCGGCGGTGATCAGGTCCGGGCTCGGCCCGAAGAGATTGATGTTGCCGAGCCCGCCGTGAAGCACGAGCAGCGGCTCGCCCTCGCCGTGGATCTCGTAGTAGTAGTCGATGCCGTTGGCTGTGACGCGCCCGCTCCTTGTCGGTTCGGGCGCGGGCGCATCGAGGAACCCGGCTTCCATGGTCGCCGCCTTTCTCGCGTGGATGATGCTGCGAGTGTTCCCGCCGAAGGACTCCACGTGCAGGCGACGTTCACCGACCTGCTCGGGGAAGACTCGTCATGCGAGGAGTGTGGTTGATGTCGTCGGAAGATGAAGAGCGTCGGGAGCGCGAGCGGCCCGAGGGTCTTGTGACCAGGACCACCGACTGGCTCACCGAGGTCGGCGCCTGGGTCTTCGGGGGACTGCTCGCCCTCAACCTGGTGCTGGTCGCCTCGCTGCTCGACGTGGGACCCGTGGACACGGCGATCCTCATCTCGATCTGCGCCCTGGGCTGCGCCCTGTCTGTGAACGTGATCGGCATCGTCCTCAACAGGATGGTCAAGGACATCAAGTACGTCGAGCTCGCCGAGAGGCTGCCCATCCTGCAGGAGCTTCGGGACGCCGAGCCCTCTGAGATCGAGGCCCTCTCCACGCCCTCTGAGGATCGGGAGCCCGTGCTGCGGCGAAGATCGACCATGGCGCTCTGGTCGTCGTTGGGGCTGGCTGCGTTGAGCGGCGTGCTGACCACCGTCGGCCTCGTGGCTGCCCTGTGGTACATGGCCTGGTGGGTAGGCGTCGCAGGGCTCCTGACGGCCCTGGTGAGTGGGACGCTCATCGCCGTCGTGTTCGTCAGCACCAAGCCGCCGGTGTCGGAGGCGGACAAGATCCTGATCCAGCGCTACGTGGAACGCCGCACGCAGGAAGCAGCGCAGGAGGACAAGGACCGGCGAGCGGCGTGACGCGAGCGGCGGGACGACACCGGGGCGAGGTCGCGCGGGCCGCGGTGCTCGCGCGCGGCCGCCGCTACTTGGCCGGCAGCGTGTCGACGAAGGCCAGGCTCAGCTCCACCCACTCCTGGAGCTGAGCCTCCGTCGCGATGCCGGGCGGGTCGACGTAGACGTACCCGCGCATGGGCCGGCCGCTGAAGTCCATGATGCGAGCGTGCGGCCGGCCGAGCGCCTCCTCGTGCCGCTCGGGGCCGACGCGGAGCATCAGCGTCTCGCTCTGCACGCCGGCGAACATGTTGCCGTGCGCCAGCAGGCAGAGGCCGCCGAACATCGGCTTCTCGTTGATGTCGTCGCGGTCGGCGACCGCCGCGCGCACGCGATCCGCGAGTTGTTCGTCGTATGCCATGACCGCATCCTTCCCCGTTGCACGGACTGACGCCGCCATTTCCACAGACTAACGCCGTCGTTCCCCGGGTAGAGGCTGGGCACCATCATGCAGGCGAGCATCCGGGGGTGACCACGGAAACGACGGCCCTCACGACGGCGCTCGTTCTCCCCACGCCGTTCCACGACCGCACCTCAGCATTGAACCAGACCCGGCTCTGGAGCCACTGGTCCAACTACCTCGCGGCCGAGCGGTACCAGTCCAGCGACAAGGCCGAGTACTACGCCGTGCGTGACTCAGCCGGGATCTTCGACACGAGCCCGCTGCACAAGTACCGGGTCAGGGGGAGAGACGCCGGGAGCTTCCTGGCCGGCGTGCTCGCCCGTGACATCCGCACGTGCGCCCCGGGCAACGCCCAGTACACATGCTGGCTGGACGAGCGTGGCTTCATCGTCGAGGACGGGGTCATCCTGCACCCGAAGCAGGACGAGTACCTGCTGACCAGCGCCGAGCCCAACCTGGCCTGGTTCGCCGACCGCGTCGGGCGCCTGGACGCGCGCCTCGAGGAGGTCAGCGACGAGATAGGGGCGCTCGCGCTGCAGGGGCCGCGGTCGCGCGAGGTCCTCGCGCGGCTGGTCCCGCAGGTCGAGCGCCTGCCGTACTTCGGCGTCGTCACGGGCGAGGTCGGCGGCGCCGAGGTGACCGTGAGCCGCACCGGCTTCACCGGCGACCTGGGCTACGAGATCTGGGTCGGCGCCGCCGACGCGCTCCCCGTGTGGGACGCGCTCTGGGAGCGCGCCCAGGGCTACGGCGTCCAGCCGTTCGGCCTCGCGGCGCTGCGCATGCTGCGCATCGAAGCCGGGATGCTGATGCTGGACGCCGATTTCGACTCGAGCCGCTACGCCTGGAACGACGCGCACTGTTCCACCCCCATCGAGCTGGGCTGGGGCTGGATGTTCCGTGACCTCAAGGACGACGACCGCGCCTTCATCGGGCGCAGGGCGCTGGAGCGCGAGCTGGCGGAGCGGACCTCGCGCTGGGTCCTGCGTGGGCTCGTCGTGGACTGGCGGGACTACGACCGTGTCTACACCGAGGCCGGCCTCGTCCCGCCCAAGGACCACACGGCGGTCGTCGAGGACCGCATGCTCTACGACGACGACCACCGGCGCATCGGCTACGCCACCAGCTTCATGTACTCCCCGGTGTTGCAGCGCCACATCGCGCTCGCCCGGGTGCTCCCCGGCCTGGCCGAGCCCGGCACCCCTGTGAAGCTCGAGTTCACCGTCGACCACCACTACGAGCAGGTCGCCGCGCACGTGGCCCGGCTGCCGCACTTCAACCCCGACCGGAAGACGGCGTGAGATGGATGACCGGACCTACGACGCCATCGTCATCGGCGGCGGCCACAACGGCCTCGTCAACGGCGCCTACCTCGCCAAAGACGGCCTCAAGACCCTGATCCTGGAGCGGCGCTCCGTCGTTGGCGGCGCCGCCATCACTGAGGAACTGCGCCCCGGCTTTTGGTTCACGACGTTCTCCTACGCCCTCTCGCTGCTGCGGCCCCAGATCATCCACGACCTGGAGCTCACCAAGCACGGCTTCCTCCCTCTGCCGATGTCGTCCAAGCTCGCCCCCGCAGAGGATGGCGACTACCTGTGGATGACCAAGGACCACGCCCGCAACCTCAAGGAGATCGCTCGCCACAGCCGCCGGGACGCCGACGCCTACGAGCAGTACAGCCACGACCTTGATATGGTCTGCCGGGCGCTCAAGCCGCTGCTGGACCAGGCGCCGCCCGACCTCTTCAGCGAGGACCCCGAAGAGCTCCTCGCTCTCGCCGGCCTCGGGCGGCGCCTCCGCGACCTGGACAAGCGCACGCTGCACAACGCCGTCCGCCTGCTGACCGGCAGCGCCGGGGATTTCCTGGACGACTACTTCGAGTCCGAGCTGCTCAAGGGCTACCTCTCGAGCTCGAGCATCATCGGGACCAAGGTGGGGCCGCGCTCGCAGGGCTCCGGTCTCGTGCTCCTCTATCACTCGCTGGGCGAGCACGACGGCGAGTTCGGGGCCTGGGCCCTCCACAAACACGGCAACGGCGGCTTCACCCAGGTGCTGGCCCGCGCAGCCCGGGCGTTCGGCGCCGAGATCCGCCTGGAGGCGCCGGTCGAGCGCGTCATCACGAGGGCGGGCCGGGCCACCGGTGTGGCGCTGGCCGACGGCACCGAGTTCCACGCCGGCGTCGTCGTGAGTGCTCTGGACCCGCGCCGCACCTTTCTCGAGCTCGTCGAGCCGCGTGAGCTGCCCGACGACCTGGTCGAGGACATCCGGCGCCTCAAGTTCCAGGGCGTGTCGTCCAAGGTCAACTTCGCGCTGGATGGACTGCCCGAGTACCCTGCGCTGCCGGGCCGCGAGGACATCTACCGCGGCTTCCTCAACATCGGCCCGTCGATCGACTACGTCGAACGGGCCTTCGACGAGGCCAAATACGGCTGGTACAGCTCGCGGCCCTACATCGACGGCGCCATCCAGAGCACGATCGACCGGGACATGGCACCGCCCGGCAAACACGTCATGTCGTGCTTCGTCCAGTACACCCCGTACAAGCTGCGCCAGAGCGACTGGGACGCCGAGAGGCAACGGTTGGGCGACACCGTGCAGCGCACGCTCGAGTCGTTCTTCCCGGGGTTCGGCGACCTCGTCCTGCAGCGAGAGGTCGTCACGCCGCTCGACATCGAGCGCACGACGGGTCTCAGCGAGGGCAACATCTTCGCGGGCGAGTTCCTGGCGCCGCAGATGTTCTTCTTCCGCCCGGCGCCCGGCTGGTCGCAGTACCGGACCCCGATCGATGGTTACTATCAGTGCGGCTCCGGCACGCACCCCGGAGGCTGCGTGATGGGCGCGCCCGGCATGCTGGCGGCGAAGCGGATCCTCAAGGACCGGGACCGGACTCGCCGGTGATGGCCGGCGCGACCGCGTCGTCCCGCCGCCGCGGGTCGTACCGCCAGAAGCCTTTCAGCAGTACCGCCGCCACGCCGACGCCCGCCACGCACAGGATGCCGCCGGAGGCGATGGAGGCGCGGACGCCGGCCAGCGAGGCGACGACGCCGGCCTCGACGTTGCCCAGCGTCGGTCCTGTGGAGTAGGAGATCTGCTCGATGCCGGCCAGGCGGCCGCGCAGGCGGTCCGGGATGGTCTGGTTCCAGATGACCATGCGGAAGATGCCGCTGATCATGTCGCAGAAACCGGCGACGGCCAAAGCGACCAGGGCCCAGCGCAGGCCGGGCGCGAAGCCGAGCAGGATGATGCCGCCGCCCCAGCCGGCGGCGGCCAGGCAGACGGCCACACCGTGCCGGTGCACACGTGAGCTCCAGCCGCTCGTGACTGTGGCCAGCAGGGCGCCGACCTCCGGGGCGGCGTAGAGCAGGCCAAGTGCGCGCGGTCCGCCGAATCCCTGGGCCAGGGCCGGGAACAGCGCCAGCGGCATGCCGAAGAACATCGCGATGATGTCGACGATGTAGGTACCGAGCAGCTCCTGCCTGCTCACCGCGTAGCGCAGGCCCTCGACGACGCCCCTGAGGCTCGGCCGCTCGGCGCCCTCCGGCGGCGGCACGGCGTGCATCAGCGAAAGCAGGGCGAGCGAGACGGCGAAGGTGGCGACGTCGAACGCGTAGGCGGCGCCGAGGCCGAGCGACGCGATGAGCACGCCGCCGAGCGCGGGGCCGGCGATGGAGCCCGCGGTCCAGCGCATCGACTGGATGGCGCCGGCGGCGGTCAGCTCGTCGCGCTCGACGAGCCGGGGCAGCAGCGCGTCGAGCGGCGGCCGCTGCAGGCCGTCGAACGAGGCCATGAGCGCGGCCACGAGGAACAGCACCCAGAGCCGCGGCTCGCCCCCCGACGCGTTGAGCAGCAGGACGACGGAGGCGGCGGCGAGCAGCAACTCGGAGAGCAGCACGAGCCGCCGCCGGTCCACGGCGTCGGCCAGCGCTCCGCCGATGAGTGGCACCACCAGCAGCGGCACGAACTCGACGGCGCTGAGCAGACCGACCACCAGCGACGAGTGCGTGAGCTGGTAAGCCTGATACGGGATGGCCACGTACGTGACCATCGAGCCGAACAGGCTGACCGCCTGGGCGAACCACAGCAACCGGAAGTCGCGGTGCCGGCGCAGCGGCCCGATGTCGATGACGAGGTGGCGCAGCACGCGCCGCGGCCAGGACGTCCCGGGCGCCTCGGGCGACCGCTCCTCGGCGCCCGTCTCGGGCGCCGGCTCCGCAGGCGGCGCCGGCGACAGCCGTCCCGCCTCCTCGGGCGGTCTCTGTCCGTGCTCGTCCATGGTCTCCAGTCTCCCCGACCGTACATGGTATCGCCGCGGCGGCCGGTGACCGTCCTGCGCGGGAATCACACGACAAGACGGACGACACGGGCGCGACCGGATGCGCGCCTCGGAGACGGAGGAACCGATGACCGATGAAGCACGTCTTGAAGCACTCGAGTCCGGCATGGCGCCGGTCACCGAGGGCTGGTTCGTGGTGAATGCGCGCGACGCCGCCTGGCAGGCGCACCCCAAGTTCGGAGCGCGCTGCACCTGGGAGCTGGGGCGCCGCGTGCTCGGCGACCGGGATGACCTGGAGCCCGCGCCGTTCCCGCAGATCGGAGTGAACCTCGACGTCTTCTGGCCGGGCCAGCCGAGCACGCTGTACCACGCGGAGACGGAGCAGGAGGACTTCCTCGTCCTCGCCGGCGAGTGCGTGGCGATCCTCGAGGGCGAGGAGCGACGGCTGCAGGCATGGGACCTGGTGCACTGCCCGCCCGGCACGCACCACGTGTTCGTCGGGGCGGGCGACGGGCCGTGCGCGATCCTGATGCTCGGCGCCCGGCCGAACAGGGGCATCGACTACCCGCGGTCAGAACTGGCACTCAAGTACGACGCCGCCGTAGAGACGCCGACGGACTCACCGCAGGAGGCGTACGCGCCCCACGGGCACTGGCGACCCGCACGCCCTGAGCGCTGGGACGAGCTGCCGTGGGCGGACGAGTGAAGCGCCTGCCGCCGGGGAGCGGGTGAGGCGCGGGGTCAGTGCACCGCGGCTAGAGCGCGCCGAGCCGCCGAGCGGCGAAAAGGCGCGCGTGCAGTTCGTGCTCGCCGGCGCCGGCGGCGACGCAGTCGTCCGCGCCGGCGGCGAACGCCTCGTCCATATCATCCTGGCTGGGAGCGAGAAGGATGATGTACGGCTTGCCGTGGCGGCGGCGGGCCTTGACCTGCCGGCAGAGCTCGGGCCCGCCCACTCCCGGCAGATCCCAGTCCACCACGGCGAGCCCGGGGGCGTCGTCGCCGAGCAGGATCTCCACGGCCTGCCTGCAATCTCCCGATTCCACCGGCTCGAGGCCGAGAGCGCTCAGGTCGTGCGCGACCTCACGAAGGGCGTATCTGGAACCGGCGTCGCCGTGCGCGATCAGCAGTCTCACATCTCCCCCATCGGTCCGCCGCACACCGGCACGGCGCTCTCTCCTCGGGAGGAATCTTCGGCGCTCGGCGCCGCCGCCGCGATGGAACACCCGCCTACCGCGGCGGCTCCACCGGCTTGAAGCGCTTCTGCGCGCTCACGACCTCGCGCAGCGCCTCCTGCAGGCTGGCGCGCGTGAGCGGCGGCAGCGTCCACGTCTCGATGATGTTGTCCACTGGGCGCCCGTTGCGCATGCGGTTGGCGTGATGGCGGAGCTGCAGGTGCTGCATGCCGGCGAACGCCTCGCGCAGCACTCGCTCTGACTCCACGCTCTCGCCGACCACGTCGCGCACCGCGATGAGCCGCTCGAGCGTGGACGCCGCCGTGATGCCGGAGGCGAAGGCGTAGTAGCGAGCGAGGTTCTGGATGGGCACGAGCCCGTTCTTCTTGATGTCGATGCTGCCCTCCATCTTGCCGCGGAAGCCGAGCGGCGGCCTGACCCTGGTGCCCAGCTTGACCAGGCCGCTCAGGAAGCCCCTGTGCTCGGGCACCTGGCGCAGCACATCGGTGAGCACCTTGTCCACGTAGAGCTCGCCGGCGATCTGCCGGTAGTCGAAGGCGACGCTGGCGCGCGCGAGGCGGTCGAGGTCCTTGCCGTCCAGGCAGTCCTCGAAGACCGCCCGCCAGCGCGAGAGCGGCATGCGCCACTCGGCGCGCCGAGCCAGCACGCCGTGAGGGTCAGCCGGCAGGCCGCAGCTCTCGACACCGGCGTTGACGGCGCGCGCCAGGTCGCGGAAGTAATCCGGCGCGCGCGGGTCGTCGGTGTCCTCGTAGGCGAGGCCGTTGTCCTGGTCGGACGCCACCGTGAGCTCCGAGCGCGCGGCGCTGCCGAAGGCGAGCCAGGCGAAGGGGACGGGCGGCTCGCCCATACGCTCCATGGCCAGCTCCAGGAACCGCGCCGTGAGCGTGTCGTGAAGCACGGTGAGCACCCGTGTCACTGATGGGGCGTCCATGTGCGCCGTCATGAGGTCGAGGAACAGCTGCGGGATGTCGGCGGCCGCCTTGATCACGTCCTGCTCGGTGCGTGCCGCCATGATCTCGCGGCGCAGCGCGAACGGGCTCCGCGACTCGAGGGTCATCAGGCTGCTGGCAGACAGGATGCCCACCACCTCGCCGTCGTTGTCGAGCACGGGCATGTGGTTCACGCCCGACGCCATCATCGCGATGCTGGCCTCGGGCGCCAGCACCTGGGCGCCGATGGTGTGGACCGGCGACGACATGATCTCGGTGACCGGCGCGTGGCGCGAGACGCCAGCGACGACGACCTTGTTGCGCAGGTCGACGTCGGTGACGATGCCCTGGACGCCGCCGTCCCTGGTGCGCACGAGGATCGCCGAGCGCTTCTCGGCGATCATGATCTTCGCCGCCTCCTGCGCCGTCGTCTCCGGGGTGCAGAAGAGCGGCTTGCTGCGCGTGACAGACGTGACCGGGAGCGTGCGAACGTCGGGCAGCGCCCGCATGGTCCCCGCGGCCTGCAGCAGGCGCTCGCGCCCGTTGACCGCCATCCATGTCACGCCCGCAGGATGCGTGAGCAACGCCATGGCGGCGTCGCGCGGGAGGCAGTACAGCAGTGAGTCCTCTCGCGCCCGCACCGTGAACTCGGGCGCGAGACCGGTGAGCAGTGTCGGGTGCCCCAGCACCTCACCGGCCGGGACGACGGCGACGTAGGCATCCTTGTGGATCAGCTCGAGTGTGCCCAGGCGCACCACGTACAGCTCCTCGCCGGGCGGCCCGCCCTCGACCAGGATCGCCTCACCGGCCGGGACGGCGCGCTCGCGCACCGTGCCGGCGACCTCGCGGAGCTCGTCCTCCGACAGGCTCTCGAACGGCGCGACGCGGCTCAGGAACTTGACCCTGTCGGCCACGCGTGCCGGATCTGCGACGCTCGGCATGCCGCCTCCTTAGCTGACCGCCCGCCGGACGAGGGCGCGCTCCTCGAGGTGGCGCAGGCTCTCGATGACGTCGGCTTCGTTCTTGTGCTCCAGCACCACCATCGCACCGTGGGCGCGGGCGAGCTCCATGACGGGCGCCGCGTCGATGACGCCGCGCCCCAGCGGCAGGTGCTGGTCCCCGCCCACGTGGCCTTCGTTGTCGTGCAGGTGCACGTGCCGAAGTTTGTAGTGCCCGTCATGGAGCCACTGCTCCAGTGTGCCCGTGACCGCGGCGTGACCCACGTCCAGCGACAGTCCCAGTCCCTTGAGGTCCAGGTCGCCGGGGGCGCGGAAGTGCGTGTGCCGGACGAACGGCAGGTTCTCCACGGCGATGATGACGCCGGACTCGTCCTGCAGCCGCGCGAGGTCGTCGAACGAGCTCTCCAGCGCGCGCACCACCTTGGGGTCCCAGCCCTTCCAGCGGCGTTGCAGGTCCGGGTGCACCACGTACACGCGCGCCCCGAGCTCGCCGGCCACCGCGAGCTGCCGGCGATGCTCGTCGAGCGCCTTGCGGTGCTCGCGCCCCGAGCGGCTGCCGAACTGGAAGTGCAGAAATGGCCCGTGGACGCTGAACGGCAGGCCGGACAGCTCGATGACCCGGGCGTTCGCGGCGTGAAGCAGGCTGTGCGTGCCCATCGAGAGGATCTCGGCGGCCGAAGCGATCTCGGCGATGCGCAGCAGCGCCGCCGCGAGCGAGAAGTTCGCGTAGGCGCCGGTCGAGATCCCGATGTCGGCGTAGATGGGCACCGGAGAGAAGTATCCCACGCCGCGCCTCTTCCGGCGTCACTTCCTCCGCGTCACTCGGGGAGGAGCACAGCCTCCAGTACGGTGCTGGGGCCGGCGATCGCCGTGTCCGGCCCGGCCGTCCTGGCCCGCCGGAGAGCCTCGCGGGCCTCTTCGATCAGCTCGCCGGCGGATTCCGCCCTGCCTGTGGCTCCGCCCAGCGAGACGGTCACCGCGAGCGCAGCGCCCTCGAACCTGAA
>CAVZIA010000021.1:0-46832 GCA_963775255.1 uncultured Thermoleophilia bacterium | reverse complement strand
GCCGCCGCTCGTCCTCCGGCAGGAGGTCGAAGAGCTCGGCGCTGGCGACGTAGTAGACCAGCGCTTCCACGCCCTTCTCGGCCAGGATCGGCAGCGCCTCCTGCACGAAGGCGTAGGTCACAGCGCTCTCCTGCAGCACCACCGTGACGTCCGGCTTCTCACAGTCGCGCAGTCGGTACACGCCGGAGACGGCGGCCTCGGCCGGCGCCAGGCCAAGCGCCGGCCGGTCCAGCACCGGCTCCGTCGGCCGGGTGACGAACATCGAGATCACCGCGGGCCGCCGCGCCAGCGCGGCGGCCGTCAGAGTCCAGATCTCCTGTGGCTCCCACGGCACCAGCGAGATCGCCGTGCCCTTGGGGAAGTCCTGCTGCAGCAGTTGCAGCGGTTGTGGGTCGGCGTGCGTGGGTCCGTCCTCGCCGGTTTTGAGCCCCGCGTGCGCGCACACGAGGAACATGGGCTTGTACGGCTCGCCGGTGACCGACTTCTTCGCCTGGGCGCCGATGGCGTGCAGGCGCGCGGCGATGTGCCCGAGCGGAGCCATGAACGCGCCGTAGGACGAGCCGACGCCCAGGTCGTGCCCGTAGGCGGTGACGCCGCTGAGCACGCCGGCGATGGCGTCCTCGCAGATCCCGCCCACGGAGAGCAGTCGAGCGTCGGGGTTGGTGCGCGCGTTCCAGAAGCCCTCGGCGAAGCCGCCGGCGACAGTGTTCACGCTGGTGGACCCTGCGAGGTCGGCGGCGGCGACGAAGAACGCTCCGCCGCTGATCGCCTGCAGGTGGTGCAGCGCGCGGCCGAACTCGCCGCGGAGCGTGGTGAACGTGCCGGGCTCGAGGCGAAGCCCGTCGGGCGTCGCCTCGGGACCCGGCGCCACTTGTGCGGCGGCCGCGGCGATCTCGTAGGCGTCGTCGACGCGCGGCGCGCTCGGCCTGGGGGCCCGGCTCGCCGCCTCGAGGCGGTCGCGGGCGGCCGCGAGGCGCTGCGCCAGCGCCGCCGCCATCGGCAGGTCCTGGTGGATGCGGGCGCGCACCGCTTGCAGCGCCGTCCAGAAGCAGCGCTCGCGCACGGCCGCGCCGTCGGGTCCGTCGCAGGCGCGGTCGGCCGGGTCGCAGGTGGGCCACTCGATGTCGGCGCCGGTGGCGCGACTCAGCTCCGCGACGGCCTCGTAGAAGCCCTCGGAGCAGAGCTTGTGCCCGGCGCCGTGGCTGGCCTTGCCCTCGACGCCGTATCGCCAGCCCTTATGCGTGTGGTAGACGATCGCCGTCGGCTGCCCGGTCTCGAGTGTGGCCGCGTGCCGCTGGGCGGCGACGACCTGCTGGAAGTCGTGGCCGTCCGTCACCTCGAGCACGTTCCAGTCGTGCAGGTAGAAGAGCTCGCGCGGGTCCCACTGCACGTAGTCGCCCGGCAGGGCGCCCTCGCGGCAGACGCGGTCCGAGTCGATCGACGCCTGGTTCCAGTCGAGGTGCACGACGACGTTGGCGAGCGAGGCGGTGCCGGCCGCGGCCAGCGCCTCGGCCACGCGGCCGGGCGTCAGACCGCCCTCGCCCTCGACGATGTGCACCCGCGGCGCATCTGCGCCGTAGCGGTCGGCCGCGCCCACGGCGAGCCCGATGGAGCTGGCGAAGCCGACGCCGGAGGCACCCGTCGCGAGCTTGACGAACGGGGTCGCCGGCGTCGGGTGCCCGTCGAGCGCCCGGGCGCCGAACTCGCGGAAGAGCGGCGTCTGCGTGATCGGGTTGCGCCTGAACCCGAGCAGGTCCTCCAGGCGCAGGCGCTGCTCCGGCCGCGCGGGCAGCAGCGCCGGGTCGGCCGCCGCGGCGACTTCGTCGCGCAGCGCCCACAGGGCGTACAGGCCCATGGCCTTGTGGCCGGCCGCGTAGCTGATCAGGTCGGCGTCCGGCCGCTCCGGGTCGCCGAGCTCGTAGTCCATGACGTCGAAGAGCGCGCTCGTGACGAACCGCCCGGACGAGATCGACCCGCCGGGGTGGCCCGACGTGGGCACGTAGTTGAAGAGGAGGGCGCAGAGCGAGCGGTACAGGAGGTCGAACGCCTCGAAGTGGCCGAGTTCGGCCGGCGTCAGCGGCCCCCCGGGCGGCATGACCGCCGTGATGTCGACGTAGATGCCTCGGCGTGGTCCGAAGGTGAACGCCATGATCCCCCGCTCCTTTCTCCGGTGCCTCGTGCGCTGGACTATACCAGCATTCTACGCCCCTCCGGCCGGACACCTACTTCAGCGTGTACACCGTGATCGTGCCGTCGTAGCCGGGGCCTTGCCCGGGCGCGAAGCGCTGGCTGAAGTAGACCGCGAAGTTCCCCATCTTGATCGGCGCGATGGTGATGGCGTTGTCGGTCTTCGTCGTGAAGTGCGGGTCGGTCGGCTTGAGCGAGTAGCCGAACCCCGTGCCATAGTCGGCGTTGATGAGCCGGAACGTCAGGGTCACCTGCGGCTTGTCGGGACCTTTGAGGTCCCATGCCAGCCGCACCCTGGTCCCCAGCTCATGGGTCCCGAGGTTGAGCTTGACAGGCTTGTCTCCGGAGATCTGTGTGGTCAGGACCTCCTGCCACTGGGGCGAGGTCTTTCCCGACGAGCCGCAGCCCGCGCCCGCGAACGCCAGCACCGCGAGAGCCGCGACGGCTACCGCGGCGACGGCGAGCCTGCTGCCCAAGCGCATCCGGTCCCTCCTCAGCCCGCGACGACGGTGTAGCTGCTGGAGACGGGCGTACCCGCCTTGAGCATCGCCCACACCGGGCAGATCTGCGTCTCAGACAGCTTCAGTGCGTGCTCCACTCGTTGTGGGTCGACGTCGCCGTATACGGTGAACGTCAGGTCGATGCTGGTGATCACCGTTGGGTGCTCGTCGCGCCGCTGTCCGTTCACCTCCACTTCCACACGCTCGACCGGCTGACCGTCACGACGCAGCAGCACCGCCACCGAGCTCCCGCTGCAACCCGCGAGACTGGCGAGGAGCAGCCGCAGTGGAGTCATGCCCCTGAGCTCGGCGCCGGATCCCGGTAGCGGGTAGTCGACGGTGACGTGGTGTTCGCCGTCACTGATTGCGAACTCCATCGGGCCTTGCTGCACGGCGTGGACGCTGAGCTCGGTGGGCATGGGTGCTCCTTCACACGGGAATCGCTGCCTCCCCGATTCTGTCAGCTCCAAGGTCGTTTGTCGCGAGGCCGTCGACGCCGGAGATCGACGTCGCACGGCTTGACGCCGGACCGTCATCGCACCTCTGACTGACGCGGGCGAGGCGCGGGAATGCACAAGCGAACGCCGTCCCAGGAGGAGACCTCGATGATCGACGTCGTCATCTGGTCCGACATCGTGTGACCGTGGTGCTACGTCGGCGCGTCGCGCTGGCTCACCGCACTCGACCTGCTCGGAGACGAGGCGCAGCAGCTCGACTGGCGCTTCGGCGCGTTCGAGCTCGACCCGACCGTGCCGCCGGAGGGCGTCGGCTGGCTCGAGTACGTCGAGGGCAAATACGGTCCCGGGGCGCTCGACGGCATGCAGCAGCACCTCGGGCAGGCCGCGGCAGGGGACGGCCTGCCGTTCGCCGACCTGCACGAGCTCGGCAGCCGCCCGAACACCTTCCTTGCGCACCGGCTTATGGCCGGCGCCCTCGAGGAGCCCGAGGACGAGGCAGGGCAGCCCGTGCGTCAGCAACTCCAGCAGCGCCTCGGCCTCGGGCTCCTCTCCGCGCACTGGGCGCGCGGCGAGGACGTCGGCGACCGTGAAGTGCTGGAACGCCTGGCGGAGGCCGCCGGGATGCCCGCAGAGCGGGTGGTGGCGGCCATCGAAGACGATCTCACGGCGACGGCCGTGCGCCTCGACCAGCAGCGCGCGGCCAAGCTGGGCATTCGCGCCGTCCCGACGTTCATGTTCGGACGGCGCTTCGCCGTCAGCGGCGCGCAGCCGCCCCAGGCGCTGGCGGACGCCGCGCGCCGCGCGCTCTCCGGCGCCTGAGCTGCTGCGCCGGACCACGCGAGTGCGAGCCGCGCCCCGCCGCCTTCCGCGGACCGGCCGCAGCAGTATTTCCGCTGAGGCTGCGCACGTCGGAGCGCACGTTTGTCGCACGAGTGCGTACGTTCCAACGTACGCGGACCCGGCGCATACCTGCTCATCCGCCACAGGTACGACGCGGGGTCGCCGGGTCAGGTGGGCGGCCTCCGACTCGCGGGCGGTCGCGACAACGGAAGCGTTCGATTGTGGCCCGGGGCGCTCGAACGTATCATGGTCGGAGAGCGGCGCCCGCTGGGCGCCGGGGAACGAACGTCCGGTCCGGGCCCTCCACTCTGCCGCTGGAGGGAGGCAGTCGCCGAGCCAGCGCCCGACCGGCGCAGAGGAGGCTGCATGACCGACGCCGCCGTCGCCGTGGCGGGTGCCTGGACCACCGACCCATCGCTCCTGCCCGCCGAACTCCACGGCACCTTCCGAGCCGTCATGGGCTGGGGCGGCATGGCGGTGTGGGACGACTCCGTCGACATCGTCGACCTCACCCGCGAGTACGCGAGCCAGACCGTGCAGGAGTGCTGCGGCCAGTGTTTCCCCTGCCGTATCGGCATGCACGAGGTAGGCGACATCCTCGAGGAGATCTGCGAGGGCAAGGGCACCGGGGAGCGCCTGCAGCGCGCCTACGAACTCGCCGAGCACGTCGCCGAGGCCTCACGTTGTGACCTCGGCCGCTCCGGCGGGTACGCGGTCCTCGAGGCGCTCGAGCAGAACCGCGAGGCGTTCGAGGCCGCCGTCGCCGCCAGAAAGGCCATCCCGCGCGGCACGTACGCGCGGGCTGTCGTCGCACCCTGCATGGCCGCCTGCCCCGCCGGTGTGGATATCCCGGCCTATGTGGAGCAGCTGCGCATCGACGAGGTCGAGCGCTCGGCCGAGGCCGTGCGCCGGCGCTGCCCCATGCCGGCCACCATCGGCCGCGTGTGCGTGCGTCCCTGCGAGGACGCCTGCCGCCGCGGCTCCGTGGACGAGCCGGTCGCCATCCGCACGCTCAAGCGTTTCGTCGCCGACAGCGAGCCCGAGCCAATCGCCTGCCCCATGCCGGGCCAGCCGCGCGTCGCCATCATCGGCGCCGGCCCCGCCGGCTTGGCCTGCGCCTACTACCTGGGCCTGGACGGCGTCATCAGCACCATCTTCGAGGCGCTGCCCGAGGCCGGCGGCATGGCCGCGGTCGGTATCCCCGACTACCGGCTGCCCCGCGATGTGCTGCGCTCCGAGGTGGAGCGCGTCGAGTCCCTCGGTGTCAAGATCGTCTACAACTTCCGCTTCGGCGTCGACGCCACCATGGAACAGCTCTTCGAGCAGGGTTACGAAGCCGTGTTCATCGCCGTCGGCGCGCACCAGTCCGCGAGCATGGGGTGCGAGGGCGAGGACGCCGGCTACGAGGGCTTCATGCCCGGCGTCGAGTTCCTGCGCGAAGTCGCCTTCGGCAAGACGCCACTGACCGGCAGGACGATGCTGGTCATCGGCGGCGGCAACGTGGCCATGGACTGCGTCCGCTCCGCCCGCCGCCTCGGCTTCGAGGACGTCAAGCTGCTGTACCGCCGCACCGAGGCCGAGATGCCGGCCGACCGCGTCGAGATCGACGAGGCCAAGGAAGAGGGCGTCGAGATGGTCACCCTCGTGGCGCCGACGAAGATCATCGCCGAGGGCGGCAAGGTCACCGGACTCGAGTGCCGGCGCATGGAACTCGGGGAGCCCGACGCCTCCGGGCGTCGCCGCCCCAAGCCGGTCGAGGGCTCCGAGTTCGTCATCCCCTGCGACTGCATCGTCCCGGCCATCGGCCAGGTCTGCTCCGTCGACCAGCTCATGCCGAGCCACATCGAGGTGAGCAAGTGGAAGACCCTCGAGGTCGATCCGCTCACCATGCAGTCGGCCGACCCGCGGGTGTTCGGCGGCGGCGACTGCTACACGGGGCCGAGCAGCCTCGTGGCGGCCCTCGGCGCCGGCCGCCGCGCTGCGGTCTCCATCAACGCGTTCCTGGACGACCGCGACGTCGCTCCGGCGCTGGACGAGCGGCTCGAGCACGCCATGCTGGCTGTCATCCGCGACGAGGCGGCCCAGCCGATCCCGTTCACCGGCAACACCGAGAAGTTGCGCCCCATGGTCGTGCCGCCGGAGGTGCGCATCCAGTGCTTCGACGAGGTTGAAGGACCGGTCAGCGCCGCCGACGCCCGGCACGAGGCCGAGCGCTGCCTGCGCTGTTACCGCATCGCCGTGGGGGTGGCCTGACATGGCTGACGTACCGACCAGCGCCCCTGAGACGGGCGACGCGGCGGTGGCCGCCGCCCCGCAGCTCACGATCGACGGCCGGGTGCTCGACTTCGAACCCGGCCAGACCATCCTCGACGTGGCGAGCGCCAACGGCGTCGCCATCCCGACGCTCTGTTACCTGCCCGAGGCGGGTCACCGTGACGTGTGCCGCCTCTGTGTGGTCGAGGTGGTCGGCGCGGGCAGGCTGCTGCCTGCCTGCAGCACGCCGGCCACGGAGGGCATGGACGTCCAGACCATGAGCGACCGGGTGAAGAGCTCGCGGCGCTCGACGCTGGAGCTCCTCATCAACTCCGGGCGCCACACGTGCATCACCTGCGACGCGCTGGGCGAGTGCGAGCTCAGCCGGCTCGCCTACGAGTACCAGGTGGAGCCGCCCACCGACCTGCCGGCGGCCGACGAGTTCCCGTTCGTCGAAGACAGCTACGTCATCCGCGACTACTCAAAGTGCATCCTCTGCGGCCGCTGCTGGGCCGCCTGCACCGCCATCCAGGTCAACGGCGTGGTGCCGCACCCCTCCGGCCGGCGCGCGGAGCGTGCCGGCGGCAAGGACTGGTACCCGCTGCCGGACCTCGAGCAGTGCGAGCTCTGCGGCCAATGCGTGGACGTCTGTCCGGTCGGGGCGCTCAGCGAGCGTACCGCCAAGGGCGTCGCCCGCCAGTGGGAGCTGCAGCGCATCCGCACCACCTGCCCGCACTGCGGCATGGGCTGCCAGACCGTGGTGCACCTCAAGGACGGCCAGGTGGTCAAAGTCACCGGCGCCGGCGACGTGCCGCCCAACCGCGGCCGCCTGTGCAAGCGCGGTCGCTTCGCCGTGCTCGAGCCGGACGAGCGCGCCCGGCTCGAAGAGCCGCTGCTCCGCAAGGACGGCGCGCTCGTCAAGGCTAGCTGGGACGAGGCGCTCGACCGGGTGGCCCAGAGGCTCGGGTCGGCACAGCCGGGCGACGTGGCCGGCCTCATCGCGCCCGTGTGCACCAACGAAGAGGCCTACCAGGCGCAGAAGTTCTTCCGCGCCGTGCTCGGCACCAACGACCTGGACCATCGCGTCGCCCAGACGTCCAACGTCTCACTGGCGAGCACGGGGACGGGCGCCGGCGTGTGCTACACCTCCGGCGCCCTGACGGTGCTCGAGGAGGCGCGCGCCGTCCTGGTCGTCGGCGACGGCGCCGTGGCCGACCACCCGGTGGCCGGCACGGCTCTGCGGCGCGCCGTCCGCGACGGCGCCCACCTCATGGTGCTCGACGCCGGCAGCAGCGACCTCGGCGACGCCGCCGCGGTCCGCGTGACAGTAGGCGCCGCGCTGATCCCCGAGGTGCTCAACGGCATCATCGCAGTACTGCTCGCCAACGAGCTGCACAGCCGCCGCGAGGCCGGCGACGTCGTGCCGCACGAGCGCGAGCTCGAGGCCATGCTGGCCGCGGTGCTGCCCGAGCGCATCGCCCAGGATGCCGGCGTGGACCCGGCGACCATACGGACGATCGCCGCCAAGCTGGTCGACGTGCGACCGGCCGTGGTGTGCGCCACGCTCGGCGCCACCGACGACCTGGCCGGCACCGGCGCGGCGGTCGTCAAGCTGCAGTCGCTTCTCGACGACCTCGCCGGCGCCCGTAGCGTCGCGCTGCCGCTCGGCGCCGGCAATGTCCAGGGTCTCGTGGGCATGGGCGTGGCGCCGGACCTGCTGCCCGGTGGCGACCCCGTCACCGACGCCGATGCCCGGCAGCGTCTGGCCGACGCCTGGGACGTCGCCTCGCTGCCGGCCGAGCCCGGCCGCTCCACCGGTGAGATCCTCGCCGGCCTCAAGGACGGCGGGGTAAAGACCGCCTGGGTGTGGGCGAACGAAGCCGCGTCCTTCGGCGACGCCGCCGACGTGCTCGCGGCCGTCGAGGCGGCGGACTTCGTCATCGTCCAGGGAGCCGTCCGCGGCGACCTGGCCGAGCTGGCCGACGTGGTGCTGCCGTCCGTCGCCTGGGGCGAGGAGGACGGCACCTTCACCAACGCAGAGCGGCGCATCAGCCGTCTGCGGCGGATCCAGCGCCCGGCGGGAGCCGCCCGCCCCGGCTGGTGGGCCTTCCGCGAGGTGGCCAGGCGGCTCGGCCATGAGTGGCAGTCCGGCTACCCCAAGGCGGTGTGGGAGGACGAGATTGCCCTCCTCATCCCATCCCTGACCGGCGTGACCTGGGCCGAGATCGAGGAGTACGGCCTTTGCTGGCCGGCGCTCGCGCCGGCCACGGCCTGACACAAACGCCGGGCTGCCCCGAGCCGGCGCACCTGACGCACGCACCTCACGCGGGGCGGCGGAAAGACCCTTTGGGTCCCACCGCCGCCCCGCTCCCATCTCGATTCGCGCACCGGTCACCCGCTCATTCGTCCTTCGGTGAGAGAACACGCCTCTCGCTTCGTCCAACTGAGTGCAAGAGCAGTCAGACGACATGCGGGGTGACAGATGTATCGCGACGTGAGACGTGAACGATTGTCGGAGTCGCGCCGTACTCCCGGCCGAGGCCGGCACCGCCGCCTGATCATGGGCGTCCTCGCGGTCGCCGGACTGCTGCAACTGTGCGGCTCCGTTGCGTACGCCGCGTCGCTGGCCCCCGGCCCGACCTACCGGCCAACGGATCTCGTGGCGGTAGCGCACAACGGCGTCCAGGGCTACTGCTACTGGGGGGAGCTCCAGGGTCCGCCGAATGACATCCTGCCGACGCGCCTCGTGCGGTTCACCTGCGACAGGGGGTACGGCATTCCGATCTACGAGGCGGACGGTATCACCCGGATCGGCACCTTCGAGCTCGGCGGCCCGGGCAGCGGTGGAGGCGGATCGTCTGCCGACGGGAGTAAGCACGAGCAGACTGCCGACGGGCACGGCACGATCCTCGACACGAGGAAGTCGGCAGCCGGATCGATCACCGTCGTCCGGACGGAGCTCAGCGGCGTAAGGACGACGAACACCGCAGCCGACGACCCGAGCCTGACGCGGATCCCCAGGGCGGACCGCCCGGTGACCTGGCGGGCGATCGCTCTGTGGTTCCGCGGCACGGGGCCGAGGCATCCGCGACTCACGTCCGCGTGCCCCAAGGCGCCCGCCTGGCTCGTGGGCGGGATGTCGGCCGCCGCGCGGGCGGCCGGCGACTCCGGCGCCGTCGCCCGCTGGACGCTCACCTTCCGCAGGTGCGCGGCTCCGCTCGAGGGCGCCGCGACGCCGGCATCCGACAGGGGCAAGTACAGGATCGTGTGGATCGCGGTGCTTCACGGCGCCTTCACCCACGGCAACTGGTCCTATCTCATCCTCGACCGCGGGTCGCACGACGTCATCGCGCACGGGGTGAGCGAGGAGCCGTTCGACACGTCGATGTTCCGCCTGCAGGGCCGCACACAGCTGCACTGAGGCCCGTGGCTCGTCGTGCGAGAGAATGGGCCTCAGGGTGAGTTACACGTTGCAAGGAGCGCCGGGAAGCTGCTCCAAGGCGGAAGAGGAGAGAGGGGCGTGGTGGAAGCAGGACCTGGACGGGGTGCGGAGTTGCACCCCGCCGTCCTCGCGGCAGCTCGACGCGGCGACCCCCGGGCGTTCACCGAGGTCTTGATGCACCACGACCGACAGCTGCGCCTGCTGGCCTTCCGTCTGCTCGGCGACCAGCATCAGATGGAAGACGCGCTCCAGGACGCGGCCCTGCGCGCGTTCCGCGCACTGCCCGGCTTCGACGGCCGCTCCTCGCTTGGGACGTGGCTGCACCGCATCGTGTACACGACATGCGTGGACCACCTGAGACGGCGGCCGGCGCGGGCGCCTGCGGCCCCGCCGGCCGCCGCCGACGTTCCCGACCCTGCCGCCGACCCGCTCGACCGGCTCGTCGCGTGGGAGACCCTGGCTGCGGCCCTCGACCAGCTCCCTCAGGATCAGCGTGTAGCGCTGCTCCTGATCGACCAGGAGGGCTATGACTACCAGACGGCGGGAGAGATCATCGGGGTCCCGCCGGGGACGGTGAGCTCGCGCGTCTCGACCGCGCGAGCGACCGTCCGCCGCTTGCTGGCGGGAGACCGAGGTGAATTCGCATGAGCACCGACCGCGACCTGAAGATGGCCCGTGCGCTCGAGAGCATCCCGCTTCCCGAGCTCCCAAATGACTACTACTCGCGACTCGGCGAGCGGCTCGAGCACGAGCGCTCGGTCGCGCGCCCGGCGCACCGCAGGCTCCTGATCGCGCTCGCGGTAGGCGTCCTGATAGCCATCATCCTGGTCAGCGTCGCTCTGGCTGGAGGCTTCAAGCCGCTGTTCAACACCTTCGATCCGCTGCGAGACACCTTCTGGCCGGAGAACGAGAGCGGACAGACCTTCGGCAGTTCGGGGCAGGCCCTCTCCCCGGGGGACGAGCCCGACCTGATCGCCGTGTCCTCAGACGGCAAGAGGGGCTACTGCTACAAGACTGACCTCGATGGACCGCTGCCGCCCGCTTCGTCCTCGTCCAAGGACATGAAGGTCCTGAGCGGCATCGGCCTGAGGGGCTATGCGATCCCCAAGTACGAGTCGGACGGCACCACGCAGATCGGCGTGTTCCGGCTCGGCGCAGGGTCGGTGGGAGGCAGTGGCGGGATGGCCGGCCGGTACGAGACCTCCGCCGACGTCTACGGCACACTGATCACGACGACCGAGGCCCCCGGGGGCGCGATCACTATCACCCGGGAATGGCTGGACGGTCGCGAGACCACCAACTCGGCGGCGCACGACCCGAGCCTGAGCGGCCTGAAGGCGTCGGAGCGACCGACGTCGTGGCGAGACATCACGTTCTGGTTCCGCGACGACGGACTGGAGCGGCATGGCCACACCTCGTCGCCGCCGATAGCGCCCACGTGGCTCGCGCAGCGGATGTCGGCTGCGGCCCGCTCCGCCGGCGACGCGAATGCGACCGCCCGGTGGACGCTGACGTACCGTCGGTGCGCGGCGCCCCTCGAGGGCGAGGCCGCCCCCACCGACGAGGCGGCGAAGTACGAGCCGGTCTGGATAGCTGTCCTGCGCGGCGACTTCGGCTGGGCCTACGTGCTCCTCGACAACGACACGCACAAGGTCATCGCGCAGGGCTCGAGCGCCGGGCGGTTGGACACCTCCCAGTTCCACCTGCATGGGCGGACGCAGCTCCCGGCCGACTGACCCTTCGGCCCCGGGCATCGTCAACGCGTTACTCGAGCCCGCTCGCGGGAAGGCATCACGCAAGCCCACCCGCGCAGGAAGGAGCCACGCCATGCTGTGCAGCCTCGCCACCAAGCTCGATCAGGGCCAGATCGAGGAGATCGAGACGCTCGCCAAGGACCTGGGCACGCCGATCCTCGCCTACTCCTGCTACCAGGCCGACGCGGCGCCGATCGACGACGGCCAGATCGGCCGCATCAAGGAGCTCGAGGGCAAGCTCGGCGTCGCGCTGGTCGCCGTCAAGCAGTAGGGGCGGCCCGGCCGGAGGCGTCGAGGACGATGTCCACCGCGGCTGCCCTTGACAAGCTTCCTTGTTCGCGGCATCACAAAGTGGTCGTCTGACTCCGAGTGAGCGCTTTTGTGCGCCGTTTGACCCTGATTCCAGGCGTTTTCAGGTCGTTTAAGTGCGCCGATGTTCGACATTTTGTGACAAACAGCACAATCCTTTACTCGCGGTTGCGCCATGTCGTACAGTCGCGCACACTAATTGCTGGATACCCCCCGAGGTTCCTTGTCAAGGGGTGACGTCCCCGCCTCCCCCGGCGGCCGCCGCCTCAGAACCGTTCGCGCGAGGAGGCACGAATGGAGCAGCTTGCCCTGAGCGTCCCGGGCATGTGGGCCGACCACCACGTGATCGCCGTCCGAGGTCTCTTCCGTGACACGGAAGACGTCCAGGTCTCCGGTGCGAGTGCGATGGATGCGACGCTTCGTCTCGAGTACGACCCAGCGAAGACAGACCCGCAGAAGATCGCCGCCCAGCTCGAGCAGGCCGGCTACCCGACGGGCGACGCGCCCGCAGCCGACGCCCCGCCGACGGATAAGCCGGCGTGGCTGACGGCCGGAGTGCGCGTCACCGTCACCGACCCGGCCGATCTCACCATGTCGGGCGATCACCGCAAGTACTGATCGCCGACCGTTCTGTGCGCATCCTCTTGTCCACGAACCGCCCGGGCGTCCGGGCCGCCGGCACGTGGCGGCTTGACCTCGCGCGCGGGTGAAGGAGTCGCTTCATGGCTGAGAAGACCAACGACGACGTCAAGCCGGTAGCCGCCAAGAGTATCGACCCGGCCGCCCTCGAGATGATTGCGCACGCCGACGCGTGCGGCCTTCAGACCGTGTTCCACCGGGCCGACGACATGAAGCCCTGCCCGATCGGCGAGAAGGGCGCGTGCTGCCGCATCTGCAGCATGGGTCCGTGTCGCCTGGTCGGCAAGGACGCCGAGGAGAAGACCGGCCTCTGCGGCGCGGACATGCCGACCATCGCCGCGCGCCACTTTGCGCGCCAGGTCGCCGGCGGCGCCAGCGCCCACTCCGACCACGGCCGCGACATGGCCATGACCCTTCGCGCCGTCGCCCTCGACGAGGCCGCCGGTTACAAGGTCAAGGACGAGCAGAAGCTGATGTCGGTGGCCGGCTACATGGGCATCGCCACCGATGGCCGGGCGATCAACGAGATCGCCCTCGATGTCGCCGATACGGCGCTCGCGCAGTTCGGCCAGCCTCACGGGGACATCATCTACACCAAGCGCGCCACGCCGAAGCGTCAGAAGCTGTGGCGCGAGCTAGGTATCACTCCTCGCGCAATCGACCGCGAGATCGTCGAGATCCTGCACCGTACGCACGAGGGCGTCGACCTCGACGCCGAGAACATCCTCAAGGCCTCGCTCCGCTGCTCGCTGGCCGATGGCTGGGGCGGTTCGCTGCTCAGCACCGACATGAGCGACATCCTGTTCGGCACGCCGTCTCCGCTCTCGTCCGAGGTCAACCTCGGCGTGCTCAAGGACGATCAGGTCAACGTCATCGTGCACGGCCACGAGCCGACGCTCTCGGCCATGCTGGTCGAGGCGGCGCGCGATCCGGAGCTCATCGCCGAGGCCAGGGCGGCCGGCGCGGAGGGCATCAACCTCGCCGGCATCTGCTGCACCAGCAACGAGATCCTCATGCGCTACGGCATCCCGGCGGCCGGCAACTTCCTGCACCAGGAGCTGGCCGTCCTCACCGGCGCGGTCGAGGTCATGGTCGTCGACGTCCAGTGCATCATGCAGGCGCTGGCGCCGCTGTCGCAGCGGTTCCACACCAAGCTGGTCACGACCTCGCCCAAGGCCAAGATCCCCGGCGCGCAGCACGTCGAGTTCGATGAGCACCGCGCTCCCGAGACCGCCCGCGAGATCGTGCGCATGGCGATCGCCAACTACCCCAACCGCGGCCCGATCCACATCCCCAACTACCACGAGCCGCTGGTCGCCGGATTCAGCCACGAGTACCTTAACTACATGCAGGGCGGCTTCCACCGTGGCTCGTTCCGCCCGCTCAACGACGCGATCATCGCCGGGCGCGTGCGCGGCCTCGCCGGGGTCGTGGGCTGCAACAACGCCCGCGTCACGCAGGACGAGGGCATCGTCGAGATGATCAAGCGGTTCATCGCCAACGACGTCATGGTCGTGGTGACGGGCTGCGCCGCTACGGCCGGCGCCAAGGCCGGGTACCTGAGCCCGGAGATCCTGGACTCCTGCGGGCCCGGCCTGCGCGAGGTCATGGAGGCCATCGGCATCCCGCCGGTGCTGCACCTCGGCTCCTGCGTCGACAACTCGCGCATCCTCACGGTGCTCACGCAGGTCGCCACGGAGGGCGGCCTGGGCGAGGACATCGACGATCTGCCGGCGGTGGGTCTCTGCCCCGAGTGGATGTGCGAGAAGGCGATCTCGATCGGCACCTACTTTGCCGCCTCCGGCGCCCACGTGATCTTCGGTGTCAGCAGCCCGGTGGAGGCCTCCAGCGTCGCCACGCAACTCATGACCGAGGGCTGGGAACGCATGGTCGGCGGTGACCTTGAGTTCATCCCCGACTGGGACGAGATGTTCGCGCGCTCGCTCGAGCTGATCGACGCCAAGCGCGCGGCGCTCAAGCTCCCGACCTACGACCCGTCGCAGTACGGCGACAGCGGCGACACGCCGTTCTTCGCCTCCATCAGGGCCTACCTGGCCGAGAAGGTCCGTGAGGAGGAGCTCGGCGTCGAGACCGTCGGCTCGCCCGTCTACCCGCTCGCCGAAGGTCATACGCACGACCATGGCGACGGGCACGCGCATACGCACGAACACTCGCATGATGGGGGGGAGGCCTGATGTCACGCTACATCGCGACCCGGGCCATCCGCGGCGCCCAGGGCATGGTCCGCGAGGCCGAGGAGGCCGTGAACGCGGCGC
Source organism: uncultured Thermoleophilia bacterium (assembly GCA_963775255.1). Taxonomy (GTDB): domain Bacteria; phylum Actinomycetota; class Thermoleophilia; order UBA2241; family UBA2241; genus CAIXSE01. The sequence goes on along the minus strand of CAVZIA010000021.1, from coordinate 32,174 downwards.
TCGCCGAGCTGGGGCCCGACACTCCCGTCGCATTCACCAACACCGCCTATTACCTGCCCGTGATCTACGCCTTCACCGGCGAGAAGGTCGAGAAGCTCGGCGACCTGCCCCCCATCATCGAGCGGGCCAAGGGTCTGCTGCACCCGGTCCCCGGCGACAAGATGTGGTTGCCGTACCTCGGTGAGACGCTCGACAGCGGCGTGGCCACCCTGTTCGCCGAAGAGGCCATGGAGGGCGTGCGCTTCGCCCGCGGCACCGAGCCGCAGGTCATCAGGCTCGACCAGGCGGGCTCGAGCGGCGGCCGCTTCACCGGCGGCGACCTCGGCGTGCACGGCGACAAGATGAAGCTCAACGGCCCGATCGACGACATCCAGCTGCGGGCCTGGGGCATCCAGCTCGTGGACGGCCGCATGCCGGGGTTCTGCGCCATCGTCGGCTGCGCCAAGAGCAACGAGGTCGCGGTCAAGATCGTCCGCGAGCTGCAGAGCCGCGGCATCCTCATCTTCCTCAGCGGCAACGTCAACGGGCGCAGCATCATCCACCAGTTGCAGGAAGAGGGCATCCAGCTGGGCTACGACACCTTCACGGTGCCGTTCGGCATGGACACCATCTCCGCGGTGTACGCACTCGGGTTCGCCGCCCGCTCCGCGCTCACGTTCGGGGGCATGGAGGCCGGTAACGCGCGCAAGATCATGCTCTACAACAAGTACCGCGTGTTCGCCTTCGTGCTCGCGCTCGGCGAGGTCGACGACCTCAAGTACGCGACCGCGGCGGGCGCCATCAGCTTCGGCTTCCCGACCATCGCCGACACGCGCATCCCGCAGATCCTCCCGACCGGCGTGACCACCTACGAGCACGTCGTGAGCATGCCGTTCGACGAGATCCCCGGCGCCGACGACCTGGAGCGCACGGAGAAGCTCATCCAGCGCTGCATGGAGGTCCGCGGCGTCAAGGTCAAGATCGCCAAGGTGCCGATCCCCGTGTCGTACGGATCGGCCTTCGAGGGCGAGCGCGTCCGCAAGGACATCATGTACGCGGAGTTCGGCGGCAAGCGCTCCAAGGCGTTCGAGTTCCTGCGCATGCGGCCGGCGGACCAGGTCGAGGACGGCAAGATCACCGTCAACGGCGTCGACATCGATGAGATCGAGGAGGGCGGCGCGCGGCCGCTCGGCATGGTCGTCGACGTCAGCGGCCGCAAGATGCAGACCGACTTCGAGCCCATCCTCGAGCGCCAGTTCCACTACTTCATCAACGGCGTGGAGGGCATCCAGCATAACGGCCAGCGCGACATCGCCTGGACGCGCATCAGCAAGAGCACCTTCGGCAAGGGCTTCCGCCTGGAGCACTTCGGCAAGGTCATCCACGCGCGCATCCACGAGGTGTTCGGCAACATCGTCGACAAGGTACAGGTGCACCTGACCACCGACCCGGACGAGGTGGACGAGCTCATCGAGGAGGCGCGCGTCGCCTACGCCGAGCGCAACGAGCGCATCGCCAACCTCACCGACGAGTCGGTCGACACGTTCTACAGTTGCCTGCTCTGCCAGAGCTTCGCGCCCAACCACGTCTGCGTCATCAACCCGGAGCGCGTGGGTCTCTGCGGCGCCTACAACTGGCTCGACTGCAAGGCGAGCTACGAGATCAACCCCACGGGTCCCAACCAGCCGGTGCCCAAGGGCCTGGTCATCGACCCGGTGATGGGGGAGTTCAGCGGCCCCAACGAGTACATCTACCAGAACTCCAACCAGTCGGTGGAGAGAGTGACGCTGTACTCCATCATGGACGCGCCCCTCACCTCATGTGGCTGCTTCGAAGCCATCATGGTGCTCGTGCCCGAGGCCAACGGCTTCATGATCGTCAGCCGTGAGGACCCCAGCATGACGCCCTGCGGCATGACCTTCAGCACGCTCGCCGGCACCGCCGGCGGCGGCATGCAGACACCGGGCATGATGGGCATGGGCAAGTACTACCTCACGAGCAAGAAGTTCATCTCGGCGGACGGCGGCATGAAGCGCATCGTCTGGCTGAGCTCGAACCTGCGCGAGAGCATGCGTCCCGCGCTGCAGGAGGTCTGCGAGCGGGAGGGCGTGCCCGACCTGCTCGACAAGATCGCCGACGAGACCGTGGCCACCACGGTCGAGGATCTCCTTCCCTTCCTCGAGGAGAAGGGGCACCCGGCCCTGGCCATGGATCCCCTGTTCTGATCCCCATTGACTGACACCCGGAGGGTGCAGATGACACCAGTCGAGATCCCAGTAGAGAAGTGGTCCGGAGCCGTGCGTGAAGTCACGCTCGGCAGCAGCTACGCCGGTGGGACCCGTGGCAGCACCGTGACCGTGGGCGGCGAGACTGCCCTGCCCTTCCTCGGCTTCGAGGGGAGCATGCCTAACCGGCCCGTGATCGCCGTCGAGGTGCAGGACATGCACCCGGACGACTGGTCCGCGGAGCTGCAGGCGGCGTGGGGCGACGCCATGGACGACGCCGCGGTGTGGGCACAGAAGGCCGTGGAGGCGGGGGCGGACCTGATCGCCCTCAAGCTGCGCAGCTGTCACCCCGACCAGGGCGACAGCTCGTGCGAGAGCGCCGTGGTCACGGTCGAGCGCGTGCTGGCCGCCGTGCCGGTGCCGCTCATCGTCTACGGGCCCGGCTCGGCCGACAAGGACAACGAGGTGCTCGTCGCCGTCGCCGAGAAGACCAAGGGCGAGCAGCTCGCCCTGGGCCTCTGCGAGGACAAGAACTACCGCACCATCGTGGCCGCGGCGCTCGGCAACGGGCACGCGGTCATCGCCCAGACGCCGATCGACGTCAACCTCGCCAAGCAGCTCAACATCCTGATCAGCGACATGGGGCTGACTCTGGACCGCGTGCTCATGGACCCCAACACCGGGGCGCTCGGCTACGGGCTCGAGTACACCTACTCGGTCATGGAGCGTCTGCGTCTGGCCGCCCTCATGGGCGACTCCATGACGCAGCAGCCGATGATCTGCACGGCCGGCGAAGAGGCCTGGCGCCAGAAGGAAGGCCGCGCCGAGGGCGACGTGCCCGAGGCGTGGGGCGAGCTCGCCGAGCGCGGCGTCGCCTGGGAGATCACCACGGCGACGACCTTGCTCGAGGCCGGCGCCGACATCGTGGTCCTGCGGCATCCGGCCAGCGTGAGCGCCATGCGCGAGGCCATAGACGACCTGACGAAGGGAGCCTGAGCGATGGCCCTCAGCGGACTCCAGATCTACAAGCTGCTGCCCCAGACGAACTGCAAGGAGTGCGGGTTCCCGACCTGCCTCGCCTTCGCCATGAAGCTGGCGCAGAAGGGCACCGAGCTCGACAAGTGCCCGTACGTGAGCGAGGAAGCCAAGACGGCGCTGGACGCCGCGTCGGCGCCGCCCATCAAGCTGGTCACGATCGGCGCCGGCGACCGCGCCTTCGGGGTCGGCAATGAGACGGTCATGTACCGGCACGAGAAGACCTTCGTCCACCAGCCGGGCCTCGTCGTGCGCGTCAAGAGCGACGCCGCGGATCTGGCGGAAGTCGCCGGCAGGGCCGGCGCCTACGCCGTGGACCGCGTAGGCATGACGCTCACGCTCGACGGCCTCGCCGTGGAGGACGCTGGCGGCGGCGCCGACGCGTATGCCGCCGCCGCGGCCGCGGCCCGCGCGGCCGCCCCCGGTCTGCCGCTGGTGCTCATGAGCGCCGACGCAGCGGCGATCGACGCGGCTCTGGCCGGCGGCGCGGCCGCCGAGAAGCCGCTCGTCCACGCCGCGACCGCCGCGAACTGGCAGGCGATGGCCGAGGTGGCCAAGAAGCACGGCTGCCCGCTGGTCATCAAGACCGAGGACGGCGACCTGGACGGCCTTGCGACGCTCTCCGAGCAGGTCCGCGGCGCCGGCGTTGAGGACTTCATGCTCGATGCGGGTACCTCGTCGCTCGCCGGCGACCTCGCCGCCTGGACCCAGTTGCGGCGCCTGGCGCTCAAGAAGGGCGCGAGGGACCTCGGCTATCCGATCGTCGCCGTCGCGACGGCGCCGACGTGGCAGGCCGAGCTGGTCCGCGCCACCCAGGCCGTCGACAAGTACGCCGGGGTCGTCATCATCGACCACGACGAGCCGGCGGTGATCTACTCGCTGCTCACGCTGCGACAGAACATCTACACCGACCCGCAGAAGCCGATCCAGATGGAGCCCAAGCTCTACGAGATCGGCGCCGTGACCGCCGACAGTCCGGTGCTCATCACGACCAACTTCTCGCTCACCTACTTCTCGGTGGCGGGCGAGGTCGAGAGCGCCGGAATCCCCACCTGGCTGCTCGTCGCCGACAGCGACGGCCAGTCGGTGCTCACCGGCTGGGCGGCCGGCAAGTTCGACGCCGAGAAGATCGCCAAGACGGTCAAGGAGTCCGGCATCGACCAGAAGGTCGGCCACATGAAGCTGGTCATCCCGGGTCACGTGGCCGGGCTCTCGGGCGAGGTCGAGGAGGAACTGCCCGACTGGAAGATCATGGTCGGGCCGCGTGACGCCGTCGACATCCCGAACTACATCAAGAACTTCTGGGGCGCATGAGCGAGAGTTCCGTCACCAAGCCGCGCACGGCGATGGCGAACATCACGTTCACGCCGTCGGGAGAGACCATCGAGGTGCCGCACGGCACCAGTCTGCTCGACGCGGCGATCATGTGCGAGCTGGATGTCCCTGCCCCGTGCGCGGGGCAGGGACGTTGCGGCCGCTGCCGTGTGCGAGTCACGAGCGGCGAGGTCGAGCGGCGCAGCAACGCCGGCCTGGCCACCGCCGAGATCCTCGACGGCTGGGCGGTGGCCTGCCAGACCTATGCCGGCTCCGGCCCCATCGAGATCGACGTGCCGGAGCGCAAGAAGGAGAAGGTGCGGCCGCACGGCCACGCCATCGCCGAGCCGGAGTCGCTGCCCATCACCTGCGACTACCTGCAGAACCCGGCGGTCAAGCTCTTCGAGCTCGAGATCGAGCCGCCGTCGCTGGACGACCAGACCAGCGATTTCGACCGGCTCCGCCGGGCTCTCGGCCGGCAGCACGGCATCGAGGAGCTCCGCGCCGAGCTCCCGCAGCTCAGGCGGCTCGGCCCGGCCCTGCGCCACGCCAACTGGAAGGTCACCGTGGCGCTCGAGATGCGCGACTGGGTGTACGGCTCGTACCTCCCGCCGCGTCTGCTGCGCGTCTATCCGACGGCGTTCCCGCAGGCCAGCATGGGCGTGGCCGTCGACCTGGGCACGACCTCCGTGGTGGCGTATCTGGTCGACTTCACCACCGGCCGCGTCGTCGACTCCGCGAGCACGTACAACAAGCAGATCACCTGCGGCGACGACGTCATCAGCCGCATCATCTACGCCAAGCGTAAACACGGTCTGGAGCGGCTGCAGAAGCTGGCTGTCGGGTCGATCAACGACCTGCTCCAGGAGTTGCAGCAGCGCAACGGGGTGGAGAACCGCGAGATCCACGAGATCGCCATCGCCGGCAACACGACGATGACCCACCTGCTCCTCGGCATGGAGCCGCGCGCCCTGCGCGAGGAGCCGTACATCCCGACCATCGCCACGGCGCCGAAGCTCATCGCCCAGGAGCTTGGGCTCAACGCCAACCCGGTGGCGCGCGTGCACGTCCTGCCGTCGGTGGGGGCGTACGTGGGCGGCGACATCACCGCCGGCGTCATCTCCTCGGGCATGTACGCCACCGAGAAGCTCACGCTGTTCATCGACATCGGGACCAACGGGGAGATGGTGCTCGGCAACAGGGACTGGCTGCTCTCGTGCGCCTGCTCCGCTGGCCCCGCTTTTGAGGGCGGCGGCGTGCGCGACGGAATGCGCGCGTCCCAGGGCGCCATCGAGGACGTCTTCATCGACGACGCCACCCTGGAGCCGACGTTCCGCACCATCGACGACGCCTCGGCTGTAGGTATCTGCGGCAGCGGCCTCATCGACCTGCTCGGAGAGCTCTTCGTGACGGGGATCCTGGACAAGTCCGGGCACATCGACCTCGAAGCTCCCACCGCTCGCGTCCGGCTGCACGAGGGCGTGCCCGAGTACGTCGTGTGCCGGGCCGGCGAGGGCGGCGCCGAGAAGGACATCGTCCTCACGGAGTCGGACATCTCCAGCCTCGTCCGCGCCAAGGCAGCCATCTACGCCGGCTTCGAGGTGCTCTGCGCGAGCGTCGGCGTGGATCTCGCCGACGTGGAGCAGATTTTCATCGGCGGCGCGTTCGGCCAGTACCTCAACGTCGAGAAGGCCATCCGCATCGGTCTGCTGCCGGACCAGCCGGTGGAGAAGTTCCACTTCCTCGGCAACACCAGCGCGCTCGGAGCGTTCGCCACGCTGCTCTGCGTCAACGTACGCCACGAGGTCACCGAGGTCGCCAGCAAGATGACCTACCTCGAGCTGAGCGCCGACAACACGTTCATGGACGAGTACACCTCGGCGCTCTTCCTTCCCCACACCGACCTCACCGGGTTCCCGAGCGTCCGCGCGGCTCTGGCCGCCAGGAGCAACGGGGCCGGAAACGGAGGCTGATCCATGACCACCACCATCGCTGTCGCCGGCAAGGGGGGGACCGGCAAGACGACGCTCGCCGGGCTGATCATCCACCGGCTGGCGGAAGCGCAGGCCGGCCCGATCCTGGCGATCGACGCCGATCCGGCCAGCAACCTCAACACCGTCCTCGACCTGCCGCTGGAGAAGACGGTCGGCGACGTGCGTGAGGAGACCAGCGTCAAGGCACGCGCCAACCTCCTCGACGCCGGCATCGCCAAGCAGGATCTGCTCGACTACGAGATCAACTCGAGCCTGGTCGAGGGCACCAACGTCGACCTGCTGGCGATGGGCCGGCCGGAGGGACCCGGCTGTTACTGCGCCGCCAACAACATGCTGCGCCTCATCATCGACCAGATCGCCGGCAGCTACCCGTGGGTCGTGATCGACAACGAAGCCGGGCTTGAGCATCTCTCCCGGCGCACGACCCGCGACGTCGATGTGCTCTTCATCGTCAGTGACGCCACGGTGCGCGGCATCACGACCGCAGGTCGCGTCGCCGCGCTGCTGGGCGAGCTCGAGACCAAGGTGGGGCGGCACTACCTGATAGTGAACCGTGCCGCCCAGGGCCTCTCACCCGCACTCGAGCAGGCGATCGCCGACAACGGCCTGAACCTGCTCGCAGTCCTGCCCGACGACGCCGTCGTCGCGGAGTACGACGCCGCCGGCAAGCCGCTCGTCGGCCTGCCGGCCGACAGTCCGCTGAGCGCGGCGCTCGAGCCTGTCGTCAACGCCGCGCTCGCCACACCCACCAGAGGCTAAGGAGGCCGCCGGTGCTCATCATCGGTGAGAACATCCAGATCCTGTCGGCACCCGTCAAGGCCGCCATCGCGGACCGCGACAAGAAGGTCATCCAGGACTTGGCCGTGAAGCAGGTCGAGGCCGGGGCCGGCATCGTCGACCTCAACATCGGCCCGCAGAAGAAGCTCGGTCACGAGGTCATGCCGTGGATCGTAGAGGCGGTGCAGGAGGTCACGGACGTCCCGCTCTCGCTCGACACGACCAACCTGGCGGCGATGGAGGCGGGCCTCAAGGTCTGCAAGAAGCCCGCCATGCTCAACTCGGCCTCCGCCGATCCCGACCGCCTCGACAGCGTGATGCAACTGGCTGCCAGGTACGGCGCCAGGGTCATCGCCCTCACCATGGGCGTGGACGGCATCCCGACCACGGCCGACGGCCGCGCCGGCATCGCCATGGAGGACCTGCTGCCGGCGGCGGAGAGGGCCGGCCTGCCCGTGGAGGACATCTTCCTCGACCCGCTGGTCCTGGCCGTGAACTGCAACCAGGACGTTGCCATGGAGACAGTCGAGGCCGTGCGCATGTTCAAGATGATGGCCGACCCGCCGCCGACCACGGTGATCGGGCTCTCCAACATCTCCAACGGCGCGCTGCCTGAGGTCCGCCCACTCATCAACCGCGTCATGATGGTCATGGCGATGGGCGCGGGGCTCGACAGCGCCATCGCCGACCCGCTCGACAACGTGCAGAACGAGTGGATCCGCGTCTGCGAGGCGCACGACGAGAGCACCCCGCTCAACAAGCTCATCGTGGCTCTCTACGACGCCGTGGCGGCCATGGACGTGCTCGACGAGTCGGCCGTGGACAAGAGCGACCAGGAGCAGGTCGACCTCTGGAAGACCTATCGGATGCTCACCAACCAGACGCTCTACGCGGACTCGTACCTGCAGCTCTAGACCCGAAGCCTGAGCGGGCCCGGGGGGACACGCTCAGTGCATGCAGGGCCGGGGGGACGGCCTGCATGAAATGGGGCCGGGGTGGCGCTGGCGCCGCCCCGGCCCTCACTGACTCACTCGTTGATCGCCCGGGGCTCCTCCAGCGAGTCGTCCTCTATCCACTGACGGCCGACGGAGCACTTCTCGGCCGCTGCGCACCAGGCGGCGCAGCCAACGTCCTGCCTTGGGTTCGGGACGCAGGTGCCGCAGTCGCGGCAATAGCGGCGCGCGTCGTCCTTGAAGAACTCGATCTGCGCGCCGCAGTTGGGGCAGGGCGCCTCGAAGATGTCGTCCGCGGTCCAGCTGCTCCTGTCTTGCCCGGGACAGCCTCTGTCCATCGCCATGGTCCGCCTCCTCAGTGGCCGTGCGTCTTGAGGATACCCCCCACACCGATGGCCAGGGCATGACCTTGGTCAACTGGGACCCTTCACGGGCGTCACTCGACGAGATGTGGACCTCCGTCGTATCCAGCGGCGATCGCGCGTGCTAGCCTCCTCGCACTGACGGCCGGGAGCCCCCAGCGGCTAATCCTCGAAGGCCCCGTCGCTCATGCCCGAGTGGCGACCCCAGTCGAAGTCGTCCCACTCGGTGGCCGTGTAGGTCATGCTCGCCGTGAGCGGCTCGCCCAGCGACTCCAGATGCGACCGCTTGGGGTGCATGACGAACGGCTCGGCCTTGTGCCGGCTGCTCGCCGTGTCCCACTGGGCCTCGGGGATCTCGTCGCACTTGCGCAGCAGCAGATCCCACTCCTCGTCGACCCACTTCTGGAGCTGCTCGACGAGGTGCTCGTTGCCGGCGAGCGCCAGGTGGGCGAAGCGGCCCTGGCGCTCGAGCCACTCGCCCAGCGGGCGCTTGTGGCGCGGCCGGTACGTGAGCCGGTATTGGCCGCTGTTGACCTCGAACAGCGGCCAATAGCAGGCGTCCGTGGCCAGCCGCGCGAGCTCGATGGCCTCGTCGTTCTCGGTGCGCCAGCCGCGTGGGCACGGCGAGAGCACATTGATGAACGTCGGTCCGTCGACGGCCAGCGCCTTGGATGCCTTGTGCATCAGGTCCTGTGGGTCGTGCGGCGAAGACTGCGCCACGTAGGGGAGGCGGTGGGCCACCATGATCTCGGTGAGGTTCTTGCTGTGCCCGAGCTTGCCGGGGATCTCCCGCCCGACTGGGCTGGTGGTGGTCCAGGCGCCTTGCGGGGTCGCGCTCGAGCGCTGGAACCCCGTGTTCATGTAGCCGCCGTTGTCGTAGCACACGTAGAGCATCTGGTGGCCCCGCTCCATGGCGCCGGAGAGGGCCTGGAGGCCGATGTCGTAGGTGCCGCCGTCACCGCCGAAGGCGATGAACTTGACCTTCTCCTCGAGCTTGCCGCGCTTGTAGAGCGCGCGGAACGCGGTCTCGACGCCGCTGAGCGTGGCCGCCGCGTTCTCGAAGTTGGTGTGGATGTAACTGCCCTTCCAGGCGGTGTACGGGTAGCGCGTGGTGCTGACCTCGAGGCAGCCGGTGGCGCCGGAGACGACGTAGTGGCTGTCGACCTGGCCGAGCACCTGGTTGACGACGATGCCGGCGCCGCAGCCGCTGCAGAGGCCGTGGCCGCTGGAGAGCTGCGGCGGCTTGTTGCCCAGCTCCTGCACCCGGCGGCGGTGCTCCGCATAGAGCTCGGTGGGGATGAGTGCGTCGAACTTGCAGGTCTCCACGCAGTGGTTGCAGGTGACGCAGCGGCGTTCGTCGACGGTGATCGTGCCGGCGAAGTGTCGCTCTTTGCCCTTGCCGTGCGTGCGTGAGCGGTCGAGCCGCACGTCGATGCACTGCACGGGGCACTTCTTGGCGCAGGCGCCGCAGAAGGTGCAGGCATGGGCGCCGGTCTCGGTGCGGCGCAGGTCGAACAGGCCGACGCCGGGGAGTTTGTGCTGCAGGTCCCGCACGGCGAAGCTGTTCTCCGGGATGGGACGCCCATACAGGATGGCGTGCTTCTCGTCGGCATGGGTGGGGGTCTCGTGCCTCGCGCTCATGTCGTCCTCGCGATCGGGGGAAGCGGAGTCTTTCGCTCCACTACTTGGGAAGACAGTGAAGGTACCACGACGATAGGCGGCTCACAAGTGTCTGCTCACCCACTTTTGCCTGCCGCACGGTGAGTGCGCCCCCTGTAGACTTGCGGCACATGACTGACGGCGCCACACCCTCGCCGCCCCCGCGGCAGCCGGCGCGGCGGGACGCGGCGTTCGCCGCCGCGCTCGTCGTCGTCCTCACGATCTCCATCCAGACGGGCTCGGCGCTGGCCGTGCGCGTCATCGACTCGGTCGGCGTGTTCGAGGCGCTCTGGCTGCGCACGGCGTTCGCCGCGCTCATCCTGATCGTCGTGCGGCCGAGTGCGCTCCGGCGGCTACCGCCCAAGGGTCACCGCCTGCCGCTGGCGGCGCTCGCGGTGACCCTCTTCCTGATGAATCTAAGCTTCTACGGCGCCATCAGCCGCATCCCGGTGGGTATCGTGGTGGCCATCGAGTTCGTCGGACCCCTCGGCGTGGCCGTCCTCGGCACGAGACACAAACTCGACTGGCTGTGGATCGTTCTGGCCGGCGCGGGTGTAGTCGTTCTCGCCGGCCCCTCCGGCTCCGCAACCGGCGTCGGCCTGCTCCTGGCCCTGTCGGCCGGCGTCTGCTGGGGTCTGTACCTGCTGCTCGCAAAGCGCGCCGTGACCGGCATGGACCCGCTCTCGGTCACGGCGCTCATGATGCTCGGCGCCACCCTGCTGGCGACGCCGCTCCTGCTCGTCGGCGGCGTCAAGATCTCCGGCCACGCCGATGCGATCCTGCTCGGTCTGGTCATCGCCGTCGTCTCGTCGGCATTCCCGTACCTGCTGGAGATGGTCGCGATCCGCCGCGTGCGCGCAGCCACCTACGGCGTGCTGCTCAGCGTGGAGCCCGCGGTGGCCGCGCTGGCCGCGCTCGTCGTGCTCGGCCAGCGCATCACGCCGCTGGAGGCGGCGGCGATGGCGGCGGTCATGGCCGCCGCCGCCGGCGCCAGCTGGACCAGCGGCGGCGCTCCGGAGCAGGGCCTCGATATCGCCGCACCGTAGACGATCGTCGCCTCGCGGTTCCCCGAGCGTGACTGCGTCGGCGGCGGCGGGGGGACATGTCGTGCTGGTCGCATGGTCCCGCCGCCGCCGGGAGGGCCGGCCGCGGCGACGGCCTGCCTTTTCGCGGAGCGGGCGGACCGCGTCGCCGTCGACGAGCTGGGCCGCTGGTCGGCTGCAGAGGCCGTTGGCGGACCGGTCAGCCTCGTCGGTAGACTCTGCCCAGCACCCCACCGGAAAAGGAGCCACCGTGGCCGAACTCAAGGGCAGCCAGACCGAGCAGAACCTCCTCAAGGCATTCGCCGGCGAGAGCCAGGCGAAGAACCGCTACACGTTCTACGCCAAGATCGCCATCAAGGAAGGCTTCCAGCAGATTGCAGCCGTCTTCAACGAGACGGCCGCCAACGAGGAGCAGCACGCCAAGATGTTCTTCCGCTACCTCGAGGGCCGCATGGTCGAGATCACCGCGACGTATCCCGCCGGCGACCTGAACGGCGACACCGCCAAGAACCTCGAGTCCGCAGCCAACGGTGAGAACGAGGAGTGGTCCGACTTGTATCCGGCGTTCGCCGACGTCGCCGACAGCGAGGGCTTTCCGGAGATCGCCAAGAGGTTCCGCAACATCGCCAAGGTCGAGATGCATCACGAGGAGCGGTACCGCGCGCTCAAGAGGAACATCGACGAAGGCAAGGTCTTCGAGAAGGACGAGAAGGTCACCTGGATCTGCCGCAAGTGCGGCTTCGTGCACACGGGGACCAAGGCGCTGGCCAAGTGCCCCGCCTGCGATCATCCGACGGCCTACATGGAAGTCTGCGCCGCCAACTACTGAGCTTCTCGCCGCCTGTGCCCGACGAGCGCTCCCTGCGGAGCGCTGCGGAGCATTGCGCTCAGACGGGCGCGAGGGCGCCCGGACGGACGAGGGCGACGGCCTGGCCAGCCAGGCCGTCGCCCTCGGCGCGTCCACTGCCGCCTGCGCCTGACGGCCGGAGGCTCGATCGCTCCGGGCGCGTACGATGCCCCGGATCTCCGGGAACGCGGCGGGTCAAGCTTCTTGCGGAGCGGCCGATACCCGTGTACAGGATTGACGACGATGGGGGAGACGTGACTGGAAATCGCGAGACGCCGGGCGCTCGGGAAGTGGCGACCATCCTGCTTGCCGAGGACGACCCGGATGTCGCCGACATCGTGAGCTATGTGCTCGCAGCCGACGGCTATCGCGTCGAGGTCGCGCGGGACGGCGCCGAAGCGCTCGAGCGCTTCCGGTCCTGTTCCCCCGCCCTGGTCGTTCTCGACGTCATGATGCCTCAGCTCACCGGCTTCGAGGTGCTGTCGCGGCTGCGGGAATTCGAGGACGGCGGCGGCGCCGTGCCGGTGCTCATGCTGACCGCTCGCTCGTCCCAGGAGGACATCGTGAAGGGCTTCGACCTCGGAGTCTCTGACTACGTCACCAAGCCGTTCATGATTGGCGAGCTGCGCGCGCGGGTCCGCTCGCTTCTCACGCGCGTCTGAGCGCGCTCAGCAGGGCACTTCGTGTCTGTGGCTACTCGGTCTTGAACCCCTTGCGCTCCAGTGGATCCCAACGCGCCTGCCGTCCGACGAGCAGTTCGATCGTTGCCGTGAACCGCCATAGCGCCAGCAGTTGGCGGTAGCCGAAGTTCTCGATCACGGTGCACAGCAACAACCAGGCGATGTCGCCGGCGCTCTGGGTGCGGAGTGAGCGTGCGTCGTCCATGACGAGCGCCGACACGGAGAGTGCGACCCCATACGCCATCGCCAGGAGCACGAACAGCGCGAGGAACGGTGCGTTCAGCTCTCCCAGCAGCGCGCTGACGATGACGACCACGTAGCCGACCACCTCCACCACGGTGCCGCCGGCCTCGAACGCCCAGAGATACGGCAGTCCGAGCATGCCGACGGCGCCCTGCGAGGGTCGCAGGACCATTCCCCGGTTCCACCACAGGCATTGGAGCAGCCCGCGGTGCCAGCGCTTGCGTTGGCTTCGCAGCCCCTTCAGCGACTCGGGTGCTTCGGTCCACACCACGGGGTCCGGCACAAAGACGATGCGGAAGGGTCGCCGCTGCGCGCGGAAGGTGCGGTGCATGCGCAAGACCAGCTCCATGTCTTCGCCGATGGCCTCCGGGTTGAAGCCGCCCACGTCCACGAGGGCATCTTTGCGGAACACGCCGAAGGCGCCCGAGATGAGGAACAGCCCTCCCAGCCGGCTCCATGCGGTCCGGCTCGCGATGAAGGCCCGCATGTACTCGACTACCTGCAAGGACGCCAGCAGATTGCGCGGCGCACCTATCCGGGTGACGCGACCCGCCGACACCGTGCAGCCATTGACGATGCGCACCGTGCCGCCGACGGCCACGGTCTCTCGCGGCCGCTCCAGGAACGGTCGCACCGCTCGCAGGAGGGCATCCTTCTCGAGCACGGCGTCCGCATCGGTGACGCAGACGAGGGGATAGCGGGCTGCGTTGACGCCGGCGTTGGTCGCATCCGCTTTGCAGCCGCCGTTCTCTTTACTCACGACGACCAGGTTCGGGAGGCGGCGGGAGCCGTACACGTCCCTGATGGGTCGTGAGGGTAGCTGGATGCGGAGCGGCGTCTGCGAGGGGACGAGGTCGTAGGCCTCGGTGAGCCGGGCGAGCATGCCATCCGTTGAGCCGTCGTCGACCACGACGATCTCGAGCTCGCCGTATTCAATCAGGCGCAGCGCATCGACCGATTCGACGATGCAGGCCTCTTCATTGAACGCGGGCAGGATGATCGACATCGGCGGCGTAAGCGGCGACTGCAGCACGACATCATCGCCGCCGAGCGCCAGTCGCCGCATGTGCCGGCCCGACTCGTAGAAGGAGAGTGCGAACAGAGCCGCATAGACCGCGTCGAGTGCGATGAAGTAGCAGAGAAAGGCTGTGCTGGCCACGGCGAGCCAGGAGTTCACGAGCTCGCCTCCTAGGCTTCGTCCAAATCGGCGAGGACGGCGCGGCAGCGGTCGCGGACGTAGCGGTCGGGAGAGCCGGCCAGCCGCCGCAGCGCCTGGCGGCCGGGTGCTCCGAGACCACCCAGGGCCTCGGCACAGTTGCGCCGGACCCACCACTCGGGGTCCTCGATGGCGGTGCTCAGCGCCTCGATGCTGGCCTGATCTCCCAGTGCGCCCAGACTGCAGGCGGCCTGGGTGCGCACCTGCCACGCTTCGTCGCGCAGCGCGGCGCACAGCGCCGACGATGCGTGGGGTCCTCCGACGGCTCCGAGTGCGGCCGCGGCCCGCGCTCGCAGGTCCAGGTCGTCGGCGCCGGACAGCAGTCCGATCAGCACCGGCTCGGCGCGCAGGTCACGGATCTCGCCGAGCACGCGCACGGCCGTGACGGCGGCCTCGCGTGCACCGGGGTCGCGCCCGCCGCTGACGGCGATCTCGAGCAGCGTAGGCACGGCCGGTGTCCCCATCTCGATGAGGTCTGTCGCGACCGTGGTTGCGGTCCAGCGCGACGAGTCGGCGAGCGCCGCGGTGAGCGCTTGGACGGCTGTGGGGTCGCCGATGGCCGCAAGGCTGCGCGCGGCAACCGTGCGGACGTCGTCACTCTCGTCCTCCATGAGCCCGACCAGTGCGGTCACTGCAGCGTCGGAGCGCATGCGGCCCAGCTCCGCGGCCGCGGCGGCGCGCTTCCATCGGTTGCGCGAGCGCAGGCCCTTCACGGCTTCGTCCACGTAGCCCTGCGTCTCGAGGCAGTCGGTGATGCGCGCGGCATCCGGCCCCCTGAGGATCGCCCTGTAGCGGAGCAGGAGCTCCAGGACCACGGGTCGCTCGCGCTGCGGGACCTGCGGCAAGGGGATGCCGTCGAGCACGAGGGCATCGACCGCTCCACGCCACGCTTGCTCCGTTGCGCGGTGACGGCGGTGCTCGCGTGAGCGGGCGATGCGCAGTACCACGGCAAGCAGCGCCAAGGCGACCGCCCAGGAGAACAGAACGATCACGATGACGAGGATCAGGGTCACGCCCCGTGGTTCGGCGGACGGGGCGCGAGTCCTAGGTCGTGCGGCTCGCGGCGGCGGGAGGCCAGAAGGGCCACCCGCCCCGTCGCCGCGTACGGGCGCGGCGACGCCGGTAGGACCGTCGCGCGGCGATCCCTGCCCAGAAGTTACTCGAGAACCACGAATGCGTCGGCCGTGAGCTCGTACTCCTCGTCTTCGTTGAGGTCGTGGACCCGGATCCGCTCGAGCTCGCCCTCTCCGAGCAGCTCGAGCGGCTGCGCCTCAGCCAGCACCTTCACGTCGCTGAGGCGCAGGGCCGAGCGTACCGCAGGGCTCACGCTCGGCTCCTTGCCGGTCGTCATGAGCACGACGCGGCCGGTGTGGTCAGTGAGGTCCATCGAGAGTCTCGCGGAGTCGTCACCGGTGTCGAGCACCACGACGCGTTCGTCAGCGACCGCGCTCAGATCGTCGAGCTTGCGGTAGAGGCCCTTGCCGTCGTAGGCGTCCAGGTTCTGGATCTCGACCTCGGCAACCTCCGCCGGGATCGGGTGGCAAGCAGTGCCGCCCGGCGTCTTCTTGGCGTCATCCGGGCCGACGCCCTCGCGCCAGTTCTTGATCGCCTCGTGCAGCGCGTCGGCCGCCAGGTTGCTGCAGTGCATCTTGATGGGCGGCAGGCCCTCGAGCGCGTCGGCGACGTCGCCTCGGGTCACCTTGAGCGCGTCGTCGAGCTGCATGCCCATGACGAGCTCGGTGATCATGCTCGAGGTCGCCACGGCGGAGCCGCAGCCGAACGTCTGGAACTTGATGTCCTTGATGTGGTCGTCCACCACTTCGATGTAGATGTCCATCATGTCGCCGCAGACGGGGTTGCCCACGCGGCCGACGGCGACGTTCGGGCCTTCCAGCGTGCCCACGTTGCGCGGGTCGCGGAAGTGCTCGAGGGTCTTCTCGGTGTACTGAGTCGATTTCATCGGTCGGAGCCTTTCAGGTGAGCGGGTGTCGCGGCGGTCACGACGTCGCGGGTGCGTTGGTCTTGTAGAGCGGCGAGAGGGCGCGCAGGCGATGGATCACGTCGGGGAGCGCCTCCATGATGCTCTCCACGTCCTCCACGCGGCTCCAGCGGCCGAAGGTGAACTCGAGCGAGCCGTGCGCCTCCTCGTGGAGCAGGCCGCAGGAGATGAGTGTGTGCGACGGCTCCAACGTCTTGGAGCTGCAGGCGGAGCCGGTGGACGCGGCGATGCCGGCGTCGCGCAGCGACAGCACCATCGCCTCTCCCTCGACCCCGTGGAAGCGGAAGTGCGCGTTGTTCGGCAGCCGCTGCTCGGGATGGCCGTTGAGGTGCGAGTCGGGGATCTCGGCGAGCACTCGCTCGACCAGCTTGTCGCGGATGGCGCGGACGCGCTCCACCTCCGCGGGCATCTCCGCGGCCATGATGTCGGCCGCCGCGGCGAACCCGGCGATGCTTGCGAGGTCTTCGCTGCCGGAGCGCAAGCCGCGCTCCTGGCCGCCGCCCAGCAGCACCGGCGCCACCTGCACGCCCTGGCGCACGTACAGGGCGCCGAGGCCGCGCGGCCCGTAGATGTCGTTGCTCGAGAGGCTCAGCAGGCTCACCGGCACCCGGGCCGTGTCGATCGGGACCAGCCCTTCGGCCGCCACGGCGTCGCTGTGCAGGGCGATGCCGGTGCCGTCCAGTATCTCCGCGATCTCGGCGATGGGCTGGACGGTGCCGATCTCGCTGCTCGCCCACTGCAGCGAGACGAGGATGGTCTCGTCGGTGATGCGGGCGCGCAGCTTCTTGGCCGTCACGCGCCCGTGCAGGTCGATCGGCACCCGCGTGACGCGGAAGCCCTGCTTCTCTAGATACTTGGCGATGTTGAGCACGCTGATGTGCTCGGCTTCGCTGATGATCACGTGGTCGCCTTTGCGCCGGTTGCGCAGGGCATAGCCGACGACGGCGAGGTTGCTCGCCTCGGTGGCTCCGCCGGTGAAGACGATCTCGCGCGGCTCGGCGCCGAAGAACGCGGCGACCCGGCCGCGCGCCTCCTCCAGCGCCTCGGTGGCCACGTCGCCGACGCCGTGCAGGGAGGCGGCGTTGCCGAACTTCTCGGTGAGGTACGGAAGCATCGCCTCGACCACGCGCGGGTCGACGGGCTTGGCGCTCTGATAGTCGGCGTAGACGACCCCGGCGCTGCGCAGCGCCTCGCCGGGATCCGGAAGGGTGAGGGAGATGCCGTCGCTCATCACGCGACCTCAGAAGTACATGACGGCGTCGGCGTCCAGAGCGAGGTCGTTGAGCGTCGCGGCGCCGACGATCTTGACGCCGTCGATCAGCTCCACGCTTTCCCAGCCGAGCATCTGCTTGCTGGCCTCGCAGACGTACACGGTGACGCCCATGTCGAGCGTCTTCTGGAGCATCTCGGCGACGGTCGGGAAGCTGCCGAGCTGCATCTTCTCAGCCTCACCCGGCTTGAGGACGGTGAGGCCCATGCCTAGGTAGTAGACGGCCGCGTCCAGCCCCATCGCCCTGGCGCTCTGCGCGAGCACGAGCGGCGAATACTGGCGCTCGGGGGCGTTGCTGGTCTGTACGTAGAGGATGTTCTGCGGGTCGGCCATGGGGGTCCTTTCGGTCTTCTACTTGAGTCGGCGAAGGAGGATGCGGAGCTCGACGCCGTCGTTCTCGAGGTCGACGACCTCATGGCCGGCGCGCTTGGCAAAGCGCTTCAGGTCTTCCTCCGCGGCCGGGTCGTCGGCGATGACCTCCAGCACCTCGCCTACCTCGATCGAGTCGATGCTCTCCCGGGTCTGGAACAGGGGCTCGGGACAGTAAAGCCCGATGCAGTCGAGCGTCAGGGCGGGCTTCTCTTCGTCTGCCATGTGGTCTCCCTTTGCAGTGAGTGAGGCCGCGCGGCGGTCACGGCTCCGCTGCAGCATATACCCGACCAATGCGGTTGGTATTCACGTGATCGCCGCGCGAAGCTCGCTTTCGCGGGCGCTCGGCGGCAGCCAGGCCGGGGCGGGTGTCTGCACGGGGAGGAGCGGATGACACGCATGACCGACACGGTGACGGTTGAGGGCGGCCGGCTGCTCTCCAGGCCTCGAGACATCGAGCGGGGGCAAGGCCGGCATCGTCGCCCTCGACGAGGCGACGCCCGCCGACGGAGGGTCACCCCCCCAGCGTGAACCAGAAGGTGGCACCCTTCTCGACCTCGCCTTCCGCCCAGACCTCGCCGCCATGCCGGTGCACGATGCGCTGCACCGTGGCGATGCCGATTCCGGTCCCCTCGAACTCGTCCTGGCGGTGCAGCCGCTGGAAGGCGCCGAACAGGGAGTCGGCGTAGTGCATGTCGAATCCCGCGCCGTCGTCGCGCACGTGGAACCAGGTCCGGCCGTCCTCCTCCGTGACGCCGACCTCGATGTGCGCGTGCTTGCGGTTCGCTGTGAACTTCCAGGCGTTGCCGAGGAGGTTCTCGAGCGCCAAGCGGGTGAGCTGCGGGTCGCACTCGGCCGTGAGCCCGCGGGCCATGGTCGCCTCGACGTCGCGGTCGGGCTCCTCGTCGCTCGGTGAGGTCCAGCGCCGCCAGCGCTCCTGCCCGGACCTCGACCGGGTCACACTACCGCGCGGGGGGCCGTGCATCCAGGGCCGGTGGGCCGGCCGGGCGGATCGGTGACTTTGGGCCGCCTATCGGGTCTTCACCCCATGTGCGGAAGGATTTCGAGGGTATAGTGGGGGTAGGAGCCACGCGGCCACAGCGGTCGCGCGACGTGATCGGTCACCGAGTCAGGGGGAGTGGCCATGCACACGATCGTCGACCGGCAGGAACTCACGAAGCGTGATCTGGTCAGCCTCACGTTGGAGGCGCCCCAGATAGCCCGCAAGATACGTCCCGGTCAGTTCGTCGTCCTCCGGGTCAACGACACCGGAGAGAGGGTGCCGCTCACCGTCGCGTACCGCGACGCAGCCAACGGCACGGTCACCATCATCTTCCAGGTCGTCGGCAAGAGCACGGCTATGCTCGCCTCACTCGGGGTGGGTGACGCCATCAAGGACCTGTGCGGGCCGCTCGGGGTGCCGGAGCACATCGAGAAGTTCGGTACCGTGGTCGGCATCGGCGGCGGGTCCGGTATCGCCGTGCTGCACCATCTGCTCACAGGGCACCGCGAGGCCGGCAATCACATCATCGGCGTGGTCGGAGCGCGCCAGAAGGACCTCCTTATCCTGGAGGACGAGATGCGCACCCTCTGCGACGAGCTCATCGTCACCACGGACGACGGCAGCTACGGCGTGCACGGGAAGGTCACGGACGCACTCAAGGCGCTCGTGGAGCGGCACGAGCACATCGACAAGGTGCTCGCGGTCGGGCCGCTCATCATGATGCGCTCCGTCACCGAGATGACGCGCATCTACGGCCTGCCGACGGAGGTGAGTCTCAATCCCATCATGGTCGACGGGACCGGCATGTGCGGCGGCTGCCGCTGCACAGTCGGCGGGGAGACCAAGTTCGCCTGCGTCGACGGTCCTCACTTCAACGCGTTCGAGGTCGACTTCGACGAGCTGATCCAGCGCAACAGCATGTACGGGCGCGACGAGCGCATCTCACTGCTCACCTCCATCAAGGCGCACTAGGGGAGGCGGCGATGACCAGCATCGACCACGAACTCGAGACACTTGCGCAGCAGGGCGATCTCGCCAGTTTCTGCCCTCACTGCCACGCCACCCTCAATATCTACGACGCCGAGACCCGGCGTGTGTGGGTCGGCCTCGACGTGGAGGTTGGCGACGTCGCCTGCGACCTTCTCGTGAACCCGCGGCTCGAGGAGTTCGAACGGGTTGTCTCACCCTGCTGGACGGGTGAGGCGGTGGCCACGGATGTGCTGTGCCCGCACTGCCACGCCTCGCTCATCGAGTCTGAGGCGCAGTGCGGCGAGTGCGAGTCCCCAGTGTTCACCATCGACGTCTCGCTGCACACGCGCGTGGCGCCGCTCTCCTGCTGCACGCGCGCGGACTGCCGCTGGCACGGCGTGCCCAAGCGTACGCGCGCCAAGATCCTCGCCGAGGCGCCGCGGCAGAAAAAGCCCGAACAGGACCCCCGGCTGCGCATCCGCAACTTCCAGGAGGTCAGCTACGGCTACGACAGCGAACTGGCCGTGCTCGAGGCGAGCCGCTGCCTGCAGTGCAAAAAGCCGGCCTGCGTGGAGGGATGCCCCGTCCAGGTGGACATCCCCGGGTTCGTCGGGCTGGTGGCCGCCGGTGACTTCGCCGGCGCGGCTCGCCGCATCCGCGAGAAGAACGCGCTCCCGGCCGTCTGCGGGCGCGTCTGCCCGCAGGACGACCAGTGCGAGAAGCTCTGCCTGCTGGGCAAGAAGGGCGAACCGCTCGCCATCGGCGCCCTGGAGCGGTTCGCCGCCGACTTCGAGCGGGAGACCGACCAGGTGACACTGCCGCCGCGCGCGGCCAAGACCGGCTTCCGCGTCGCCGTGGTCGGCAGCGGGCCGGCGGGGCTGATCATGGCTGCCGACATGGCCGTCAAGGGCCACAGCGTGACGATCTACGAGGCGCTGCACAGCGCCGGCGGTGTGCTGGTCTACGGCATCCCGGAGTTCCGCCTGCCCAAGAGCATCGTCGAGGCGGAGACCGGCAACCTGCGGCACCTCGGCGTCAAGTTCGAGATGAACAGCATCGTGGGCAAGCTGTACGGGCTCACGGAGCTGTTCGACCTCGGGTTCGACGCCGTGTACGTAGCCACAGGGGCCGGCCTGCCCGGATTCATGGGCGTCCCCGGAGAGAACCTCTGCAACATCGTCTCGGCCAACGAGTACCTCACGCGCGTGAACCTGATGAAGGCCTACCTGTTCCCGGAGTACGACACGCCGGCCCCGCTCGGGACCAAGGTCGCCGTGGTCGGGGGCGGCAACGTGGCCATGGACTGCGCGCGCACGGCGCTGCGCATGGGCGCGCGCGAGGTCAGCGTCGTGTACCGGCGCACGCGCGCGGAGATGCCGGCGCGCGAGGAGGAGATCCTGCACGCCGAGCAGGAGGGGCTGCGGTTCGAGTACCTGACCAGCCCCATCGCGTACGAGGGCGACGAGCAGGGCTGGGTACGCGAGATGCGCTGCGTGCGCATGATGCTCGGCGAGCCGGACGGGTCCGGGCGCCGGCGACCGGTACCTGTCCTCAAGTCGGACTTCCTTATCGACGTCGACATGGTGGTGGTCGCCGTGGGCGCCGGCCCCAACCGGGCCCTCTTCGAGGACGCCGGCGGCCTCGAGCGCACCCAGCGCGGCTACATCAGGACGTTCACGGAGGCCGGCAGGACGAGCGTACCGAGGGTGTGGGCGGGCGGCGATATCGTGACCGGCGCCGCCACGGTGATCCTCGCCATGGGCGCCGCCCGGACGGCGGCCGACGACATGCACGAGTATCTGAGCGACGGGGCCGCGGCCTGGATCTGATCCTGCCGGTCGCGACCCCGTCTGGAGGAGCGTCGTCGCCCGTCAGGCGGACAGCACCTCGGCGGCGTAGAGCCGGTGGGCCAGATCCTCCCAGTAGGCCGCCACGCCTTCTTCGATCTCGTCCCAGTGCACCGCCTCGAACTCCTCGGAGAGTTCGTGCCGGTCGTTCAGGGTGAGGTAGTGCTGGGCGGTGTCGAAGAAGACCTCTTCCTCGACGGTGATGTGACAGCGCATGACCTCGATGAACTCGCAGAGGCAACCGGCGAACTCGAGCACGGCCTCCCGGTCGCTCTGGTCGATAGTCTCCAAGCCCCTCTCCATGGCGTCGAGCTTGCCGCGGCACCATTCGTGCTCGCCGATCATCTGCTCGAGGGGCTCGTCCTCATCGGTCATGCCCCGGCGATGGCAGCGGGCGTAGAGCAGGCCCTCTTCCTTGGGGTCGTGGAGGCCGTCGTTGAAGTACCGGAAGAAGCCGAGCATGTCGCCGACCAGGTCGGTGCGGATCGTACCGGAGGTCTGGATGTGGCGGCACTCGGCTTCGGCGGCGTCGGCGACCTCCAGCACCAGGCGGTGCTCCGCCTCCAGGATCTTCCTCCAGCCCATGGCTCCTCCTTCCACGAGCTTTGTGGGCCGCAGGCGATGCTTGCGACTCCCTTCACAATGACTGTACCCCTCAAGGGTGTGTGAAGTGCGTAGTCGGGCTCTTAAATAGGGTGTTCACCTGATGGACGGGGTGGGTGCGTCCCGGGCCGTGAGCCTGAGAGGACCCGGGACCGAGTGTCGCGCCGGTGGTGGGGCAGGCGCGCGCGGTGCGAACGATGGTCGCGAGGCGCGGAGGTATGATGCTGGCCAGAGCGGCCCGTCGCCGGACGCGCGGGCCGGCCGCGACCGACGGAGGACGGCATGGCTGACGCGACGGGCAAGGTGGTGCTGGCGCTCGACACCGGGACCACAAGCGGGCGGGCGCTCGTCATCGACTCCGGGGGCGCCGTCCTTGCGAGCGACCAGAAGCAGGCCGGCCTCAGCACGCCTCGGCCGGGCTGGGTGGAGCAGGACGCCGAGGAGCTGTGGCAGGCGCAGCTGGCCACCGCCAGAGGGGCGCTCGAGAAGGCCGGCCTGACCGCCGCCGACGTGGCCGGCATCGGCATCGCCAACCAGCGCGAGACGACGATCCTCTGGGACCGGGCGACCTCGCAGCCGGTGGCGCCGGCCATTGTCTGGCAGGACCGGCGCACGGCGGACTTCTGCGAGCAGTTGCGCGGCGCCGGCGCCGAGGCCCTGGTCCGGCGCAAGACGGGACTCCTGCTCGATCCGTACTTCTCCGGCACCAAGATCCGCTGGCTGCTCGACAACGTGCCCGGCGTGCGCGAGCGCGCTGAGGCCGGCGCGCTCGCCTTCGGCACCGTCGACAGCTGGATGGCGTGGCGGTTGAGCGGCGGGCGCCGCCACGTGACGGACGCCACCAACGCCTCGCGGACGCTGCTCTACGACATCCGCGAGGGGCGCTGGGACGACGAGCTGCTCGAGCTGTTCGGCGTGCCGCGGACGCTGCTGCCCGAGGTGGTCGACAGCAGTGGCGTGGTCGGAGAGTCGGACCCGGCTCTGCTCGGCGCAGCCATCCCTATCGCCGGTATGGCCGGCGACCAGCAGGCGGCGCTGTTCGGGCAGGCGTGCACCAGGCGCGGCATGATCAAGGTCACCTACGGCACCGGTTGCTT
This sequence comes from uncultured Thermoleophilia bacterium, assembly GCA_963775255.1. Classification (GTDB taxonomy): domain Bacteria; phylum Actinomycetota; class Thermoleophilia; order UBA2241; family UBA2241; genus CAIXSE01. The sequence continues at coordinate 8,690 of CAVZIA010000021.1, read as the reverse complement.
CCTGCTGCTCAACACCGGCGAGGAGCCTGCGGCCGCGCCGGCCGGGCTCGTCAGTACGGTGGCGCTGCAGCGCGGTGGCAAGCGCACGTACGCGCTCGAGGGCAGCGTGTTCATCGGCGGCGCCGCCGTGCAGTGGCTGCGCGACGGCCTCGGGATCATCTCCAGCAGCTCCGAGGCGGACAAGCTGGCGCAGGGCGCGCCGACGAGCGACGGCGTGGTCTTCGTGCCGGCGCTCGCCGGCCTCGGCGCACCGTACTGGGACCCCTACGCGCGAGGCGGCATCTTCGGGCTCACACGAGGGACCACCGCGGCGCACGTCGCCCGCGCGACGCTGGAAGGCATCGCCTTCCAGGTCGCCGACCTGTACCAAGCGGAGGTCGATGGCGCCGGCGTGACGCCGGCCGAGGTGCGCGCCGACGGCGGCGCCGCCGCGAGCGACCTGCTGCTGCAGTTCCAGGCGGACCTGCTGGGCGTACCGGTCACACGCGCCGGCCAGCCCGAGGCGACGGCGTTCGGCGCGGCCTGGCTGGCCGGACTCGCCACCGGTGTGTGGTCGAGCGAGGAGGAGGTCGCCGCGCTGTGGACCGCGGGAATCGGGTTCGCGCCGGCCGTCGAGACCGACGCGGACGAGCTGCGTCGACGCTGGAAGGCCGCAGTGACCGCCGTGCGCGGCTTCGCGCGCGAGACGCAGTAGCGGCTCAGTCTCAATGCCGGCGGCGATCCGGGCGGTGCGGTACGACCAGTACGGGGACGTCGGAGTGGTACAGGAGCTCGAACGGCGTGTGCCGGCCGAGTGCCCCGGCGATCGGCCCCTCGCCGTGCGAGCCGACGACGATGACGTGAGAGCCGCGCTCGTGCGCCACGGACTGCAGCGCTCGCACGGGGTCGTCCCACACGAGCTGCACCTCCGCCTCGATGCCGGCCGCGCGTACGCGGTCGGCAGCGTCGCCCAGCATCGGGCCGACCTCCGTCTGCACGCGCCTTTCGTAGTCGCGGAGCTCCTTGGCGGCGGGGCAGCCCGGGTCGAGCGCGCAGCTCAGCCCGGGCGGGGGTTCGTGGCAGTAGACCAGGATGACCTTGGCGTCCCGCGCGTCGCGGCCGATCTCGATAGCCTCGTCCAGCGCCGCCGCCGAGCACGCCGTGCCGTCGTATCCGAGGACGATGGGATGTGTCATCTGCCGCTCCCTTCCCCAAGGCTTCGGCTTTCCCTCGGGAGGTCCGAGGTCCTGCCTCACGCTCCACACTCTCATGGTTCCCCCTCTCGGCGCACGCTAGGCGCGTCGGCCGCGCCGCGCGGTCAGACGGAGAGGAGAGCGCGCAGGTTGCGGGCGATGAGGGCGGCCGAGTAGTCCAGGCCGCTGCGCGCGAGCTTTTCGCGCGTCTGCGGCGGCAGGTCTGGGGAGGCGGCGAGGATCGCGTCCGTCTCCGCCTCGTCGAACACCTCGGGCTCAGCCACACGCAGCTCTACGCTGGCGTTCTCGGGGCAGGCCTGCTGGCAGCGCAGGCAGCCGACGGCGGTGTGGTGCCAGGCAGGGTCGACCCAGGCAGGGAACGCTGCCTCGCTCTCATTGTGCGTGGTGAGGCAGCGGTCCGTCTGGAGGAGGAACCGCTCCGCGCGGATGGCGCCGCCGGGGCAGGCGCGCAGGCAGGCGCTACAGCGCTCGCAGCGCGTCAGTTGCTCGGGCGCGCCCCACGGTGCGTCGTCAGGCGGCGGCGCGTCTGTGGCGCACGCCGCCAGCATGAGGTAGCTGCCGAGCCCGGTCACGTAGGAGATGTTGTTGCGACCGTAGCGCGCAAGGCCGGCGCAGGCGGCGAGCGTCTTGAGCGGCGGCTCGAAGCGCGCGGCGGCGTACCCCGAGGGCGCCAGCGCCGCATCCACGGCAACGGCGAGCCCGTCCGGGACGGAGTAGTAGCCGGCGTAGTGCGGCGGCACCGCGACCTCGCGGGGCTTACCGCGCACGGTGAGCGTCGCGCGCGTGAGCGGGCGCGGGGTGGCCGCGACGACGACGGAGCGCGGCCGCGCAAGCCTATCCGGCCAGGAGAAGCTCGTCTCGTCGGCGATGTGGCCGGCGGTGGGGCCGGGCAGCTCGCCTGAGGCGAGGACCCCGGCCACGCGGCCGCGAACGTCTTCGAGCCGAGCTGCGTCGACGATCGCCGCCGTCCAGCCTGCGGCCGCGGCGGCCACGAGCACGGCGGCCCAGTCGGGTGTCAAGCGGGTGTAGGTCGGGTCGCCCATGGGGTACCAAGTGTGCCGCCGGCGGTGGGCGCGGGCAACCGGGCTCGCGGCGGACCGGTCGCGGAGCGCCGCCCCGGGGGGCGCCGTCAGACCCTGTCGGTGAAGTAGAGCTCGCCCGCTCGCGGGCGCATGCAGTGGTCGGTCCACATGCCGGGGCTGTAGCCGCCGGCCGAGGGCAGCGCGACGATCTCGCCCTCGCGTACCTCGGGGACCGGCAGGTCTTCCGCGAACAGGTCGTTGCCCTCATTGATGTGGCCGGCCAGCGTCGCGGCAGTACGGCGGGGGGCGTCGGCGCGCGCGGCCACGACCATCGCCGGCCGGCGCCTGAAGATGTAGTAGTCGTTCCACACGTTCCATCCTGCGTCGAGGCCGACGAAGGTGGTGCCGAGCCGGTCCTCCACCGTCACCACCTCCGCGAGCAGGACGCCGGAGAGGTTCGTGAGGAACTCGCCCGGCTCGACGCCGACCGCCACACCGAGATCGCCGAACCGCCTCGCGAGGATCCCGGCATACGCTTCGAGGTCCAGGGGTTCCTCCCCGGGCTGCAGCGGCGTGCCGAGCCCTCCGCCGGCGTTGACCTCCACCAGCGGACAGCCGAGGTCCAGCAGCTTCGCGGCCATGCGCGTCACCGACGCCAGCGCCGCGTCGTAGGCGGGAAGGTCGCCGGTGAGTATGCCGTTGGCGAGGTGCACGTGGACGGTGTCGACGCTGAGGCCGTGGTCTGCGGCGAGCGCCACGGCCCGCTCCAGCTCCTCCTCATAGATGCCGAACTTGGTCGCCCGTCCACTGCTGTACAGGCTCTCCTTGGAGCCGCGCATGAACCGCCGCGCGGGTTGAGCCGCAGGCCGACTGCGCGCCCCGGGAACCGCCGTCCGTAGCGGTCGACCTGGCTGAGGAGGTCGAGGTTGACGTGAACGCCGGCCGGCCCGATGACGCCGAGGTCGCGCTCGGAGACGTTGGTGCCGGTGAAGCTGATCTCCGCCGGGGTGAAGCCGTGCTCGAGCGCGTGCGCCACCTCGCCGGGGGAGCAGGCGTCCACACCGACAGCTTCGGGCGACCCCGGCTCGCCGAGGACGCGCAGCGCGCCGAGCACCTCCGGCGCGTGCTGGGCCTTGAGCGCCAGCCTCACGTGCGGCGTGAGGCCGGCGCGCGCGAGCGCATGCTGCAGCGCGCGCGCCTGCTCCGCGACGTTCGTCACGTCGACCACGTACAGAGGTGTGCCGTGCTCGCGAGCGAGCGCCTCGGCGTCGCGTCCTGCGACGAGCAGGCGCCCGTCGTCGACGCGCACCCCCTCGTGCTCCCACGGTCGCTGCCGGCCGGTCCCCTCCATGGCGACGAGCCTATCGCAGTCCCGGCCGGTGGGCCCACCATGTAGGATGTCGCCACGCCGGCGTGGCCGGCGAAGCCATCAGGGGGCGGCGGTGAAGTTCTTCAAGAAGCCTGCGGACGCATCACCGGCCGAGGCCGGCCCGGTGTCGGCGGCTGTGCCCGAGACGAGGCCCTTCGTGCACGGCTTCATCCCCGGCTGGTTCAAGCGGGTCGGCCTCGCCAGCTGGTACCTCGTCGGCATCGCCATCGTCGTCATCGGCCTCGTCTATGCCCTGCAGTCCCTTGCGACGCTGGTGGTGCCGACCCTGTTCGCCGTGCTGCTCGGGGCGACGTTCCTGCCCGTCGTCGACCTGCTGCAGCGCCATCACGTCGGCAGGGCCTGGGGCGCGTTGATCGTCACCGTCGCCATCGTCGTCGGGGCCTTCGCTCTGCTGGCTCTTATGACCGTCGGCGTCATCAGGCAGTGGTCGACTATCCAGGCCGAGGTCCAAGCCGCGGTGAACTGGATCAACGACACGCTGCAAAGGCTCAACATCGACGCGAACCTCGTCGACTCAGCAAAGAAGACGCTCACGGGCAGCATCGGCAGCTGGGGCAAGGGCGTCTTCGGCGGTGCGCTCAAGGGCATCAGCTCGCTCGCGACGTTCCTGTTCGGAGCCTTCATCGGCCTCAATATCCTCGTGTACGTGCTCGTCGGCGGCCGGCAGATCGGGCGCTGGGTCTCTGAGCACATGGGGCCCGTCCCTCCTCCGGTGGGCTACGCGATCCTCGCCAACAGCGCCCGGTTCCTCCGCGGCTACATCTGGGGCAGCACGCTTATCGGCCTGTTCAACGGAGCCGTGGTCGCCGCGGGCGCGCTCGTCATCGGCGTGCCGCTGGCGTTCACGATCTTTGTGGTCCAGTGGCTTACCAACTACATCCCGATGTTCGGCGCGTTCATCGGCGGGGCGTTCGCCGTGCTCATCGCGCTCGGCACCGGCGGCGTCAAGGACGCCATCTGGATGCTCATCTTCGTGCTCATCGCCAACGGGCCGCTGCAGACCGTGGTCTCGCAGTTCGCCCTGGGGGCGTCGCTCAAGCTGAACGGGCTCGTGGTCCTGTTCGCGACGACCGGCGGGGCGATCCTGGGCGGGGCCATCGGCGGTATCTTCGCGGCGCCGTTCGTCAAGATCGGCGTGGACGCCTACCACCAGCTCAAGGACGCTGGTCTGTTCGACGATCAGACGCCGGCGGACGACGGCACGGATGGCGGCCGGCCGAGGAAAGATGAGGGCGAGCCGCCCGGAGAGGGCGAGTCGCCCGGCCGGGACGGCCGGCCGGCCGGCGCAGAGGAAGCAGGGCCGGCCGGCTCGGCGCCCGAGGCCTAGCTCACTCGAAGTACTCCGGGAACGCCGTGAGCGCGTAGATGATGACGCCGTACAGGATCATCATCACGAGGCCCCAGAACGGCAGGATCGACCAGGCCACGAACCATGCCACCATGCCGATCACGGCGACGACGATCGCCGGCACCCGGCCCGCACGCAGACGGCGCAGCACCACGATCCCGGTCACCAGTTGCACCGCAGCGACGATGAGGAAGATCCAGCCCCACGTCCGCAGGTCGGAGACGACGAGCTTGCTGTCGTCGAACAGCTCACCCCGGGTCAGGACCGAGATCGCGGCGATGGCGTTGAAGAGGGCGGCGACGAGGAAGAAGATGCCGGCGAAGTGGATCCAGCCTACGCCCTGGCCTTTGTGATGCTCGGTCACGAGGTCTTCTTGCTGGTCATGGTGGGCGAGCAGGGCGTCAGGCGTCGGCGAGCCACTCTCTCAGGCTGGCCTCGACCGGCTCGCGGCCGGCCTCGACGCGCGCGTCGAAGCGCCGCGTCCGGGAGCGGACGCTGCTCAGCTGCGGCGGTACGCTCGCGCCCGGCGCCAGGTCGACCACTCGGTCGAGCAGTTCGAGGTCGCCGGTGGCTCCGGGCACCGGGGCGCCGGCGGGCACGCCGGTGAGGCCGCGCACGACGTCGGCGGCGAACTTGCTCCAGTGCGCCGTGCTGGCGATGAGTACCGGCGCGTCGTCGGCGAGCCTCTCGGCGGCCTCCCAGGCCACGGCCGTGTGGGGGTCGAGCAGGTAGCCCTGCTCGCGCTGCACACGGCCGATCGTCCGGAGGCACGTGTCGTTGTCCACCCAGGTCGCCGCGAAGCGCTCCTGCAGCTTGGCGTGCGTCGCCTGGTCCACCCGGAACCGCCCGGCCGTCTTGAGCTCCGCCATCCAGGTCGCGATGCGCACAGGATCGCCGCACAGGTCGTAGAGCAGCCGCTCCAGGTTGGACGAGATCAGGATGTCCATGGAGGGCGAGGGGGTCTTGACCAGCGAGCGGGCGGCGATGTCGTACACCCCGGTCGAGAGGAAGTCGAACAGCACGTTGTTGCTGTTGCTGGCGCAGAGGAGGCGGCCGATGGGCACGCCGATGTCCCGCGCATACCAGGCGGCGAGGATGTTGCCGAAGTTGCCCGTGGGCACGCAGACGTCGATGCACTCGCCGCCGCAGACGACGCCGCGGGCGGCGAGGTCGGCGTAGCCGCTCATGTAGTAGACGATCTGCGGCAGCAGCCGACCCCAGTTGATGGAGTTGGCCGAGCTCAGGGCGAGACCGTGACTCGCGGCCAGCTCCGCCGCGAACGCTGCGTCGTCGAACACCGCCTTGACCGAGCTCTGGCAGTCGTCGAAGTCGCCGCCGAGCCGGAACACGGTGAGGTTGTCGCCCGGCTGCGTGACCATCTGCAACTCCTGCAGCGCGGAGACGCCTGCGTCGGGGTAGTAGACGCAGATGCGGGTGTGGGCGCGATCGGCGTAGCCGTTGAGCGCCGCCACGCCGGTGTCGCCGCTGGTCGCGACGAGGATGAGGTAGTCGAGGTCGGTCGCGCCCTTGTCGTGTGCCTGTCTCAGGGCCTCGCTGAAGTACAGCGGCATGCACTGGAGCGCCATGTCCTTGAAGGCGAGCGTGGGTCCATGCCAGAGCTCGAGCACGTGGCGCCCTGGAGCCACGTCGCGCACCGGGGCGACCCCTGGATCGTCGAAGTTGGGCCCATAGGCACGGGCGGCGATGCCACGCGTGGTGGCGGCGTCGACGTCGAGGCCGAAGGCCTCGTAGACCGCCGCCGCTCGCGCGTGGTAGGGCACCGTCGCCAGCAGCTCGATCTGGTCCAAGCTGAACGACGGCAGGCGCTCGGGCACGAACAGGCCGCCGCCGGGGGCGATGCCCTCGAGGATGGCCTCCGTGAAGGTGCGTGGCGCGTCGATGGCGCCGCGTGTGTCCAAGTACCGGATCATGGCCACGGGATTCTACAGGAACCACTCCGGCCGGCCACCTGTCGCCTTTCTCTCGCCGGGGGACTTGACATTTCGTGCCGATGCATTACGATATATCGCGACAGCTCAAGTAAGCACTCAGGTCCGGGAGGACGAACATGTACGGTCACCAGAATCAGGAGGGCCCCGTGAACGGCCCGCAGCAAGAAGGACATCAGGGACGACGCAGGCACGGCAGCGGTCCCTTCGGAGAAGGCGGCCCCGCGCGCTTCCGCTTCGGCGGGCGCGGGGAGGGCGGTCGGGGCGGCGGCTCGGGTCGCGGGCATGGTCCACACTTCGGTCCGCACTTCGGCCCCGGCGGCCCCGGCGGCCCCGGCCGCGGCCCGTGGTCGCGCGCCCGCCGCGGCGACGTGCGCGTCGCCGTCCTCATGGCGCTCGCCGAGGAGCCGATGCACGGCTACCAGATCATGCAGAAGCTCGAGGAGCGCAGCGGCGGGGCCTGGCGGCCCAGCCCTGGCTCGGTGTACCCGACGCTCCAGCTGCTCGAGGACCAGGGCCTGATCAAGGGCGAGGAGTCGGAGGGACGGCGTGTGTTCACGCTGACCGAAGACGGGACGGCCGAGGTCGACAAGCTCAGGGAGCGCATCGGCGACTCGCCGTGGGGACAAGGCGCCGAGACCGACCCGCGCTTCGGGCTGCGGCAGGCGGCCATGTCGCTTGCCGGCGCCGTGAAGCAGGTCGCCATGACCGGCTCGGCCGACGACGCGCAGAAGGCGCTCGAGATCCTGCGCGACGCGCGCAAGAAGGTCTACGCTCTGCTCGCCGACGCGGAATGAGGCGGGCGGGGCGGGCGTGAGCCCGCTCTCACGCTCTCTTTGAGCCGGCAGGACCAGCAGACAAGGTCCTGCCGGCTCGTTCTGTCGCCGGCCCGGCCCCGGACTGGTCAGGCGCGACGCGATGCCGTTATTGTTCGTATACGAACTCAACGCGCGCGGACCGGGAGCGGTCCGGGAAGGAGCGAGGATGAGCGGGGCGGCCCCGAAGGACTCGCGCGGCGCCCGCCAGCCGCTGCACACCCTCGACCACGGCCGCAGCCCCGAACGGGAGGATGTGGTACGGCATGGATGCGGCTACCAGAAGATGGCGGCCGCGCTCGTCAAGTACCACGAGGACTCGCCTAGCTCGGCGCCACTGGTGCAGCCGCCGGGGACGCCTCCGCGCGCCTGGGCATCCCGCCCGAGATGGGCGGCTCGATCAAGGCGCTCTACGACGTCCTCGCCGACACCCTCCGCGGCATGAGAGGCATCGCGGTGGACCTCATGCGACGGCCGGACAAGCTGCTGGAGGCGACTCAGCGCCTGGTAGCGCCGATGGTCGCGCTCGGTGTGCGTCAGGCGTCCCTGGCTCAGGCTCCGCTCATCGTGTTCTGGCTGCACAAGGGCGCCGACGGCTTCCTCTCCGACGAGCAGTTTTGCACGTTCTACTGGCCGACGCTCAAAGCCGTGATGCGAGGCCTGATCGACTAGGGCATCGTGCCGATGATGTTCGCGCAGGGCAGCTACGCGAAGCGGCTGGACGTGATCGCCGACGACGACCTGCCGGCGGGCAGCGCGCTATGGCTCTTCGACCAGACTGACATGCCGGCGGCCAGGCGTGCCCTCGGCGGGTATGCCTGCATCGGCGGCAACGTGTCGAGCGCGTTGCTGGCGCTCGGATCGCCGGGCGAGGTCGAGGAGCAAGTGACCGGACTGCTGGACGAGTGCGCCACGGACGGTGGGTTCTTCCTGCGCAGCGGGAGCGCGCTCGACGTCGCCCGCGCTGAGAACC
>CAVZIA010000020.1:0-7551 GCA_963775255.1 uncultured Thermoleophilia bacterium | reverse complement strand
TCGCGCGAAGGGCGTCCGACTCGCGCGACTCCGTGCTGACGTCGTCGATCTTCTCGGTGCGCGCGACCAGATACGGCTCCTCGCTCACGTACTCCTTGACGCGCACCCGCTGCAGGCCCTGCACCAGGATGCGCATGGTGCCGTCCGGCAGCTTGATCATCTTGTGGGCCAGGCCGACGGTGCCGACCGCGTAGAGCAGGTCCGGCCCCGGGGTCTCGATCTCGGCGTCCTTGCTCGTGACCATCGCGAGCAGGCGGTCGCCGGCGAGCACGTCGTCGATGAGCTTGATGCTGCGTTCCTGCCCGATGGTCAGAGGGATCATCGTGTCGGGGAACACCACCGTGTCGCGCAGTGGAAGCACCGGCAGGACGGCGGGGATGTCCTGAGCGACGGCCTCGACCTGCATCTCCTGCGGATCGCTCATTCCTCACCTCCTCCAGTCTTGATGTCTATCTTGCGAGCGCCCTGGTCCTGCGGCGTCAGTGTGAGCCTCACCTCGAGGACGCCGGCCTCGTAGGTCGCCGTGGTGACCTCCGGGTCCACGTCGACCATGAGCCGCACGCGGCGCTCGAAGTGGCCGTAGTCCATCTCGACCTGCTGGTAGACACGGCCCTCCTTCGTCTGGAACGAGCGCTCGCCGCGCACGACGAGCTCGCGGCGGTCGACGAGCAACTCGATGTCGTCCATCGCCACGCCGGCAAGGTCGAAGCGCACCACGATCTCTCGCGTGTCCTCCTCGAAGTAGGCGTCGGCGGCGGGGCGGAACCCACGGCCGCTGTACTGCCTCGTGGCGATCACGCACGAGTCGTTGAAGGCGCGCAGGACCTCGTTGTGAAGCTTCTCAACATCCACGGGGTGACTCCTCTGCGCAGGGACCCCGGCCGGGCGGCCTTGCCGCGGCGCCGGGGCATTGACTTCCGGGAACTGGTCAGGGACCTACCCGCTTCGGGTTCGAGCCTAACGACGCCCGTCACGGGCGCGCAAGCCCGAGAGGGTGGACGCCGGGTGCGATCCCGTGCATCCGTCGGCGCGGCGGCGTAGGATTATCGCGTGCAGCTGGCCTTCACCACCGTCGACGAGTTCCACAGCCTGCTCGAGCAGGCCGGCGAAGCCCTCGACTACCGCGAGGTGTGGCCGCGCCTCTTCCCCGTCGCCAACTGCCCTCCCGAGCTCATGCGTAAGCTCGTCGACGACATCGTCCAGGGCGACGAGCGGTTCGTCTGGGAGAGCGACGCACACGTCGGGCTCGCGGCGTGGCGTGCGCACCGCCGCGACCTGGCCGACGTCGCCTTCACCGTGGTCGACATCGAGACCACCGGCGCCACGCCCGGCTTCTGCAAGATCACCGAGATCGGCGCCGTGCGCATCGAGGGGGGCCGCGAGGTCTCCACGTTCTCCGCCCTCATCAACCCCGGCATGCCCATCCCGACCTTCATCACGGGCATCACCGGCATCGACGACGAGACCGTCGCGGGCGCGCCGCCCGTCGAGGTCGTACTGCCCAAGTTCGTCGACTTCGCGGCACACTCGGTGCTGGTGGCGCACAACGCGCCCTTCGACCTCGGGTTCCTCGACTACGAGCTGGGCAGGCAGCGCGGGCAGACGTTCCCGCGGCCCGCGCTCGACACCCTGCGCATGGCGCGCAAGCTCTGCCCGCAGCAGAAGTGCTCGCTGAGCGCGCTCGCATACCGCTTCGACACCCGGGTCAAGCCCGTGCACCGCGCGCTCCACGACGCGCAGGCCACGGGCGAACTGCTCCTCATGTTCCTCTCCTGGCTGGAGGAACAGGGCATGCACACGCTGGAGGAGGTGGCGCGCTTCTGCGAGCCCGCCACCCGGCGCAACTACCACAAGATCTCACTCACGGAGAAGCTCCCTACCACTTCAGGGGTGTACGTCATGCGAGACGCCAGGGGGGCGCCGCTGTACATCGGCAAGGCCGAGAACCTGCGGCGCCGCACGCGCGACCACTTCCTGCAGCGCCAGGCGTTCCAAGCCCGCCAGGCGCTCGAACTGCTCGAGCGCATCGACGTCACCGAGACCGGCTCCGAGTTCGGAGCCCTGCTGCTCGAAAGCCGCCTCATCGCCCGCCACCGCCCGCCGTACAACTCGCACGGCACGCGGGCGGGGAGCTACCACTACGTCAAGCTCAGCGCTGAGGAGTACCCGCGCCTCTACGCCACGCCCAACCTGCGCGACGACGGCTCGTACTACGCCGGGCCGTTCCGCAAGGCCTCGCTGGCCCGGCGCTTCGTGGAGTGCGTCAACGGCGCCTACCCGCTGCGCACCTGCGCGCACCTGCCCAAGGGTGAGAACCTGCACTCCTGCCAGCGCGCCGGCACCAGCCAGTGCCTCTCGCCCTGCCGGCAGCCTCTCAACGGTGAGTACGCGGAGGTCGTCGAGCAGGTGCGGCGCGTACTCGGGGGCGAAGGAGACGAGCTCGACGGCCGGCTTGTCGCCCGCCAGCAGACGCTGGTCAAGCAGTTGGCGTTCGAGCAGGCGGGCCGGCTGCAGAACCAGCGCGAGACGGTCGAGCGCGTGCTGCGCACCGTGCGCCGCCTGAGCGCTGCCGCGCGGGACGACCTGGTGCTCGTGTATCCCGCCCACCGCCGCGGGTGGGTCGCACTCTGGGGCGTGCGCGCCGGCCGCATCTCCGTCGAGCGCGAGGTGGGCCGCGGCGCGTTCGGCGACGAGGCCGCGCGGGCTTTCGTCGATGAGTTCGGCGCGGCCGAGCCGTCCGGTCTGCCGCTGCCGGCGGCGGCCGTCGACGAGGTGCTGCTCGTGCACTCGTGGGTCGAGGCCCACCGCGCGGCGCCCGGCGTCGTCGAGATGCGCAGATACATCGCGGGCGGCGAAGACGCGGGGTCCTCCGCCGCCCGCCTGCTCGCCGCCGTCCGGCTCGCCGCCACAGAGCCCGATGCTCCGGCCGGCGCCGTGACGTCGGCCGAGCCGGGTGCTGCGGGCGCCTGACGGCCTGGCCGCCCTCGGCGCCGCCCGAAGGTCGCCTCCGGCGCAGCGACGCAGCGCTTCCCGTCGTGCTCCCCGCGGCGGACTCCGCTCTGACAAAGGCAGCGGCTGGACCCCGACTGCGGCGGCGCGCCGGGAGGCAGGTGGTCCGTTCGAGGGTGTGAGCCTTCGATGGCGCCATCGGTGGCGCCATCGAAGGCACCGCCCCCAGACGCACATACTCCACCGGCGACCGAGTGACGCGGCGGCGGAAGAGCCTCGCGGCGCCCGCGTGAGATGAGTCGTGCCGTGGACCAGCGGCGCGGCAGTCAGCTGGTGCTCCTCGGGCGCCGGCGGGCTGAACGTCGAAGGGGGCGGGCGCCCCACGGCGCCCGCCCCCTCGGATCGCTACGCGTCGTCGGCCCCGCGGACCGGCGGCTTGGATCAGACCTCCTCGGTCTGCCTCGCCCGCCGACGCAGGACCAGCCACACCACGATGAGCAGCACGACCACAACGGCCACGGCGATGGCCACGTACGTGCCGGTGCTGCTGCTGGCGGCGGCCGTCCCGGACGCCGCCACAGGCGCGATGGTGAGGAAGTTGGCATACCCGCCGTTGCCGAACGGCGGCAGGATGGAGTTGCCGTTCGGGCTCGGGATCTGGATGTACCCGGTCCACTTGGCCGTGTTGTAGGCCTCGAAGTCCGGCGAGTAGTCGGTCACCATGTACGGCGTCTTCTCATAGAGGATCTGCTGCATGCGGTCGAGGATGACCTTGCGCTTGGCGGGGTCGAGCTCCTCGCTCTGCTGCTGATAGAGCTTGTCGTACTCGGGGTCGGAGAAGCAGGTCTCGTTCCAGTTCTCGATCTGCCCGGTGGTCAGATAGCTCAGCATCGAACCGGGGTCGTAGTCGAGATACCAGCCCCAGAGGAACATGTCGAAGTCCGGGGTGAAGACACCCTTCTCATAGTTGAGCTCGCGGTCGCCGAGGGTGGCCTCGTCCATGACCTCGAGCTTGGTCTTGATGCCCACATCGTTCAGCCAGCCGACGACGAGCTTGCCGGTCATCTGGCTCTGGGCCGACTCGTCGCGCGCGATCAGCGTGAGGGAGATCGGCTTGCCCTTGTTCTCGCGGATGCCGTCGCCGTTGGTGTCCTTGTAGCCGGCGGCGTCCAGCAGTTGCTTGGCCTTCTCGGGGTCGTACTTGTAGATCTGGTCGGCCGACGGCTGCCAGTGCCAGTCCGGGTTCTTGTAGTAGTTGGGCGGTACGATCGTCGTGCCCTGGGTGGTCGTGTTGCCCCACACGAGCGAGACGATCTTCTCCCGGTCGATGGCCCAGTTGAGCGAGTTGCGGAACTTCCAGTCGCGCAGCACCGGGTTGCCGTGGCTGGCCCCGGCGTAGCAGTTGAAGCCGATGTCGTTGAAGCCGTCGACCTGCACCGCGCGGGACGTGATGCCCGGCTCGGTCTTGAGCTGATTCATCTGCGTCGCGGTAAGGTCGACGGAGGCGTCGATGGTACCGGCGCGCAGATCCTGCAGCAGCGTGTCGTTGTTCGTGTACGCGAGGAAGTAGATCTGGTCGATCTTGGGCTTGGGGCCCCACCACGTCGGGTTGGCCACCAGATGGACGTCCTGGGTCTTCTTCCACTCGACGGCCTTGAAGGGGCCGGAGCCCACGTACGGCGGGTTGTTGGTGTACTTGCCGCTGGCGGCCTGCTTGGGGTCGACCTTCGACCAGATGTGCTCCGGGAGGATGGGGACCCAGCTGCGGATCATGTCCGGCTTGGGCTTGCTGCAGATCATCTTGACGGTGTAGTCGTCGACCGCCACGGCCTCCTTGATGAGGCGTGTGTAGGCGGTCAGCGTCTCCATCTGGTTCTTGATGATGTAGTTGTAGGTGAAGGCGACGTCCTTGGCGGTGAGCGGCACGCCGTCGGACCACTTGGCGTTCTTGCGGATGGTGAACGTCCAGATGAGGCCGTCGTCGCTGACCGTCCAGTCGGTGGCGAGACCGGTGGAGTTCTCGCCCTTCATCGGCTCGAGTGAGCTGGGGTCGTAGCCGACCAGCGAGTCGTAAGTGAGGTACCAGATCTCGAACGACGGCGCGGCGTAGCCGACGAACGGGCTGAGGTTGTCGGGCTCCCGTGTCCACCCGACGCGGTAGGTGACCTGGCCGTTGTCGGCGGCCGAGCTCGCGGCGGGCGACGCCGCGGCGGGCGACGACGAACTCGACGCACTCGCCGACATCGCCCACGCGAGGCCGAAGGTACAGGCCACCGCCACGAGTAAGAGAATGAGGACAGGACGAAGACGCAGATGCTGGTTCACGATCCCCCCTTTGAGATCACAGATGACCAGCGCGCCGAGCGGCGCTCCCCCGCGGCGCGGCGACGCTGTATCTATCGTCGCATATCGGACGCGCCCGTCCAACCCGGGATTGCGGCCCACACCCTGCCGGCCAGGTCGATCGGCACGTTGGGCAATTGTCGTTGGAGGGAACGCTCCGGCTCGATGACGGGTTCACGACGATCGGGAGGCGACGGTGACGACGACGCGAGTGACGCTCAAGAGGAGTGCGTACGACGCCGTGGTCTTCGACCTGGACGGCGTCGTGACCCAGACCTCCGCGGTGCACGCCGCCGCCTGGAAGCGCCTCTTCGACACGTACCTCGCAGCGCGCGCCGCGAAGGAAGCTGCCCCATCCGCCGGCGCCGCCGGCCCCCTCCGCCCCTTCGACCCCGAGGCCGACTACGCCCGCTACGTGGACGGCAAGCCGCGCTATGACGGCGTGCGCGACTTCCTCGCCTCGCGCGGCATCGACCTGCCCATGGGCGACCCCACCGACCCGCCGGACGCGGAGACGGTCTGCGGGCTCGGCAACCGCAAGAACGACCTGTTCAACGCCGAGGTGCGCGAGCACGGCGTCAAGACGTACCCCTCCACCGTCGAGTTGATCCACCAGTTGCGCGACGCGGGTATCAAAGTAGGCCTGATGTCGTCGAGCAAGAACACCGCCATGGTGCTGGACGTCACCGGCATCACCGGCCTGTTCGAGGTACGCGTGGACGGCGTGGTGGCGGCCGAGGTGGGACTGCCCGGCAAGCCGGACCCGGCGATGTACCTGGAGACGGCGCGCCGGCTGGGCGTGGGCGCGGCGCGCTCTGTGGTGGTCGAGGACGCGCTGTCCGGCGTCGAGGCCGGCCGCCGCGGCGGGTTCGGTCTCGTGATCGGCGTCGACCGGCTCGGCCAGGCAGCCGCCCTCGCCGAGGCCGGCGCCGACGTGGTCGTGAGCGACCTCGCCGAGGTGAGCGTCACCGCCTGACGCCTCGGGCCGCGGTCCGCCTCCTGCCCGCGGTTCGCCTCCTGCCCGCGGCCGCCCGCCGACCGTTTCCACTCCCCCTCAGTCCTACCGGCCCTGATGGACGGCCTTACCTACGCCTATGACCTGATAGCTTCAAAGCTATCAAGGGACAGCCTGCGCAGGCGTGCCCCCTCTTTCGAGCAGCATCGGGTACAGGCTCTCCGGTTTCCGTCCGACGTTTACACGAACATATGTTCGTGTTACCCTCAATGCCCCCGCAGCACCGTCCACCCGCACGTCAGGAGCCCCACATGCCGAGCGGCGGAGCCACCTCCGGAGACAGATCCGAACCTTTGGCAGAGGCCGGCGGCGAGCGGCGATCCGAGGCTCGCCGGCTCGCCGGCGCCGCCCGGGCCCGCGCCGGCCGCCCGGGTCCCGACGGCGAGGCCGTGCCGGTAGCCGTCAGCTGGGACGAACGGGCGCGGCGCCCGGTCGCCTTCATCTGGCGCCGCCGCCGCTATCAGGTCGAGCGCGTCCTCGAGACCTGGGTCCTCGAGACGGGCTGGTGGAAGGACGAGGGCCACGTCAGCCGCTCGTACTGGCGGGTGCGTGCCGGCGGTCGCGTCGTCGACCTGCGCTACGACCGCCTCAGCAAAGTGTGGGCGCTGGAGCGGGAGCTCGGATGAGCCCCGGCCCGGGCAGACCGCGGACGGTTCAGGCCGTCCGTACCCGGCTCGGCAACACGAGCACGATGATGAGCGCGATCCACGTGATGAAGACCGCAATGATCGTCCAGGCGGCGGGGCTGTATCCCTTCTTCGCCGCCAGCCATGCGGTGAGCACCACGGGCACGATCCAGAGCACGAGCCCGAGCAGCAGCTCGGGGAATCCGATGTTCGGCACAGTTCCCTCCATCTCGTCGATGAACGCGTGTCCGCGCGGCCAGTCGGCGGCCCAGGCGCAACTATGAGCTTCGTCCATCTGCATGTCCACACCTCGTTCTCGTTCGGCGACGGCGCCTGCCGCATCCCCGAGGTGGTCATGCGCGCCGCGGAGCTGGGCATGCCGGCGCTGGCCGTCACCGACCACGAGGGGCTGTACGGCGCCGTGCGCTTCTACCAGGCGTGCAAGGCGGCCGGCATCAAGCCCATCGTCGGCGTCGAGCTCACGGTCGAGCCGGCGGTGGGGCCGGGCGGGCGCGTCTGGGAGCCGGGCGCGGACGACGGCGCGGACGCGGCAGGTGCGCCCGGCGGTGCGAGAGCCGCGGCCGGGCCGGCCGGCGCGGCGCTCGCCGACCCGGCGGC
>CAVZIA010000019.1:0-56427 GCA_963775255.1 uncultured Thermoleophilia bacterium | reverse complement strand
TCGTACGCCGAGGCCAAGTCGGACGCGGAGCAGATCGAGGGGTTGCGCGAGAGCCAGAACCACTTCGCGCGCCTCATGACCGATCTCGAGAGGGCCGCGTTCAAGCTCGGTTACCGGTACGCGGCCGCCTTCTCCGGTGGCGAGTGCGTCCTCTGCGACGAGTGCGTCGGCCAGGCCTCCGGCCAGCCCTGCCGGCACCCGTTCGAGGCGCGGCCGTCCATGGAGGCCGTGGGCATCGACGTCGTCGCCACGGCCGAAGCGGCCGGCCTCACCATCGAGATGCCGGCCGACGACCACCCCAGCTGGACCGGCCTCCTCCTCATCGATTGATGGGCGAAGTCAAATCAACGCGCGGGGCACCGGAGGCACCCCGCACACCGACCTCCGACTTGCCATGTCTGCCAGACTGAGAGTATGACCAGCGACCTCATCATCACCGGCGCGCGCCAGCACAACCTCAAGGACATCAGCCTGAGCCTGCCGCGCGACCGCTTCATCGTCATCACTGGCCTGTCGGGCTCGGGCAAGTCGTCGCTCGCGTTCGACACCATCTACGCCGAGGGCCAGCGGCGCTACGTCGAAAGTCTGTCGGCCTACGCGCGCCAGTTCCTGGGCCAGATGGACAAGCCGGACGTGGACAGCATCGAGGGTCTCTCGCCGGCCATCTCCATCGACCAGAAGACGACCTCGCGCAACCCGCGGTCCACTGTCGGTACGGTCACGGAGATCTACGACTACCTGCGTCTGCTCTACGCGCGCGTCGGTCACCCGCATTGCCCCAACTGCGGGCGGCCCATCTCCGGCCAGAGCGTGCAGCAGATCGTCGATCACGTGTGCGAGCTCGAGCCGGGCACACGGTTCAGCGTCGTCGCCCCGGTCGTGCGCGGCCGCAAAGGCGAGTACGGCAAGCTGTTCGAGCAACTGCGCGCCGACGGCTTCACCCGGGTCGAGGTCGACGGGGTCGTGCGCGAGCTCGAGGAGGACATCGACCTCGACAAGAAGTTCAAGCACGACGTCTCGGTCGTCGTCGACCGGCTGGTGATGAAGGACGGGCTGCGCCGCCGTCTGACCGACTCCATCGAGACGGCGGCGTCGCTGGCCGACGGGCTCGTCGACGTGGAGCTCGCCGGCGACGAGCCCAGTACCCTCACCTTCAGCGAGAAATTCGCCTGCGTCCACTGCGGCATCTCCCTGCCCGAGATCGAGCCGCGCATCTTCAGCTTCAACAACCCGCACGGCGCCTGCCCGGCCTGCCACGGCCTCGGGTTCACGCAGGAGATCGACCCCGAGCTGGTGGTGCCGGACGGGTCGATCAGCATCGAGCAGGGCGCGCTGTTGCCCTACGGTCAGCTTTCGTTCGGCTGGCTGGAGCAGGTGTTCGAGAGCATCGCCAAGACCTTCGGGGTGGATACGAGCGTACCGTGGGACGAGATGTCGGAGGACGACAGGAACCTCTTCCTGTACGGCACCGGCAAGGAGCGCATCCCGCTCAGCTACCGTAACTACCAGGGGCGCATGCGCCACTACAACTCGAGCTTCCCGGGCATCGTCAAGCACCTGGCGCGACGCTACACCGAGACCGAGTCCGAGCAGGTGCGCGAGAAGATCGAGGAGTACATGGCCAACGTGCCGTGCCCGGAGTGCAAGGGGGCACGGCTCAAGCCCACCAGCCTCGCCGTCACCGTCGGCGAGAGCAACATCCACCAGTTCACGCTGCTCAGCGTGCGCGAGGCCCTCGAGTTCCTCGACGGCCTCACGCTCACCGAGACGGAGCGTCTCATCGGCAGCCGCGTGATCAAGGAGATCGGTGAGCGGCTGCGCTTCCTCAACGACGTCGGCGTGGGCTACCTGTCTCTGCAGAGGGCCTCGGCGACGCTCTCCGGCGGCGAGGCCCAGCGCATCCGCCTCGCCACACAGATCGGCTCGGCGCTCGTCGGAGTGCTCTACATCCTCGACGAGCCCAGCATCGGCCTGCACCAGCGCGACAACCGCCGCCTCATCGACACGCTGTTCCGCCTGCGCGACCTCGGCAACACTGTGCTCGTCGTCGAGCACGACGAGGAGACCATGCGCTCGGCCGACCATATCGTCGACATGGGCCCGGGCGCCGGCGAGCACGGCGGCCGCGTGGTCGCCCAGGGCACGCCGGTGGAGGTCATGGCCGACCCGGAGTCGCTCACCGGCGACTATCTGGCCGGGCGCCGTCGCATCGCCCTGCCCGGCCAGCGGCGCATGCCGCTGCAGTGGTTCACCGTGCGCGGTGCGCGCATGCACAACCTCAAAGACATCGACGTCTCGTTCCCCGTGGGCGCGTTCACCTGCGTCACCGGGGTCTCCGGCTCCGGCAAGTCCACGCTCGTCAACGAGATCCTGCACAAGGGCATGGCGGCACGCCTCAACCGGGGCACCAAGCTGCGCGCCGGCGAGCACGACGGCATCGACGGGGCGCAGCACCTCGACAAGGTCATCGACATAGACCAGTCACCCATCGGGCGCACGCCGCGCAGCAACCCGGCCACCTACACCGGCGTGTTCGACCACATCCGCCAACTCTTCGCGCAGACGCCGGAGAGCAAGCTGCGGGGGTACAAGCCGGGGCGCTTCAGCTTCAACGTCAAGGGCGGGCGCTGCGAGACCTGCAAGGGCGACGGCCAGATCAAGATCGAGATGCACTTCCTGCCGGACGTGTACGTGCCCTGCGAGGTCTGCCACGGCAAGCGCTACAACCGTGACACGCTCGAGGTCTGGTACAAGGGCAAGAACATCGCCGAGGTCCTCGAGATGAGCGTGGAGGAGGCGGTGGAGTTCTTCACCAACGTCCCGCGCATCGCCCGGCGCCTCAAGGCGCTCGAAGACGTCGGTCTGGGCTACGTCAAGCTCGGCCAGCCGGCCACGACGCTCTCCGGCGGTGAGGCCCAGCGGGTCAAGCTGGCCTCGGAGCTCAGCAAGGTCGCCACCGGCAAGACGCTGTACATCCTCGACGAGCCCACCACCGGCCTGCACTTCGCCGACATCGACAAGCTGCTCGAGATGCTGCAGCGGCTGGTCGACCAGGGCAACACGGTGGTCGTCATCGAGCACAACCTCGACGTGATCAAGAGTGCCGACTGGGTCGTCGACCTCGGCCCGGAAGGCGGGGACGAGGGCGGCGAGATCGTGGCGGCAGGCACGCCGGAGGAGCTTGCCGGCCTGCCCGAGATCTCGCACACCGGCGAGTTCCTCGCGCGAGCGCTCGCCGCCGAGGCCGCGCGGGAGGCGCCGGAACCGCAGGCTCCGCCGGCGCCGGCCAGGCGCGCCCGCAAGACGCCCGTCTGAGCCGCGCGGTCCGCTGAGGCCGGCGCGGGCACGGCGTACAATCAAGGTGATGACCGAGCAGCCCCAGCGTCGCGACCACCTCGACGACCTCCGGAAGACCCTCAAGCGCATCCCGAACGAGCCCGGCGTGTACCGCTTTCTGGACGACGCCGGGCGGGTGCTCTACGTGGGCAAGGCCAAGGCGCTGCGCAAGCGCGTGGCCAACTACCTGCGCCCGTCGGCGCAGCCGCATGGGCGCACCGGTGAGATGCTCTCGCAGGCCAGGGACATCGAGTGGGTGGCCACGGCGTCGGAGACCGAGGCGCTCCTCCTCGAAGACAACTTCATCAAGGAGGAGCGCCCGCCGTACAACCTCCGCCTGCGCGACGACAAGAGCTACCCGTCCATCGAGATCACGCTGAACGACGAGTGGCCGCGGGTGCGGTTCTTCCGCGGCCGCCGCGTGCCCGGCAACCTGTACTTCGGCCCGTTCTCCAGCGCGCGCAAGGTGCGCGAGACGCTGGAGCTGATCGGCCGCATCTTCCCCTATCGCAAGTGCAAGGGAGCGGAGCCGGGGCGGCCCAGCGGCTCGCCCTGCCTGCAGTACTTCATCAAGCGGTCACTCGGCCCGTGCGACGACCGCTGCACTCACGAGGAGTACATGGCCGCGGTGAACCAGGCCGTCGACTTCCTGCGCGGGCGTCTGGGCGAGGTGCAGAGGGACATCGAGCAGGAGATGAAGACGGCGGCCGAGGCGCAGGAGTTCGAGAAGGCGGCGTTACTGAGGGACAGGCTGGCCGCCGTGCGCCACGTGCACGAGCGCCAGTCGATGCACGTCGACGAGCGCGACGCCTTCGACGTGGTCGGGCTCTCGCAGGCCGACCCCGGCGCCAACATCCAGGTGTTCCTGGTGCGAGATGGAGCGGTGGTGGATCGGCAGTCCTTCTACCTGGAGAACGCCGCCGGTCGTGAGGCCGTCGACGTGCTCGAGGAGTTCCTGCTCGAGTACTACTGGGAGGGGTCGGTGGTCCCGCCTGAGGTGGTGGCGCCGCTCGAGGACGGCTCCGGACTCGGCGCCGTGCTCGGCGAGCGGCGCGGCTCCAAGGTGGCCGTGCGCGCGGCCAAGCGGGGGCCCAAGCGCCGTCTGCTCGAGCTGGCGCAGCACAATGCCGAGCTGGCGGCGCAGACCGAGGTCGACCGCATCGCGCGCAAGTCCGCCTCGCGCATCGAGGCGCTGGAGCACCTGCGTGACGGCCTGGCGCTCGAGCGCCTGCCGCTGCGCATCGAGTGCTACGACATCTCCAACCTGGGCGAGAAGCACCCCGTGGGGTCCATGGTGGTGTTCGAGGGAGGGCTGCCGAAGAAGGCGCACTACCGCAAGTTCTCGGTGAGGGACGCGACCGGCCAGGACGACTTCGCGATGATGAACCAGGTCCTGCGGCGGCGGTTCGATCGCCGCTCCGCCGGCGTCGGCGACTACGACGAGAGCTTCGCCACGCTGCCGGACCTGGTGGTCGTCGACGGCGGCAAGGGCCAGCTCTCGGCCGCCGTCGACGCTCTGGAGGAGGCGGCCGCTGAGGTGGACGTCGTGAGCCTCGCCAAGCAGCGCGAGGAGGTGTTCGTGCCCGGCCGCCGCGACCCGCTGCCGCTGCCGGCGGACGACCCCGGATCGCTGCTCCTGCAGCGCATCCGCGACGAGGCACACCGGTTCGCCGTGACGTACCATAGGCAGCGGCGCGATGCCGACCTGACGCGCTCGTCGATCTTCGACGAGCTCCCCCAGGTCGGCCCTGTGCGCCGGCGGCGCATCCTGGAGCACTTCGGCAGCCCCGAGCGGTTCCTCAGCGCCAGCCGGGAGGAGATCGAGCGCGTGCCGGGGCTGCCGCGCAAGGTGGCGAGGGAGATCTATGCGCACCTCCACAAGGCCGGCTGAGCGGTACCCGGGCTTCGGGCCTGTGAGCGAGGAGGTCTACGTCTGCTCGCTCGGCGTCGGCCGGCTGGTGCTCGCCGGCGATCTCCCGGTCGAGCTTGCGCTGCCCGATCGCGAGGCGTCATCCCCGCCCGGCCACCGTGCCGGGAGCCACTGGGCGCTGCAGCTCGAGCGCTACTTCGCCGCCGAGGCGGTCGAGTTCAAGCTCGACGTCGACGCCTACGCTGCCGCCCACGGCTTCACCGACTTCGAGCGCGACGTCTACCGCGCTTTGTCGCGCGTGCCCCACGGCCGCGCGGTGAGCTACCGTGACCTCGCTCGCGAAGCCGGGCGCCCCAACGCCTACCGCGCCGTCGGCTCGGCCATGGCGCGCAACGAGCTCCCGGTGATCCTGCCGTGCCACCGGGTCATCAAGAACGACGGCCGGCTCGGCTACTACGGCGACGACCCGGCCTGGAAGGAGCGTCTGCTGGCGCTCGAGGGCGTGCGCGTCGTGGAGGGGAGAGTCGCGTGACTGAGGCTCTGCAGTTCGTGATCATCACCGGCCTGTCGGGCGCCGGGAAGTCGCAGGCCATGGACTCGTTCGAGGACGCCGGCTGGTTCTGCGTCGACAACCTGCCGCCGGAGCTGGTGCCGACTCTCGTCGACCTGTTCCGCCGCGAGGGCAGCAAGGTCGACCGGGTCGCCGTCGTCAGCGACGTCCGCGGCGGCGAGTACTTCAAGCAGCTCGAGCAGTTGCTGGACGAGCTGCACGAGCGCGGCGTGGAGTACACGCTGGTGTTCCTCGAGGCCTCCGACGATGCGCTCGTGCGGCGCTTCAAAGAGACGCGCCGCCGGCACCCGCTGGCGGGCCGCGGTACGGTCACCGACGGCATCCGTGAGGAGCGCAACCTGCTGGCGGGCCTGCGCGAGCGCGCCAGCCTCATCATCGACACCAGCGACATCTCGATCCATCAGCTGAAGGCCCGCCTCAACGAGGACCTCATCCAGCACACCCGGCGCACCAACATCGTGTTCGCCGTGGTGTCGTTCGGTTACAAGTACGGCATCCCGATCGACGCGGACCTGCTCTTCGACGTCCGCTTCCTGCCCAACCCGCACTACGACCTGCGTCTGCGCTCGCTCACCGGCCTGGACGAGGAGGTCCGCAGCTTCGTGCTCGAGTCGCCGGGCACCAGCGAGTACCTCGAGCGGCTGTTCCCGCTGCTCGACTTTCTCTTCCCGCGTTACGCGGCGGAGGGCAAAGCGCATCTGACGATCGGCATCGGCTGCACAGGCGGCCGGCACCGCTCCGTCGCCCTCGCGCAGCTCATCGGCGAGCGGTACGAGAAGCAGGGCTACTACACCGTGGTCCGTCACCGGGACCTCACAAGGGACTAGGGACCAGGGGACTCTCCGATGCGCCGAACGCTGGAGTGGCTCGCCCCGGGCCTGGGGCTCAAACGCTGGCTCCTGCTGGCCTTCGCCGGCGGCGTGCTGCTGGTGTACTCCGTGATCTTCGGCATCGGCGTGCTCTGGTCGCCGGAGCTCATGCGCGGCCTGGGCATGGGGTGGCTGGAGAACCGCCACTGGGCGGCGGTGCTGCTCGCGGTGGACGGCGTCGCCGTCGGCCTGTTCTGCCTGCTCTACGGCGCGCGCCGGGTCTGGCTGTTCCAGAAGACCACGCCCGAGTCGGTGGGCGAGATCCGCTCGGCCAGCCGCATGGCCAGGGGGCCGCGCGTGGTGGCGGTCGGCGGCGGCAACGGCCTCGCCGCTCTTCTGCGCGGCCTCAAGTCGCACACCAGCAACCTCACCGCCGTCGTGACGATGGCGGACGACGGCGGCAGCTCGGGCCTCCTGCGCCGGGACATGGGCATGCCGCCTCCCGGCGACCTGCGCAACTGCCTGGTGGCGCTGGCCGACGACGAGTCCATGATGAGCCGGCTCTTCAAGTACCGGTTCCCCGAAGACACCGGCCTGCAGGGCCACAGCTTCGGCAACCTGTTCATCACCGCGCTCGCCGAGGTCACCGGCGACTTCGAGCACGCCGTCCGCGAGGCGACCCACGTGCTCAAGGTGCGCGGCCGCGTGCTGCCGTCCACGCTCGACGATGTCGTGCTCCACGCGCAACTGGAGGGCGGCGACCGCGTGAGCGGCGAGAGCAGCATCACCGCGGCCGAGCGGCTGCCGCGGCGCGTGTGGCTCACGCCGGAGGCGCCGCGCGGCGTGCCGCAGGCAGTCGCCGCGATCGGACGGGCCGACCTCGTCGTGCTCGGCCCGGGCAGTCTGTACACCAGCGTCATCCCCAACGCGCTGGTGCCGGAGGTGCGCGAGGCCCTGGCGGACACGCGCGCCTGGGTGGTCTACGTCTGCAACGTGATGACCCAGCTGGGAGAGACCGACGGCTACACCGCCGGTGACCACCTGGACGCGCTGCACCGCCACGGGCTGGCCGGCACCATCGACGCGATCCTCGTGAACGACCGGCCGGTGTCCGACGTCATGCGGCGCAGTTACGAGCGCTTCGGCTCGGCGCCGGTCCTGGTCGACGACGACCGGCTGAAGGCGCTCGGCGTCAAGGTCGTCCGCGCCCCTATCGCCGCGGAGAGCGACGTGGTGCGTCACGACTCGGAGCGCCTCGCGCAGGCCCTCCTGCGCCTCGTGAGGTGACCATGGGTTTCACCCGCGACGTCAAGCTTGAGCTGGTCACAGTGATGCCGGTGGCGGAGCACTGCCGCCGGGCGCAGCTCTCGGGGCTGCTCTTCGGCACCGGCACCTTCGAGCTCGGCCCTGGCGGCCACTTCGGGGTGCGCGTCTCCGTCGCGCACCCCGCGGTGGCGCGCCACGTGCTCTCGCTGCTCAAGCCCCTGCAGGTCGAGGCTCAGCTGCGCACGGTGGACAGCGCTCCGATCGGTCTGCGCTACGAGGTGCTTCTCGGCGACGAGGGCCGCGGCCTCCAGGTGCTCAACGAGCTCGGCGTGATCTCCGACCAGCTCGCCATCCAGATGACCGTGCCGCGGCGCCTGGTCGAGCGGCACTGCTGCCTCGTCGCGTTCCTCCGTGGCCTCTTCCTGGGTTGTGGCTCGATCTCCGCGCCCGGCGCCCCGGTCCACGTCGAGTTCACCGTGGAGGACGGGGACCTCGCCGCACAGGTCCAGCGGTTCCTCGGGAGGCTCGAGCTGCCGTTCTCGCTCACGACGAGGGAGCGCAATGTCGCCTGTTACAGCAAGCGCGGCCAGACGGCCGCCGACCTGCTCGCCGTCCTCGGCGCGCACGACTCGCGCCTGCGCTGGGAGGAGCATGCCGTGCTCGGCACCGTGCGGGAGAGCGCCAACCGGCTCGCCAACTGCGACGCGGCCAACGCGCGCCGCGCGGCCTCGGCCGGCGCGCGCCAGGCGGCGCTGCTCAGCGACCTCATGGAGACGGCGGCCTGGCGCGACCTGCCGGCGCAGCTCCGCGAGGTCGCGGAACTGCGCGTCGAGTACCCCTACTTGAGCCTCACGGAGTTGGCGGAGCTCGCCGTCCCTCCGCTGAGCCGCTCGGCGCTCAACCACCGCCTGCGCCGGCTCGTGGCTCTGGCGCTTGAGACGACCCACCAGCCTGCGTAGCCGGGCCGGCGAGTCACATGCTGCGCGCGGCGCGGATCGTAAGCTCTCCCAGCCGGTACGTGTAGCTGCCCATCTCGTTGTCGTACCAGCCAAAGACCTTGACGTGCGTGAGCGGCACGCGCACCACGTCGGGCGCGCCGGCGTCGTCGTCGGGCCCGCCCGGCACCCTGAGGTTCATGAAGCCGGTGCGCGTGTGCGTCTCGGCGCCCTCGATGACCACGGCCGCGTCCTCGCCGAGCATGTCCGCCGAGACGTTCTGCTCGTCGGTGTACTTGAGCAAGCCTCTGGCCTCGCCGTCCGCGGCGTCCCTGTAGATGGCGTTGATCGCCTCCCGTTCCACCGAGACCGAGCCGTCGGGCAGCGTCTCGCTCTGGAAGGTCACGTTGAGGATGATGAGGCTCACGCTCTGTGTGGGTACCCGTACCGAGTCGCCCATGAATCCGATGGTGCCGATCTCGGGCATGACCTGCTCCAGCGCGGCGGCGGCGTTGGTTGAAGTCAGAACGAGGTTGCCGAGGGCGCCGCGGTTCTTGCGCAGGTCCGTCGCTCCGGCCTTGGGCACCGAGTCCAGCACTGGCTGTGAGTTGGTGACCGCATGGATGGTGCTCATGCCGGCGGTGATCATGTCCTTGGTCAGGTCGCGATCGAGCAGCGGCCGCATCATGTGTGCCAGTGCGGTAGTGGTGCATGAGGCGGCCGAGACGAGCGTGTGCCTGGCCGGGTCGAACTCGTAGTCGTTGATGCCGTGGACGAGGATCGCCGAGTCCGGCGGCAACGGGCGACCCTTCTGCTTGGTCTTGAACGGCGAGCTCTGCACGACGACCGCGGCGCCGGCGGCCAGGTGGCCGCGGAGCGCGCCGCGCGGCGAGCCGGCCTCGACGTGCGGGTCGCGGAAGGTGCCTGTGGCGTCCACGACCAGGGCCACTCCGTGGTCGCGCCACGGGATGTCCTTGGGATTGCGCGCCTCACGCAGGATGACGATTTCCTTGCCGTAGGCGTTGATGAGGCCCTTCTCCTCGTCCACCACGCTCATGTCGCGCGTGCCCGAGCGGCCGAAGAGGAAGCGATGGAGCGCGCCGTAGGTCGAGTCTTTGGAGAGATATTGGACCACGGACTCGAGCGAGGTGCCGACGGGCCGGCCCGTGTTCACGACGAAGCGGTCGAAGTCGTCCCTGCCCAAGTGGTGCCACAAGGTGAGCTTACCGATCCTGCCGATGCCGTTGATGCCGAGGGTGCGCTGTGCGGCCATGAGCCGTACCTCCTGTCGCGGCGCGGACCTCCCCGTCGCACGGGCCTCTCCGCGCCGCTCGCTTGTCCGGGCGCCACTGCCTTCCGGCCGGCGCCCGCTCACTACCTCTTCGTCGAGTAGTCCGGGCGCCACTGCCTTCCGGCCGGCGCCCGCTCACTACCTCTTCGTCGAGTAGTCCGGGCGCCACTGCCTTCCGGCCGGCGCCCGCTCACTACCTCTTCGTCGAGTAGTCCGGGCGCCACTGCCTTCCGGCCGGCGCCCGCTCACTACCTCTTCGTCGAGTAGTCCGGGCGCCACTGCCTTCCGGCCGGCGCCCGCTCACTACCTCTTCGTTGATTGGTCCGGACCCCGCAATCCTACCGGGAGAGCAACCGGACGGGGGAGGGAGATGGCGTTCGGGAGCGGCTCCCGCCGTGCCGAGGCCAAGCGGGGCGGGGCAGGCGCCCGGCGAGGTATCATCACAGTCGTGAAGACCTCGCCGTTACCCTTCGACTCAGAGGCGCTCCGCGCCAACCTGGCGACCACCGCGCAGGAGGTCGTCATTCCCGACAGGTACCTGCCGCTGCTCGAAGCGGTCGCCGGCCTGCACGGCGTGCGCGCCGCCCTCTCCGAGACCATGTGGGAGTACTTCCACACGTTCCGCAGCGCCGAACTCCTGGTCGACGGCTTCCAGACGACTCTCCTGCGCAACTGGCCGTACTTCGAGCGCTCGGAGGACCGCGAGAAGCTCTTCGGCCTGCTCGCGGAGCTGGTCGTCGGGCTGCTCCAGTCGGGACTCACCCCCGACCAGTTCTCGCTGCTTCTGCGGGCGCTGCTCAGCTGGTGCAACGATGTGCTCACCGGCCGGTACCCGGACCAGTATGACCGCGCGCTCGAGGGTCTGGCCGGCGCGCTTGAGCAGCTGCTGGCCGAGCACGAGGCGGCCTTCCTCGAGCGCGACACGCTGGTGCGCAACCTCGTGCAGCGCGCGGCGGAGCGGCCGCTGCTGGAGGCCGGCTTCTTCGCGCTCTATCGCCAGATGGTCATCGCCGGATACCGCCGCATCCGCGAGCACCTCGACGTGCCGGCCTGGGCGCTCACGCAGGGAGAGGGCCTTACCGACCCGGACGCCGTCGCCGAGCAGTTTCGCTTCCTCACCGGGCGCCGCGTGGCGACCCGCGAGCAGGCGCTCGAGGCGGCGCCCTCGGACAAGCTTCTGGGCGCCTCTTTCCCGCTGTTCTCCGCGGTGGTGGGCGAGGCCATCGACGCCCTGTTCCGCGTGGAGAACCTCGAGGACCGCTTCGCCGTCTGCCTCTTCTTCCTCAAGGACGAGACGCTGGGGTACCGCCAGAAGGAGGTCATGGCCGACCTCCTCGGCGTGGTCAAGCAGATGATGGAGCCCGACCGGCACGCAGACGCGGTGCGCATCCTGGCCCGCCTCACGGTGTTCTTCCGTGGGCGTGACAACGAGTTCCTGCTCACCCGCTTCGCCTGCTACGAGGCCATCGGGGTGGCTATCGGCGAGGCCGGCAACGTCCGCGCCGCCGACCACCTTATCGAGGACATCCTCTACTGGAAGTTCCAGTACCCGGACATCCGCGGCGCCACGGACGAGTGGGAGACCGTGGTCAACCCGTACCACCTGCCCAAGATCCGCTGCTGGATGCACATCATCGAGTCCAACCCCGCGCTGTTCGAGCGGCTGGCCGCCGCGCTGAACGTGCAGCTCAAGCTCGGCGGCGTGTTCATCGCCGACACCGACCTCTTCCAGCGCGACGTCACCCGGTTCCTCGACGCCGACATCAAACCCATCTACTTCGTCGCCAAGCAGCTGCTGCGCACGCTGCCGGTGTACTTCAACGAGGTGGGAGCCGAGGGCGAGCTGCGCGCCGTGTCCACGCAGATCGACGAGATCTGCGGCCGGCGGGACACGCTCATGCACTTCCTGCGCAAGCAGGTGCACGCCGAGTCGTCCAACCGGCTCATCGCCTTCAGCCACGCCGTGCTGGAGTACTGGCTCGCACTCGACCCCGCCGTGCTGGAGCCCTACGTCTCGGCCAACACGCTGGAGGCGGTCCGCGCCGAGAAGAAGTGGGCGGACGGGCCGCACCAGGCGCTGCTCGCGCTCGCCGGCGAGGCGCGCCCGAGCGCACGCGGCGGGGTCCTCGACGAGCTCATCGCGCTCTCGCCGGACGAGCTAGAGGCGCGGCTGGACCTGGGCGGCGACGGCGACGGACGGGCGCCGGGAGCCGTCGCCCGTCGGCGCATCGCCCTGCTGGTGCGCACGCACCAGCTGCTGGCGCGCAAGTACTCGCTCTCCGCGGACGAGGTCGGCGCCGCCGTCGGCCACTTCCTCGACCTCGACGGCCGCACCCGGCAGCGGTTCGGACAGCAACTGGCGCGCTGGCAGGCGCGCCCCGGCCGGCGCACCCGCGACGCGCTGCTCGACGCCGCGCTCACCGTGCTCGAGCACCTCAAGGCCATCGTCCTCGCGGCAGACGGCGGAGCGGCCGTCGAGAACATCTACCAGAAGCGGCACATCGCCGCCGGCATCCCGTCCATCTACGGCAACTACAACGAGCGGCGCTTCGACGCGCTGGGCCTCTCCTTCCGCGTCGAGAACCTCGTCGCCCGCCTGCTCGACGACGTGGTCGCCGAGGGCATCGAGCAATACGTCACGCGTGCTTCGCTGCGCCGCATGGCCAAGACGCTGCGGCGCTTCGAGCGCGCGCTCGCGGTCGACGGCGTCGACTCGCGCGCGCTGGGCGCCAACCTCACGATGCTCGAGACCAGCTTCGACAGCCGCAACTTCAGCTTCCGCCAGTACCAGAACGTGTTCCAATTCCTCACCAACAGCGTCACGGAGCTCTCGTCGACCAGCGTGCTCAGCCACGAGCAGGTGCTGCACGCCGTCCTCGTCAACGACCCCCGGCAGTGCGAGGCGCGCGGCCTCTCGGTCGACGCCGTCGCCGAGCTGGTCCTGCGCGAGGTGCTCGTCTCCGGCCTCGGCCTGCAGGCGCTGGACCGCTACGTCTCGGCCGCTTTGCGCCAGCTGTCCACGCTCAATGGCCGCCTGGACAGCAAAGGGCTCACGCGCATGATGAACTACGACCCGGAGCGGCTGGTCTCGCACATCCACAGGTTGCGCAAGACCACGGACGACCAGCGCACGCTCGGCTTCAAGGGCCTGGGTCTCAAGCAGATGACCTCCTACGGCCACAAGGTCCCGGACGGCTTCGTGCTCAGCACCGAGCTCTTCGGCGCCATGCCGGCGATGTCGTACCCTCCGCTGTACGACGACACCATCCACCGCCTGCGCGACGCGGTCGCCGCCCTCGAGCGCCGGGTCGGTCTGCGGCTCGGCGACCCGCGCCGGCTGCTGCTGCTCTCCATCCGCTCCGGCGCGGCCATCTCGATGCCCGGCCTCATGACGACCTTCGTCAACGTCGGTCTCAACGACCAGCTCGTCGAGGCCTTCGCCAGCCGCCCCGCGACCTCGTGGGCCGCCTGGGACAGCTACCGCCGGTTCCTGCAGTCGTGGGCCATGTCGTACGGCATCGACCGCGACTTCTTCGACAGCATCATGATCGAGTACAAGACGCGCTACGGGGTGGGGCAGAAGCTCGACTTCACCGGCGAGCAGATGCGCGAGATCGCTTTCGCCTACAAGTCGCGGGCGCGCGACCACGGCGTTGTGTTCGTCGACGAGCCCTTCGCACAGGTGGTCGCGTGCATGCGCAAGGTGCTCGAGTCGTGGGACTCGGCTCCTGCCCGCGTCTACCGCCAGTACCTCGGAGTGGCCGAGGAGTGGGGGACGGCGGTCGTCGTCCAGCGCATGGTGTACGGCAACCTCAGCCGGGAGTCCGGCTCGGGCGTCACCTTCACCAACAACCCGCTCGAGCCGTACAGCCGCCAGGTGCGCCTGTTCGGCGACTTCGCCGTCCGCAGCCAGGGCGAGGACCTCGTCGGCGGTCTGGTGTTCCCGTGGCCCATCAGCGAGGCCCAGCGCCTCGGCAGCCTCACGTACCGCGGCACCGAGCACTCGCTTGAGCGCGACTTCCCGGACATCTACGCGAAGCTGCTCGAGGTGGCTCGCGACCTGGTCGGCGTGCGGGAGTTCGACCCCCAGGAGATCGAGTTCACCTTCGAGTCTCCGGCGGCGTCGGACCTCTACATCCTGCAGAAGCGCTCCGCCGTGCAGGAGCAGACGCGCGACGCCGCCTACTTCGACACCACATCGCCCAACTACGGGCCGCCGGTGGCCGTCGGCATGGGGGTTGCCGGCGGCGCCTACTCCGGGCGTGTGGCCATCAACGCCGAGCAGCTCGACCGTCTGCTCGCCGAGGCGCCGGACGACAACATCGTGCTCCTGCGCCCCGACACCGTGCCTGAGGACATCGCCAT
Organism: uncultured Thermoleophilia bacterium; assembly: GCA_963775255.1. Lineage (GTDB taxonomy): Bacteria > Actinomycetota > Thermoleophilia > UBA2241 > UBA2241 > CAIXSE01. Next base: position 41,984 of record CAVZIA010000019.1, on the reverse strand, counting down.
GATCACTCGGGTCAGCGGCATCCTCACCGCTCGCGGCGGCACCACCTCGCACGCCGCAGTCACCGCCAAGCGCCTGGGCAAGACGGCGGTGGTGGAGTGCGTCGACCTCGAGGTCTCCGAGAGGACGGGGACGATCCGTCTCGCCGGCCAGGACCTCGCCGTCGGCGACTGGGTGTCCATCGACGGCCGGACGGGCAACATCTTCCTCGGGCGCATCCCCACGACCGCGCAGCCGCAGCTTCGTCCGATCCGCTGAGGGCGGACCTGAGGCGGCCCGCCTCGGGAGCCGGGCGGCGTCTCACCGAAGCTGCGTCACGCACTCACGAGAGTCGCGCAAAAGTGAACAAATCTCTTCTGTAATGGACACCTTCCTCTGGTAAGCTTTACCGTCAAAACGATCGGGAGGACGCAATGACCGTGCGCGTTGGAATCAACGGCTTCGGCCGGATCGGCCGCCTCGTCATCCGCGCCGCGCAGCGGCAAGGAGCGGACGTCGAGTTCGTCGGCATCAACGACCTGACCGACTCCAAGACACTCGGACACCTGTTCAAGTACGACTCCGTCCACGGCGTGTATCCCGGTACCGTGGTCGTAGAGGAGGACGCGCTCGTCATCGACGGCAAGCGTGTCCGCGTCACCGCCGAGACCGACCCGGCCAAGCTGCCGTGGCGCGAGCTCGGCGCGGATGTCGTCATCGAGTCCACCGGCCGCTTCACCGAGCGCGCCAAGGCCGCGGCGCACCTCGAGGCCGGCGCCCAGAAGGTCATCATCTCCGCGCCGGCCAAGGGCCCGGACGCGACCATCGTCATCGGCGTCAACGACGAGACCTACGACAAGGCCACGCACGACGTCATCTCGAACGCGAGCTGCACGACCAACTGCCTGGCGCCGATGGCCAAGGTCCTGGTCGACAACTTCGGGGTCGAGAAGGGCTTCATGACCACCATCCACGCCTACACCAACGACCAGAAGGTCCTCGACTTCCCGCACAAGGACCTGCGCCGCGCCCGCGCCGCCGCGCTCAGCATCATCCCGACGACCACCGGCGCCGCGCGCGCCGTGTCGCTGGTGATCCCCGAGCTCGACGGTCGCCTGGACGGCTTCGCCCTGCGCGTGCCGACGCCGGACGGCTCGGCCACCGACCTCGTCGCCGAGCTGCGCACCGAGGTCACGGCGGACGAGGTCAACGCCGCGATGAAGGCCGCCGCCGAGGGTCCGATGAAGGGCATCCTCCAGTATCAGGAAGACCCCATCGTCAGCATCGACATCGTCGGCAACAGCCACTCGTCGATCTTCGACCCGGCGCTCACCATGGCCAAGGGCAAGATGGTCAAGGTCATCTCCTGGTACGACAACGAGTGGGGCTACTCGTGCCGCCTGGTCGACCTCGTCCAGCGGGTCCTCTGACATCCGACCCGCCGGGAGGCTGACCACATGAAGCGCTCGCTCACCGACTACCCGCTGGCCGGCAAGCGCGTGCTCGTGCGCGTCGACTTCAACGTGCCGCTTGAGGGCGGGCGGGTCGTCGACGACACGCGCATCCGCGCCGCCCTGCCGACGATCAGGTACCTGCTCGACCAGGGCTGCCCGGTCGTCCTCATGTCCCACCTCGGCCGCCCCAAGGGGCAGGTCGTCGACGATCTGCGCATGGCCCCTGTGGCGGCGCGACTCTCGGAGCTGCTCGACCGCCCGGTGGCGACCGCGGACGACTGCGTCGGTCCCGCGGCCGCGCGAGCCGCGGCCGCGCTCGAGCCGGGCGGCGTCCTGCTGCTCGAGAACCTTCGCTTCCACGCGGAGGAGACGGGCAACGACGACGCCTTCTCGCGCCAGCTCGCCGGTCTGGGCGACGTGTACGTCAATGACGCGTTCGGCACCGCGCACCGGCCGCACGCGTCCACCGAGGGCGTCACGCACTACCTGCCCTCGGTCGCCGGCCTTCTCATGACCAAGGAGCTCGAGGTGCTCGGGCGCCTGCTGCGCGACCCGGCGCGCCCGTTCGTCGTCGTCCTCGGCGGCCTCAAGGTTTCGGACAAGATCGGCGTCATCCGCCACATGCTCACCGTCGCCGACACCGTACTCATCGGTGGCGCCATGGCCAACGCCTTCCTCGCCGCCAAAGGCTACGAAGTCGGCGCGTCCAAGGGCGCCGGCGACGAGGCGGCCGTGGCGCACGACATCCTGTCCGAGGCCGGCACCGCGCGCGGGCGACTCCTGGTCCCCACGGACGTCGTGGCGGCCACGGAGGCGGTCGCGGGCGCGCGGGTGCGCGTGGCCCCGGCCGACGGAATCGCCGCGGACGAGATGGCGCTCGACATCGGCCCGCAGACCACGGCCGAGTTCGTGCACCAGCTCCGCGGCGCCGGCACCATCTACTGGAACGGCCCGATGGGCTATTTCGAGATCGCCGAGTTCTCGGCCGGCACCAAGGCCGTCGGCGAGGCGATCGCCGCGGCCGCCGCGGTCACCGTCGCCGGTGGCGGCGACACGGTGTCGGCGGTCCGCAGGTTCGGACTGGAGGGTCGCCTCACCCACGTCTCGACGGGCGGCGGCGCGTCCATGGAATTCCTGGAGGGCCGGGCGCTGCCCGGCGTGGAGGCGCTGATGGACAAGAACGACGCCGCGAAGCCGGCGGGCCGCCGCCCGCTCATGGCGGGCAACTGGAAGATGTACAAGACGCCGTCGCAGACCAAGGACTTCTTCACGGCGTTCCGGCCCCTGGTCGCCGGCGTCGAGGACCGCGACGTGCTCATCTGCCCGCCGGACCTGGATCTTCACGCCGCGCTCTCGTGCGTCGTCGACACGCATATCAAGCTCGGCGCCCAGACCATGCACTACGCGGCCGAGGGCGCCTTCACCGGCGAGACGGCTCCCGGCGTGCTTGCGGAGCTCGGTGTCCCCTACGTGATCCTCGGCCACTCCGAGCGCCGGCAGTACTACAACGAGAACGACGCCGACCTGGCCAGGAAGGTCCGCGCGGCGCTCGACGCCGGGCTTCGGCCCATCCTCTGCTGCGGCGAGACCCTGGAGGAGCGCGAGGGTGGCAAGACCGAGAGCAAGGTGGGCGGCCAGCTGGATGCCGGCCTCGCCGAGGTCGGCGTCGCCGAGCTCGCCGGCGTCGCCGTGGCCTACGAGCCCATCTGGGCCATCGGCACCGGCGTCACGGCCACGCCCGAGCAGGCGCAGGAGACGGTCGCGTTCTGCCGCGCCCGCATCCGCGAGCGCTTCGGCGACGCGGCCGACGGCGTGCGCATCCTGTACGGCGGCAGCGTCAAGCCCGACAACATCGACGTGCTCATGGCACAGCCGGACATCGACGGCGTGCTCGTCGGCGGAGCCAGCCTCGATCCGCAGGGTTTCAGCCGCATCGTGAACTTCGTGGAGCCCGCGTGACCCATCCCGGCGCCGGTGGGGCGGCGTACCGCCCGGTCGTCCTCATCGTCATGGACGGCTGGGGCGTCGCCCCGCCGGGAGCGGACAATGCCGTGAGCCTGGCGGCGACGCCGGTCTACGACCGGCTTCTCGCCGAGTACCCGCACGGCGTGCTCGCGGCGTCCGGCCCGGCCGTGGGACTGCCGCCGGGCCAGATGGGCAACTCCGAGGTCGGCCACCTCAACATCGGCGCCGGTCGCGTGGTCTACCAAGACCTCACGCGTATCAACCTCGCCATCGAGGACGGCAGCTTCTTCGAGAACAAGGTGCTCAAGCAGGCCTGCGACAAGGCCGCCGGGCGGCGGAGCAAGCTCCACCTCATGGGGCTGGTGTCCGCAGGCGGCGTACACAGCGACATGGGTCATCTCGCCGCCTGCCTCGAGCTGGCGGCGCGCGAGAAGGTCACGGACGTGGTCGTCCACCCGTTCCTCGACGGTCGCGACACGCCGCCGCGGAGCGCAAAGGGGTACCTGGCCACCGTCCAGGCGGCCATGGACAGCTACGGTGTCGGCCGCTTCGGCGTCGTGATCGGCCGCTACTACGCCATGGATCGCGACACCCGCTGGGACAGGGTCAAGCTCGCCTACGACGCGCTTACCGAGGCGGAGGGTTTCTTCGCAGTCACCGCCCCGGCGGCCGTCGACGCCGCATACGCGCGCGGAGAGACCGACGAGTTCGTGCGGCCCACCATCGTCGCCCCCGAGTTCGACTCACGCGTGCGGGACGGCGACGTGTGCATCTTCTTCAACTTCCGCCCGGACAGGGCGCGTGAGCTGACGCGCGCTTTCACGGAGCGCGACTTCAGCGGCTTCGACCGCGGGGGCCACCCGCCGGCCGTCGACTTCGTCACCATGACGCAGTACAAGAAGGAGTTCCCCCTGCCGGTGGCGTTCCCGCCGGACCACCCAAAGCACGTCCTCGCCGACGTCCTTGCCGAGCACGGCCTCAAGCAGCTGCACATCGCCGAGACGGAGAAGTACGCGCACGTCACGTTCTTCTTCAACGGCGGCGTGGAGAAGGAGGTCGAGGGAGAGGAGCGCGTGCTCGTCCCCAGCCCGCGCGACGTGCCGACCTACGATCACAAACCGGAGATGAGCGCGGTCGGCGTCACCGACGAGCTCGTCGAGCGCGTCGGGCAGGACCGCTTCGACTTCGTCGTCGTCAACTACGCCAACGCCGACATGGTGGGGCACACCGGGGTGATCCCCGCCGCCGTGAAGGCGATCGAGACCGTCGACGCGTGTCTCGGGAGGGTCGTCCAGGCGGTCCTTGCCAAGGGCGGCGTCTGTCTCATCACCGCCGATCACGGCAACTCGGACCACATGCTGGAGCCGGACGGCAGCCCCAACACGGCGCACAGCACCAACCTCGTGCCCTTCGTGGCCACGCTCTCCGGCATGCGTGTGCGCGAGGGCGGCAGTCTCTGCGACCTCGCGCCGACCGTGCTCGAGCTGCTGGGCGTGGAGCAGCCTCCCGAGATGACCGGTGCGGCGCTCCTCGAGCCGCTCGCCTGATCCGTCGCCGCGTTGGGGCGTTCTCACCGGAGCAGCTCCGGACCGTCGCTCACGCAGACACGTTTGGCGGAGGCCCGGGAAGGTGCAAGAATGATATGCTCGCTCGCGTCCACGTCCGCCTTCAGGGGGAGTACGTCTTGCTCAACGCCATCCTCGTAACCATCCAGCTTGTGCTCGCGGTCGTCGTAGTCGTCCTCGTGCTGCTGCACTCCGGCAAGGACGCCGGCATGGCCAGCGTCACCGGCTTCTCGTTCGCGTCGTCCGCCAGCGTCATGGAGAAGAATCTCACGCGCTACACGATCATCGTGTGCGTGCTGTTCTTCCTGAACACCTTCGTCCTCATCTGGAGGCTGGGCTGACGCGACCCGGGCGCAGCGTCTCGCGGTTCGTCTTCATCTTCCTGACGGCCGCCCTCCTCTTGGCAGGGGCGGCGTCCCTCGCCGCTTGCAGCTCTTCCGGCGGCGACTCGACCCCGCCCGCCGACAAGAGCACTCCCAAGCCGGGGGGCACGCTGCACTACCCGCTGCCGGGTGAGCCGCAGTCCATCGAGCCCCTGGACGCGCAGGACTCCTCGGGCCTCCAGGTCGCCCACCAGGTGTTCGAGGGGCTCACGCGCTGGGTGCTCGACAACGGCGTGCTCGTCACCAAGCCGGGCATCGCCGAGTCGTGGGAGTCCACGGACGCGCAGACCTGGATCTTCCACCTGCGCCAAGGGGTCACGTTCCAGGCGCCTGTGAACCGCCCGGTCACCGCGCAGGACTTCGTCGACTCGTGGACGCGCGTCACCGACCCGGACAACCAGTCCTACGTCGCCTACATCCTTGCGCCCATCGAGGGTTGCGACGACCGGGGCTACCAGACCGACCCCGGGCAGGGTCTCACCGGCGTGAAGGCGCTCGACGACTCCACGCTCCAGGTCACTTTGCGCTACCCGTTCGCCGACTTTCCGGCCACACTGGGGCATCCGGTGGCCGCGGTCACCCCGGTCGACTACATCGACCAGGTGGGGCAGAAGGCCTTCGCGAGAAAGCCCGTGGGCACCGGGCCCTACATGGTCAGGCTGTGGAAGCGCGGCAGGCAGATCACACTGGCGAAGAACCCCACGTACTGGGACAAGGAGCACGCCGGCTACGTGGACACCATCGACCTGCCCATCTACGACGACGTCGATCAGATGTGGGCCGACTTCCAGGACGGCGGCCTCGACTGCACGCAGGTCCCGGGCGCGGAGGTGGCCGCGGCGCAGGCGAGCCAGGAGGTCACGTCGGGGACGTGGACCGCCGGCTCGTGGCCGGCCGCGGCGATCTACTTCGTCGGCGTCAACATGACCGACTCCGCGCTGGGCGGCGATCTGGACCTGCGCAAGGCGCTGGCGCAGTCGACCGACGCCCAGGCCGCGGTCGACGTCGTGGGCTCGGCTGCGGCCGCGCCGGCCGGCGGGTACGTGCCCGCCGGCATCCCCGGCCACAAGGACTCCCAGGACCCGTACCCCTACAGCGCGGCCGACGCCGCGACGGCGGTGCAGACGTTGGGCTCCGTGCCCGCGCTCAAGTACTGGTACGACGACAACGACGACAACCGGCGCATCGGAGAGGCCCTCACCTCCGGGTGGAAGCAGGCCGGTCTCACCGTCGCCCCCAGCGGCTACGAGTGGGGCACCTACCTCGATAAGCTGTCTCGCGGCAATGACGGAAGCGGCAGCCAGCTGTTCCGCGTCGCCTGGATCGCCGACTACCCGGCCATGGACGCGTTCCTGTATCCGCTGTTCCAGTCGGACCAGTCGCGGACGGGCAGCTACACCTTCTACTCCTCCAAGGGCGTCGACGATCTGCTCCAGAAGGCCCGCGCGACCATGGACGGCCAGCAGCGTCAGAACCTCTACGCGCAGGCGGAGAAGCTCATCCTCACCGACATGCCGGCCGTGCCGCTGTACTTCTACCGGTACTTCCGCGTCGTCGGCCCCCGCCTGCACGGCTTCCAGATCGACCCGATGGGGCTCTCGGACATGAGCTCCATGTGGCTGGAGTGACGCATGCGGCTGCTCCACTTTGCATAGTGGAGTAAAGTTGACAAGTCGGCGCTGGGAACTGCACAGTGCCTAGCAAGAAGGGGGGCGGCGCTTCGCACGTCCTTCCGGCCGCTCCCCCGCGGGGCGAGGCGGTCACTAAGAGGACTCCGGGGGGAGTCCGGAGTGTCAGCCATCAAGGAGGTCACAGTGAAGAAGCCTATGAGGAGGTGGAGCGGCCTGTTGATCCTGGCCGCCGTCCTCATCGTCGCCGCGCTCCTGCTGGGCGCGTGCGGCAGCAGCAGTACGTCCTCCAGCAGCCCAAGCTCAGGAGGCACGCCCAAGGCCGGCGGCACCTACAACTTCGCGATCGGCGCCGAGCCGATCAGCATCGAGCCGCTCAACACGCAGGAGTCCGAGGGCGCCGAGGTGGAGCACCAGATGTTCCAGGGCCTCTACGTGCTCCAGTTGCAGCCGGACGGCACCACCAAGGCCGTCCCCGATCTCGCCGAGAAGACCGAGGTTAACTCCGACGCCACCGTGTTCACCTTCACGATCCGTCAGGGCGTCATGTTCGGCCCGCCGGTCAACCGTGAGGTCACCGCACAGGACTTCGTCGACTCGTGGAGCTACAACGCGCAGGCCGCCAACAAGTCGGCGACCACATACATCATCGCTCCGATCAAGGGCATGGACCCGAACACCGGCTATGCCTCCGGTCCGACGCTGAGCGGCGTCAAGGCCATCGACAAGTACACGCTCCAGGTCACGCTGCAGTACCCGTTCGCCGACTTCCCGTCGACGCTGGTCCACCCGATCACGCATGTGTTCCCGGTGGACTACGCGAAGAAGGTCGGTCGCAAGGCGTACTTCAACGATCCTCAGGGCGGCACGGGTCCGTACATGCTCCAGCAGTGGAAGCATAACCAGGGGATCACGCTGGTCCAGAACCCCGACTACTGGAACAAGGACGGCGCTTCGCCGAACTCGGCCACCGCCGGGTACGTCGCGACGATCAACATGCCGATCTACACCGACGTCAACACCGAGTGGCTGGCGTTCCAGAAGGGCACCATCGACTACTCCACCATCCCGTCCGGCAACTTCAGGGCCGCGCAGAACAACCCGAGCACCAAGGACGGCACCTGGACGGTGAAGGCCTACCCGAGCACGGCCGTGTACTTCATCAGTGTGTCGTACAACAAGCCCACGCTCGGCGGGTCCGCCAACCTCCCGATCCGCGCCGCTCTCAACATGGCCGCCGACCGCGAGGCCGTCTCGAACATCGTGAACGAGGGCATCTCCATCCCGTCTGACGAGATCGTCCCGGTCACCATCCCCGGCTACAAGCCCGGTCTGAACCCGTATCCGTACGCTCCCGACCAGGCACAGGCCGAGCTCGACAAGTTCACCGGCACGCTGCCGCAGAACATCCCGTACTGGTTCAACTCGGGCGCCGGTCACGACAAGATCGCCGAGGCCCTCGTCGCCGGCTGGACCAAGGCCATGCCGTCGCTCAGCTTCAAGCTGAACGGCATCGAGACCAACAGCTACTGGACGCAGGCCGGCCAGAACAAGGCCCCCGCGCTTCTGCGCATGGGCTGGATCGCCGACTACCCGTCGATCGACAACTTCATCTATCTGTTCACGACCGAGGGCGGCAAGTACGGCTCCTACAGCTGGTACAGCAACCCGCAGGTGGACAAGCTGTTCAAGCAGGCTCGCAGCACCATCGACGAGACCCAGCGCTTCAACCTCTACAACGAGGCGCAGAAGGTCATCCTCACGGATGCCCCGTGCGTCCCCGTCTACACGTACCGTGACGCACGTGCGACCAACAACCGCATCGGTGGCTTCAGCTACAACTCGTTCGGTCTGGTCAACATGTGGCAGGTGTGGGTCAAGTAGGCCCGCGACAGGTTGCCCCGTTTGGAGCGCCTGAGTAAACTCCACGCAGTGATACAAGCGAGACGGTCCGCGGCCTCGGCCGCGGACCGTCTCGTATCCTGAAGTCGTCGGGCGCCTCTGGCTGGCGCCAGAGGTTTTTCGTCTCCGTGAGAACGCGCTCGTGATCGCGTACATCATCCGCCGGCTGCTCCAGCTCGTCATCGTGCTCTTCGGGGTCACGCTCATCACGTTCGGGATGCTCAAACTGGTGCCAGGCGACCCCGCCGTCGCGCTCGCCGGCAAGAACGCCACTCCCGAGAAGATCGCCTTCATCCGCCATGAGCGCGGCCTCGACCGGCCGTTCTACGTGCAGTACGTCAAGTACGTGCAGGCGCTCCTCAGGGGCGACCTCGGCGAGTCTCTCTACACGGGCCGCCCGGTGGCCGACATGATCAAGGAAGCGGCGCCGGTCACCATCCAGCTTGCCGTCGCCGCCGTGCTCATCGAGCTCCTCGGCATCCCTCTTGGCGTCTACTCGGCGCTGCGGCAGTACTCGTTCTGGGACACCACGCTCACCACGCTCGCGTTGATCATCTGGGGCATCCCGGTGTTCGTGCTGGGCTACTTCGCCATGTACATCTTCGGTCTCAAGCTCAACTGGTTACCGATCGGGGGCTTCGGACCCACTGTGCTCGGCATCATCCCGTCCAGCTGGGCGAGCCTCCAGACGCTCATCCTGCCGGCGCTCACCCTGGGGCTCATCGAGGTGGCGTACATCTCCTACATGCAGCGGGCATCCATGCTCGAGGTCTCGCGCTCCGACTTCATCCGCACGGCGCGCGCCAAGGGCCTCAGCGAGCGTAAGGTCATCTGGGGTCACGGCTTCAAGAACGCGGTCATCCCCGTGATGACCATCGCCGGTATCGACCTCGGCGCGCTCATCGGCGGCGCCATCATCACAGAGACGGTGTTCAACCGCCCTGGGATCGGCCTGATGATCTACCACGCCATCACCCAGCGCGACACGGCCGTCATCGCCGGCGGCGTGCTCTTCGCGACCTTCTTCTTCGTCTTTGCCAACCTGCTGGTGGATCTCGGCTACGCCTGGGTCGACCCGCGCGTCCGTCTGGAGGACTGATGCACGGACGCGCTGTTGAGCGACTCGCCGGCCGCCAGATCCCGGGAGAGGCGGACTGATGCCAGACTGGGACGAACGGCCGACGGAGGACCGCGACGTCTACGGGCAGGCGTGGACCACCAGCCCTGAGGGTGTCGACGCGCGCCGTACGGACGAGGCCGCCGAGGAGCTGTTCGAGGAAGAGACCAAGCCGCTCGGCCTGTGGGCCGACACGTGGCGGCGCCTCAAGCGCAACAAGCTGGCGCTGGTCGGGCTCGGCATCATCATCGTCTTCATCATCATCGGTACGACCGAGACGGTCTTCTACCAGATGCACTGGCACGTGCGCGCCAGCCAGGAGGTCACGCAGGCCACCGAGCAGGCCAGGCAGCATGGCAACCAGCCGCCGGCCGGCTACCTGGCGCCCTACGATCCGAACGAGGTCAACTACGCTCTCTCCCCCCAGGGTCTCGGCTCGCCGCCGTCGTGGTCGCACCCGTTCGGCACGGACTACCTGGGGCGCGACGTGTTCTCGCGCACGCTGGTCGCCACCCGCGTGGCCATGCTCGTCGGCATCATCGCCGTGGCCATTGCGCTCACCATCGGCCTCCTGCTTGGCCCGGTCTCGGGCTACTATGGCGGCGCGGTCGACTCCGTCATCATGCGCGCCGCCGACATCTTCTTCGCGTTCCCGTACATCTTGTTCGTGCTGCTCATCATGAGCGTGCTGGGACAGGGGTTCCAGAACGTCTTCATAGCTATCGGCGTGCTCGGCTGGGCCACGTTCGCGCGTGTCGTGCGCGGTCAGATCCTGAGTGTGAAGTCCATGGAGTACGTCGAGGCCGCGCGCGCCCAGGGCGCGACCGACTTGCGCATCATCTTCCGCCACGTGCTGCCCAACAGCATGGCGCCCGTGTACGTCGCCGTCGCAATGGCCATCGGTGGCGCAATCGCCACCGAAGCCGCCCTGAGCTATCTCGGCATCGGCGTCCAGCCGCCGAACTCCTCCTGGGGCCTCATGATCTCGGAGTCTGTCAACTACCTGGCCGGCGGCAACTGGTGGTGGCTTCTGTTTCCCAGCCTCGCGCTCGTGACCACCGTCTTCGGCTTCATCTCGTTCGGCAACGGCCTGCGTGATGCCACCGACCCCAAGCTCAAGGAATAGGCATGGCCGACCGTCTTCTCACCATCCAGGGTCTCTCGACACACTTCTTCACGCACGCCGGCGTGGTGAAGGCCGTCAACGGCGTGAGCTTCACGCTGGACCGCAACGAGACCATCGGCATCGTGGGCGAGTCCGGCTCCGGCAAGACCGTGGCCGCCATGTCGCTCATGCGCCTCATACCGGATCCACCGGGCAAGGTCGTCGACGGTTCGCTGATGCTCGGAGACAAGGACCTGCGCACCATCAGCGACACCGAGATGCGCCAGGTCCGCGGCAACGACATCGCGATGATCTTCCAGGACCCCATGACGAGCCTGAACCCGGTCATGAAGGTCGGCAAGCAGATCGCCGAGGCGGTCATGCTGCACCAGCACAAGGGCAAGGCCGAGGCTTGGCAGTTGGCAGTCGACCTGCTGGCCCGCGTGGGTATCCCCGACGCCGACAAGCGGGTCAATCAGTACCCGTTCGAGTTCTCTGGCGGCATGCGCCAGCGCGCCATGATCGCCATGGCCATCAGTTGCAACCCCGACGTCCTGATCGCCGACGAACCCACGACGGCCCTCGACGTCACCATCCAGGCTCAGATCATCGACGTCGTTCGCGAAATGCAGGCGCAGTTCGACTCCGGTGTCATCCTCATCACGCACGACCTCGGCGTGATCGCCGAGATCTCCGACAAGGTGATGGTCATGTACGGGGGCCGCACCGTCGAGTACGGCCCGGTGGACGAGATCTTCTACAACGCCCATCACCCGTACACGTGGGGCCTGCTCGCGTCGCTGCCGCGGCTCGACGAGTCGGAGAAGACCCGGCTCACCCCCATCAAGGGCCAGCCGCCGAACCTCATCACGCTGCCGCCGGGCTGCCCGTTCACGGCGCGGTGTCCGTACCGGCGCGCGCAGTGCCGTGACAACTGGCCTGCGCACGAGGACGTCGGCCCGCAGCACGGCGTCAACTGCTGGATCCCCGTCGAGGAGCGCCTCGCGATCCGCGCGGACCTCCCGATCTTCAAGGAGCCTGCGGCATGAGCGGTCTACCTGCAGCGGCCCGCTGGTGTACGACGGAAAACGAGGCGTCATGAGCCTGCTCGAGATCCGCGATCTCAAGAAGCACTTCCCCATCCGCACCGGCGTCTTCAAGCGCACCACCGGTCATGTCTACGCCGTCGACGGCGTCACCTTCGCCGTGGAGAAGGGCGAGACGATGGGCCTGGTGGGTGAGAGCGGCGGCGGCAAGTCCACCGTCGGCCGCACCATTCTGCGTCTCACGGAGGCCACCGGTGGCGAGGTGACCTTCGAGGGCATCGACGTCATGAAGGCTTCGCGCAACCAGATGAACACGCTGCGCAAGGACATGCAGATCGTCTTCCAGGACCCCTACGCCTCGCTCAACCCGCGCATGCGCATCCGCGACATCGTCGGCGAGGGGCTCAAGATCCACGGCGTCGGCACCGAGGCCGAGCGCAAAAAGCGCGTCGCGGAGCTCATGGAGACCGTCGGTCTCAACTCGGAGCACGCCGAGCGCTACCCGCACGAGTTCTCGGGCGGGCAGCGCCAGCGCATCGGCATCGCGCGCGCGCTGGCGCTCAACCCCAAGCTCATCGTGCTCGACGAGCCCGTGAGCGCCCTCGACGTATCCATCCGCGCGCAGGTGCTCAACCTGCTCGAGGACCTGCAGGACGAGTTCGAGCTCACGTATCTGTTCGTCTCGCACGACCTCTCCGTGGTCAAACACATCTCCGACCGCGTCGCCGTCATGTACCTCGGCAAGATCGTGGAGATCAGCGACAGCGCGGTGCTCTACGACATGCCGCAGCACCCCTACACCGAGGCGCTGCTCTCCGCGGTGCCCATCCCGGACCCGCACACGGAGCGTTCGCGCCGTCGCATCGTGCTTGAAGGCGATGTGCCCAGCCCTGCCAACCCGCCGAGCGGCTGCGTGTTCCACCCGCGCTGCCCGAGGGCCCAGGAGGTCTGTACGACCGCCATGCCGCGGCTGGCATCCAGTGACGACGCCGGCCCGCGCCACGAGGTGGCGTGCTACTTCCCGGCCCGTTTCCCCGGCGGCCAGCGACAGGTCGGTAAGGAGCCCTGGTCCGACGCTCTGCCGGAACCCAGGTCCTGAACGCACCCTCCGTCGCGCGCGTCCCTTTGGCGTCATCATGAGTCGTTCTCGCATCATCCTCATCAGCTGTATCGCGCTGTGCGCCGCGGCCGCCGCCGTGCTCGCCGGCTGCGGCAGCCCGGACGGGGCGAGTGCGCCGGCGTCGCCGGCGGCGAGCGCCGACCCCGTCGTCCTGCACGTCAACGGACAGCCCGTGCGCCGGAGCGCCGTCGATGCGGTGCGCGCCGAGTTCCGGCTCGGCGGCTCGAGCGATACCGAGGCGCGCGCCGAGCGCGAGGTCGTGCGCCGTGAGCTCGTCCGCCGGGAGGCGGAACGCCTGGGTGTGGCCGCCGACCCGGACGAAGTCGAGGCCCGGCGGAGTGTCATGGCCGGCCAGCTCGGCGGGGAACAGGCCTTGGTCGCCGCCCTCAAGAACGTGCCCATGACCGACGCGCAGCTGCGCAGCGACCTGCGCGACGGCGTCCTGCGCGAGGCTGTGCAAAACGCCAAGTACAGCTCGCTGGCTGCGACCTCCGCTGAGGCGCGGGCGTACTACGACAAGCACCGCGCTTCGTTCCATCAGGTGGCCTCGGCGCGCCTCTGGAGCATCCAGGTCGCCGCCGAGCGCGTCGCCGAGAGCGCGCTCGGCCGTCTGCGCTCCGGTCGACCTTTCGAAGAGGTCGCGCGGCAGTTCACCACCGACCCGGAGGCCAAGGCCCAGGGCGGCGACATGGGTACCGTGACACTGGCGTCGCTTCCTGCGCCGCTCCGCAAGGCGGTAGAGGCGGCAAAGGAGGGTGCGCCCACCGACCCGGTCCAGGGCCCCGGCGGCTGGTACGTGCTCAAGGCCACGCATATCCAGCCTGCAGGGACGCTCGCGTTCAGCCAGGTCAAGGGCCAGATCGTCAGGGAGCTCACCCGGGAGCGCCGGTCTCAGGCGCTCGAAGGCTGGATCGATCAAGCGCGCGAGAAGGCGACGGTCACCCGGCCCTGACGCGGCGGCGCTGCCGCCGGACCGGCGCGGTTGCTATACTCCGCGCGACAGAGACTACGGAGGTCCCCGTGCGGAACGCCCTCATCTTGCTCGCCGTCGTCGCCGGCATCATCCTCGTCGCCGGGGCGTTCAACAACGGTGTCGTGTTCGACATCGACTACGTCGCCGGCACTGCGTCCAGCGTGTCGCTGTTCTGGGTGTCGGGCATCATCGCCGCCATCATCTTCGTCGCCGGGCTCGCCGCGTCGTGGTTCGCGCTCTCGGGGGCGGCCGGCGCACGGCGCAAGCTCGAGGCGGAGCTGCAGTCGACCTACGAGCGTCTGCGGCAGAGCGAGGCCCAGGCGGCCGAGGCGCGCTCGGCGGCCAAGGCCGCGGAGGCACGCGTCGCCGAAGTGAAGGCGGCGGTCCCGGCCGAGCCGACGATAGTGGACGAGCGCGAGGCCGTCACGGTCGTAGCCGAGCCCGTGGCTGCCACCGCGACGGCGGACGAAGCCGAGACCGCAGTCGCGGCGCCCGATGACGCCGCGGAGACCGCGGTCGCGGCGCCCGAGGGCGCAGACCGGACCGGAGCCGAGGCCGGGCCTGCCGAGCACCCGGCCGCCGTGGCCGAAGAGTCGGCCGACGAGCAGACCGCCGTCACCATGGCTCCCGGCGCGGCGCCGGGGACCGGCGCCGACGAAGCGGCCGCCGGCGAGGAGCAGGGCGACGCGCAGGCGGCGGACGACAAACAAGGTCCGGCGGGCTCCTGAGCTCCCGGCGTCATCCGTCGTCACCTCCGCCTACACTGACGGCGTGATGTACTCGTGATCGACCCAGGCCTCTGGCGGATCTCGCCGGCGCCGTACTCAGACGTCAGTCGGCTGGTTGCCGAGCTCGGGGTGAGCGACGTGCTCGCCCAGGTGCTCGTGCGCCGCGGTCTCGGCGACCCCGCTGCGGCGCGCGCCTTCCTTCACCCGGAGTTCCGCGTCCACGATCCGTTCCTCATGGCCGGGATGACCGAGGCTCGGGCGCGCGTCGACCAGGCGCTCAAGCGCTCGGAGCCCATCGCCGTTCACGGCGACTACGACGCCGACGGCATCACCGCCACGTTCCTTCTGGTCAGCGTGCTGCGCGACCTCGGGGCCGACGTCCGCTGGCGTCTGCCCAACCGGTTCAGCGAGGGCTACGGCGTCTCCGCCGCGGCTGTGGCCGAGCTGGCGGAGGCCGGCGTCAAGCTCCTCGTCACCGTCGACTGTGGCATCAACGCGCGCGAGGAGGTGGCGCAGGCGCAGGGGCTCGGCATGGACGTGATCGTCACCGACCACCACGAGCTGGAGGGCGACCTGCCGGCGTGCGTGGTCGTGTCGCCCAAGCTGGGGGGCTACCCTTGCGAGCACCTCGCCGGAGTAGGGGTGGCCTTCAAGCTGGCGCACGCCTTGCTGGAGGACCGCGGCGCCGAGCTGGTCGACCTTCCACTCGCCCTGCGTCCGTACTCCGACCTCGTCGCCGTCGGCACCATCGCCGATGTCGTGCCGCTCACGGGCGAGAACCGCGCGCTCACCGCCATCGGGCTCGGCCGGCTGCGCAGCGCGCCGCGGCCGGGGCTGGCGGCGCTCCTCGAGGTGGCCGGCGGCAAGAGCACCGTCGACGCCGGCGCCGTCGGGTTCCGGCTTGGCCCGCGTCTCAATGCCGCGGGACGGCTCGAAGACGCATCGATCGCCCTGGAGTTGCTCGGTGCGCCCGACCGCGAGTCGGCGCTGCCGCTCGCGCTGCGGCTCAACGAGCTCAACCGCGAGCGGCAGACCATCGAGGCGGCCATGCTCGAGGCGGCGGTGGCCATGGTGCCCGACCCGCCGCCGCCTGCGCTCGTGCTGTCGGCGCCCGACTGGCACGAGGGCGTCGTCGGCATCGTGGCGTCGCGGATCGCCGAGCGGTTCCACCGGCCGGCTATCCTCCTCAGCGAGGGCCACGACGTCGCCAAGGGGTCCGGCCGAAGCATCCCGGCGTTCGACCTGCTCGGGGCCGTCGAACGCTCGTCCGCGCACCTGCTCACCTTCGGAGGTCACCGCGCGGCGTGCGGTCTGCGTCTCAGGTGCGACGCCATCCCGGCGTTCCGGGAAGCGTTCGTCGCCGAGGCTGCCGCAGCCCTCAGTCCCGACGACCTCCAGCGCGTGCGGCACGTGGACGCCATCGTCGGCGGCGGCGAGCTCACGCTCGGCCTCGCCGACGAGCTCGAACTGCTGGCGCCGCACGGGTTCGGCAACCGCCAGGTCACGCTGTTGCTGCACGCCGCCGAGGTCGTGCGGCCCCGGCTCACTCGCGACAAGCGGCACGCGCAGTACCGCGTGCGCTGCGAGGCGTCGTCGTGCCAGGCCATCCACTTCAACTTCGACGACCTCGGCGAGCTGCTCGAGCCCGGACGGCACGACGTCGCGCTGGCGCTCTCCAAGAACGACTACAACGGAGCGGTCAGCGCCCAGGTGCAGGTGCGCAGCCTGCACCGGCTGGAGCCGCCGGAGTCCGACCTCTGCACGACGGCCTGCGACCTCTCGTGCCGCGAGCGCCTGTGCGGCCGGCGTCTGTGGCGCGAGCTGCTGCAGAGCCACGGCAGGGCGGGCGCTGAGGAGACTGCGGAGGTCGCGGCCGCCGGAGACGCGGCCGCCGCGGCTGCCCTGCACGCCGCGCGCGCGGACGGCCGGCTCGTCGACCGGCGCGGCCGCGCGCCGCTCTCCCAACTCCAGGGACTGCTCGCCGGCGGCGAGCGGACCCTCGTGCTCGCCGCCGACGTGGCCCGTCGCCGGCCGCTGCTCAGCCGGGACGTGCTCACGCCGGGGCTCGGTGTCGCCGGCGCCTACGTCCAGCCCGCCTGCGCGGAGCGTGCGTCCGGGCTCTCGGCCGCCGGCGTCGTCATGGCCACGCCGGAGGTCGCGCTCGCCGACACCGAGTTCTCGCGCACGTTCACCCACGTGGTGCTGCTCGACCCGCCCTACACCACATCTCTGTGGGCCGCCCTCGCCGCGGCGGCCCCCGACGCTTGGCTGCACGCCCTGTGGGGCCCCGCCGAGGCCGAGTTCACCGCACGCCTGCGCGAGAGCCGGCTGGACCTCGACGCGACCATGCGCCGCGTGTGGAAGGCCCTCTCAGCGGCACAGGGCCGGTTTGACGACGGGCTCGAGCAGGAACTCCTTGAGCAGGGAGCCGTCCTCGCTCCGGTCTCAGCTCTGACCGCGGCGTTCGCGGCACTGCAAGAAGCCGGGCTGCTCGTCGCCGAGGGCGACGACGGCTATCATCTCGAGCGACCGCAACAGAAGGTCGACGTCACCAGGACGGACGCGCACAGACGATGGCACAACAGGTATCAGACACCAGACTTCCTGCAGACCTGCCTGACAGCGCAGCTCTGACCCAGGTCCCCGACGAGTACGGGCCGCTGCTCGACGACCTCTTCGCGGCCGTCGAGCGGTACAACCCCGACCCGGACCGCGAGCTCATCACGCGCGCCTTCGTGGCCGCTGCCTTCCTGCACGGCCAGCAGAGCCGTAAGAGCGGCGAGGCCTACATCCATCACCCGGTGGGCACGGCGCTCAACGCCGCCGAGCTCAAGCTCGACTCGGTCACCATCGCCGCCGCACTGCTCCATGACGTGGTCGAGGACACCGGCACCCCGCTCAGCTGGATCCAGGAGCAGTTCGGCGACGAGATCGCCATGCTGGTCGACGGCGTCACCAAGCTGACCAAGATGCACTTCACCTCCCAGGAGGAGGAGCAGGCCGAGAACTACCGCAAGATGATCATCGCGATGGCCACCGACATCCGGGTCATCCTGATCAAGCTCTGCGACCGCCTGCACAACATGCATACGCTCTGCTACCTCAGCAAGCAGAAGCAGATCCAGAAGGCCAAGGAGACGCTCGACGTCTACGCGCCGCTGGCGCATCGCCTCGGCATCCACAACCTCAAGTGGCAGCTCGAGGACCTCTCGTTCGCGTCGCTGCACCCGCGCAAGTACCAGGAGATCCAGAAGTGGGTGGCGCAGCGCCGCGCCGACCGCGAGGACTACGTGGACGAGGCCGCGGGGTTCCTGTCCGGTGAGCTCGAGAAGGCCGGCATCGAGGCCGACATCACCGGCCGCGCCAAGCACTTCTACTCCATCTACATGAAGATGAGCCGCGGCGGCAAGGAGTTCAACGAGATCTTCGACCTCACCGGGCTACGCGTGCTGGTCGACTCCATCAAGGACTGCTACGGAGCGGTGGGCATCATCCACTCGGTCTGGAAGCCGATCCCCGGCCGCTTCAAGGACTACATCGCGATGCCCAAGTTCAACCTGTACCAGTCGCTGCACACCACGGTGATCGGGCCCGGCGGCAAGCCGCTCGAGATCCAGATCCGCACCTTCGACATGCACCAGACCGCCGAGTACGGGGTCGCCGCCCACTGGCTCTACAAGGAGCGCGGCGACCGCGACCAGGACAAGCTCGGCTGGCTGCACCAGATGATGGAGTGGCAGTCCGAGACGGGTGACCCGCGGGAGTTCATGGACACCCTCCGGATCGACCTCTTCGAGGACGAGGTGTTCGTCTTCACCCCCAAGGGTGACGTCAAGAGCCTGGCCGCCGGCAGTACGCCGATCGACTTCGCCTTCGCCGTGCACACGGACGTGGGCAACCACACCGTCGGCGCCAAGGTCAACGGCCGCATCGTGCCGCTGCACACCAAGCTCGTAAGCGGCGACATCGTCGAGGTCATCACCAGCAAGTCGAGCCATGGGCCGTCGCGGGACTGGCTCGACATCGTCAACTCACCGCGTGCGCGGCAGAAGATCCGCCAGCACTTCCGTCGCGAGCAGCGCGAAGACAGCGAGCACTCCGGCCGCGACCTCCTGCAGGAGGCGCTGCGCCGCGAGGGCTTGCCGGCGCAGAAGATCCTGAGCTCCAAGGTGTTCGCCCAGATCTGCAAGGACGTCGGCTACAGCAAGCCCGACGACCTCTTCGTGGCTCTGGGCTCCGGCCGCCTGCCGGTAAAGACCGTGGCCCACAAGGTCATGCAGCGCGCCGGCACCATGAAGGAGGCTACGCCGCCACCCGAGATGCTGCCGTCGCGCCCCGTCCAGGACGTCGAGGAGCCGCAGGCGCTCAGCGGCGAGTTCGGCATCGCCGTCGAGGGCATGAGCGACATCATGGTGCGCATGGCCAAGTGCTGTAAGCCCATCCCGGGCGACGAGATCGTGGGCTACATCTCGCTGGGCAAGGGCATCACCATCCACCGCACGGACTGCAAGAACGCGCGCGCGCTCATGAAGAACCCGGAGCGGTTCACCAAGGTGGGCTGGAAGGGGCTCGGCGGCATGGCGTTCCGCGTCGAGATCATGGTCGAGGCGCTGGACCGCAACCACCTGCTCGAAGACCTCGCACGCACACTCTCCGACTCGGGGGTGAACATCATCGGCGGCTCCATGCAGACGCTGCCCGATGGGGTAGTACGCGACCGGTTCACGCTCGAGGTCGGCGACGTGCGCCAGCTCGACAACATCATCGCCAACATCCGCAGCATCCACACGGTCTACGACGCCTACCGGGTCGTCGCCTGAGCGTCCGCTCGTAGTCTCCGCGCCGTGCCTCGGGCACGGTCGACCCTCTTCGCCGCCGTCTGATACGCTAACTGGCCGATTGATCTACGCAGTGGAATCAACGAGCGGGGCGCCAACGAGCTGGGAGACTCGGCTCGGATGTCGGAGACAGGTACACCGCTCAATCCCGACCACTCGAGGTAAGAATGCCTGAACCCGTCGAAGTCTTCGCCGTGCCCCTCGGTCCTCTGCAGGCCAACTGCTTCATCGTAGTGCAGGGGGAGAGGGGACTGGTCATCGACCCCGGTGACGAGGCGAACATCGTCATCGAAGCGTTCACCGAGTTCGGCTTTGACCCCGCCGCAGTGCTGGTCACGCACGGGCACTTCGACCACTTCGGCGGTGTCGCGCCCGTCGCGCGGCACTTCGACGTGCCCGTGTACGTGGGCGCCGAGGACGCCGGCCAGATGGCCGACGGCGGCCTCGGCGCGATGGCGGGCTTCGACATCGAGCCCGTGGACAACGCCGTCACTATCGAGGGCGAGCAGACGCTCGACCTGCCGATCCCGGTGCTCGCCATCCCCACGCCGGGTCACTCGCGGGGCTCGTACACCTTCGCCCTCGGCGAAGAAGAGCTGTTCGTGGGCGACCTCCTGTTCCAGGGGAGCGTCGGCCGCACCGACCTGCCCGGCGGCGACATGGAGCAACTGCTCAACTCCGTCGCCGCGCTCATCCGGCGCTTCCCGCCGGACGCCGCCGTACATTGCGGCCACGGGCCGGACACGTCTCTCGGCCGCGAACTCGCTTTGAACCCGTTCCTGTCGCCCATCCGTCACGACCCGGAGCACCGCTGGTGAGCGGTCCGCGCGCACCCAAGGGCACGTACGACCTGCTGCCTGACGAGGCCGCGGAGCGCGACGCTGTGGTCGCCGCAGCGGCCCGTATCTTCAACGCCTACGGCTATCGCCATGTCGTCACGCCGGAGTTCGAGGAGACCGGGCTGTTCGAGCGCGGCGTCGGCGAGGCCACCGACATCGTGCGCAAGGAGATGTACACGTTCCTGGACAAGGGCGACCGGTCGCTGACGCTGCGCCCGGAGGGCACCGCGCCCATCTGCCGGCTCTACGTCGAACACGGCATGCACAAGCTGCCGCAGCCGGTGAAGGTCTGGTACTACTGCCCGATGTTCCGCTACGAGAAGCCGCAGGCCGGCCGCTACCGCGAGCACTACCAGATCGGCGCGGAGGCCATCGGCTCTGACGACCCGGCGGTCGACGCCGAGGTCGTCGTCATGCTGGCGTCCATCTTCGAGGAGCTCGGCGTCGAGGGTGTCACTCTCAACATGAACAGTATGGGCGACAAGCGGTGTCGCCCCGTCTACGTCGAGAAGCTCCGCGAGTACCTGCGCGGGCACGAGGGCGAGCTCTGCGGCGACTGCCTCGAGCGCGTCGACCTCAACCCGCTGCGCACGTTCGACTGCAAGGTCGAGAGCTGCCGCGCGGTGCTCGACGGAGCTCCGCGCATCAGCGACCACCTCTGCCCGGACTGCCGCGAGCACTTCGACAGGGTGCTCGCCCTGGTCCGGGGCGCCGGGCTCGAGCCCAGCCTCGACTACCGCCTCGTGCGCGGTCTGGACTACTACACGCGCACGACCTTCGAATTCAACTCAGACCGCCTCGGCGCCCAGAGCGGCGTGGGCGGTGGCGGCCGCTACGACGGCCTCGTCGAGCAGATCGGCGGCCAGCCCACGCCCGGCGTGGGCTGGGGCAGCGGCCTCGAGCGTATCGCCCTGGCCATGCGCGAGCCGCTGGCGGCGAGGGCGACGACCGGCGCCTTCGTCGTCGCCTTCACCGACGACACCCGAGCCGAGGCGTTCGCCTGCGCGCAGCAGCTACGCGGCGCGGGTGTGCCGGCCCAGCTGGACCTCGCCCGGCGCAGCCCCAAGGGCCAGCTCAAGCAGGCCGGCCGTAGCGGCGCCCGCTTCGCCGTGCTGCTCGGCCTGGAGGAGCTCGCCGACGGCGTCGTGCGGCTCAAGGACCTGGCCGGCGGCGCGGAAGAAGACGTCGCCGCCGCAGACCTCACGGCGCTCATCGCCGCCCGTCTCGAGAGTGAGGCCTCATGACCCTGCGTGACACGTACCCCGGCGAGCTCCGCGCCGTCGACGTCGGCCGTGAGGTCCGCCTCGCCGGCTGGGTGGCCCGGCGCCGCGACCACGGCGGGCTGATCTTCATCGACCTGCGCGACCGCAGCGGCCTCTGCCAGCTGGTCATCGACCCGTCACGCGCACCCGACGCGCATGCGCTCGCCGAGCACGTGCGCCCCGAGTACGTGCTCACGGTCGCGGGTGTCGTCGTCGCTCGCTCGCCGGAGACGGTCAACCCCAACCTGCCGACCGGCGAGATCGAGGTCCAGATCGCGACCGTCCAGGTGCTCAACCGCTCCAAGACGCCGCCCTTCGAGGTGGAAGCAGCGGAGCAGGTGGACGTCGACGAGACGCTCCGCCTCAAGTACCGCTACCTGGACCTGCGCCGCACGCCCATGCTCGCCAACCTCGAGCTGCGCAACGCCGCCGCGCAGGCCGCGCGCACGTATCTCAACACCAATCGCTTCATCGAGGTCGAGACGCCGGACCTCACGAAGTCGTCGCCGGAGGGCGCGAGGGACTTCCTCGTCCCCTCGCGCCTGCAGCCGCATCGCTTCTACGCGCTGCCGCAGAGCCCCCAGATGTTCAAGCAGATCCTCATGGTGGCCGGCATGGACCGCTACTACCAGTTTGCGCGCTGCTTCCGCGACGAAGACCTGCGCGCCGACCGCCAGCCCGAGCACACACAGATCGACATCGAGACGTCGTTCCTCACGGTGGCCGAGATCCGTGATCTCCTCGAGGGCCTCATGACGTCTGTGTTCGACGGCGTGGGGGAGACGCCGCCGGCCAAGCCGCTGCCGCGCCTCACCTACGACGAGGCGATACTGCGCTACGGCTCCGACAAGCCCGACCTCAGATACGGTCTCGAGATCGTGGACCTGAGCGAGACGTTCGCGGGGAGCGAGTTCAAGGTCTTCCGTGGCGCCGTCGACGGTGGCGGCGTGGTGAGGGCGGTCCGGGCGCCCGGCGGCGGTTCCCTCAGCCGGGCCCAGATCGACAAGCTCACCGACCTCGCCAAAGAGCACGGCGCCAAGGGCATGGCTTACGTGTACGTGGAGGAGGGCTGCGCTCTGCGCGGCCCCATCGTCAAGTTCCTCGCCGAGGGCGAGCAGGCGGCGCTGGTGGAGAAGGTCGGCGGCGAGCCCGGCGACCTCGTCGTCTTCGCCGCCGACGTGGCGTCCGTGGCCGCCGAGGTCCTCGGCGCACTGCGCCTCGCCCTCATCGGGCTGCTCGGCGTGGAGCCCGGCGAGCGCTGGTCGCTGCTCTGGGTCGACGAGTTCCCGCTGTTCGAGACCGACAAAGAGACGGGTCGGCTCACCTACGGCCACAACCCGTTCAGCCTCATCACTCCCGAGCAGCTGCCGCTCCTCGAGAGCGACCCGCTGTCGCTGCGCGGCGCGCAGTACGACCTCGTGCTGAACGGCGTGGAGCTCGGCTCCGGCTGTCTGCGCAACCACGACGCCGCCGTGCAGCGCGCCGTCTTGCGCGTCCTGGGCATGAGCGACGAGCGCATCGACGCCGCGTTCGGCTGGTTCCTCGAGGCGCTCGAGTACGGCGCCCCGCCGCACGGCGGCATCGGCCTCGGTTTCGACCGCATCATCATGCTGCTGGCCGGCGCCGACTCCATCCGCGACGTCATCGCTTTCCCCAAGACGTCGTCCGGCGGAGACCCCATGACCGGCGCTCCGAGCGCGGTCGCGGCCGAGCAGCTCAAGGAGTTGCGCGTCCGGCCCGGCTGACCGCTCCCGTGGATCTCACGGCCGCTGGCTCCTCAAGCTTTTTGCAGGGCTGCCGACTAGATTGTTGAAACAGTGGACGTTTGCTACGATGGCGCGGCTCGACCTTGTTCGTGACCTCGCCACATTCTCGAGCCAACACGAACACATCGGGAGCTCGTTCGCCGGACCGTCCGTGGACTGTCAGGGAGGGCACCCACCTGCGAGAGCAGGTTCGAGAATAACGCGAGCACGGCAAGGTGGAGCATTTTCTCTCTTGGGGGGAGGCCGGCATGGGGATCTTCAAACGCAACCGCACGTTCCTCATCGGTGCGGTCCTGATCCTGGTCGTCGGCGCGCTGCTGTTCGGCAGCGTCGTCGCCGTACGTGTCCTGGCTGCGTCCGGGGGGACACCCGCGCCGGCTGCGACCCAGCCGGCCTCGTACAACTCGGTCAGCAGCTACGGCATGACGGGGTACGCCCCGCTCACGATCAAGGCTACCGCCGATACGCCGGAGTTCATCACCAAGCGGCTCGACGAGAAGCGGGGCATGGTCCTGCTGGTCTACGTCAAGGGCGCCACCGACGACATGGAGATGCTGTCGTACTTCAATGACATCAAGGCCAACTACTCGGCGGACAGCTCGTTCTTCTCGTTCGAGGCGCGCGAGTCCAAGCAGCTCGGCGACCTGCTGGCGCAGCTCCGCGTGAGCGACCCGCCCATTCTCGCCATCATCCGTGGCGACGGCACCGTGGCCCAGCTCTACACGGGCTGGATCGGCTTCAAGGTGATGGAGCAGGAGGTCGCGGACGCGGTGCGCGGGCTCTGAGCCCGGCATGCAGCAGCACGACCAGGACGGCGCCCTCCGGGGCGCCGTTTTCGTGAGCGCTTCCGTTTGAACGTCCAAGGCCCTGTGGTACCATAATGCCGACTCGGATGGTTGGGATTCAGAGTCCCAGGAATGGCGGAGCTCCATGCGCATCTCGTCCCGCTGCGAATACGGCCTCAGGGCCATGGTGTACCTGGCCGGACACGACGACGGTCACCCGGTGCCGCTGTCGGAGATCGCCGCGGAAGAGGCCATCCCGGCCCCGTTCCTGGAGCGGATCCTCGCGCGACTGCGCGAGAACGGTCTGGTCAAGGCCAGGCGCGGGGTGAGCGGCGGCTACCAGTTGGCCCGTCCGGCGGGCGACGTGGCCGTCGGCGACGTCGTCACGGCCCTCGAGGGCCCGCTCTCACTGGTCGGCTGTATCCCGGACGACGGTGCCTGCGAGCGTGCGGAGTCGTGTGCCTCGCGCGTCGTCTGGCGCCGGCTCGACAGCGCCATCACCGGCGCCCTGAACAGCATGACGCTCGACGACCTGACACGGGAGGCAGTCTCGCCATGAAGACCATCTACTTCGATCACGCGGCCACGACACCGGTCGACCCGCGGGTGCTCGAGGCGATGCTGCCCTACTTCAGCGAGCGTTACGGCAATCCGTCAGAGCTTCACCGCTTGGGCAGGGAGGCGCACGGGGCCGTTGACGAGGCGCGCGCCAAGGTCGCCGCGGCCCTTGGCGCCGGCGAGAAGGAGATCGTCTTCACCTCCGGCGGCACCGAGGCCGACAACCTCGCGCTCTTCGGCTACCTGTCGCGGTTCCAGCCTGGTCACCTCATCGTCAGCGCCATCGAGCACCCGGCCGTGCTGGAGACGGCGAGGGCGCTGAACCGACTCGGATGGGACGTCGACTTCGTGCCTGTCGACGGCGACGGCGTCGTCGACCTCGACTCCTACGAGCAGGCGTTCCGCGCGGACACCAGGCTGGTGTCCATCATGCTCGCCAACAATGTCGTCGGCACGCTGCAGCCGGTCGCCGAGCTTGCGCGGATCGCCCACGAGAAGGGCGCCGTCTTCCACACCGATGCCGTCCAGGCCGTCGGTTCGCTGCCCGTCGACGTCGGTGAACTGGGCGTCGACATGCTCAGCCTCTCGGGCCACAAACTGTACGGGCCAAAGGGCGTGGGCGCGCTTTACGTCAGGCGGGGCACGCGCCTGCTGCCGGTCCTCCACGGCGGCGGTCACGAGCGCCGCCTGCGCTCCGGCACCGAGAACGTGCCCGGCGTCGTCGGGCTCGGCGAGGCCATCACGCTGGCGGCCGAGCGGCTTCCGGAGGTAGGGCCGCGGCTCGAGGCGCTGCGCGACAGGCTCGCGCAGGGTGTCGCGGAGCTCATCCCGGATGTCACGTACCTTGGTCACCCCACACGACGGTTGCCCGGCAACGTGGCCTTCACCGTGCGCTACGTTGAGGGCGAGTCCATGCTTCTGCAGCTCGACATCCACGGGTTCATGGTGTCGAGCGGCTCGGCTTGCGCGTCAGGTTCGCTAGAGCCGTCACACGTGGTGCTGGCCCTGGGGTTGGGCGCGGAGGAGGCGCACGGCAGCATGCGCGTCAGTCTCGGCAGAGAGAACACGGAGCAGGAGGTCGACGCCTTCCTGGAGGCCTTCCCGCCGATCGTCGACAAGCTGCGGCAGATGAGCCCGCTGTACGTGAAAGGCTGACAGATGTACACCGACCTGGTGATGGACCACTTCACGAACCCGCGTAATGTGGGGGAGATCGAGCACGCCGACGGGGTCGGGCAGATCGGCAATCCGGTCTGCGGTGACGTCATGCGCATCAGCATCGCCGTGGGCGACGGCGACCGCATCGAGGACGTCAAGTTCAAGACCTTCGGTTGCGGCGCCGCTGTGGCCACCTCGAGCATGGTCACCGAGATGGTGATGGGCAAGAGCCTGCAGGAGGCCGCCGAGGTCTCGAACAAGGCCGTGGCCGATGCTCTCGGCGGGCTCCCGCCGAACAAGATGCACTGTTCCAACCTTGCCGCCGATGCGCTGCACCTCGCCATACAGGACTACCTCGTGAAGAGCGGCCGCGGGGGCGAGGTCGAGCAGATCCTGCAGGCCCTCCCAAAAGTCCGCGAGCGCTCGTCGCACTGAGCGGCGGGGTGGATAGCGCCGTTGCGGCGCTCAAGCTGATCGACGAGGGTCGCACCGTCGAGACGGCGACCGCGAGGCTGTGGGCCGGCACCGACCGCCGCAGCTGTTGCTCGCCCGGGGCGCTGCAGCGCGCGGCGCGGACGGCCGCGCATCTCGGACTCCCGCACCACGTACTCGACCTGGAGGCCTTGTTCAGCGATGTGGTGGTAGACGCGTTCGAGCGCGGCTACCTCGGCGGCGAGACGCCCAATCCCTGCGTGGACTGCAATCCTCTGCGCCTGGCGGCTCTCGTCGGCCTGGCCGACGAGCTTGGCCTGGAGCACGTAGTGACCGGCCACTACGCCCGGATCGTGTGGCGCGGAGGGGAGCCGTTCGTCGCTCGCGGCGCCGACCGGCGCAAGGACCAGTCCTACATGCTCTGGGCGGTGCCGCCGGAGGTGCTCGCGCGTCTCGAGTTCCCGCTCGGAGAGTCGACCAAGGTCGAGGCTCGGGAGGCGGCGGCGGACGCCGGCCTCGAGGTCGCCGAGGAGCCCGAGAGCCAGGAGGTCTGCTTCGCCGTCGACGGCTACCAGCGCTTCCTCGAAGAGCGGGGCGTCGCCCCCGTCGAGGGCGAGGTCCTCGACGCCTCAGGCGCCGTGCTCGGCCGTCACCAGGGTCAGTGGCGCTTCACCGTCGGGCAGCGGCGCGGCATCGGCGTCAGCGCCGCGGAGCCGCTGTACGTGCTCGAGCGAAAAGCCGCCGGGAACGAAGTCGTCGTCGGCGGCCGGGACGCGCTCTCCGCGGGCGCCGTCCGGCTGCGCGACGTGGTCGACAGAGGGCTCGGAGACGGGCGCGGGCTGGAGGTCCAGCTCAGATATCGCTCGGCGGCGGTGCCGGTGCGCGAGCTCCGCCGCGAGGCCGGTGAGCTGCACGTGACCCTGGGCGAGCCGTTCGAAGGGCCGGCCCCGGGCCAGTCGGCGGTGTTCTATCGCGACGGCGTCGTCGTCGGTGGGGGGCGGATCGCCAGCGAGATTCCCCGACCGCACGCGAACGCCGCGGGGTGACCAGGGCCGGGCAGCCGTCCCCGCGGTGCTATCATTCGCGCCATGACGGCCCCGGAGACCGCGAGCGTCACCCCTCGGATACTCCCCGCCGTGCGTCCTCCCATCTCTCGCTCCATCCTCGCCCTCGTCCTGCTGGTCGTTGCTCTCTCCGGCGCAGTCCGCCTTGTCGATCTCGGACGCTTCCGATCTACGGTGTTCGACGAGTACTACTACGTGCATGATGCCAAGGCGATAGTGCACGGCGGCCTCGCCGGCACTCTGGGGGTGTCCTGGAAGCCGGCCGGGGTCCGCTCCGACGCGCACCCCGACCTTGCCAAGCTGGCCATTGCCGCCGGCATCGCGCTGCTCGGCGATGATCCCTGGGGCTGGCGGGTGCCGGCGGCGCTTGCGGGCATCGCTCTGATCGCGCTGGTGTTCCCGCTGGCCCGACGGCTGGGGCTGACGGACGAGTGGGCCTTGGCGGCGCTCGTGCTCGCCGCCGCCGATCCGATGCTCATGCTCGAGTCCAGACTGGCGGTGCTCGACATGTTCGTCGCGCTTGGCACCGCACTGAGCATCTACCTCGCTCTGCGGTATGTGCAGGCGGGGTTCCGGCTGCGCTGGCTTGTGGCCTGCGCGGTGGCCCTCGGGGCGGCCGTGGCTTGCAAGTGGTCCGGCCTTCTCGCCCTGCCGGCCGTGCTCCTCGTCCTCGTACCTCCGCTGGTCCGCAATCGTGGCCGGGTCCGTCTGCTTCCTCTCGTCGGCGTGCTCGTGTTGGTCCCGCTCGCCGTCTACCTGGTGAGCTCGCTGCCGTACTTCGTCGCCGGTCACGGCCCTGGTGACTGGCTGCGCCTGCAGGAGCACATGGCGACGTTCGGCTGGGGGGTCAAGGGGGATCGCTCGTTCGCGTCGCCGCCACGGACGTGGCCTTTCGACGTGCACCCGATCTGGTACAAGTGGTCCGTCGACCAGAGGGGCACAGTCGGGCTCCTGGCGATCGGCAACTTCCTTCTCTGGTGGGCGAGCATCGCGGCGTGGGTCGTTCTGGGGATGCTCGCCGTCCTGCGCCGGGACTGGCGACTGGGCGTCGTCCCGGCGATCGTCGGAGTGCTGTACCTGCCGTGGCTGCTGACCACGCGACAGACGTACATCTACTACATGGTGCCTGTAGTGCCGCTTCTCGCCGTGCTCGTCGCCACCGCGCTGGGGAGGATCGCCGGAGCGTCCTGGGCGCTCCCGCCCGGCGCGGACCGGAGGGAGGAGCGCGGCGCGCTGTTCGCCGAGGATGGGGAGGGGGGCGGCGAGCACCGCGCCCGCAGACTCGCCGCTTGGGCGTTCTGTCTCGCCTGCGCGGCCGTGGGCGCCCTGTACGTCCCGTTCGTGCTGGGCGTCCCGGTCCCGTTCGACTACTACGTCTTTCTGACTCCCTTCACGACCTGGAAGTGAGCGCCGCCGGGTCCGCCTCCGGCCGCATGCGCGCGACCACCGCGAGGACGGCGGCCCGGAGAACCCGCGTTCCGGGCGACAAGGATCGCCGGCGCCGCGGCTAGAGCCCCACCAGGCCCTGGTCGCACGGGAAGTTCCACCTGGGTGAGGCAGACGGCCGCGGCCGCGGCGGAGCGCCTCGGCAGCCGGCGCGGCTGGGCCACGGGCGCCTCCGCCACACCATGAAGCTGTCCGTACGGCGACCGGCCGGGCGCCGCGCGCGGTATGATACGCTTCGGAAGGTCAACGAGCGGTTCGTGAATTCTGAAAGGGGCGCTGCATGGACTCCTCCCTCGCCACGCTCGCTATGAGCACCCCGACGGTGGTGCTGAGCTACGCGGCGGCGTTCTTCTTCGTCGTGGTGGCTGTCGCCGCCGCCTATGCGTTGTTCAAGGCGGGTGGCACGCTGCAGCGCGTCGACACCGTGCTCGGCGATGTGGACCGCGAGGCCGTGCCGCTCTTGCAAAAGGCCGGCACGACGCTGGACGGCGTCAACGCCAACCTCGGCAACGTCGACCAGATCACCAAGGACGTCGCCGACATCACCGACAAGATCGACAACATGGCCACCGCGGTAGAAGGCGCCGTGAGCACCCCGGCGCGCAAGGCGGCCTCGTTCAGCGCCGGCGTCCAGGGCGCCGTCACGAGCTTCATGCGGCGCGACAAGACCGCGCCGCCCGGCAGCGCTCCGCGACCCGCCGACGCCGCCGCTCCGGGTGGCGCTTGGTCGGCGCCGTCGTCCGCGCCGGTGTCAGACGCCGCGGCCGCGGCCGACGCTGTGGCCCAGGACGCCGCCGACGTGGCCTCCGCGACCGCGGACGCCGCGGACGCTGCCGCCGCAACCGCCGCCGCTGATGCCGCGGATGCGGCCGGCGCGCCGGAGACCGACGCGAAGGTCTGAGATGGGGCTGTCCACCAGGCTCATCGTGAGCGGCGCCGTCGCCGGCGCCGCCCTCACCATGTACGTGCGCACCCGGCACCAGCGGACCGGCGAGGGCTACCTGTCCATCGTGCGCCAGCTGCCGGGTGACGCCGTGCGCTGGGCCGGCGACACCAGGGTGCGGGCCGTCAGGGCTCTGGAGGCGGGCAAGACAGCCGCCCATGACCACGACGAGGAGTTCACCCGGCAGCTCAACGCCGCCGGCGCGCCCCCCGGCGCCTGAGGTCTCTCATGACTGAGAGGATCTCTCTCGAGGTGCCGGCGACGCTGAGCGCCCTGCCCACGGTACGCATGGTGGTGGGTGGCCTCGGCGCGCGCCTCGACTTCTCGCTCGAAGATCTCGACGATCTCTACCTCGCCCTCGACCGTCTGCTCGAGGCGGCTTTGGCAGCGGAGGAACTCCCCGCCATCCGGGTCCTCGTGCTTCTCGAAGACAGCACGATGCGCGTGAGTGCCGGAGCGTTCACGTCGGGTGGTCTGCGCGATCAGATCTCAGTCACCCCGGGCGACTGCATCGACCTCTGTATCATGCTGCGACGCCTCGTCGACGACGTGACGCTGCAGGAAGAAGACGGCCGCTTCTGCGTCGTTCTCACCAAGCACAGGTCGGAGGCGTCCGCGTGAGCCCGCGTGACGAAAGAAGGGTCAACGACCCGCTGGACCTCGAGTCGTTGCCGGGCCAGGCGCGGCGCATCCCGGACGACGAGGAGGAGGCCGAGGGCGCGGAGACCGCGCACGACGGGCCTTCCGCGGATCCGGAGGGCCGGGGCAAGGCGGACTCCGAGAAGCTCGACCAGTTCCTGCTCAGGGTCTACCACAGCTGGAAGGACAGCGACGATCCTCAGGTCGTCGACGATCCTCTCAAGCGCAAGCGCGCCATGGAAGCGCGGCAGCAGCTCATCACCATGTACCTGCCGCTGGTGCGCTCTCTCGCGCGCCGCTACGCGTCCCGGGGCGAGCACTTCGACGACCTCGTCCAGGTCGGCGCCATCGGGCTCATCAAGGCCATCGACCGGTTCGACCTCGAGCGCGGCGTCGAGCTCACCACCTACGCCACCCCCAACATCGTCGGCGAGATCAAGCGGTACTTCCGCGACAAGGGGTGGTCGGTGCGCGTGCCGCGCGGGCTCCAGGAGCTGAACATCCGCCTCAACAAGGTCATCGACGAGCTGGTGCCCAAGCTGCAGCGCTCGCCGACCATCAACGAGCTGGCCGAGGCGGCCAACGCCACTCCTGAAGAGGTCCTCGAGGCGCTCGAGACCAGCCAGGCCTACAACTCGGTCTCACTCCAGGCGTCGCCCAACGGCGAGTCGGGCGAGGAGGACGCCGGGCTCATCGACTACCTGGGCGGCGAAGAAGAGGCCTACGACACGATGGAAGACCGCACCACGCTCGCGCCCGGCTTCGCCAAACTCGACAAGCGCGAGCGCTACATCCTCCACCTGCGCTTCTTCGAGGGACTGACGCAGAGTCAGATCGCCGAGCGGGTGGGTATATCCCAGATGCACGTCTCGCGCCTCATCCGGCGCTCGCTCGAGAAGCTTCGGGAAGAGATCGGCGATCTCGACAACCCGATGCCGCCGCGTTCGTCCGACGACGAGCGCTAGGCCTCAACACACATCCACGCACCAAGGACACCTCTCGTGAACGCTGCCGACATCCGTGATCTGTATCGCAACTTCTTCGTCGAGCGAGGCCACCTCGCCGGGGAACCGGCGAGCCTGGTCCCTGCGGGAGACACCAGCGTCCTGTTCACCACCGCCGGGATGCAGCAGTACAAGCCCTACTTTCTCGGCGTGGAGACGCCTCCGGCTACGCGCATCACCACCTGCCAGCGCTCGTTCCGCACCTCGGACATCGAGAACGTGGGCAAGACGGCCCGCCACCTCACCTTCTTCGAGATGCTGGGCAACTTCTCGTTCGGCGACTACTTCAAGACCGAGGCCATCGCGTGGTCTCTCGAGCTGTCCGACCAGCTCGGCATCCCGAGAGACAAGGTCTGGGTGAGCGTGTTCGGCGGGGACGACCAGGTGCCGGCGGACGAAGAGGCCGTCGCGATGTGGAAGTCCCACGGCTTCACCGAAGACCGCATCGTCCGCCTCGGGCGCAGCGACAACTTCTGGGGCCCGGCCGGGCCTACCGGCCCCTGCGGGCCCTGTTCCGAGCTCTACTACGACTTCGGTCCCGAGATGGGCTGCGACGACCCGGAGTGCAAGCCGGGCTGCGATTGCGACCGCTACCTCGAGTATTGGAACCTGGTGTTCGTACAGTACGACATGGACGAGACCGGGCGCCTCACGCCGCTCGCCAAGGGCAGCATCGACACAGGCATGGGACTCGAGCGTATCGCGAGCATCTCCCAGGGTGTGACCACCGTCTTCGACACCGACCTGTTCAAGCCGCTCGTCCAGCACGGAGGCGAGCTGGCCGGCGTGACTCCCGGTTCATCACCGGCCGTCACTCGCGCCCTGCGCACCATGGCCGAGCACGCTCGCGGCGCCTCGTTCCTCATCATGGACGGCGTGCTGCCCGGCAACGACGGCCGCGACTACGTGCTGCGCCGCATCATCCGGCGCGCCGCGCAGCAGGCCGTAGCAATCGGCGTCGAGCAGCCCATCCTGGCCGACCTCACGGACGCCGTCGTGGACGTCATGGGCAGCGCCTACCCGGGGCTCGTCGAGGCGCTGCCCGAGATCCGCAGCGTGGTGAACGAGGAGGAAGTGAGGTTCCGCCGTACCCTCGACCAAGGCATGGGCATCCTGGACGAGGCGTTGCGGCGCGCCCGCGACGCCGGCGCGGAGTTGCCTGCCGAGGTGGCGTTCGAACTGCACGACACGTACGGGTTCCCGTTCGACCTCACGCGCGAGATAGCCGCCGAGCAGGACATGACGGTCGACGAGGAGCGTTTCAGCCGTCTCATGGACGAGCAGCGCGAGCGCGCCCGCTCCGCCCAGAAAGAGGGCACGTTCGCCTCCGGTCCGGGGGAAGTCGAGGACTTCCAGCGACGCTACACCGAGAGCGCCTCGGAGTTCGTCGGCTACGAGCGCCTTGAGATCTTCACCGTCGTGCGTGCTCTAGGAGAGCTCAGCGGCGGGCGCGTGGCAGTCAAGCTGTCCGAGTCGCCCTTCTACGCCGAGGGCGGCGGCCAGATCGCGGACAGCGGCTGGATCCACACCGACTCCGGCAAGCTCGAGGTCGAGAACGTCGTCAAGTTCGTGGACGACCAGGTCATCGTGGCGCGCCCCGTCGAGGGCAAGGTCGTGGAGGGAGAGCGCGCCAAAGCGATGGTCAACGCCGTGCGCCGCCACCAGACGGCCTGCAATCACACGGCCACCCACCTGCTGCACAACGCCCTGCGGATCGTGCTCGGAGAGCACGTCCGTCAGGGCGGCTCCATGGTGCGCCCCGAGCGCCTGCGTTTCGACTTCGCGGTGCGCGAGGCGCCGACCGCCGGGCAACTGCGTCAGGTCGAGGACCTCGTCAACCGGCGGATCATCGAAAACCACGCCGTGCGGCCGTTCGTCACCACTCGGGAGTACGCGGCGGAGATCGGCGCGCTGGCGTTCTTCGAGGAGAAGTACGGCGAGTTCGTGCGCGTGCTCGAGATCGACGACTTCAGCCGCGAGCTCTGCGGCGGCACGCACGTCTCTTCCACCTCGCAGATCGGCCTCTTCAAGATCACGTCCAGCCAGTCTGTCGGCGCCAACACGCGACGAATCGAGGCGATCACGTCGGCCGCCGCGATCGAGCACTATCGCGGGCTGGAGCACGAGTGGGACGGACTTGCCGCCGCCCTCAAGGTCAGGCCGGACCGCGTCTCCGCGACGGTAGAGAAGCTCGCCGAGCACGCGCACGACCTCGAGAAGAAGCTCAAGGCGGCGGAGAGCGGGGAGCGCAAGGACATCGCCGCCGAACTGCTCGCCACGGCCTCCGACGCCGGCGGCGTCGCCATCGTGGCGGGGTCGCCCGAGGTGGAAGGCGCCGACGACCTCCTCACACTCTGCGACGAGGTGCGCGCCAGGCGGCCCGACTCTGTCACGCTCCTGGCGGCGGCGGTGGACGGCCGCGTGGCCGCCGTGGTCGCGGCCGGTGACGCCGCCGTGGGACGCGGCGTCAAGGCCGGCGACGTCATGAAGACCATGCTGCCGGCCATCGGAGGCAAGGGCGGCGGCAAGCCCACGCTGGCGCGGGGCGGCGGCTCTGAGGTGGCAGGTATCCCGGCCGCTCTCGAGGCGGGCGTCGCCGCCGTCAGGGACGCGCTCGGCGGCTGAGCGAGGCCGCCGCTTGAAGATCGTTGCGCTCGATCACGGCACCGCGCGCACGGGCGTCGCCGTGTGTGACGAGACGGAGACGATAGCGCGCCCGCTCACCGTGGTGGAACGCGTCGGCACCGACGCGGGATTCGCCGCGCTCCTGACCCTTCTCGAGACCGAGCGTCCGGCGCGCGTCGTGGTAGGCTTGCCACTGTCGCTCGACGGCCGTGAGCATGGCCAGGCGCGCGCCGCCAAGGCGTTTGCCGCGCGTCTTCGCACGGCGGTCGACGTTCCCGTCGAGTCGTTCGACGAGCGCTTCACTACCAAGCTCGCCGACCAGCGGGGCGGGGCCGCGGCGCGCGATGCGCGCGCCGCCGCGACGCTGCTCGAGGACTACCTCAGGACGGTGCATGGCCAGACCACCTGACGACGCGGCCGAGAGGCCGGCGATCACCGGGCAGCGCCCGCCAGGCGGGGGCTGGCAGCGCTACGAGCCGGGCTCCCGATCCGGCGACGACCTCGGTCGTGAGCGGCGGGGAGCCGGCCGAGGCGGCGGGCGCCGGCGGCGGAGCCGGCTCGTCGGGTACCTCCTCATCGGCATCCTGGCGCTGATCTTCGGCGCAGGTGTGGGATACGCGCGCGCTTACTTCTCCGACGGCGAGGTCGGAGGGACGGTCACGGTCATCGTGAAGGAGGGATCGAGCCTGCGCGGCATCGCGCAACAGCTCGAGGACGCAGGTGTGGTCAAGCACGCAAGGGCGTTCGAGATCCGCGCCGACGCCGACGGATACGCCACGCGGTTCATGCCGGGCACCTACTCCTTCCGCGTGAACGAGCCCTACCGGTCTCTGGTCGCCAAACTGCTCGCGGGGAACAAGGCCGAGACGGTCAAGGTGTCCATCCCCGAGGGCACCAGTCTGAGCAAGGCGGCCGTCATCGTCTCCAAAGACGTCAAGACGATCTCCCAGCACAGCTACCTCAAAGTGGCGCGCGACGATCCGCCCCCGTTCAAGCTGCAGGGGTACAGGCAGGGCTCGACCCTCGAGGGCATGCTGTTCCCGGCGACGTACGAGGTGCTGCCCAAGAAGGCGTCGGCCTACGGCTTCGTCAAGACCCAGCTCGCCACGTTCGAAACGTACTTCTCCAAGGTAGACATGAAGCGCGCCAGGGCGGCCAATCTCACCGCCTACGATGTCGTGATCATCGCGTCGATGATCGACCGCGAGGTGCAGGTGCCGTCCGAGAGGCCGGTCGTCGCGGCGGTCATCTGGAACCGTCTGCGCAAGGGGATGCTCCTGCAGATCGACGCGACCATCCAGTACGCGCTGGGCAAGACCAAGCCCGTGCTCACCTACAACGACCTCAAGATCGACTCGCCGTACAACACGTACAAGCACCTGGGGCTCCCGCCGACCCCCATCTCGAACCCGGGGCTTGCGGCGCTCAAGGCGGCGGCGAACCCGTCCGACGACAAGTACCTGTACTACGTCGCGCGCAACGACGGCACGGGCCGGCACTACTTCTCCACCACTTACCAGCAGTTCCTGGTGGACAAGGCCAAGTCGGAGGCCAACGCTCAGTAGATCCCGTTTTCCGGGGAGCCGTGGGCAGGAGGCGGCCGGCAGGCGGCCAATGTAGGGAGTACGCCCGCGGGGCAACCGGCAGAAGGGGGAGCGCTGGTCAGCGGGACCACACACGTCATCGGCATCATCGGCGACCCCGTGTCGCACTCGCTCTCGCCGCGCTTGCACAACGCGGCGTTCGCCGCGCTGGGGCTGGACTACATCTACGTGCCCCTGCCGGTGCGCGGGGAGGATGTGGGCGCCGCGGTCCTGGGCCTGGCGGCCCTCGGCTTCCGCGGCGCCAACGTCACGATCCCGCACAAGGCGGCGGTCATGCCCTATCTTCACGAGATCTCCGAGGATGCGCGCCTT
This sequence comes from uncultured Thermoleophilia bacterium, assembly GCA_963775255.1. Taxonomy (GTDB): domain Bacteria; phylum Actinomycetota; class Thermoleophilia; order UBA2241; family UBA2241; genus CAIXSE01. Next base: position 5,746 of record CAVZIA010000019.1, on the reverse strand, counting down.
GCCCAGGCGGTGAACACCATCACGGTCGACGGTCCGGTGCTTCGCGGCTACAACACCGACGTGGAAGGGGTTCGCGGAGCGCTCCAGGTCGCCGCTGGTGACGGGCTCGCCGGCGCGCCGGCGCTGATCCTGGGCGCCGGCGGTGCGGCGCGGGCCGCCGCCCTCGCCCTCGCGCGTCTTGGGTGTCGCCTCACCATCGTCAACCGGACGCCTGCCGCAGCCGAGCGCCTCGCGGCGCTCATGACGGTGGGCGTCCCAGGCGCGCGCTGTGGCTGGCTGGCGTTGTCCGATCTGACGGCCGGTGACGTGCGTCGCCAGAGGGTCGTGGTCAACGCGACCTCCCTGGGGATGGCCGGCGAGGGTAAAGTCCCTGCGCCGCTGGCCGATAACGTCACTGCGGGGCAGGTCGTATTCGACGCGGTATACGCGTCGGGGACCACGGACTTCCTCGTGACGGCGCAGGCAGCCGGAGCCATCGTCGTCGATGGCTTGACGATGCTGCTTGGCCAGGCGGCCGAGGCGTTCAGCCTCTGGACCGGTGAGCCGGCGCCGCTGGAAGTGATGCGAGATGCCGTCCGACGATGACAGGACGACCCGTTTGCAGACGCCCGGTCTCCTGACCGGGCACGAAGGAGAGACGCTGGAGCCGTTCATCGATCCTGCCGAGAACGTCGCCGCTCAGCCCGGGGGCTCGGCTCCGAGTGCGGCCGACGCCGTGGACGACCTCCTCACGGACGACGACGGCGTGCCGGCCGGCGGCATGATCCAGGGGCTCGAGTTCTTCGAGCCTGCGGAGGCCGCGCTGCCGGAACTCCAGCCTGATGACGCCCCGCGCGCCGTCGCGACCCCGCTGGAGGAGTCCGAGGGGCAGGACGAATCCATCGTCCGCAGCCAGCGCACCAGCCGGCTCCGCCTCGGCGACATCCTCAAACAGATGGGACTCGTCACCGACGAGCAGGTGGAGAAGGCGCTGGCCAACCAGAAGGACACGCGCAAGCGGCTCGGCCAGGTGCTCCTCGAGGAGGGCATCGTCACCCAACTCGATCTGACCAAGGCGCTTGCGCAGAAGTTCGGCGTCAGCTTCCTCGATCTCACCTCGACCCGCTTCGACGGCGCCGCCACCGCCTACATCGACGAGAAGCTGGCGCGCCGCTACGGCGCCGTGCCGGTGCGCTTCCTCGACGACAACACCCTGCTGGTGGCGATGATCGACCCGCAGAACCTGCCTGCGCAGGAGGACCTCGCCATCATCACCGGCTTCCCGATCCAGCCGGCGATCGCGAGCGAGGAGGACGTCTTCGGCGCCATCTCCAGTATCTATCGCGAGAGGGCCGACGTGGGCGAGAGCACGGACGGGAGCATCGCCGAGGGCGACGAGGATTCGATCACCGACATCCGCGAGGCGACCGAAGAGGCGCCGATCGTCAAGCTCGTGAACTCGGTGATCGCGCAGTCCGTTGACGACTCCGCCAGCGACATCCACTTCGAGCCGCAGGCCAAGGAGCTCGTGGTGCGGTTCCGCATCGACGGTGTGCTGCACGAGATCATGTCCATCCCCCGGCGCATGCAGTCGGGCGTGCTGAGCCGCCTCAAGATCATGGCCGACCTCGACATCGCCGAGCGCCGCGTGCCGCAGGACGGTCGCATCGGCCTCATGGTCGGCGGCAAGCCCATCGACATGCGTGTCGCGACCCTGCCGACGGTGTACGGCGAGAAGGTCGTCATGCGCCTCCTCGACAAGTCGAACGTGATGCTCGACCTCGAGGACCTCGGTTTCGCCGAGAAGGCGCTCAAGCGCTTCCGCAAGTCGTTCACCAAGCCCTACGGCGCCATCCTGGTCACGGGACCGACCGGCTCCGGCAAGTCGACGACGCTGTACGCGGCGCTCAACATCCTGAACAGCCCCGAGAAGAACATCATCACCGTGGAAGACCCGGTGGAGTACCGCCTCACCGGCATCAACCAGGTGCAGGTCAACACGCGGGCGGGCATGACGTTCGCCGCGGCGCTGCGCTCGATCCTGCGCTGCGACCCGGACATCGTGATGATCGGCGAGATCCGCGACCGCGAGACGGCGATGATCGCCGTGGAGTCGGCGCTCACCGGTCACCTCGTGCTCAGCACGCTGCACACCAACGACGCTCCCGGCGCGCTCTCCCGTCTCACCGAGATGGGCATCGAGCCGTTCCTCACCTCGTCCGCCGTCGACGCCGTGCTGGCCCAGCGCCTCGCGCGGCGTCTGTGCAAGAGCTGCAAGGAGCCATACACCGCGACTCGCGAGATGCTGCGCAAGAACGACTTCCCGCCCGAGGTTTGTGACCGGGATGACGTCGTTCTGCACCGTGCGAAAGGCTGTTCGAGGTGCAACAATACCGGCTACAGGGGGCGCTTGGGGCTGTACGAGGTCATGGTCGTGAGCGAGGCCATCCGCCGGCTCACCGTCGAGCGCAAGAGCGCCGACGAGATCGGCCGTGTGGCGGCGGCCGAGGGGATGAAGTCCCTGCGCGAGGACGGCATCGACAAGGTCCTGCTGGGCATGACCTCCGTGGAGGAGATCGCCCGCGTGATCATCTGATCTGACAATTCTGGCGAGGAAGTGAACATGGATCTGGTCGACGTCCTTCTCGAAGTGCTGGAGCGAGACGCGAGCGACCTTCACCTCACGGTGGGGTCGCCGCCGATCATCCGCAGCAACGGGCAGCTCGAACGGCTCGACTACCCCCGGCTCAGCGCCAACGACACGCGCGAGCTCATCTACTCCATCCTCTCTCAGGACCAGCGGCAGCGGCTGGAGAACGAGTGGGAGATCGACTTCTCGTACTCGGTCCCGGGCCGCGCCCGGTTCCGCGTCAACGCGTACTTCCAGCGCAACAGCCTCGGCGCGGCCTTCCGGCTCATCCCCATCAACATCAAGAAGCTCGAGGACCTGGGCCTGCCGCAGGCGCTGCACGACCTCACGCGCAAGCCGCGCGGCTTCTGCGTCGTCACCGGCCCTACCGGCTCGGGCAAGTCCACCACGCTGGCGGCCATGATCGACGAGATCAACGAGACCCGCGACGAGCACATCATGACCATCGAGGACCCCATCGAGTTCCTCCATCGCCACAAGAAGTGCATGGTCAACCAGCGCGAGGTGGGCGCGGACACCAAGAGCTTCAACCGCGCCCTCAAGAGCGTGCTGCGCCAGGACCCGGACATCATCCTCGTGGGCGAGATGCGCGACACCGAGACGATGGGCACGGCCCTGACGGCCGCCGAGACCGGCCACCTGGTGTTCGCCACGCTGCACACGCAGGACGCTCCGCAGACCATCGACCGCATCATCGACGTCTTCCCGCCGCACCAGCAGGAGCAGATCCGGGTGCAGCTCAGCACCACGCTCATGGGCGTCTGCACGCAGCAGTTGCTGCCCACCAGAGACGGGCGCGGCCGGTGCGTGGCCTGCGAGATCCTCATCCCGACGCCCGCCGTGCGCAACCTCATCCGCGAGGGCAAGACCCACCAGATCTCGTCCGCCATGCAGACGGGCAGCCAGTACGGCATGCAGACCATGGACGCGTCGCTGGCCGACCTCGTGCGACGCGGCATCATCACTCGCGAGCTGGCCAAGAACCGCTCGAGCACGCCGGCCGAGTTCGAGCGCCTGCTGGGCCAGTCGACCGTCGCAGCCGCCAGCCGTTGAGCGCTGCAGGAATCGCGACGCGGGCCGATAAAGACAGGAAGAGACCACAAGTCTTCGTCGAGAGGCGCTCCGCGCGAGCGGGCGCCAGAGGGGCGTAGGAGAGGCAATGGCGAACTTCGCTTACAAGGCGCTCGACGCGCGCGGCACCCAGGCTGCCGGCGAGATCGAGGGAGAGAGCAAGGCCGCGGTAGCCGCAGCATTGCGCGGCCGCGGGCTCACGGTGCTCGACCTGAACGAGGTCAAGCAGGGCTGGGGGCAGATCGAGCTCGGCGGCCGCATCAAGGCGAAAGACCTCACGGTCTTCTCGCGGCAGTTCGCCACCATGGTGAACTCGGGCCTGTCGATGCTCCGCTGCCTGTACGTCCTCGAGGAGCAGACGCCCAACAAGAAGCTGGCCAAGGTCGTCGGGGAGGTCCGCGGCGACGTCGAGGCGGGCATCAGCCTGTCCGACGCCCTGGCGAAACACCCCAAGGTGTTCAGCCGGCTCTACGTCAGCATGGTCAGGGCCGGCGAGCTCGGCGGTATCCTCGACGAGGTCCTCAACCGCCTGGCGGCTCAGCTCGAGAAAGAAGACAGCATCCGCCGTGCCGTCAAGTCGGCGATGGTCTACCCGGTGCTCATCGGCAGCTTCGCCATCATCGTGCTCATCGGCATGGTGCTGTTCCTCATCCCGATCTTCGCCGGCATGTACAAAGACCTCGGCAACGCCAAGCTGCCGTTCCTCACGCGCATCATGATGGGCATCTCGGACGCGGCGCTGAGCTTCCCGATGAACGTCGTGATCCTGGCGGCGATCATCGGGGCGATCTACGGTCTGCTGCGCTTCAAGCGCACCGACCGCGGCACGCACATCTGGGACCGCTTCAAGCTCCACATCCCCATGGGCATAGGCGAGATCGTCCGCAAGCTGGCCGTGGCCCGGTTCTCGCGCACGCTCGGCACCCTCATCACCTCCGGCGTGCCTATCCTGCAGGCCATCGAGATCACGGGTCAGGCAGCGGGCAACGTGGTGATCGAGGACGCCATGACCGACGTGCAGCAGAGCGTCAAAGAAGGCCAGTCCATCACGGCGCCGCTGGCGAAGGTCCCGATCTTCCCGGCGATGGTCACGCAGATGATCTCGGTGGGCGAGGAGACCGGCTCCCTCGACGCCATGCTCGGCAAGATCGCCGACTTCTACGAGGACGAGGTGAACGCCGCGGTCAAGTCGCTGACGTCCATCCTCGAGCCGATCCTCATGCTGTTCGTCGGTGCGCTCGTGGGTACCGTGGTCATCTCGATGTACCTGCCGATCTTCAACATGATGAACATCGTCAAGTAGCGGACGGGACGCGCGTGGAGAACGAGCAGCTCCTCGCCGTCTATGCGCAGACGGGCTCCCCGGCGACGCTCGACGAGATCGTGCGCCGCAACCAGAACCTGCTGCATCACATCCTGAAGCGGTTCGCCTACGCCAGCGACCCCTACGAGGACCTGCTCCAGGTAGCCAACCTCGGGTTGATCAAGGCCGCCCAGCGGTTCGACTCGGGCCGCGGCGTGCGCTTCAGCACCTACGCCACGGCCATCGTCGACGGTGAGCTTCGCCATCACCTGCGCGACTCGCTGCTCATGCGCCAGCCGCGCTGGGTCAAGAAGGTCTACCAGCAGATCCAGGACAAGTCGAACGAGCTCATGCACAAGCTCGGCCGTCCGCCGGAGGTGGCCGAGCTCGCCAAGGCCCTGAACATCAATGAGGAAGGCATCCTCGAGGTCATGAACCTCTACTCACGCATCCAGCTGCACAGCCACGACGAGCCGTTCACGGTTGCGCAGTTGCAGGCGGAGGCCGATCCTCGCATGGTCCACAGCCTGCGGCAGCAGTCCTTCGCGCTGCCCATCGAGGACAAGATCGCTCTGTACGCCGCGCTGGACAGGCTGTCCGGTTTCCAGAAGCGGCTCATCTACCTCCTCTTCTTCAAGGACTTGACGCAGAGCGAGGTCGCGGAGGAGATGGGGCTCACGCAGAAGAAGGTATCCCGAGAGTCGATCAAGGCGCTCGGCCGCCTCAAAGAGGTCATGGGCAAG
>CAVZIA010000018.1:0-179598 GCA_963775255.1 uncultured Thermoleophilia bacterium | reverse complement strand
TCGGCCCATGTGGGTCACGACACACGTCCTCGCCGGCCTCGGCATAGCCGCGCTCCTCGGCGGTCCGTGGTGGCTACTGGTCGTCCTGGTCGTCGCCGCCCACGTGCTGATGGACCTCATCCCGCACTGGGACTACACGGTCTCGAAGCACCCCGTCTTCTACGGCTGGTGCGACTTCATCGCCTCGTTCGCCGCCTTCTGGCTTGCCTGGCTCGTGCTCGGCTACCCCTGGTGGATCGCCTTCATGGGCCTCATCTCCGGCGCGCCGGACTGGGACGTGCTCATCTGGGTCGCGCGGGGAGAGAAGGGGCGCAAATACTTCCCCAGCCACTGGGACAGCTTCCCCCACGGCAGGTCGGGACCGGTGTGGGGCATCGGGATCCAGGTGATCATCATGGCCGTCAGCGTCGCCGCCGTGCTGGCGCTGCGTCCGTAGGTCAGGGCGGCGGCATCCGGGTCGAGCGGACGTAGTACTGCATCGTCTTCTCCCGCTCGAGGTCCTTGTCGGTCGCGTCGGGCTCGACAGCTGACCGGCGGCCGGTCCCGAACGCCAGCGCCCAGACAACGACGATGACCGCGCCGATCACGAGGGCGGGCGCGGCGAACTTCCACTGGGCGAGGATGGCTCCGACGGCGCCCACGCAAAGAAGCGCGCCGCCGAGGAGGATCAGCAGGGTCTTGACCATGGCGCTCCCTTCCGTCTCGTGTACGACCAGCGTAGTCTTGCTGGAGCCGCTTGGAAAGGAGAGGACCATGCCGCTGGACATCGTCAAGCTGCACAAACCGCTCTACGCGCCGTCGGCCAGGCACCCGGCCATCGTGGAGGTGCCGGACCTGGCGTTCCTGATGGTGGACGGGCGCGGCGACCCGGGGAACTCCGAAGCGTTCGAGAACGCCATGCAGGCGCTGTTCTCGACCGCCTACACGCTCAAGTTCAGCCTCAAGAAGACGGACCCGGAGCGGGACTTCAAGGTCGCGCCGGTGGAGGGGCTGTGGTGGGGCGACGACCCGAAGCCGACCCTCGCGGACCTGCAGCGCGACCGCGACAGCTGGAACTGGACGCTGATGATCGCGGTGCCCGACGCGGTCACGGCGGACGAGGTCGCGGCGGCGCTCGAGGCGGCGGCGCGGAAGAAGGACCTGCCCGCCGCGCCGCTGCTCCGCCTCGAACGGTTCGAGGAGGGCCTCGCGGCGCAGATCATGCACCTCGGCCCCTATTCGGAGGAAGCGCCGACCATCGAACTGCTGCACGAGTGGGTGGCCGGGCAGGGCTACGAGCTGCGGGGTCGCCACCACGAGATCTACCTGGGCGACCCCGGCCGCACCGCCCCCGAGCGGCTCAAGACCGTGCTGCGGCACCCTGTGCGGCCGGCCTGAGCGGCTCGCAGAGCGTCGCGCCGAGCCGCTGACGCCCGGCCGGAGTGGCGCCCGCCGAAATCCAACGCCGGCGCCCTGCCCCTGAACGGGGAGCGCGGAGTATCCTGACTCGCAGGGGGAGCGGCCGGCCGCGCGCCGGCCCGGAGCAGGAGGGGATCATGAGACCACACCTGTGGGCGGCGCGGACTATGCTCGTCCTCGCACTTGCGGCCGGCGCACTGCTCATGCTGGGGGTCGCGCCGGCGTTTGCGGCCAGATATGCGGTGTTCGCCGTCAACGACCTCGGCATGCACTGCTACCAGCGCAGCTACGCCGGCTTCATGATCCTGCCGCCCGCGAACAACCTGAAGGTCCAGGTGTTCCGTAAGGGCGGGGAGGGCGCACGGGTGGTCACCCGGGGCATCACCATCTCGTACCGGGTACTCAACAACACCAGGTCGTCGAACAAGACCGACTTCTGGAAGTACGCCTCGAGCTACGGGTACCCCGGCCTCAAGGCCAACGTCGGCATCACGGGCAACAAGCTCTCCGGCCGGCTCAGGCGCGTCGCCGGGACGCCGTATTGGGAGGTCACGGCCATCCCCATCACTCCGTACACCGACAACCTGACCTTCAACCCGCTGCAGGTGGCCAGGGTCACCGTGCGCAATGCGAGGACCCACAAGATCCTCGCGGTGCAGCCCAAGGTCGTCATCCCGGTGTCCGACGAGATGCGCTGCGACCTCTGCCACGGCCCCCTCGACACGACCGGCGACATCCTGCAGGCGCACGATGCGGCCAACGGGACGCACCTCTACGCAGACCTCCGGTCGGGTGTGCGCCACGCCTGCAGCGACTGCCACCAGGACAACGCGCTCGGCAAGCCCGGGGTCGCCGGGGCCAAGCCGCTGTCGCAGGTCATCCATGGGTTCCACGCCGACAAGATGGACGTGCCGGGCGTCGCCGCGCTCGGCACGCCCTGCTACGCCTGTCACCCGGGAGCACAGACGAAGTGCCTGCGCGGCCGTATGGCGCAGGCAGGGTTCACCTGCACCAGCGCCGGGTGCCACGGCGACATGGCCCAGGTGGCCGACAGCCAGGCGGCCGGCCGCGAGGCCTGGCTGCAGGAGCCCACGTGCGGCGGCTGCCACGGCGCCACCTACGCGGAGAATCCCGGGCAGCTCTACCGCAACTCGTACCTCGCCAACGGCCCCGAAGACATGAACGGCAAGAAGATCCAGTGCGAGTCGTGCCACGGCAGCCCGCACGCGGAGTGGCGCTCGACCAAGTCGATCGACAACCAGGTGCCGCTGAAGGTGCAGGGCCTGGCCACCTTCATCAAGCGCTGCAGCGCCTGCCACAGCGAAGGCGGCCGTCGCATCCATGGTGGCGGGGGCGGCGGCTGAGCCGCCCCTCTTGCCTCCGGGATCGGGATTCGGCGCCTGCGGATCGCGAAGGCGAGCACGTAGCCGGCCACCGCGACCGCGCCCATGAAGACGGCGAACCACGTGAGGCCGACCGCGTACAGCGCCACCGCCACGGCGAGGTCGAGTGTCGCGCCGAGCACCGCGAGCATCCAGGCTCGCATCAGGCGAGCACCTCGCGCGCGACCGACTCGGCGAACAGCGACTGGAAGGCGAGGTCGCGGATCAGGATGCGCTCGTCCACGTTGTGGTAGCGCGGCGTGACCTCCTCGTAGCCCTCCACGAGATGTGGCGCGAAGTTGTAGGCGATCGTGTCCGGGTAGGCGGCGCGGAACCAGTTGGAGTCGGTGAACCCGACCGAGTGGCTGTTGGCGAGCTGGGACTCCGGGACGAAGCGCTGCAGCGTGTCGCGGATGGCCTCGGAGAGCGGCGTCGGATACGGCGAGAAGTTGCCGCGAGTCACGGGGCCGACCCACTCGAGATCCCAGTCGGCCTCCACCCCGTCCAGCGCCGTGCGCACCTCGGTGAGCACCTCCTGCTCGTCGTGCCCTGCGATCATGCGGCAGTCCACGCTGAGCTCGACCCTGGTCGGGAAGACGTTCACGGCGACGCTGTTGCTGTTGATGATGGTCGGGGAGAAGGCGAAGCCGTAGAGCGGCTCGATCATGTCGGCGAGCAGGACGTCGCGGCGCGCGAGGTCGTGCAGGGCCGCGCGCGCCGTCCCGGGGTCGCGCAGCCGCTCGCGCAGGGCCGGCGAGTCGACCAGCAGCTGCACGAGCTCCTCGGAGGACCCGTCGATGACCAGGGGCAGCTCATGAGACGCGAGTGCGTCGACGACTCGGGCCGCGGCCACCACGGCGTTGCCGCTGCGCAGCGGCACCGAGGCGTGGCCGGCCTCGCCCTTGATGATGAGCTTGAACTGGGCCGTGCCCTTCTCGCCGCTCTCGAGAAGGTAGACACGGCGGCCGGCGCGCTCCAGGAAGTGGCCGCCGCCCTCGTTGATCACGTAGTCGGTCCTGATGAGGTCGGGGCGGTTGTGGACGAGCCAGCGGGCGCCGCCGATGGAGCCCTCCTCCTCGTCGGCGGTGCACGCGTACACGAGGGTGCCGGCGGCGGGGCCGCCGGCCTGCGCGATGCGCGCCGCGGCGACGGCGTGGGCTGCCACCAGGTTCTTGATGTCGACCGCGCCGCGGCCCCACACGTAGCCGTCCTCGATGAGGCCGGAGAACGGCGGGACCTGCCAGTCCGGCGCGTTGGCCGGCACCACGTCCTCGTGTGCCAGGAGCAGGAGGCTCGGACCCGGCTTGCCGCTCTCGAGCCGGAGCACGAAGCTGCGCCGGTCCTCCGGCTCGCCGACGATCTGGCCGCCTGTGACCCCGCGTTCCGCGAACCAGGCGGCCATGAACTCGGCCACCCGCGTCTCGTCGCCGGGCGGGTTGCTCGTGTCGATCTGGATGAGCGCACTGAGCAACTCGCTCGTCTCGCGCTCCACCTCGGCGACGACGGCGGGATCGATGCCGGCGATGTCCACGAATGACCCCCTCAGCTCCACAGTTGCGAACCCGATAGGGGCCATCATATCCGCCGCGGCCTCGCTTTCGAGCCCGTGGCGGGTGCGGTATAGTGTCTATCCCGCGCGGAGAAGTGGCCGAGTGGCTGAAGGCAACCGCCTGCTAAGCGGTTAAGGGGGCTTCAACCTCCTTCCCGGGTTCGAATCCCGGCTTCTCCGCCAGTTCTCTCTCGCCCTCCGAGGTGCCATGTCCCCCACCATCGAGCTCAGCGATGTGACCGCGGACACCTGGCGCGCCTGCGCCGACCTCGAGGTGAGCGACGAGCAGGGCGCCTTCGTGGCTCCCGTCTCGCGCTACCTGTGCCTGTGCCACTACGGCGGCGTCTGGCATCCGCTGGCGGTGACCAGCGGCGGTGAGGTCGTCGGCTTCATCATGTGGGCGGTCGACCCCGACGACGGGAGCGGGTGGATCGGCGGCCTGGTCATCGGCCGCGAGCACCAGCGCCAGGGGTACGGACGGGCCGCCGTAGTCGCCCTGCTCGAGCGGCTCCGCCGCGAGCAGGGCTGCACCTCGGCGGCCCTCAGCTACGCCGCGGAGAACGCGCCGGCCCGCGCGCTCTACTCCTTCCTCGGCTTCACCGAGACCGGAGAGCGCGAGGACGACGAGCACGTCGCGCGGCTCCGCTTCACCGCCTGACGCCGCCGCTTCGACGTTTCCCCCGCTCCGCACTTTCGGGTATACTCTCCCTCCGCGTGCGCACGTAGCTCAGTTGGATCAGAGCGTCGGTCTACGGAACCGAAGGCCGCAGGTTCGAGTCCTGCCGTGCGCACCATCCTTTTTCACGCCAAGCGCCTCTCCCCCCTCGCAGCTCCCCCGCCAAAGCGCCCGAATGTGTCAGGCTCCGCAATCGGCCGGCCTGCGATCCTGGCTCTCTGCCCCGGCTACTTGCTCCACGTTTGGGCCGACGGTCGCGGTCCCCCAGCCGCGATGCCGCCAACTGCGCAGCACCTGGTGGTCAGCGGTCGACTATTGACGTGTCAGCGACTAGCCTCCAATCTCGCCGCGTGATTCTCGCGGGCGGCAGGAAGGCGCTCCCTCGCGAGCGAAAGACGGCTGGACCGGCGCCACCGGTCGCTAGCAGGAGTCATCGATGGCCCAGTCCCACACAGCGTTCACGAGCCTCGTCTTCAATGCAGCGCTGCTGCTCGTGCTGGTGCTCGTCTACGACCTTCTGGCTCGTCACCTGCGCCGGCAGTCGCTGACGTTCAAGCTGCTCACCGGCCTCGTGCTCGGTATCATCGCGATCGCCGTCATGGTGGCGTCCTTCCATGTCTCCGGCGGCGTCATCTTCGACACGCGCACGGTCCTGCTCAGCATGGGCACCCTCTTCTACGGCACCCTGCCGGGCCTTATCGCCGGTGTCGTCGCCGGTGTCTACCGTCTGGGCGAAGGGGGCAGCGGCGTCGTCATGGGTGTGTCGACGATCGTCATGGCGGTCGCCGTCGGCGCGCTCTGGCGGCGCTGGCGGCGCATCGCCCAGCGCGACCCCAGTGTGCTCGAACTCTATCTCTTCGGACTCACGGTGCACGTGTTCATGCTGGCCCTCACGGCGACGCTACCCCACCCGATGGCTACCCTGCGCGTCATCGCCGCACCGGTGATCGTCATCTACCCGCTCGCCTCGGTGCTCGTCGGCCTGCTCATGATCGACGCCCGCCGGCGCCTGCGCGGGGAGGCGGAACTGCGCGAGAACGAGGCTCGCTACCGCTCGCTGTTCGAGGACTCGCCGGTGGCGATGTGGGAGGAGGACGACTCCGCGGTCAAGGCACGCCTCGAAGAGCTCGCGGCCGACGGGATCGAAGACATCGCCGGCTACCTGCTGACGCATGCCGATGAGTACGCCCGGTGCCTGAGCCTCAGCCGCGGGATCGATGCGAATCGTGCGGCGGTGGAGCTGTTCGAGGCGCGCGACCGGGATGAACTCGTGGCGCGCACCGATGATCTCTACCGCCGTCAGCATGACCGCGGCGTCTACCGCTTCTGGGCGGGCATGCTCACCGGGCAACGGTCGGTGACCTTCGAGGAGCTGAACGTCTCCCTCGCCGGAAGGGAGCTCTACATACTCGAGACCTGCACCGTGGTGCCCGGGCACGAGGACAGCTACGACCGCGTCTACGTCGCCGACGTCGACGTCACCGAGCGCAAGCACGACCGGGAGAAGCTGCGCCTCAGCGCCGAGCGCCTGCGCCAGACGCTCGACGGCATGGTACAGGCGATGGGCCAGCTGGTCGACGCGCGCGACCCGTACACGGCGGGGCACGAACGCCGCGTGGCCCTGCTCGCCTGCGCCATCGCCGCGCGGCTCGGCTGGGGAGAGGAGCAGAGCAACGAGCTCCGCACCGCCGCCCTCGTCCACGACATCGGCAAGATCTCCATACCCTCCGAGATCCTGAGCAAGCCGGGCCAGCTCTCGGAGACGGAGTTCTCCCTCATCAAGGACCACCCCCGGACCGCCCATGAGATCCTCGCACCGATCGCCTTCCCGGGGCGAGTAGCGGAGATCGTCCTCCAGCACCACGAGCGCCTCGACGGCTCTGGCTACCCGGGAGGCCTGCGCGGCGCGGCGATCCTGCCCGCCGCGCGTGTCCTCGCCGTCGCCGACGTCTACGAGGCGATGGTCTCGCACCGTCCCTACCGCCCTGCCCTGCCGGCGGAGGACGCGCTGGCCGAGCTCCTGAACGGCGCCGGCGTGCGCTACGATGCGGAGGTCGTAGAGGCCTGCCTCGCGCTCGTGAAGGAGGAATTCGACTTCACGACCGCGGACGCGTGAGCGGGCTCTCCAGCTCGCGTTCTCCTTACCCAGAGTCCCTGGGTAGGGGTCCCTAGACAGCTATCCGCACTGTTGCCGCGGGCCGCGTTGGCCGATGTCAAGGGCTATGTGGCCTTACTGCGACAGCTTCGATCAGTGCGTGCGCCGTGTGCCCGATCTGGTGCAGCTGGCGCTCGGCCTCGCCTTCATCGCCGCGCTCACTGTCTTCAAGCTCACGCTCGGCAGCGGGTTCATGATGATCGACTTCTTCATCCTCCCGGTGGTGGGCGTCGGCTGGTTCGCAAGCTCCGCCCGGTACGGCTACCTCCTTGCCGCCACGGCGGCGGTGGACAGCGCCGTGCTCGCCATGCACGCGGAGACGCAGTCCTCCTGGCAGGCGGCCTCGCTCGCGGGCGTCGCGCGCTTCGCGCTGTACCTCATCATCCTCGGCCTTCTCGGGATGATGCGCAGGGAGCGGGCGAGCCACCAGCACGCGGCCACGACCGACCTCAAGACGGGAGCCATGAGCGCCCATACCTTCAACGAACGCGCCCAGGCCGAGGTGGAGCGCGCACAGCGGTACGGCAGCGAGCTCTCTCTCGCCTACATCGACGTCGACGACTTCAAGGAGATCAACGACCTCCTCGGGCACAGGGAGGGCGACCGCCTGCTTCTGGAGATCAGTCACGTCATGCGCAGCGCGGTGCGCACGAGCGACACCGTGGGACGCGTGGGCGGCGACGAGTTCGCCGTCCTCATGCCGGAGACGAACGCCGGGGCCGCCAGAGTCGTCACCGAGCGCCTGCGCGGCGAGCTCGCCCGCGTCCGCACCAGACAGGGCAAGCCCGCCTCCTGCAGCATAGGCCTCGTGACCTTCGACCGTCCGCCTCCGTCGCTCGGCGTGCTCATGGACGCCGGCGACGAGCTCATGTATCGAGCAAAGCGGGCCGGCAAGGATCGCATCGAACAGGCGGAGCGCTCCGGCGTCGCGGTCCTCTCGTGATCCTCGAGACAGCCGGAGACGCCGAGACGCCTGCCGACCGGGAGTGACCGCCGGCCGCTACTCCAGGAGCTCCAGGCCGCCGTCGTCGAGCAACTCGTGGCACACCTCGACCGCCTCGGCGTCGTAGCGCCGACCCGCTCCATCCTGGATCTCGGCGAGCGCCACCTCCACAGGCAGCGCCGGTCGGTAGGGACGGTGGCTGATCATGGCCTCGACGACGTCGGCGACTGCGAGCACACGAGCCTGAGGGAGCACCTCGTCTCCGCTCAGACCGCGCGGATAGCCGCTGCCGTCCAGGCGCTCGTGGTGCTGCAGGACGATCTCCGCTACGGGCATGCCAAAGTCGATCGGCGCGAGCAGGTCATGCCCGACCGAAGGGTGGTTGCGGATGAGCGCGAACTCGACCGGGGAGAGTCGTCCGGGCCGCGAGAGGATCTCCGCGGGCACGGAGATCTTGCCGATGTCGTGGACCTCAGCGGCGAGGTGCAGCGACGCGGCCAGATCGCCAAGCCAGTCCAGCCGCGCGGCGATCGCATCCGCAAACACGGCGACGCGACGCTCGTGCCCCGCCGTGTAGGGGTCGCGCAGCTCGATCGCGTGGCTGAGCGCCTGCACCGTGCCCTCCAAGGCGCGCCGCTGCCGGGCCAGTGCCGTCGAGAGTGCCTCCTCGGTGGCCTTCAGCTCGCTCACGTCCTTGACCGTGGCGAACATGCAGGTCGGTCGGCTCAGCTCGTCGCGCAAGATGGTCGGTGTGAGCAGCACGGGGAAGCGCTTGCCGTCCCGGTGCATGAACACCAGCTCGATCGAGTGGGGACCCTCGTCGAGAAAGCGCCGCCAGCCGGCCTCGTAGGCTGCGCTCAACTCCGGCGGCCAGTAAGGGAGCGGCAAGCCACGGCCGATGAGATCCTCGCGGGTGAACCCGGTCATCTCACAGAACGCCAGGTTCACGTCGAGGTGGATGCCGTCCGGGGTGAGCAGGGCGAAGCCGTCGTGCAGGTGGGCGGCGAGGCTGCCCATCAGTTGCTCCTGGGCCTCGAGGCTGTGTGCCTCGAGGTCTGCGATGCGCGACCGCGCAGCCGTGAGCTCCGCGAGAAGCTCCTCCCGGCTCAGTCGCGCGCTGCCCGCCAGCGTGAGTTCCGACATGGTCACCGTATCGGCCCCGAGGAGCACAGTCTTGAGTTGGCGTCGGATGAGGCGCGTCCAGGCGGCTCTGGTGCGCTCAGCCGCCCAGACCCTCCTCGGCGATCTCCATCTCGCCCCAGTCGGTCGCGTACCAGTCACCCTCGGGAAGGTCGGCAGGGTCGCCGAGCCACTGCAGGACCCCGCGCGAATCAATGCGGATCCCTTCAGCGCCGTGCCACAGGTAGCGAGCCCCGCTGAGCAGCTCGCAGTGCGCCTCGAAGCCGCCTGAGACCACCTCGTCCCTCGTATACCTGCGCGGCTCAAGCGCCATCATCCGCCTCCCCGCGAGCACGCCGGCACTCTGGCTCGCCAGTCACACTGATCTGTATCGGCGAGCCGTCGAGAAGCTCGCTAGGGTCGCCTGCTCAGATTGGTCGGGAAGTCCGATCGATCAAATGGTTTAGAAGTTTCTAAACTCTGGAACTTAACGCTTACCAACCTCTGATTCCAGGAGCCCACGATGTCCGACAAGGCGACGACGATGCGGCAGCAGCGCGAGCGCGAGCTCTTCCGCAAGCACGCCGAGGTGCTCGGAGTGCTCGCCAATCCGCTGCGCCACGAGATCGTCCACCGGCTGGCGGAGGGCGACCGGACCGGCAGCGAGCTCGTCGCCCTCACCGGGGCCTCCAAGGCCACAGTCTCGCAGCACATCTCCCTGCTGCGCGCCTATGGCCTGGTAGACGGCGAGCGCCGGGGCCGGAGCGTGACCTATCGCCTCGCGTACCCGCAGCTCGCCGGAGCCTGCCGGCTCATCGACGAGGTGCTGTTGGATCAGGCGGAGAAGGCGTCCCGGCTCGTGGGCCGGGCGGACAGTGTGGACGTGCCGTCCGACGTGGCGGCCGAAAGGAGCGCATCATGAAGCGTAATGTCTCGAACCTGGACCGCTGGGCCCGAATCGCCCTCGGTGTGGTCTTCGTGGGAGCCGGACTGGCCGTGGGCGGGTGGCTCGCGCTCGTCCTCTACCTCCTCGCGGTCATCCTCGTGGTGACGGCCGTGGTGGCCTTCTGCCCGATCTACAGGCTGCTCGGCATCGACACGTGCAAGATGTCCAGGACGTGCGCCGAGTCCTGATCCTGCAGCCTCCCGGACCACCTGAACGAAGGAGCGTGATGTTCGACAACAAGCAGAAGATCATGGAGCGCGTGGCCGCCATGCCCGGGGGCACCCCCTCGGAGTCGGGCCGTTACTGGTGCGTCACCTGCAAGATGCTGTTCTCGCTCGACCAGCCGGTGTGCCCCTACATGCCGAAGATGTGCATCAACACGCCGATCCCCGTGGAACTGCTGCCGGTGGAGTCGTCGATCACGCTCGAGAAGTTCGGGCTGTTCTACCCCAAGGTCCCCCAGAGAGTGCTTGCGCACCTCGCCGACACGGATCGCCCCGTGGACGCCCGAGCGCTGGTCGACGCCTATCTCGCGTTCCTTGCCGAGTGGGGCATCCGCCCGGCGGACGAGCCGCTGCAGACGCTCAAGAGCTTCATCATCCTCCTCAGCGGCTGCGAGACCGCGCAGCGGGTGAACGAGGACGCCATCACGTTCGTCGTCACCGATCTGGAGCGCATCTGGCGAGCGGACCGGCTGCTGCCGCTGCTCGAGGCCACCCTGCCGCTGCTCGCCGCCGAAGTCGGCGTCGAGCAGCCCATCCGCCTCGACGCGATGACGCTGATGGGCGAGCGACCCTCGGGTCGCTACTTCTGCCCCATGTGCCGCAAGTTCTTCGAGTTCTCCACGCAGCGCGAGACGGTGACCTGCCCGCTGATGGCGCAGAAGTGCATGGCCACTCCGGCGGCGATCTCCGGCGCCAAGTACAGCGCCGACGACATGGTGCACGTCTACGCGGTGACGCCGGACTTCCACGCCAGGCTGGCCGCCGCCCTCCCGGCGCGCGACGACGCGCGCGACTTCCTCGCCCAGGTGCTGAGCGAGGACTGGGGGCTCGAGCCGGACGAAGGACAGCTGGCGGCGATCGCCGCATCGCTGGGCGTCTGACGGACAGGGGCGGGCGGCGGCGGACTCCGCCTCCGCCCGCCGGATGCCCGTGGGGGCGCGTCCCGCCGGGTCAGTTCAGGACGGGGCTTCCGTCTCTCCGTGGTGCGGAGACGTCGCGGAGGCGCGCCCTCGGGCACAGCCGGCGCAACTGGTCCTTGATCGCGCGCAGGTCGTCGGCTCCGCTCACGTACTTCTCGAGCAGCGCCGTGAGCGCGCCGATCTCCGGGCACGCGACGAACGACGGGCGCTCCTCGCCGCCCAGCAGCGTGCGCACGAGCCGGGCCGCGCAGGCCGGGTACTTCTCGGCGAGTCCGCTCTCCCGGAGCCAGGCGTAGAAGCTCGGCGCCGGCTTCGGGTGCCTCAGGTCCCTGGCCCACGCGTCGGCCTGCTCGCAGGCGTCGGCGCGGTCCGGCGTCCACCCGGGGATGAGGTCCGCCAGCGTCTGAGCGGTCGGCTCGTCGCGACGCGCCGAAGGAGCGAGCTTCCGCGGCAGCGGCCGGGTCGCCCAGTAGATGGGTATCGCGAGGAAGGGCAGAAGCAGCGTCGCCACGAGCCAGGCCGCGCGCCCGCCGGCCGACAGCCGCCGGCTGCGGACGACATGGACGGCCGTCACGACCCATGCGACGACCAAGAAGACCACCAACAGCAGCAGCATGTCCCACCCCCGATCGTTCCTCCACGCCCCCATACCGATACCCATGGGGGTATGTGGGCACGATACTCCGCCCCGCTTTGGTGTCAAGGCCGGGGCGCCGGCGGGTCCGCAGCGCTGGGGGCTCCGGCGCCTGCGGGACCGTCGATCTCGTCGACGAGCGCGAGGATCTCGGCGTTGTCCGGGATGTCGGTCATGTCGTGGCCGTAGTGCACGTACCGTGCGACGCCGGCCTTGTCGATCAGCACCTGGGCCGGCATCCTCCCCAGCTTGAAGAGCTTGATCTGCTGCCCGTAGAGCTTGAGTACGCTGTGCGACGGGTCGGGCAGTCCCACGAACGGCAGCTCCTCCTTCTGCCAGTACGCTGCGAAGGCCTGGGCGTTCTCGGGGCCGACCGCGATGACCACGACGTCGCGAGCCTCGAACCGGGAGTAGTCACGGCGCAACTGCGCCATATGCCTGCGGCAATACGGTCAGGTGAAGCCGCGGTTGAAGACCAGCAGCACGCTCTTGCTCCCGCGGAACTCCGACAGCGAGACCGGTCGCCCGGTGAAGTCGGTCAGGGTGAAGTCCGGCGCGGGCGCGTCAAGTGAGACTCGCGGCATGATCGGCTCCTCCGATCTGGGCCTTCTGTACTTGCACTAGCAAGAATTCCCGCCGCCCGGCGAGGAAAACGCGCGTTCTACTTCGATCTCGCGGCGGCGACGGCCGACGTGGTCGCCGCCTTCGCCGCCTGCACCTGCTGCAGCGTCGCGCTGCCGTCCTGCAGCAGGTAGCTTCGTACCGCGTCGGCGTACGCCGTGTACTTCGTGTCGACGCCGAGGTCCCCCGGCGTGAGCGCCGGCATGTCGCCGATGGCGTCCCAGTCATGGGCGGCCTGCGTGTCGTCACCGGCCTGGGCCTCCGCCAGCACGCGGTCGAGGGCCGGCATCGCCTTGGTGAGGAATGCCGACGCCTCCGGGCTGAGCGTCTCGGTCGACTGCTGACTGCTCGACCTGGCCAGCGCGAGGATGCCCGCGCCGGCGGCCACACACACGATCAGGACGATGGGGACGACGAGGCTGCGCCACGCGAAGCCCTTCTTCTCCGCCTGGGCCCCGGTGAGCGCCGCGTCCGGCGCCGGCATCTCCGGCCGCCCGGTGGGAGCGCCGCAGAACGGGCAGGTGGCGCGGTAATCGGCCACCGCCCGGCCGCAAGCCTCGCAGGGGATCAGCTCACCGGTGACGGGCTTGCGCTGCCACGGTGTCGGCGGCGGCTCGCGGCGCGGCGCAGGCGCGGGTGGTCCCTGCTGTGGTGGCGTCCCCATGCGGTCCTCTCGGTGCGTTCGCCCCGAGTATGCACCCGCCGGCGGGTGCGTCGCGAGAAGCGGCGCGGCCGGGACGGTCTATGCCACTCGCGGCAGGCCCCCGCGCCGAGAATCCGCGCACAGGCTGCAACCGCAGTCGTCGCCGTGCACCCAGCCGCGGCTCGGCGCCTGCCACGCGGTCGTCAGCCGGCTGCGCCCGGCGCCCAGCGACCAGAACCGGAGCCCGTCGAAGTAGTACGGCCGGGCGCGCGCGTCCACCGCCCACGCCGGCCTGCCCTCGCACCGCACCTGGAACCTGCTGAACCGCCTGGCCTCGTCGCTCATGGAGACTCCCCCCGCGTGACGCCGTGTCCACTTGGCTTTCCCCCGCCTCGACCGAACGGAACAGCGGCCGCGTCGACGGCCGGAGGCGCGGCGGGATGAAGGCCAGCGGTCGCTGCTCTACCATGGTGTCGACCTATGAGGCGCGAGAGGACACGCGGAAAGACCTCGAGCTTGGCGCGCGCTGCCGTCGTGGTGGCGCTCGTCGTGCCGCTGGTCGCCGTGGCTGCGGCCTGCAGCGACGCGGTGACCGCCGCGGACCAGTCGCCTCCCCCGGTGCGGATCGGCGCCATCTACAACATCTCCGGCGCCCAGGCATCCCTCGACGCGCCGTCGCTCAACGGCGCCCGGCTCGCGGTGGACCGGATCAACGCTCACGGCGGGCTGATGGGCCGGCGCGTCGAACTCCTGGAGCGCGACGGCCAGACCAATGAGGCCGACGTCCAGCGGGCGGCCGCGAGCCTTGTCGCCTCCGGCTGCTCGGCCATCGTCGGCCTCTCCGACACCGACCAGGTGCTCGCCGCCGCGCCCATCGCGGCCCGCGCCGGCGTGCCGTTTGTCACCAGCGGCGCCACCTCGCCCAAGCTGGCCAAGCAGGTGCCGAACTGGCTGTTCCTGGCCTGCTTCGGCGACAACGCCCAGGCCGCCGCCGGGGCCCAGTACGCGAGCGAGCACCTGGGCGCACGCACGGCGACCGTGGTGTACGACCCGGACCTGCAGTACACCCGCCTGCTCGCCGATTACTTCGAGCGTTCGTTCCGCGCCCAGGGAGGCAAGGTCCTGGCGTCCTGGTCCACGACGTCGGCGCCGAAGAAGCTCCGCGCCGCCTACAGGACCGCCGCGGAGAAAGCGGAGGCCGAGCGCCTGACGCTCGCGTCCGGCGAGCTGCCGACCTCGCCCGCGGAGGCCGACGTC
Source organism: uncultured Thermoleophilia bacterium (assembly GCA_963775255.1). Classification (GTDB taxonomy): domain Bacteria; phylum Actinomycetota; class Thermoleophilia; order UBA2241; family UBA2241; genus CAIXSE01. The sequence goes on along the minus strand of CAVZIA010000018.1, from coordinate 165,131 downwards.
GTCTACGTGGCCGTACCCCCCGATGCCGCACCGCAGTGGGTCCGCCGGCTGCGCAGCATGGGCGCGCGCCAGTCCATCATGGGAGGCGACAGCTACGACACGCCGGGCCTCATCGCCGCTGCCGAGAGCACCGGGGGCAAGGTCTACTACACCACCCACGCCGGAATAGAGATGAGCGCCGCCAGCCGCGCCGTGAAGCGCTTCGACAGCTCCTACGAATCCACCTACGGGCTCCCGCCACAGAACGCGTTCGCGGCGCTGGGCTACGACGCCATCGACCTCGTGGCCGCCGCCATCAAGCGCGCCGACTCGGTGAAGCCCTCCAAGGTGCGCGACGCCCTCATGAAGACGCGCCACTTCCCCGGCGTCACCGGCACGCTGAGCTACGTGGGCAAGGACCGGGTGCCGCGCAAGAAGGTCACGGTGGTCAGCGTGGGGCGCCGGCCGGTGGTCGTGGCGCAGTTCGTCCCCAGCTTCGTCGCCGACCCCTGACGGCGCGGACGGCAGACGGGCTCGCGCCCGCCGGCCGCCGCCTCAGCCTCAGCCCCGCCCGAAGATCGCCAGGAAGTAGAGCAACTGGGCGATCGACGCCAGCGCCCCGGCCACGTAGGTCATCGCGGCGGCGGTGAGCGTCTGCCGGGCGCCCGTGGCCTCCGCGTCGGTGACCAGCCCCAGCTGCCTGATCTGGGCCATGGCCCGCCGTGAGGCGTTGAACTCCACGGGCAGGGTCACGATCTGGAACACAATGACCAGCGAGAAAACGAGCAGCCCCAGTTGGACCAGGCCGAGCGCCCCGAAGATGGCTCCGGCGATGAGGATGAAGAACCAGGCCTGCGAGCCGAACGCCGCGACCGGCCAGACGGCCGAGCGGAGCCGCATGGGCGCGTAGGCCTGTGCGTGCTGGATGGCGTGCCCGACCTCGTGCGCGGCCACGGCCGTGGCCGCCACCGACCTGCCGGCGAAGACCGCCTCGGAGAGGAAGACACCCCGCGTGCGCGGATCGTAGTGGTCGCTCAGCGGACCGGCCTTGGACGGCTGCACCGGGACGCTCTGGAGGCCGTTGCCGTCCAGGATCCGGCGCGCCACGTCGGCGCCGGTCATGCCGCTGCCGACCGGGATGCGGCTGTTCTTCGAGAAGGTGCTGCGCAGCCAGCCCTGCACCGCGAGCCCGACGATGAGCGGCACGGCGATGTAGAAGATGTACAGAGACCAGTCCATGGAAGCCTTTCGGAGCTACTGTACCCACAGTATGCCTTGACCATGACGCGGAGACGACCCACCGCGAGGGCGGCGGGGCGGCCCTGCCGGCCTCCCCGCCGCCCTCGCGGCGCCTCTGCGGAGCGCCGGCGCGCGCCCGGTACTCAGCCCTCCCGGCGGACGGCCTCGACCTCGAGCGTGATCCTGATCTCCTTGCCCACGAGCCAGCCGCCGGTCTCGAGCGCCTGGTTCCAGGTGAGGCCCCACGCCTCGCGGTCGATCTTCGTCTCCGCGGAGAACACGGCGCGCGTGCCGCCCCACGGGTCGCCGGTGACGCCGTTGTACTCGGTCTCCAGCGTCACTGGACGCGTCACGCCGTGGATGGTCAGCTCACCGTTGAGCTTCCAGTCGCTGCCGCCGTCGTGCTCGAGGCTGGTCGACTTGAAGGTGATCTCGGGGTACCTGTCGACTTCCAGGAAGTCGGCGGACTTGAGGTGGGCGTCGCGGTCCGCGACCCCGGTGTTGATGGTGGTGGCGTCGATGGTGATCTCCGCGGTGGACTCAGCGGGATCCTCGGCGACGACCAGCGCGCCCTGGGCGCCGGCGAACTGGCCCCTGACCTTGGCGACCATGAGGTGCTTGGCCCGGAACTCCACGCTCGTGTGCGCGGGGTCCAGCACCCAGGTGCCGGCGGCCGGGAAGGCTACGCCGTTGACGTTCCTCTCGCTGCTCTCGACGATGGTGGCCATGGTGATCCTCTCGATTAGTTGCGTATGCAATACTTGCGGAAGCAATTACTCTGATGATGATGTTCCCGCGTCCGCGAGTTCTCACACACCGCCGAATCGGGCATGATTGCGGCGATGACCGGATCCGGCCCCTCACGCGACGAGTACTTCATGCGTCTCGCCCTGCGCGAGGCGGAGCGCGCCGCCGGCCACGGCGACGTGCCCATCGGGGCCGTGGTCGTGCTGGGAGACGAGGTGATCGGCGCCGCCGGCAACGAGCGCGAGCTCCGTAACAGCCCGCTCGCGCACGCCGAGATGATCGCCATCGAGCAGGCGGCGACGCACATGGGCAGCTGGCGGCTCCTGGACACCACGCTCTACGTGACCCTGGAGCCGTGCCCCATGTGCGCCGGCGCCGTCGTGCAGGCGCGCATGCCGCGCCTCGTCTACGGCGCCACCGACGACAAGGCCGGCGCCGCCGGCACGCTCTACAACGTCTGCCAGGACGCCCGGCTCAACCACTCCCTGGAGGTCACGCCGGGCGTACTGGCCGCCGAGTCGGTCGCGTTGCTGCGCGAGTTCTTCCGGGCGCGGCGGTAGGCGGTGTTCAACCTCCGCGCCTACGCGCGCCCCGACCAGCTCGACGACGTCACGCGAGCGCTGCACGAGCACGAGGGCGCGCGCCACATCGTGCTCTCCGGCTCCACCATGGACACCAACGTCTCCCTCATCACCGCCGAGCTCGACGACGAGGCCGCCGACTCCGTCATCGCCGCGCTCACGGAGCTGGGCGTGAAGGCCGAGGACCTCTCGATCGCCCGGGTGCAGGTCGTGCGGCCCATGACCACGGAGGGCTACGAGCTCGAGATCGACAGCCACCACGACACCCTGGTCTGGAGCGAAGTGGCCGACGAGGCCATCGAGAACGTCGGCCTGCACCCCAGCTACGTCGCGTACATGGCGGTCGCCGGGGTCATCGCCTGCTTCGGCGTGCTCGAGCGCAGCGCCGTCCTCATCGTAGGCGCCATGGCGGTGAGCCCGGACCTGCTGCCGCTGACCGCCGCGGCGGTGGCCCTCGTGGCGCGCCGGCCCCGGCTGCTCGGCCGGGCCGTGGGCACGCTCCTGCCCGGCCTCGCCACGGCCGTCGTGGCCGCCTGGCTCGTCACCCTCGCGTTGCGCGCCACGGGCGTGGTGCCCGTCGGTGTCGACATCTACTCCGGTGTGGTCTTCAGCCTCGCGCACGTCTCCGTGGCCACGGTCTGCGTGGCCGCGGCCGCGGGCGTGGCCGGCATGCTCAGCTTCGAGTCCCGCGCCAGCTTCGCCGTCGGTGTGGCCATCTCGGTGACGACGATCCCGGCGGCGGCCTACGTCGGCGTCGCCGCCGGCCTCGGGGACTGGCACGGCGCCGGCGGGGCGCTGGCCGTCCTCGGCGTCAACCTCGCCGTGCTGCTGGTGGCAGGAACGACCACGCTAGGTATCCAGAGCCTGATCGCGAGGCGCTGACGGGCACAAGGTAACGCGCACCTCGCACGGAATAGCACGGATGCGTCGGCTCGGCCTCCAGTCCGGCAGCCGGCGCGCCGAAACCAGAGGGGTGGCCGGCGCCCGCCGGCGAGGGGCGTGGAGAAACGGAGGGGCCGATGGCCAGTACCGAGGCGGCGGTGAAACCCGCCGCGACACCCGCGAGGGCCAAGGCGCTGCCGTCGGCCAAGACCATCACCTGGCTGACGATGTGTTTCATGACCGTCTCGGCCGTCGCCAGCATCCGCAACACGCCGAGCATGGCCGTCTACGGCCTGGCCTGTATCTTCCTCTACCTGCTGCCGGCCGTGGTGTTCCTGCTGCCCACGTCGCTGGTGGCCGCCGAACTGGCCTCCGGCTGGGACGGCGGCGTCTACAACTGGGTCTCCCAGGGCATCGGCCCCCGCGCCGGCTTCATCGCCATCTGGACCCAGTTCGCGATGACGCTCACGTACTACCCCAGCTTGCTCGCCTACGTGGCCAGCACGCTCGCCTACGTCATCTACCCGCCCCTGGCCAACAACGGCGTCTACACGGCCGCGGTCATCGTGGTCATCTACTGGGTCTCGACGATGGTCAGCATGCGCGGCGTCGGCCTCGTGGCCAAGCTCTCGAGCAGTTCGATGCTGCTCGGCACCGCCATCCCGGGCACCGCGCTCATCCTGCTCGGCGTCATCTACCTGCTGCAGGGCAACCCCAGCTCGGCGCCCATCGCGGCGTCCGCGCTCCTGCCGCAGATCGCCGGGCTCGCCGGCCTGGTGCTCATCGTCAACAACTTCCTGAGCTACGCCGGCATGGAAGTGAACGCCGTGCACGTGAAGAGCATGAAGAACCCCGGCAAGGAGTTCCCCAAGGCGATGTTCATCGCCATGCCCATCGTCATCGCCATCTTCGTGCTGCCGGCGCTCGCGATCAGCTGGGTCGTGCCCTCGAGTGAGCTCACACTCACCGGCGGCGTGATGCAGGCGTTCACCGCCTTCTTCGACCACTTCAACGTCTCGTGGCTCACGCCGATCCTCGGCATCATGCTCATCACCGCCTCGCTGGGCGGCATGATGGCGTGGCTGGCCGGCCCGTCCAAGGGCCTGCTGCTCATCGGGCGCAAAGAGGGCTACCTGCCGCCGTTCTTCCAGAAGGTCAATCCGGCCGGCATCCAGGTCAACATCCTGTTCGCGCAGGGCATCATCGTCACGGTCATCGCCCTGCTCTTCGCGCTCATCCCGAACGTGTCCAGCGTCTACTGGATCTTCTCGGTGATCACGACGCAGGTGTACCTGATCATGTACTTCCTGATGTTCATCTCGGCGATGCGCCTGCGCCGCAGCCAGCCCGACCACCCGCGCGGGTACCGGGCGCCGATGCTGTTCGTGCTCGCCATCGTCGGCCTCGTGAGCTCCATGGCGGCCTTCCTCATCGGGTTCGTGCCGTCGTCGCAGTTCGGCGACGGCAACACCATCACCTACGTGCTCATCATCGGCGGCGGGCTGCTCGTCATCGGCCTGCTGATCCCGTTCCTGTTCCTGAAGCTGCGCAAGCCCGGCTGGAAGAACGCCGTGCCGGCGACGGCCGACGAGACGGACTGAGGGGGTGACCGCGATGCAGGAGAAGTCACACACGTGGGTCTACGTCACCATCATCGTCGTGATCGTGGCGCTCATGGTCGCCGGGGTGGTGCTCTACCGTGACGTGAAGGGCGGCAGGGAGGCTCAGGCCAAGGCAAAGCAGTTCGTGACGAAGCTGCAGGACGCCGGCCTGCCGGCGCCGACAGAGGCCGAGGCCGTGCGGCTGTACGGCGTCGACGGCGGTCCGTTCGCCGGCAGCCCGGACGCCGACCTCGAGCAGGCCGAGTACGGGTGGCGGCACGGGGCGGCCGGCGCCGCCAGCCGCCCGTTCATCCTGGACGCCGGCTACGTGCAGGCGGCCAGGATCTTCGTCTCCGTCTATGTACCAGACAAACTGGCCGCGTTCGACGAGTACGTCGCCGGCCTCGACACCGACGATTCGCAATGACGACGAGGAGCAGCTGATGACCGCGGACCTGAAGCCGAAGATCGAAGCCCTGATGCCGCGGCTGACGGACGAGCTCAAGAAGCTGGTCCGCCTCCCCTCCGTGGCGTTCTTCCCGGACTACCCGGCCGCGCCGGTGGAGCAGACGGGCGCGGCCGTGGCCGAGGCTCCTCACGGAGGCCGGCCTGCCCGGCGTGCGCATGATGGACGTGCCGGGCGCGCCGCAGGCGGTGTTCGGCGAGCGCCCGGCCCGCGACGGCGCGCCCACCGTCCTGCTCTACGCCCACTACGACGTCCAGCCGGCCGGGCCGGAGGAGCTGTGGCACACGAAGGCCTTCGAGCCCACCGAGCGCGACGGCCGGCTGTACGGGCGCGGCGCCGCCGACGACAAGAGCGGCGTCGTCATGCACGCCGGCGCGCTGTTGGCCCTTGGCGACGACTGCCCGGTGGGCGTCAAGGTCCTCATCGAGGGCCAGGAGGAGGCGGGCGCAGGCGGCATCGAGGAGTTCGTGCACGCCAACGCCGAGCTGCTCAAGGCCGACGTCATCGTCATCAGCGACGTCGGCAACTACGCCCTCGGCGTGCCGACGCTCACGACGTCGCTGCGCGGCATGGCCGCCCTCGACGTCGAGGTCGCGACTCTGGAAGGCGCCGTGCACAGCGGCATGTTCGGCGGCCCGGCGCCCGACGCCCTCATCGCCCTCAGCCGCATGATCGCCACCCTGCACGACGACAAAGGTGACGTGGCGGTCAAAGGACTCAAGACCATGGAGTACGATGGCGCCCCCTACGACGAGGCCGCCTTCCGCACCGACGCCGGGGTGCTCGGCGGCGTGGACCTCGTCGGCAGCGGCACCGTCGCCGACCGGCTGTACGGCAAGCCGTCGATCAACGTGATCGGCATCGACGCGCCCAGAGTGGACGGCGCCGCCAACGCGCTCATCCCGAAGGCCCGGGCGCGCGTCAGCGTGCGTCTCGCTCCCGGGCAGGTGCCCGACCACGCCATGCAGGCCGTCAAAGCGCACCTCGAGGCGGCGGCCCCCTGGAACGTCAGGGTGAAGGTCACACCCGGCACGACCGGCGACGGTTTCCTGGCGAAGACGGACGGGCCGGCCTACGCCGCGGCGGCCCGCGCGATGGCCGAGGCCTACGGCAAGGATGTCGTGCATTACGGCGAGGGCGGCTCGATCCCGCTGGTCGCCGCGTTCCTCGAGGCGATCCCCGGCGCCGAGATGATCCTCTGGGGCGCCGAGGAGCCGCTCTGCAAGATCCACGCGCCCAACGAGAGCGTCGACCTGGCGGAGCTCGAGCGCTGCACGCTGGCCGAGGCGCTCTTTGTCCAGGGACTCTGCGAACAGGGGTGAGCGTCAGCTCGGCAACGCCGCTCGTCACCGACGGCAACGCGACCACGGCGCCCGGCGCCCGGCGCTGGTGGTCGCTGGTAGGACTCACGACCGCGGCCGCGATCGTCTGGTTCGCCGTCGCCAACCTGCCCGTGGCCACTCCGGTGATCGCCGCCGAGCTGGGCGGGTCGGTGACGGTCCTGCAGTGGGCCAACACCGCGTTCACGCTCACTTGCGGCGCCCTGGTCATCGCCGCCGGTCGCTTCGGCGACCTGTTCGGCCGGCGCCGCGTGCTCAACGCCGGCCTCGTCCTCTTCGCTGCGGCGTCGGCGGCGGCGGCGCTGTCCCGCGACCCTGTGACGCTGATTGCGGCCCGCGCCGTGATGGGCGTGGGCGCCGCGGCCATCCTGCCGGCCACGCTGGCCATCATCCCGGTCGAGTTCAGCGGCAGGGAGCAGCTCACCGCCTTCAGCGTCTGGATGGCGGTGGCAGGCGCCGGGCAGGCGCTGGCGCCGGCGTTCGCCGGCGGCCTCACGCAGGCGTTCCGGTGGCCGGCCATCTTCTGGGTCAACCTCCCGCTCTGCGCGTTCGCCGGCGTGCTCATCCTGCGCACCACGCCTGAGTCCCGTGACGAGACCGCCCCGCGCTCGGTCGACGTCCCCGGCCTGCTGACCGTGGCCGGCGGCCTCGTCGCCCTGATCTTCGCCCTGAACGAGGGGCCGGACCGCGGCTGGGCCTCGCCGCCGGTGCTGGCCGCTCTGGGGCTCACCGTGCTCCTGCTCGCCGCGGCCTTCTGGATCGAACGCCGGATGACGAACCCGCTCATCGATCTCGGTCTGTTCCGCAGGCGCTCGTTCGGCGGCGCGCTGTCCGACAACTTCGTCTACAACCTCACCCTGGCCGGCACCATGTACGTGCTCGCCATCTACCTCGAAGAGGTCCGCGGCTACGACCCGCTCTCGGCCGGACTGCTGCTGCTCCCGTCTACCGTGGCGCTGCTGGCGCTGATCCCGCTGGGCGCGCGGCTGCAACTGCAGCACGGGCCGCGCCTGCCGCTGGCGACGGGCACGGTGATCATGGGCGCGGGGACCTTCCTCGCCGGCTTCCTCTCACCCGGCACACCGTACTGGTGGTTCGCCGCCGGCATCTTCATCCAGGGCGTGGGGATCGGGTTGTTCTCCACGCCGCTGAGCGACACGGCCGTAGGGCTGGCGCCCACGGCCGAGGCCGGGGCGGCCTCCGGCATCTTCAAGATGAGCAGCATGATGGGCGGCGCCTTCGGCATCGCCGTGTTCGCCGCCCTTTACCGAGGGTTCCTGAACGCCGGCCTTGCCGGCGGCGCGATCGGCGCGCACCTCACGCCGGCGCAACGGGACCGCGCCGACGACGCCCTCGGCGGCTCGGCCGAGGCGCGCGCCTTCTTCGCCGCCCTGCCGGCGGACCTGCGCGCGCGTGTGCGAGAAGCCGTCACGCACTCGCTGGCGAGCGGGATCGGCAACGCGCTCAAAGTCGGCGCCCTGTTCTCCGTGCTCGCCCTCGTCGTCGTGCTCGTGCTCGTGCCCAAGGGAATCCTTCGAGGCCGCGGCGCGGGCTGACCGGGCGGGTCAAGCGCTGCCGGTCACCGCGTCCGGTCCTGCCCGGCGCGGGTACAGGTACCCGCTCCCCGCCCCCTGTCGTATACTGTTCGTCCGTTCGCCGGGCTCGCCCGGCGGGCTCACGGAGAGGTGTCCGAGCTGGCTTAAGGAGCGCGACTGGAAATCGCGTGGGCGGGGTTAACCTGCCTCGAGGGTTCGAATCCCTCCCTCTCCGCCACCTGTCTCGCCGTCCCCCTTCCTCACCCGCCCCGCACGCTTCCCGCCGTCTTCACGACCTCGGCAGAAGTGGTTCAAAGCCTGTTCACAAGTCGCTCCTAGACTGGTCACGACCAGTCACCGGCCCGATCGCGGGCCGACCCAGGAGGAGAGAGATGTCGGCGCCCAGTGGGGCGTGCCGGCGGAAGCGCTCGACCAGCCGATGAAGAACATCAAGGACGCGTACGGCTTCTCTCCGGAGGACGTCCGCGCCTGGGTGGACGACCGCCAGGCGGAGTGACCGGCGCGGGGCGCGTGCTAAACTACGCGTCCGCGGCCCGCCAGCTTCAGTGGAGGGTCGCTACCTCGCGGAGAGGTGGCAGAGCGGTTGAATGCGGCGGTCTCGAAAACCGTTAACCGGGTCCTCTCGGTTCGGGGGTTCGAATCCCCCCCTCTCCGCCAGTGACTGCGCCGGCCGAAGCCCATCGTGACCCGCAGGCGGAGCTTCAGGTCTTGGCACTATCCTCCCTCGCTTCTAGCATCGGGTCATGACTACGTCGCACCTTGCGCTTGATAACAGAATCGGTCACACTGTTATCATGATTCGCACTCAGATCAGTCTGGCGCAAGCCGACTACGACGCCGCCAAGGCCGAGGCGGCGCGGCTCGGCATCTCGCTGGCGGAGTTCGTGAGGCGGGCGCTGCGGAGCGCCCTGCCGGTCGACGGCTCGCAGCCGTGGATGCACTACGCCGGCATGGTCGAGAGCGGCGACCCCGACTCGAGCCGCCGCATCGACGACATCGTGTATGGCCACAACGGCTGACGCCTACGTCGACACATCGGCACTGATCGCCTTCGCCGACCGCTCGGATTCGCATCATCAGCTGTTTCGGCGCCTCTTCGCCGAGCCGCCCAGGCTACTCACCACTACACTCGTGATCGCCGAGGGCCACGGCTGGTTTCTGCGACGCTGCGACCGCACGCGGGCGCTTCAGTTCCTCGCCATGATCGAGGCGATGACGCCGCTACGCGTCGTCGGCTGCGGCGCCGAGGAGCAGGCCGCCGGCGTCGGCCTGTTGCGGCGCTTCGCCGACCAGGACCTCACCATGACCGACGCTGTAGGTCTGCACGTCAGCACCGCGCATCGCGTCCGGACGATCTGGTCGACCGACCGTCACCTCGGGCTGACCGGCGTCCCCCTCGTCATCGGGCGCACGTAGGCAGGTACGAGCCCGCCCAGCACGTGGACGGCGCTGTGGTCGCGGACATTGCGAGCTGGATCGGGGATCAGCCGGCGCACCATCCCGGCGCCGGTGAGATCGCAGCCCGTCTGACAACGGTCTCCCCGAGGCGCCGAGGACAGCCTCACTCGGCGGCAAGCTCGCTCGCCTTCAGCACTCTTCGACCCCACGCGAAGTGGGACCTCCAGTACGTGTTGTAGGGATCGTCCAGGCTGGCGATCGTCACCCCATCGCTGGACCCCGTCGAGTGTATGAACCAGCCGTTCCCCATGGCTATCGCGGCGTGGTAGATCTGCGCCACGGTCGACTTGGCGCCACGGTCGCCGAAGAAGATGAGGTCCCCCGGCTTCAACTGACCGCGCCTGAGGCGCGGCTTGGCGAGCTTCGCCTGGTCGCCGGCGCCGCGGCCACGGACCGCGTACCCGAGGCGCAACTGCATCACGTAGAAGGTGAACCCGGAACAGTCGAACCCGCCCGACGCCTGGCGCCCGTAGGGAGACGCCTTCGTCGGCCACTCGCCGCCCCAGACGTAGGGGTAGCCGATGTACCGGAAGGCGCAACTGAGGACCTGTCGCTGCCTCGCGCTCAGCGCCGGCAGCGACAGGTCGGCGTACTTGCCGATGCCGTAGAGTGAGCCACTCGAGGCGTAGGCCCTGCGCAGCATGTAGGCCACCTCGGCGCGGTTCACGCGCTCCGTCGGGAGCACCTCTCGCCCATCACTGCCGCTCGGGTGGTTGCGGCGCAGCAGCAACTGACGCGCCGCGATCGTCGTCGCGAAGTACGAGGGCAGGGACGGCTTCCAGCCGGGCGCCGGCTGCCAGCGTCGGGATCTGAGCGCAGTCAGCATCGTCCAGTCGGTGGATGGGTGTGCCTGCGCCAGCCAGCGGACGATGGCCGCCTCGGCGGTGGCCGCGGCGACGGCTCGCCCCGGGTAGAAACCCCGCTTGCCGTTCTTGGTGATGAGCCCCAGGAAGCCGTAGTGCAGCACCACCTGAGCGTCCTCGTAGCAGCGGTTCCTCTCGGGCGTCATGTCCGGGATGGCGACCTCGGGGACCGTCTCGCCACGGTGCCCGGAGGCGATCGCGAGAGCGCGCGCGAGCTGGGCTCGGCTGATGGCCCTCCCGGGCCTGAAGAGCTCGCCGTAGTCGTCCAGCAGTCGGCCTCCCGGCGCGCCCCTGTCGGTGACCCAGTCGATCACGCCCCGGGCCCAGTACCCCGGGGGCACGTCGTCGTAGGTGCGGGCGAGAGCCGGTGCGGCGGCGGCGGTCGCAGCGGCGAGCACGCACAGCGTCGCGGCCGTCAGACGGACGGCTCCCCGGCAGCACGCCTTCATTGCATCCATCCACACATGCTCGCTACCTGACGGTCAGCTTCACCCTGCCCGCCTTGAGCCTGCACGTTCCCCGCCTTGTCGGTCGCACGGGTGAAGATGAAGTAGGTGCCTCTCCTGAGCGTCCTGGTCAGCCTCACCGAGACGCGGCGGGTCCTGTTGACCCGCACGCTGCCGATCGTCGTGCGGCCCAGCCGATGGCCCGATCTCGTGCTGATGGTCGTCACGAGCCTGACCCTGCCGCTCGACGGCAGGGGGTCCTTGATGGTGACCCTGACCGCGACCGTCCTGTGCCTCTGGGCCTTGGAGCGTCTGAGGCTGCGGGCCCTGGCCCTGGAAGACGGGCGGACACTGTCGATGTTGACGTAGCCGGCGCGGGTCGTCTCGGTCGTCCCGACCGAATCGCTCGAGTAGTACTGCACGAGGTGGCTGCCCTCACCGTGCACGTCGAAGACGCCCGAGTAGGTTCTCCACCCTCCTCCGCCGAGCTCTGTAGAGAGTCGTGATGGCGCCGGTGCCGCCGCGCGCCGAGAGCATCACCCTGCCGATACCACTCACCCAGCCTTTCGAACGACTCGGCTCGAGACCTGTCGCGATCGTGACCGGCGCCCTGACCACGAACGCCTTCAGGCACACGTTGAGCTCGTCCGCCGTGCCGCCGACATCCTGCCAGATACCGGCCGCGCCGCTCGCGTCATCGGCGACGTAGCTCTGACCGGCCTCAGCGGATGCTGAACTCGAGTAGCCGGCCGCCACTCCCTCCATGGCGATCGGGTAGCTGCTGCCCGGCGTCACGAGGTGCACCATCACAAAGAACTGGGCGCCTGTGGTGAGGGCCGGAGGCGTCGGAAGCGCGACGGTGTGGTAGCCGGCGTTCTCGAGGACGCCGGAGGCGACAAGGTCCCCACTGTCGGGAGTGAGCGTCGAATCGACGTGCACTTCATATCGAGAACCCTCTCCGAGCGTGTAGAAGGACACCGCCGACAAGGAGCCGTTACTCGTGGCGGTGAAGCGGTTCGCCATCCACGCCGTGCCGCGACCAAGGGCGTCGGCCCCGTACGCGTAGACGAATCCCATGGGGTCGTACTCGTACAGGACATCGTAGTTGGAGGTCCCCTCCGAGGTGAACACGCTTGTCGCACCGATGCCCCAGCCGGCTCCTCGAGCGAAGGTGGCATCGTAGTAGGAGACGTAGAAGTAGCCGCCCTCACCCCAGTCCGCCCCCCAGCTGTTGCGGACGATGAAGGCCCCGTCTCCGATCGGCCTCGTCCGGAAGTTGCCCGCACCGTAGTCATCGTCCCAACCGACGACGGCGACTGCATGGTTGGCGTAGTCGGCGTCGCTCGGACAGTAGTACGACGCACTGCTCGATCGGTAGTCGGTGTCCGTCCAATAGAAGCTGGTGTAGACGGCGCCTTCCTCCATGACCGCCGCCTTGATGGCGGCGTTGTCGGTCGCGCTCGCCCGCTTCGGCAGGAAGATGACGTTCTGCACGTGGCGCGAGGGGCTCAGGCCGGGGGGAGTCACGTAGTCCCCGTAAGCGTCTTCGCTCTCGAGCACCGGACCGGCCCAGCGAGCCAGACAGGCGGTCGCCATGAGTGCATTGCCGCCGTCCTCGTAGGGGTCCGGGTCGAAGCCCGCGGAGCGAGCGAGGTTGTCCTCGGAGAAGTCGGCGACAGCGTGTCCGGAGAGCAGCAGTCCTGACTCAAGGGAGGCGAGCGTCGCGAACGTCCAGCAGGTGCCGAAGTCCCCCTGGTCGCGAATCGCGGTGACGCCTCCTTCGTCCCTCAGATCGAACTCGGAGGGCAATGAGGCGACACCGACCTTCGTGGCCGCGCGCCGAGCGTTGACGCCGCCGGGCGACAGCCCCCCAGGGCCCACCGGCGCCGGGACGAGGCCGCCGGCGAGGCCGGGGGGTGCGAGCCTCGTGCCTGCCTCTTGGTTGCGCCACTCCTTGAAGACGGCGCTCAGCGGTGCGCGCTTGAGGACTGTCGCACGAACGTCGTCGCAGTGTGCGCCGATGCCCGCCGCAACGAGCACGATCAAGGCCACCAGTAGTGTCGTACGTCTCGATAGCATGCACTCTGACAACGACGCGAGGCCTTGAGTCCTAGCTTGGATACCGCGGCGGTGACGGGGAAGACCGTCGCTTGCCGGCATCAGGCGGTCGGCTTCATGATGTATGGTTGGAGTCAGCGAATCGGAAATTGAGCAGGCCACATGGTCCGCATCCGTCGCACCCCCCTTAATGAACGCTCCTCCCCTTCATATCCTCATGATCAGCGTGCACGGACTCGTGCGCGGCCACGATCTCTAGCTCTGCGCGACGCCGACACCGGCGGCCAGAGAGTTACGTCGTCGAACTGGCACGAGCCCTTGCCCGGAATCCCGAGGTCGAGCGAGTCGACGTGCTGACTCGCCTAGTCGACGACCCCGCGGTGTCGGAGGACTACGCGCAGGCCGAGGAGACTGTGACAGAGGGGGTTCGCATCCTGCGCGTGCCCTTTGGATCGAAGCACAAGTACGTCGCAAGGAGTCGCTCGGGGCAGCTCGAACAGAGGGTGGAACGCTCGCTGCAACTGCTGCGCTTAGAGCGCCGTCTTCACGACGTGATCCAGAGACAATGCGGCGATGCAGGCTACGTCGGCGCTCAGCTCTCCCTGCTCCTGGGCGTGCCGCTCGTTCACCGAGCCACTCGCTCGGGCGCGTGAGCGGGGAGGCTTCTGGCCGCGGAGCGGAAGGAGCAGGCGCTGGAGAACCGCTTCAGTTCACCCGTCGCATCGCCGTCGAGGGGAGGTATGAGATAGATCGGTCGTGATCGCCAGCACCCACCAGGAGGCGGAGGTACAGTAGGCCTCTACGAGGCGCACAGCCCAAGCGCATCGTGGTCATCCACCCGGCATCGACACAGACAGGTTCACGCCCCCGGGGCGCAGCCTACCGAAGCCCGAGGACTCGTAGATCATCGACCGTTTCCTCTCTGCGCACAGGAAGCCGCTCATTCTCTCCATCGCGCGGCCGGCGCCGACCAAGAATCTCGCCGTCCTGATGGAGTCGTAGGCAGAGACCCGGAGCTGCAGGAGATGGCGAAACTCACCATCATCGCCGAGTAGCGCGACGAAGTTCGCGCGCTAGAGAGCGGCCCGGGCGAGTCTTGCACGGCTTCCTCTGGACGTGGATGTTACGAGCTCTGGGGGAGGGTCGCGCTTCCCAGCGTCAGACTCCCGAGAAGTTGGCGGTCTTAGGGCTGGCGGCGCAGCGCCACAGCGTCTATGTGAACTCGGCCTGGAGCGAGCTCTTCGGCATCGCGCTAATCGAGGTCGCCGCCAGCGGACTGCCGGTGGTGGCGTCTAAGAGGGGGTCCCTGCGACATCGTCGAGCACTGCTCCAACAGATTAGGATGACCCTGAGGACGTGAAGCAGCTGAGCGTAGCGATCTAGACAGCGCTCGGCGACAGGGCGCAGTGGCGCCGATGGTCGCGCAGAGGCGTCAGCGGAGTACGAAGCAGTACAGCTGGGACGCGCACGTGAGCCGGTACCTGTAGAGTGCGCGCGTGCTGCTGCGCGATCGCTATCGTCGCCGGCGGCAGCTCGCTTACGGTTCTCACTTTCTTGCTCCTCGTTCTCTAGTTTCGAGCGCTTATTTATCAGGACGTCGACGACACTCTCACCGGCGACAGGCTTAGTCTCGGAGTGTTGTCGCATGGCTCGAGAGCAGCAGCGCGATTGCGCGCTCGGATTCGGAATCGTCATTGGTCTAATCGAGAGCGCTCGTCGTCAGGCGACGCTGGCGCTGTCGCTGCTCGACGTGCTCTTTATCTCGGTCGGCACCGAGATCCTTTTCGGATCCCGGAGGCGGACACGGGCTGTCTGATTATTTGCGGTATCGCTGCGTGGGCTCTCTCGCAGAAGCTCTCTCTGGGAGCGGAATTGCACCCCCAAGAAGACGAGAATCAGAGCGAGTTCTATCTTAGCTACTACGTCGTCTCAGGGAGCCGTTGCAGCTAGTCGTCATTCGCCGCAGACTCGACGATCGCCGTTTGAGAGCTCTTTTGGTCTTTAGCAAGAGGAGACGCTCGATGTTCTTCTCGTTCGCGCATCCTATGTCACGATGCGCTATCTCGCTTACAAGTGTCTCGCTCTGAGCTTTTCATCGTCGTCGTCGTCTCTGTTTTCGATCTGAGATGCTCGACGGCGTCTCGCTCTGTATCTTGGTAGGCAATCACAGCTCGTAGCTCTAGGTTTGCGCGGTCTGGCACACGTCTTCTTCTCTTTATTGAGCACGCGGCGATCGTTCTCTAGATCTTTCTTCTCTATCTCTCAGAGTTTCCATCTTCTCTCTCTTCTCTTTATCTCCTTCTCCTTCTTCTCATCTTTTTTTTATTACTCCACTTCTTCATTTTATTTTTTTTATCACGCTCATCGTCTTTCTCGCGATCTATCTTCTTCTCTCTCTTCTTTTTTTTAGTGTTCTCAGGTTTGATGTCACGTCGTTCGTCTTATTGGCGCGAGGGGCTCAGGCCGGGGGAGTCACGTAGTCCCCGTAAGCGTCTTCGCTCTCGAGCACCGGACCGGCCCAGCGAGCCAGACAGGCGGTCGCCATGAGTGCATTGCCGCCGTCCTCGTAGGGGTCCGGGTCGAAGCCCGCGGAGCGAGCGAGGTTGTCCTCGGAGAAGTCGGCGACAGCGTGTCCGGAGAGCAGCAGTCCTGACTCAAGGGAGGCGAGCGTCGCGAACGTCCAGCAGGTGCCGAAGTCCCCCTGGTCGCGAATCGCGGTGACGCCTCCTTCGTCCCTCAGATCGAACTCGGAGGGCAGTGAGGCGACACCGACCTTCGTGGCCGCGCGCCGAGCGTTGACGCCGCCGGGCGACAGCCCCCCGGGGCCCACCGGCGCCGGGACGAGGCCGCCGGCGAGGCCGGGGGGTGCGAGCCTCGTGCCTGCCTCTTGCTTGCGCCACTCCTTGAAGACGGCGCTCAGCGGTGCGCGCTTGAGGACTGTCGCACGAACGTCGTCGCAGTGGGCGCCGATCCCCGCCGCAACGAGCACGAACAGGGCCGCCAGTAGTGTCGTACGTCGCGATAGCATGCACTCTGACAACGACGCGAGAGCCTCGAGTCCTAGCTTGGATACCGCGGCGGTGACGAGGAGGACCGCTAAGGCTTGTCACATCACGCTGACCGTCGTCTGCGGCGACCGAGCGACGCCTCTTACGACGTAGTACTCAGTCGTCCGCGCCGGTCTGACCGTCACGCCGTACGTCGAGTAGCCGGCCGTGTACCTCCCGCTCAGCTTCAGCGCGTGGCGCCTCGTCGGGACGCTCCTGCTGTGCCAGGCGCCGTCGGTGCGGTAGCGGAGCGTGACTCGCGCCCCCGACGCGAGCGCCGGATAGATGCAACCGGAGAGCTTGATGCTCTCACCGGACGCGGCCACCACCTTCTCGGCGGCGCTCGGCCTGATGGACAGGCTCCTCACGGTCGCCCAGGTGCTGTTGAGGCCGAGCCTCGTGCGCAGGGTGCTCCCATGCAGGTACGTCGTGCCGTCACTGCCGATGATCGCCGCTTTGACGATGCGCGGCGAGGACCCGGCCTCGACCCGGTAGATCGCACGGAGCGACCCCTTGACGCCCCCGGCCAGAGCGCGCTCGAGCTGAGCGGGCGTGCGCCGCAGGGGGCCCCAGGTGTGCAGCGGAGCGGCCGCGTCAAAGGGGTCCTTCACGCTCTTGAGATAGGGGACCGCCGACGTCTCCCAGGCATCCTCGATGTTCTCGGTGCGGCCCCCCGAGCACGAGAAGTAGAACGCCTGGATGGGGCGGCCGCTATACGCGGGGACGACGCCGCTCGTCACCGACACCGCGGCGGAGGTCCTCACGCTCTCCCAGTCGACGCCGCCGTAGGCCTGCGAGCGCACATCGCAGTGCAGGTCCCACTTGCCGGTCGACGCGCGCCGCGCCGACTCGGCGTAGGCGCGCGCGGCACAGGCCTGCGCACGAAGAGCCGCCTTGGGCCAGGACGGCGAGACCTCATGGGGGACCACGGCGCGCAGATAGCTCTCGAGAGCGACGACGTTGATCATCGCGAGTGACGAACCGGAGGTCGACACACGGATGCGGCCGCGGTGCCTGCCCGTCTGTCCCAGGTCGGTCTCGGTACGCACGTCGAGCTGGGCGCGAGTCGGTGCGAAGGTCACCGTCGCCCCGAACGTCCTGCTGAAGCTGCCGGCCACCACCCGGCAGCCAGTCCCGGAACGGGTCACCGTAGCGGTCGCGCCGGCCGGTATCGTGAACGCTCCCGACCCACCGTCGACCGTGTAACGGTCGGCGCAGGTGAGCCTGACCGTCCCCACGCCCTCGCGCAGAAGGACGCGCAGGGCACGGTTCTTCACCTTGGCGAAGCCGATGCCCGTGTAGTAGTGCCGGAGAATCGCCTTGTATCCCTTCCCGTGCTTGGCAAGACCGTAGGCGCCCCACTGCGACATCCCTATGCCGTGACCCCATCCGTGACCGGTGATCGTGAAGGCGTACTCGCCGGGCCCGTAGGCTCCTCTCTCGCCGCCGACGGTCAGCCCGGCGAGCGCGCTGAACCCGGTCTGGTTGAGGCCGCCGTCGCCGGGCATGCAGGCACGAAACTCCCACGTCTGGCGGTTGGTCATCGTCACGGTGACGGCGTAGTCACCGCTCGCGTCCAGCGGGGCGCTGCGCCAGGCGATCCAGTCGCCGCCGGCGGCGCGGCGCTTCTGCACGGTGACGCTGCCGCGGCCCGCGCGCCCGTCGGCGGTGCGCACGCTGCCGCTGTAGGCCACTTGACCGCCCACCGCTGCTGCCCCCGGGGAGAGCGCAAGGCTCACCTGCCAGGGGCCGGGGTCGCCTGCGGCCCCCTTCGCGCCGCGGATCGAAGGCAGAATGGCGTAGAACGCGTCCCCCGGGCATTCGGTGTAGTTTGCGTCTCGGTGGCCCGCGATCACCGGGAACCTGACCACTGAGCCCTTCGGGTATTTCTCCGTGGCGCCGCATGTCATCTCTGCGGTGCCGCCCAGATCCAACCCGCTCAACGAAAGCTTCCACGCGAGCAGCTCTTGGAGTGAAGAGAGCGCCGCCGCCGGCGGCTGGTCCGAGGTGTACGTTCCCAGCACAGAGACGCCGGTGCTACCCGTGTTGAACCCGTAGACCTGAGCGCCGACCACGCCTCTTGTCACGCCTCCGTAGCGCCCTTCGTAGACGGTGCCGAAGCGATCGACGAGGAAGTTGTAGCCGATGTCGTTCCATCCCAGGTTCTGGGTGTGGTACGCGTAGATGCCTCGGACGATCGACGGCGCCTGAGCGCGCGTGTATGTGTTGCCGCCTGCCGTGTGATGGATGAAGGCCATGCGCACGGCTGCGTAGTCCGGGGCCGCGTTTCGCAGCGATTCGTCGGCGCCCCACGCAGACCTCGAGACGATCACCGGCTGCGCCGGAGCGGCGGACGCCGCCGGACCGAGTACCGCCGCGGCCGCCGCGGCGGCGAGACCACGGACCCCTCCCGAGACACGCGCCGCCAGAGATGCGTCGTGCTCGGTGTCTATGGCCACCAGGCGCACGTCGCTCAGCCCGCGGGGCGAGCGTGCATCGACGGCCGTAGCAGCCACCTGCACGTATCGCCCCGGACCGGTCCAGGTCGCCTCCAGGAACGCACGTCGCGGGCCGTCCGCCTCTGCCGCCAGCTCGAGGTCGCCCTCGTACCAGGGGCTCCACTCATGACCATCCAGACTGGTGCGGACCCTGACACCGACGGCGCCCTCCTCGTCCGGCGGGGCGCACGTGACACCCACCATCGTGAACAGTCCACCTGCATCGATGGTGACTGGCTCGACGTTCGACGACTCCTCCCCGCCGGGCGTCGCGCCGTCGTGCCCCAGGGTCGCAGCCGACCCCACCTCGGGCTGGACCATCAGGCGATCCGCGACTGCGATGGCGCGCGTGCCCGGCGTCTGCGGGACGGGCAAAGAGGCGGCGCCGGCGCCCGATGCGGCCAGGCCGGCGACGAGCAGGCCCGCCGCCCCCAGCATGACGATCAGGTGCTGCATGCGGCGGCGTCGGTACGGTCGCCTGGAGGACACGTCGTGACTCATAGTGTCGGCGAGCCTCGCCGGCCTGCCCCACCGAGCGACGCCTGGTCGCGGTTCGCCGGCCGCATCCCTCTCCTCAGCTGCTCCGACGGCCCACATCGAGGGTGAAGAACCGCTGCCCCCCGCACTTGAAGATGCCGATGCCGACGTCGCGGGCGTTGCGCCTGAGGATCACCCTCCGATGGACCGTGCTGCCCATCCAGAGGCACACCGCACCGGCCGGCGTGGCCGTCAGACTGCCCGACCGCCCACGAGCGACGTTCTCCCCGACGGACCACAGCCGAAAGCCGCGGCGCCTGTAGCCCTGGCGGATGAGGCGCCGCGCCGCGCCGTCGCCATTGGCGCTTCTGTGGGTGAGAATGCCTCGCCGCGCCTGCTGTCGCGAATGGGCGCGGGCGGCACGCACCAGACTCGCCTCCAGCTTCAGCGGCTTGAGGCCCCTCCTGGTCCGCTCTCTGTTCACGAATCGGATCACGCTCTTCTCTGCGCGGGTCGGCTGGACCAGCGCCCGGGAGGACGCGGGGATGAGGAGCAAGGCCACGAGGGCCGAGAGCAGGGCGATGGCGAGGGCCGTTCGCATAGGCGCCTCCTGCGGTCATGGCACGACGGGTCAACGCGCAAGGCCGACGGTGACGGACGCGCTCTCGCGCACGCCCGGCCAGACGACGCGGTACCGGGTCGCTCCGGTCTGGTACACACTGAACGCGTACGTGCCGTTGTCTTTCGTGAGGACGGTCTTGGCGGTCTTCCAGGTCTTCGCCTTGAGGCCTCGCCGCTGCAGCACCACCCTGGCCCCGGAGAGAGTGCCCTGACGGGTGGTCACCGTACCGCTCGCGATGAACCTCGTGCGCGCCCGAGCCCTCGCCGGCGCCGTGATGGTGATCCTGTTGGCGCCGGCGAACGCCCACCAGGCGGGTTTGCGCTCGCCGCTGCCGTCGATGAGCCCCGTGTAGACGCCGACGCTGGAGCTGTCACCGGGAACCGACTGCCAGTCGGTGACGAGGAACCACAGCAGCACCTTGACCTGACGATAGGCCGGTCTGGCCAGGATCCTGAACGCCTGGCGCAGGTAGCGCGCCTGGGCGGTCCTGGACACCGAGAGCACGAAGGCGTCGTGGGGACTGGTGCTGTAGCAGTACTCGGTCAGGTAGAACGGCTTGGTCGGAAAGATCTTCAGCAGCACGGGCAGGTTGCCGAGCGTGACCGAGATGTCGGGGCGCCGCGGCTGGGCGCCGGGCTGCGGCGCGGAAGCGCGCGTGCTGTAAGGATGGTGGGAGTAGGCGTCGAACCAGCGCGCCGCGCCGCGCTTCTTGAGGTAGTTGGCGAACCACTGCGGCGACGTGCTCCCCGTGCTCGTGCCCTTGCTGCCCATGCGCGAGGTCGCGCCCGCGATGACGACGGCCTTCGGGTCGGCGGCGTGCGCGCCCCTGGAGAACGACACCAGCATCTTGCGGTACACCTCGGGCCCCACGACCTTCTTGCCGACGATCTGCGGGATCAGCCTGAGGTTGGGCTCGTTCCAGACTTCGAAATGCGCCACTGAGCCCTTGAAGTGGGTGGCCAGGAACCGGGCGTAGTCCTGAAAGGCGGCGCGGACCTCCGGATCGCCGACACGGACCACGGCCGTGGTGGGGTTCTTGGCCCAGTACTTCCGGTAGGCGGTGTCGCGCGCCCAGGCCGGCGGGTCGCTGCCGGTGAGGATAACGGTGATGCCCTGGGCGCGCAGGGCGGACACGACGGTGTCGAGCTCGTGGACGTAGGCGTCGTTGAAGCCGTCGTGGTCCTGGTCACCGGGGTCCGAGACGCCGGGCGCCTGCGGCTGGAGCTGGTCCCAGTAGGCGAAGACGCGGGTCCACCTGGCGTTCAGATTGGCCGGGCCCATCGCCTCGGCGTACGCCGTCACCGGCGTGAGGTCGATGCCGCCGTGGTACTCGAGACGCGAGTCGACGATCCCTCTGGCGGCGGCGGAGGCGAAGGGAGGCGCCGCCGCCGCGCCGGCGAGCAGAAGCGCCGCTCCGGTCAAGACGAGAGCGAACGCGGCGCCGTAGCGACGGACCGCGTCGCGGCCCCAGCCTGCTGATTGCCTTGCTATCAACGATGCCTCCTGCAGTGGACTGCGCCGGATGAGAAGTCCTTCCCGTAACGCCGCGTGTCTTCCGAACCCTAGCTGGTGGCTGAGAACCGGCGGATGCGTCAGAGCGATGTGGCGCGACTGGGGGCACGCCGGCCGCGGACGGGCACCGAAGTGCGTTAGACTCTGCAGCAGCCGGCCCCCACGACAGGCGCCCGAGCGCCGCGCGATCGGAGCCGCCGATGAGCACCGTCACACGCCCCCACCCCCAGCTGGCCCTCCGATCCCGCCTGATCGGGAGCGTCGCTTGGCTGCGAGCCCGCCCTTGGGGCGTGTTCCTCGCCGGTCTGTTCGTGGGGCTCATCTTGCTGGTCCCCGCGCACTTCGGTGACTGGCACGACTCCTACGTAGGAGTCCCGGCGGCGATCGCCTCTCTGGTCGTGGTCGCCGGCGCTCTCGTCGGTGGTCCCGTGGTCGGCGCCGGCCTCGCAGTGACCATCGGCGTCGCCTTCGACGCACTCATCGTCACCGACCGCTGGCTGATCTCCGGAGTAGCGAGCGCCGCCGTCATCATCGTCTGGCTGGGGGTCGGCGTCGCCGCCGGCGCGCTTGGCGACCGGTATCGCCGGCAGGTCAGGGTCTCGCTGGCGCAGGCTACCGAGGCGCGTGAAGCGGTCGAGAGAGTTCTCGACGTGACGCCTTCCTTCCACGCGAGCGCCGGTCTCGGCGGAGTCGCCCAGGCGGTCTGCCGGGCCGCGCGCGAGGCGACCGGCTGCGCGGCCAGCGCCCTGGTGACCGTGGAGGATGACGGACTGCGTCTGGCGGCTCGGGACCCGGGACCGAACGGCGGCCCGCCTTCCGTGTCGCTTGACGCGCTTCCAGACATACGAGAGGACCTCGTGAGCCAGCTCAGGCCCTCGTTCATCCCGGACCTCGCCGGCCGGGCAGGGCGGTCCGTACTGGTCGACGTCGCCGGATTTCGTGGGCTCGTCTCGTCGCTTCGTGTCCCGGTGGCGCTCGAGGGGCGAGCGGTCGCCGTTCTGGCGCTCGGCTGGGCGACGGCGACGCCGGAGCCGCAGCCCGCCTGGCTGGCCACCGTCCAGCGCTTCGCCGACCATGCTGCGGTGGCGCTCGAGAAGGAGCGCCGCGTCGAGGCGCAGAACGACGCGGCGCGCCTCTATCGCAGGTTCGAGGCCAGCCTCGTCCCTCATCTGGGCGCCAGTGCCGGGGAGCTCCGAGTGGGAGTGAGCTACTCGCCGGGCGAACGCCGCATGAGGCTGGGCGGCGACTTCGTCGACCTCGTCACCGACGCCGATGGGACCGTTCGCGCCGTCATCGGCGACGTCGCCGGGCATGGCCCGAACGCCGCGGCGGTAGGCGCGCACCTGCGCGCCGCCTGGCACGCCCTCGCTCGCCGCCGCCTGGGTGCGGCGGAGGCCATGACGACACTGAACCAGCTCATCGCGGAGGAGTCCGATCGGGCTGAGGCCGAGGGGCACATGCCGGTGATAGCCACAGTCTGTGCCGTCGAAGTCCCTGCGCACCGCTCCTCTGCGACCCTCGTCAGCGCCGGCCATCCGCCTGCGCTTCTCCTCCACGATGGAGAGGTCACGACCATGCCGCTGGGCGGGCTGCCCCTTGGGGTGGAGTCGTCTGAGTGGCAGCCGGCCAGCATCTCCCTGCCGTCCAGCTGGTCACTGCTGCTCTACACCGATGGGGTCATCGAGGCCCATACCGACCCGACGTCGCAGGCCCGCATCGGGATCGACGGCCTGATCGCTCTTCTGGCCGGATCCGCGGATGAGGAGGCGACAACGAGCGCGGGGTTGCGCCGGCTGATGGCCGTGGTCGAGCGCATGAACGGCGGGTCGCTGGCCGACGACGCAACGCTGCTGGCGCTCAGTCGCGACGACGATGGGCGCGCGGTGGGCTGATGGGAAGCTTCGTGCGAGGGCATCGAGGCCCGACTTCGCTTGCGGCGCTTGCGCGACGCGATCGTCCGGGACTGCGCCGCCTGTGGGCCTCGCTGTGGAGGCGCCCGCGGCGCATCACCTTCCACAGCAAGGTACTTCCTCACCGTCGGTGGCAGACGGCGGCCTCCCGCAACAGAAGGGTGGTCATGCACCAGCTTCGCGAGCGTTGCCGAGCGGCGGCGCCGGCGAGAGGTCTCCTCGCGCTCGCTCTCGTCGTCATCTGGGTCGTGGCGGCGGCCCTGTCTGCCGGGCCGGCCGGCGCCATCGGATCGCCGCCGGTCGCCGCCGGTCGCCCCGCCATGTACGCGGAGCGCCTGGCGCGACTCCAGGCCACCACGATGTCGGCACGCGCCGCGAGCGTGACCTTCGACCCCGACATCGTCATCTCCGACGCCAACTTCCGCGCTGCCGGATCCATGACCCTGGCGCAGGTGCAGAGCTTTCTGGCGGCGCAGAGCGGCGTCCTCGGGAGCTACAGCACACCCAACGCCGACGGCGTCGTCGAGCCGGCGAGCCAGATCATCTGGGAGGCGGCGCAAGCCTGGAAGGTGAGCCCGAAGGTGATCCTCGCGACCCTGCAGAAGGAGCAGGGCCTGCTCACGGCCACGGCCCCCACCAGCTACGCACTCGATTGGGCCATGGGCTGCGGTGTGCCCGACTCGGGCAGCTTGCAGACCAAGTACCAGGGCTTCGGCAAGCAGGTGTGGTACGGCGCCGACTCGCTCGCCGTCGACGGCGCCGGCTGGCACGCCGGCATCACCAAGAAGTGCGGCGACGGCAGCGTCTCTCCGGCCAACGTCTCGACCTACTCGCTGTACACCTACACCCCCTGGATCGCCGGCAACCAGCTCTTCTGGACG
Organism: uncultured Thermoleophilia bacterium; assembly: GCA_963775255.1. Taxonomy (GTDB): domain Bacteria; phylum Actinomycetota; class Thermoleophilia; order UBA2241; family UBA2241; genus CAIXSE01. The sequence continues at coordinate 140,968 of CAVZIA010000018.1, read as the reverse complement.
GTGTACTGGCGCTACTTCGGCGACCCGGTCGGCGACGTCACCCCGCCGGCGACGCCTGCCCCCTGGACCGTCACCCTCGCGCTCTCCGCCTCCCAGGTCGACGCCGGCGCCACGGTGACTTACTCGGGAAGCGTGAACACGATGACGGGGCTCCCCGGCACCGGTCAGGTGACCGTCCAGAGGCGGCCCGCCGCCGGCGGCTCCTGGCGGGCCTGGCGCAAGGTGACGCTGACCGGCGCCGGCTCCTTCGCGGTGGCCGTGAAGATGACGAGCGCGCCGCGCGACTGGCAGGTCCGCGCGCGCATGCCCGCCGACGGGACGAACCTCGCCGGCTACAGCGCCCCACTGAGCCTGTCGGTGGATCCCGCCCCTCCCCCGAAGTGGCGCGTGAGCCTGAGCCTGTCGCGCTCGTCGGCGCCCAAGGGCGGCCGCGTGCGCTACAGCGGCCGCGTGCGGAGCGCCACCGGCGCGGCCGCGCACGGGAGGGTCGCGATCCAGCGCCGGCTCGCCTCCGGCGGACCATGGCGGACGTGGAGGACGGCGGCGCTCCGTTCCGGGGGCTCCTACCGGGTCACCGTGAAGATGACGCATCGCAACAGCTGGCGGTGCCGCGCTCGCATGCCGGGCACGGCCGGCGATCGTGTCGGCTTCAGTCCGGCCCGGCGGCTCATGATCCTCTAGGAATCTGGCGCCGCCGTCCCCCTCGCCTTCTCGGTCACGCAGTCGTCGGCCACGTCGCGACCAGAGCGCCAACAAGCATGAACGACTCGCGGGGGCTGGCGAAGTACATCTTCGTGGACGACTCGATGATCGCCTGGGGCCGCGACGAAGTCATGAAGCACTACCCGATGGCGAAGATGGCGGGCGACATCGTCGATGCCAGCCACACCGTCCTGACGTCCTGAGGCGACCTGCCGCCGCGCGCTACAGGACGGCGCGCAGGTAGTACACCCAGAACGCCGGGATCTCGCGGATGACGAGACCGGTGGTCTGCGGGATCCGCCGCGCGTGCGACGGCACCGTGACCACGTCGTAGCCGGCGCGCTGGTAGGCCAGCTTGATGCGCGGCAGGTGGAAGAAGTCGCTCACCACGGCGACCGACCCGCCCCTCCCCGCGCGCAGTAAGGGCACCGTGTCGCGCACCGTCGCGTCGGTGTTGACGCCGGCCGGGTCCACCACGATCGCCGAGGCCGGGACGCCGAGCGAGATCGCCATCGAGCGCATGATGGACGTCTCGTTGAACGGCTCGTCGGCGCCCTGACCGCCCGACATGACCAGCCGCCGCGCCAGGCCGTCGCGATACAGCTCGGCCCCGGTGCGCACACGGTCCGCGAGGACGATCGAGCTGTGCCCGTCGCGGTGCACCTGTGCCCCGAACACGACCGCGGTCTGCACCGGCCGCGCGTAGGAGGTCTTGCCGAAGAAGCCCTGCTGGGCGAGCGGGAACAGCAGGCCGCAGGCCCCGAGAGCCGCCACCACGACCGTCGCCGTGCACAGTCGCGTCCAGCGCCGGTCGCGGGGCGCAGCCGGAGGCGGCGACGCCACGGCCGCGCCAAGCAGCGCCAGCACCACCGCGAGAACGAACGAGAACGGCACGCCCAGCCACGGGTCTATCAGCCCTTCGTGCCACACGCGGTAGAACGTGACGCCGTTCTTGAGGGCGACCACGGCGAGCGCGACCAGCGCCGCTGCGGTGACCCATCGCCGCCACGCCGGCGCCGCCGGCCGCAGCGCCCACCAGACCAGCAACAGACCGGCGAGTCCGAGGAGACCGGCCGAGGCGCTCGCCGGGAGCGGTCGCAGGTCGAGCCACCAGATGTTCTGGTCGAAGCCCGGAGTACGGAGCTCCCCGAAGAGGTTGCACAGGGCGAACAGCCCGAAGAACAGGGCGACGCCGCGGGCGACCGCGTGCAGGGTGAGGCGGGTGAGGCTTGCGCCCGCGGCGCGCTCCGCGGCGCGCCGCCCGGCGAGCCACGCGCGCCGCGTCCCCGCACGGTACCGCGTGTAGCTTGGCGGCCGAAGCGTCTGGTCGAGGATCGTCATGGCGGCCCTCCCTGCTAGCAGGCGTCGGTGACGCGCTCTCCGCCGCCCATCCTAGTACGGTCCGCGCCCAGTGGTGCAACCGGCCCCTGCGCGACTGGCACTCCTGGATGTCGCGCCGCTGCGACATCCGAGGCCGGAGTAGCTCCCCTGATACCCCTAGGGGGTATTATTGGCTTTGTTCGCTAGAGTACTGCCCGGTCCGCGTCTGCACAGGGAGGGAACCGTGACCATCCTCACGATCGCGCTGGTCGTCGTCGTGCTCGGACTCGCCGCACTTGTGATCCTGCCGCGAGTCATGATGTCGATGAAGACCGCCAAGCTGAAGGGCAAGCCGGCGCCCACGCCACACAAAGCGTCGGCCAAACGCATCCGCTCGGGAGCGAGGACGATCCTGTACTTCTACACGCCCACCTGCCACGCCTGCCGCGCGCAGGACCCCGTCGTGAGCAAGCTGCAGAAGCGGTTCCCCGGCGCCATCTTCAAGCTCGACGCCACCAGGCAGCGCGAGGCGGCGTCAGCCTACGGGGTCATGGGCGTCCCCTTCATGGCGTTCATCGAAGGCGGGAACCTCGTCTCGGCGCAGGCCGGCGCGCAGCGGGAGGCGGCCATCGCCGGCTTCCTCGCCGGAGACGGCGCCGCCTGACTGCCAGGTCGGCGGCCGAGGCCCGACGCGAGCGGGGCTGTCCCGGCGGAGGAGCAGACCTGCACGCTCGCGTGCGCTCATGTATCCTCACCGGCGCCCCGTCCGCCCCGAGCCCGGAGCCACGAGTGAACCTGCGCCGCTGGCAAGTCCAGATCGCCGCCATCCTCATCGTCGCCGCCGTCGTGGTGTACGCGCTGCGCTGGATCCTCTTCCCCACCGCGAGCTTCCACGAGGAGATGCTCCGCTATCTCGTCGACGACGTGGCGTTCCTCTTCATCCAGGTGCTGCTCGTCTCGATCCTCGTCGACGGACTCACGCAGCGACGCCAGCGCGAGACCATGCTCGTCAAGCTCAACATGATCATCGGGGCGTTCTTCACCCAGTGCGGGGCCGACGTGCTGGGACGCATGGCCAAGCTCGACACCGACCTGGACGCCGTGCGCGAGGACCTGCTCGCGCGCATGGCGTGGAAGGCCCGCGACTACGAGAACGCCGCGCGGGCCTTCAATCAGCACAAGCCGGTCATCGAGTTCAGCACCGGCGACCTCACCGCTCTGCGCGAGCGTCTGGACGGCGAGAAGGCGTACTTCCTGAGCCTGCTCGGCAACCAGGCGCTGCTGGAGCACGAGGCCTTCACCGACCTCCTCTGGGCAGTGACGCACGTCACCGAGGAACTGCACGCACGGGGGGACTTCCACCACCTGCCCCAAGCCGACCGGGCCCATCTGGTGGCGGACGTGAAGCGCGCCTACACCCTGCTCGGGGTGATGTGGCTCGACTACCTCCGCCACCTGCAGACGCAATACCCCTATCTCTTCTCTCTCGCGGTGCGCACCAACCCGCTCGACCCGCTGGCCAAGGTCGTCATCACGGAGTGAGCGCGGGGATTCGACGCCCGGAAATCGGTGGCGGAGCGTCCGGGGCAAGACTACTCTCGGGCACATGATGAATCGCACCGACACGACGCAGACCACGGGACCCCAGGCGCGCAGACGCGCGGCCGGCGGGGCCCCTGGGCGCCTGCTCCCGCGCGAGGAGATGCTCACGGCGCTGAGCGCCCGCGACCGGTCCTACGACGGCCTGTTCTACGCCGCCGTGACGACCACCGGCGTGTTCTGCCGGCCCTCGTGCCCGGCGCGCGACCCCAGGCCGGAGCACGTGGAGTTTTACGCCACCACCCGCGAGGCGCTCGTGGCCGGGTTCCGGCCGTGCAAGCGCTGCCGGCCGCTCGACGCGGAGGCCGGCACACCCGAGTGGGCGGCGCAGCTGATCGGCCGGGTCGAGGCCGACCCGGCGGCGCGCATCAGCGACGCCGAACTGCGCGCCGAGGGCCTCGACCCGTCCGCCGTGCGCCGCTGGTTCAAGAAGACGCACGGCATGACCTTCCAGGCCTACTGCCGCGCCCGCCGCCTGGGCGACGCCTTCGTCGCACTGCGCTCGGGCGACGCCATCGACGACGTGGTGTTCGATCACGGCTGGGGCTCGCACTCCGGCTTCCGCACCGCCTTCGGCAAGCTTGCGGGGGCGCCGCCCGGCGCAGCGGCGGCGGCGCGCGACGGCTCCCTCGTCCGCCTGACCTGGCTCGAGACGCCGGTCGGACCGCTGGTCGCCGGCGCGACCGACCAGGCACTGGTGCTGCTCGAGTACCCCGACCGGCGGATGCTCGAGACGCAGCTTGACACGCTGCGCCGCCGCTTCGACCGCCCGCTCGCCCCGGGCGAGAGCCCGCTCTTCGGCCTCCTGCGCGAGCAGCTCGGTGAGTACTTCGCCGGGCGCCGCCGGGCGTTCGACCTGCCGCTGGACTACCCGGGAACGCCCTTCCAGCGGCGCGTGTGGAGCGCCCTGCTGCGCATCCCTTACGGCGAGACGCGCACCTACGCCGAGCTCGCCCGCGATCTCGGCGCACCCGGTGCGGCCCGCGCCGTCGGCAGCGCCAACGGCGCCAACCGCCTGGCCATCCTGATCCCGTGCCACCGGGTGGTAGCCGCTGGCGGCGGGCTCGGCGGCTACGGCGGCGGGTTGTGGCGCAAGCTCCGGCTGCTCGAGACAGAGGGCGTCGTCCTCCCCGGCGCCGGCAGCGCGCCAGTCGGCGTGCCGGCGAGGCGGCCCGGAGCCGGCTGACCCACGCCCGCGCTTGCGGACTCCGCGGCGGCGTCGTACTATGCATTCGAGTTATTTGAGACTTTAGAGAAATGCATCGAGGCCGGCGCCGCCGGTGACGACCACAGGGAGCCCGCATGACGACCCAGCCGGAAGCTGTAGCCGCCCTCCTCGCCGAGCTCGGCGACGCCACCCCCGAGGAGGTCCTCGCCGACGCCGCCCGGCGGTACGCCGGCCGCGTGGCGTTCGCCTCGTCGCTGGGCGCCGAGGACCAGGTGCTCACGCACATGATCGCGACCGCCGGCCTCGACATCCCGATCTTCACGCTCGACACCGGCCGCCTGTACCCCGAGACCTACGACCTCCTGGACCGCACGGCCAAGCACTACGACCTGTGCATCAAGACGTACTTCCCCGCCGCCGCGGAGGTCGAGAAGATGGTCGACAAGGACGGCGTGAACCTGTTCCGCGACAGCATCGAGGCGCGTCACCGCTGCTGCGAGGTGCGCAAGATCCTCCCGCTGCGCCGCGCGCAGCTCGAGCTGGGCGCCTGGATCTGCGGCCTGCGCAGCGGCCAGGGCGCCACCCGCCAGAAGGTCGACTTCGCCGAGTGGGACCAGCTGGCCGACATGGTCAAGATCAACCCCCTGGCCCCCTGGGACGAGGCGCGCGTGTGGGAGTACATCCGCGCCCACGACGTGCCCTACAACCCGCTGCACGACCAGGGCTTCCCGAGCATCGGGTGCGCGCCGTGCACGCGCGCCGTCGCCGAGGGCGAGGACTGGCGCGCGGGCCGCTGGTGGTGGGAGCTGCCCGAGCACCGCGAGTGCGGGCTCCACGACCGCGCCGCCAGGATCCCCGGCAGCGCCGCCGACGCCACCGCGAACGCGTGAGGGCCGCCCGATGAACCAGCTCGACACGCTCGAGGCCAAGAGCGTGCACATCCTGCGCGAGGCGTACCGCAGCCTCGGCAACGTGTGCATGCTCTGGTCCATCGGCAAGGACAGTACCGTGCTCCTGCACCTCGCGCGCAAGGCCTTCTTCGGCCACGTGCCGATCCCGCTGGTGCACATCGACACCGCCTACAAGATGCCCGAGATGATCGAGTACCGGGACCGCCTGGCGCTCGAGTGGCGCCTCAACCTCGTCGTCGGCCAGAACCGCAAGGCGCTCGGGGAGAAGGCCACCTTCCCGGACGGCAACGTGGACCGCATCCAGTGCTGCCGCAACCTCAAGACCATGGCGCTGAAGCACACTTTGTCGGGTGAGTGGACGCGCCGGCGCATGGACCACACGCTCGGGCGTCTTGTGGACGACGAGGACCACACGCCGTACACGGGAGTGATCGTCGGCGTGCGCGCGGACGAAGAGGGCTCGCGCTCCAAGGAGCGCTACTTCTCCCCCCGCGACGTCGAGAACGACTGGAACGTCGACGACCAGCCGCCGGAGCTCTGGCGCTACTTCAAGACCGACTTCGAGCCGGGCACGCACGTGCGCGTGCACCCGCTGCTCGACTGGACCGAGCTCAACGTCTGGGAGTACATCGAGCGCGAGGAGATCCCGGTGACGTCGCTGTACTTCGACGACGGCACCGGCCACCGCTGCCGCTCCCTGGGCTGCTGGCCGTGCACCTCTTCGGTCGACTCGGACGCCAAGGACATCCCGGACATCATCCGGGAGCTGCGCACGGGCAAGTTCAGCAACATCGCCGAGCGCAGCGGGCGGGCCCAGGACAAGGACGACGGCGGCGGCCTGGAGTCGCTGCGCCGCGGGGGGTACATGTGAGCACGCCGACCGATCAGTCCGCGCCGGCCGAGATCTCGCCCTTCGACCTCGAGCGCCTCGACATCGTCGCCGTGGGCCACGTGGACCACGGTAAGAGCACCGTCATCGGCCGGCTCATGGCCGACACCGGCTCCCTGCCCGAGGGCAAGCTGGAGCAGGTCAAGCAGATGTGCAAGCAGAACGCGCGGCCGTTCGAGTACGCGTTCCTTCTGGACGCCCTGAAGAACGAGCAGGCGCAGGGCATCACCATCGACACGGCCCGCTGCTTCTTCAACACGCCGCAGCGGCACTACATCATCCACGATGCCCCGGGGCACGTGGAATTCCTGAAGAACATGATCACCGGCGCCTCGCGCGCGCAGGCGGCACTGCTCGTGATAGACGCCTACGAGGGCGTGCGTGAGAACTCCAAGCGGCACGGCTACATCCTCTCCATGCTCGGCATCCGCCAGATCAGCGTGCTGGTCAACAAGATGGACCTGCTGGACTGGGACCAGATCAAGTTCGAGGCCATCGTCGCCGAGTACGCCGACTTCCTCGGCCGGCTCGGCGTGCACCCCGCCAGCTTCATCCCGGTCAGCGCGCGCGACGGCGACAACATCGTCTCGCGCGCGGCCGAGGCCCCCTGGTACGAGGGGCCGACGGTGCTCGAGCAGGTGGAGGATTTCAAGCAGCTCGACGACGACCTCGAGCGGCCGTTCCGCATGCCGCTCCAGGACGTCTACAAGTTCACGGAGGCCGGCGACGACCGGCGCATCTTCGTGGGCACCGTCGAGACCGGCCGTATCCGCCCCGGCGACGACGTCGTCTTCCTGCCGTCCGGCAAGCACTCCACGGTCAGCACGATCGAGGCGCTCTCCGGCCCGCGGCCCGACCAGGCGTTCGCCGGCCAGGCCACGGGCCTCACGCTCGACACACAGGTGTACGCCAAGCCGGGAGAGCTCATGGTCCGCGCCGACCAGCCCGAGCCCCTCATGGCCACGCGCATCCGCGCCAACATCTTCTGGATGAACAGCGCGCCGTTCGTGCGCGGACGGCGCTACGTGCTCCGAATGGGCGCCGCACGCGTCGCCGCGGAGCTCGAGGAAGTGCTCAGCGTGCTCGACGAGCAGGAGCTCGAGTCGGTCACAGGCGCAGGACAGGTCGAGCGCCACATGGTGGCCGAGGTCATCCTGCGCGCGGTCCGGCCGGTTGCGTTCGACACGGCGGACACGCTCGAGCCGACCTCCCGCTTCGTTGTCGTCCACGGCTGGGACACCGCCGGCTGCGGCATCGCGCTCGAGGCGCTCGAGGACAAGGGCCGCGGCGACGTGACCGGCCGCAGCTTCCGCCGCGGCGACCTGAGCGAGGCGGACCGCGAGGCGCGCTACGGGCACCGGGGCAAGGCGATCGTCTTCGTCTCGCGGTCCGGCGAGGCGGCTCACGCAGTCGCCGCGCGCGTCGAACGCAGCGTGTTCGCGCGCGGCGTCCACTCGTACTGCCTGGGGGCCACCGACCTCGGCGACGACAAGGACATCCTCGGCCGGGAGGCGCAACTCGCCCGGGTCGGCGAGATCGCCTGGGCGATGACCGACGCCGGCATCGTGCTCGTGGCCTCGCTGGGCGACGTGGACCGGTTCGACCTCGACCGGCTGCGCCGGCTCGCCGCGCCGCACGAGGTCTACGTCGTCGGGCTCGACGCCGGCGAGGAGCTCGGGGCCGACCTCGAGGCGACGCCTGGCGCGGGTGCCGAGGAGGCGGCGGAAGAGGCGCTGCACGCCCTCGCCGCCGCCGGCATACTCCCCGCTGACTGACGTTCCAGGCACGATGTCACCGATTCCGTCAACGTTTGAAGCGGGCGTTTCTTGACAAGGTGCGATAGTATGACGCGCACGGGCCAATGGGTGGCCCAAAGAGTTGGCGGCGTGACCCAGTTCCTTCCGCCGGCGTGCTCAGCGGATCCAGGCACTCGGTTGCGTCGCTTCGTTTAAGCCCTTCGGGGGCGGAAAAGGATGCGTCAAAATGGCAGAAGGCACCGTCAAGTGGTTCAACGCGGCTAAGGGCTACGGCTTCATCTCTCGTGAGGATGGCGACGACCTGTTCGTTCACTTCCGTGAGATCCAGGCCGATGGCTTCCGTACCCTCGACGAGGGCGATCACGTCACGTTCGACGTGACCGAGGGCCAGAACGGCAAGATGCAGGCGAGCAACGTCCGTAAGGCCTAGCCACGCGGAACAGCCTGGTGCCGCGGCAAGGGCGGCCTCCTTCGGGAGGCCGCCCTTGCCGCGTACGGGGCCGTATGCGGCGAGAGCGCGCGTCGGCCGCCGCGCCGCGCCGCCTCCCCGGGTGCGCTACCATTCCTGCGTGACCCTCCGCCGCACCCCCATCGACTCCCTCACCGTGGACGGCCTGCGCTTCGCCGTGCGCTGGAGCAGGAGGCGGCGCACGGTGGGCATCACGGTGAAGCGCGACGGTGAGCTCGTCCTCGCCGCACCGCTGCGCACGTCGCAGCGGAGACTCGAGGCCGTGGTCCGCGACAAGCTGCCGTGGGTACGGCGCAAGCTGGCCGAGTTCGAGGCGCTGGGGCCGGCGCCCCAGCCGCGACGCGTGGTCCCCGGCGAGCTCTTCCCCTACCTCGGGTGTGACTACCGTCTCGTCCTCGCCGCCGCTCCGTCCGAGCCGGTCGTCCTGGGCGACGACGCGCTCGAGATGGACGACTCCCTGGACGGCCGGCGGCGAGGCGCCCTGCTCGCCTGGTATCAGGCGCGGGCGACCGAGTACATCGAGGCCGCGGTCGCCCGCTTCGTACCGCTCGTGGGCGCCGCTCCGGCGCGCGTGGTGGTCCGCGACCTCGGCAAGCGCCGCTGGGGTGTGTGCGAGCACCGCACTCTCACGGTGACGCTCCACTGGCAACTGGTCACCCAGCCGGCGGATCTGATCGACTACGTGGTCGTCCACGAACTCGCGCACCTGCACGAGCCCAATCACGGCAAGGAGTTCTGGCGGCGGGTCGCCGACGTGCTCCCCGACTACAAGGACCGCCGCAAGCGCCTGCGGGACGGCGGCGACGCCATCGTCTTCTGACTCCGGCTGCGCCGCGCAGCCCCGCGCTACGCCGCGTTCCGGCGGCGCCAGAACCGCCAGTCGCGCCGTCGCACGTCCGCGAGGCGCTTGACCTCGACGCCGGCCAGGTAGTCGAACACCCCGCGCACCTGATCGTGGTCGTCCACGCTCCAGATGTGGATGAACGGCAGCCGCATGACATCCCAGGTGCCCCTGGGCCGCGTGCGGAACCGGCCGGTCACCACCAGCCTGGCCCTGCGCCGGGAGAACTCCCATCGACGCAGGTCGACGCCGATCACCTCCCAGTGCGACGGGATCGCGCCGAGGAACAGATCCATCGCGACCACGTCGTGCGTGGGTGAGAGGTGCGTGCTGGTGTCGATCACCCATTCCGGCGGCTCGGACTGCTCCTGGTGGAACATCGCGAGGACGTCGCTGGACGCGCCATGACCGATCGCGTGATAGCCGCGCCGGATGCGTTCGAGGACGTCCATGCCCTCGTTTTCCCCACCGTACGGCCTGTGGTATCCTCGCTACCCCTACGGGCCACCCGGCCCTGCTCGGACCCGTGGGCGATTAGCTCAGTGGGAGAGCGCCCGCCTCACACGCGGGAGGTCGTTGGTTCAAATCCAACATCGCCCACCACCCCCTATTTGCCAGGCCGTCGCGCAACGCGGACGCGCACCGGCACACCGTCCGGCATACGGATGGTTCGACCGTATGCCGGAATCACCCCGCCGCAAGTGCCAGCCTTCGGCACCCCGTTCATCCATCCCGATGAACCGCCGCCGGGAAGCTTGCTTTTCCCTGTCCTCCTCAGTAGCGTTGCCCATTGGCCTAGCCCAAGGAGCGAGACGCACATTGCCGCCGCACGGCCCATACGGTCCAGGACCAGAGGGCATCACGGAGCGGCGACTATGGTCGCATCGCTGGCAGGTCCCGCCGTGCGGAGATCCTGGTACTCCCGCCGGTCGCGGACGAGCCCCCCGCGCGTTCCCCCCCTGGGCACCGCGCGGGAGGAATCATCCAGCTATCGGATCAGTGAAAGATCCATGGGAGGTGAACAGGGTGGCTGACGAGCCTAAGCTCTTCCCGCCGACGCCCGAGTTCCAGAAGACCGCGTATTACTCCTCGATGGAGCAGTACGAGGCCGACTACAAGCGCTCCGTCGAGGACCCCGAGGGGTACTGGGCGGACCGTGCCGAGGACGCCCTCGTCTGGACGAAGAAGTGGGACAAGGTCCTCGACTGGAGCTTCGACCCCAAGCCGTACATCAAGTGGTTCGAGGGTGGCGAGCTCAACGCGGCCTACAACTGCGTCGACCGTCACGTCGAGGCCGGCAAGGGCGACAAGCCCGCCATCGTCTTCGAGGGCGACCCCGGCGACACGTACACCTACACGTACGCGCAGCTCAAGGACGAGGTCAGCAAGTTCGCCAACGTCCTCAAGAAGCACGGCGTCAAGAAGGGTGACCGCGTCGCCCTCTACCTGCCGATGATCGCCGAGCTGCCCATCGTCATGCTCGCCTGCGCGCGCATCGGCGCCATCCACATGATGGTGTTCGGCGGCTTCAGCGCCGAGGCCCTCAAGGCCCGCATCGACAACAGCGGCGCCAAGGTCCTCGTCTGCGCCGACAAGGGCCACCGCGGCGCCAAGAGCACGCCCTCCAAGACCAACGCCGACGTCGCCATCCAGGGCGAGACGACGGTCGAGAAGGTCATCGTCATCAAGCGCGTCGACGGCGACGTCCCGATGACCGAGGGTCGCGACCTCTGGTACCACGACGAGATGGCCGCTCCGGACATCACCACCGAGTGCGAGTGCGTGCCGGTCGATGCGGAGCACCCGCTCTTCATCCTCTACACCTCGGGCTCCACGGGTACCCCCAAGGGCGTCATCCACACCACGGGTGGTTACCTGCTCTATGCGCACGACACCACGAAGTACGTGTTCAACATCCACGACGACGACGTGCACTTCTGCACCGCCGACATCGGCTGGATCACGGGCCACAGCTACATCGTGTACGGCCCGCTCGCCCTCGGCGCCACCAGCCTCCTCTACGAGGGTCTGCCGACCTATCCGGAGCCGGACCGCTACTGGCAGGTCGTCGAGAAGCACAAGGCCACGACCATCTACACCGCGCCGACCGTCATCCGCAGCCTCATAGGCCAGGGCGACGAGTGGCCGATGAAGCACCCCATGGACTCCCTGCGCTTCATGGCGTCCGTGGGCGAGCCCATCGATCCCAACAGCTGGTTGTGGTACTACGAGAAGGTCGGCAAGGGCCGCATCCCGCTGAGCGACACGTGGTGGCAGACCGAGACCGGCGGGCACATGATCGCCCCGCTGGCCGGCGCCATGACCCTCAAGCCGGGTTCCGCCGGGCGTCCGTTCTTCGGCGTGCAGACCGCCGTGCTCACCGACAAGGGCGAGCCCGCCGGCGTCGGCGAGGACGGTCACCTCGTCATCACCGCTCCGTGGCCGGGCATGATCCGCGGCACCTGGGGCGACGATGAGGGCAAGCGCTTCAAGGACGTCTACTTCTCGATGTTCCCGGGCTACTTCACCACCGGCGACGGCTGCGCCATCGACGCGGACGGCGACCACTGGCTCAAGGGCCGCATCGACGACGTGCTCAACGTCTCCGGTCACCGCATCGGCACCTCCGACGTCGAAGGCGCGCTCGTGAGCGCTCCCGAGGTCGCCGAGGCCGCCGTGGTCGGCTACCCGCACCCCATCAAGGGCACGGGCATCTACGCCTACGTCGTGCTCAACGACGGCGTCGAGCCGAGCGACGACCTCAAGAAGTCCCTGGTCGTGCACGTGCGCAAGGTCGTGGGCCCCATCGCCACGCCCGACAAGATGCAGTTCGCGGCCACCGGCCTGCCGAAGACCCGCTCGGGCAAGATCATGCGCCGCATCCTGCGCAAGATCGCCGAGGGCGAGTTCGACGCGCTGGGCGACACCTCGACGCTGGCCGACCCGGCCGTCGTGGACGACCTCAAGGCCAACAAGCAGTAGTCTCCGCTCTAGAGAGACGAACGCTCGCAGAGAGCGGGCGGCCGGCAGGCCGCCCGCTCTCTTCTCGTTCGAGACCGCCCGCCGGCCACGACCGGCTCGACAGAGAGTCCTGTGCCGGGACCGGCCCGCGGTATACCATTCCCGACCAGCAGGCGGGCAGAGACGAGGGGGGCACCATGACCAAGCGCGACGCGGCGAAGACGGCCGGCGCGGCGAGCGCAGGATTCGTGCTCATGGTGCTGGCGACCGCCCAGTTCATCATGGCGCTCGACAGCTCGGTGATGAACGTGTCGATCGCCACGGTGGCCCAGGACGTCGGCACCACGGTCACCGGCATCCAGACGGCCATCACCCTCTACACGCTGGTGATGGCCTGCCTCATGATCCCCGGCGGCAAGATAGGCAGCATCATCGGCCGCCGGCGCGCCTTCTCCATCGGGGCGGTCATCTACGCGTGCGGCTCCCTGACCACCGCGCTCTCGCCGAGCCTGCCCGTGCTGCTGCTCGGCTGGTCGGTACTGGAGGGCATCGGCGCGGCGCTGATCATGCCGGCGATCGTGGCGCTGGTGGCCGGCAACTTCGAGGTCAAGGACAGGCCCAAAGCGTACGGTCTCATCGCCGCGGCGGCAGCGATGGCGATCGCCGTCGGGCCCCTCATCGGCGGTCTCGTCACGACCTACGCGTCCTGGCGCTACGTGTTCGTCGGAGAGGTGGTCGTCATCGTCCTCCTCCTCGTCTTCGCGCGGAAGGTGAAGGATGCGCCGGTCGATATCCGGCCCCACCTCGATCTCGTCGGCGCCGTGCTCTCGGCCATGGGCCTCGCGCTGATCGTGCTCGGCGTGCTGCGCTCCTCGGAGTGGGGCTGGGTGGTGCCCAAGAAAGGTGGCACGGCGTGGCTCGGCCTGTCGCCGACGATCTGGCTCATGCTCGCGGGCGGGCTCGTGCTCTGGATCTTCCTGCACTGGCTGAACCGCCTCGACAGGGCCGGCAGGGAGCCGCTGGTGGATCCGGCGCTGTTCCGCGTCCACCAGCTGACCGGCGGGCTGACCTCGTTCTTCTTCATGTTCCTCATCCAGATGGGCGTGTTCTTCATAATCCCGCTCTTCCTCTCCGTCGTGCTCGGCATGACGGCCTCGCAGACGGGGGTGCGGCTGCTGCCCCTGTCGGCCGGCCTGCTGGTCGCCGCGGTGGGCATCCCCAAGCGGTGGCCCGGGGCCGATCCCCGACGCGTGTGCCGGGTCGGGCTGCTCCTCGTCCTGGCCGGCATCATCCTGCTGCTGATGGGGATCGATCTCGACGCCAGCGCGGCCGTCGTGCTGGTCCCGATGCTCCTCATCGGCCTTGGCATCGGAGCCCTGGCGTCGCAACTGGGCGCCGTAACCGTGTCGGCGGTGCCCGACGAGAAGGCCTCCGAAGTCGGGGGGCTCCAGAACACGGCTTCGCAACTGGGCTCCTCGATCGGCACGGCGCTGGCCGGCTCCATCATGATCGCCGTGCTCACCACGTCCTTCCTGACGGGCATCCAGAACAACCCCAACGTGCCGCAGGAGGTCAAGAACCAGGCCAATGTCGAGCTCGCCGCCGGTATCCCGTTCATCTCGGATGCCGATCTGAAGACCGCGATGCAGGAGTCTGGTCAGTCGGAGGCGGTCACGCAGGCCGCCCTCGACGCCAACCGGCAGGCGCGCGTGGACGGTCTGGATGCGGCCCTCGCCGTTCTGGCGCTGATCACGCTGCTGGCGCTGTTCTTCACCACCAGGATCCCGAAGACGCCGGTCGCCGCGGCGCCGGCACAGGCGGAAGGGCCTTGACCGGCCTGCGCCGACCCGACGATGGGCGAACGCCCTTGGGGTAGGTGCACCCCGACCAAGGGGGCGCCCCGGCGAGCCGGGGCGCCCCCTCCCCCGTTGGAGCTCAGCCTGTGGTGTGTCTCACGGGCTGGCGGAGGCCGACGGCGTGGCCGTGGGCGTCGGCCCCGTAGACACGACGATGCTCACGCTGGTGCCCTCCGAGGCAATCACTCCCGCCTGCGGCGCCTGCGAGACGACGGTGCCGGCCGGCACGCTGTCGCTGGACGCCTCGGTGACGATGACCTTGAAACCGGCGCCCGACAGCGTCGCCACGGCCGCGGCCTGCGAACTGCCTTCAACGTCCGGCACCGCGACCGGCGTGGCCGTGGGCTGCGGCTTGCCGGCCACCTCCAGGTCGACGGCGGAACCCTTGGCGACCTTGTCGCCGGCGGCCGGAGTCTGCGAGACCACGTCGCCCTCGGGGGTCTCCGTGCTCTGCACCTTGGTGATCTTGCCGGTCTTGAGGCCGGCGTCCACGAGCGTCGTGGCAGCCTTCTGCTGCGTCATCCCGGTCACGTCCGGCACCTTCACGTCGCCCGTGCTGCCTCCGAAGGCTCCGAGCGCGTAGGCCGCCCCGAGCGCGACGAGCGCGATGATGACGACGGCCAGCACCCAGATCCACGCCTTGCTCTTCGGCTTCGGCGGCGGCTCGACCACCTGGGCCGAGCGCAGCACGCGCTCGATGTCGGCCTGGAACTGCGCGGCCGTGCCGCGCGCGCCGGGGTCCTTGGAGAGCGCGCGCATCACGATCTGCGACAGCGCCGGCGGTACTTCGGGGTTGAGCAGCTGCGGCGGCTGGACTACGCCGTCGAGCTGCTCCCGCGCCACCAGGGCGCCGTCGGCGCCGTCGAAGGCGTGGCGGCCGGTGAGCATGAGATACGTCACCAGCCCCAGCCGGTAGACGTCGGAGGCCGGCGAAGACGCCCGGCCCTGGACCTCCTCGGGACTCAGATAGCGAGCGACGTCGGGGGCCGTTCCCGGACGCAGGTCCGGCGGGGAAAACGCCTCGCCGACGCCGGCGCCGGTCAGCTTGATGGAACGGTCCTCGGCGCGCACGAGGCTCGCCGGCCGGACGTCGCCGTGGACGACGCCGTGCTCGTGGAGCGCGGCCAGACCCGCGGCCGCCGAAGCCCCGACGAGCGCGGCGTCCGCCGGAGGCAGCGGGCCGCGCTCCACCATGGCCTCAGCGTCGTCGCGCCCGTAGTCCCAGCTCACCACATAGCAGTCGGGGCCGTCGCGGCCCGAGTCGATCACCGGCGCGAGGTTGAGGTGATGCACCGACGCGACCACGCCCATGGTGCGCAGGAAGGCGTCGGGGTCGACCGGCCGGACGACGGTGACGACCACCGGCCGACCCTCCGTGTCCTGGCCTCCGTAGACCGCCGCCGCGCGGCCCGGCGGAAGGTGCTTTCGCGTGCGATACCGCTGGGCGTAGATGGGGTCGCTCATGCCGCCTCCCGGAGCCGGAGTGTCGTCCGGGCGGGTCTTGCCCCCCATCAGGTGCGAGAAAACCTTCACAATCGCGGCCAAAAAGGATGAATCGCCACCGCGAACGCGTTAAACTCGCAGGCGGAGTTTCTGAGCCGCCCCTCACAGCGTGCAAGGGCAAGCTCTCCGCCGAGGCCCGGTACTCGCGCTCAGAACCCCCCTCGGGTCGTCAAGAAGCGGCTCGTCGTGGACGCATACGCGCGGCGGAACAGAGCAACCACGAAAGACGGGACAAGAAGATGAGCACACGCAATCTCGACAAGCTCTTCGACCCCAAGAGCATCGCGGTCATCGGCGCGAGCAACAAGAAGGGGTCGGTCGGCTACATCCTGCTCCGCAACCTGATCGGCGCCGAGTACCAGGGCATCGTCTACCCGGTGAACGTGTCGGCGCAGTCCGTGCAGGGCATCCAGGCCTACGCGAACATCAGCCAGGTGCCGCGCAAGATCGACCTCGCCATCATCGCCGTGCCGGCCAAGAACGTGCCGCAGACTATGCGCGAGTGCGGAGAGGCCGGCGTGGCCGGAGCCGTCATCGTGAGCTCCGGCTTCAAGGAGATCGGCAAGGAGGGCAAACGGCTCGAGGACGAGGTCAAGTCCATCGCCGAGAGCTACGGCGTGCGCATCGTCGGCCCCAACTGCCTCGGGTACATCCGCCCGGCCATGAACCTCAACGCGACGTTCGCCCACGTCATCCCGCCCGCCGGCCGGGTCGCGTTCTTCAGCCAGAGCGGCGCGCTGGGCACCGCCATCCTGGACTGGGCCGCCGCCAACAACATCGGCTTCAGCGCGTTCGTCAGCGTCGGCTCCATGAGCGACGTCGACTTCGGCGACCTCATCGACTACTTCGGCGCCGACGCGCACACCAGCAGCATCATCCTCTACATCGAGTCCATCACCGACGCGCGCAAGTTCATGAGTGCGGCGCGGCATTTCGCGAAGAGCAAGCCGATCATCGTGGTGAAGAGCGGCCGCACGGCGCGCAGCGCGCTTGCGGCCGCCAGCCACACCGGCGCCATCGCCGGCGACGACACGCTCTACAGTGCCGTCTTCCGGCGCGCCGGCGTCGTGCGCGTCGACCAGATCGAGGACCTGTTCGACGCAAGCGAGGCGCTGAGCCGCGTGAGCAGCCCGCGCGGGCCGCGGCTCGGCATCGTCACCAACGCCGGGGGTCCCGGCGTCATGGCGAGCGACGAGCTGCTTCACCTGGGCGGCGAGCTCGCCGAGATCACGCCGGAGACCGACGAGAAGCTGAAGGCCGCGCTGCCCGGCTTCGCCGCGCGCGGCAACCCGGTAGACGTGGCCGGAGACGCCGACGCAACCCGCTACGCCGTCGCGGCCCAGGCGCTCATCGACGACCCCAACTGCGACGGCGTGCTGGCCATCCTCACGCCGCAGGCGATGAGCGATCCCACCGGCACGGCCAACGCGCTGGTCGAGGTATCGCGCACCCACCAGCTCAAGCCGCTGCTCACGTCATTCATGGGCGAGATCAAGGTGGCGGAGGCCCTGCGCATCCTGCGCGCCGCACACGTGCCCACGTTCGGCACTCCCGAGGACGCTGTGGGCGCCTACATGTACATGTATCAGTACACGCGCAACCTCGCGAACCTCTACGAGACGCCGGCCGACATCCTGCCCGATTTCGAGCCCGACCGCGACGCCGTCAAGAAGATCTTCCTCGACGTGGCACGGCACGGACGCAGCATCCTGAGCGAGCCCGAGGCCAAATCAGTGTTCGACGCGTACCAGATCTGCGCAATCAAGACGATGGTCGCCAAGACGGCGGAGGAGTGCTCCAAGGCGGCCGAGGAGATCGGCTTCCCGGTCGTCATCAAGATCCTCAGCCACGACATCACGCACAAGAGCGATGTGGGTGGCATCGCCCTCAACGTGCGGTCCGCCCCCGAGGCCGCCAACCAGTTCACCAAGATCACCGAGCGCGTGCAGGAAGCGAAGCCGGACGCGGACATCATCGGCGTCTCCGTGCAGGCCATGAGCCGCGGCGGCTACGAGGTCATCCTCGGCTCCAAGAAGGACCCCACCTTCGGGCCGGCGATGATGTTCGGCATGGGCGGCACCGGCGTCGAGCTCTACCGCGACGTCGCCGTGGACTTCCCGCCGATCAACCAGGCGCTGGCCCAGTCCATGATCCAGAGCACCAAGGTCAGCCAGTTGCTCCGCGGCTACCGCGGCAAGGCCCCGGTCGACATGATCGCTCTCGAGCAGGCGCTGGTGAAGATGAGCTACCTGCTCGTCGACTTCCCCGAGATCCTCGAGATGGACATCAACCCGCTGCAGGTACGCACCGACGGCGTGTGCGCCCTCGACGCACGCATCGTCATCGAGCCCAAGGACGTGCGCAAGATCCAGCTGCCGGGCGCCCACCTCATGATCTCCATGTACCCGAGCAAGTACCGCTGGGAGGTCCCGCTGAACGGCGAAGACGTCATCATCCGCGCCATCAGGCCGGAGGACGAGCCGCTGTGGAGCGACATGATCGAGTCGCTCTCCCCCGCCACGGCCGAGTACCGCTTCTTCGGGCCGATCCGTGAGGTCACCAAGTCGATGCTGGTGCGCTACTGCCATATCGACTACGACCGCGAGATCGCGCTCGTCGCCATACGCGAGCCCAAGGGCAAGAAGAAGCAGATGATGCTGGGCGTCGCCCGCCTCACCATCGAGACCGCCAACGTCGAGGTGGCCGAGTTCGCCATCGTCATGCGCGACGCCTACCAGCGCAGGGGCATCGGCAGCAAGCTCATGGACGCGCTCATCCAGACGGCACGCGACCGCCACGTGCGTGAGATCCGCGGGCACGTGCTGGCGGCCAACCCCGGCATGACCCGCTTCGCGGAGGACCTCGGGTTCGACGTGAGGCCCGGCGACGAGCCGGAGGTCAGGGAGCTGGTGCTGCGGCTCTAGCGGCCGACGTCACACCCGGACGGCCGGCCACGGCCGGCAGCCGCAGCGTAGTCTCCGCGAGCGCCCCATCGCCGATGCTGCCGGGCAGGATGCCGGCCGGCCGGGCCGGGTAGGACCCGGCGGCGCCGGCCGGGAGGCCATACGACCAGTCCACCGCGCGGAGCAGCACCGCGGGCCCGGCCGCGAACGTCAGGCTGACGACGATCCCCCGCGGCGGCGCCGCGTAGTAGTCGAACGACCAGCGCACCGGGGTCTCGTCGAGCAGCGTCGTGTCGCCGCCTCCCAGCGGTCGCCCGTCGACGCTCGCCGTGAGCACACCGACGATCGTCTGGTCCAGCAGACTGAGGACCGCGGCGGCGCGACGCGAACGCAGGCGCACACGGACGGTCCTGCGGTCGCCCACGGTGACGTCGGACAGTACGCGCAGGATCGGCGGCCGCAGCCCGTAGTCCGGCGCCGGCGACGTGAGTCCCTCGCGCGAGCCCAATTGCGGGTAGTAGGCAGCGACTGGCGGCTCGCCCGGCGACGGCTTCACGAACCCTCGCGTGTAGACGTCCAGCGTCCTGCCGATCGACTCCCACACGGGCTCGCGCCCGGCCACCGCGCGGTAGTACACGCTCGTGAACTTCGGGTGCTCGCTGTCGAACGCCACCGTCGAGCCCACGGCGAACAGGACGACGAGGCCGGCCACCGCGAGGACCCCAGGCGGCCAGAACCGGAAGGCGCGCAGCACGACGGAGAGCGGCAGCATGAGCAGGCCGGCCAACAGCCAGACGACCACGACGGTGACCGTTTGCTTGAGTCCGGCCGACATGAGCAGCAGGTAGGTGGCGGCGCTGAGGAGCACCACCCCGGGCACGGCGCCGGCGAGTGCGACCAGCGCCGCCGCCGGCCGGCCGTTCTCGGGGTGGTCCACCAGCGCCGCTCCCACAAGCCCCAAGGCGGCGAACACGAGCGGCCACGTGAGCAGGAAGCTCGCGCCAGGGTACGTGCGGCTCACGAAGACGGCCCCCGCCGCCCACCACGCCAGCGCGACGATCGCCAGGTCCCAGGCACGCAACCGCCGGAGCAGCAGGCCGTAGACGGTGAGCACCACGGACGCCGCCAGCAGCACCAGGCCGACCCGGTACCAGTCGCTGACGACGACGCCGGTCTGTGTCCAGATCCGCTGCTCGTAGGCGCTGGTGTACATCGCCCACGCGATCGCGGTGACGAGCAGCGAGGCCGCCAGCGTCGCGCCGGAGCTGAGCGCCGCCCAGGCGACACCTCTCAGAGTGAGCAGGCGCCGCCGGAGCGCGACGGCCACGGCGCCGGCGAAGAGCGCCACGCCGAGCGCCGTGAACGGCGCCACCAGCGGCTGCCCATACACCACCGAGACATCGCCGACCGCGTCGAAGTACACGACGTCCGGCTGATGCACCCTCCAGAGGTCAATCGCGCCGAAGCGGCGCGCGAGCGAGAGCGCGGTGTCGCCTTCGTGCTGCAGCCCCGCCTCATCGAACCTCGCGAGCGAGTCGTACGCGGTGTGGTCGTAGGCCGGGCCGTCGAGCATGCCGAAGCTCATCCCGGGGATGCCCCTAGCGATGACCGGCCGGAAGTCGCTGACCACCGGCTGGCGCCGGGAGACCTCGTACATCAGGGACGAGGCGAATGGCCGCGAGGCCGTGGTGAGCTCGTGTACCAGCAGACCGTTGTCGAGACTGGTCTCGTACATCAGCGCCGGCGACGACGACCCGGGGCTGTCGAAGTTGAGCGCGACGCCCACGGCGTAGGCCCACGGATCGCCGCGAAGGAACCCCTGAGCGCCGAGCAGTCCCTCTTCCTCGCCGTCGGTGAACAGGAAGATGATGTCGTTCCGCGGCGGCGGACCGGCGCGCAGCGCCCGCGCCGCCTCGAGCAGGGCGGCCACCCCGCTCCCGTCGTCCGCCGCCCCCGCCGCGGTGGGCACCGAGTCGTAGTGCGCGATGAGCAGCACCGCGCGCGTGGAGTCGGTGCCCGGCAGACGCCCGACGATGTTGTGCACGGTCCCGGCGACGCGCGGGTTCAGCGCCGAGACCACCTGCGCAGTCTGTACGTGCGGCGAGAGGTCGAGGCCGGAGAGCCGCCCCTCGATGAACGCGCGCACCTCGGCATTGCGACGTGAGCCGAACGCGTGCGGCTCGGCGGCCACGTAGCGGAGCGCCTCCATGGCTCGCGCCGAGGAGAACTCGTCCGCCGGCGCCGAGGCGGGCCGCGGCCCCGGCGCCCCGAGCGGCAGCACGGCCACCACGACCACGAGGACGATCAGCGCCACGATGAACGCGGCGAGGAGATAGCGACGCGTGCCCACGACTTCACTGTAGCCGTGGCACACGGGTTTGCAACAAGCGCGACCAGCAGAGACTGCCAGCATGAAGGCTGGACGGTCAGGAGCGCCGGGAGTGCCGCCACCGCCGGGGTCGTTCGTCATCGCCGGCGACGTCCGCATCCACTGCGTGCGCGCCGGTGAGGGTCCCCCTCTCGTGTACGTCCACGGCGCCAAGGGATCGACGTTCGACTTCACGCTGTCAGTCGGGCCTCGGCTGGCTGAGCGGTACGCGACCCTGGCGATGGACCGGCCCGGCTCTGGCTACAGCGGACGAGCGGGCGCGGGCGGCAACGGGCCCGAGGCCCAGGCGGCGGTGCTGCGCGCCGCCGTCGCCTTGGCGTGGGCGCTCGACGCGCCGGACGACGTCGCCGCCGTCGTCACCCTGGGCGCCTACGCCCTGCCGCTCGGCGGGCCGCCTCCGTGGGTCGCCGGGCTGATGCGCTCCAGGACGCTGCTGCGCGGCCTGGGCGCCCTCGGCCGCTCCCGGCTCGGGCGCCCCTCGTGAGCCGCACGGTGCGGCGCGCCTTCTCCCCCGCCCCGGTCCCGCCTGCGTACCTGGAGATCGCGCCGCAGTTGGCGCTGCAGCCGTCGGCGCTCGCCGGCGACGGCGAGGACCACGCGGCCGCCGAAGCCGGCCTCGCCGCCCTGCGCTTGCGGTACCCCGGCTTGCAGATGCCGCTCGTGATCGTGGCCGGCGACCAGGACAAGATGGTCCCGCCGGCCGTCTCCGAGCGGCTGCACGCGCTCGTGCAGCGCTCGGAGCTCGTGCGCGTGCCCGGCGCCGGCCACATGCCGCAGTCCTCGGCGCCGGACGTGGTCGTGACTGCCGTCGACCGCTCCGCGGAGCTCGCCGTCGCTCGTGCCCGGCGCGGCCGCCGCATCCGCGTTTGCGTCCCCCGACGCGCGCGGGTAGCCTTAAGGCGGTCGCGCTAGGCGGGGAGCCAGCGGTGCCCTGTACCCGCAATCCGCTACAGCGGGGCTGAATCCCCGCCCGAGGGGCCGTTCCGCGAGGCTGTCAGCCGTGTCGCGGCGTTGAAGGTCGGGTCCTACGCAATGGAACCCTGCGAACCCCGTCAGGTCCGGGAGGAAGCAGCGGTAAGCAGGCCATTCCATGTGCCGTGGGGTCGCCTGACCCGAGCTTGCGCACGGCGAGGACGCTCGGAGAACGCGCTTCGACGGCGGGTGCGCGACCATTTTTCCGTCTCTTACGACCGGGAGGTAGCGCCGCACCGTGGACCGCCCGCCCGAACCGCCCCCCAAGTCCGAGCGCGACCCGCTCGCCTACCACGACGCCGGGTTCATCGAGAGCGACGAGGGGCGCCCGTTGCGCATCCTGGCCGAGTACCTGCGGCCGCTCGGCGTGTTCCGGCGCCGGCGCATCCACGACACCGTCGTCTTCTTCGGCTCGGCACGCATCACCGAGGACGGGCCCCTCGGCGAGTACTACGCCGGCGCCCGCGAGCTCGCGCGCCAGATCGCCGAGTGGTCGCAAGGCCTCACGAGCCCGGCCCACCGCTACCTGGTGTGCACCGGTGGCGGGCCTGGGATCATGGAGGCCGCCAATCGCGGCGCCCACGACGCCGGCGGCAGGTCAATAGGTCTCAACATCGGCCTCCCGCACGAGCAGCGCCCCAACCCGTACATCACGCCGGGGCTCTCGTTCGAGTTCCGCTACTTCTTCATGCGCAAGTTGTGGTTCGCCTACGTCGCGCGAGCCATCATCGTGTTCCCCGGGGGCTTCGGCACCCTGGACGAGCTGTTCGAGTTCCTCACCCTCTCGCAGACCGGCAAGATCGACCCGCCGGTGGCCACGCTGCTTTACGGCACGCGGTACTGGAACGAGGTCGTGGACTTCGACGCCCTCGTACGGCACGGCGTGATCGACGCCGCGGACCTCCGGCTCCTCCACTTCGTCGACACGCCGGCGGAGACCATGGCCGTGCTCCGCAAGCGCCTGCGGCCGCAGGACGAGGCTCAGGCCGTGCCGGCGCTCGCGAGGTCGGTCACGGCCGGCGACGACTGCGCGACGTGCGGCCCCGAAAAGGAAGAGCGCCGGTGAGGCAAGATCGAACGCGGAAGGCGGGTCCGAGCGGAGCGACGCGCTCGTGTCTGGTGGACGCCCACCGACCGGCTGCCGAGGTACACTAGCCATCCGATGAAGCGCTCCCTGTACCGCGAATACCGTCCGCAGACCTTCTCCGAACTCGTCGGCCAGGACCACGTGGCGCGCACCCTGCGCAACGCGGTCGAGACCGACGCGGTGGCGCACGCCTACATCTTCGCAGGCCCGCGCGGCACCGGGAAGACCAGCACCGCGCGCATCCTCGCAAAGGCGCTCAACTGCGTCGGCGCGGACGGCGCGGGCGAACGGCCGACGGCGACGCCCTGCGGCGTGTGCCGCCACTGCGTCGCCATCGCCGACGGCGTCTCGCTCGACGTGGTCGAGATGGACGCCGCCTCCAACCGCAGCATCGACGACGTGCGCGACCTGCGCGACAAGATCGCCTTCGCACCCGTGGACGGCCGCTTCAAGGTCTACATCATCGACGAGGTCCACATGCTCACGCGTGAGGCCTTCAACGCGCTGCTCAAGACGCTGGAGGAGCCACCGGACAACGTCGTGTTCGTGCTCGCCACCACCGAGGCCCACAAGATCCCCGAGACCATCGTCTCGCGCTGCCAGCGGTTCGACTTTCACCGCCCCCAGGTCACCGACATCGTGCGCCTGCTGGCCGGCATCGTGGAGCGCGAGAACGCGCGGCCCGAGGACGATCGCGGCAGTCCGCCCATCGACATCCAGGACGAGGCGCTGCACATCATCGCGCGCCACTCGCAGGGCGGGTTTCGCGACGCCATCGGCACGCTCGACAAGCTGGTCACGTACGCTGAGGGCACCATCACCGCCGAAGACGTGCTCGAGGCGCTCGGCGTCACCAGCAGCGACCTTCTCTTCGAGATCACCGACATCGTCATCGAACGGCGCACGGCCGAGGCGCTGCAGTTCGTCCAGCGTCTGGCCAACGAGGGTACCGACTACTCGCAGTTCATCCGCGACCTGCTGCGCCACCTGCGCCAGCTGTTCCTGCTCCAGCACCTCGAAGAGGCGGCGAGCGACGACGCGACGCTGCGCACCCTCGGTCAGACGGTGGAGCTCGACGGCGAGCTGTTCCGCGAGCAGTTCCAGCGCGCCGGCCAGGTCTCGCCGCGCGAGGTCGTCCACTTCATCGAGTCGCTGGGCGAGGCGCAGCGCGAGATCCGCGACGGCCTCGACCCGCGCCTGCAGTTGGAGCTCGCGCTGGTCAAGGTGACCCGGCCGGAGCTGGACCACTCGGCGGCCGCCCTCGAAGAGCGCCTGCGGCGCCTCGAGCTCGCTGCGGCCGGAACCGGCCTGGCGCCGGCCGCGCCGCATCCGGCGCCGGCCAAACCGCCGGCCGCCCGCAAGCCCGCGCCGGAGCCGACCGCGGCCGCCGAGCCGCCGGCCCGGGAGCCGGCGGCCGCCGACGCGGCCGCCGCGGCCGTCCCCGCGGGCAGGCCGGCCCCGTGGCCGGCGCCGGCCGACTCGTCGGCCACGCCCTCGGACGAGCCCGCCGTCCCGGCCCGCGCACCGGAAGAAGCCGCGGCAGCAGCGTCCGCCGGGGAGCTCACCTTGGACCGCGTCAAACACGCCTGGGAGCTCATACTGCAGCGCGTGCAGGCCGTGCGCGTGCCACTCTACGGTCTTCTGCGCGACGGCCGCCCCACGGCGCTCGACGGCGACGTGCTCGTCGTCTCCCTGGCCTCGGAGTTCGCCGCGCGCGGCGCCTCGAAGGACGACAACGCCGAGGTCCTCTCGGACGCCGTGGAGGGCGTGCTCGGCAGACGCCTCACGGCGCGCTTCGAGGTGGCCGCCGGCGCCAAGGCGCCGGCGTCCGGACCCAAGACCGGCTCTGACGCCGGCCCGCAGCCGCCGGCGTCTCTCCCCGACTTCACCGACCAGATCCGTGCCGCCGCAGCCAAGCTCGACGCTGAAGTGCTGCCCGACGAGCCCTGAGGAGACCACCATGGCCAACCCCCAATACAACAAGATGATGAAGCAGGTCCAGGAGATGCAGCGCAAGATGGCGCAGGCTCAGGAAGAGCTCGCCGTCGAGACCGTCGAGGCCAGCGCCGGCGGCGGTATGGTCACCGTCGTCATCACCGGCTCTCTCGAAGTCAAGGAAGTGCGCATCAACCCGGACGCCGTGGACCCCGAGGACGTCGAGATGCTCCAGGACCTCGTGGTCGCGGCCACCAACGAAGGCCTGCGCGCCGCCCAGGACCTCGCCAGCACCAAGCTGGGCGGCGCCACGGGCGGCCTCGACCTCCCCAACATCCCCGGGCTGTTCTGAGCGCACGCCGCCCGGGCGCCGACGTTCGCCGTGCCTGACAGGCGAACGCACGTTCGCCACTGGGAGGAGCCATGCGCGCCCCGGGGCGCCGTCGCGCTGCACGCAGCGCCGCGCCCGGCACCTCCGCGGCGACCGCCCGGAGCGCTCGCGCAGCCGCTGCGCCGCGCTCGGCGACCGCCGCGCCCGGCCCCGGTTTGCGAGCCGCGAAGGCCGCGTTTAGAATGTGTATACCGGACTGCGACAGTCCGGAACACGGGTATGCGGATGCGGACGCGGTGCGACCGGACCGCCCTGCCGGCGAGTGAAACCCGGCGGCGCCAAACACCCAGGCACTAGAAGCGAAAACGCGGTCCGTCGCGTTGCCGCGGTCGTCTCAAGAGAGTAAACTACCTAGCTGTTTTGTGGGTGTTCCCGATGATACCCGAATCATGCAACTCAGTTGCATAGCGAGTCATTACCCGCGGGAGTAGATGCGAATGTATGCAGCCCCGGTCGAGCGTTTGATCACCGAGTTCTCCAGGCTCCCCGGAATCGGCCCCCGCACCGCCCAGCGTCTCACCTTCCACCTCCTCCGGCTGCGGCCGGAAGAAGTGCTGCCGCTGGCCGCGGCCATCACCGAGGTGAAGGAGAAGATCGGCTTCTGTACGCGCTGCTTCAACCTGGCTGAGGGAGATCTCTGCACCATCTGCGCAGACCCGCGGCGCGACCCCGCGGCGCTGTGCGTGGTCGAACAACCGTTCGACGTGGTGACCATTGAGCGCACGCGGGAGTTCCACGGCTACTACCACGTCCTCGGCGGGGCGCTCAGCCCCATCGACGGCGTCGACCCCGAAGATCTGCACATGGCCGAGCTCGTTGCGCGTGTGCACGACGGGGTGCATGAAGTGATCGTAGCGACCAACCCGACCATGACGGGCGAGGCGACGGCCATGTACGTCGCCGACCTGCTGCCGGAGAGCGTGCGCGTCACGCGTCTGGCCAGCGGTCTGCCGGTGGGCGGCGACCTCGAATACGCCGATGAGCTGACACTGGGCCGCGCCCTCGCGGGGCGTCGCGATGTGCGGCACGGAGAGGAGTGAGCATGGCGACGAAGACCGGCAAGAACAAGGTGGAGGCCGCACCCAGCCTCACCGAGATCCGCTGGCACGGCCGCGGCGGACAGGGAGCCGTCACCGCGGCCAAGATGGTGGCGGAGCTCGCCCTCGGCGAGGGCAAGTACTTCCAGGCGTTCCCCGAGTACGGGCCCGAGCGGTCCGGCGCGCCGATCGTCGCGTTCACGCGCGTCAGCGACACGCCCATCCAGGTGTACTCGGGCGTCGAGCACCCGCAGATCGTGGTCGTGCTCGACTCGTCGCTGCTGAAGATCGTCGACGTCACCAGAGGCGCCCCCGCCGACGCCGTCGTGCTCGTCAACAGCGAGCGCTCGCCGGCCACGCTGCGCAAGGACTCCGGCTTCAAGGGCCACCGGCTCTACACCATCGCCGCGACCCGCATAGCGGTCGAGACCATCAAACGTCCCATCCCGAACACGCCGATGGTAGGCGCGCTCACGCGCATCACCGGGCTGTTCGACATCGATGACGTCGTCACGTTCCTGCGCGAGGACTTCGGCAAGAAGTTCCCGCCCAAGGTCGTCGAGGGCAACATCGCCGCCATCACGCGCAGCTACGAGGAGGTCCAGGGCGAATGACCGTGGACAAGAAGGCAGGCGCCAAGAAGCCTGCGCCGCTCAAGAAGCCCGCGGCGCGCAAGGCGCCCGCCAAGAAGAAGCCCACGTGGGACATCAGCGACGTCGACCAGTGGGGTCCCGAGCGGCACGAGCTCGGCGCCACCATCATCGAGGCCGGCAACTCGGTCTACAACGAGACCGGCGGCTGGCGCTCCCTCGTCCCTGAGATCGACGTCGAGAAGTGCGACGGCTGCATGCTGTGCTACTTCTACTGCCCCGACGCCTCGATCCTCGTCGAGAACGACAAGGCCAGCGGCATCGACCTCGAGCACTGCAAGGGCTGCGGCATCTGCGCCAAGGAGTGCCCGACCGGCGCCATCTCGATGCACGTCGACAAGAAGGAGTGACCGTGGCCGTCACCGAGTCCGAGATCCTCGCAGTCACCGGGAACGAGGCCGTCGCCGAGGCGATGGGCCAGATCGACCCTGACGTGGTCTGCGCCTACCCCATCACCCCCCAGACCGAGGTCGTGCAGCTGTACGCCCAGATGGTCGCCGACGGCAAGGTCGGCACCGAGTTCGTCACGGTCGAGAGCGAGCACAGCGCCATGAGCGCCGTGATCGGCTCGGCGGCCGGCGGCGCGCGGACGATGACGGCGACCTCCTCCCAGGGCTTCGCCCTCATGTGGGAGGTCCTCTTCATCGCCGCGAGCTACCGGCTGCCCATCGTCATGACGACGGTCAACCGGGCGCTCTCCGGCCCCATCAACATCCACTGCGACCACAGCGACACCATGGGCGGCCGCGACACCGGCTGGATCCAGCTCTACGGCGAGAACCATCAGGAGGCCTACGACAACTGCATCCAGGCCATCCGCATCGCCGAGCACATGGACGTGCGCCTGCCGGTCATGCACATGTACGACGGCTACGTCATCAGCGGCGCCATCGGGCCGCTGCAGATGCTCACCAAGGACCAGGTGCAGAAGTTCATCGGCCCGTACCGGCCGACCAACCCCATGCTCGACGCCAAGAACCCCGTGACCGTCGGCCCGTTCGACGGCCTGCACGGCTGGTACTTCGAGCACAAGGTGGCGCAGAACCGCGCCATGGACCGCTCACTGAAGGTGATCCAGGACGTCGCCGACGAGTACGCCGAGCTCAGCGGCCGCCACTACGGCCTGCTCGAACCGTACCGCCTGGAGGACGCGGAGATCGCCATCGTGGTCGTCGGCTCCACCGCCGGCACCACGCGCATGACCGTCGACAAGCTCCGCGCGAAGGGCGTCAAGGCCGGTATGGTCCGCGTGCGCGCGTTCCGCCCGTTCCCGCACGAGGAGTACGCCAAGGCGCTCCAGCACGTGAAGGTCGTGGGCGTCATGGACCGCGCCGACTCGTTCGGCGCCCAGGGCGGGCCCGTCTTCATGGAGGTCAGGACCGCCCTCTACGACTGCGACCCGCGCCCCCAGATCCTGCCGTTCATCTACGGCCTGGGCGGGCGCGACATCTTCCCCGACAACATCGAGCAGGCGTTCGCCGAGCTCGAGAAGGCTGCCAAGAGCAAGAAGCGGGTCTCTACCGAGCGACGGTATCTGAACCTGCGGAAGGACTGAGGTGACACGGATGCCGAAGCGTGACGAACGCGGCACCACCGTGACCGAGCCCAAGGGCTCGGCCCTGTACGAGGTACTCAAGGGGATCGACTTCGAGCGCCGCGAGCTCGTGGAGAAGCCGCGCGGCGTGGGTCTCTTCGACCTCGTCAAGGACAAGGCCGGCGCCTACAAGTGCTACGCCTGCACCCTGTGCGAGCGCAAGTGCCCGGTGGACTGCATCGAGATCGACTACTGCCCGGAGTTCCAGGAACTCCCGTTCGACCGCGAGGCCGAGCGCGCCCTGGCGCTGGCCACCCTGCCGGGTGAGTCGTGCGGCGCCAACGCGGCGTGCGTCATGGGAGAACAGCCGGCGGGCTTCGTACCCGAGATCGACATGAAGCTGTTCGACCCCGTCATCGCCGGCCTGCGCGCCGGCACCGGCCTGGTCGAGGCCCTGCACGCCACGCAGGAGGCCTACGGCTACCTGCCGCGCGTCGCGCTGGAGAACATCGCCGAGGAGGCGCACCTGCCGTTCTCGCGCGTATTCGGCGTGGCGAGCTTCTACTCGCAGTTCCGCCTCAATCCGGTCGGCAAGCACGTCATCAGCGTGTGCATGGGCACCGCCTGTCACGTCGCCGGCGCCCCGCTGGTGGCCGAGGCGTTCTCCCAGGCGCTCGACATCCCGGTCGGCGCCACCACTCCCGACCTGCTGTTCACGCTCGAGACGGTGAACTGCATCGGCGCCTGCGCGCTGGCCCCCGCGGTCCGCGTAGGCGAAGAGGTCACGCACGCCCGCATGACCCCGCAGGCGGCGCGCAAGCTCGTCGCCCAGCTCCGCAAGAAGGAGGCCTGAGATGGCCGCCACGAAGACCGGGACCGCCCGGCAGACACGCATCAAGAAGGCCCTCAAGGCCGCCCTCCAGCCTGAGTTCGCCACGGGCGGCGACACCGCGGTGAAGATCCGCGTGTGCGCAGGCTCCACCTGCAACGCCACGGGCCGCGCCGCGGTGAGCGACGCGCTCAAGAAGGAACTCGACAAGCGCGGCCTCTCCGACAAGGTCGAGGTCGTGCTCACCGGATGCCACGGCCTGTGCCAGGAAGGCCCCATCGCCGTGGTCCATCCCAAGGGCGTCTTCTACCCGCGCCTCAAGGCCAGGGATATCGCCGAGATCGTGGAGACCAGCGTGGTCGGCGACGACGTCGTCGAGCGCCTGCTGTACCGCGACCCGCAGACGGGCGAGGCGATCGCCCTCGAGAAGGACGTGCCGTTCTACGCGGGCCAGACGCGTGTGGTCCGCAAGCTCAACGGCACCATCGACCCCACCTCGATCGACGACTACCTCTCGCGCGGCGGCTACTCCGCCCTGGCCGGGGTGCTCGGCGAGGACGCGCCCGAGGCCGTCATCGACGAGGTCGAGCGCTCCGGCCTGCGCGGCCGCGGCGGCGCCGGATTCCCCACGGGGACCAAGTGGCGCTACTGCCGCGCCAACCCGGGCGAGAAGCACTACCTCATCGCCAACGGCGACGAGGGCGACCCCGGCGCGTTCATGGACCGGGCCATCCTCGAGGACAACCCGCACTCGCTGGTCGAGGGCATGCTCATCGGCGCGTTCGCCATCGGCGCCGACGAGGGCTACATCTACGTGCGTCACGAGTACCCGCTGGCCGTCTCGCGCCTGCGGCACGCCATGGAGCAGGCGCGCGAGCGCGGCCTCCTCGGCGACGACATCCTCGGCACGGGCTGGAGCTTCGACCTGAAGATCAACCAGGGCGCCGGCGCGTTCGTCTGCGGCGAGTCCACGGCGCTCACGGCCTCCATCGAGGGGCACCGCGGCATGCCGCGCGGCAAGCACATCCGAACGGTGGCCCACGGCCTCTGGCAGCAGCCGACCGACCTCAACAACGTCGAGACCTTCGCCAACGTCCCGTGGATCGTCACCAACGGCGCCGACGCCTTCCGGGCGATGGGCACCGACGGGTCCAAGGGCACCAAGATCTTCTCGCTCGCCGGCAAGGCCCGGAACTCCGGCCTCGTCGAGGTGCCCATGGGCGCCACGCTGCGCGAGGTCATCTTCGACGTCGGCGGCGGCATGCAGGACGGCCGCGAGTTCAAGGCCGTGCAGCTCGGCGGACCGAGCGGCGGCTGCCTGCCCGCCGACCTCCTCGACACCCCCATCGACTTCGAGAATCTCACCAAGTACGGCTCGATGATGGGGTCCGGCGGCATGGTCGTCGTCGACGACACCACCTGCATGGTCGACTTCGCCAAGTTCTTCTTCGAGTTCACCGCCCAAGAGAGCTGTGGCAAGTGCGTGCCCTGCCGCGTCGGCACCCAGCGGGTGCTCGAGATCCTCGAGCGCATCACCGCCGGCGAGGGCACCGAGCACGACGTCGAGCTGCTCGAGCAGCTCAGCGGAGACATCATGGAGGGGTCGCTGTGCCAGCTCGGCGGCAGCGCCCCCAACCCGGTCCTGACCATGCTGCGCTACTTCCGCGACGAGGTCATGGCCCACGTGGTCGAGAAGCGCTGCCCGGCCAAGGTCTGCCGGCCTCTCATCAAGTACGTCATCGACGAGGACGCCTGCACCGGCTGCATGGCGTGCACGCCGGCCTGCCCGACGAACGCGATCAGCGGCGAGCGCAAGCAGGCCCACATCATCGACCAGAAGCTCTGCATCAAGTGCGATACCTGCCGTCAGGTGTGCAAGTTCGACGCCATCCCCGTGGTCGACGCGCAACCGGCGCTGGTGGAAGGGAGGCAGCAGTGAGCCCCCGCACCAAGACCGCCGTGCAGCTCACGGTCGACGGCCGTCAGCTCAGCGCCCGCGAGGGCGAGACCGTGCTCGAGGTGGCGCGGCGCGAAGGGATCGACATCCCCGCGCTCTGCCACCAGGACGGCACGGCCGCGTGGGGCGCCTGCCGCCTGTGCCTGGTCGAGGTCGAAGGCCTCGACAAGCTCCAGGCGTCCTGCACCACGTGGGTCAAGGACGGCCTGGTCGTCAAGACCGACACCAAGCGAGTACGCGCACGTCGCGAGAGCTACCTCAAGATGTACCTCTCCGACCACAACGCGTACTGCGAGGCGCCGTGCTCGCACGCGTGCCCCACGCACATCGACATACCCGCGTACATGGCGGCGCTGGCCTCCGGCGACGCCGCCGGTGCGGCGAGCATCGTGCGCGACGAACTGCCGTTCCCCGGCATCCTCGGACGCGTGTGCCCGCGATACTGCGAGCCCGTGTGCCGCCGCGGCGACGTCGACGAGCCCATCGCCATCTGCGCCCTGCACCGGGCGGCCGCCGACCACAGCGAGACGCTGCTGGTGCCGGGCGTGCCGACCGGCCGGCGGGTCGCCGTCATCGGCGCCGGCCCGGCCGGCCTCGCCGCCGCCTGGTTCCTCACGCAGGGCGGCCACGAGGTCACCATCTACGACGCCAACGAGGAGCCCGGCGGGTCGCTGCGCTACAGCATCCCGGAGTTCCGGCTGCCGGGTAAGGTCGTGGAGAAGGAACTCACGCCGCTGTGGGACGCCGGCGTGCGCTTCGTCGGCGAGTCCGAGCTCGGGTACGAGGTCGACCCCGACGGCCTGTTCGACGCCGGGTTCGACGCGGTGATCATCAGCGTCGGCAACTGGGAGGAGCCGCGGCACGTGCTGCCCGGCGACGAGGCCACCATCAGCGGCCTCGAGCTTCTCAAGCGCGTCCGCGAGGGTCGCGCCGTCAAGTTCAACCAGAAGGTCGCCGTGATCGGCGACGGCATCACCGCCTTCGATGTGGCCCGCACGGCGCGCCGCAAGGGCGCCAAAGAGGTCGTCATCATCTCCCAGCACGGGCCCGACGACGTCCCGGCCGGCGCGCGCGAGCTCGCCGCGGCCCTCGAAGAGGGTGTCAAAGTCGAGTTCGGCGCGCTCGCCAAGAAGGTCAAGGCCAAGGCCGGCAAGGCTCAGGGCGTCGAGTGCGTCCGGGTCGTGCAGGAGAAGGGCCGCCGCAAGGAGGTCCGCGGCTCGCGCTTCGAGATCGCGGCCACCACCATCGTCATGGCCACCGGCTTCGCGCCGCGCCTCGGCGACAGCGCCGACTACCTCCCGCTGGCCGACTCGCGTCTCATCGGCAACTACTACACCGGCCGCACGCCCGAGGAGGGCGTGTTCGCGGCCGGCGACGCCGTCACCGGCTCGCAGTCGGTCATCCACGCGGTGGCCGGCGGCAAGCGCTGCGCGCTCTCTGTGGACGCCTGGCTGCGCGGCGAGGACCTCGAGCAACTCGAGGAGCGCCTCGCCGTGTACAACGGCCTGCCCTACCTCGACCAACTGGCCGACGAGGCCCAGCTCGGCGAGCTCGGTGCGCGGCTGGCCGAGCGCACCCCAGTGTGGCTCAAGATGGGCGCGAGCGCCGATCCGGCCCCTCGCGCCACCATGCCCAAGGTCGGCAAGCAGAAGCGTCTCACCGCCACCGACCTGGAAGTTGAAAAGGGCTACAGCCTCGCCGCCGCACGCGCGGAGGCGAGCCGCTGCCTGCAGTGCGAGTGCCCCAGCAACGGCGCGTGCGACCTGCAGAAGCTCGGCGTGGACTACGACATCACCGACAACGACCTGGTGGTGAAGGGCAACCTGGTCCGCCAGGTCGAGCCGCAGTACGAGCACCCGTTCATCCGCCGCGACATGAGTCGCTGCATCGCCTGCGGCAAGTGCGTGCGCGTGTGCCGCGACGTGGCCGGCCCGGCCTGCTACGACTTCACGGGCCGGGGCTTCATGATCAACGTCGACACCCCGTACAGCGACGCCCTTCAGCTGGCCGACTGCATCAGTTGCGGCCGCTGCGTCACGTCCTGCCCCACCGGAGCTCTCACCTTCAACGAGCGCGAACTGTCGTCGTTCCGCGTCGACGAGAGCCGCTGCATCATGTGCCACGAGTGCGTGGACGTGTGCCCGGTGGACGCGCTCAAGGACACCAACCACTTCGAAGACGCGCGCACCCAGTGGCGCGAGCTCGTCTCCAAGGGCAGCGAGCTGGCCGGCGGGCACCGCATGTGCGCCGGCTGCGGCGCTCCGATCGCGGTGCGCCAGGTCCTCATGGGCACCGAGGACCCCGTCGTCGTCTCGGCGGCGACAGGCTGCCTCGAGGTGAGCACCACCATCTACCCGTACACGTCGTGGAAGGGCAGCTACATCCACACCGCCTTCGAGAACTCGGCAGCGACCCTCTCGGGCGTCGAGACCGCGTTCCGCGCGCTCAAGAAGAAGGGCCTCGTGGAGCAGGACACCAAGTTCGTCGCCTTCGGCGGCGACGGCGGCACCTACGACATCGGGCTGCAGTCCCTCTCCGGCGCCATGGAGCGCGGCCACCAGATGCTCTACGTCTGCTACGACAACGGCGCCTACATGAACACCGGGTTCCAGCGCTCCGGCGCAACGCCGCAGGGCGCCTGGACCACCACCAGCCCGGTGGGCAAGGCGCAGTCGGGCAAGCGGCAGAACCGCAAGAACCTGACCGACATCATGGTCGCCCACGAGCTCGGCTACGTGGCCCAGGCCTCGCCGCACGACCCGCGCGACCTCGTGCGCAAGTCGGCCAAGGCCCTGGATACGGAGGGCGCGACGTTCATCAACGTGCTCGCGCCCTGCCCCCGCGGCTGGCGCGCGGATGGCGCGGAGACCATCGACCTCGCGCGTGAGGCCGTGGAGACGTGCTACTGGCCGCTCTACGAGGTCGTGGACGGCGAGTACCACCTGACCTACCGGCCTCGGTACAAGAAGCCGCTCATCCCCTGGCTCAAGCGCCAGGGCCGGTTCGCTCACCTCTTCAAGCCGGGCAACGAGGAGACGCTCCTCAATCTCGAGGCCTGGGTGGACAGCGAGTGGGAGAAACTCCTGCGCAAGTGCGGCGAGCCGAGCGAGGCCGACTGGCAGGAGTACCTGCAGGCGGACGGCTGCCTGCTCAGGTAGAAGCGATGACCCGGGTCCGCTAGTCTCGGACCCGGCTACCAGCCAAGACCCGCGAGGGCCGGGGCGCCGTCAGGCGCCCCGGCCCTTGCGCGTAAGCGGGTCATCAGCGCTCGCGCGCGGGCCGCAGATGCCGTGTATCCGGAGTCCGCGCCTGCCCTGCGGCGGACGACGGTGATACCCCGGCGCCCCGATGCGGCGGCGGGTACACCTCCTGATAGCGCCGGCCGGGTGCCGGGAACTCGCGAACGCGCCGCCGCCGGGCACGAGGCTCGGTGCGGGCGGCGGCGAACTTGCAAGACGATGATCACCAGCGGGGCAAACGTAGCGCACGGCACCGCGCAAGCCACGATCCGCAGTGTGGTGAGGACCGGCTTGGGCACGTACAGCCGGTCGTTCTGGCGCATCGTCATCGCGGCCGTGCTCGTGTTCGCGCCGATCGACCTCGTGGTCACTATCGGCACGACCCTGGCGGTCAACTTCGCGCAGCGTTCGGACGTCCTCAGCGTGCTCCTCTGGACGTCCGGCACGGCGCTCAGCGTGGCCGGGACGACGCTGAGCCTCGTGTTCTTCTCCGGCGTGGTGGACCGCATCGTCGCCGAGGACCAGAAGGGCGAGGACGACATCCCCATCCGCGAGATCCTGGGCCGGCTGCCGACGCTGCGGCTCATCCTCGCCAGTCTCCTCGCCGCGGCGTTCACAATCGTCGGCCTGCTGCTGTTCCTGGTCCCGGGGTTCGTCTGCATGGTGCTGTTCGCGATCGTCGGGCCGGTCCTCGTCATCGAGGACCTCGGCGTCCGGGAGAGCCTCAAGCGCTCCGCGAGCCTGACGAGGAGTCACGCGCTCCTGGTGATCATCACGGTGCTGATCCCGACCACGCTGGACGAGGAGCTCTCCTCGTGGTTCGAGCACTTCGCCTGGTTCGCGCATCCATGGGTACAACTCCCGCTGGACGTCGGCTCGACCATCATCGTGGGCGGGCTCGTCGGCGTGCTCGAGGTGACGCTGGCGCACGCGCTGATCTCAGACCACCGGAACCGGCACGAGGTGCTCGCGGCGACGGATGACGCGGCTCAGGCTGAGGCCGAACCCAGGGCGGCGGACAGATAGCGCTGCGCGGAGGCCGCCGCCGTGGTGCCCTCGGCCACAGCGGTCGCGATCATCCGGACCTTGCCGGGGTACAGGGCGAAGTCGCCCACCGCGTAGACGCCCGGCACGGCGGTCTCCATCGCCGAGTCCACGTCGATCTTGGGTCCGGTGAGGCCGAGACCCCAGTGCTCGAACCCGGAGAGGTCAGGGACCTGACCGATGCTCACCAGCATCAGGTCCGCGGGGAGCTCGAGGATGGTCCCATCCGTGTGCCGCACTACCACGCTCTGGAGGCGGTCCTCCCCCTTGAGCGCGGCCACCTCGCCGTTGCTCACCACCTCGATGCCCGCCTCGGCGAACCGGTCCTGCGTGTGCGCGAAGGCGCGGAACTCGTCGCGACGACGCACGACCGTCACCTCCGCCACCTCACGCAGCGAGAGCGCCGTGTCGAGCGCCGTGTCGCCGGCGCCGACGACAACTGCCCGCTTGGCGCGCACCTCCTCGAGCGGTGGCAGCCGGTACGCGAGACCGCGGCCGAGATACCGCTCCTCATCGGGCACGCCGAGGCGCCGCGGGGTGAATCGGCCGAGGCCCAGCGCCAGGACCAGGGTCTTCGCGTCGTCCTGGCGCAGCGAGCCGTCGATCTTGAAGCCGCCACCCTGGAGGGGCGTCACATCCTCGACGGCCCGCCACTCGCGCAACTCCGCGCCGAACTGCTCGGCCTGCTCCGCGAGGCGCAGGGCGAGCTCACGTGACGGCAGGGCCGCCTGCGCCGGGAAGTTGCTCACCGGCTTGGTCGGGTACAGGTTGATCAGCTGACCGCCAAAAGCCTCGGCCTCGTAGACGACGGCGCCAAGGCCACGCAGGCCGGCGTACATGGCGGTCGCCAGCCCGGCCGGCCCTCCGCCGATGATCGCGATGTCGTAGGTGCTCATCACAGGCTCCCTGCTCGGAGTGTCAGTGCGAGCGTTCCACTTTTGGTGTTGCGTCACACTCAGAACCACCGACGGACGTACCGTAGCGAGGGGTCAAACCTCGGCGGTGCGTTCGGAACCGCCGTGGCCGGCGCCGTGTTCATGAGCGTGCTTGTCGCGACGTTCAGCGGCGCAGTCCAGCAGTCCAACGGCATCCCGGCGAGCGGCAGGCCTGACCGGCCCGCCCTTGCCGCACGGAGCTCAGGCCACGCGCTCGTCGCCCCCTGCGCCCGGCTCGTCGGTCACCACGCAGGTCGCCGCCGGCTCCGGGCCGAAGCAGCCCGGAGTCTCTGACTCCATGACCGGGCCGCTGGTCGCCTGTCCCCACGCGAGCGACTCGGCCGGCAGCTCCCTCTCGGCGCGTCGCGCCACGCCGAGGAGCGGCACGCTGACCGCCTGGATGACGCCGCCCACGAGCCAGGCTGCGGGTATCGACACCGCAGTGGAGAGCCAGCCCAAGCCGACCTGACCCACCGTCGAGCCGCCGTCGCCGAACAGAGCGTCGAGAGAGATGATGGTCGCGCGCTGCTGTGAAGGGATGCGCGCGTTCAGCCAGCCCTGCTTGACCGGGAGCGAGATACCGAAGGCGATCGTTGAGACCAGGTACAGCGGTACCGCGATCCAGAACTGCTGGATCAGCGCCGCTCCGATCACCGTGACCGTGGTCACCGCGGCACACACCATGAGGATGAGACCTCTGTCCGGCCAGCGCGTGATGATCCTCCCCACCAGCATGTTGCCTATGATCTGCGTGAGACCCACCAGTGCGGCGATCACGCCGGTCACCCAGACGAGGTTCTTGCCCCAGCAGGTCGAGGAAGTACTTCTGCCACGAGTAGAAGCCGTACATGAAGAACACGCCTTGGACGAGCGAGGCGAACATGATGAACCGGACGGTCCTGTCGCGGAGTCCGTAGGTGACGCCGGCGGCGGCGATCTTGCGCGTCTCGACGCCGAAGCTCCTCAGCGTGAGCGCGCGACCGGTGAACCCGAGGTCGCGCATCACCAGCAGCCCGAGAAGGAACGCGGGCACCAGTACCACCGCCCGCGCCACATACGGGATCCACAGGTCCACCTGCCCCAGCAGCCCTCCGGCCGTGGTGCCGATGAGCATGAAGATGCCGAACGTGATGCCGTAACGGGCAAAGATCGGCTCCAGGCGCCCCTCATATCCCACCGAGTGCAGGGCGTCGACCATCCACGCGTCCACGGCGCCCGTGTAGAAGGTGTAGCCGACACCGAGCAAGGCGGACGCCGCGGCGAAGGGCCACAGGCCGTAGCCGGCAAGACCGAACCCGACGTACAGGAGCGTGGAGACCAGGATCGTGGCCACGGCGAGCAGATACGAGACCCGGCGGCCGACCGTGTCGGCCACCACCCCGGTCGGCACCTCGAACGCAACCTGCGCCACGGTGTACGCGGCGTTGATGAGCATGACCTCGAAGATGTCGAAGCCCACCGAGAGCAGGAACAGCGTGTTGACGCCCCAGATGAGCGCCTGCGCAAGGGTCGTGGTGGCGGCGATGCCGTAGTACGTGCGGATGATGCGCCGAGACGTCATGTCCGCTTGTTCCCCGCCTCAGCGGGTGTGACGCACCACCCCGTCGCGGCGCTAGAGCGTCTGGCGCGGGAGCAGCTTGACCAGCTCGTTCGACAGGCGAGACTGCCAGATGCGCGCGCCGCGGTCGAACAGGTGGTGCATGTCCCAGAAGTCGCTGGTGGGGATGCCGACGGACCTGGTGAAGTGCAGGTAGCGGACGCCGTACTTCTTGCCGAACCTGGACACCAGACGGTCGCAGCCGTTGCGAATGGACAGGCGCGGCCTGTCGAGCCCGTTGCCGGCGATCTTCATGTCGAGGGGCTGGTCGAGGAGCACCGGGCGCAGCCCCCTGGCCGCGCAGGCTTTGATGATGCGGGTGATGGACGCGAAGTTCTTCGCGCGGTTGGCCTGGAACCGAGTCCAGCGGCGCTCCATCCAGCGCGGGACGAGCTCCTTCTTGCGCGCGAGCGAGAGCGCCGGACGGCCGTTGTAGACGTGCCGCTGCCACGGGCTGAGCGTGGGCTCGACGCCTGACGCGGGCTCGTCCAGATTGACGCGCGGCCTGCTGAGCGGCGGGCCGATGAAGCGGCTGATGCCGACGCCGATGAGCACGATGCCCGTGGGTTGGCCGCCGGGCGTCGCCGGCATCTCCTTGACCAGTTGCTCGTCCATGCCGAACGTCTGGTTGTGGCCGGCAAGCGTCCACGCCTGCGGCAAGGCCTTGCCGGCTCTGCCGGCGCGCGCATCCAGCTGCCTGGTCCAGCCGGCGTCGCCGGTGATGGACTCCCGCGTGATGGAGTCGCCGAGGTCGTAGACCATGGGGCCGGCCGACGGCGGGTGCTGCTGCTGCAGGTACGTGACGAGGCGCAGGACCTCCCACTCGTGCCGCCAGTCGTCGACGGAGCCGGCGGAGGCCGTGGCCGGGACCGCCGCGAGCAGCGCGGCGCCGATCAGCGCGAGCGCCGCCACACCGAGCAGCGCACGAGTGCGCGTCGAGGCGGTCTCCATGAGCGTGCGCACGGTCATGGCCACGTAGTGTAGCCGATGGCGCGACGGCGCGCGCTGTCGGCGCCGGCCGGAGCGTCTCGCAGTGCCGGCCGGCGTGATGCCCGGGGCCCAACAGCGCTTCACGCCGCTTCGCCGCAGCTACACACGGACTTCACATCCAGGGGGCAGACTGGCCTCAGCGACGAAGACTGACCCCCTTCAGGCTCCAGAAGTCGCGACGGCGCGGGGTGCCCCTCCCCTCCACACCCCATCCCGCGCCCCCCAAAGCCCCTTCGGGCGCGGGACTGCTTCCCCGGCGGTCCTGCGCCCGGCCCCTTTCTGGAGCCGGACACCCGGCGCGCCGGTCCGCCAGCCGGACGAAGACACCCGAAGGACCCGTCCCGGCCACTCTTCTGGTACCGTCCTCTCTTATGAGCGTAGAAGACACGCAGGCGCCGCCGATCGCAGGCCTCAGCACAGCTGAGGCAGACCGGCGGCGCGCCGCGGGGCAGGGCAACGACGTGGAGATCCGCGCCGGCCGCACCTACGGACGCATCGTCCGCGACAACGTCTTCAACTTCATCAACAACCTCTTCTACTTCCTCGGCATCCTGCTCCTGATCCTGGGCAAGCCGCTGGACGCGTTCTCCGTCGTCTTCGTCATCGCCGCCAACACCGTGATCAGCCTGTTCCAGGAAGTCCGCGCCAAGCGCGTGATGGACAGGATGGCCATCCTGTTGCGACCCAAGGCGGATGTGCTGCGCGACGGAGCGCTCGTGGAGATCGACCCGTCGCTGGTCGTCCTGGGCGACGTCCTCCGCCTCGAGCCCGGCGACCAGGTGGTCGTGGACGGCCCCATGGTCGGCGAGGGCCGGATGGAGGTCGACGAGAGCCTGCTGACCGGCGAGTCGGACCTCGTGACCAAGCACCCCGGTGACGAGCTCATGTCGGGCAGCTTCTGCATGACGGGCGGAGGCTACTACGAGGCCGCCCGCGTCGGGCTCGACAGCTTCGCCAACAAGCTCACCGCCAAGGCGACGGCCTACAAGCGAGAGCTCACTCCGCTGCAGCGGCAGGTGGTGCAGATCGTGCGCGTGCTGCTCATCGTCGTCATCGTGTTCGAGACGCTGGTGTGGGTGCGCAACGTCCTCGTGGATGTGCCCTTCGTGGAGAGTGTGCGCATGTCCACCGTCATCCTCGCGCTCATCCCCAACGGCCTGGTGCTCAGCATCGCGCTCACGTACGCGCTGGGAGCCATCCGGCTGCTCGGCAAGGACGTGCTGGTACAGCAGTTCAACGCCATCGAGAGCCTGAGCAACGTGGACGTGCTGTGCACCGACAAGACCGGCACGCTGACGTCGGGCGCGATCGCCTTTGGGGAGCTCGCGCCGCTGGGGACGGACGGGAGCGGCGACGATGCCCGGGAGCGGGCGGCGCGGCTGCTCGCCGCCTTCGCCGCCAGCACCACCGACGCCAACCGGACGATAGAGGCGCTCCGCTCCGCACTCCCGGCGGAGCGCCGCCCGGCCGCGCACGAGGTCTTCTTCAGCTCGGACCGCAAGTGGAGCGGCCTCGCCTTCGACGGCGGCGAGACGCCGGGCACCTACGTGCTCGGCGCGCCGGAGATGCTGGCGCCGGCGCTGGGCGCCGGCGCCGAGGCCGCCTGGCGCGGGCAGGCGGACGCCTGGGCGGCTCGCGGCCTGCGCGTCGTGCTGTTCTGCGGGCGGGACGACGCCGTCAGCTTCGGCGATCCCGACACCCCGCCCGTCCTGCCCGAGGGGCTGAAGCCCATCGCCCTGATCAGCTTCAGCGACGAGCTGCGCGAAGGCGTGCAGGCGACGCTCAAGGGGTTCTCCGACGCCGGGATCGCCGTCAAGGTCATCTCGGGCGACAACCCCAAGACGGTCGTCGCCCTGGCCAGGCAAGCCGGCATGCAGTCGCTGCACCGCCGCGAGGGCGTGGACTCGTACTGCGACATGGTCAACGCGGCGGCGCAGCCGCCGCAGGGAGCTTCGACCGCCGCACCCGAGCCGGCCCCCGATTCGGGGCCGGCAGCCGCGTCCGAGCGCGCGCTCGTCGCCGTCTCCGGCCCCGAGCTCGCGGAGCTCTCGCCCGAGGAGTTCGCGGCTGAGGCCGACGAGGCCACCATCTTCGGCCGCGTCACGCCCGAGCAGAAGCAGGACCTCGTCGAGGCCCTGCGCGCCCGCGGGCGCTACGTCGCGATGATCGGCGACGGCGTCAACGACGTCATCGCGCTCAAGCAGGCCAACGTCGCCGTGGCCATGCAGGGCGGCAGCCAGGCCGCCCGCAGCGTCGGCGACCTCATCCTGATGAAGGACACCTTCGCGCCGCTGCCGTTCGCCTTCAGCGAGGGGCAGCGGATCATCAACGGCATGAACGACATCCTGCGCATCTTCATGGTGCGCATCGGGTTCAAGGCCCTGATGATCCTCATCGTCACCATGATCGGCGGGTTCCCGTTCGCCCCGCGCCAGTCGGCGCTCCTCTCGTTCTTCGGCGCGACCGTGCCGGCCATCGCATTCGCGCTCTGGGCGCAGCCGGGCCCCACGCCCAAGGTCGGGCTCTTCAAGCTGCTGGCCCGGTTCGTCCTCCCCACGGTCGCCTTCATGGCGGCCATCGGCACCGGCGTCTACCTCGTCTGGGCGATCCCAGCCGAGCGCGTCGTCGTGGGCGCGGCGTCCACGGAGGCGGAGCTCGCCGCGACCGGATATCCGCAGGCGATGACCGCGCTGACCATCTTCGCCTGCTTCTCCGCCATCTTCCTCATCCTGCTGATCGTGCCGCCGAACCAGTGGTGGGCCGGCGGCGCACCAGTCGTGCGCAACGACGCGCGGATGCTGGGCGTGGTCGCCTTCCTGTTCGCGTGCATGGCGGTGGTGCTCGCGGTACCGCTGGGACGCACGCTCTTCGAGATCACCGCGCTGCCGTGGTGGCAGTACATCGTGCTGCTCGGGCTGGCGTTCGGCTGGAGCCAGCTCTGCCTGCTGGTGTGGAAGACCCACCTGCTCGACCGCTGGCTCGGCTCCGCCGAGGACCCGGGCAACGTGTGCGCGAAGGCGGCGGCCAAGACTGCGCCAGACGCCGCCGCCGGGCGCTGACCTCCGGCGCCGGCCGCATCCGCCGGTGTCCGCCGCGCGAGTGCCGCGGGGTGGTATGTCGCCTGGGGGTCGGAGCCTTCGATGGCGCCTCTGATGGCGCCTCCGATGGCGCCATCCGAGGCGCCGGATAAGGCTCACACCCCCGGAGCGAATGTCCCTCCCCGTCGCTCCTCCCCCCTCCTGCGCGGAGTGGCTCCAGCGGGGCGAGGTCGGCTACGACGCGAGGCGCGTCAGACGAGACCGGCCGACGGGCACATCTGCGCGAGGGGGCACTCGTCGCACGCCGGCCGCCGCGCGTGGCAGATGCGGCGGCCGTGCCGCACGAGGTCCACGTGCACGGCGTAGACCTGCTCCGCGTCGTCCGCGCCGGCCAGCTCGGTCAGCAGCGGGTGCGCCTGGTCGGCCGTGACCTTGCCGTCGATGATGCCGAGACGCCGGGCGACCCGGTGGACGTGCGTGTCCACCGGCATGACCGGCCGCTCGAGCGCGAACAGCAACACGCACGCGGCCGTCTTGGGGCCGACCCCCGGGAGCGCGACGAGGTACGCCTGCGCCTCCTCGTCGCTCATGTCGTCCAGTTCGCCCAGCTCGGGCATGCCGGTCCGCTCGCTGATCGCCTCGAGGATCTTCTTGATGCGCGGCGCCTTGGTGTGAGCGAGGCCACCGAGCGCGATGGCCTCCTCGATCTCCTCGGCGGACGCGTCGCGGGCCGCCGACCAGTCCGGGAACCTCGCCTTGAGTGAAGCGAAGGTGCGCTCGGTGTTCACGTCTGCAGTGTTCTGGCTGAGCACGGTGAACACGAGCTCATCCACCGGCGGATACCGTGGCGAAAGCACGGGGCGACCGTAGAAGTCGTCGAGCAGGTCGGTCGCCTGCTTGAGCCTCTTCCTGGGTGACGGTGCGCTCATACGGCGAGAGTATAGCGAGCTGCTCCAACGCATTTCGCCTCCTGTCGCTCCGGGAACCCTTCCTTTG
The DNA here is from genome assembly GCA_963775255.1 of uncultured Thermoleophilia bacterium. Taxonomy (GTDB): domain Bacteria; phylum Actinomycetota; class Thermoleophilia; order UBA2241; family UBA2241; genus CAIXSE01. The sequence goes on along the minus strand of CAVZIA010000018.1, from coordinate 97,469 downwards.
TGAGAGCTCGAGAGGGGGTGATCGACATGAAAGGCATCCTCGTGGTCAGCGGCTCGGGACCGCTGCTGATCCTGAGCTCGTATCCCGCCATCGACGACCCGGCGCTCATCGCCAAGCTGCGGGCCAAAGGTCTCGCCAAGTTCCTGGCGTGGGAGGTACCCGTGGAGCACCTGCGCGACCTGTACGGCTACCCCTTCAGGGACATCGCGGAGCAACTCGAGACCACCGACGACATGCGCGTGCTCGACTTCGACGGCCACCGGATCTTTCTGAACCTCTCGCTGAAGGACCTCGGGCAGCACATCGTGTTCGAGGACCACCACGTACTCGTCGAGTACTAGAGGCGACGACCGGGGCCGGCGCCGTGGTAGCCTGCCCGGCATGGATGGATGGCGCTTCTGGATCGACCGCGGCGGCACGTTCACGGACGTGGTGGCGCGCACGCCGCACGGTCACCTGCGCACCCGCAAGCTGCTCTCGGATGACCCGGGGCGGTACGGGGACGCCGCCGTCGAAGGCGTGCGGCGTCTGCTCGAGCTCGAGGACGGCGAGCCGATCCCCGAGGAGCTCGTCGCCGAGGTCCGCATGGGCACGACCGTGGCGACCAACGCGCTCTTGGAGCGCGAGGGTACGCCGACGCTGTACGTGACCACGCGCGGGTTCGGCGACGCGCTGCGCATCGGCTACCAGGACCGCCCCGACATCTTCGCGCTCGACATCCGCTTGCCGGCGCCCGCCTACACGCATGTGCTCGAGGTGGACGAACGCGTTGGTGCGGACGGGCAGGTCGTGCGCGAGCTCGACGAGGAAGGAGCGCGGCGCGGGCTCGAAGACGCCCGCCGTGCCGGCCTCGACGCCGTCGCCATCGCACTCTTGCACGGCTATGCCTATCCGGAGCACGAGTGGCGCGTGGCGGAGCTGGCGCGCGCCGCCGGCTTCTCCCAGGTGTCCGTCTCGCACGAGGCCAGCCCGCTGATGAAGCTCGTCGGGCGCGGCGAGACGACCGTGGTGGACGCCTACCTCTCGCCCATCCTCCGCCGGTACGTCGACGTCGTGGCGGCAAAGCTCGGCGACGTGCGCCTGCGCTTCATGCAGTCGCACGGCGGGCTCACCGACGCAGCGCTGTTCCGCGGCAAGGACGCGGTCCTCTCCGGGCCCGCGGGCGGTGTGGTGGGAGCGGTCGCGGTCAGCGGCCGCGCGGGATTCGAGAAGGTGATCGGCTTCGACATGGGCGGCACGTCGACGGACGTCAGCCACTACGCCGGCGAGCTCGAGAGGAGCTACGAGAGCGTGGTGGGCGGCGTCCGTCTGCGTTCGCCGATGCTGCGCGTGCACACGGTGGCGGCCGGCGGCGGGTCGATCTGCGCGTTCGAGGACGGGAGGTACCGCGTCGGGCCGCGGAGCGCCGGCGCCGACCCCGGACCGGCGTGCTACGGCAAGGGGGGACCGCTCACCGTGACCGACTGCAACCTCGTGACCGGCAAGCTGCGGTCGTCTTACTTCCCGCACGTGTTCGGACCGGACGGCGCCGGAGCCCTCGACGAAGAGGCGGCGCGCCGGGCGCTCGCGGCCGTGTCCGCGAGCATGCGCGCCGCCGGCGTCGACCCGCCGGCGCTCGAGCAGCTCGCCGACGATTTCATCCGCGTGGCCTGCGAGGCCATGGCCCGCGCCATCAAGAAGATCTCGACCCAGCGCGGGCACGACGTCACCGATCACGTGCTCTGCTGCTTCGGCGGCGCGGCAGGACAACATGCCTGCCTCGTGGCCGACGCGCTCGGGATGACGCAGGTGCTGCTGCACCCTCTGGCCGGCGTGCTCAGCGCCTACGGCATGGGCCTCGCCGACGTGCGCGCGCTGCGCGAACGCACGGTGGAGACACCGTTGGACGAGGCCGGCGAGCCGGCGGTGGCCGCCCTCGACGAGGTCGAGGAGGCGGCCATCGACGAGCTGGCGCAGCAGGGCCTCACGGGCGCCGCGGTCCTCGTCGAGCGCCGCGGCCACGTGAAGTACAGGGGCACCGACGTGTCCTTGCCGGTGGAGTGGGGCGCGCCGCAGGAGATGGAGCGCGCCTTCCTCGACCTGCACCGAGCCCGCTACGGCTTCCTGATGCCGGGCCGCCCGCTCACGCTCGAGGCGGTCTCGGCTGAGGCGGTCGGGGCGGGGACGCGCGCCGAAGCGGGGACCGGCGATGAAGCCGGGGCGGGCGCCGGGAGCGCGGCCGGCCGCAAGACCGGCCGGGAGACCGTCGCCGCGACCCTCCCCGCGCCGCGCGAGCAGGCGCGCGTGTTCACCGGGGGCCGCAGCCACGACGCGCCCGTGTACGTGCGCGCCGACCTGCCGCCGGCCGCCGTCGTCGAGGGGCCGGCGATCGTCTGCGAGCCCACCAGCACGACCGTCGTCGAGCCCGGTTGGCGGTCGGAAGCCCTCGGAGGCGGCGAGCTGCTGCTGCGCAGGACCTCGCCGCCCGCCCGGCCCTCGGCAGACCCGGACGCCGTCTCGCCGCTTCTGCTCGAGGTCTTCAACAGCCTGTTCATGTCCGTCGCCGAGCAGATGGGCGCCACCCTGGCCAACACGGCCGTGTCGGTGAACATCAAGGAGCGCCTCGACTTCAGCTGCGCCGTGTTCGACGCCGGCGGAGGGCTGGTCGCGAACGCGCCGCACCTGCCCGTGCACCTGGGCTCGATGGGCGCGTCGGTGCAGGCAGTGCTCGAGCGGCACCGCGGTGAACTGCGCCCCGGCGACGCGTGGCTGCTCAACTCGCCCTACGCCGGCGGCACGCACCTTCCGGACCTCACCGTCGTGACACCGGTGTTCCTAGGCGTGGACGAGACCGGGTCGCCTCGGGGCGGCGCACCCGGGAGCGAGACGGGCGGCGCAGCCTGCCCCGCCGGACAGCTCTTCTTCGTCGCCTCGCGCGCCCACCACGCCGACGTCGGCGGCGTCACGCCGGGCTCCATGCCGCCGGGCAGCAGGACCATCGCCGAGGAGGGCGTCCTCATCGAGGACTTCCGCCTCGTCGAGGACGGCCGGCTAAGAGAGGCCGAGGTGGCGGAGTTGCTGACCTCGGCCCCGTACCCCGTTCGCGACCTGCAGCAGAACCTCGCCGACCTGCGCGCGCAAGTGGCCGCCAACGCGCGCGGCGCGGCGGAGCTTGCGCGCATGAGCGGCGAGTTCGGACCGCAGGTGGTCCGGGCGTACATGCGCCATGTGCAGGACAACGCCGCGGAGGCGGTGCGCCGCGTGCTCGACCGGCTCACGGCGGCGCCCACGCCGGCGCCGGGTGCGGGCGCCGGGGCAGCGATGCGCGGAGTGACGCGTACGTTCCGCCAGGAACTGGACGACGACGGCGTCATCCAGGTGTCCGTCGCGGTCGATCCGGTCGCGCGGCGAGCGGTCGTCGACTTCACCGGCACGTCGCCGCAGCGCGCCGACAACTTCAACGCGCCGGCGGCCGTGACGACCGCCGCGGTGCTGTACGTCTTCCGCACTCTGGTCGACGCCGACATCCCGCTCAATGCCGGCTGCCTCGAGCCCATCGACATCGTCATCCCGCAGGGCAGCATGCTCTCCCCCGTCGCGCCGGCGGCGGTCGCCGCGGGCAACGTGGAGACGTCGCAGGCCGTGACGGCGGCGCTGCTCGGCGCACTCGGCGCCGCCGCCGCGAGCCAGGGCACGATGAACAACCTCACCTTCGGCGACGACCGGTACCAGTACTACGAGACCATCTGCGGCGGAGCCGGCGCCGGGTCCGACTGGGACGGCTGCAGCGCCGTGCACACGCACATGACCAACTCGCGGCTCACCGACCCGGAGGTGCTGGAGTGGCGCTACCCCGTGCGCGTGGAGGAGTTCAGCGTGCGCGCCGGCAGCGGAGGCGACGGCGCGCACCGCGGCGGCGACGGAGTGGTCCGCCGCCTGAGGTTCCTGGAGCCGCTCACGGCGGCGATCGTCTCGAGCAGCCGCCGCGTGCCGCCCTACGGGCTCGCCGGCGGCCACCCCGGCGCCTGCGGCCGCAACGCGCTCGAGCGCGCAGGCGGGGAGATCGAAGAGCTGCCCGGCGTGGCACAGACGCGCATGGAGCCGGGCGACGTGCTGGTAGTGGAGACGCCGGGCGGCGGCGGCTACGGTGCGCCGCCCGCACGAGCCTGACGCGGCGGCTTCGGCGCCGCCCGCCTCAGCCCGAGGCCGCGGGCAGACTCAGTACGCCGCGGCCTTGCGCTTGAGCTGCTGCCGCCGCCGGCGCCGCATCAGCGCGCTCACGGCCAACCCGACCAGCACCCCGACTACGAGCAGCAGGACCAGCATCAGCGCGGCCGGCAGCGAGAACCACCAGAAGAAGAAGTGGATACGCCAGTCCTCCTTGGTGTTCTGGAGGACCAGGATGAGGATGATGACGGCGATGACGGCCGGCGGGATGATCCTGGTGTAGCCGGTGCCGCCGCGCCGGGTGTCCCGCTGGATCTGGACCTGCGGGTTGTCCTGCATCGAGCTCATGCTCCCCCCTTGGTGGTCGTCCGGACTTGGTTCGTCGTGGGTGAGGTCTACCCCTGCCGCACGCCGCGCACGCCGCGCGACCGCTTCTCGAGCGCGTACGCGCGAAGGGCGGGAGGCGCTTCCGGCCTCCCGCCCTTCGAGCGACTGCAGCGCCGTCCCCCCGGTTGGCGCCCGCGCGTGCCCAGCCTCCCGGCTCGGCGCACTCTATTCTATCGGCCGGTCAAGCGACGGTCGGCCGGGGGCCGCCGATCAGACGGCGGTCTTCGCCGCCTCCAGGCCGTCGGCCACGGTGGCGAACACGCTCTCGAGCTGGGCGTCGTCGATCACCAGCGGCGGCTGGATGCGCAGCACGCTGCCGAAGTTGCCGCCGACGCCGATGAGCACGCCGTGCTCGAGGCAGTACTGGCGCACGAACCCGGCCTGGGCGGTGCCGTAGGCCTTGGTGGCCGGGTCGGAGATGAGCTCGACACCGATCATGAGGCCCTTGCCGCGCACCTCGCCGATGAGCGGCTGCGTCTTCTGCAGCTCGCGGAACCTGGCCATCAGCGCCTCGCCCTTGCGCGCGGCGTCGTCCACCACGCCGGCAAGCAGGAAGTCGATGTTGGCGAGCGCGGCGGCGCAGCTCACGGGGTTGCCGCCGAAGGTGCTGAGGTGGTCGCCGATCTGGAAGGAGTCGGCGATCTCGGGCCTGGCGATGAAGGCGCTGAGCGGCCAGCCGTCGGCGATGCCCTTGGCCATGGTCATGATGTCCGGCACCACGCCGTAGTGCTCGATGGCGAACATCTTGCCGGTGCGCCCGAACCCGCTCTGGACCTCGTCGGCGATGAACAGGATGCCCATCTCGTCGAGGATCTCCTTGACGCGCTTGAAGTAGCCGTCCGGCGGGACGATGATGCCGCCCTCGCCCATCACGGGCTCGGCGATGAAGGCGCAGACGCTGCCGCTGAGGTGCAGGCGGGCGACCTCGGCGACGCGGCGCGCGCACAGCAGGTCGCACCTGTCCGGCGTGGTCTCGGCGAAGCAGCGGTAGCAGTACGGCGTGGGCGTGAAGGCGACGCCCGGCATGTACGGGCCGCCGCCCTTCTTGCGGCCCGAGTTGCCGGTGACCGACAGGGTCGCGTAGCTGCGGCCGTGGAAGCTCGACTCGATGGCGAGGAACTCGTTCTTGCCGCTGTAGCGCTTGGCGAGGCGGAAGGCGCCCTCGATGGCCTCGGCGCCGCCGTTGCCGAAGAAGCTCTTCTGCAGGTCGCCGGGCGTGATCTCGGCGAGCTTCTCGGCGAGCGCGCCGACCGACTCCACGTGGTAGACGTAGGAGCAGGCGTGGACGAGCTTGTTGGCCTGGGCGATGGCCGCGTCCAGGATCTGCTGGTTGTGGTGGCCGGCGTTGGTGACGCTGATGCCGGCGAAGCAGTCGATGTACTCGGTGCCGTCGGCGTCGTAGAGAAGAGCGCCGTCGCCGTGGTCCGCGACCACCGGCTCGACGCGCTTGACGAACCCCGTCATGACGTAGTCGCGGTACTGTTCCTGCACACCCATGCTATCGACTCCCCTTCGGCGAACGGTGGTTAATCGCTTGATTGACTTCTGCGGCACTAGGTTATCAGATACGCGGCATGTCTCGGGTGGGCTGCGGTCATTTCCCGACGGTCGAGGGCCACGGCCGGCGCTGCCGGTCCCACGCCGAGGCCGGCCGTAACGTGACCGCCTCCTCCTCCTTGCCGAACTGGGCGGACGCCGAGACGCCGGTGTAGACTCACCTGGTTCCGGGGGGAATCTCATGGCTATGGACGACCGACGCAAACGCGTGAACATCAAGGACGTGGCGCGCCTTGCAGGCGTGAGCCCCACGACCGTTTCGCACGCCCTCGGGGGACAGCGGCCGGTCTCGGAGGCCACGCGCGCGAAGGTGCAGGAGGCCGTGCGGCAGCTCGGCTACCGGCCGCACCCCGGCGCGCGGAGCCTCAAGGCGAGCGGCACCGGGGTCATCGCGCTGTGCGCGGTGAACACCACGAGCGAGTCCCCGCTCGCCGACATCGAGTACTACTTCCGCCTCATGCACAGCGTCACCGAGGTGGCGCACGAGCAGGGATACGCACTGGTCATCGTCCCGAGCCGGCGCAGCGACACCTACTGGGACAGGCTCCTTGTGGACGGAGCGATCATCGCCGACCCCACGGCCGCGGACGCGAACCTCGCGTACCTGCGCGCGCAGGGGCTGCCCTACGTCACCATCGGACGCGATCCTGATGCGCCCGAGGAGGGCTACTGGGTCGATGACGACAACGAGGTCGAGACCCGCGCCATGCTCGATCACCTTGCCGAGCGTGGAGCACGGAAGATCGCGCTCGTCACCTGGCCGACCACGGACTACTGGACCCAGGTCGGCGTGAGCACGTACCGCGCCTGGTGCGATGAGCACGGATCAGAGGCGCGGGTCGAGAACGTCGTCGGCGACGGAGACTCGATGCGCGCCGCCGCCACACGCCTGCTGGAGGGGCCGGGCCGCCCCGACGCCGTCTACGGCCTGTACGAACTCCCGGCCATCGCCGTTCTGCGCAGAGCCGTCGAGCTCGGCATCAAGGTGCCGGAGGAGCTCATGGTCGCCGGACCGAGTGACTTCGGGCTGGCGACGAGAAGTCTGCCGCCCATGACGACCCTGGAGTACGACGTCGAGGTCCAGGGTCGCGAGGCGGCCGGCATGCTCATCCGCCTCGTGCGCGGCGCGCCCATCGAGCAGCCGCGCAAGATCGTCCCGTTCTCCATCACCGAGCGCGAGTCGACGCGACGCTGACCGGCTCGGGGCAGCGGGACGTCCCGGCCGCCACAGCGGGCGGCGCAGCGAACGCCGCGCCGCCCGCCCCGCCTCAGCCTTCTTCTTCCTGCCCGCCCCGCCGGCGGCGCAGCAGCACCAGAACGAAGATGCCGACCAGGACGGCCGCGGCGATCACGGCGGAGATGAGCGCAGCATTACTGCTCCCCGAGCTCGCCGCCGCGGCCGCGGTCTTGGGCCTGACGTCCAGATAGCTCTTGATCATGCCGTTGTAGAACACCGGCCCGTCGGCGCTGTAGTAAGGAGTCCAGCCGGTCCAGCGGTCGGTGTTCACGGCCTGCAGGTAGTCGAAGTAGGTGAGCACGTTCTGCGGGTTTTCCGCGTACATCAGCTCCTGCATCTTGCGGATCTGCTCGGCGCGCTTCTGCGGGTCGAGCTCCTGTCCCTGCTGGTCGCAGAGCGCGTCGTACTCGGCGTTCGACCAGTAGACCTCGTTCCACCAGCCGATCTGGCTGGTCGTGAAGCACTGCAGCGTCGAGCCGGGATCGTAGTAGCCGTCCCAGAACCAGAGGATCATGTCGTAGTCCGGGGCTGGGTTGTTGCCCTTCCACGCGTACATGGCGTCGCTGGCCACGCCGTTGTCCACGACCTCGAACTTGATCTTGAGGCCGATGCTCTCGAACCAGCCGGCGAGGAGCTTGCCCTCGCCCTGGGTCGAGGTGGACTCGGCCAGCGCCCACAGCCGCAGCACGATCGGCTTGCCCTTCTTGTCCTCGCGGATGCCGTCGCCGTTGGTGTCCTTGTAGCCGGCGGCGTCGAGCAGCTCCTTGGCTTTCGCCGGGTCGTAGGACCGCAGGGTCCCCTCGGGCGGCTGCCAGTGGAAGTCCGGGTCGCGCCACGTGTCGGAGTTGATCATGGTGTAGCCCGGCTTGGCGCGTCCGTCGTACACCAGCTGCGCGATGCGGTCGCGGTCGATGGCGTAGTCGAGCGCGACGCGGAACTTCGGGTCGCGCAGCACAGGGTTGCCGCCGGAGTACGGGCTGTCGTAGCAGTTGTAGTCGACGTAGTCCCAGTTGATGAAGTTGTAGGCGATGGCCTTGATGCCCGGCGCGGACTGGAGCATGGGGAACTGCGCCGACGGCACCCCCTGGGCGGCGTCGAGCGCTCCCGTGCGCAGGTCCTGCGTCATCGTGTCGGGGTTCGTGTACGCCTGGAAGATGATCCGGTCGACGTGGGCGCTTCCCCAGCCGGGGACGTCGTTGCCCCAGTAGTCCGGATTACGCACGAGCTCGGTGTAGTCGCCGCGCTTGTAGTACGTGATCTGGAACGGACCACTGCCGACGATCGGCATCTTGGCGTTGTAGCTGCGCTCGAGGGTCGAAGGCTTGACCTTGCTCCAGATGTGTTCGGGGATGACGTACACGATGACGTACAGCATGTCGGCCTTGGGCGCCGACATGTGGAAGACCACCGTGGTGTCGTCGACCGCGTCGACGTGCTTGATGTCCTTGACCGCCTGCAGGTAGCTCGTCAGCTTGTTGTCGATGATGAGGTTGTAGCTGAACGCCACATCTTCGGCGGTGAGCGGCCGGCCGTCCTGCCACTTGACGCCCGGCCGGATGTGCACCGTCCAGGTGAGGCCGTCGGCGGAGATGCCGCCGTTCTCCTTGGTCGGCAGTTCCGTGGCGAGCTGCGGGATGGGCTTGCCCTCGACGCCGAACCCGAACAGCCGGTCGTAGGTGAGCTGGAGGACTTCGAACGCCGCCGTCTCGACGCCGATGAACGGGCTGAGGTTGTCCGGGTCGGCGGTCCAGCCGACGCGCAGAGTCGCGGCGGCGGCCGACGACGAGCTCGGCGACGGGGAGGTCGACCCGGCGGCCGGAGCCACTTCCCCACCGGCCAGAACGACCGCGCCGAGCGCCAGCCCCGCGACCGCCACGCACCCGGCCATCACCCAGCGCTTTGTGCCTGCTCTCATCACAGCTCCCCCTCTGCCTCGACCCCTGCAGGTGCACGTTGTTCGAGGGTACTCGCGGGTTTGGCCGCTGTCAGCCATCGATTCTTCAGCAAAGTTCGCCCCGTCGGGGGGTCAACACGTTTTGTGAAGCGATCCGGGCGCTCCGCCAAGGCTCGCAAGCCCCTGCGGAGGGCGGCGGCGGCTCAGGCCGGCCCGAGGCCGGCGAACGGGCCGGCGGCGAACACTGGGCGGCCGCGGAACAGCGTCAGCTCCACCGCGGCCTCGTTGATGCGCTCCGGCGGAATACCGAAAAGGTCCTCGCGGAGGACGACGAGGTCGGCCGATTTGCCTACCTCCAGCGACCCCGCCTCGTGCTCGAGGAAGTTCGCCCGCGCACCGGCGATCGTGAACGCCTCGACCATGGCCGCCGCGTCGACCGCCTCCTCGGGCCAGAGCTGCGCATCCACGCCGGTGAGCGGGTCACGGCGCAGGACCCCGCGCTGGATGGCGAGCAGCGGGTCCGGCGGCGGCGAGACCGGGTAGTCGCTCGCCGCCGCCACCGCCACGCCGGCGTCCAGCAGGCTGCGCATCGGGTACTGACGGTCGGCGCGGGCGCCGATGAGCCGGCGCAGCGCCGCGTCGTAGGCAGGGTCCTTGGTGAACCAGTACGGCTGCATCACCGCGACGACCCCGGCGGCGGCCATGCGCGCGAAGTCCCGCGGATCCGCGACCTGCACGTGGGTGACGAGGTCGCGGGCGCCGGGACCGGAGTCCCTGCGGGCGGCCTCGATAGCATCCACGGCCAGCGACAGCGCCGCGTCGCCGATGACGTGGTAGTGCAGCTGGAACCCGGCTGCCGCGGCGGCGCAGGAGGCCTCGACCAGGAGCTCCGGCGGCCAGACCGGCTCGCCGCGGTAGCCCGGCCGGTCCACGTAAGGCTCGGCGAGGTACCCGGTGTGTGTCTCGACCACGCCGTCCACGAAGAACTTGATGGCGCCGGCCCGGACGAGCGGGCCGCCGAACCGGGCGCGCATCTCCCCCGCCGCCTGGATCTGCTCCGCCAAGGGCAGATCGGGGTCGATCATCGCCGAGAGCGCCACACGAAGGGTCAGCTCGTCCAGCTCCTCGAGCCTGCTGTAGGCGTCCAGCGCGGTCTCCCAGGGGTGCAGGCCCGCTTCGTGCATGAGCGTGATGCCGTACCGCGCCGCGATCGTGCGCTGAAAGTAGCGCAAGGCCTCCTCGCGCTCGGCCGCCGTGTACTGCGGCATGGCGCGGTCCACCCAGGGGAACGCCTCGTGCAGCAGACCTTTGGGCGAGCCGCCGGGCAGACGCTCGACGACGGCGCCGGGCCAGCCGGGATCGTCCCGGCCCACCCCGGCGCGGCGCAGCAACTCACTGTTGACCCACTGCGCGTGCACGTTGTCGTCGCTGAGGCAGGCGGGGCGGTCGGGCACGGCCCGGTCGAGCGCCTCGGCCGTCATCCCCGCGGTCGGCACCTGGGTCGCGTACCAGCCGTAGCCCCGGATGGCCGGCAATTCCGGGTGTGCGGCGGCGAAACGCGCAACCGTGTCGACGCACTCCTCCACAGAGCGGCAGTCGGCCAGGCCGACCTCGAAGAGCTCGCCGACGGCCAACGACGGGTGCAGGTGGGCATCTGCGAAGCCGGGCAGGACCAAGCGGCCGCCGAGGTCCACGGTCCGCGTGCGCGGACCGCACCACTCGGCGGCCTCCGCCGCGCTCCCCAGCGCCACGATCCGGCCGTCCTTGACGGCGAGCGCCCCGTAGCGCGAGCCTCGCGCGTCGACGGTATAGACGACCCCGCCGGTCAGGATCAGATCTGCCTGCATGCGCACGTCCCCTCTCGCGTCTCGGAGTCATAAGTATGCCACGCCACAGCAAACCGATTTGTGGAAGCTACCGCCGTCGAGGCCGTCGAGGCCGGGGCGCTCGACTGCCGGGCGAGCGGCGCGACGCGAGCACGCATGCAGTGCGCCGTGGGCATCGCAAGGCAGGAGACGACGGCGCACCTCGGCCTGAACGGCGCATCCCCGAGACGCCGGCGGCCTCAGACCGGTCCGGTCGGGCGGCCGCCGGCCGGGTCCGGCCGCGACCCCTTGACGAAACCCCGCGCGCGGGTGTTCCCCGTGTGGACGCGGTCACAAGCGGGCCGCTATACTTGGACCACCCAAGTGGGCCGTTGAGTCTGTGGTCACCCCACTCGTTTCTGGGACCGCCGCGTAGTCGCAAAGGAGTGCGTATGTCGGGTTCACCGCCCAAGTCCACCGGTGCTGCGCTGGTCGTGGGAGGCGGCGTCGCGGGCATCCAATGCTCGCTCGACCTTGCCGAAGGGGGGTACAAGGTCTACCTCGTCGAGAAGTCGCCGGCCCTCGGTGGTCACATGGCACAACTCGACAAGACCTTCCCCACCAACGACTGTTCGATGTGCACGCTGTCGCCCAAGCTCGTAGAGGCCGGGCGTCATCTCAACATCGACGTGATCACCAACTCCGAGCTCGTCGGCCTCGAAGGCGAGCCGGGCAACTTCAGCGCCAAGGTCTACCACCACGCCCGGTTCGTCGATCCGGACATCTGCACGAGCTGCGGCGAGTGCGCCCCCAAGTGCCCCGTCGTGGTCCCGGACCCGTACAACGAGGACCTCGGCGAGCGCAAGGCCATCTTCAAGCTCTACCCGCAGGCCATTCCCAACACCTACGCGGTGACCAAGAAGGGCCATAGCCCCTGCAAGCGTGCCTGCGCCGTGCACACCAGCGCGCAGGGCTATCTCGCCCTCATCGCCGACGGCCGCTACGCCGAGGCGTACACGGTCGCGAGCGATCCCAACCCCTTCACCGCCGTCTGCGGCCGCGTCTGCACGCACAAGTGTGAGACCGACTGCACGCGCGGTGAGGTGGACGAACCGCTGGCCATCGCCGGCCTCAAGCGGTTCGTCAGCGATTACGCGTTCGACAACGTGCCGCTGCCCGAGAAGGCCGAGGTCACGTTCAAGGAGAAGATCGCCGTGGTCGGCGCGGGCCCCAGCGGTCTCACCGCCGCCCGCGACCTCGCCCTGCTGGGCTACGCCGTCACCGTCTTCGAGAGCAAGCCGGAGCCGGGCGGCATGCTGCGCTTCGGCATCCCCGAGTACCGCCTGCCCAAGGCCGCCCTGCAGCAGGACATCGACCGCATCACCGCGCTCGGCGTCGACCTGCAGTGCAACAAGGCCGCCGGCAAGGACTTCACCGTCGACGGCCTCATGAAGAAGGATGGCGGCGGCTACAAGGCCGTGTACCTCGCCGTCGGCCTCCAGGGAGGCCGCACCCTGCCCGTCCCCGGCGCCGACGCCAAGGGCGTCCTCGACGCCGTGAGCGTGCTCAAGGCCGCCTCGCTCGGCGAGAAGGTCGACATGGGCAAGAACGTCGTCGTCATCGGCGGCGGCGACGTGGCCTTCGACGCCGGGCGCACAGCACTTCGTCTCGGCGCCGAGAGGGTCACGATCAACTGCATCGAGGACGACCTGAGCGTGCCCGCCTCCGACGACGAGCTCACCGAGGGTCTGGACGAGAGCATCAGCTTCAACTGCTCCTGCATGCCGTCGCAGATCGTCACCGACGCCGCCGGCCGCGCCAGCAAGGTCGAGTTCCTCGCCTGCTCGCTCGGCGACCCGGACGAGCGCGGCTGGCGTCCGCCGGTCGCCATCGCCGGATCAGAGCACACGCTCGACTGCGACACCGTCATCTTCGCCATCGGCCAGAGCATGGTCGAGGACTTCCTGGAGGGCGCGCCCAAGAGCGTCAAGGTCGTCAAGGGCCAGATCGTCACCGACAAGGCGACGCTGGCCACCGGCAAGAAGGGCGTGTTCGCCGGCGGAGACGCCGCGGCCCGCGCCCCCTGGACGGCCATCGAGGCCGTCGCCGCCGGCCGCCGCGCCGCGCGCAGCATCCACAACTTCCTGCGCGGCGAGGAGCTCCTTCCCATCGAGGACGACGTCATGGACGAGGCCAGGCCCGAGGACGCCGTCCTCGAGCAGACCGCCGTCATGGCGCGCATGCAGATGCCGCACCTTCCCGGCGCCGCGCGCCGGATCGTCTGGGACGAGGTCAACACCGGCTTCTCAGCGGAGCAGGCCGAGGCCGAGGCCAAGCGCTGTCTCAACTGCGCCGTCTGCTCCGAGTGCATGGAGTGCGTGCGCGCCTGCGGGCCCGGCGCCCTCGTGCACGGCGAGCGCGACAAGGAGATGGACCTCGACGTCGGCGCCGTCGTCATGGCGACCGGCTTCGACCTCTACGACCCCGGCGCCAACAGCGAGTACGGCTACCAGCGCTACCCCAACGTGCTCTCGGCGCTGGAGTACGAGCGCATGCTCAGCGCCAGCGGCCCCACCATCGGTGAGATCAAGCGCCGCGACAACGACCAGCACCCCAAGAAGATCGCCTTCATCCAGTGCGTCGGCTCGCGCGACCAGGAGCACGAGTACTGCTCGAGCGTGTGCTGCAGCTTCGCCAACAAGCAGGCCATGCTCACCATGGACCACGAGCCCGACTGCGAGCCCACCGTCTTCCTCATGGACATGCGCGCCCAGGGCAAGGGCTTCGACGCCTTCTACCAGCGCGCCATCGACAAGGGCGTCAAGTTCGTCCGCTCGCGCCCGTCGTACATCAAGGAAGACCCGCTGACCAACGACCTGCTCATCAGCTGGGAGGACGAGGCCGGCAAGATGCACGAGACGCGGTACGACATGGTCGTGCTCTCGGCCGGCCTGGAGCCTGCGCGCAAGGCGCAGGAGGCGGCCGGCCACGTCGGCGTCGCCCTCAACCGGCACGGCTTCTGCGAGCTGCACGAGTTCAACCCGCTCGAGACGAGCCGCAAGGGCGTGTTCGTCGTCGGCCCGTTCGGCGAGCCCAAGGACATCCCCGACAGCGTCGCCCAGGCCTCGGCCGCCGCGGCGCAGGTCATGACCGGTCTCGCCGACTCCCGCGGCACCCTCACGGTGGACAAGGAGTACCCGACGGAGAAGGACGTGGTCGGCGAGGAGCCGCGCGTCGGCGTCTTCGTCTGCCACTGCGGCAGCAACATCGCCGGCGTCATCGGCGTCGAGAGCGTCGCCGAGTACGCCAGCCAGCTGCCCGGCGTGGCGTTCGCCACCGACACCATGTACACGTGCTCGTCGGACAGTCTCACGCTGATCCGCGACGCCATCGTGGAGCACGACCTCAACCGCGTCGTGGTCGCAAGCTGCACGCCACGCACGCACGAGCCCATCTTCCAGGACACGCTGCGCGAGGCCGGGCTCAACCCGTTCCTCTTCGAGATGGCCAACATCCGCGACCAGGCGAGCTGGGTACACGCCAAGGAGCCGGAGAAGGCCACGCAGAAGGCCAAGGAACTGGTCCAGATGAGCGTGGCCCGGGCCCGGCTGCTCGAGCCACTGTTCAAGGTCGACGTGCCGCTCACCCACTCCGCCGTGGTCATCGGCGGCGGCGTGGCCGGCATGACGAGCGCCCTGGCGCTCGGCGACATGGGCCACGAGGTACACCTCATCGAGCGCACCTCCAAGCTCGGCGGTCACGTGCTCGAGCTCGGCACGACGGTCAAGGGCAACGACCCGGCGCAGCTCATCAAGGAGATGGAGCAGCGACTCGTCGACAACCCCAACGTCAAGATCCACCTCGAGTCCCAGCTCGCCGACTTCCACGGCTTCATCGGCAACTTCTCGAGCGTCATCGGTGACAAGGACGGCAAGCGCACACCGGTGGACCACGGCATCGTCATCGTCGCCACCGGCGGCGTGGAGGACCGCCCGGACATGTACGGCCTCGGCTCCAGCCAGAAGGTCGTGACCGGCATGGACCTGGAGCGCATGCTCAAGGAGGACGACCCGGCGCTGGCCGACGTCAAGAGCGCCGGCTTCATCCTCTGCGCCGGCTCGCTCGACGAGAACCACCCGTACTGCTCGCGCACCTGCTGCCAGCAGAGCGTCAAGAACGCCATAGCGCTCAAGGAGCAGGACCCCGCGCGACAGGTCTACGTGTGGTTCAAGGAGATGCGCACCTACGGCCTGCTCGAGGAGTACTACACGAAGGCCCGTGAGCTCGGCGTCATCTTCACGCGCTACGACAACGACACGCCGCCGCAGGTCGAGGCCAACGGCAGCGTCAGCGTCTCGGCCCGCGACCCGTATCTGGGCCGCGACGTGACCCTGCCGCTCGACCTGCTCGTGCTGGCCACCGCGACCGTGACGCCGGAGGGCGCGAGCGACCTCAGCAAGATGATCAAGACGCCGCTCACGGCCGACGGCTTCTACCTCGAGGCGCACGTCAAGCTGCGTCCGGTTGACTTCGCCTCCGAGGGTCTCTTCCTCTGCGGCGCGGCCCACTACCCCAAGAGCATCGAGGAGACGATCTCGCAGGCCTACGCCGCCGCAGGTCGCGCCGCGGCCATCCTGGCCAAGCCGGCGCTCAAGGCCGGCGGCGTCGTGGCGGAGGTCGACCAGGACAAGTGCGCAGCCTGCCTCACGTGCGTGCGCATCTGCCCCTACGAGGTCCCGATCATCGAACTCGACACCAAGAAGGCCAAGATCGAGGCGGCCGCCTGTCAGGGCTGCGGTGTCTGCGTGAGTGAGTGCCCCGTCAAGGCGATCACACTGCACCACTACACCGACGCGCAGGTCTTCGCCAAGGAAGAGGCGCTCTTCATGGAGGTGAGCTGACATGGCCGACGCCGACGTGAAGCCGGTGGCCGAGGGCGAGGCGCCCGAAGCCGCGGACGAGGCGCCGAGAAGGTCGGTCGACCCGGACTTCGAGCCCGAGATCATCGTGTTCGCGTGCCACTACTGCGCGTATGCCGCCGCCGACCTTGCCGGCAGCATGCGCCTGCAGTACCCCTCGAACATCCGCATGATCAAGCTGCCGTGCACCGGCAAGCTCGAGGTCATCCACCTGCTCAAGGCGATCGAGGCCGGAGCGGACGGCGTGTATGCCGCCGGCTGCCTCGAAGGCGAGTGCCACTACCTCAAGGGCAACCTGTGGGCGCGCAAACGCGTCAACCACGTCAAGGACCTGCTCGCCGAGGTCGGCATCGAGCCCGAGCGCGTGGAGATGTACAACATGTCGTCGGCCCAGGGCGCAAGGTTCGCCGAGGTCGCGACCGAGTTCACCGAGCGCATCAAGCAGCTCGGCCCCAACCCAGTCAAACGTGCGGGTGTGGACGCCCACGCCGCCGCGCGCGAAGCGCTCGGCGGCGTGGCCATGCCCGACGACCCCGCTCCGTCCGCCGCCATCAGTGAGGAAGGACACGCAGAATGATCACCGCCGAACGCAAACCCCTCGACGAGATCCTCGCGCTCGTCGGCGACAAGAAGAAGGTCCTCGTGGCCGGATGCGACACCTGTGTCGCCATCTGTCTCACGGGCGGCGAGAAGGAGGCCGAGATCCTGGCCAGCGAGCTGCGGATCAAGGCCGAGCAGGACGGCACCGGCGCCGAGGTCGAGCACACGGCGGCCATCCGCCAGTGCGAGTGGGAGTACCTCGACATGATCGCCGACAAGGTCAAGGACGCCGACATCGTCGTCAGCATGGCCTGCGGCATCGGCATCCAGAGCATGGCCGAGAAGTTCGCGCCGCAGATCGTCGTACCGGCCGTGAACACCAACATGCTGGGCATGCCGCAGGAGCACGCCGTCTGGCTCGAGCGCTGCGGAGCCTGCGGCGAGTGCGTCATCGGCGAGACCGCCGGCATCTGCCCCGTCGTGCGCTGCAGCAAGAGCCTCATGAACGGCCCGTGCGGCGGCTCCCACGACGGCAAGTGCGAGGTCACCACGCCGGAGAAGGAAGAGATCGACTGCGCCTGGCACCTCATCTGGGAGCGCCTCAAGGCGCAGGGGCGCGAAGAGCTGATGTACGTCAACCGGCCGCCGAAGGACTGGAGCAAGAGCAGCTCCGGCGGCCCGCGGAAGATGGTGCGTGAGGAGGCGAAGCCGGTATGACCGCCGAGTACAAGGCTGGTACGAACCTCGAGAAGATCCTGAGCGAGGGCAAGTTCGCGGTCACCGGCGAGTGCGGCCCGCCCAAGAGCGCCGACGGCACGGTCATCGAGAAGAAGGCCAAGCTGCTCAACGGCTTCGTCGACGCCGTCAACATCACCGACAACCAGACGGCCGTCGTCCGCGTCAGCTCCATCGCCTCCGGCTTCACCGCCAAGCAGAACGGCATGGAGCCCATCATGCAGATGACCTGCCGCGACCGGAACCGGCTCGCCATGCAGGCCGACCTGCTGGGCGCCCACACGCTGGGCATCCACAACTGCCTGTGCCTCACCGGCGACCACATGAGCTTCGGCAACCACCCGCAGGCCAAGGGCGTGCACGACCTCGACGCCATCAACCTCATCAAGATGCTCAAGGACATGCGCGACGAGAAGAAGTTCCAGAACGGTGACGACATGGACGTCGCGCCGAAGTTCTACATCGGCTGCGCCGAGAACCCGTTCGGCGACCCGTTCGAGTTCCGCGCCATGCGCCTCAAGAAGAAGGTCGAGGCCGGCGCCGACTTCATGCAGACCCAGTGCATCTTCAACGTCCCCAAGTTCAAGCTGTGGATGGAGGAGGTCCGCGCCATGGGCCTGCACCAGGAGATCAAGATCCTCGCCGGCATCACGCCGCTCAAGGGCGTCGGCGGCGCGCGGTACATGAAGAACTTCGTGCCGGGCATGGACGTGCCGGACGAGATCGTCGACCGCATGGCCGGCGTCGAGAAGGGCCCGGCCTCGCACGCCGAGGGCAAGAAGCTCGCCGTCGAGATGATCAAGGAACTGTCCGAGATCGAGGGCGTCGCCGGCATCCACATCATGGCCGTCGAGTGGGAAGAAGCAGTGCCTGAGATCGTGGAGGCCGCCGGTCTGCTGCCGCGGCCCGCGGTCGCCTAGGAGGTGCGCATGGCCACCACCTGCACACCGAGTCCGTCGCTGAGCCGGCAGGTCACCGCCGGCTGCGACGAGAACGCCAATAAGTGCTACCAGTGCAAGAAGTGCACCTCCGGGTGTCCTGTGGCCCGGTACTCGGACATGCACCCGGCCATGATCATGCGGGCCGTCCAGCTCGGCCAGTACGACATGATCTTCGACGACCGGTTCATCTGGCTCTGCACCGGGTGCGAGACCTGCACCGCCCGGTGCCCCCAGGGCATCGACATCGCCACGATCATGGACGAGCTCAAGATCATGGCTCGCGCCCAGGGCCGCATCCCGGCGGACACGCCGTCGGCATCCATGCTCAAGCTCAACTACGACTCGTTCGTCCGCTGGGGCCGCATGTGGGAGGTCGAACTGATCACCCTCGACGTCCTCAAGCGGCCGATGAGCGCCAAGAACTGGTTCACGCTCGGCCCCAAGATGATGCTCAAGGGCAAGATCAACCCCACCCTCAAGCGCGGCGACACGATGGCCATGAAGCGCATGGTAGCCACCGCCGACAGCATCACGCGAGCGCGCGAGGCCAATACCGCCGCGGCGGAGCGTAAAGCCGCAGGAGGTGCGTCATGACCAAGACGCTCGCCTACTACCCCGGCTGCTCGCTGCACGGCACGTCCAGCGAGTTCGACGCCAGCTTCAAGGCGACGGCCCGGGCGCTCGACCTGGTGCTCCAGGAGATCCCGGGCTGGGAGTGCTGCGGCAACACCGCGGCGCACTCCATCAACCGGCTGCTCAGCGTGGCGCTGCCGGTCAACGAGCTCGCCAAGGTCGAGCAGGACATGAAGCTCGACGCGGTGGCCGTCCCGTGCGCCGCCTGCTACAGCCGCTTCAAGGCCGGCGCTCACGAAGTCAACGAGAGCGAAGAGACCGCTGCCGACGTGCGTGCCGTGGTCGGCCGCGCCTACAACGGAGGCGTCGAGGTCGACAACCTCATCGACGTCTACCACGACGCCGTGGGCCTCGACAGGCTCCAGGCCAAGGTCACGCGCCCGTTCGCCGGTCTCAAGGTGGCCTGCTACTACGGCTGCCTGCTCACCCGGCCGCCGAAGGTCACGCTGGCCGATGACCCCGAGTACCCCACCCACATGGACGAGGTCGTCAAGGCGCTCGGCTGTGAGCCGGTCGACTGGAACTTCAAGACCGACTGCTGCGGCGCGTCGCTGGCGCTCACCGAGCAGAGCATCGTCGACGACCTGACCGGACGCATCGTCAAGGACGCGCGCGACTGCGGCGCCGAGGCGATCATCGTGGCCTGCCCGCTGTGCCAGGTGAACCTGGATGGCCGCCAGATTGAGATCGCCAAGAAGGACCCCGGCTGGCAACGCGTGCCGGTCGTCTTCCTGAGTCAGATGGTCGGCCGTGCGGTCGGCATCGACGACAAGACACTCGGCCTCAAGAAGCACCTCGTGGACATCATGGCGGTGATGGCGTAGCCCATCTCGCCGCCCCTTTGCCGGCCCGCGAGTGAAGCAGACGAAGAGGGGCGCCGCGGCCGCGGCGCCCCTCTTCGCGCAGCGCTTCGGACGATCCTCCTCCCCGCGGCCTTCACCCACCGGCGACTCGAGAGTAGAGTCGACGCCGGTGGACAGCAGTGCGTCGCCGAGCGAGGAGGAGCAGCCATGGGCGATCAGCCGGACCAGTCGAAGACCGAAGCGCAGGAGACGCGCCCCGAGCCGGACGCGCCCGCCGGCGCCGGCGGCGTCGCCACCGGCGGGCGCGTCCTGCTCGCCTACGCGACGAGGCACGGGTCGACGAAAGAGGTCGCGGACGCCGTCGCCGAGGAGCTCCGTGCGTCGTTCGCCGAAGTCGACATCCGCGAGGCCGGCTCCGCGCCTCCTCCGGCAGGCTACGACGCCGTCGTCGTCGGCGGGCCGATGATCATGGGCTGGCACAAAGGCGCCCGCAAGTACCTCAAACGGCACAAGGACCAGTTGGGCGCCGTGCCGTTCGCCATCTTCGTCACTGCGGCGTCGCTCACCGAGGACGGCGTCGACGCCGTCCAGGGCATGCCGATCGCCAAGGACCCCTGGCTCGTCAAGAAGCCGCAGAACGCGGAGAAGCTGAGTCGCAAGGAGCGCTACGCCCTGCCGCGCCACTATGTGGGCGACATCCTCAAGGACTGCGCGCCGGCGCGGCCACGCACTGTGGCGGTCTTCGGCGGCTCGCTGGACCTCACGACCATGCGCGTCTTCGAGAAGCTCTTCGTGCTGCTGGCCATCGGCGCGACGCCGGGAGACGGCC
Organism: uncultured Thermoleophilia bacterium; assembly: GCA_963775255.1. Lineage (GTDB taxonomy): Bacteria > Actinomycetota > Thermoleophilia > UBA2241 > UBA2241 > CAIXSE01. The sequence continues at coordinate 77,043 of CAVZIA010000018.1, read as the reverse complement.
GCCACTACGACTTCATCCGCGAGTGGGCGGCGGGGCTGGGCGACGCGCTACGTCCGTAGGGGCAACGTCCGCCCTCACGCGGTCCGGACCCGTCGGGGATGGGATGCAACCCAAAGCTCCGTTGAAGACTCCGGCAGACGCGCTGGACAGGGCGATACTGATGTGATATCACATCGGTATCGCGCACAGCGCGGCCGCGCGACCACTCGGGCGGGGACGGACCCGCCGGCGCGGCCCCCGGAGGTGGAGCATGTCAGCGGACCAGAAGACCCCGACCCAGGAACTCGAGAAGCGGGTGATGAGCGGCTGGCCGATGCTGGTCGTCGCGATCGCGCTCTACGTCCTTTGCCCCGTACTCATCTACTTCGCGTTCGTCGACGGCCCGACGAGCGCCTCCGGCGGCGCCGTGCCCGAGTGGTGGCTGTTCGGCGGCGGCATCGTCGCACTCGCCGCGGCGATCATCCTCAGCCCCGGCTTCTTCACCCTGCAGCCCAACGAGGCGCGCGTGCTCATCCTCTTCGGCGACTACAAGGGCACCTGCAAAGAGGGCGGCTTCCACTGGGGCAACCCGTTCTACGCCAACGGGCCCGCAAGCCGGGGCGGCGGCTCACAATCGCAGTGGTCGTGGGGCAAGAAGAACTCCGAGGAGCAGCAGGCCCAGTCCGGCCCCAAAAACCTCAAGCGGTACAAGGTCAGCCTGCGGGCGCGGACCCTGAACGGAGACCGCCTCAAGGTCAACGACAAGCGCGGCAACCCCGTGGACATCGCCGCCGTGGTGGTCTGGCGCGTGGACGACACCGCCAAGGCCGTGTTCGACGTCGATGACTTCGAGAGCTACGTGGCCATGCAGAGCGAGACGGCAGTGCGGCACCTCGCGAGCGCGTACCCCTACGACACGGGCGAGACCTTCGCCGACACCGACGACGAGACCACGCTGCGCGGCAACGTGGACGAGGTCTCGGAGGCCCTGCGCGTGGAGCTCACCGAGCGGCTCGCGCAGGCGGGCGTGATCGTGGAGCAGGCCCGGCTCAGCCACCTGGCCTACTCCCCCGAGATCGCCCAGGCGATGCTCCGCCGCCAGCAGGCAGAGGCGATCATCGCGGCGCGGCGCAAGATCGTCACCGGCGCCGTGAGCATGGTCGAGATGGCACTGGCCGACTTCCAGGAGCACCAGACCATCGAGTTCGACGAAGAGCGCAAGGCCGCCATGGTCAGCAACCTCATGGTGGTGCTCTGCGGCGAGAGCCAGGTGACCCCGGTCGTCAACACCGGGACCCTGTATCAGTGATGCGGCCGTGGTTCGGACCCAGACGTTACGGCTGGGGATTCACGCCGGTCTCCTGGCAGGGCTGGCTCGTGACCGGAGCGTACGTGGCTGCCGTGTTCGTCCTGGCCATCACGCTGGCGACCCCGCAGCCCTGGATCTTCTGGACGCTGCTCGTGGCCGCCACCGTCGCCTACTTCGTCATCGCCTTCCTGACGCGCCGGGTGTGAGGACGATGAGGCCGCCCAGCCAGAAGCGCGCGGGACTGCGCTAGCGCATGGCCGCGCGCAAGCAGTACCTCCTGCGCGTCGACCCGGACCTCTGGTCCGAGGTCGAGAGGTGGGCCGCCGACGAACTCCGCAGCGTCAACGCGCAGGTGGAGTACATCCTGCGCGACGCGGTGCGCAGGCGGCGCGGCGGCCGGGCCGCCGGAGACCAGGCCCATGAGCCCGGCGGCCTCCCGCCCAACGGAGCCGGCGGCGGCGTGGGACATACCGGGGACCATGAGCGACATGGACGCTGACGACACCGGCAACGGTTCCCTGGAGCTCATCGCACTGCGGCGCAGCTTCGGCGACGTCGTCGCCCTGGATGGCCTCTCCTTCAGCGTCCCGGCCGGCCAGGTCTTCGGCTTCCTCGGGCCGAATGGGGCCGGCAAGACAACGGCCATGCGCGCCGTGGTGGGCGTCATCGCGCCGGACGCCGGCGAGGTCCGCTGGCGCGGCGCGCCCGTCGACGCCGTCGCGCGCCGCACGTTCGGCTACATGCCGGAGGAGCGCGGCCTCTACCCCGGCATGGTCGTGCTCGAGCAGCTCGTCTACCTCGGCCGCCTCTACGGGCTGTCGGCGGCCGTGGCACGGTCGTCCTCGCTCGAGTGGACCGAACGGCTCGGCATCGCCGACAAACGGGATCTGAAAATCGAGACGCTGTCCCAAGGCAACCAGCAGCGCGTACAGCTCGCAGCCGCACTCGTGCACGACCCCGAGCTGCTCATCCTCGATGAGCCGTTCTCGGGCCTGGACCCGGTCGGCGTGGACGACATGAGCGCGGTGCTGGAGGAGCGCGCCGCCGCCGGCGTCAGCGTACTGTTCTCGAGCCACCAGCTCGACCTGGTGCAGGATATCTGCGAGGCGGTCGCCATCATCCACCGCGGGCGGCTGGTCGCGCGGGGACGCCTCACCGACCTGCGACGGGGCGGTGGGCCGCGGCTCGCCGTGCGCGTGGCAGGAGACACCGAAGGCCTGTGGGCCGCCGGGCTGGCCCCCATGGCGAGAGTGACCGGGGTCACCTCCGGCACCGTGTCCCTGGCGCTCTCACCCGGCGCGGACGCCCAGCAGGTGCTCGACATTGCGCGCTCGGCAGGCCCGGTGGAGCACTTCGCCTTCGAGGACCGGAGCCTCTCGGAGGTGTTCCGCGAGGCCGTCGGCGCCGACGTGGACGAGGTGGACCGGGCCGCGCGCGAGGAGCGGAGCGAGGGAGATCGAGGAGGCTCGCAGTCGTGAACGCCTGGCTGGGGACCACGTGGCTCATCGCCGCGCGTGAGCTGCGGCAAGGCTGGCGCGCGCGGTCCTTCCGCATCGTCACCGTGCTGCTCGTCGTGGCGGTGGCGGCCGCGATCCTCATTCCGGCCGCCTTACACGGCAGCCCGAGCACGAAGAAGGTCGGCATCGTGGGCTCGGGGCCCGCGGCGGTACTGACCGTGCGGACCGCCGCGCGCATCACCGGCACGGCCGTGCAGCCGGTCCCCTTCGCCTCTCTCGGAGAAGCCGAGGCCGCACTGAAGGACGGCAAGCTGGCGGCCGTGCTCGTCCCTGGGCGCGAGGTGCTGATCCCGCGCACCCCCTACGCCGGCACGTCGACGAGCGCGTCGAGCCTGGAGGGCGCTCTAGCGCTCGCCGGCGGCCTGATCAAGAGTGGCGGGACGGCGACGGCGCCCACCTCCTCGCCCAGCCTCCCCATCCACGGCCTCGAGCCGCCGCTCACCGGCCTGAACGTGCGCCTCACGGGCCTGGCCGTGTCCATCGTCATCTACGTGCTCATCGTCGTCTACGGCGTGCGGATCACCATCGGCGTGAGCGAGGAGAAGTCGAGCCGGGTGGTCGAGGTACTGCTCGCGGCGGTACGCCCCTCCCAACTCCTTCTCGGCAAAGTGCTCGGCCTGGGTCTGCTCGCGCTGGCCCAGGCGCTGGCGATCGTGCTCACCTTCGTCGTCCTCGGCGCGGCCGTCGGCTCCAGCCTGATCCACAGCGCTTCGCTGGAGGTCGTGGCCGTCGGCGCCGCATGGATCGTGATCGGCTACGCCTTCTACTGCACCCTCTACGCAGCCGCAGGGTCGCTGGTCACCAAGCCGTCCGACGCATCCAACGCCTCGGCGCCCGTGCAGTTGCCCCTGATCGCCTCCTATATCCTCACCTTCACGGTGCTCTACAGCGACAGCGTGTACGGCTTCTACTGGGTGCTGGCGTACTTCCCGCCGACGGCGCCGGTCTCCATGACCGTGCTGGTGGCCCTGGGCGTGGCGCAGCCCTGGCAGATAGCGCTCTCGATGCTCGTCTGCGTGGCGTCGACCGTGCTGATGGCGTGGGTCGCGGCCAGGATCTACGGCGGAGCGATCCTGCACACGGGCTCGCGCCTGAAGTGGCGCCAGGCCTGGCGGCGAGCGACCTGACGGGCGGCGGGGCCGCGAGGGCTCCGCCGCCGCCTCTCCCCCCGCCCGTTGCGCTCCGTCTTGGCAACGTGTTCACCTGCCGAATCGGCCCGACGCGGTGCCGGTACCCAGAGCGAAGGCGCTCCCCAGGCCACGACGGCCGGGGGAGCTTCTTGCGTCAGGGGGAACCGCGACACGGAAGGGAGGCCCTCCGGACGGCACCACCCACCACGCACACCGCACCACGAACCCATGGCCCAAAGGATGACTACTATGATGAGCGCCAGGCCGGGGTCCGCACACAGATTGTGGCCGCACCACTAGTACAGCCGCGGGGACTCCGGACCCGCCCCTCGTTCAAGCGCGCGACCGTGGCAGCACTGCTGCTCGCGGTCGCGTCGACCTTCCTCTTTGCCGGCTTCGCCTTCGCCGCGACCCGTCGGGCTCGGCCACCGGGACCGCGGCAGACGTGGCCGCCAAGGTCGCCGGCGAGCCCACCACGGCCGAGCTGGCCGGCGACGTGCCCGAGATGGGCGTCGCGGCCTACCCCGACTCCCTGCACCTGTGAGGAGCCAGAGATGAAATACGTGATCGCGATCATCCAGCCCGACAAGATCGAAGACGTGCTCGAGGCGCTGGACGAAGAGGGCATCCACCTCGTCACCACGTCCGACGTGATGGGGCGCGGCAGGCAGAAAGGGCGTGGCCGAGATCTACCGCAGCCACGTGGAGCCCGGCAACCTGCTGCGCAAGGTCAAGCTCGAGATCGCCGTCAACGACGACTTCCTCTCCGCCGCCATCACGACCATCGCCCGCGTCGCCAAGACGGGCAACATCGGCGACGGCAAGATCTTCGTGCTCGGGCTGGAGCAGTGCGTGTGCATCCGCACCGGAGAGACCGGGTCGGTCGCTATCGGCTGACCGGGCGGCGCGGCGGCGGGGCCGCAGGGTCTCGCCGCCGCGCCGCCGCCCGAGACGGCGATCCGTTACGTCTTCGGGCGCTTCGCCCGGCCGTTGCCGCGCCCGCCACGCGCCTCCTGCTTGACCACACCAAGCTGCTGGTCCCGACGCCGCCGCGGCTTGGCCGCGACATCCATGCGGCCGCGGCCGAACGCGTCCACGTGGCCCCAGCGCCCGGGGATGTCCAGCAGTTCCAGTCGCCCGATGCCCTGCGGCAGCGCCGGATCGACGATCAGGTGGTCGCCGATGGGCTCGAGCCCGAGCATCGTGCGCAGCAGCAGCAGCGGAGCGCCTGTGGACCACGCCTGCGGACTGCACGACGTCGGGTACTGCACCGGGTACTTGGTGACCTCGCGCGAGTAGCCGCCGAACGCTTCGGGCAGCCGCCCGGCGAAGAAGTTGGCGGCGTCGAGTATGCCTGCGGCAATGCGCGCCGCCTCCTGCCTGAACCCATAGCGGCGCAGACCCCACGCGATGATCGAGTTGTCGAACGGCCACACCGTCCCGACGTGGTAGCCGATCGGGTTGTAGCGCCCTTCACCTTCCGCGAGCGTGCGCACGCCCCACCCAGAGTACAGGCGCGAGCTCATCAGGTGACTGGCCACGGAGCGGGCCTTGCTCTTGTCGACGATCCCGCTCCACAGGAGATGACCGATGTTGGAGGCCAGCGCGTCCACCTGCTTGCCCTCGGTGTCGAGCGCGATCGCGTAGTAGCCCTTCTCGGCGACCCAGTAGTCGCGGTTGAACCGCCGCTTGAGGTCGGCGGCCTCGGCCTCCAGCTTGTCGGCGAAGGCCGGGTCCTTCCAGACCAGGCGCGCGAGCCGCGCGCCGCGGACCTTGGCGTCGTAGGCGTAGCCCTGCAGCTCGCAGGTGGCGCGCGGGAACCCAGGCAGGCGGCCGTCGCTGAAGGAGATGGAGTCCCAGGAGTCCTTCCAGCACTGGTTCTCCAGCCCGCTGACCTCGTTGCGCCGCTGGTACCAGATATAGCCATTGTGCCGCAGGTCCGCGTACTCGTCGATCCAGTTCAGGGCCGCGCGGGCCTCGTACTCGAGGTCCCGGACCAGCCTGGTGTCGCCGGTCCAGAGCTCGTACTCGTCGAGCAGCACGACGAACAGCGGCGTCGCGTCCACCGAGCCGTAGTACGGCGAGTGCGGGCGTTCCTCGAACGCCGTCATCTCGCCGTACCGCATCTCGTGCAGGATCCGCCCCGGGTCCTCGTCGCGGAAGTCGTCCAGACGGCTTCCCTGACGCGCCCCGAGCTCGCGCAGCGTGGTGGCCGCAAGCTCGGACGTGAACGGCAGGGCTTGCAGGCTGGTGAAGATGCTGTCGCGGCCGAACATGGTCATGAACCAGGGCAGGCCGGCCGCGGGCAGGCTCCGGCCACCGGACGTGCGCGTCGAGAACCGCAGCGCCGCGAGGTCGACCAGGCTGCGCCGGTAGATCATCTTCAGCCAGTCCCAGTCGGACTCGAGGGCCGGCGCCTCGTCCAGCCAGCGCTCGAGGCTGCGTTCGAGGTGCGGCCGCGCCTGCTTGGCATGCCGCTCGTACTTGGGTCTGAAGCGCAGTTCGCCCCAGCCGGCATCTGCCGTCACCACGTGCAGGTCCGTGGTCCATTCGCCGTGGGCCTCGACGTGCACGTTGAACGTGAGACTCCCCTCGTCCACGCGGCACGGCTCCGTGGCCTCGACCCACGTCTCGCGCTTGAAGGTCTCGCGTTCGTACCCGAGCACGAGCCTCTCGTCCTCCACGCGCTTGTAGTAGGCGCCCTTCTTCTGCAACGCGTCTTTGACCTCGAAGAGGTCGGCGAAGTCACTGGCGGCCTCGACGCGCACCTCGAGGTCGACGGGCTTGTCGTCGTGGTTCAGGATGGTCAACTCCTCGTGGAACCCGTCGCCCACGGCGCGCTGGCGGATCACCGACAGCTTGGAGTCGATGTAGACCGTCCCGGTGCCCGGCACCAGGAAGAACCGGGTCTCGAAGTACTGCAGATCGTCGGTGGACAGCGCGTTGAGCCGCTCGCCGTCGACGGTGAGCACCCAGCGCGAGAGGAAGCGCGTGTCGAAGGAGAACAGCCCCGTGGGGTCGGTCATCGACGCTTCGATGTCTCCGCGGTCGTCGCTGACGACGAAGGTGTTGCCCTCGAGGATCTTGATGAGCCCGTCGCTCATGACTCCCCCCTCGCGTAGCCGGCCTCTTCGCGGTCGTCGCATCCGCGCGGCGGCCCCGGGAACAGGCGCTGGAACTGGACCACCAGTTGCAGGTCGCCCTGCGGCTCGACGACGCCGCGCAGGGCCGCGGCCATGGCGTTGGCGGTGCCGCTCGCCAGCCGGTCGAAAAGCTCCTTCTCGGCGTGCACGACGCAGTCGGCGGCACCCTCGTCGTGCGTGACGGTCAGAGCTCCCTTGCGGATCCCGACGTACCAGTGCTCCACCTCGTCGCCGTCGGCGAGGTCGAAACGGATCGTGCCTGAGGTACGCTGGAGCATAGGCTCACGGCCCCTCCGCGCCAGGCCCGTGAAGAACTCACTCGTCGGATCGCTCATCTCAGAGCCCCCTGTTGAAGTGGGTCATGCCGCCGTCGATCACGTACGTGGAGCCGGTGATGTACGCGGCCTCGTCGGAGGCGAGAAAGACGGCGAGCCCGGCGATCTCGTCGGGCTCGCCCAGCCTTCCGGCCGGTATGACTCCCTGCAGTTCGTGCAGCAGGTCCCCGTCGCCGAGGGTGCGCTTGTTGATCGGCGTCGCGACCGCACCCGGGGCGATGTCGTTGACGGTGATCCCGTGCGGCGCAAGCTCCTGGCAGATGGTGCGGGTGACCATGCGCATGCCGCCCTTGGACGCGGTGTACGGCGCGTAGTGCAGGAAGGCCACATCCTCGTGGATCGACGATACATTGACGATGCGGCCGCCCTCGCCGCGCTCCACCATGTGCCGCACGGCCGCCTGGGCGGTGAAGAACGCTCCCTTGAGGTTCACGTCGAGCACGAGGTCGTAGTGTGCCTCGCTCACGTCAAGAAACGGTTCACGTATCTCCACGCCAGCATTGTTGACGAGGATGTCGAGGTGGCCCAGGGCCTCGACCGCGCCGGCCACGAGGCCCTGCGCCTCCTTCACGTCGCCCACGTTCGCACCGAGCGCGACGGCGCGGCGTCCGAGCGCTTCGATCTCCGCCGCGGCGGCGCGCGCCTCGTCCGCCTCACGGTTGTAGTGCACCGCCACGTCTGCCCCCTCGCGCGCGAACCGCAGGGCGATCGCCCGGCCGATACCGCTCGAGCTTCCGGTCACGAGGGCGGTCTTGCCCGTCAGTCTCATCGTCTGCTCCTCATCTTCAGGCCGCGATGGCTGTTGGCTCAGCCGCCGAACGCGTGGGTCGGCTGTCCGGCGACGCCGGGGTCGAGGCGGAACAACGCCCCGGCGAGGGGCTGGTCAGTCAGCTCGGCGTCGCTCAGGCTCTGGCGGCGCGTCGTCACGTACAGGTCTCGCAGGCCGGCGCCGCCGAAACAGCAACTGGTCACCTTGGCCACCGGCAGCTCGACGTGCCCGATCAGCTCTCCGTCCGGCGAGTAGCGCAGCAGGCCCCAGCCGCCGTGGAGCGCCACCCAGACGCAGCCCTCGGCGTCGACGGTCAGGCCATCGGGGCCGGCGCCCTCGACGTCGACGGCCGCCAGCGGGCGGCGATGCTCGACAGCTCCCGTGACCGCGTCGAAGTCGAACACGTCCACGCGCCGCGCGGGGGTGTCGATGAAATAGAAGCGGTCGCCTGCTGGGCTCCAACCGAGTCCGTTGGAGATGGTCGTCCCGGCGAGCGGCCGGGCGAGCTCGAGGTCAGTGCCCACGCGGTAGAGCGCCCCCGTCGGGGACCGTTCGTCGAGCGCCATGGTGCCCGCCCAGAGCCTGCCCCGCGGGTCGCAGGAGCCGTCGTTGAGCCGGTTGCCGGGCACGTCCGCCTCTATCGCCAGCAGGGGCTCGACTGCGCCGTCATCCAGGGTCCAGAGCCCGTCCGGCAGGCCGAGCACCACGCCGCCCCGCGCGCGCGGCAGCGCGAAGCCGACCAGGGCGGGGGCGGGCACCACACCATCGCGGCCGATGGCCGGGTCGAACCGGTGGACCGCCCGCCCCAGGATGTCCACCCAGAGCAGGGTCTCGGTGGCCGCATCCCAGCGCGGCCCTTCGCCGAGTTCAGCCGGCGCGGCGACGGCGATCTCCGGATCGCAGGGGATCCGGGGGCCCGGGAGCTGCATGCGGCCGGCCGGCGACATCGCCCCTCAGCCCTTCAGGCCCAGCTCGTCGACGACCGTCTGGGCGACACGTTGCGGCGGCAGGCAGATCTCCACGCGGATCGCCGGCTCGTCGGGCCCCGGTTCTTCGAGGGCGGCGAACTGGCTGTCGAGGAGGCTCGGCGGCATGAAGTGCCCGCCGCGCGTGGTGATGCGCTCGTAGATCGTGTCCCTGTTGCCGGCCAGGTAGACGAAGATGACGCCGCGGCGCCGCCGGTCGAGCAGGTCTCGGTAGGCGCGCTTGAGCGCCGAGCAGGAGATGATCCCGTTCTCCCCGGCGTCGAGCCGCGCGTCGATCCAATCGGCGACCCGCTCCAGCCACGGCAGGCGGTCGGCGTCGGTGAGCGGCCGGCCCGCGCGCATCTTGTCCACGTTTGCCCGCGGGTGGAGGGCGTCGCCCTCCTCGAACGGCCAGCCCAGCCGGCCGGCAAGCAGAGCGGCCGCCGTGGACTTGCCGCAGCCTGAGACGCCCATGAAGACGAGCACCAGCGGTCCCGGGCTGGATCCAGCGACACCAGAGCTCACCAGCACACCTCCGTCCACGAGAGGGCGACCGCGGCCCTGTCCTACGGCCACGGCGCGAGGATTGCCGCGCCCCGCAGGCGGACACTACCCAGATAACGGCGGGACGATCACAGGAGGCCGATCATGGAAGAGTTGACGCCGGGAATCCACCGCTGGACGGCCCCGCACCCGGAGTGGCGGCCGAAGACCGAAGAGGTCGAGTCCTACGCACTGGTGGCCGGCGGAACGCTGCTCCTCGTCGACCCTCTGCTCCCCGCCGGCGATGACCAGCGCCTCGATCCGCTGCTCGCCGAGCTCGAGCTCCTGGCCGCCGCGGCGACCCGGGTGGAACTGCTCATCACCGTCCCGTACCACACGCGGAGTGCGGAGACGCTCTACGAGCGCTTCGCGCCGGAGCGCCCCACCCGCATCTGGGGGCACGCCCTCGTACGCAAGCGGCTGCGGCCGGAGACGCCGCTCGAGGTGGTGCCGATGGGCGCCGCCGGCACGGCGGCGCCCATCGCCGGCGGGGCGGCCGAGGCCTACACCATCGGCCGCCCGAGACGCAGCGAGCACCCGCTGTACGTGCCCTCGCTGCGCGCCGCCGTGTTCGGCGACGCCGTCGTCGGCGCGGAGGGCGGCCTCCGCTTCTGGTACCTGAGCAGCGGGACCGGCGCTGACTGGTACAGGGACGTCTTCGCGCCGACGCTCGCCCCGCTGGCCGAACGGCCGCTCGAGCACGTCCTCGTGACCCACGGGCCGCCGGTGATCGGCGACGGGCAGGTGCAGCTGGCGCTGTGCCTGGCGTCGCCGCCGGTGCAGATGTACTGACGGCGCCCGCTCAGTCGGGTACTTCTCCTCGCGGCGCTTGCGCAGCTCGGTGCGCGCCGGCCTGATGAGGAACCACGCCACGCTCGCCAGCGTGTCGAACGGCACGATGCGCTACCCGACCTGCTCGGCATGCGACGGGTCGGGGCGGCTGACCCGGAACGAGAAGCCGATGAACTCGAAGACGGCCACCGCGGCTTCCCACCGAGAGTGGGCGAGGATCTCGAAGGCGTAGCCCACCGGGGAGGGTGTCACACGGCGGCGGCCGCGGCGAGCGCCGGCTCGGCGGCCCTGACAGACTCCTCGGGGACCCTGCGGGGGGCGGGCTCGGCGTCGAGCAGCCCGCGGTCGAGCCAGATGCGCCGCGAGGCCCGGCTGGCCACCCACGTGTCGTGGGTCACGACGATGAGCGTCTGCCCCTGCTCGCGCCAGAGTTGCTCGAGGAGGCCGATGATGTCATCGCGCGTGCGCTCGTCGAGGTTGCCGGTGGGCTCGTCGGCGAGGATCACGCGGGGCTCGCGAACGAGGGCCCGCGCGATGGCCACACGCTGCTGCTCGCCGCCGCTCATCTCGGCGGGGATGTGCCGGGTGCGGTCGGCGAGGCCGACGCCGGCCAGGGCCTCCGTGGCCCGGCGCTTCCGCTCGTCGGCGGGCGTGCGCCAGGGCACGAGCGCGGTCTCCACGTTCTCCTGGGCGGTCAGCGTGGGGATGAGATTGAACCCCTGGAAGATGAACCCGAAGAAGTGGCTCCGCAGCTCCGAGAGGTCCCTCTCCCCCATACGCGCCAGGTCGCGACCCTCGAACTCGAGCTTGCCGCTCGAGGGCCGGTCCATGGCGCCCAGCATCTGCAGCAACGTGGTCTTGCCGGAGCCTGTCGACCCCTGGATGGCGAGGAACTCGCCCTCGTCGATGGCCAGACCCACGCCGGCCAAGGCGTCCACCTGCTTGCGCCGCTGCCGGTAGTTCTTGGTCACTTCTGTCAGTTCGTAGAGCATGGTGTCTCCGATCTCGAAAGTCGTCAGTCGGTGAGCGGCGCACCTACGGAGCCCCGCTCGTTGAGCCGGCCGCGCTGCTCGATCAGCCGGGCCGGTCGACGGCGGGTGCGGCTTCGCCGCGCCACACCCGCCGCTGACCGGCGCGTCAATCGACGCGCCTCAGAGCGTCGGCCGGACGAAGCCGCGAGGCGCGCCAGCCTCCGAACCCGCCGGCGACCAGGGCGCCGGCCAGGGCCAGGCCCGTGGCGATGCCGATCAGCTCCAGACTGACCGGAGTGGTCAGCGCGACGCTGACGGACTGCGCGGCCTGCTGCATGCCGGGGGGGCCGCCTTGCGTGGACGTACTGCCCAGCGTGGCCTTGAGGGCCGGCGAAAAGGCGGCGATGAGTCGCGCGCCGGCGATGCCGAGCGCCACGCCGATGACGGCGCCGATCACGCCCTGCACCATGGACTCGCCGAGCACCTGGCCGACGATGCGGCGGCCCTTCCAGCCGAGGGCCTTGAGGGTGCCGAACTCACGCACCCGCCGGGAGACCGCTGAGACGGTGAGCAGACTGGCGACGGCGAACGAGGCCACGAGCGCGGCGACGGCGAGCCACTTGCCGAGCCGGTCGGCGAGCTGCGAGGCGCTGGAGAGCGAGCCGCTGACCTGGCTGGCGAGGTCGGACGAAGTCGTCACGGTCGCCTTGGGCATGAGCGTCTCGATCTCCGTCTGGACACTGGCGATGACCGTGGCGCTGTCGGCCTTCACGTAGATCTGGTTGACCTTGCCGCCGTTGTCGCTGAGCTTCTGCGCCCACCTGAGCGGGATGTAGATCTCGGACGAGCTGCTGCCGCCGGGCAGGGCGACGATGCCGACGATGGTGAACCTGGTGCCGTCGATCTTCTTGGCGTCGCCGACCTTGAGTGAGTTCTGCTTGGCGTAGGCCTTGGTCACCAGCGCGACCTTGGCGGTGGAGTCGAAGCTCGTGAGAGAGCGTCCGGAGGCCACCTGCCCCGAACTGAGGGGCCCGAGGCTGAGGTTCGTGGTGTCCACGCCGGAGACCGTGAGCTGCGAGACGTTGATGGGCGACATCTGCGCCTGGCCCTGCGACGAGGAGGAGCCGCTCGAGGAGGACTGGCTGCTCGCCGAGGGCTGGGCCCCGCTGGAGCCGCTCTGCGCCTGGGCGAACTTCCCGCTCACACTCATGACGGTCATGCTGATGCTGCCGGTGACGTCGCTCACGCCCTCGAGGGAGGCGATCTGGGCGAGCTTCTTGGTCGAGATCGACTGCTGGCCGGGGCTCGTCTGCACGCGCGAACGCGTGAACTTCTCGCCCTGCTTGGACTGGTCGGGCGGGTTCATGCCGAACTGCTGCGCGCCACCCTGATCCATCTTCTGCTGCTGGGACACGGTGATGTCGGTGCCGACTCCGTAGAGCGACTGGAGAACCTTGTCCTGTGCCTCGCTCACCCCGGACGCGTACGCGGTCACTGCGACCACGAGCGCCACGCCGACGGCAAGTCCGAGGGCTGTGAGCAGCGCCTGCCGATGTCGCCGGCGCAGCTCCCTGAACACGTAGGTGAAGAACATGCTGCCTCCTCGTTTTCCTGTCAGAGGTTGTATGCCGCCGGCATGGGAGTCGGCTGAAGCGAAGCTGAAGGCTCTCTGTGAGTCGCGGTGCTCTCACGCGCGCGTGATTCCTACAGTCATACTTCAGGGAACTCACAGGCAGTTCTCAGGAATTCTGGCTAGACTCCTGTTCGGGAGCCAGGGGAGACCGCAAGCGGAGGGTCAAGATGATCGAGACACCGGCAGGCGCCACCAAAGTGCTCGTCGTGGACGACGAGCCCAGCATCACCGACCTCGTGTCGATGGCCCTGCGCTACGAGCAGTTCGACGTCCGCGTGGCCGGCAACGGCCGCGAGGCGCTGGCCGCCGTCGAAAGCTTCTCGCCCGACCTCGCCGTGCTCGACATCATGATGCCGGGCATCGACGGGTTCGAGGTCGCGCGCCGCCTGCGCAACCAGGGCGTCCGGCTCCCGATCCTCTTCCTCACCGCGCGGGACGCGACCGAGGACAAGATCCGCGGGCTCACGCTCGGCGGCGACGACTACATGACCAAGCCGTTCAGCGTCGAGGAACTCGTCGCACGCATCCGCGCGATCCTGAGGCGCGTACAGCCGGCGGCCGCCGAGCAGAGCCGGCTCGCCTTCGCCGACCTCGAACTCGACGAGGACACCCACGAGGTGTGGCGCGCCGGGCGCGAGATCGAGCTCACCGCCACGGAGTTCAAGCTGCTCCGCTACCTGATGCTCAACGCCCGCCACGTGCTGAGCAAGGATCAGATCCTGGACCACGTCTGGAACTACGACTTCGGCGGCAACGCCAACATCGTCGAGACCTACGTGAGCTACCTGCGGCGCAAGGTCGACGCCGAGGGCGCCCCGCTCATCCACACGGTGAGAGGCGTCGGCTACAGCCTCCGGATGCCAAAGGACTAATGGTTTCGTGAGCCTCCGCACCCGCCTGCTGCTCGCCGTTCTCGCCCTCGTGGCAGTGGCCCTGGTGGTCGCCGGCGCGGTCACGTACGGCTCGCTGCGGAACTTCCTGCTGGAGCGCGTCGACCAGCAGTTGCTCGACGCCCGCGTGCCGGTGAGCGTGAACCTGGAGCGCAGTCTCCAGAACGGCGGCTCCGCGTTCGGGATCGGCGGCCCGGGAGTGAACCTGCCGATCGGCTCCTATGCCCAGCTTCGCAGCTCGGACGGCACCGTGCTCATCGCCGGTGTCGTCCAGCTCGGCCAAGGCACCGACTACGCCCAACCCGTGCTGCCTTCACAGCTGCCCGCAACGAGCGGCCAGGCGCGCGGCGAAGCCGCGTTCTTCACCGTGACCAAATCGACCGGCGGACCCGCGACCGACTTCCGAGTCGCGGTGTCTTCGGCCCCTGAGATCTCGGGCACCGTGGTCGCCGCGATCCCGCTCACCGACATGCAGCAGACACTCCGCCAGCTCATGAGCCTTGAGGTCATAGTCTCGCTCGTCGTGTTGGCGATCCTCGCCGTGGCCTCCTGGTTCCTGATCAAGCGCGACCTGCGGCCCCTCGAGAAGATGGCCGTCACGGCCGACGCGATCTCCGCCGGCGACCTGTCGCTGCGGGTGCAGCCGGCCGAGTCGCGGACGGAGGTCGGCCGGCTCGGCCTCAGCCTGAACACGATGCTCGGTCGCATCGAGGTGGCGTTCGCGGAGCGCGCCGCCACCGAGGACAAGCTGCGGCGCTTCCTGGCGGACGCCTCGCACGAGCTGCGCACGCCGCTTACCAGCATCCGCGGCTACTCCGAGGTGTTCGACCGCGCCAAGGACGACCCCGAGGACCTCGAGCTGGCCATGCGCCGCATCGAGGAGGAGAGCAAGCGGATGGGCGTCATGGTCGAGGAACTGCTCGTGCTCGCGCGCCTCGGCGAGGGGCGCGAACCGGAGAAGCTCCCCGTGGACCTCGCGCGCGTCGTGGACGACTGCGTGAACGACGCGCGCGCCGCCTCCCCCCACCGCGACATCGCAGTCGAGCGCGCGGAGACGGCCGACGTGCTGGGGGACGACCACCAGTTGCACCAGGTGCTGCACAACCTCCTGAACAACGCCGCCCGGCACACGCCCCCCGACGCGCAGATCCGCGTGACCCTTGCGGCGAGCGACGGCTACGCCACGCTGGCCGTCGCCGACGACGGCCCCGGACTCGAACCGGACGTCGCCGCCAAGGTGTTCGAGCCCTTCTACCGCGCCGACAAGTCGCGCGCCCGCGAGACGGGCGGCGCCGGCCTCGGCCTCGCCATCGTCGCCGCGATCGTCGACGCCCACCGCGGGACAGTGCGGCTCGACACGATACCCGGAGCCGGCGCCACCTTCACGGTCACGCTGCCGCTGCTCGCGGCGCATGGCTGAGTCTCGTTCCCGACTCGGCGCGGGACACGCATACGGCGCCGGCTTGGACTTGAGCCCGACTCGTGCGATTCTCATCTCAGCCCCAGACGATGCCGCCAGAAAGGGACCGTGAAGACGACGCTGCGCTTCTCCACCGCTCTGACGGTTCTGGCCGCGATCCTGGTCGCCTGTGTCGCGCTGGCCGGCGTCGCAACAGCCGCGCCACGCATCGACCCGGCCACCTCGGGCTCCGCACCGGCGCCCCGCATCAACCCGAGTGGAGCGCATGGCGCCTCGAGCTCTGTCTCGCGCAACTGGTCGGGGTACTCGGCCAGCGGCGGCGGCCCGTACACCAGCGTCACTGCGACATGGACGCAGCCGGCCGTCGTGGCCAGGGCGGCCGAGACCTACGCCGCCTTCTGGGTCGGGCTCGACGGCGACGGCAACGTCAACTACGACTCCGTCGAGCAGATCGGCACCATCGGGTACAGCTACGCGGGGACTGCGTATTACTCAGCCTGGTACGAGATGTATCCGGCCCCCATGTACCTGATTACGTCGGTGCCCATACGGCCCGGCGACGTCGTCACCGCCACCGTCCAGTGGACAGGGTCCACCTCCTTCAGGCTGTCGCTTCAGAACCAGACCACAGGCAAGTCGTACGCCACCACCAGGTCGGATCCTTACGCCGAACGCGCTTCGGCCGAGGTCATCGCCGAGGCCCCTGCCGACAACTCGGGCGTGCTCCCACTGGCCACGTTCGGGCTCGCCGAGTTCTCCGGCTGCGCGGTCGACGGCGGCTCCCTGGCCGCCGCGGGAGCCTCATCGATCGACATGGTCGGCTCCACCGGCAAGGTCATCGCCGCCACCTCGGCGCTGAGCGCCGACGGAACGGGCTTCACGGTCACCGACGACTTCACCGCGCCCTCGGTGACCGCGACGCACCTGCAGCGCAACGCGACGAGCGGCTGGAAGCGCGCCGCCGTCAGCGTCCGGCTGAGCGGCGCGGACGGCAAGGGCGGCTCCGGCGTCGCCGCCGTGTACTACACGGTCGACGGCGGCGACACGCAGACCTACTCGGGCGCCTTCCGCGTCTCAGACGCCGGCAGCCACAAGGTCAAGTATTGGGCCGTGGACAAGGCCGGCAACACGGGCGGCAGGAGGACGGGCTTCGTGAACCTTGACCTCGCCTCGCCGACCTCGGCGCCCACCGCCGTCCGAGTGGCCCGGAGCGCGGCGCGGCGCGGGTCGGTGCTCTCCATCCCTGTGGTACTCACCGACCCGTTGCCCTCGTCCGGCACCGTGACGCTGGTGACGCGGGTCGTCAGCCGCTCCGGCAAGACCGTGGTCAAGGCGATCCGGACGGGCGTCGCCGCGAACGCGACGAAGACCGTGCGCATGCGCCTCGCGTCCTCCCTCAAGAAAGGCGCCTACACCCTGCGCACGACCGCCACCGACGCCGCCGGCAACCCGCAGGTGCACGCCGGCAAGTCCCGGCTCAAGGTCCGCTAGGCAGGTCCAGAGAAGAGCACGACCGCGCGAGGTCTCCGAAGCGGCGCGCCTGGGCGTCGTCGACTGCGTATGCCGAGTACCTCGCCAGCTCGTAGAGGGTCGCCAGCTCAGCTGCCGCTCCCGACGACTCGACCGCGCGCGATCCCAGGTACGAGCGCACTGTCGTCCCCGCAGCTCTCGGGCTGCCGGTCCTCGCCAAACGCCGCTCGAGTCGCTCGTAGTCCATGCGGATCCCCTCGGCCGGGGTCTGCGGGCGGCGCCGGCCGTGCGCGAGAGAGCGCAGGCGGCGCCGGATGCCGCCGAGAGCCGCGCCGGTCACCGAGCTCACGCTGCGCACTACTTCGCGCTCCTCCACCACCGCCTCGTCACGCGAGGCCTTGCGGTTCAGCCGGCGCAGCGCGAACACCACGACTGCGAGCGCCGCCGCGATCGCCAGCGCAGCGAGGCCGGCTGTCACGAGCGTCCGCGTCAGGGCCGACGCGGCGATGGGGACCTGATCTGGCGGCCCCGTCGCAAGGCGGCCGGCCGGGACCTTGGGCAGTTCGTGGTGCGGCAGGTGCAGGTGGGCGAGGCCGGCCAGCCAGGCGACGCCGCGCACCGCCTCCGCGACGACCCACGCCAAGGCGCCGGCGACGTAAGCGACGACGGTGAGCGCGCCGGCGAGCACCGTGTGGAGCGTGTCGCCGCCGAGCAGCGCCGCCGCCAGCCCGGTGACCACCAGCACCGCCGCGATGGCCGTGGTGACGGCGAGCAGCCACGGCCACACCGGCAGCCGGTCGTCCTCGGAGACCACATCGGTGAGCGCCCGGTACCTCAGCAGGGCGACGTGCAGGCCGCCGGCCACCACCACTGTCGCGACGGCCGCAGCCGGCCACCGGACCGGCGTGCCGGTGAGCCCGCAGAGCACGAGGACCGCACAGAGGGCGCCGAACGCCCGGGCGGCGCGCGCGAACGCCTCGTCCGGGCCGAAGTCACCGCGGGCCATCCATACGCCGAGCACGGCGACGCCGGCGCTGAAGCTGAGGTCGCGCACGATCTGCCAGCCGAGGTACGGATGGTCCCAGGCGCGGCCTGCGACGAGGAGCACCGCGGCCGCGGTCAGCACCACCGCGATCAGGAATGCGCGCCCCCGCGGCAGGCGGACCGAGTCCACCGACGCCCACCGCGAAGCGGCCGCGGCGGCGAGCATGGTAACGGCCGCGAATGCCGCCAGCGCCGGCCAGCTTGCGGCGCTCAGCACCGATCCGAGCACGCCGCACCAGACCCCCTGCGCGAGCGCGCCGAACGCGGTCCCGGCCCACTCAAGTGTGGATCGCGAGCGCATCGGCGGTCCTCCAGTCCAGATCGCGGGAGACGACGAGATCCACGCAGGGCTTCTCGTCGTCCCGCGGCCGGCCGACGAACACGACGGTGGTCGGCCTGTCCTCGCGCAGCAGCGCCAGGACGTCCCTGACCGCCGGGTGCAGGCGGGCGGTGACGACCACGCACTCCGCCCCGGGCCCGTCGTCCTCGAGCTCGTCGCGCAGCACGGAGCCGAAGTCGCGGAAGCTGAACGGCCGCAGGCGGGCGACGGCCTCGAGCACCTCGGGCAGCGCCCCGGTCGCGGGCTCGAGGTCGACAGCCGACGCCTCGCCGGCGGCGGCGGCGTTGGAGGCGAACCCGACGGCGTAGCCGCGGTCGGCGTAGTCCGACGTCAGAGAAGCCGCAACGACGCACAGCAACTCCATGAGCCCGGGCTCGACGCCCTCCCACGCCCGGTAGAGCGAGCCCACGTCGAGCAGCACGCGCACTGAAGCGAGCGAGGCCGGGTCGTACTCGTTGGTGTGCAGCTCGCCGGTGCGCGCCGTGGCCCGCCAGTTGAGGGCGCTCACCGGGTCCCCGGGCCGATAGGGCCGCGTGCCGCGCAGCGCCGTCGGGTCGACGGCGAGGGAGCGCGCGGCCTCCTCCTCCACGAGCGGGCGGCCGAGAAGCAGCCCCGCGACCGGGATGTCGAGCACGCGGGGCAGCACGACGACGTCCCTGTGCTCCTCCCAGCGGGTGCTCACCCCCGCGATCCCGAAGGGGTCGCCGGCCTGCACCTCGGCCGGCCCGAACCGGTGCACGCCGCGCTCCTCGCAGCGCACGCGGTAGCGACGTCGCAGGCGCTCGTACCAGCGCACCGACACCGTCTGCACGAGCTCCTGGCGGTCCAGAACGACCATCTTCCTGAGGCCGAACCCCTCGGCGACCACGCCGGAGGGCCACTGGTCGCGGATCTGCAGCCAGACCAGAGGGAGCAGCTTGTCGTTGGTGACGCTGAGCGCGACCTCCACGTCGCCGCCCCACGGGACGACGCGGCGCGAGACCGACCGCTCGAACGAGACGCCCAGGAACAGCCGGCGACGGGCCACGATCACCAGGGCCGCTATCACCGACGCCGCGAGTGTGGCGAAGGCCAGGGCCGGAGAGCGCAGGATGGCGGACACCGCGAGCCCGACAAGGCAGGCCCAGAAGACCGACCTCAGCCGCACCGCGTCACTCCCTCACCCGCCGGCGCCGTCCGGCCCCGCGGACTCCACGGGCACGGGCACGTCGCGCACGACCTGCTGCAGCACGGAGCCGGCCGTGCCCCCGTCGAGATACGCGTCGCGGGCCAGAACGAGCCGGTGCGCGAGCACGGGCTCCACGAGCGCCTGCACGTCGTCCGGGACCACGAAGCCGCGTCCATCGAGGGCGGCGGAGGCCTGCGCCGCGCGCTGCAGCGCGAGCGACGCACGCGGGCTCGCGCCGAGGCGCACCAGCGCCGATTCGCGGGTCGCGCGCACAAGCGCGACCACGTAGCCGGCCACGTCGTTCGAGACGTGCACCTTGCGCACCGCGGCCTGCGCGGCCGTGACCTCCTCCGGAGTGACGGCCGCGCGCACGTCGGCGAGCGGGTCCGTCTCCCGGAAGCGCTCGAGCATCGTCGCTTCCTCGCCGGCGTCCGGGTACCCCAGGCGCAGCGAGATGAGAAAGCGGTCGACCTGGGCCTCGGGAAGCGGGAACGTCCCCTTCTGCTCGACCGGGTTCTGGGTCGCGAGGATGAGGGAGGGATCCGGCAGCGCGTGCGTGACGCCGTCGACGGTGACGCCGCGCTCCTGCATGGCCTCCAGGAACGCCGACTGGGTGCGCGGCGTGGCGCGGTTGATCTCGTCAGCGAGGACGATGTTGGCGAACACCGGGCCGGGGCGGAAGTCGAACTCGCCGGCTCGCTGGTCGAAGACGAGCGAGCCGGTCACGTCGCCCGGCAGCAGGTCGGGCGTGCACTGGATGCGGCTGAAGCTCAGGCCGAGCGCAGCCGCCAGCGTGCGCACGAGCAGCGTCTTGGCGACGCCGGGCACGTCGTCGAGCAGGACGTGCCCGTCGGCGAGCAGAGCGACGGTGAGAAGGCGGGTCCGGTCGGCTTTGCCGACGATGACCCGCCCGACCTGTTCTGCGACGGCCGCGCCCAGCGCCGCGGCACTGCCCGACACCTGCCCCTCCGGTCGTGCGCTCATGGCACCCTCCTCGCGTCTCGCATCCTTTCGACTCTATACGGCGGCGGCTCCCGGGACGAGCCCGCGAGCCTGGGCGTCTGCGCCCACCACGGGACTGACGTGGTGACCGCAGGGAACAACCACAGCACCACGAATGGGCGCCTGAGAACGTCCGAGACGGACAGGCCGACAGGGGGACGCGATGACACAGGGTCCACAGGGGTCAAAGGGAGGCAACGGCTTCCTCATCGGCGGCGGCATCCTGCTGGTGCTGCTGCTCCTCTTCATCTTCCAGAACACGGCGGACACGACGTTCAAGTACCTGTTCTGGGACTTCACGCTGCCGCTCTGGCTCGGGCTGCTGATCACGGCGGTGGTGGCGTTCGTGGTCGGCCAGTTCGCGCTGATGTGGCGGCGCCACAAGCGCCGCCAGGCGCGCCGCGACGCAAGGTAGCCGGAACGCCGAGCGCGGCGGCCGGGACCCTCTTCCGGGGTCCCGGCCGCCGCCCTCCCTGAGCCTTAGTCGTGACGGCAGTCCAGCCGCTCGCAGCGACCGGCCACGATGCGACGATATTTCTCCAGGTCGTGCTCGAGAACTCCTTGGGCATGCGAGACCTCCATCTCGGCGCCCGAGACGCTCCGCAGCGTGTAGCCGAGCCGGACATCGACATCGACGAGCTGTTCGCCCTTGGAGGAGAACCTCACGTTGCCGGCCTTCACGTCGTCTTCGTCGATGAGTCCGCGGTTGTACCCGCTCAGCAGAGACTCGAGGACGAACTCGTCCTACTGCAGCTTGGCGAACTCGAGCGGTGCGTCCACGTCGACGGATGCACGGATGGTGGGCATGGAACCTCCCTCCTCGTTTCGTGCGCCCGCGACAGGCGCGCACGCCTCACCCCGTGTTTCCCCTCACGGCCCGGGAACCACGACGGCGCGGCTTCAGGCCTCCGCAGCCATCGACCAGCCGCTTGAGCAACGTCAAGACTCGCGGTGAGCGGTAGTGGTACATTCGCCCCAGAGATAATCCCAACCTTTGGAGTCGGGTATGAGCACCACGCCGCCGCTGACGATCACCCCCAAGACCACCATCCGCACGCTGCTCAAGGAGTACCCGTTCCTCCTGGACTACCTGGCGGAGTACCACCCGGAGTTCAAGAAGCTCAGCAACCCGGTGCTGCGCCGGACTGTGGGCCGCATGGCGACCCTGGACACGGTGGCGGAGCAGGGCAACGTGCCGCTCAATGCGCTCACGCAGGACATCGCCGACGAGGTCGAGCGCAAGACCGGCACGCGGCCGCCCATTGCCGACGTGGCCGACGCCGGGACGATCGACCCGGCGCGGCTGGCGGAGCTGCACGCCATCGTCAAGGACCTGCACGCCGGCAAGACGGTGGAGGAGGTCAAGCCGCGGTTCGAGGAGCTCATCCAGGACGTGGAGGCCACGGAGATCGCCGCCATGGAGCAGAAGCTCATCGAGGGCGGCGTCCCCGACACCGAGGTCAAGCGCCTCTGCGACGTGCACGTGCAGGTGTTCGCCGAAGCGCTCGAGGGCCACGAGGCGGTCAAGGCTCCGGCGGGCCACCCGCTGGACACGTTCCAGCGCGAGAACCAGGCGCTGCTGCAGGTGACGGCGTCGCTGCGCAAGGTCGCCGAAGCGATCGGCGAGCCGCCGGACGGCGCCGCCTGGGCGCGCCTGAAGGGCGCGCTGGCCGACACCGTGGAGCGGCTCGCCGACGTCGACAGGCACTACCTGCGCAAGGAGAACCAGCTCTTCCCCTTCCTCGAGACGCACGGCGTGGAGGGTCCGAGCAAGGTCATGTGGTCCATCCACGATGACATCCGCGCGCTGATCAAGCAGGCGCGCGCGACGATCGCCGAGGACGAGGCGGCGCTGGCCGTGAGCACCTGCCTCGCCCTGGCCAAGATGGCCGACGACATGGTGACCAAGGAGGAGCAGGTGCTCCACCCCATGGCCTTCGACACGCTCGGCGACGACGAATGGGCACAGATCCGCGCCGGAGAGGCGGACATCGGCTACGCCTTCATCGAGGGCGTGCCCGCGTGGCCCTCCGCTGCGCCGGCCGGAGCGGCTGCGCCCGCCGGCGGCGGCCTCCTCGCCCTCAACACCGGCGGGCTCGACCTCGAAGAGCTGAACCTGGTGCTCGGCGTCCTCCCCATCGACTTCCAGTACGTGGACGAGCACGACCGCGTCCGCTTCTACAGTGAGGGCCACCGCATCTTCCCACGCAGCCCCGGCGTGATCGGCCGCAAGGTGCAGAACTGCCACCCGCCGCAGAGCGTGCACAAGGTGCAGCAGATCCTCGACGCGTTCCGCGCCGGCGAGAAGAGCACCGCCGAGTTCTGGATCGAGATGCAGGGCAAGTTCCTGCACATCCGGTACCTCGCGGTGCGCGACGCGGGTGGGGACTACCGCGGCGTCGTGGAGACCGTGCAGGACGTTACGGGCATTCGCGCCCTGGAGGGCCAGCGCCGGCTGCTCGACTGGTAGCCGGCGCTTCTTCCGGAGGGCGGCCGTCGCCTGATCGCTCGAGGGGGGTAGTGCGAAGGGACTGCGTACGTTCCAGCGTACGCAAGTCGTCGAGAAACGTACGTTCCGACGTACGCACCCCGAGAGCACTACCTGTTGCCGGCAGGTCCGCCGCTGCGCGACAGCCTCTGGACTCCGGTCCTCGGTGACCGTGGTGACGCCCTCGCGCACCAGCTCGCGCCACTCGACGGCGCCGCGATACGATGGCGGCGGCATCCAATCCCGCTGAGAGGTGGTCCCCACCATGCTGTGGAAGCGCGGCAGTCTCACTCCCGAACTGGCCGATCTGGTGTTCTCGTTCCTCCCGGCAGACCTCAGCGTCGCCGACGAGGACGACGTGCTCGTCTACTGGAAGGGCGAGACCTACAAGACCTGCGACGGACGCTTCATCGGCCGCGACGTCCGCGAGTGCCACCCCGAGAGTTCCATGGCGTGTCTGGAGGAGATCCTGCGCGCCTTCAAGGCCGGCGAGAAGGACGTGGCCGAGGGCTGGGGTGAAGAGAAGGGCAAGTACAAGCGTACGCGGTACTTCGCCCTTCGCGACCACGAAGGGAGCTACAAGGGCATCCTCGAGGTCAACGAGAACGTGACCGGCGCGCGGGCGCTGGAGGGCGAGCAGGCGCTCCCCGGCTGGTGACGCCGGCGCCCTGAAGCTGAGACCATGACACTTCTTGCGGCCACCGGCGGCGTGCTCGCGATCGTCGCGGTCACCTCGGGCGGCAAGGTCCTGCTGCTCATCGGCGCGGCCATAGCGGGCCTTGCCTTCGGCATGCTGCTCAACAGCATCCTGATGGGGCGCAAGCGGCGCAAGTAGCCGCGGGCGAGGGACCGCGGCGGGCAAGAGACCGCCCGGCCGGCGCCGTCAGCGGACGCGGGCGAACGCGCCGCGCCGCCCGTCGAACGTGAGCAGCGTGAGCGTGACGGTCTCGGCACGGCCGCCGCGCACGTCGAAGACGGCGGCCGTCCCTGACGCCGCCTCCCGCCACACGTCGCCGCTCCACGGCACGTAGCGAAGGACGACTCCTTGGCCGAGCCGCACCGAGAGCCCGTCGCCCGCGCCGCGGCTCACGGTGACGCGCCCGTAGTACCTGTCCTCGTACACGCCGGAGTAGATGCCCCTGCCCCGCGGCGGCGCCGCGCCGGCCGGCGGCCCGGGCGGCAGCGTCAGGCCCCGCTGAGCGGCGGCGGCGGCTTGCGCCTGCCACTCTCCACCGGCCTCCGGCGCCTGGGTCTCCTCCGCCGCGGTGGCCTGCTCGGCGGCGAGCCAGTCGTCCTGCGGCGCTCCCAGCGCTTCGAAGTCGACGAGCGTGTGCGCGAGCGCCCGCCCGAGGGCGAGGCCCTGGGGATAGGCGTTGGCGAGCACTACCACCGCCACGCCCTCGTCGGGGAGCAGCGTGACGACGGCGCTCGACCCGCAGGCAAGACCGCCTGCGGCGGTCGCGACGAGCCGGCCGTCGATGCTGGAGAGCTGCCAGCCAAGACCGGCCGCCAGTGTGCCGTCCGGAGCGTCGGCGACCGCCGTCGTGGCGCGCAACGTCTGCGCGAGCAGGTCGGCAGGAGCCACGCGGACGCCGGCGAGCGCGCCCCCGTTCAGTTGCAGCCGCGCGAACGTCACCAGATCGGTCAAGTTCGAGCCGACCCCGAGGGCCGCCGCGAACACGTCCTCGTCGGCAGGGTTCTGCGGCGCCATCGTCCCGTCGACCAGCCGGTGCGGAGTGGCCGTGTCCACGGACCGCACGAAGGCGCGGTAGCCGAGCACGGTGCGGTACGCTCCGGTCGGCTGCAACACGCGCGTCAGCATCAGCTGAGCCCACGACTGCCCGGTGGCCCGCTCCGCCGCGGCGGCCGCGGCCACGACCAGCGCGTCCTGCGGCGCCCAGACGGCTCGGAAGCCGGCGGCGGGCCGCAGATAGCGGAGCCGCCGCAGGATCTCAGAACGCGAGTAGCCGAAGGCGCGCAGCTCCGTGCCGGCGTAGGCCGGCAGCCCGCTGCGCGCCGCCGTGAGGTCCCTGAAGGTGGCGGCGCGCGTCGCCCAGCGATTGCGCAGGCGGAAGCCCGGCCATACACGGCGCACCGGCAGGTCCCAGGAGAGCTCTCCTTCGCCGGCCAGCGACGCCAGCAGGGTCGTGGCGTACGCGCGCGAGACCGCGCCGATCTGGAACAGGGTGTCGTCGTCGACGGCGTCCGGCGCGCCCATCTCCCTCAGCCCGAAGCAGCGGCTGTACATGACGGTGTCGCCGGCGACCACGGCGACCGCCGCTCCCGGCACGCCGCTGCGGGCGACGATCCCTGCGGCCAGCTGGTCGAACGCGGGCACGGCCGCGCGGACGGCGGCGGCGGCCTGCACGCGGCGGGCGGCCGCCGCCAGAGACCGCTCGCGTGGAGTGGCCGGCGCCGGAGGCGGCTGGAGGGCCGAGGCCGAAGGCAGGGGCGACGGCCACGCGGTCGCGGAGGGGGAGCCGGACGGTAAGCAAGACGCGGAGCCGAGGGGCGCAGCCGGAGTGAGAGGCTCGAGCGAGGCGCCGCCCGATGGCGTGGCCGCCGTCACCGGAGAGGCCTCGGCGGCGGGGCGCATCACCGTTCGCGCCGGCGCGCGTGACGGCTCTGCGGCCACGCGGATGCCGCAGCCGGCGAGCAGCATCGCCGCGCCGGCCGCCGCGAGCACGCTCGCGCGCCACCACGTTGTCACCGTCGGCCTCCTCGGACGCTCGCCCTCATGTTCGCCGCAGCGGGCCCGATACCCCCCGCCGCGGTCACACGCTGTCTGGAACGGCCAGCCCGGCGGTGCGGGTGTAGACTGCGCAGCACCAGTGCTCACGGAGTCGGGGGACGACGATGCACCGCCGTACGGCCACAGGCCATGCACAGCGTACCGGCACAGCAGATCGGACGGCGCCGTGAGCCCCCACGTCGAGGACCGCGAGCGGGAGGATCTGGAGCCCTGCGTCGGAGCCATCGACCAGGCCCTGCGCGATCTCCTGGAGGGGCGCGGACTGCACCCCGTCAACGAGGCCACATGTTCTGCCGCAGCGCTCCCCCTCGCCCGGACGGCGAACCGCCTCATGAAGATGCTCGTCGAGATCCGCGACTTCGTCGTCCCGCTCTCGCACGGCGAGCTCGCCGCGCCGCTCCCGTCGACGGATAACCGCATGGCGCTCCCGCTCGTCGAGATGCACGGACGCCTCAGCCGGCTCACGCGGCAGACGCAGGAGATCGCCCGCGGCGACTACACGCAGCGCATCGACTTCATGGGCGAGTTCTCCGAGGCCTTCAACTCGATGGTCGTCCTGCTCGAAGAGCGCGAGCGCACGCTCACGGAGGAGATCACGCGCCGCAAGCAAGCCGAGACCGGCCTGCAACAGGAGCGCGACCTGCTCGTCGGGGGCCCCGTGGTCACGTTCCGCTGGGATTCCAGCGACGAAGGCGTGGTCGAGTACGTCTCCCCCAACATCAGCGCCTACGGGTACACGCCGGAGGAGTTCACCGGCGGCCGGCGCACCTACGCGAGCATCGTCGACCCCGCAGACATCGACTGGATCAGCGAGGAGGGCAACGACAAGGCCCGGGTCGGCCTCGAGAACTGGGTGCAGGAGTACCGCATCCTCGACGCCGACGACGAGTGCCACTGGGTCCGCGATTTCACCCACGCGGTGCGCGGTGAGGACGGCGCCGTGACGGCGTATGAGGGCTACATCATCGACATCACGGCGCAGAAGGCGGCGGAGACCACGCTCAGGCAGCGCGAGGAGCAGCTGCGCATGCTCTCGCTCACCGACGAGCTCACGGGCCTCTACAACCGGCGAGGGCTCTTCGCGCTCGGCGAGCACACGCTGCGCATCGCGCGGCGCAGGGCGCGCGGCCTGGGCGTCATCTACGTGGACGTCGACGGCCTCAAAGCCGTCAACGACCGCTTCGGGCACGCCCAGGGCGACGAGACGCTGCGCACCGTCGCCGACTTGATCCGCGCCAGCGCACGCGAGTCGGACGTAGCCGGGCGCGTGGGCGGCGACGAGTTCGTGATCCTGGTGGAGGACGAGCCGGCCGTGACCGCCGACCTGGTGCAGCGGGTGCGGCGTCGGGTCGAGGGCGCCAACGCCAAGGGCGGGCGGTCGCACCAGATCTCGCTCAGCCTCGGCGCCGTGGACTGGGAGCCGGGAGACAGGGCCACGCTGCAGGAGCTCATCGAGCGTGCCGACCAGCGAATGTTCGACGACAAACGGGCCAGACGCTGAGGCACGGCCCGAGGCGGGAGGAAGACATGACACAGTCGAAGCCTGTGCCCGCGACCGGCAAGGCCGGCGGGCAGACCCAGTGGTCCCCGCGCGTGAGCGCGGCAATGCTCGCGCGCGTGACCGCGCGCGCGGCCGTCGACCCGAGGTGTCCCACGACACCGGTCGAGGCGCCGTTCACCGGCGCCGTGCTGGCCGAGGTGCCTCAGGGCACGCCGGCGGACGTCGAGTCCGCTTGCGCGACCGCACGCGCGGCGCAGGCCGAGTGGGCGGCGCTGCCTGTGGCGGAGCGTGCCGCCGTGCTCCTGCGCTACCACGACCTGGTGCTCGCGAACGCCCAGGAGATCCTCGACCTCATCCAGCTCGAGAGCGGCAAGGCGCGTATCCACGCGTTCGAAGAGGTGCTCGACGTCGCCATCCAGGCGCGCTACTACGGTCACGTCGCAGAGCAGTTCCTCCGGCCGCAGCGGGCTCAGGGCGCCCTGCCGGTGCTGACCTCCGCCCGAGTGCACTACCGGCCGCGCGGGGTGATCGGCATCATCGCCCCATGGAACTACCCGTTCACGCTCAGTATCGGCGACGCTCTCCCGGCGCTGGCGGCAGGCAACGGCGTCGTGCTCAAGCCCGACGCGCAGACGCCGCTCACCGGCCTCTGGGCAGCCGGTCTGCTGGAGGAGGCTGGGCTGCCCGCCGGCCTGCTCCAGGTCGTCACCGGCCACGGCGCGGAGCTCGGCGCCCCGCTCATCGAGCACACCGACTTCATCATGTTCACCGGCTCGACGGCCACGGGGCGCAAGGTCGCCGCGCAGTGCGGCGAGCGTCTGACGGGCTGCGCCATGGAGCTCGGCGGCAAGAACGCGCTGCTGGTCCTGCCGGACGCGCCGCTGTGGCGCGCGGTCCCCGGAGCTGTTCAGGGCATCACCTCCAACGGCGGCCAGCTGTGCATCAGCATCGAGCGCCTGTACGTCCACGACGCCATCTACGACGCGTTCGTGCCACGTCTCGCCGAGAAGCTCCAGGGCATGAGGCTCGGCTCGAACCTGACGTTCGCGGACGACATGGGCTCGCTCACCAGCGCCGACCAGCTCGCCAAGGTCACGGCGCACGTGGACGACGCCGTGAGCAAGGGGGCCCAGGTACTCGCGGGCGGCAGGCCGCGCCCGGACCTCGGTCCGTACTTCTACGAGCCGACGCTCCTCGCCGGCGTCACCGAGGACATGGACCTGTGCCGCGCCGAGACCTTCGGCCCGGTCGCGGCCGTCCACCGCTGCGCGTCCGTGGACGAGATGGTCGCGCGCGCCAACGACAGCGAGTACGGGCTCAACGCCAGCGTCTGGACGCGAGACGTGAAGGCCGGCCGCGAGGTCGCAGGGCGCATCGAGGCCGGCACGGTCAACGTGAACGAGGCGTACGCGGCCACCTGGGCATCCGCCGCGCCCATGGGCGGCTGGAAGCAGAGCGGCCTGGGCCGCCGCCACGGACGCGACGGGCTCGTCAAGTACACCGAGCCTCAGACCGTCGCGGCCGAGCACCTGCTCAGCATCGGCACGCCTCCGCTTCTGCAGCACGGCCAGTACGCCGCGGTGATGACCCAGGCCGTGCGCCTGCTCAAGTACGTGCCCGGCATCAAGTGAGGAGGCGAGGATGACCGCGCTGCACAACAAGCACGTGCTCGTCACCGGTGGGGCTTCCGGCATCGGCCGCCTCGTCGCGCTGGGCTGCGCGCGAGTCGGAGCCTCGGTGACGATCTGGGACCTCGACGGCGCCGGCAGGGTCGCTCTCGAGGCCTCGGAGGCGGGCGCCTCGAGCGCTCACGGGTTCACCTGCGACGTGAGCGACCGCGAGCAGGTCTACGCATGTGCAGACGAGACGCGTGCCGCGGCCGGCGACGTCGACGTGCTGGTCAACAACGCCGGCGTCGTCAGTGGCGCGCCGCTGCTGGACCTTCCCGACGAGAAGATCGAGCGCACCTTCGCCGTCAACACGCTGGCGCTGTTCTGGACGACCAAGGCGTTCCTGCCGGCGATGAAGGCGCGCGGGAGCGGCCACGTAGTCACCGTGGCCTCCGCCGCGGGCCTCATCGGCACCGCCCGCGAGACTGACTACGCCGCGAGCAAGTTCGCTGCCGTGGGCTTCAACGAGGCGCTGCGTCAGGAGCTGAGGCGCAGCGCCCGAGGCGTCCGGACCACCGTGGTCTGCCCGTTCTACATCGACACGGGCATGTTCCAGGGCGTGAAGACGCGGTTCCCCCTGCTGCTCCCGGTACTCAAGGAGCAGCAGGTCGCCGACCGCGTCCTCAAGGCCGTCCGGCGCAACACGCAGCAGGTGCGGATGCCATGGATGGTCCAGACTCTCCCGATGATGCGCCTGCTCCCGGTGTGGGCCTTCGACGAGCTGGCGGACTTCTTCGGCCTCAACAACGCCATGGACGCGTTCACGGGCCGCTCACCGGCGAAGGACTTCTGAGCGCCCGCGCGGACGAGGACGCGGAGCCGGGAAGCGAGAAGCGAGCGGAGCTTAGAGCGCGAACTCGTGGCGACAGAAGTCGTCGCCGGCGCTCATGGAGTGCGTCTGGGTGTGCACCGACGACTCGCAGCCGAGCATGCCGCAGAGCATGCAGCGGTCGAACGCGCACACCACGTCCGGGTACTCCTGGGAGAGCTCCCTGTACACGCAGTTGTGCACCTCGATGACGGTCGTGCCGTTGCCCCCAGACGACAGGGTGGCGCCGTATCCGGCGAGTTCCATCCACTCCATGACGGCTCGCGGAGAGAGCCGGACCGGCGGCTGCACGCCGTCGCCCGCGTACTCCTCGGCTACCTGCTCGCCGTAGGCCCTGCCGAGCGTCCCGGCCGTCTCCGTGGCCACCTCGGGCTCGAGCGTGTCGTGCACGAGCTGGAGCAGGAGCCGCGCCAGCCTCTCGTACCGGCGCGGCGGCAGCATGACCTCGAGCCGGGCATCGGTGACGGCATAGATCTTGGCCGGCCGGCCGCCGCCGGGGCGCCGACGCGTTGCGGTACTTACGAGGCCGAGCTCGCCGAGCTTCTCCAGATGGGCGCGCGCGACAGTGCGGTGCAGACCGAACACTTCCGCCACCTCGCTGGCGGACTGCGGCGTCTCGCAGCCCCTCAGGTGACGGTAGATGTTGCGCCGGGTGGGGTCGCCGAACACGTCGGCGAGACGACCGAGATACTGACCCTCTTTATCGTACGTGGTCTCCACATGTGCGAACATATCGCACATCTCTGCACAAGCCAAGGGTTCAGACCATCAGAAGGCACACAATTGTGTCGTCCCGCTGGACAGAACGACAGGTCCACACAAATCGTTGTCTTGAGCGACGCTCCCGCGCCCGGGCGGAGCCAGGGGCGTTATGCTTGCCCCGCCCGCGGATATGCAGCACACACCGGCCGCGCCCGGCGGCCCGGGCACAGACGAGAGGAGGGGCGATGATCAAGGTGAAGACGTTCGCGACGCCCATCAAGATCTTCGCGACGATGCGCGAACTGCACGACCTCGACGCCGAGGTCCAGAAGTTCCTGCAGGAGGAAGGCGCCGACAAGGTGTTCTCCATGACGGACACCACCACGGTCGGCGACAACGGCGAGACCATCGGCCTCGTGCGCGCCGTCGCGTACCGCGTGCCCGACTGAACGGAGCGCAGGCTGAGCGCCGGGCACGACATCGCAATAGTCCGCGAGGCGCTCCGGTTGGAGCGCGAAGCGGTGACGAGGTACACCGACCACCCCGCCGCCTCGTCCGACCCGCGCCTCGTGACCTACTGGGAGTCGCTGCGCCGCAACGAGGCGGCGCACCGGACTCTGCTGGAGGACTGGCTGCGCCGTCACGGTGAAGACCCCGGCGCGGCCGCGCCCGCGCGCGCCGACCTCACGGCGGCGGCGCTGGAGCCCGACTCGGCCGGCCGGCACCCCTTGGCGGAGGCCTTCGCAGACGACGCCCCGGGACGCGCCGGGGCCCTCGCAGCCCTGCGCGCCGACTACGAGCTCGAGGACGAGGCGGTGGTCATCTACGGCCACTTCGCGTACCAGACCGAGGACCGCGAGCTGATGGAGTTGTTCAAGGAGCTCGCGCGCAGTGAGTCCGGGCATCGCAACGGCCTGCGCCGGGTGATCCGCACGGTCCAGGACCCGGCGGCCCCGGTGGTTCTCTTCTGTCCGCTTTGCGGGTGGGACATCGACTTCGGCCCAGACCCGGCCGAGGGCACGGAGGGCAAGTGCCGCATGTGCCCGGGGCGGTTCGCGCTGCGGCTGGGTGACAACGGCGACTGGGTACTCGAGCGGGTGAAGCCCTGACATGAACGGCCACGACCCCGGCACGAGCGGCACTGCCGGCCCCATCCCGCCGCAGGCGAGAGCCGCCAACCTCGCGCTCTGGAACCGTTGGGCGCGGGTCCACGAGAAGAGCGCGTTCTACGACGTCGAGGGGTTCAAGGCGGGCGGCTCGTCGCTCTGGCCCCTGGAGCGCGACGAGCTCGGGCAATACGTCCACGAGGGCGCCTCGCTGCTGCACCTGCAGTGCCACTTCGGCCTGGACACACTCAGCTGGGCGCGGCTCGGCGCCGAGGTAGTCGGCCTCGACTTCAGCGACGAGGCCATAGCCCTGGCGCGGCGCCTGGCCGGAGAAGCCGGCCTCTCCGCCCGCGCCGAGTTCGTCTGCGCCGACCTGTACGACGCCGGCGCCCACCTCGGCGGCCGGCGTTTCGACATCGTCTTCGTCAGCTGGGGCGCCATCGAGTGGCTGCCGGACCTGGACCGCTGGGCCGGCATCATCGCCCGGCACCTGAAGCCGGGCGGCGTCTTCTACATGGCCGAGATCCACCCGTTCTTCTACGCGCTGGACGAGGTGCCCGGCAAACAGGACGTGTGCGTGCGCTACCGCCTCCTGCCCGCGCCCGGCGAACCGGAGGTGGAGCCCGTCGAGGGCAGCTACGCCGACCGCGACGCGGAGACCGCGGGCCTCACCGCCTATGGCTGGGCACACAGCTTCGCCGAGATCCTCGGCGCACTCACCGGGGCGGGGCTGCGCGTCGAGCACCTGCACGAGTTCCCCACCTCGCCCGCCCCGGCCTGGGACTGGATGCTGCAGGACGAGGACCGCTGGTGGTGGCTGCCCGACGGCAAGGGCGGCCGCCGCAAGGACCTGCCGCTCAGCTACTCGCTCCGCGCGACCGGACCGGCTCACCAGGAGGGCTGACGTGCTCGACGACTACCTCAAGGCGAACCTCGCCAGCTGGAACGAGGCCGTGGGTCTGCACATCGACTCGGAGCTCTACGATGTGGCCGGCTTCAGGGCCGGCAAGACCTCGCTCAGCGAGATCGAACTGAGCGAGCTCGGCCCCTTCGTCGGCGAGGACACGACGCTCCTCCACCTGCAGTGCCACTTCGGCCTCGACACGCTCAGCTGGGCGCGCCGCGGCGCGGTGGTCACCGGCGCCGACTTCTCCGGTGAGGGCATCAGGGCGGCGCGTGCGCTGGCCGACGAGGTCGGCCTTTCTGCGCGCGCCACGTTCGTCGAGAGCGACGTCGAGCACCTACCGGAGGTGCTGTCCGGCCAGTTCGACGTCGTCTTCACGTCCTGGGGCGCGCTCATCTGGCTCGCCGACCTCGAGTGCTGGGCGGGCGTCGTCGACCACTTCCTCAAGCCCGGCGGGACCCTGTACGTGGCGGAGTTCCACCCCTACGCGTTCCTGCTGGCGGAGGACTCCACGCCGGACTCGCTGCGCGTCGGCTACCCGTACTTCATGTACGGCGAGCCGGCGAAGTGGGACGAAGCCGGCGACTATGCCGATCCCGAAGCGACCCACAAGCACACGGTGACGTTCGAGTGGCTTCACGGCTTCTCCGAGATTATGGACCCCCTGCTGCGCCGGGGCCTGCGCCTGGACTTCCTCCACGAGCTGCCCTACACGGTCCCCGGGCTCCCGTTCCCCTTCCTGGAGAAGGATGCGCGTGGCATGTTGCGCGTCAGGGGGCACCACGAGGATTTCCCGCTGACGTTCACCCTCAGGATGACGAAGGATGCGCGGTGACCGGCCACGCCTCGCGCGTGCTCGGCGACGAGGACCTCCTGATCATCCTCGAGGAGGCGATCGCCGATGAGCGGGCCGCGCAGGAGAAGTACCGCGAGGGACTCGCGCGGTGCGCGGACCCCGAGGCCTGCAAGGTGTTCGAGCAACTGCTGCACGAGGAGCTCGCCCACGAGCGCGTACTGCAGGCGCGCTACGTGGAGGTCAAGAAGCGCCTCGGCCTGCACGGGGCCGGACGCGGCTGATCGCCGAGGATACCCTCGAGGAGTACGACGGAGCTCACGAAGGCCGGCGGACGCGGCGCGCCCGCCGCCGGACCGGCGCGCAACATTTCTTCATAGACGCAGGCTCGGCCAGCCTTGACCGCCGTGCCTGCCGAGCGTATTCTTTTGGTGCGCTTTCACAGTCAAAACTGTCGAACAGCGTGTCCCGTCAGGGGGACAAGTCCGGTGCTATCCCACCAGCACCGAGGCCCCTCGAAGGCGGCGCCACCCCTCCAGGCGCCGCCTTCGCTTTGCTTCAGGCCGATCCGTCCCGAGCGACCAGCGCGCCCAAGAACGCGGGTACATCCGCGCGTGGCACCACGAGATCGGCGGCGTCCCGGACAGGGCGCGCCGCTTCGGCCACCGCCACGCCGAACCCGGCCCACTCCAGCATGTCGACGTCGTTCATCCCGTCGCCCAGGGTGACCACCCGCTCGCGCGCCACGCCGAGCCGCTCGCACAGCCAGGCGAGGGCGCCGCTCTTGCTCACGGAGGCGTCGGTGAACTCGATGTACTCGGGCTGCGACCGGACCACGTAGAGCTTGCCGGCCCAGCGCTCCTGCAGGCCGGGCAGGATGGCATCCACGTCGTCGGCCGACGTGACCAGCACCAGCTTGGTCGGCGGCCGGCGACGCACCTCGTTCTCGAGGTCGGGCACGCTGTCGATGCCGACCTCGACGTGCTCGGCGTAGCGGCGCGCCCAGGGCGTGACCTGCTCAACGTAGAGTCGGTCGTCGATGTAGGCGTTGAGCTGGCGGCCCATCGCGCGGATGTGCCGCACGACCCCCGCGGCGGCCACGCCCTCCATGGGGGTGTGGCGGTACCACTCGCCGCTGCCGAGATCTGCCACCAGCGCGCCCTGGTAGCAGACGACCGGCCCCTCGACGATGCCCAGCCGCGCCGCGACCTTGCGCACGCTCCGGAACATGCGGCCCGTGCAGATGACCGTGCCCACACCAGCCGCGCGCAGCCCGGCCAGCGCCTCCGGCAGGCCGGGGGCCCAAGTGATGTCGCGGTCGACCAGGGTGCCGTCGAGGTCGGCGACCACCAGAGACGGGGTGAAGCCGCCGGGGACGCCCGGCGGCCGCGACGCCGCGCCCCCGGCGTTCACGCCGCGCCGTCCAACGGGATTGCAGCTTGTGCGTTGCCGGGAACCGTCCCAGTGTATCGCACAGCTCGGTACGCGGAGAAGAGTGACACCCCAGCCACCACGGGGAGCCTTCTCACGAAGACCTGGTATTCCCAGGTCTTCTTATTGTGATCGACCCTTCTTGGGCGCCGAACGCATGGACGTGACGACGAGGTCGAGGCGGGCGATCTCGATGCCGGCGACCTTGCGCATGTCGTCGCGGAACGCGTGGAGGATAGAGCCCTGCACGTCGCGGAGGTCGCACACGGGGACGTCGGCCTCCACGCGCACGTTCCAGCCGCTCGCGTCCTGGCTGACGCCGACCTCGCCCACCTGCGACCCCGGCAGCATGGTCTCGAAGCGCCGGCGGAGCGCCTTGCGGAGCGCCGGGACGGAGAGCCTGGCCGTGCCCTCCTCGACGGCGAACTCAATGACCTGCGGCGCCTCGCCAGGCGAGACCTGGCGATACGCGAACAGGATGAGCAGCACGGCTACCACGCTGATCACGGCGGCCGCAACGACGGCGCCGGTGGAGGACCGCGCGGTGAGGTCGGCCCACCACGTGGAGCCTTGCCAGTCGACGGCGGTGCCGGTGGCGAGCGCCGCCTGGCGCACGAGCGCAGCGCCGCAAAGGAGCAGGGAGGCGATGCCGGCCACGACGGCCACGATGCGGCCCGCCGGCGTCACGGCAGGTACCTCGCGAGCTGCGTCACCTGGAGCACCTTGACGCGCACGTGGCAGCGGCCCAGGTCGAGGCCGGTGAGGCGGGCGACCTGACGGCGGGCCGCCTCGTCGACGGCCGCGCCTACGGCGGCGCCGTCGGCGAGCGGGCGAGCCCAGATGCGCACCCGTGCGCGCAGCTCGGCGCCGCGCTGCCACAGCTCGGTCTCGGCGCGTACGACGTCGCCGTGCGACCGGCCCGCCGCGGCCGTGACGAGCCGTTCGAGATCCTCCTTGGGTACGAGCACGCCGCCGTCGCCGGCCGGCGATGCCAGCCACAGGGCGTCGGCGTCGTGCCGGAGCACCATCCAGATGAGCACGCCCAGAACCACCATGGCGAGCAGCAGCAGCCAGGCGAGCAGCGCGTGGCCGCCCCCAGGCGTGATGTACGGGAACGGCGAGAAGTCCCAGCCTGCGGCCACGGCGATCAGCCGCAGAGCGAAGAGCAGCGCGATGACCCCACCTGCGAGCAGCAGGAGGAAGGTCGCGACGCGGGTGATTGCGCCGGCCGCCGCTCCGGCGGGCCGGCGTCTCCTAGACGGCGCCGCCAGCCTGCTCCTCCGGGAAGACCACGTCGGTGATCATGACATTGACGGCGCGCACGGGGAGGCCGGTGGTGGCGGTGACCTGGTCGGCGACCGCCTTGCGCACGGCCTCGGCGATGACCGGGACGCTGTAGCCGAAGGTGATGCTCATGGTGACGTCGATGTCGACGCTGCCGTCGCGCAGGTCCACGGAGATGCCCGGCGTGCCCTTGTCGCCGCGCAGCCCAGCGAGCGCGCGGGCGCTGGTGCCGCCCAAGGCGTGGATGCCGCCGATGCCGCCGATCGCCTTGAACGCGACCTTGGCGACCACGCTGTCGGAGATGGTGACGCCGCCGCCTCCGCTGGGGGCGTCGGGCGTGGAAGCTTCGCTCATGGCACTCCTCCCGTCGTCGGTCGTCCGCGCGGTCGGACGCGCGCGGCCGCGGCTCAATGCCTACTGTACCCGCCGCGGCCGCCCGGGACGAGCGGAAGACGTGCTCAGCTCGGTACTACCCGCACTTGGAGTAGCCGCACGTCCGGCAGACCGCGCACCCGCCCTCGTGCTCGATGGCGCCGCCGCAGTCCGGGCAAGCGCCCTGCGCGACCTCGACCAGCGAGAGCTGAGGCTCCGGCGCGTGGCCGGCCTGCGCGGCGGCGCCGGCCACGTACCGCCGCTCGAGCGCCTTGCCGATGGCGTCTGCGCAGCTGAGCGTGGCGTTGGGGCCCATGCCGTAGGGCACGTGACAGCGGATGCCCTTGAGCTGCTCGACGACCTCCTGCGGGCTGGCGCCCTTCTTGAGCGCCAGGGAGATGAGCCGGCCCAGCGCCTCGGTGTTGCTCGAGGCGCAGCCCCCGGCCTTGCCCATGTTGGCGAAGACCTCGCGGGCGCCGTACTCGTCGTCGTTCATGATGACGAAGAGCTTGCCGCAGCCGGTGTCCACGCGCTGCGTCTCGCCGGTGAGGAGCTGCGGGCGCGCGGGCCGAGTGGTGGCGATGCCGACGCCCGGCTCGGGCTCGCGCTTCTTCTTGGTCTGCCCTACGTTGAGCACCTGCTCGTCCCGGCTGCCGTCGCGGTAGATGGTGACGCCCTTGCAGCCGGTGCGGAACGCCATGCGGTAGACGTTCTCGACATCGTCGACGGTGGCCTCGTTGGAGAAGTTGACCGTCTTGGACACGGCGTTGTCGGTGTGCTTCTGGAACGCCGACTGCAGCTTGATATGCCACTCGGGTGTGATGTCGTGGGCCGTGGCGAACACGCTCTGCACGTCGGCCGGGATGCCGTCGACGTGCCTCGCCGTGCCCACCTCGGCGATCTTCTTCATGATCTCGTCGCTGTAGAAGCCGCGATCGCGGGCCACCTGCTCGAAGTAGGGGTGGCCCTCGACCATGCGGTCGTCGTCGAGCACGTTGGCACGCACGTAGCTGAGCGCGAACAGCGGCTCGATGCCGCTGGAGCAGCCGGCGATGATGCTGATGGTGCCGGTGGGCGCGATGGTCGTGACGGTGGCGTTGCGCACGCGGGCACCCTCGGGACGGTCGAAGACGGAGCCCTCGAAGCTCGGGAACACACCGCGCTCGCGCGCGAGATCCTCGCTCTCGGCGCGGGCCTCGTCGTGGATGAAGCCCATGACCTCGCCGGCGATGTGGCAGGCCTCGTCCGAGTCGTAGGGCACCTGCAGGCGCAGGAGCATGTCGGCGAAGCCCATCACGCCGAGCCCGATTTTGCGGTTGCTCTTGGTCATCTGCTCGATCTCGGGCAGCGGGTAGCGGTTGACGTCGATGACGTCGTCGAGGAAGCGTACGGAGGTGCGCACGATCCGGCCCAGGGCGCCGTAGTCGATGTGCCCGTCGGGCACGACCCGGGAGAGATTGATGGAGCCGAGGTTGCAGCTCTCGTAGGGCAGGAGCGGCTGTTCACCGCAGTTGTGGACGACGAGACCGTTGGCCACGAAGGAGTGAGTGAGCGGCTCGGTGACGTCGTACACCATCTCCATGCCGTCCGGCTCGAGCGCGCGGAACCTGGCCGTGAAGGGCTGCCGGTACGGACCGCGACGATAGCCCTCGAGAAGCGCGAGGAGCTTGCTCTGCTTCGCCTCGCTCATGAAGCCGATCTCGTCGGCGAATCGCCGCAGGCCACCACGGGAGACGGCGAGGTCGTGGTACGCCTTGCAGTCGTAGAACGCCGTACCGCCGTGACCGTCAGGGAGCGCGCGCTGGCCCTGAGGGCGACGACCCTCATAGACGCGCGAAGGAATGCCGAAGTTGAGCAGCAGCCGCTGCACGTCCCGGAGCAGCGAGCGGCTGATGGAAGTGAGGCGCACGCCGGCGCCCTTCTCCAGCGTCCCGCCTACGTGCCCGTCGGCGGTGAAGAGCGCGGTGAGGAACCCGCGCTGCATAGCTTCACAGCCGGCGAGCACACTCTCCGGCACCTTGTGCTTACCACCAGGCCGCAGCCCCTGCTCTTCGGCCACGCGCCAGAAGCGCGCGGACTTGACACGGTACTCGTCCCGGCCGCCCACGTGGTACCCACCGGTCGTGTAAGCGCGGTCGAGGATCTGCGTGCCTTCGACCTCCTCCTGCATGAGCCCGGCGAACACGGGAGCGAGCTCCTGCTTCTCGTCGCCGAAGAACGAGAGCACCACCTCAGTCGCCTTCATCGTGCCGTCGCCGACCAGCCAGCCGAGCAGTGTGCCGAGACGGCTCGACCCGCCGCTGCCGAACCCGCCCTTGCGATCGAGGATGTGGATGCGGTCTCCCTGCGCAAGCTCTCCCGCCGGCACCCACCCGCGGGTGGTCTTGACGCGATGGTCGGCGGTCAGCCGGAGCTCGTAGCCCTCCACAGTGGTGAGCCGATAGACGGGCTTGATACCGCTGGCCACGACCTGTGAGGCCTTGGCTTGTGTGCGGTCGCCGGCCATGCGGCTGTCGAGGACCAGGCCGGGGCGGCGACGGCCCTCATAGAGATCCACGATCCGCTTCAAGCCGCCGTCCGTGTACACCAGGGTCTCCCCGGTGACACACGGATTGGTGCTCTCGATCTCGCCCAGGTGCGGCGTGGGGTTGTCCTCGTTGATGCGATCGATGAAGACGATGCCGGGGTCGCCGTTCTTCCAGGCCAGCGTGACCATGCTCTTGAAGACCTTGCGTGCGCTCAGCGTGCGCACCGTCTCGCCGGAGCGCGGGTTGACCAGCGCGTAGTCCTCGTCGGCCTCGACGGCGCGCATGAAGGCGTCGGTGACGGCCACCGAGATGTTGAAGTTGTTGAGCCGGTCGTCGTCCTGTTTGGCGCTGATGAAGTCGAGGATGTCCGGGTGGTCGACGCGCATGATGCCCATGTTGGCGCCGCGGCGCGTGCCGCCCTGCTTGATGGTCTCGGTGGCGGCGTCGAAGACGCTCATGAAGGAGAGCGGGCCGCTGGAGACGCCCCTCGTGCTGTTCACCACGTCGTTGTGCGGGCGCACGCGCGAGAAGGAGAAGCCGGTGCCGCCGCCGCTCTTGTGGATGAGGGCGGTGTTCTTGATGGCCTCGAAGATGGACTCCATGGAATCGCCCACGGGGAGGACGAAGCACGCGGAGAGCTGGCCGAGCTCGCGACCGGCGTTCATGAGGGTCGGGCTGTTGGGGAGGAACTCCAGGCTCGTCATGAGCCGGTAGAAGGTCTCCTCCCACTCCTCGACGGGCGCTGCGGGGTTGTACAGGCGTTCGGCCTGGGCGATGGCGCCCGCGACGCGGCGGAACATCTCCTCCGGGGTCTCGAGCACCTCGCCGCTCTCGCCCTTCTTGAGATACCGGCGCTGGAGCACCTTGAGTGCGTTGGCCGAAAGCTCGATCACTGCCTTCCCCGTGTCAGTCATGCCCCGATCCCCCATGAGTAGTCACCGCGTGCGGTGTGGTGAAGATGATGTCGTCCAGGAAGCTCTCGCCGGCGTCGATACCCGGGAGCGGCTCCTCACCCGGGAGCGGCTCGACGCCCATGAGCTCCAGCTCGGCGAGCTCCTGCTGGAACTCCTCGATGTCCTCGAACTGCCGGTACACGGAGGCGAACCTGATGTACGCCACCTTGTCGATGTCGCGCAGCTGGCGCAGCGCCCGCTCTCCGACCATCCTGGTGGTCACGGCCCGCCCCGACATGCGGCGCAGGTCGTTCTCGATGTCGTCGCAGGCGCGCTCGAGGCGGTCGAGCGCGATGCCGCGCTTCTCGCACGCGCGCAGCAGCCCGTTGAGGACCTTCTGCCGCGTGAACAGCTCCTCTCTTCCGTCGCTCTTGACCACCACGAGTGGGACCTCTTCGATGCGTTCGTACGTCGTGTAGCGCCGCTCGCACGCCAGGCACTCCCGGCGCCGGCGGATCGCGTCGCCGGCCTCGGAGTCGCGCGAGTCGACGACTTTGCTCTCGTCGCTGTTACAGAATGGACAATGCACAGGTACTGGACCTCACCACAATATGTAGTGCCCCCGGTGAGCGCGGACACCACTATAGTGTATTCGCTCCGCCCCGCAAGCCTCCTTGCAGTGTACTGGGCGGGGATCCAGGCTGGACGACTCTAACCCTCTACCTAAGGGTTTGGGTACGTGTGCTACGGCACAACTTGAGACGGTTTTCGGCGGTGCCTGAGAAGCTACCGGACGGGCCGGACGGAGCGCCCCGCCGCGGCGGGATATACTCACGCCCGTGAACGTCATCGTCCTCCCGACCTACAACGAACGCGAGAACCTGCGCCATGCCTTGGGCCGCATCCGTGAGGTGGCCGACGGCCACGGCGTACGGTTGCACACGCTGATCGTAGACGACAATTCCCCGGACGGCACCGGCCGGCTGGCGGACGAGCTCGCGCTCGAGGTGCCGGACGTGAGCGTCCTGCACCGGGCGTGCAAAGAGGGCCTGGCGTGCGCGTACTTCGCCGGGTTCCGCGAGGCCCTCGCCATGGGCGCCGAGCGGATCTTCGAGATGGACGCCGACCTCAGCCACGACGCCACCTATTTGCCACACTTCCTGCGCTGCATCGACCAGGGCGCCGACCTCGTGCTCGGCTCGCGCTATGTCAGGGGTGGAGGGGTGGAGAACTGGAGTCTTTCGCGCAAGCTCATCAGCCGCGGCGGCTGCCTGTACGCCCAGGCCATCCTCGGCCTGCCCCAGCACGACCTCACCGGCGGCTACAAGTGCTTCCGCCGAGAGGTGCTCGAGGCCATCGACCTCGACGCCGTGAACGCCAAGGGCTACGGCTTCCAGATCGAGATGACGTACCGGGCGCACAAGATGGGCTTCAAGGTCGTGGAGTTGCCGATCATCTTCGTCGACCGCAAGGTGGGCGAGAGCAAGATGAGCGGCGACATCTTCTTCGAGGCCATGCTCAACGTGTGGAAGCTCCGCTTCAGCGGCGTGCCCACGCAGCGGCCGGCCTGAGGCCGCGGGTCACCCCGAGGCTCCCGGCACCGTGACCCCCGCACCGCAGGCCGGCGTGCTCGCCGTCGATGTCGGCGCCGGCACCAGCGACATCCTCGTCACCCGCCCCGGCCAGCCGCTGGAGAACGCGGTCAAGCTGGTGGTGCCGTCGGCGACCCAGGTGGCCGCCGCGCGGATCGCCGCGGCGACGGCTCGCGGGCAGACGGTGGTCTTCCGCGGGCCGGTCATGGGCGGCGGCGCGGTGACACAGGCGATGAAGTCGCACCTCGCCGCCGGCCACCCGTTCGTCGCCACCGTGTCGGCCGCCTCCAGCTTCGCCGACGACCTCGACCGGGTGCGCGCCTTGGGGGCGCGGGTCGTCGGGGACGACGCCGCGGACGAAGTGCTGCAGCGCCTGCCGGACGACGCCGCCGCCGAGGTCGCCTCCGGCGACCTGGACGCCGCGGCGCTGACCGGCGCCCTGCGCCTGATCGGCGTGGAGCCGAAGTTCGCGGCCGTAGCCGTGGCCGTGCAGGATCACGGCTACGCTCCCGGCAGCTCCAACCGCATCCTGCGCTTCTCGCTGTGGGAGCGGGCGCTCGAAGAGCGTCGCCGCATCGGCGACCTGTTCCACGAGCCGGCGGCGGTCCCGCCGGAACTGACGCGCCTGCGCTCCGCGGCAGTAGTCGCTACCGCCCTCGCCGGCGACGCTCCGGCGCTGCTGGGCGACACCGGCCCGGCGGCGCTGTACGGCGCGCTGCCCGAG
The DNA here is from genome assembly GCA_963775255.1 of uncultured Thermoleophilia bacterium. GTDB lineage: Bacteria > Actinomycetota > Thermoleophilia > UBA2241 > UBA2241 > CAIXSE01. The sequence goes on along the minus strand of CAVZIA010000018.1, from coordinate 35,054 downwards.
GGCATGGAGGACGCCCTGCTCGTCAACGTCGGCAACAGCCACACGGTGTGCCTGTTGGCGCTCGAAGGCCGTGTGGCCGGAGTGTTCGAGCACCACACCGTCTGCCTGGACGGAGCCGGCCTGGAGCTGCGGCTGCGCCGCTGGCTGGCCGGCGACCTGCAGAGCGAAGAGGTCCGCGACGACCACGGGCACGGCGCCGTGCTGGCGGCCGGCGCGGCGCGCACCGTTCTCGAGCCCGGCGACAACGGTGCGCCGCGCGTGCCGCTGATCGTCACGGGCCCGCGCCGCGAGCTGTTCGCCGGCAGCTCGCTGCCGGCCGAGTTCGCGGCGCCGCACGGCGACATGATGCTCACCGGCTGCTTCGGCCTGCTGCGCGCCCTGCGCGACCGGCACGAGGAGCTCGCATGAGTCGCCCACCGTCCACCGGCCTCATCGTCCCCGTCGACGCCGCGGCCGGACTGGTCGCGCCCTGGTCCGGGCTGCTGCCCCCAGCCGGCCGCGCGCTGCCTCCTCACGTGACGGCGCTCTGGCCGTTCCTGCCGGTGGCGGCGCTCGACGCCGCCGGCGAGCGCCGTCTGGAGGATCTGCTCGCCGGGGTGCCTGCGTTCTCGTTCGCGCTCACGCGTGTGGCCGAACTGGCCGACGCCGCCGTGCTGCTCCCGGAGCCGTCGGCGCCGTTCCGCGCCCTCACGCGACTGCTGTGGGACGAGTGGCCGGAGTGCCCTCCCTACGGCGGCGCGTTCGACGACGTCGCGCCGCACGTGACGGTCGCCGTCGACCCGCCGGCGGGCGAACGCGAGGCCATAGAGGCCGCCCTCGCCCCGCTGCTTCCTCTGCCCTGCCGCGCCGCCGAGGTGCTCCTCATCGAGGAGACCGGCGCCGGCGCGCTGCGCGAGCGCCGCCGCTTCGCGCTCGGGGGCGGCTCCGGCGCCTGACCCGACCGCTCCGCCCTCAGCCGCCCCCTGCGACGCCCGACCGGGACTTCTCCCGTCCTGGTCCTATATACTCCCCCGGGTCACAGGTGTGCCGGGAAGTCTGGTCGGCACCGGCGCCGCGGTCGGCGCCGGGAACGCAACTGTCGCGACGGTCCAGGAGGACGGCGGCTCGCACTGAAGGGACCCCAGCCGTCATGGCGCTCTCCGGACCACGCACGCGTGACCCAGGCTCCGCACCCCCATCGCCGCGCCACGGCTCGGGCATCGGCGCGTGGATCGCCCATCACCGTCTCATCCTGCTCATCGCGTTCGCCTTCACGGTCATGGCCGACCCGGTGTCGTCGGTGGCGTACGCCATCGAGGCGGCCCTGAGGGCTCTGAATGGCAATCTGTCGCTGCTGCTCGTCACCATGGGCGTCGTCGTCGCCATCGTGGCGCTGGTCGTCGCGAACTACCTCGAACTCGTGGCGCGCTTCCCTCAGGGAGGCGGCGCGGCGGCGGCCTCCGGTGTGGCCTTTGGCGAGGGCTACGCGTTCTTCCCGCTCGGCGCACTGGTCGTCGACTTCGTGCTCACCATCTCGATCAGCGTCGCGGCGGGGACCTCGGCGATCGTCGCGTACTTCCCGGCGGCGCACTCCTACCGCGTCCCGCTCGCGCTCGGTCTGCTGGTGCTCGTGTTCGTGCTGACGTGGTTCGGCCACTGGGGCAGGATCATCTTCGCGATCATGACGATCGCGTTCGTGGGCATCGGCACCGCGCTTCTGGTCTCGGGCTTTTCCAAGCCGGCGGCCCACGTGGCCTCGACCGGCCACTCCTCCGGCATCGCCGCCATCACGGTGATGCTGGCGTTCCCCGTGGGCATGGCGCTCGCCACCGGGGTCGAAGCGCCGTCGTCGGCCATCGCCCAGCTGGGGCAGCTCGACGACGCCGGCCGCAAGTTCTTCGGCCGCGTGACGCTCCTCCTGACGCTCGGCATCGTCGGCAGTCTCACCATGGGGCTCACAGCGCTGGCGGTCCGCCTCGGCATCGGCATCCCGCCGGAGAACAGCACGCAGATCGGCGACGTGGCGAGGGCGGCGGGCAGCCACGCGCTCTTCGCCGCGTTCCAGGCGGCGAGCGCCGTGCTCCTGCTCGCCGCCGCCAGCTCGTCGTTCCAGGCCGGCCCGGGCCTGCTGAAGGCGCTCGCCCGCGTCGACAACTCCCACGGCGGATCCACCGGCATCCTGCCGTCGTTCCTGGGGCGCACCAACCGGCACCACACGCCGTACTGGGCCGGTCTCGTCTACCTGCTGGTCTCCGCGGCTGTGATCGTCGCCGCCGGGGCGCGAGACCAGGAGCTCGTCCTGTTCTACGCGGTCGCGGTGTTCATCAGCTTCCTCGCCGGCCTGCTGTCGATGCTGCGGTTCTCCCTCAGGGAGGGCAAGCACGGCTCGGTGATCCTCAACGCGATCGGGGCCGCGGCGGTCGCCTTCACACTCGCGGTCAATCTGCTGCGCGGCTACCCGCTCGTCTCCCTGGCCGCGTCCCTCGTCATCGCCGGCATCTTCTACCGCCTTTGGGTGCGCGCAGGGCGGCCGAGAGGCGTCTCGCAGATCGAACAGCTCGTCGAGGAAGAGGTCGGCCGGGAAGAAGAGTAGCGCGCGGCGGGCGGACGCGGCTAGAGCGGCAGCTCCCGCCCGACACGGAGCTCAGCGGCCCGGCGCAGCGCCAGCCCGGCGGTGACGACGTCCTCGAGGGCCATCCCCAGGTTGAGGCAGAAGAGCCGCTCGTCGTTCCCGGCGCGCCCTGGCGTGAGGCCGGCGGCCAGCTCGCCGAGGTCCCCGGCGATGCCGCCGGGAATGCCGGCGAGACGCACACCGGCCGCCTGCGTGGCGCGCACGGTGGCGACGTCGTCGCAGAAGAAGCGGTCGCACTCCGCCATGGCCGCACCGCTCCAGGCGGCGTCGTAGTCGAGCGCCACGGCCAGCGCCCCGGGACGGAGCAGGCCTGCGCCCAGCGGCGGCCGGATGCCGGCCGTCATGGTGATGGCGGTGACGACCACGTCGGCCCCGGCGACGACGTCCTCCGGCGCCGCCGCCACGGCGAGGTCGAGGCCCGCCAGCTCGCGGCCGAGCTCGGCGACGAGAGCCTCGGCCGCCGCAGCCACGGCGTCGTGGCAGCGCACGCGCGCCAGCCCCGGCAGCACCGCCGCGAGCGCACGCACGGAGGCGCGGGCCTGCACGCCGCAGCCCAGCACGCCCAGTACGGCGGCGTCCGGGCGGGCGAGGTACCGCGCAGCGACGCCCACGCTCGCGCCGGTGCGCCAGGCGGTGATCGTCGCCGCGTCCATCACGGCCGAGGGCAGCCCGGTCTGGGGGTCGCTGAGCACGACGAGACCATTGGTGACGGGCAAGCCGCGCGCCGCGTTCTGCGGGTAGAGGGTGACCCACTTGGCGCCCAGGCCGCCGTCGCCCTGCAGCGTGGCCGCCATGACCTGGGAGTAGGCGTCGCCCTCGCCGTGCAGGCTCAGCTTGGGCGGCATGACCACCTCCCCCCTGCCCTTGGCGGCGCAGGCCGCGTCGACGGCGTCGACGACCTCGATCGTGCTCACGCCCAGCGAGGCGAGGTCGGCGCGAGAGAGGTACAGCAGGGTGGGTTGCGACGCTGCGCCGGTCACGCCGGCCCCTCGCCCTGCCCGCCGGCGGGCGGCAGGTCGCGGATCGCCGGCACGCCGGCCAGCGACGTCGCCTCGCGCACGGCGGCCAGGACGGCCCGGGCGAGCGCCGTCGCCGCCGCCGCACCGACCGCGGTGACGTCGGCCGTCCTACCGGATGCGCCGGTCGCGAGCGCGAACACCGTGTCGCCGTCGAGCATGGTGTGCACAGGGTCGATGGCGCGCGCGAGCCCGTCGTGAGCCATACGCGCGACCTTGGCGGCCCCGACCTTCGTCAGCTCGGCGTCGGTAGCCACGACCGCCAGCGTGGTGCTGCCGCCGAGCCCGATCTCGGCCCGGCGCTCGCGCAGCCACTCGCTGGAGCGGGCGAAGCCGCCGCCGGGAAGCCTTGGGCCGGCAACCACGGAGCCGCTCGCCGGGTCGACCACGTCGCCGGCGGCGTTGACCGCCACCAGTGCGGCGACGGTCACACCATCCGCCAGTTCGACGCCGGCAGAGCCCAGACCGCTCTTGGTGGCGCGCTCGAACCCGAACAGCTTACCGACTGTCGCGCCAGTGCCGGCGCCGACGCAGCCTTGCGGCACCGGGGCCGCCGACGCCGCCTCGCAGGCGGCCTCTCCGGCGGCCGCGTCCGGACGCACGTCCGGCCGCCCCACAGGCAGGTCGAAGAGGACGGCCGCGGGGACGATCGGCACGCGCACCGGGCCGATCTCGACGCCGCGGCCGTGCGCCTCCAGCCAGCGCATCACGCCGCTCGCGGCGTCCAGACCGAAGGCGCTCCCCCCGCCGATCAGAACGGCATGCACACGCTGCACCGCGTTGACGGGGTCGAGCAGGTCGGTCTCGCGGGTGCCCGGCGCGGAGCCGCGCACATCCACGCCGGCGACGGCGCCCTCGCCGTCGCACAGCACCACGGTGCAGCCGGTTGCGGCTGCCGTGTCGGTCCAGTGGCCGACGGTGAGGCCGGCGACGTCGGTCAGGCTCCCGCTCATGTGTCCTCCTCCGAACTCTGTGGTAGAAGGATACCGCCAACGACCCCAGGGGGGCCGCCCATGTCGGGCCACGCCAGCGCGCTGCTCATGTTGTTCCTCGCGTTCGCCGGCGCACGCCTCCTCGGCCACGTCTTCGCGCGGCTCAAGCTCCCGGTCGTCGTCGGCGAACTGCTCGCCGGCGCCATCCTCGGCCCGCAACTCCTCAACCTGATCCACACGAGCGAGGTCATGGACGCCATGGCCGAGCTGGGCGTCATCATGCTGCTCTTCATGGCCGGGCTCGAGACGCATATGGACGAGCTCATGGAGACGCGCGCCGCGGCGGTCAAGGTCGCCGTGCTCGGCGCGGTGCTGCCGTTCGTCGGCGGCGCCCTCGTGGGGCTCCTCTTCGGCTGGGGCTCCAGCTCCGCGCTGTTCATGGCGACGGCGCTCACCGCCACCTCCGTCGGCATCACCGTGCGGGCGCTCCGCGAGCTGGGACACTCGGAGCGCCGCGCGGTGCGCATCATCCTCGCCGCCGCGGTGCTCGACGACGTGCTCGGACTCATCGTGCTCGTCGTCGTCAGCGGCGCCACCAGCGGCACCGTCGACGTCTTCAACCTGGTGCTCCTGATCGTCGAGGCCATCGCCTACGTCGGCCTGTTCGGCTTCTTCGGCCCTCGCCTCGTCGTCCGCCTGCGCGACTGGCTCAAGGACCTGAACGTCTCGATCCTCTTCGAGATCGGCGTGGTCCTCACGCTGGCGCTCTCGCTGCTCGCCGACTACATCGGGCTGGCGGCGATCGTCGGCGCGTTCATCGCCGGCCTGACCATGAGCGAGCTCAAGCAGCACACGGGCATCGTGCAGCGGTTCGAGCCGCTGGCCTGGTTCTTCACGCCGTTCTTCTTCGTGCTGATGGGCACGTACCTCGACTTCGGCGCGTTCGCCAAGCCGCCCGTGCTGCTGGCGATCGCCGTCTTCACAGCCTTGGCCGTCGTGACCAAGATCGCGGGCGGGTGGCTCGGCGCACGCAACGAGGGCGCCCAGGTAGCGCGCGAGGTCGGCGTAGGCATGACGCCGCGCGGCGAGGTGGGCATCGTGGTCGCCGGGTTCGCGCTCGCCGAGGGCGCGATCGGCGACGACGTCTACGCCGCCATCCTCGGCATGGTGCTGGCGACGACCATCCTGGCCCCGTTCCTTATCAAGGCCGTGTTCGGCAAAGACACCGAGGCCACGGTCTGCATGCCCGGCGAGAATTGCTGAGCGGGGGACGCACGGGGGTCGCGCGCATGGGTCACCAGACGGTGGTCGCCAGGACCACATAGCCGACGCTGGCCACCGTGCAGGTCAGAGCCATGACCGGCAGCCCCTGCCGCGCCCAGGCCGCCGGCGAGATGGGCGTGCCGGCCCGCTCCGCGTGGGTCAGGCTCACGATGTTCGCGGTGGCGCCCACGACGGTGCCGTTGCCGCCCAGGCCGGCCCCGAAGGCAAGCGCCCACCAGAGGGGCTCTATGTCCACACCGGACGCCCCGAGACCGGTGAGCACAGGGATCACCGCGATCGTCATGGGCACGTTGTCGACCACGGCGGAGAGCAGGGCGACGCTCCAGATGATGATGACGCCGAGCAGGGCCGGGTGCACGGCGCCCACGGCGCTGAGGGCGCGGGCGAGCTGCTCGAGCACGCCGGCGGCTTCGAGCCCGCCCACCAGCACGAACAGCGCCGAGAAGAAGATGAGCACGCTCCACTCCACGTGACGGAGCGTCTCCTCGAGGTCCGGACGCACGAGCACCATGCCGAGGCCGGCGCCGCCGACGGCGATCACCGCGGCGCTCACGCCCAGGGGCTCCTGCAGGAGGAAGAGGACACCGGTGACCGCCAGCACGGAAAGCAGGGTCCACGCCTCGCGAGGTCGTTTGAGAGCATCCGACGGGTGCAGCCCGGTGACGTCGCGGTCGGCGTCCGGGTCGCCGCCGAGCTGGTCGCGAAGCCGCCACAGGAGCAACGCTGTGGCGGCGGCCCAGGCGACGACGATCACCGGAAACGCGTGTGCGAGGAAGTCCACGAAGGTCAGGCCGGCCGCCGACGCGATGAGGATGTTCGGAGGGTCACCGATGAGCGTGGCGACACCGCCGACGTTGGAGAGCATGGCCTCGGCCATCAGCAGCGGCGCCGCGGGCAGGCTCAGCACCCTCGCGATCACCAGCGTCGCCGGCGCGATGACGACGATGGTCGTCACGTTGTCGAGGAACATGGACAGGATGGTGGTGACGACCCCCAGCAGGAGGAACAGGAGGTACGGCCGCCCGCGAGAGAGCCGGGCGGCGCGCAGGGCCACATACTTGAAGAACCCCGTCGGCTCGAGCAGCGCGACGAGGATCATCATCCCGAGGAGGAGGCCGATCGTCGTGAAGTCGATGGCGCGGAGCGCCTGGGCCTCAGTGTAGAAGCCGAAGATGAGGCCGACGACCAGCATGACCATCGCGCCGGCCACCGCGGCCACGGCTCGGTGCACCCACTCCGCAAACACCAGCCCCAGACTGACGACAAACACCGCGATGGCGACGACTTCGTTCACAGACACCTCCGGCCGGGGACCCCTTCCGCCCTTCACCTACCCACTCCGGGGCTATGAAGACCGGCCCGCGACCGAAGCGGCCGCTCCAAGCCGCCCGGCGAGCACGGCGATGCGGCTTTCAATGTCCTCGGCCAGCGGCGCTGCGGCCGCCGCCGTCACCGCGCCGCCCACGCGCAGCGCTTGCAGACTGCGACGCTGCGCCACCAGCTCGCCGATCCGTTCGACGAGCCTCTCGTCCCCGCCCTCCTCGGGCTCTTCCTCCAGAGGCGGCAGGGCCTCCAGCACGCTCCCCTCTCCGGCGTCGATGGCCCGCTCCACGTGCCGGCGTTCGACCGGCCCGACCACCCCGGCCTGTTCGAGCCTCTCCAGCTCCTCGTGCGCGCGCACGAAGCCGTCGAGCACGACCTCCCGCTGCCGCTCATCCGCGGTACCCGCCTTGCCCGTGAGGCCAAGCCGCCGGGTGACCCACGGGATGGTGAGTCCCTGCACCAGCAGCGAGAGCAGCACCACACCGAAGGTGACGGTGACGAGATCCTCCCGGCCGGCGAGCGCCGCCGGGACGCTGAGCACCAGCGCCAGCGCGATGGTGCCGCGCAGCCCTCCCCACACCAGTACATGCTGCCAGCCGAGCGGAGGGCCGGCGTGGAACACGCGCGCGATCAGCCCGAACCCGTACACGGTCACCGCCCGCGCCGCGAGCACGACGGCGAAGGAGATGAGCACCGTCCCCACGTGGCTGACGATGACGTCCAGATTCACGCTCAGGCCGATGAGGAGGAAGATCAGGGAGTTGGCGACGAACGCCGCGTAGTCCCACACAGTCGTGAGGGTCACGCGGGTGATGGCGCTCATCGTGCGGCGGCGGCCGAGGTTGCCGAGCACGATCGCCGCCGTCACGCACGCCACCACGCCCGACATCCCGAACTGCTGCGCGAGCAGGAACGACCCGTAGGCGACGATGGTCGAGAGCGTGATCTCGATGATGTGGTCGTCGATGCGCCGGTGGATCCACGAGGCGCCGTACCCGACGGCGAGGCCCACGAGCACGCCGCCGAGCGACATCCAGAGGAACTGCCCGACGGCCCAGCCGGCCGAGAAGTCACGGCCGTCCACGACGACCGCGGCGACGACGGCGAAGAGCACGGCGGCCGCGCCGTCGTTGAACAGGCTCTCGGCGTCGACCAGTGTGGTGAGGCGCTCGGAGACGCCGAGCTTGCGGAACAGCGCCACGACGCTCACCGGGTCGGTGGCGGCGATGAGCGCGCCGAAGAGCAGGGCGACACCCCAGGCCAGGCCGCCCAGGAGGTGCACTCCCGCGGCGGTGAGCGCGAATGCGACGAACACCCCCGGCAGCGCCAGCACCGCGATGCGTCGCCACTGGTCCCGCAGCAGCGTTGCCTCGAGGTTGTAACCCGCCTCGAAGAGCAGGATGGGCAGAAAGACGTAGAAGACCAGATCGGACGACAGGCGCAGCGTCGTCCAGTGCATCGTCAGGCCGATGACCAGCCCGACGAGAACGAGTCCGATGACGTATGGCACGCCCACGCGCCGCGCGACGACCGCGACGGCGGCGGCGATGATGAGGAGGAAGATCAGCGCCTGCTCGGTGCCGGCCGCCGTCCCCACGAGTGCAGCGTGGACCATGACCGAGCGGCGCCGGCCCCGACCGGCTAGAAGCGGGTGATGCCGGCCATGGCGTTCTTGAACGCCGCCCGGGCCGCGTCGTCGTAGACCGCGAACATGACGTGCCGCAGCGCGGTGTTGGGATGCTCCTTGAGATACGCGACGGTCTCGGTGACCATGATGCTGGAGCACTGGTACAGCGGGAACGCGCACGCTCCCGTGCCGAACGCAGGCAGCGCGACGGAGCGGGAGTGGGCACGCTCCGCGGCGGCCAAGGCGGACCGCGTGGCGGCCGCGACGGCGGCCGCGTCGGCCGTGGGCCCGCCCTCGGCGAGCGCGGTGTGGATGACCCAGCGGGCGGTGAGGTCATGGCCCGTCGTGATGACGGCTTCGCCGACCTTGATGGGCCCCTGCAGCACCGCCTCTTTCTCGACGGCGTCGCCGCCGGCGCGCTTGATGGCCGCGGCGACCCCGTGGTCCATCCACAGTTCGGTGGAGGCCGGCGCGACGATCGCGTCCACCTCGAGCCGGGTGATGTCGCCGCTGGCGATCTCGAGCTTGGTCTTGCCCACAGACGTCTTCATGTGCCCTCCACTCTGCGCCGCGCGCAGGGATGCCTTCGTTGTCGGAAGTATACCTGCGAGGACGATAGACTGGCCGTGAGCCCGGGGGGAGCCACCACGAGCACGTACGCACTCTGGATCGTCGCCGCCTTCGTCATGACCGCGCTGTGGGCGCTGGTGGTCGTCGTCAACAAGAAGATCCTTGAGTCTGTGACGCCGGTCGCGGTCAACTTTTTCATCCGCCTGGTGGCCGTCGGCGGGCTGCTGGCCATCACCGTCCCGCTCACGGTGTTCCACCTCTGGAGCAACGGATTCGGCATCAACGCCGCGGCCGCCGGCTGGATCGCTCTGGCGGCCGTGGGCACGTGGGTCGTAGCGTTCAACGCGTACTACTTCGCGCTGCGCGGCGAACGGGTGGCGGTCATCGCGCCCATCACCAGCACCGACCCGATCTGGACGGCGTTCTTCGCCTGGGTCATCGTCGGCACGGCCTTCGGGGCGACGACCATCGCCGGCATGGCGCTGACGATGGCCGGCGTCGTCCTCATCTCGCGCTGGATGGACGACGGCGAAGATGTTCCCGGCGCGGAACTCACCGGCGCGGCGGCGCTGGCGGGCGCCGCGCACGGCGAGGTGCTGCCGGACGAGCCGGGCCCCGCCCCTGCCGGCGCCGCCGGCTCCGCGGCGGAGGCTCCCAACGGCGCGGCCGGCGGTCGCGACGCCGCGGCCGGCGCGAAGGTGAGGCTGATCGGCCTCGCCGTGCTCACGGCCGCCGGCTGGGGCCTCGGCCCGGTGCTCATCGACCTGGCCGCCGGCGCCTATGGCCGCGTAACGGCGACCATGATGATCCTCAGCCAGGTGTGCGGCGCGGTCATGCTTGGAGCGATCCTGCTGTGGCGCCGGACGGCGCTGGCGGCGCACCCGCTGACGCCGGCGGCGCGCCGCAAGGCCTTCTGGCTCATCATGCTCGCCGGCCTGCTCGAGGCGATGGTGAGCGTGCTCTTCTACCTCACCATCGTCGCGCTGGGGCCGGTGCTCGCGATGCTGATCATGGCGACGACGCCGGTCTTCTCCATCGTCTTCGGCGTGGTCTTCCTGCGGGAGCGTCCGGGCTTGCGCCTGACGCTCGCCGCCGTGGTCACCGTGATCGGGGTGCTCGTCGCCACCCTCGACGGCCTCCGCTGACCGCCGCCGCGCCCGCTCACGCGACGGCGCGGCGCGTCACTTGGCGCGGCCGAAGAGCCTGCGGCGCACGGCCGCCATCTTGAGCCACTGGATGCCCTCCGTAGGGTTCAGCTCCTTCGGGCACGCCTCGATGCAGTTCGTGATGGTGTGACAGCGGTACGCCCCGCGCTCGTTGTCCCACTTCGGCAGACGTTCTTTTCTGGCCTCGTCGCGGGAGTCGACCTCGAACCGGTACGCCTTGAGCAGCGCCGCCGGGCCCAGGTAGTTGTCCTCGGACCACACCGACGGGCAGCTGCTGTAGCAGGCGCCGCAGAGGATGCAGTCGATGGGCATGTTGAGCTTGTGGCGGTCGGCCGGCGCTTGCAGGATCTCCTTCGCCGGCTCCTGGCTGTTGCGGATGAGCCACGGCTCGATGTACTCGTACTTGGCGAAGAAGTCGTCCATATCGCAGACCAGGTCCTTGACCAGCGGCATGTGCGGCAGCGGCTCGATGTGGACCTCGTCGGTGTGCAGGTGCAAGACGTTGGTCTGGCAGGCCAGACGGTACCGGCCGTTGATGTACATGGCGCACGACCCGCAGATGGACGCGCGGCAGCAGTACCGGAACGCGAGCGACCCGTCCAGCTCCTCCTGGATGTAGAAGAGGCCCTCGAGCACCGTGAGGCTGGTCTCGTAGGGGATCTCGAACGCCTGGACGCGCGAGGAACCCTTCTCGTCGCGGGCCGGGTCGTAGCGCTTGATGTGGAAAGTGACGGTCCGCATCAGTACTTCCGCTCCTGTGGCTCGAAGGGACCGAGGGTGACGGGCCTGTACTCGAGCCGCGGGCCCTCGGGGGTGTGATAAGCGAGGGTGTGCACGAGCCACTTCTCGTCGTCCCGTGCCGGATGGTCGGTGCGCGAGTGCGAGCCGCGCGACTCGGTGCGCGCGAGCGCGCCCTCGGCGATGCAGAGACTGAGGTCGACCATGCCCTCGAGCTCGAGCGTGCGCATGAGGTCGAGGTTGAACACGCCGCCGGCGTTGCGCAGCCCGATCTGGCCGCAGCGCTCCTTGAGGCGGCGCAGGATCTCGAGCCCGGTGCGCATGACCGAGTCCTCGCGGAACACGCCGAAGTAGTCGCGCGTGGTGGCGATCATCTCGGCGCGGATGGCATAGGGGTCGGCGCCGGCCTTGCCGCGAGAGACGAGCTCGCCGACGCGCGACTCCATGGCCGCGACGGCGCCGGCGCCGGTGGCCGCGGCATCGCCCGCCGGCGCGGCGCCTTCGAGGTCGGCCACGACGGCCATGCCGGCGCGGCGTCCGAAGACGACGGTCTCGAGCAGCGAGTTGCCGCCGAGGCGGTTGGCGCCGTGGACGCTCACGCAGGCGCACTCGCCGGCGGCGTAGAAGCCCGGGAGCGCGGTGCGCCCGTCCACGTCGGTGTCGATGCCGCCCATGGTGTAGTGCTGCACCGGCTTGATCGGGATGGGCTCCTCGATGGGATCCACGCCCTGGAAGTGGATGGCGATGTCGCGGATGCCGGGCAGGCGCTCCAGGATCTTCTCGGCGCCGAGGTGCCGCAGGTCGAGGTTCACGTAGTCGCCGCCGCCGATGCCGCGGCCCTCGTTGATCTCGGTGGTGATGGAGCGGGCGGTGATGTCGCGCGGAGCGAGCTCCATGGCCTTGGGCGCGTACTTGGCCATGAAGCGCTCGCCCTCGCCGTTGACGAGGTAGCCCCCCTCGCCGCGGCACGCCTCGCTCATGAGGATGTGCGTGGTGAGCAGGCCCGTGGGGTGGAACTGGATGAACTCCATGTCCTCCGCGGGCACGCCGGCCTGATAGGCCATGGCCGCGCCGGCGCCGGTGCTGATGATGGCGTTGGTGGAGTTGCCGTAGATGCGGCCGGCGCCGCCCGTGGCCATGACCACGGCGTCGGCCGTGAACGCGTGGAACCCGCCTTTGATCATGTCGTAGGCGACGACGCCGCGGCAGCGCCCGTCGTCGACGATCAGAGAGGTGACGAACACCTCGATGTACATCTTGACCCGGCGCTCGTAAGCGCGCTCGACCAGCGTGTGCAGCAGGTAGTGGCCGGTCTTGTCGGCGCCGTAGCAGGTGCGCGGATACCCGGCGCCGCCGAACGGCCGCTGGGCGATACGCCCGTCGTCGAGGCGGCTGAACGGGCAGCCCCAGTGGTCCATCTCGAAGATGACGCCGGGGGCGTCCTTGGTCATCTGGATGGCGGCGTCCTGGTCGGCGAGGTAGTCGGAGCCCTTGACGGTGTCGAAGGCGTGCTTCTCGGGCGTGTCGTCGTGGGCGTCCGGGTGGTTGGCGAGCGCCGCGTTGATGCCGCCCTGCGCGGCGCTGGAGTGGCTGCGACCGGGGTGGACCTGGCTGAGAACGGCCACGTCCAGGCCGGCCGCCTTGGCCTCCACGGCGGCGCGGAGCCCCGCGAGCCCGCCGCCGACCACGATGAGCTGATGGTGTGGCATCCGCTCCTCCTCAGCTCACCCAGACCCAGAGGGCCCAGGTGCCGTAGACGACGGCGACGACGCCGACGATCCAGAGGAACGCGGCCAGCCCGTGGCGTGCGCCGGCCCCTTCGAACCAGTAGTCGAGCACGACCATGCGCACGCCGTTGAGTGCGTGGTAGACGACGGCGAGCAGCAGCAGGATGTCGTTGACAAGCACGGCCGTGATGGCCAGCCGCTCGCCGATGTTGTCGTAGCTGAGCTGTCCGATGGCCACGTAGTGCGTCAGCACCAGGTGGACCATGATGGTGACGAGGATGACGGCGGCGGTGACCCGCTGGCCAAGCCACGGCCACATGCCGCCGCGGCTGCGATCGAGTGTCTCGGTCCTCACGTTCCCCTCCCTAGAAGATGAAGGGGATGGCCTTGTAGGCGAACCCCCACACCGCCGCAGCGGCGATCAGCATGCAGATCCAGAAGACGGCCTTATGACGCGTGATGCCGATGCCCAGATCCATGAGCAGGATGCGCACGCCGTTGAGCGCGTGGTACAGCACAGCGGCCACGAGCACCGAGTCGAGGAACACCAGGAACGGCTTGTCGAACGTGGAGAAGAAGCTGTTCAGCGTGGACGCCCCCGAGACCCGGCCCTGCGAGATGACCCAGATGTGGACGAACAGGTAGGCGGCGAGGACGAGCCCGCTGATCCGGAAGAGGATCCAGGCCCACATGCCGACGCCCTTCCACAGCCCTGCACCGACGTTGGCCGTCTCGCGCTCTTGTGCACTCACGCCCCGCACCCCCTCGCAGATCGAGCAACGCCCCGGCAGGGCGTGCATGGCTCCCACGGTCCGACAAATCGTAGACCCACGAAGACCGGCGGAGCAATCACGCCGCGCGGACCTGATGTCAAGAGCGCCGGCCGGCGCTGGACACGCTGTCGCGACGGAGAGTGGCCGCCCCGCATATCGCATGGTGGTATGCCGATACCATAGAGCACCCAGGGCTGCAGAGGCAAGAACCGGCGCCGCGATCTCGGGCCTTGCGCAGCTGAGCGCGGCAGGTCATCGGCGGCGCTTGCGGCCGCCCCGCGGGGCGCGCTTCTGCGGCCCGCTGAGACCGGAGCCGCGCGGCGCGGCGCCGGCCTGCACGGCCGCGGCGATGCGCGCCGCGCGCAGGCGCTCGAAGACGGCCAGCACGAGGTCCGCGGCCGTCTTGGCCAGCAGCAGCACGACGAGTCCCGCGAGGGCCGAGTCGAACAACCAGTACACGACGAGGCCGCCGGCAAGGATGCCGAACTGCAGCACGAAGAGGCGGCGGAGCGGCTCCGCGACCGTGGCCTCCGGCGGGATCACGTGCGCCTCGCCGCCGCGCACGAAATCCCACCAGAACAGGAACACGCGGGCGGCGACCAGCCCGCCGACGACGGCCCAGAACTGCCAGGTCGCGAACGGCGCGCCGGGCTGCACCGGAGCCTTGCCGCCCGGCTTGAGCAGCATGCCGCTGAAGACCATGTAGGCGATGACGGCCTGCGCGCCGACCACCATGAGATAGGTCTTGATGAACTCACGCACCAGCACCTGGTCGCGCGTGTCGGTGGCCGAGCCGGCGGCGAACGAGGCGCGAGCGCGGACCCAGGCGAAGAGGCCGTCGGCCAGGCCGTCGATGACGCAGGCGACGACGACGGCCAGCACCGACCACCCGCCGGCCCAGGCGGCCCAGACCACGGCCGCGTCGGCCAGCATGACGAGAGCCAGGCTGGGAGCGGCGCGGCCGACCGTCGCCGCGCTCCGCACCTGCAGCGGTCCGTCTTCTCTATCGGTCCTGTCGTCCACCGGTCTCCCTTCACGGAGTCGCGCCGGGGTCACCGGCGCGCTCACCGGGCAGGGTATGGGATCACGTCCGCGCGCGGGGATGGATCGCGCCGACCGCTGCTCTCACGCGGCTCGTTCCCCGCGCCCCCTCTGTCGGGTGCGGCATCCACGACCGGGATACTCTACCCGATTAGGGTATGGTGCGGCGGGACGTGGAGCAAGGCGACCGGTGCGCCGATACCATGCAGAAGATGGGGCTACGGGGACACACTCAGGAGGGATCCGCATGACCGAGCACGGGCCGGGCACGGACGCGCGCCGCTGCGCGCTCACCGTGCCGAGCTCGCCCGCCTTCCTGCCCCTGGTGCAGGGGTTCGTGCGCGAGTACGCGCGCGAGACCGGGTTCCCGCCTGAGGAGCTGGGCCGCCTCGACCTGGTCATGGAGGAGGCGGCCACCAACGTGATCGACGGCGCGTTCGGCGGCGACGAGAGCGGGAGCTTCGACGTGGTGTGCGAGCGCGTGCCCGCCG
Organism: uncultured Thermoleophilia bacterium; assembly: GCA_963775255.1. Lineage (GTDB taxonomy): Bacteria > Actinomycetota > Thermoleophilia > UBA2241 > UBA2241 > CAIXSE01. The sequence goes on along the minus strand of CAVZIA010000018.1, from coordinate 19,755 downwards.
GGATCCAGATCACGGTGCACGACGAGGGCCTGCCGTGGGACCCCTCCCTCGCCCCGTCCTACGATCCCGAGGCCTCGCTCGCCTCCCAGAGCGGCGCCGGGCTCGGCAGCTTCCTCATCCAGCGGTTCGCCGACGCGGTCGAGTTCCACAACCTCGGCAGCCGCGGCAAAGAGACCGTCATCGTCAAGTACCTGCCGGCCGACACCGTCGCCACGGCGCCGCCCGCAGAAGAAGAAGCCATGGCCGAGGGAGAGGTCGTGCACCCCGCGGAGCGGGCGGAGCTCGAGATCGGCCCGCTGCGCCGGGAGCAGGCCATCGAGGTGTGCCGCTGCATCTACGACGCGTACCGGTACACCTACGTCAACGAGCACCTGTACTACCCGGACCGGGTCGTGGCGCTCAACGAGAGCGGCGACATGGTCTCCGCGGTGGCCAGCGCGCCCGACGGCGAGGTCGCCGGGCACGCGGCGCTGGTGTTCCCGGAGGACTCGCACGAGGTGGCCGACCTCGCCGTGGTGGCCACCAAGGCCAAGTTCAGGGGCCAGTCCGTCGCCCGCGGCTGGGCGAGCACCTCGACGGCGAGGCGCGGGACCGCGGCCTGCACGGCCTCTTCATCGAGGAGGTCACGGTCCACACGTTCACGCAGAAGTTCTGCCACCGCCTCGGCTTCGTGGACACCGGGTTCCTGCTGGCCTACTCGCCGGCGACGATGGCCTTCGAGGGCATCGCCGGCGAAGCAAGCGCGCGGCGCTCGGTCATCCTCGGGTTCAAGTACCTGACCCAACCTCCGGTCACGCGCGTGTACGCCCCGCGGCGGCACCGCGACGCCATCGCCGGCATCTACGAGCGGTTGGGGGTCAAGGTCGACTTCGCCCTGCGGTCCCGCGTCTCGCACAAGGGCGAGCCGGTGCTGAACGTGAGCGTCAACCCCAAACGGGCGGTCGCGACGGTGCGGATCCCGGTGTACGGCCGCGACCTCGCGCAGCACATCCGCGGCGAGGTGCTGCGGCAGCTGCGCGACAACGTCGCCGTGGTCAACGTGTACCTCGACCTGAGCGCGGCCGGTACCGGGCGGGTGGCGGAGGCCCTCGAGGACGCCGGGTTCCTGTTCACCGGCATCCTGCCCGGCGGCCGCTCCGGCGACTGGCTGCTGCTCACGTACTTCAACGGCGTGCTCGTGGACTACGACGCCATGCAGGTCGAGGAGCCGGCCACGCGCGACCTGCTCGCGTACATCCGCGGCAACGACCGCACCCAGCGCTGAGCACCCCGTGCAGCTCGACCTCATCGTCAACCTCGTCAAGAGCATGGCGGTCGTCATCGTGGTCGCCTACCTGTTCACGCGCACCAGGCTCTACCGGCAGGTGCTGGACGACCGCCTGGGACGGCAAGGGCGCCTGCTGCTCGTGCTCATCTTCGGCGCCTTCTCGGTGTGGGGCACGATCTCCGGCGTGGACGTGAACGGGGCGATCGCCAACACGCGCGACCTCGGGCCCGCCCTGGGAGGTCTCATCGGCGGGCCGGTGGTCGGCATCGGCGCCGGCCTCATCGGCGGCCTGCAGCGCCTCGCCATGGGCGGCTGGACGGCGGTGCCGTCCGCACTCGGCGCCGTCACCGCGGGCATTGCCGGCGGCGCCGTCTTCCTGCTCTACAAGCGCCGCGTCGCCCCGGTGTGGGCGGCCATGCTGCTGGCGGTCTTCACCGAGTCGGTGCTCATGGGGCTCAACCTGCTGATGGCCAGGCCGTTCGACGACGCCGTGGCTCTCGTGCGGCAGGTGATGCTGCCGATGATCCTCGTCAACGCCGCCGGCATGGGGCTGTTCGTGTTCATCGTCCACAACGAGGCGCGCGAGCGCGCGACCATGGCGCAGAAGGAGCGCATCGAGGGCGAGCTGAACGTCGCCCGCGACATCCAGCGGTCCATCGTGCCCACGCTGTTCCCGCCGTTCCCCGAGCGCGAGGAGTTCGACCTGCACGCCATCCTCGAGCCGGCGCGCGAGGTGGGCGGCGACCTCTACGACTTCTTCCTGTTCGACGACGACCACCTGTGCATAGCCGTCGGCGACGTGGCCGGCAAAGGCGTGCCGGCCTCGTTCTTCATGGCCGTGACGATCACCTTGCTGCGCGCCGCCGGAGGGCAGACGTCCGACCCCGGCCAGGTGCTCTCGCTCGTCAACGCCGCGCTCTGCAAGGGCAACGACGCGGCGATGTTCGTCACGCTGTTCTACGGCGTCTACCGCGTGAGCACCGGCGAGCTCACCTACTCGACCGGCGGGCACCCGCCGCCGTGCGTGGTGCGCGCGGCCGGCGGCGTAGAGACGGCGGCGCGCACGCCGGGCCCCGGGCTGGGCGTCGCGGAGGCCGCGCAGTTCGGCGTAGCGAGCCTGCACCTCGACCCCGACGACGCGCTGCTGCTGTACACCGACGGCGTGTCCGAGGCGATGGACGCCGAAGCAGCGGATGTACGGTACCGAGCGTCTCGAGCGCGTGCTCGTCGAGACGGGCGCCGCCGGCGGCGCCGAGCGCCTGATCAGCGGCGGTGCGCGAGTCGGTGGACGCGTTCGCAGCCGGCGCCGAGCAGTACGACGACGTCACCCTGCTCGGGTTCCGCCGCACCGTGTGACGCCCGGCCGGGCTCAGAAGGCGGCTACGGCCTCTTCCCGCGACGCCACGATGGTGAAGAGCCCGGAGAAGCCCGAGATCTCGAAGACGTCGGCGACGAAGGGCTGCATGGAGCACAGCACCATCTTGCCGCCGTCCTTCTCCAGCGACTTGAGCACGCTCAGGAACACGCGCAGCCCGGCGCTGGAGACGTACTCGTTGGCGGAGAAATCGGCGACGAGCTTGCGGGCGCCCTCGTCGAGCATCCCTTTGAACTCCGCCTCGACCTCGCCCGCGCTGGTCGTGTCGACCCTGGCGGGCAGGGTGACGAGGGTCACTTCTCCGACGGTCTCGACCTCCATGGCTCCCCTTCCTTTCGGCCGCGGCGGGAGCCGCGGCGGTGCCTATCCTATTCTTCCGTTCCGAGGTAGCGGAACGCCAGCATGGTGACGTCGTCGAACTGCTCCACGCCGTCGGCGTGCGAGCGCACGGCGGCCAGCATGTGCTGCACCACCGACTCGCACGAAGCGCCGCCGGCGACCGCCGTCGCGAGCTCCTCGCCGATGCGCGGCTCCGTGAACATGACGTTGTCCGCGTCCATGGCCTCGCTCACGCCGTCCGTGTACAGGAACAGCACGTCGCCGGGCGCCATGTTCAGCGTGCCCTCGTCGTAGACCATGCCCGCTCGCGCGCCGAGGGCGACGCCGCGCACGCGCGGCACCTGGGTCGCGGCGCCGTCCGCCGTCACGTGGAACGGCGGGTTGTGGCCGGCGCTGGCGTAGCGGACCTCGCCGGTGTGCATGTCGGCCATGGCGAGGAACATGGTGATGAACATGCTCGCCTCGTTCTCTGCCGCGATCTCCTCGTTCAGCGCCCTGACGACCTCGGCCGGGCTGCCGCCCTCACGCAGGAACGAGCGCAGGAACGACCGGCCCACGGCCATCAGGAGGGCGGCGGGCACGCCCTTGCCGGAGACGTCGGCGATGGCCATGCACAGCCGGTCGCCGTCGAGCTCGACGAAGTCGTAGAAGTCGCCGCCCACTTCACGCGCCGGCACGAGCGTGGCGAAGAGGTCCAGGTCGTGCCGCTCCGGGAACGGCGGGAACGTGCGCGGCACCAGGTCCATCTGGATGCCGGCGGCGATGCGCAGCTCGCTGTGCATGCGCTCCTGCACCGCCGTCGACTCGCGCAGCTCGTCGATGTGCCGCTCCAGGTCGTCGCGCATCTGCCCGAACGAGGTGGTCAACCGGGCGATCTCGTCGCGCCCCCTGGCCTTCGGCAGAGGCGCGGCGAGGTCCCCGGACGCCAGCGTGTGCGTGGCGGCGTCGAGGCCGCGGATGGGCCGCGTGATGGTCCCGGCGATGAGCAGCGTGATCACGAGCAGCGCGGCGATGCCGACCAGCGCGATGCCCCACTGGATGCGGTTCAGGGCCACCACGTCGGCGCTGATCGCGCTGTCGGAGACCACGAGGCCGAGCGACCAGCCGGTGGAGGAGACGGGGCGGTACGCCAGCCAGGAGGCCCCGTCCGCCTTCATGGAGCGGAGGCCGTCGAACAGGACGTAGCCGGAGCCGCCGGCCGTCATCTTCCGGCCGATCGCGCGCAGCTGCGTGTCGCGGCGCGCGGCGGCCACGCTGAAGATGGACTCGTTCATGATGAAGCTGGGGTCGGGGTGGGCGATGAACGTGCCGTTCCTGCTGATCAGGAACGCGTACCCGCCGTCGCCCACATCGATGTCCTGCAGCAGGCGCCGCAGCCAGAACAGTGAGATGTCGCCCGTGACGACGGCGGACACGGGCGTCTTGTCGTCGCGCAGGTGCACCGGCACCGCGTAGGTGGCGAGCACGACGTCGCCGCCGCCCTCCTGGTAGTAGGGCTCGGTCCAGATGGAGTGGCCCGTCTGGAACGGCAACTGGTACCAGTCGCCGACGTCGTACGCCTGGCCGCCCTTGCCGAGGTCGGTGACGGCGACGCGGTCCGCGGCGGAGGCGGACTCGCAGCGAGCTGCCGGCGTACTGGCCGGCCGAGTCGTAGGCGTAGGGCGCGAAGTTGTCGTAGAGCGGCCGGATCGTAGCCGATGGCGGCCGCGTAGAGCTCGTCGTTGTCCTGCACCGTCCGCCGCAGCATGGCCCGCGCCGGGCGGGCGCGGGCTCGGTGTCGTCGACCGTGACGGCGAGCCCCTCGGTGATCTTCTCCACCGCGCGGCCCACCACGTCGATGCGGTTGGCGGTGGCCGCCGTGGCGGCGGCGAACTCGGCCTGCTTCTGCTTCTCCAGCAGGTCGCGGGCCGACGTGTACGAGACCAGGCTCACGACGCCCAGCACGATCCCCGCTCCGAGCAGGACCAGCACCGTGAGGCGCCAGGCGATGGGGAGACTACGGAGCACTGCGCGCGCCCTGCCCGACGAAGCGCCCGTAGGAGGGCGCCGACGTGATCAGCCCCTGCCCGACCATCACGGCGCGCGTGCGCTCGTAGTCCGCGCGCGCGAGCACACCCGGCTTCCACGCGTCGGCCTTGCCGGGGTAGATGGAGGCGAGGATGTGCTCCAGCATCCAGCGCTGGTGCACGGCGTTGGTGGGCACGTGCGCTTCGTGCGCGTGCTTCATGACGGTGTCCACGGCCTCGGACGGGTGTGCACGGCAGTACGCCCAGCCCTGCAGGGATGCCTGCGCAAAGGCCCGGCAGAGGTCGGGGTCGTCGCGCGCTGTCGCGCTCGTCGTGTACACGCCGTCCTCGGGGAACCCGAACCCGTTGTCGCGCAACGAGAAGACGGTGAGATCCCCGGGGTCGACCCCCGACTGGATGATGGTCTCGTACTCGTTGTAGCTCATGGCCGCGCAGGCGTCGGCGCCGCCGGTCAGGAACAGGTTCACGCTGAAGAACTGCGGCAGGATCGTGGGCTTCACGCCCGCCGTCTGGAAGTAGCCGAGGTAGGCGGCGCGGAAGCTCGAGCCCCACAGGGTCACACGAGCTCCGTCGAGGTCGTCGCGGTCCTTGACGGTCTTGCGGTGCGCCACCAGCAGCAGGTTGGAGCGGTTGACCACCTGGCACACGTCCACGATGCGCGCACCGTCCGCGGCCGCGGTGACGGCCCCGGTCAGGAACGCGGTCGCGAACTCGGCCTTGCCGCCCTGCAGATACGCGAGCGAATCGACGGCCGGGCCACCCGGGATGATCTCGACGTCGAGCCCCTGCTGCCGGTAGAAGCCCTTCTCGAGCGCGAGGTAGTACCCGGCGAACTGGGCCTGCGGCGACCACTGCAGGACGAGGCGGACGCGGCTGGTCGGGACGGCGGCGTCCGCCTTGTGCGCGCCGGACCACAGTCCGGCGCCCAGGGCGGCGGCGGCGCAGAGCACCGCCGCCAGGATCAGGACCGCACGCCTCACGTACGCTTGATGACGAGCCTGAGGATGTTGCTGCTGCCGTCGCGGCGGTAGGCGACCTCGTCCATGACCCGGCGCACGAGGAAGATGCCGAGCCCTCCCACCTGCCGCTCGCCGACGGGCGCGATCAGGTCGGGCTCCTCCACGCCGAGCGGGTCGAAGGGCACGCCCTCGTCGACCAGGTCGACGACGAAGCGCTCCTCCCCCGAATCGACGCGCACGATCAGTTCACCCGGCGGCACCTCGTAGGCGTAGAGGCAGATGTTGACCACGGCCTCCTCGACGGCGAGCTCCAGTTGCATGAGCCTCTGCGGGTGCAACCCCCACGCCTTCGCCTGTCCGGCGATGAAGGCGATGACCTCCGGGATGGTGTCGGTGTTCGCCAGGAACACGCGCTCGACGACCGTCCCGCTCCCTGACGCGTCTTGGCTGCCCAAGCTCCCCTCCTTCGCTCGACGGCCGGCACCCCGCTCTCTTCGACTGCTATCGGTACCCGCCCTGCGTGGCATGAATGCCGGTGCAGCAAAGGTGATGGAGGTTTTGCAGACGTCAGTCGGCGGTGACGGTCCGTGGCCTCCGGTGCGCGAAGGAGCTGCACGGTCCAAGGTTCTGGCGAGCCGCGATGACGCGCTGTGTCAGGCCATGCTTCGCCGTGACGAGACGTCTTGTCGGCATGTTGGCAGCGAGACGCGATCCCTCAGCCGGTCGCACCATGGTTGTCGCGCTCTCCAGACCGAAACCACTAGGAACCGCTGGAAGCTCACGTGAACATTCCCGGCTTGCCGTGACTCTAAGATAGAGATGGCAGTGGGGAAGTGGGACGTGACGGGATGGCGAGTGCGCTCGCGAACTGGAGGGGAGGCGATATGACCAAGGTCGAGCGGGCGATCCACGGCGATTCCGGCAACGAACTCACGCCGGCGGCGCGAGGGATCGGCCCTCAGGTATTTGCCGGTCTGATCGCGCAGCATGACGCCCAGCTTCGCGCTCTTGCCTACAGGATGCTGCAGGACCGTGAGGCGATGCAGGATGCGATGCAGGATGCCTACCTGGCGGCGTACCGCGGTCTGCCGGCGTTTCGCAAGGAAGCGGCAGTCGAGACTTGGCTCTATCGCATCGTCTACACGACCTGTCTGAGGCATCTGTCACGGCGTAGGAACGCACCGATGGCATTCCACGACGAAGATCTGTCGACCCCTGATCCGGCCGATATCGTCGCTCTCCGTCAAGACATCGCCACGGCGATGGCCCACCTGCCCCTCGAGCAGCGGGTCGTCGTGCTGCTCGTTGACGGTCACGGGTTCAGCTACAAGGCGGTGAGCGAGATGCTCGGCGTGCCGTCCGGCACTGTCGCGTCGCGGCTCTCGCACGGCCGGACCGAACTGCGAGTCGCCCTCGGCCTCGCGTCAACAGAGGAGGTGTCCTGAGATGGAGCAGCCAAGAGACAGGGAGATCGCTCATCACCTGGCGCGACTGGATACCCCGGACTACGACTCTGACTTCTTCGCCGATCTCTGGCTCCAGATAGCGGAGGAGTCCCACGCCTCGACTCGGGCCTCGCGCGCCTCCCGAACGGGACTGAGTAGCCGCCTGTTCGGAGTGCCTCGTTGGGCCATTGGCGCGACTGCACTGGCCGCATTCGTGGCGCTCGTGGTCGTCGCGGTGTCTGTGCCCGGCGCTGCCTCGGCCCTTCATCTGCCACTAGGTTCCAGGCTCACAGCGCTGAAGAGCCAGGACGACCAACTCCGCAGCGCGTTGCTCGGTCAGCTCTCCAAGGAGTTGGCGACCAAGGCTCACCTGGTGGCGCTGGATGGCGGCAGCGGTCTGTCGGCGACTACACCCGCCGAGCGACTGCTCTCCCGGCATCCCGAGATCTCACGGCTCGTTCGAGACTACTACGCGACCCAGGTCTCGGCCCACACGCCGGGTGCCGCCGGGGTACGCGGTCGCAGCGATCTCGCCCGATTCTTCCCGCCTGGCTCGGCAGCGGTGGCGCGCGCGCGCTACGTCGCGCTGGGCACACCCGGCGACCTGGCCACAGGAGCCGATGGCAGCCCTGCGATCGATCCGGCCCGCGCGTCTGCCGCCGCCGTGCGCGATCTCACCGTGGACAATGCGGGAACGCACGCCACGGTGGTCGTGTGGCCGGCCGTGGAGTATCAGGTCTGGACCGATGCCTCCGGCCGTCTGCAGTGGGGGAGCGTCGGCGGCAAGTCCGGAGAGTCGTGGGGAGTCTCCACGGGAGGCGCCCCGCATCGTCTGCAACTCGTGAAGACGGGAGGCCGGTGGTTGATCCGCGACGACTTCTCTCTCGACCCGGAGATCCCCCACGAGCTGAAGAGAGGCGGCGCACCAGCCGCAGTGTGGCTCGGTGAGCGGCGTCGCATCAACGCCGCGTCGCGACAGCTCTTCGCCGTTTCGGCGGGCATCCGGACCACGTTCGAGCAACTCGTGACGCTTCTCAACGAGCGCCGATTCGCCGAGACCGGCAGCCTGTTCGCCGACGGACTGGGTCTGCAGCCGTCAACGTTCCAGCATCCGAATGGAGCCTGGCGCCTGCGACTGGCATCGGTGTGGGGCTACAATCCGCTGTCCGAACGGGCGATTGCCGACCCGAACCAGACAAGCGTCGCGGTGAGGATCACAGGTCCGCAAGACCTGCTCAACGTGGGCGGTGGAACGTTGAGCGGGCTCTGGCTGCTGCGCCGCGACGACTCTGGCCAGTGGCTGATCACGGGCCATGGCGCGGCGGAGACCGGCGCGCCCAACCCCATGTGAGCTCTGCGATATGCGGTGCCTGCAAGCCCATCGTCGACCTCAAGCGAGTGCCTTAGTCAGCGACGGCGCGCCGGCGGTCCGTCTGCTCGGCCGCCCCAGTGCCCTCCGCATCGCCTGAGGATCACAACGACAGCGCTGGTTTCGCGGTGGACAGGCCCGCCGTCCAACCTCTCAATCGCGTGCGGACTGGTAGCGGGCTCTCGCGGTCGAACCAGCGTGTCCCGCGAGAGCCCGCGTGAGCTACAGCCCCAATTCAGCAAACAGCGCGCCAACTAGTAGCTAGTTGATGGTCCACATGTCTGCCACGACTCCATACTCGTTGGTGCCCGCCCAGGTCGAGAGTGGGTCATTCCAGTGGTTACTGGAATGGCAACTGAACAGCGGCGTCGAGCCGCTGAAGCCCGTACAGATCAAGGCGTGGGACTCAGTGCCGCCGTTGATCTTCCACGCAACGTCGCCCTTGGAGTAGCCGCTGGGCTTGCTCGTGGCGAGCGTGACGACGTACCGGGCAGGACTCTTGTTCGGCTGCTGCCAACGCCAGGCATCCACCTGAGTTGGACACCAAGTCCAGCTTGTAGACTGGGTCATCGTCGAATGATGGAACCACCACTGGTGGGACTCGGGATTGGAATCGACCCCAAACTTCCCCATTCCGCCGGTGAACGTGCACTGCGACACGAAGTTCGCGCAGTCATCCTGGCCGTAGTTGTTGTAGTAGCTGTTGCGGCTATTCCACCAGTCATGTGCATAGGCCACGGCGGCGACACGGTCGTACGTGATCTTGTCGATGTAGTTGGGGGTCACTCCCGCAGCGGGGCTGACGACGACAGCCGTGGCGGGGCCCTGCACGGCCGCAGAGAGAGCTTGGGCTGCGATCGACGCATCTACCTCGCTCTGCTCTGTCGTCCGAGCCGCCTCTACTAGGCCATCGGGAGCCCTCGCGGCCGTCAGATAGGCCGTTGTACCTTCGGCCGGATAAGCGTCGGACACTACTGAGTAGGTGCCATCTGGTGACACGTTGAGGTCGATGGTATGGGTGATGACAACCCCTTCATCGCACGAGCGCTGACTATTCGGGGAGAACCCCGTCATGATCTGCGCAGTCACCTGGACCACAGCTCGCAGCCCGCCCTTGAGTTCGACCGAGGCATCCTGGATTACGACCTTGTTGGACGTCGGGAAGTCCCCCATCTGCTCATGGAACACGCGGAAGCCCTTGGCGATGTACGCCTCGGTTACACCCTGGCTCGTGGAGAACGCCGCCTCGAGTGCATATGGATTGCCACCCTCAAGGGCAGAGTTGGCGCGCAGTTGAATGTACTGAGTAGCCGCCTCAAGCGCGTCAGCCTTCGTCGGGGGGCTGGAGGTGGACCCGGCGGCGGCCGCATATGCCGCTGCGGACCCCAAGGCAAGTACGAATAGAGCAAGCGCGAACAGAAGTGTGAAGCGTCGCATTCGTCCTCCTTTCGTCAGACTCGATCACCTTGCATCCTGCGTCACTGACACAGCCGGATTCCGATATCCCTCCGGCCTTCAATCAGCCCTGGGTGTGCTGCGCGCCGCATCACTGAGCCTCCACCGTGACGTCGACGAGAGGGCCTAGAGCCGAAGCGTCTGGCTCACCTTTAGCGGCAGCCATGCCGGCGACCGTCTGGTCACGCGGGTCAAGAACGAGCAAGATCCACTCGGCGTCAGGAGGCTCGACGTCGGCTGGAAGGTGTGCGGTGTTGAGCACGAAGTGGCCGCGCATGAGCACCGCGAGAAGCTGCATCTCGGTGTCGATGCTCTTCTCATCGGCGACCGCTGCGATGCGCGCCGGCGTCGTCACCGCGTAGTGCACGCTGTCGGGCGCGGCGTCGCCGTCCGCGGCCGCCACGGCCAGCGCGATCTTCAGCGCCCAGTCAGGCAGGGCACGGTCCGCCGCCGCGCCGGCCGCAGCCCGGCTGCTCGCCTGAGCGACGGCGAAGCCGATGATCGCTAGGGCGACGAAGAGCGTCACGGCTGCCGAATGACGCACAATCAATGAACGCACGGGAGCCCTCCTCACCAGTTGCGGTAGTTCTCGTAGTCGACACGCAATAGAGGCTCTGCGGGCGCTAGAAAGTTCCCTCGTGGCGCGAGTCGACGCAAGGATGCCGTGAGCCCTCCCGAGCCGCGGCTGACCGACACGATCCGGCGCAGCGATCCGGCAATGTGGGCGTCAGGTCTCGTCCCGCTGTGCTTCGCCGAGAGTGCCTAGAACGAGCGCCTGGAGGCGATCCGCGACGACGAGATCCCGGCGGTAAGATGATCTGGATGTTCGACGCCACCAACATGAGCGACGTCAAGCGACGCTTCGGCGGGTTCCAGGCGTTCGGCGGCAACGTGCCGGGTGCTCTGCGCACCACCGGCACGGCGCAGATCATGGACGACTACGTGCGGCTTCATCCTCGGCTCGGGCGTCGTGATTGACAAGGCCAAGCCGGAGTGCGTCAGGCAGATGCTCGAGGCCGGCCTCAAGTGCGGCGGGCAGGTGTGACGCAGGCGCGCCGCCCGGAGGGACGCGGCGGGGGGTCCGTGAGGACCCCACCGCACCGCCGCCGTTCCTCGTGAGAAGCCGCGGGTGGCGCCGGACGTCCGCCAGGTTGGCACGATTGCCCGCGACCATCATGCGAGTGGTGGAACCGCTGCGCAGCTGATTCCGGGCGATTGTCTTCGCCTTGGAGCGCCGCCTCATCAAGGCAGCAGGAACAGGCCGTCACGGTTCGAGACGACATAGATCTTCCTGCTGCCTCCGTCGGCGCTGGTCACAATGGCCAGGACTGCAAGCCTCCGTGTTTGAGTCAGGGTCTTCAGGCGCTGGAGATCACTCGCGTAGATCGCGCATCCCATCAGCTTGGGCAGCAGCCCGAGACTCGTCAGTCGAGCCAACTGGATCGTTCGGACGTGGGCTGCCCGGGCGTCGCTCCTCGCTCGCGCGAGGTCTCGCGTGATGACGTCTTTGCCGGTTCGCCTGGTGACCGGATCAAAGAGCCTGCGCGCCGCGGCCGTGCGCTGCTGTGCTAGGTCAGAGTAGTACTCGCGGATGAGCCTCTTGATCGAGCCCGCCTCTCCGGCAGCGAGAGGCAGGCTCGCAGACGCGCGCGCCGTGGTGGGCGGCCCGTTCGTGCTGCGGCCAGCGGAGCATGCCGCCGCACATGTCACGAGAAGCAGCAACGCCAGAACGAGGATGGACTGATGTTTCACCGCGACGTCTCTCGCCCGTGCTACTGAAGCTCGACTGCCGTGCTTCTGGAGAAGCTCTCTGGGGAGAGCCCAGGTGCGAGATTCACCGAGTCGACCCACTGCTCGAAGCCGATGCCGCCCGTACTCGGCGCCACTACCACGCCCAGCAAGATACCGCTTTCGATGTCCACATAGACGTCTTCGTGGTCCTCCTTCGCTAGGCCCTCGGGGAAGGTCGCGCGGAGATGAACTGCGGGGCGTCCCGCGACCTCTGTAGCGCCCAAGTTCGTGACCGTCAGCGCCATGCACCCCAGTTCCTTGCGCATCCAGTAGGAGGGGTTGACCATGTCATTGAGCGAATTCGGCAACAGGATCTCCCCGTCACGAGCCAAGGTTGGGTCGAGTGCTTCCGCCGCCTCCATCCGCGCGTTCAGTGCTTCCTGCTGAGAGGCCGTCTGCGCGGGAGGGTCAGCGAAGGCTCTGACGACGCCTGAGGCGAGGTCGCACGCGTACTTGCCAGAGGCGTCGCGGCCGAGGACGGCGTCGCCGGCGCGACTCACGTAGTAGCCTGTGGCCCAGTCAGCCTGAACAGTGAACGTGTCAAAGGCGCCATTCGTGCCGCCGTGACCCGTCACTGCTATCTGATCCCAATGGGGCCTTCCCTGCACGAACTCGATGATGTCACCCACCGGGCTTGCTGCATCGATCTTCGTGACATCCGTGACCTGAGTGGCCACAGGCGCGCTCGCCATGCCCACAGCCCCGAAGCACATGAGTCCTGAGAGTGCGACGGCGACGGCCAAAATCACCAGGCGGCGAAGGTTGACTTGATTCAGCACATGCATCGCGATCCCTCCTAGTAGTAGATGCGGATCGCATCCCAGTCGCACTTCTGACCCGATGACCAGCCGTAGCTTCCGTGTGAATCCTGCAGCTGTGCGCCTTCTCCCGAGCCGCTGCCCACGTAGTAGCCGTTCGTCATCACCGTCGTCCAGCCGTGGACGGTGAGCTGATTCAGAGAAGCCTCGCTGCCTCCGCAGAAGTACGCCGCGTCGGTGTCCGTCCCGCTCGTGGTTATGTAAGCCTGCCACTCGTCGAAGGAGAAGCTCGCCGAACCGGGCAAGAACCACAGGGCCCGATCGTAGGGAGACTGGCGGTGGCAGTGCGACCAGCCGTGGGTAGGATTGCACCGCCAACTGGTACCGCTGTTGTCATAGCCGCCGCTCGAGACATTGTTGAAGCCGTCGTTGTTGTTGTGCTTCCAGAACACGTCCGAGTCGTTCACTTGCCGATAGTCAGAGTACTTGACTGCCGCGAACGCAATGGCAGGCATCACTGCCGCGATCAACAGCACAAGCACAGCAGCCAGACAGAAGTGCACAACAATCGGTCTCATTACTACCTCCCAGCGCTCCTTGCTTGTAGGCGGCTCTGTGTTATCGCATCTTCTGAACAGCGTCCCGGAACTGCCGTCTCATCAGCTGCCGTCCGTCATTGAACGCTACGGTCGTGCCCCTCGCCCGGGGAGGATGTGCGGGCTCGCGGCCCGCCAAAGGCCGGCAACAATGCATGCAACGGCAGTGCTGAGGAGTACTGCCCCACCAGCTTCGAGCCATTACTTGACCGTCGTGACCTTTCCGTCGAGCGCTTCCAAGGTCTGCGAGAGCACGGTGCCGTCATCGGCCGTCTTGGTGGTGACGATGGTGCCATCGGCTCGCGCCGTCATGGTGATCTTGGAGCCGTCAGCCTCTCCGTACACGGCCTCGCTACCGAGACCACCGACGACGAACTCGCCAATCTGCGTAGTGCCGTCAGACTCATAGACGGGGATCACGTAGCCTCTCAGGCACGCCTTCGTGTTCGCTTCCGCATCATCATCGGGACACGGACCGAGAGTGTCCTTGTCGCGGCAGTAGCCGGTCTTGCCGTTCGTGGCCACCACGCGGACCAGGTCCGGCACGGTATCATCCGGTCCGTCCGGCAGCGCGCCGTAGGTCTGACCGGCTGCATTCGTCGCCGCAGCGGCGACCGCAGGAGCGACGGTCGACTCTGATGCCACGGGGCCGGTGTCGTTCCCCAGCGCCACCGCGGCTCCGCCGACCGCGCTGACGAAGGCCACCACCGCGCCAAGGACGAAAAGCCAAGTCTTGCGCGTTCGCATCGTGCCCCTCCTCAGTAGTCGAGCTCGGGCGAGTAGGTCTCGTGCCAGTTGCCCCAGGTGCCATCTTCCCTCAGGCCGCGCGCGCGACCTTTGCCCCAACGAGCACCACTGCTGCCGATGTAGCCCGTTGAGGAATCGATGTGCTGCTGGGATGAGCCGCCCTGCACGAGCGGTCCAGTCGCCAGCGCAGCATCATTGGAATTGACGACGTAGCCTTGGACCCGCGCGTGATTGGCACCTGGGAAGAAGCCGGTGATCGTCCCCATTCGCGCAAGCCCCTTGTAGCCAGCGGCGCCGGTCACGATGGCGGTCTTCGTGTACATGTCCGTGGAGTGGACGGTCCACGCATAAGTGGAACCCCAGTGGGTGGCGGCGAATGCGGCAGCGGCGCTCACCCCGATGATCACTATGGCAAGCGTGCCTACCAGGCCTACTCCTCGGAGAACTCGCCTGATGAAACTCATGCACGCCTCCGGTCTCTCGGACTTGACAACGGAAGGGACTCCATGATCCCTCCGGCCTTCAATCAGCCCTGGGTGTGCTGCGCGCCGCATCACTGAGCCTCCACCGTGACGTCGACGAGAGGGCCTAGAGCCGAAGCGTCTGGCTCACCTTTAGCGGCAGCCATGCCGGCGACCGTCTGGTCACGCGGGTCAAGAACGAGCAAGATCCACTCGGCGTCAGGAGGCTCGACGTCGGCTGGAAGGTGTGCGGTGTTGAGCACGAAGTGGCCGCGCATGAGCACCGCGAGAAGCTGCGTCTCGGTGTCGATGCTCTTCTCATCGGCGACCGCTGCGATGCGCGCCGGCGTCGTCACCGCGTAGTGCACGCTGTCGGGCGCGGCGTCGCCGTCCGCCGCCGCCACGGCCAGCGCGGTCTTCAGCGCCCAGTCAGGCAGGGCACGGTCCGCCGCCGCGCCGGCCGCAGCCCGGCTGCTCGCCTGAGCGACGGCGAAGCCGATGATCGCTAGGGCGACGAAGAGCGTCACGGCTGCCGAATGACGCACAATCAATGAACGCACGGGAGCCCTCCTCACCAGTTGCGGTAGTTCTCGTAGTCGACCGGCTTGACATGCCAGCGGGCGTGGAGATCGTAGCCGGCGTCGACGGTGCTGCCGGGATCGTTGAAGTTGCTCCAAGACCCCTGCTCGTCGGTGGTTGCGCTCAGGCTGTAGAGCTTGCACCAGTTCGACGCGGCACCGAGCTTGCCAGACGAGGCCGTCACCTCGAGGCCGGCTGCCATCCGGCATGAGTACGGCTTCTCGTGACTAGTGGTGATGGTCACTCCATCGGCGGACTGCACGGGACCGCCATCGATGTACAGGAGCCACGAGCAATCGCCCGTCGTGGTGCCCGAGTGGTGCATGATCTTGAACCAGTGCCAGTCGCCGCCGGACCAGGTGCAATTCACGGCTCGGTGCTCGGCGTAGACGTACTGCCCCTGGCTCTCGCTCCAGCGCTGCGATGCCCAATAGCCGGTCATAGTGTCGTTGCCGTTCCAGCCTCGCGTGTAGCCGGCCTCGACCCACTCGTCGGTCGCCGCATCGTCCGTGAACACCCAGAGGGTGTTAGCCACGAACCTGCCGGCGCCCGCATCTCCGGACCCGATCTCCCCACTCTTGACTTCCATTTGCACGCGCACCCCGTCCCAGTGACTGCCGCTGGTCTTGCTCGCCCTCGCGAAGCGGTGGCCGATGTAGGACGCCTCCGCCACTGCGCAGAGTTGCAGCGTGACCCCGGCACATGCCGCACAGATGACCATCGCCGCAGCAACCCTCCTCCACATCGCTCCCTCCTCATCGAGATCTGTCGGCTCCCATCCTGAGACCGGCCTCTCGTGTAGTAGAGTCGTCGGAGGGGTCAAGAAGTTCCCGCCCGCCGCGGATTGAGATGGAGGCGCCCTGAGTCCCGAAGAGACGCGGCTGATCAGAATGGCCCAGCGCGGCGACACCGCTGCGCTGGGCCAGGTCCTGCAGCAGTACGAGCCACGGCTGTTCGCGGCCGCGCTGACCATGTTGCGCTCACACTGGGACGCCCAGGACGCCGTGCAGGAGACGCTCCTCGAGGCGTGCAACAAGATCGGCTCACTGCGCAAACACGAGAGCCTTCCGGCGTGGCTGACGACCATCCTGCTGCGGAAGTGCTACCGGCTCAGCGCATCGCGACGACTGGTCCCGGTCGAGGAGCTACCCGATGGCGAGACGTTCAGGTTTGTCGGAACAGAGCGCGACGACGAGGTGTTCCAGGCCGTCGCCGCGCTCCCGGAAGAGCAGCGCACAGTCGTCGCCCTGCGTTTCTACCTCGACCTCTCCTACAGGGAGATGGCGGCCGTGACGGGTGACCCGGAGGGGACCGTCAAGTCGCGGCTGCATCGCGGCATGCACCGACTGCGCTCGGCGCTAGGCGAACAGAGGAGCCGAAGTGGAGTGTGACGAGGTCGTCCGGAACCTCGAGGCCTACGAGGCCGGAGAACTGCCGGAGAGCGAACGAGCGAGCATCGTGGAGCACCTGGCTGAGTGCCCGGAGTGCGGGCGCGAGCGCGAGGCGATGCTCGCGCTGGCCGCTGAGCTGCGAAGCGCCGGCGACTCATTCCGGGCACTGCACCCGTTCACGATCGAGGCGGCGCCCGCACCCGTGCGTCGGCGCCGCGCCTGGCCGATGGCGGTCGGCGCCGCCGCCGCCGTGTGGATGATCCTGCTCACGACGGCGGCGATCTGGCCTTCGTTCGCGGAGCGGCTCACGTTCCTGCCCGTGGGGCAGCGACTGAGCCAGGCGTCACCGGTGCCCTCGCCGAGCGGCGGCGCACCAACCGGCAGCGGCCTCTCGCTTTCGGACGCCCCGCGCGCCGCCCTCGCGGCGGTGGACGCCCTCTTCGAACCACCGGAGGGGCGACTGCCCTCCCGCGACGCAGTCTCCGCGCAGCTCTCGACGCTTCTGCCCGACGACCTCATCCGCGGGGCATCGTCGGTGCGCATCGTCTCCATCGGACCAGTTCGAAGCGTGAGCGAGGACGAACTGCGCCTCATCGCCACCGTAGACATCGCCTACGGAGAAGCGCACGGGTCACAGAAGTCTCAACGCGACCGACTCCTGCTGACGGTCACTCGCCCGCCCGAGGGATCGTGGCGGGTGAGCCACCTCCAAGTCCTGGGCGACTGAGGAAGGAGCACGGGGCCGCCCAGCACCCACGCGAAGGCATCCTCGCCGCCGCGATGACTGGCGGTACTGGTCGCGCACAGTCCGGAGCAGAGGTCTTGATGACATCTGCCAGCACGATACGCACCCAGGGCATCTCGAAGCGGCGGGCCGGGGAGGCTCGTGCGCCTCCCCGGCCCGCCCGGTCCCGCAGCTGAGGCCAAGGCGCCGCGCGCCGCTCACTTCTTGCGGCCGCTCCTGCCGCGCGCGGCGGTGGTCTTCTTGGCCGCGCCCCTGGGCTTGGGCGGCGCGGTCTTGGGCTTCGCCGCCGTCTTGGCCGGCGCCGGCTTGCGCGCGGCCGGCTTCTCCTCCGCGGGCTTGGCGGCCGGCTTCCCGGCCGCGGCCTTGGCGGCCGGCTTCCTCGCCGCCCGCCGGCCGTTCTCGCCGCCGGCGGCCGTCATCCGGTCGCCGGCCTTGCGCCGCGCCTTCTCGAGCAGCTCGCCGGCCTCCTCGATGAGGTCGCCGGCCTCGATGAGCTGGGCCGCGCGCTCGTCCAGCCTGAGGCCCATGGCAGCCTCCCAGACCTGCTCGACGCGCTCGACCGGGATGAAGGTCATGCCCTTGCGCAGCTCCTCGGGCACGTCCTCGAGATCCGCCTCGTTGCGACTCGGCAGGATCACCGTGGTGATGCCGGCCCGCTGCGCCGCGAGAGTCTTCTCCTTGAGGCCGCCGATGGGCAGCACCTGACCGGTCAGCGTGACCTCGCCGGTCATGGCGACGTCGTTGCTGACCGGCGTGTCCGTGACCAGCGAGCAGATGGCAGTGGCCATCGTCACGCCGGCGCTGGGGCCGTCCTTGGGGATGGCGCCGGCGGGCACGTGGATGTGGATGTCGTGCTTCTGGAAGTAGTCGTCGTCGAGCCCGAGCTCAGGCGAGTGCGTGCGCACGTAACTCATCGCCGCCATCGCCGACTCCTTCATCACGTCGCCAAGCTGGCCGGTGACGGTGAGCTGGCCGTTGCCGGGCATCGACGTCGCCTCGATGAAGAGGATGTCGCCGCCCACCGGCGTCCACGCCAGGCCGGTGGCCACGCCCGGGTCGCTGGTGCGCCGCTTGACGTCGCTGTAGGCGCGCGGCCGGCCGAGCAGGTCGTGCACGCGCTTGATATTGACGGTGAAGCGCTTGCGGCTGCCGTTGCTCGCCTCGGCGACCTCGCGAGCGAGCTTGCGGCAGATGGTGCCGATCTCGCGCTCGACGTTGCGCACGCCGGCCTCGCGCGTGTAGCTCGTAATGATCTCGACGATCGCCTCGTCCTTGAAGGTGACCTGCCCCGGCTTGAGGCCGTTGGCCTCGGCCTGACGCGGCACCAGGTACCTCTTGGCGATGTGGAGCTTCTCCTCGATGGTGTAGCCGGCGAGGTTGATGATCTCCATGCGGTCGCGCAGCGGCCCGGGGATCGGCTCCAGCTGGTTGGCCGTGGTGATGAAGAGGACTCTGCTGAGGTCGAACGGCAGGTCCATGTAGTGGTCGCGGAAGCTGATGTTCTGCTCCGGGTCGAGCACCTCGAGCATCGCGCTCGAGGGGTCGCCGCGCCAGTCGGCGCCCATCTTGTCGATCTCGTCGATCATGAACAGCGGGTTGTTGGTGCCGGCGTCTCTCATGGCGCGGACGATGATGCCGGGCATCGCCCCGACGTAGGTGCGGCGATGCCCACGGACCTCAGCCTCGTCGCGCACGCCGCCGACGCTGATGCGCTCGAACTTGCGGCCCATGGCCTCGGCGATGCTGTGGCCGAGGCTGGTCTTGCCGACGCCGGGCGGGCCGACGAAGCACAGGATCGGCCCGTGCAGGTCGTCCTTGAGCTTGCGCACGGCCAGGAACTCGAGGATGCGGTCCTTGACCTTCTCGAGGTCGTAGTGGTCGCGGTCGAGGATCTCGCGGGCGTGCGCCACGTCGAGGTTGTCGTCGCTGTGCACGTTCCACGGCAGCGTGATGATCCAGTCCAGGTACGTGCGGATGACCGGGTACTCGGCGCTCTGCGGCGAGATGTTGCTGAGGCGGTCGAGCTCCCGACGGGCGGCCTTGTCGGCCTCTTCCGGGAGCGCCAGCTCCTCGATCTTGGTGCGGATCTCGTTGATCTCCGCCTCTTGCTCGTCGGTCTCGCCGAGCTCCTGCTGGATCGCGCGCAGCTGCTGGCGGAGGAAGTACTCGCGCTGGCTCTTGTCGATCTCGCCGCGCACGTCGCTCTGGATCTTGGAGCCCAACTCCAGGACGTCGAGCTCGCGCGTGAGGATGCCGATGAGCTTGTGCATGCGCTGCTCGACGTCGTCCTCTTCGAGCAGCGCCTGCTTGTCCTCCGCCTTGATGCGCATGGTGCTGGCGATGAGGAACGTGAGCGGCCCCGGCTCCTCGACGTTGGCGGCGGCCATCTCGAGCTCTTCCGGCAGGTACGGCACCAGCGCCACTATCTTGCTGAACACGCTGAGCAGGCTC
>CAVZIA010000017.1:0-170092 GCA_963775255.1 uncultured Thermoleophilia bacterium | reverse complement strand
ACACGGGTCGGGGGTTCGCCAGGTGGAGGCGGCCGAAAACGCAGTGGGCATGCGGACCGAGCCATGGGGTACTATGGGCACAGCGAACGGGAGGAGGGTCCCCTTGAAGAAGATCATCTTCGTCATGCTGCTCATCCTCGTGGGCGTCGGTGCGTACTTCGCCTGGAAGATGCTGAAGGGTGACGGCGGCTGCTGCGGCTGGGGCGGCGACAACACCGACCCATGGAGCAGCTACACGCCGCCGGCGGAAGAGCCCGCCGCGGAATGAGCTGAAGCTGGCGTTGCGGCGCCGGGAGGCGGTGCGAGGCACCGTCGCCCGGCGCCGTCGAGCGTACGCACCCGCGTTCTACTTGACGCCGGCCGCCTTGAAGAGCTCGGGCAGCGAGACCATCTCGTAGCCCATCTTGTGGAGTCCCTGGATGATGATCGGCAGAGCCTTCGGCGCCTTGCCGCGCGTGTGCAGCACGATGATGCTGCCGTTGTGCACGTTGGAGAGGACGTTGTGGACGATCGCGTCGGTGCCCGGGTTGGTCCAGTCGTTGGAGTCCACGTCCCACATGATGATGCGCGAGTAGCCAAGCTCTCCGGCGATCCTGAGCACGCGGTCGTTGTAGGAGCCGTAGGGCGGGCGGAAGTAGGGGACGGTGGACGCCTTGAAGTCGTTCCACCACACGTCGTCCGTGTCCTGCAGTTGCTGGCGGATCGCGTCGTCGCTCAGCGAGGTCATCTCCGGGTGGCTCCAGGAGTGGCTGCCGATGGCCATGTCGTCCTGGACGGTGAGGCCGGCCTCCTTGTGCGCGTAGTCGCCGACGTACTGGCCGATGGGGAAGAAGGTGCCCTTGGCGTGGCCGGCGCGGAGCGCGTGCAGGATCCAGTACCAGGCGGTCGCGCCGCCGCCGTCGTCGAAGGTCAGCGCGACCTTCTTGCCGGCGGCCGGCAGGCTCCTGTAGACCTTCGCCTTGACCGGCGCCTGCAGCCGCATCAGGCCGACGGTGGTCATGTGGGTCGAGAAGTCCGGGCCGACCTCCACGATGTACTCGCCGGGCTCGGCCGGCTTGCCGTCGGGCGTCGTGCCGTCCCACCGGATGGTCGCTGTGGTCGCGCCGGGTTCGCCCTTGCCGGCGCTCATCTGCTTGCCGTAGTAGTTGCGCACGCGCCACACCCACTGGTCGGGAGCGCCGCCGGGGATGTGGAAGGTGAAGGTGACGGGCTGGCGCTTGTGCAGCGTGACGGCGTCGTCGCCGACCGTCTTCACCTTGATCGGCGCGGACGACGAGGCGGCCGAGGAGCTCGCGGATGCGTGCGCGGACGCCTTGGTGGTCTGGTGCGCGTCGGTGCCGGCGCCGCCGCCGGAGCCGCCGCACGCGGCGGCGGCGAGCGCGAGCAGCAACGCCGCCGCGGCCAGGGCGACGGGCGCGATGCGGCGGCGCACGGAGGTGCTGGATGTCCGGCCGAGTCGGGCCATGATGGAGACCGTAGGCGCTGGGCGGCGCGGCTGCAACCGCGGTCGCCGCCGACGCTCGATGGCTCTCTGGTGGCCCGACGACTCGCCGGCCCATCGCCCTGTACCGATGCTGACGAAGGCTGAACGGCCGCTGAACATGCGCGCCTCATCGTAGGAGCACCGCTCGTCGCGAGCGAGGAGTGATGTGACCACGAGACAGGAGTGCACATGTCAGCACCATGCGAGCCTCCCTGCCGGCTCGAGCGCGACCCCGTGTGTGGCCGGGAACTCTCGCGCGATCAGGCCCTTCTGACCGCCGAGCTCAAGGACCGCACCTACCTCTTCTGCTCGGAGCGCTGCCGCACGCTGTTCTCGATCCGCCCCGGATGGTTCGTGGAGCGGGCCGACGACCAGCGCCGGCAGAGGGCCTCGTGACCATGCGGCTGAGGCACGTGCGTCCGCTCGACTACGACAGGGTGCTCGCCGTCGTCGACGCCTGGTGGGACGGGCGCCCGATGGGCGCCAGGATGTCCCACGTCTTCTTCTCGCACTTCGCACCCACGAGCTTCGTGCTCGAGACGACGGGGAGCTTGTCGGCTTTCTGCTCGGCTTTCTCTCGCAGACGCATCCGGACGAGGCCTACGTGCACTTCATCGGTGTCCACCCCGACTACCGCCGCCTCGGCCTGGGGCGGCGCCTCTACGAGCGCTTCTTCGGCGCCGCCCAGATGAACGGCCGCCGCTTCGTGCGCGCCATCACGTCGCCCTCGAACAAGCTCTCGATCACCTTCCATCGCAGCATGGGGTTCGAGTTGCTGCACGGCGACGTCGTCGTCGACGGGGTGCCGGTGTGGTTCGACTACGCGGGCGCCGGCGGGCACCGCGTCGTCTTCCGGCGGGAGATCGTCGTGGCGGCGGGCTCGGTGCCCACCGCCGACGACCTCGGCCGTCGGCTGCAGGGCGGGGTGGGGCACGTCCTGATATCGTGACCGCATGACCTGGCCGACCTCAGATCCCGTGACCCTCCGGACAGGCCGGCATTGCGGCGCACCAAGATCGTCGCCACCCTCGGGCCCGCCTCGGAGCACGCGCCGATGCTCGCGCGGCTGGTCGAGGCCGGCATGGACGTGGCGCGCATCAACCTTTCGCACGGCAGCCGCGCCGAGCACGAGCGAAGCATCGTCGCGGCGCGTGCCGCGGCGGCCGCGCATGGCACGCCGCTGGCCGTGCTCGTCGACCTCCCCGGCCCCAAGCTCCGTCTCGGAGAGCTCGCCCGTCCGCTCGACGTGCGCAGGGCGAGACGCTCGAGCTCGGCGCGTCTCCGGGCGCGTGCCTGCCGGTCAACTTCCCCGAGCTCCTGGCGCACTTCACGCCCGGCGAGCTGGTGCTCGTCGACGACGGCGCGGTCGCCTTCCGTGTGCGCGCCGTCACGCCGCCGACGGTGGTGCTCGAGGCGCTGAACGACGGCAGCGTGGAGTCACGCAAGGGCGTCAACCTGCCGGACACGCGGCTGCCGATCAGCGCCCTCACCGACGCGGACCGCGACCAGCTCGCTTGGGGCCTGCGGCAGGACGTCGACTACGTCGCGCTCTCCTTCGTCCGCTCCGCCGACGACGTGCGCGAGCTCAAGGAGCTCATCGCCGCCGCCGGAGGCGACCAGCTGGTGGTCGCCAAGATCGAGAAGAAGGAGGCCCTCGCCGCCTACGAGGAGATCATCGCCGCGGCCGACGCCGTGATGGTCGCGCGCGGCGACCTCGGCGTCGAGATCGACCCGGCGATGGTGCCGGTCTGGCAGAAGCGCATCATCCACGCGGCCAACGTCGCCGGCAAGCCGGTGATCACCGCGACGCAGATGCTGCAGTCCATGATCGCCGCCCCGCGACCGACGCGGGCGGAGGCGAGCGACGTCGCCAACGCCATCTACGACGCGACCGGCGCCGTGATGCTCTCCGGCGAGACGGCCGTCGGCGGCTACCCCGTCGAGGCGGTGCGCACCATGGCCGAGATCGCGCTCGCGGTCGAGGCGGACATCGAGCGCGTGGGCCGCGCGCCCCAAGCCTTGGGCCGGCGCGCGGACGGGCGTCTCCAACGCCATGAGCTTCGGAGCCTGCGACGTCGCGCAGAGGGTTCGCGCCGCCGCCATCGTGACCGCGACCTACTCTGGCGCGACCGCGCGGGCGGTCGCGCGCAACCTGCCGTCGCAGCCGATCGTCGCCGTCAGCCCGAACCGGCGCGTCGTGAACCAGCTGGCGCTCTCCTGGGGTGTCTGCCCGCTGCTCGGCGACGCCTGCGAGAGCTTCGAGGAGATCGTGCGCGAGGCCAACGAGCTCGTGCTCGCGGGCGACTACGGCGAGCGCGGCGATGTGATCGTCATCACCGCCGGCCTGCTCACCAACCGGCCGGGCAAGACCAACCTGATCAAGGGTCACATGCTCGAGTAGGCCCGGTCCACGGCGACCAGGTCGCTGCCGCAGAATGGACACAGGACCTCCAGGCTGTCTGTGAGCCCGTCGTGCTCCGGTACCTCGAAGTCGCTACCGCAATCCCAGCAGACATAGACGACCGTCGCTGCGTTCTCCCTCGGGTCCATGACGCCTCCCTCCGCGTGCGGTTCTCCGCTTTGTAACACCGCACTGTCAGCCGGGCGTCACGCCGATGTAAAGAAGTCGTATGGCGGGACGCGGGGCCGCGTTGCGGGTGCGATACCATACTGGGGCCGTCGCGTGGGTCGCGACGGCATTCGCAAGGAAGACACAGTTCGCGTGGAGGCAGCACGTTCATGGAGCTCTACTTCTTGCGGCACGGGAAGAGTGTGCCTCGCTCGGAGTGGGACGGCGACGATGAGGACCGTCCCCTGACCGAGGCGGGAGTCTCCTCCCTGGCTCATGCGTCGTGGACGCTGGCCAGGTTGGGAGTCGCGCCCGACCTGCTCATCACGAGCCCGCTGGAACGAGCCCAGAGGACTGCGGAGATCGTGGCGCCGGCGATCGGTCTCGAGGGCCGGCTCAGCACGGAGCGATGTCTCGGGAGGGGCTTCGGCATGAAGCACCTTCGCAGGCTGCTGCGCGCGAACCCCCGCGCCGGGAGCATCATGCTCGTGGGTCACAACCCCGAGTTCACCCAGGTCATCCACAAGCTCACCGGCGCCCACCTGCTCCTCAGCAAGGGCGGCCTCGCGCGCGTGCACCTCTCCGCGAGGAAGTCCGGCAGCGCCGAGCTCGTCTGGCTGCTGCAGGCGGACGAGCTGGTCAGCCTGGCGCTGAACCACTCGTCACCCGCTGCGGGGTCCTCGCCGGCCGAGCCCGCCGGGCCGGGCGAGCCCGCCGAGTAGCCCCCGGGGGCCGCTCAGGGCGCCGGCGTCTCACGGCCCGGCGCCGTGCTCGACGTGCCGTTGGACGAGCCGTTGACGTGCCCCGGCATCCTCGAATGGGCAAGTAGACCGTCAACATGCATCCGCTCCAGAAACCGAAGGAGGGACAGGAGTGTCCACGGTGGTCGATTTCGAGAACGTGTCCGCGGCGGGCCTGGAGTCTTCGCCCGTGGCCGAGGCGCTTGCCGGGCTGCGTGCCAACGAGGCGCGGTACTTCATGAACAAGTACAAGCATTCGTTCACGGTCGTACCGGCCGAACGAGAGCCAGGACACGCTGGACTACGTGAACCGCATCCTCAAGGAGGAGCGTGAGATCGAGTTCGCCGCCAAGCCTCTGGAGACGTCGCGCTTTGAGGTGGAGGGCATCCGCTTCGCCTACGTGTTCTATGAGGACGGCCTTGGGGTCAACGTCATGTACACGGTCGACGATCCCAAGAAGCGAGCGGTGGGCTTCAAGCTCTCGGAGGGGATGGAGGTGCCCAAGGAGCTCGAAGGCAAGTTCAAGTTCGCCAGGCAGAAGTCCAAGCTTGCCGGGACGATCCGGGGCTCATTCTTCGTGATCAAGGGCGAATACTAGACGGGCCTCGCCGAAGCGATGACGGCGGCCCGCCCTCGGCGTACCTGAGCAAGGACTGAGCCTGTCCGTGCCCGAGCCCACCGGCATCCTCCTCATCGCCTCGGCCGCCGGTGAGGTGGGCCGGGCGCTCAGCTTCGCCTTCGGCATGCTCTGGGAGATCCTCTGGGCGCTGATCCTGGGCTTCTCCCTTTCGGGCGTGGTGCAGGCGGTCGTCTCCAAGCGGACGATGACACGGCTGCTGCCCGACGCCTCGCCGCGCTCGCTGGCCGTGGCCTCGGGCCTCGGCGCGGCCTCCTCGTCTTGCTCCTACGCCGCCGTCGCCCTGGCCCGCTCGATCTTCCGCAAGGGCGCGGATTTCACGGCGGCGATGGCCTTCGAGTTCGCCTCCACCAACCTCGTCATCGAGCTCGGCATCATCCTCGCCCTGCTCATGGGCTGGCAGTTCACCCTCGGCGAGTTCATCGGCGGGCCGCTGATGATCGTCTTCATCGCGCTGCTCTTCCGCGTCTTCCTCAAGAAGAAGCTGGTCGAGGCGGCGGGCCGACAGGCCGACAAGGGGCTGCTCGGCTCGATGGAGGGCCACGCCGCCATGGACATGTCGGTGACGGAGGGCGGCTCGATCTGGCGGCGCATGACCTCGCCGAAGGGCTTCACGGCGATCAGCCACTCGTTCGTGATGGACTGGGCCGCCGTCTGGAAGGACGTCTTCGGCGGCCTGCTCATCGCCGGGGCGCTCGCGGCCTGGGTGCCGCACAGCTTCTGGCAGAGCTTCTTCTTCGTGCAGCACCCCGTGCTGTCGAAGATCTGGGGGCCGCTGGTCGGACCGCTGGTCGGCGTCATCTCGTTCGTCTGCTCGATCGGCAACGTGCCGCTGGCGGCCGTGCTCTGGAACGGCGGCATCAGCTTCGGCGGCGTGATCGCCTTCATCTTCGCCGACCTCATCGTGCTGCCGATCCTGAACATCTACCGCAAGTACTACGGCTGGCGCATGATGTTCTTCCTGCTCGGCACCTTCTACGTCACGATGGTCGCCGCCGGCTTCGTCGTCGAGCTCCTCTTCGGGGCGCTCGGCATCACGCCGACCGCGCGCGACGCCAAGGTGGTCGAGGCGAGCGTCACCTGGAACTACACCACGGTGCTGAACATCATCTTCCTCGCCCTGGCCGCGCTGCTGCTGTGGCGCTTCTTCCGCACGCGGGGCCTCTCGATGCTGCGCATGATGAACAAGCCGATGGGCGCGACCGATGCGGCCCCGCGATGACGAACGAGTCCCTGGCTTCTCGCACCGCTCGCTGGACGGCGAGTCCACCCGGCACATCTTGCCGTTGCCGATGGCAGGTCTCATGAAACCTCAGGGATGCAGCTTCTCGTGCCGCTCCAGCATCTCGATGAACTGCCGCAGGCGCCGCTCACGCGTCTCGGCTTTCTTCGCCGTCTGCAGCCGCCAGAGGATCGCGTAGCGGTTGGCGCTGTCCAGCGTCGCGAAGAATGACTTCGCCTCCGGATGTGCCTCCAGCGCGGCCTGCAGATCGCCCGGCACGACCGCCGTGCGCGGCGAGTCGTACGCGTCCGCCCAGCGCCCGTCCGCCTTGGCGCGCTCCACCTCGGCGAGACCCGGCGGGCGCATCTCGCCGCTGCTGACGAGTGCCTCCGCCCTTTCGCGATTCAGCTTCGACCAGACGCTCCTGGCGCCGCGCGGAGTGAACTTCTGCAACCAGCCACTGTCGTCGTGGCGCAGCTTCTGGCCGTCGATCCAGCCGTAGCAAAGCGCCACTTCCAGTGCTTCGGCGTACGACACCGTCTGCCGCGCCGAGCCCTTCTTCGCGATCAGCAGCAAGACGCCGGGCGAGGCATCGTGGTGCGCCTCGAGCCAGGCGCGCCAGTCGTCGCGAGTCGCGAACTCCATGATGGGAAGGTCTACCTTGCGTGGCAGGCTCGTCGCATCCTCCTTGGTCTCCTGAGGTATGCCCGGCCTTCTGGCCGCCCTAGTCGTCGAGGATCTCTCCAGCCGCGTCGAGCCACTGTCCCAGGGCGTCCTCCACCGACTGGTGGACGTTGAGTGCGCGATGCCCGTCGGTCCGCTCGAGGAGTAGCGCCACCTCGCTGCCCGCGGGGCAGACGACGGCGAATCGCACTCGAGCTTCTTCGACGTGGCCGGATGCCTGCACGAGTGTGTTCAGGCCGGTCTTGTCCGCGGACGGTACGCCGCTCACGTCGACGGCGATCAGCTCCGGGTACTCGTGGAACGCAGTGAGGATCGCGTCCAGGAGCGGGAGGCTCGTCCACAGGTCGAGCTTGCCCTCGACCCGGAGCAGTACGACCGAGGCGGCCGGATGCTGCACGTCGATCACAAAACCGTCCCGGGAGCCGACGTCGATCGCGTCGACGAGGGGATCTGCTTTGCTGCCTGGTTCTTCACTACTCATCGAAACTCCATCTCCAGCCGCGCGAGGTGGGCGACGTCGTCGAACAGCACCCTGCCGAGGACCTCGAGATACCGGGCCTCGAGCGACCTGCGCGCCTCGGCCGGCAGATGCTCGGGTGCCTTCGGGATGGCTTGCTCGTTGTGGCCGAGCAGGCTGAGCGGATCGGACACCTGCCCGGCGCCTCGCACCTCAGCGTGAGGCCAGCTCCGCCGCTCGGCGAGCAGGACCTTGCGAACTCGATTCTAAAAGCCCATAGCCGAGCTTCGCCACCTCGAGGCCGAGGGCTACCTCGACTGCGTCACCCTCGTGGATCGGCGGCTCCGTCAGCCGCCAGGCGATGGCCTCCGGGGTCATAGCCACTGCGCCTCGAGGTCGAGAGCGCCCGCGACCTCGGCGAACAGCTCGCGCCCGAGGCGCTGGACCACCTCGCTCGCTTCGCCTTCGCTGCCCGACGCGATGAGCTGCTCCGCCGCGCCGCCCTCATCGCTGAGGACGAGGACGGGAGCCTCGAACCCGGCGGGCAGCAGGTGGCCGACCACCTGCAGGCGCAGACGATGGTTGCCTGCCGGGTCTTGACTGCGGGCGTAGGTGAGGCAGCGGGATCCGTACCAGAGGGTCGCGCGGCTGCGGGAGAGCGCCGCCCCCACGGCGTCTTCGCTGCCGGGCTCACCCGCGAGCCGCCACGTGCATTCGAATTCGTCCATCGGGCCTGACTTTCGCGTGCGTGACTCAGCGATACCCCCGATGGCTCCCGGGCGCGATTAGCAGGTGGGCACAATCGCTTGCCCATTCGGGAAGCCTCTCGGCAAGATCCGAAGCCGTGGGGCTCGGAATTGATCATTGGCTTCCCACATGGGCACCAGCGATTGACCTTTCGCGAGCTTCCCTCAGGGAATCCTCGGGCCTACAAATAGAGTCCGGCCCCGAACGAAACCGCTGATGGATAGACCGCCCGACTCCGCCGCACTCCTGGCACCTCGTCGATGCACCACCCGGCACGAGCGACGAAGACGCAATCGATGCGGCTCTCGAAAGCCAACACGCGACGCTCACGTACGGCGAGCACTGCTTCGAGTTCACGAGCAGGGTCGGCAGCGACGGCGACTGCCTCCTGCGCCTGCACGAACTCGGCCGTCTGACCACCACCGCGAGCGGCAGGTCGGTCCTCGTGTTCGCACGCGAGGCTCACGAGGCCCAGGAGCACATCGCGCCCTGTCGCGACGCCTCGGACCGGACCATCCGGCCCGCGGCCGAATCCGACGTGCTTGTCGCCTTCGGCCGGGCGCTGCTCGCCGACGCGGCGCGCCTCCTCGACGACGAGGAGCAGGCTCTGTGAGCCTCCGCTGGCAGTACGCCGATCCGCCGCCGCCAGTGGATGGGAGCCATGCCTACTCCAGCCGCGAGGTGACCGCGGCGGAGCGTTGGGGCCGGTGTGTCGACATGCAGAACGACCGGCGACCCGAGGACTGCCATCAAGCTGGTCACCTGCACGCGAGGCCCACAGTGCCCAACGCTTGCCTTCCTGAGAATAGCGCCCATACTCAGGAAGTAACTACGATAAACTTCGCGCAGGCTTCCCTGTAAGCCTGCGGCCCTGCTCGGCCGGCGCTTCGGCCCCCCGGGGCTACTGCCACAAGGCGTAGCAGACCGGAGGCCGCGATGAGCGCGACCCATGCGATGGGCAAACCACCGCGTTTGCCTGCCGGTCCGGACATTGCCCTTCTCCTGCCGCTTTGGTCATCGCTGCCCTGGCCATCTGCCCCTGTCCTCAGGGAGCGCGACACTGCAGACTCTCTGCGACGGCGCGGTTTGGCCTTGGCGTCTCGGTCACACCTGCGCGCGTCACTGCACGTCGCGCTCGGGCACGAGTCGGCGACAACGCACGTCTAGGGAGAAAGGCCGGGGCCACCTCATGCCCAGCGCGCGCATCATCATCGCCGACCACTCAGAGCTGTTCGCTCGTGGGATCAGGCAGCTGCTCAGCGAGCAAGGCTACGAGGTGCTCGGGATCGCAGCGACGAGCGAGGAAGCGATCGCCCTGGCGGCCGACCACCCCGACGGCCTCGTGCTCGTCGACGAGTCGATCGACGGCGAGGGCGCCGCGTCGCTCATCCGTGGCCTGCTCGCCAAGAACCCTCGCCAGCCGACGATCGTGCTGAACGGCTCCTGGGACCTCTCGGAGGTCGTGCTCGGCCTCGCCGCCGGCGCCGTCGGGGTGATCGACAAGAGCTGCGCGCCGGAGCACCTGTTCGCCGCCATCGACATCGTCGGCGGCGGCGGCATGGTCTTCAGCAGCGAAGCCGTGGAGAGCCTGCGCGACCAGCTGACCGAGGTCTTCGACCTGGTCGCCCAGCGCAACGCGCGCCGCCTCGCCCTCACGCCGCGGGAGATGCAGGTGCTCGACCTCCTCCCGACCTCGATGACCCTCAGCCAGATGGCCGTGCACCTGTACGTCTCGCGCAAGACCATCCAGAACAACGCCTCCTCGCTCTACAGGAAGCTCGGTGCGACCGGCCGCACGGAGGCCGTGGTGCGCGCCATCGAACTCGGGCTCCTGGCCCCCGGCTCGACGCGGGACTCCTCGACGTAGTCTGGCGAGGCCCCTGTTCGCCCGGCGGTTCGCACGCGTCGGAAGAGGCATCGCCGCCCTGCGTGGGCGACCTCGTCGAAGAGGACTACCAAGGCGTAGCGAGCGAAGCACGGCGGAGCGTCGTCGGCTGGAAGCGCGGGTCAGTCCGCAGCGTAGGTCAACCTGATCACATCCTCGCCGATCCGGTCATAAGTCATAAGGCGGAGCGGCGGCCGGGGTCCGGCGAAATAGGGCTTGCCGTGACCGAGCACGACGGGGTGCAGGTAGATTCGATACTCATCGATCAGGCCAAGTTCGGTGAGGCTGTGCGCCAAGTCCGGGCCGGCAACTTCGATCTCCCCGTCGCGCTCGGCCTTCAACTCGCGGATCGCGCCCTCAAGATCATCCTCAACAAGCCTGGCGTTCGGGCCGACCGACTTCAACGAGCGAGAGACGACCCACTTCGGCTGGGTCCGCCAGGCCGCCGCGAAGGCGTGTTCCTCTGCATTCCATTCAGGATGATCGTCGTCCCAGTAGCGCATGACCTCATACATCCGGCGACCGTAGATACTGCCCGCCTGCCCCTGAGCCTCCTCGATGAAGTGGCGGAAGAGCGTGGGGCCTGGCGCGAACGCCATATGGTCGACGTAGCCATCCAGGGACTGGTTCATTCCGAACACGAGCTTTGCCATGTCACTCCCTTTCCCCGCACGGAACATCCGGTGCGGTGTTGAGCATCTCTCTGACGACTCAACGTTGCGAGAACCTTCTGCGCGTCTGCTCGAACGCCTTGTTAGACGTTCCCCGGCAATGGCTATGAGACCAGAACAACGAGACGACGAAGGCGGCGACAAGGGAGCCATGATGCTGCACTCCACACCGTTCCTGCTGTTCGACGGAGACTGCGCCGAGGCAATGACGTTCTACCACGAGTGCCTCGGAGGAGAGCTCACACTGACGAAGCTCGCCGACACGCCGATGAAGGACATGCTTCCCGTTGAGAAGCACGACCGGATCATCAACGCACGCTTGATGAGGGACGGCGTCGACATATCGGCAACCGACTGGATGGCGTCGCCTGAGTTCGAGCCGCTACTGGGCAACATGTCGGCGATCTTCGTGACGAGCGACGATCAAGACGAGCTCAAGACGGTGTTCGACCGGCTCGCCAGGGGCGCAAGCGAGCAGTGGTTCCAGCCGCTGCACGAGATGCCCTTCGGACTCTACGGTCAGTTCTTCGACCGCTACGGCGTCCAGTGGATCTTCAGGGCTGCGTAGCCTCCGTTGCCGGCGCATTGCCGGCAAAGTGGCGGGCGACCTCGCCATGGACGACGACCCGTGGCCGATGTGCTGGAGTCGGAGACGACGTGATGGCCGGCTGAGGGTATCCGCGCAGAGGGAAGCGATCCGCGTGTACCGCGCGGCTCGCTGGTACGGACGCAGCGCCGAGCAGCCGGACGTCTGGCAGAATGTGAACATGGGCTCGCCGCAGACACTGAGCCAAGCAGACCGGCGCATCGTTGCCGCGTGGGCGGCGGATTGCGCCGAGCGGGTGCTCGGACTCTTCGAGGCAGAGGCTCCCGGGGACACCCGCCCCCGTGAGGCCATCGCCAGGGCCCGTGCCTTTGCTCGTGGTGAGCTTGACGTAGCAGAGGGGATCCGTCGCCGTTTCGTTGGCAATGCCGCCGCCCGGGAGGTGAGCGGCCCTGCGGCGGTGGCGGCGGCCAGGGCGGCGGGGCAGGCTGCAGGCATCCCTCACATGGGCGCCCACGCGCTGGGCGCCGCCGCGTATGCCGCCGAGGCGGCCGGACTGGCGGCCCCCGACAGACCGGAGGCGATCAGTGAGGAGATCCATTGGCAGCTTGGGCACATGTCAGAGGCGGTGAGAGCCGCCCTGCGACGACTGCCGTCCGTTGGTGAGAACGCGTCCGGCCCACTCGGCCCTGGGCTTCTCACGTCGGGCCTCCTCGGCACGATCGTCCGTGAGCTGCAGGCCGGGGTGACTGACCCGAACGCAAGCCAGCAAGGACCGGATCGAGAAGGGAGTGCGTGATGGCCGAGGAGCGCGCGAGCAGGGGGCCCGCAAAGAAGCCGGACGCCGAGGCGGAGGTGCTGGCGAGCATCGCCGAGATGGCGGACGACGATCGGGTGATCGCCGAGCGGCTGTTCAAGCTGCTGAAGACCGTCGCGCCCGAGCTGTCGCCCAGGCTGTGGTACAAGATGCCCGCCTGGACCCGCGCCGGCGAGGTCGTGTGCTTCTTCCAGAGCGGGCAGAAGTTCAAGACGAGATACTCGACTCTCGGGTTCCAGCAGGCCGCCAGACTCGACCATGGCCGCATGTGGCCCGTGGCGTTCGCTCTCACCGAGATGACCGCGGCCGAGGAGGCCGAGATCACCGCGCTCGTGCAGCAGGCGATCGGCTGAAGATCCGCGCTACTTCCGCTTGCCGGCCGCCTTCGCCCGGTTGAAGGCCACGCCCGCTTGCACGAGCGCCTTGACGGCGTCTTCGGGAAGCGCGACGCCGAGTGGGAAGTCGATCGCCCTGGACTTGGTGCCCGCAAGCTGGGCGTTGAAGATCCCCTCCGGGTCGGGGAGGCTCGCACCCTCGAAGAAGCTCAGCCGGACGCGACCCTTCAGCAGGATCCCGGCGCAGACCACCCCGTCGTGCTCGAAGGTCGCCGATCCCAGCGGGTTGCTGGGCCTTCTCCACTTCACGTCCTCGACGATGTCGGGATCGGCTTCGTGGATGAGGTCGCGCAGCCGGGCCAGGATGTCCCCCCGCCCGTCACTGCCGCTGGCGATCAGCTCGTCGACGTGTTCGCTGCGAGTACCCATGGATTCCTCTCCAGTCGGCGCTGAAGGACGAGCCGCTGCGCAATCGGCTCCTTGATGGGGTTACCCGGTCCATCGACGATCAGACGCTCGACCGCGACGCGACGCGAAAGCCCCAGATGCCGTTTCATGGCGGCGATCATCTGTGCTCCACCGGCTCTCAGGGTCGGCCTGCCACCTGCTGCGAGCGGTCCTCGCCGACCAGCGTCGTTGGTGAAGATGGCACACGATGGCGCACGAATCGGGGCGGGAAGGCGGGGGAGAGGGGGCGCGGCGGGCGCTTTTTCCCTGCAAACTGGCGGAGGGGGTGGGATTCGAACCCACGAACGAGTCACCCCGTTGGCGGTTTTCAAGACCGCTGCCTTCGACCTCTCGGCCACCCCTCCGGTAGAGGTGAGTGTACAACGACCGCGGGCGGCGCCGAGGCCGCTCGGGCGCGCCGCTCGGTAGCAGCTGGCGCCGCCCGGCTGGCCGCTCGCGGTGCCGTCTGAGATACTGCCGGGCATGAACGCACTTCTCATCGGCTGCTCGGACGGCCGCATCGCCGGTCGCCTCGACGCGCTCCTCGCAGAGATGGGGCACGCCGACGCCCACCGCCTGCTGGTGCCCGGCGGCCCGCTGCCGTTCACCAGGCCGGGCTCGGAGCGGCGCGTCGTGCTCTCGTACGTGCGCGAGATCGTTGACACACACGACGTGCGGCAGATCGTCCTGGTGGCGCACCAGGAGTGCACGGGCTATGCGCGGGCGCTGGGCGGGCTGGGCTTCGACCAGTGGGAACTGCTGGAGCGCGATCTGCGCAAGGTGAAGACGCTGTTCGAGACAGAGTTCTCGGGCGTCGAGGTGCGCAGCTTCGTCATCCCGTGGCACGAGGACGGCGAGAGCGCGGCGTACGGACCGGCCACGCCGGTCGAGTGACGCGCCCCGCCGGAGCGGCCACGCCGATCCCGCACCCATGACCACTCCGCCCCCAGACGATGCGCGCGGCAGCGACGCCGCCGCCGGCGGCGCCTACGAGCGGCCGGACGTTGAGTGGCCGCCGGAGCACGAAGTGCCGCCGGCGGCCCAGACCGACGTCGAGCGCCGCGCCGGCGGCGTCCGATGGGGCCGGTTCGTCGCCGGCATGCTCGTCGCGGCCGCCGTGCTCGTGCTCGCGGTCGTCGCTCTCGACCTGCTCACCGACCCGTGGGGCGTGTTCGGCGTCGGCATCTTCCCGCCGCGGGTCAATCAGGACCGCTCGACCAAGGCCGACCTGATCGCCGAGTTGAAGCAGCCGCCGCAGCTGCTCATCTACGGCTCGTCCCGCGCCTGGACCATCGAGGCGGGGCGTGTGCAGCAGCTCACCGGCCTGCGGACCTTCAACGCCGCCGTCACCGCCGGCCGGCCTTCCGACGCCTACGTGTTCACGCGTGTGGTGCGGGACCGCTGGCCGCAGGCCAAGCCCGACTTCCTGTGGCTGCTCGACGTGGAGGCGTTCCAGCGAGGCACGTTGCCGCCGTCGCTGCTCGCCGACTCCCGGTTCAGCCGCTACCTGCCCTGGCGGGCCAGGGCGGCGGCCCAGCTGGACGAGCTCGGCTGGCTGGCCTCGTGGAGCGGCCTGCAGCAGTCCTACGACGTGTGGAAGAAGCACCCCACGCGCGCCAAGGTCCGCGCGAGCTGGCTCAAGCGCATCTCGGCGGACGGCACGGTGAAGACGGCGCCCTCCAGCGTCGCCAGGGCGGGACCCAGGGCGCTGCAGAAGTGGAGTGCGGCCGCCGTCGCGCAGTACCGCGCGTTCACCGGCATCGACCCCGAGGCGGAGACGTACGTAGAGAAGACCCTGCAGCTGTACGCCTCGTGGGGCGGCAACGGCGTGATCGTGCTCACCCCGACACAGCCGGAGGTGGAGACGGCGGCCCAGCGGGCGGGCTGGCAGCTGCGCCACGACCAGGTTCTGCGCATGCTCGAGAAGTATCAGAAGCAGTACGCCTTCGCGATTGTCGACATGACCAGCATCTCGTCGTTCGGCGGCGACCCCAAAGGCTTCTTCGACGCCACCCACATGACGCTCGAGAACCAGCGCAAGATGATCGACGCGGTGCTGCGGAACGCCGGCGGTACGCTGCGCTGACGCCGGCCGCCGTGCCGCCTCCGCCGGCGGACCCGGCCGCTACGCGGCCTTCCGCCGCCGCGCCTCCTCGTTCTTCTCTTTGCGCTCGATCGCCTCGACCAGTTCTTCCTTGCGCATGCGGCTGTAGCCGGTGATGCCGAGCTCACGGGCACGCTGTTCGAACTCCTTCTTGGTGTGGCCGTAGTAGTCGATGCCGCCGAACGTCTTGCCCACGCCCTCGCGGGCACGCTCCGTCGGCTGCGTCGAGCGCGGGTCGGAGGCGCCCTTCTCTTTCTTGGGCACCCAATGGTCGCCGCGCTTTTCGTAGCTGTGCTTGAGCGCGGCGAACGCGGTGCGGTGTGCCCGCTCGCCCTCGCCGTACTCCTCGACGGCGCTGTCGTGGGTCTCCTTCCAGGTCCGCTGCGCCTTCTCGTCCGATCGCGCGACGGTGCTCGGCATCTCGCCGGCGTCCGCAGGGCCCCGCTTGCTGTCTCGTTTCTTCGGCATGTTCGCTCCTTGCTCCACGCGCGTGTCGGGTCCGCGCTCTTGTCTCGCGTCTCCGTGAGTCCTCAGGCGTGGACGCCCCGTGTCTTGGCGTCCTCACGCCGCCCGGCGCTCCGCGATCTCTGCTTCCTCGGGTGACTCGTGCGCTCCGGCCTCCTCGTTCGCCGCCGACTCAGCGACCTGCCGGCGCCCGAAGAGCGCCACGAGCGCCGGCACGAAGAGGGAGCGCACGAAGAACGAGTCGATGAGGATCCCCGCCGCAAGGAGGAACGCCAGCTGGCGGAAGGTCGCAAGGTCGACGAAGGCCAGCATCGCGAAGCTCAGGGTCAGGGCGAGCGCCGCCACCGAGATGGCCCGGCGCGCTCGCGGCACGGCCGTCTCGATGGCGCCGCGGAGCGGCCTGCGCCGCCGCTCCTCCCAGATGCGCCCGACCAGGAAGACGTTGTAGTCACTGCCCAGCGAGATCAACAGCACGGAGGCCGCGAAGGGGACGTAGTAGCCGATGTCCTCGCCGCCGAACACGGTCTGGAAGACGTAGGTGGTGAGGCCGAGGGTCGCGGCCAGGGCGAGCACGCTCGCGGCTACCAGGTACAGCGGTGCGAAGAGGGTCCGGAGGAAGACCATCAGGAGCAGGAGGTCGAGCAGGCAGACGGCGACGCCAACGCGGGCGAGGTCGCCGAGCGTGCGCCCGACGGCGTACTGCGCCAGGGCGGTGTCGCCGCTGTACTGGACCTGCGCCCCGCCGAGGCCCGCGCGGGCCAGCATCGCGGGCATGGCGCTGCGCAGGCGGTCGTAGACCGCGATCCCGGCGCTGCCCAGCGGGTCGGCGTTCAGGACCACGAGGTACCTGGCGGCGTTGCCGTCCTTGGACGTCGCGAACGGGACGCTCGGCACGGCCGCCTGCTCGCGCGGGCCGGCCACGCCGGCCACGCCCGGCTGCGCCGCGATGTTCCGCTCCAGGCTCGTGAGCGCGGCCGTCTGCCCGGCGATGCCCGCCGCGCGCACCACGACTTGCGTCGGCGCGATGATGCCCGGGGCGAAGCCCTTGGACGCGGCCTCCGCCGCCTGCTTCGCCGCGGCTCCGTCCGGCAGGCCGGTGACGAAGTCGAGCCCGAGCCGCGTGAAGCGCAGGCCGCTCGCGGCCGCCAGCAGCACGGCGATGCAAACGACCACGATCGCGAGCGCGCCTGCGCGGTGCGTCGCGAGGTGGCCGAGGCGTGCTCTCAGCGTCCGCCGGCCGGCCGGGGCGTCGGAGGGCTCACCGGCCGTTGTGACCGGCGCGGTGCCCGTCTGGGCGAGAGCCGGCAGGTGCCGAGGCCAGAACACCAGCCGGCCGAACACCGTCAGCAGCGCCGGGACCAGCGTGACGGCCACGACGAGGCCGATGATCACGCTGAGTGCCAGCCCCGGTCCGAAGTCACGGAAGAACGGCTGCCGGGCCACCAGCAGTGCGGCCGTGCCGGCCGCGACCATCAACCCGGCCGTCAAGATGATCGGCGTGTACTGCGCCGTCGTCGCGCGCGCGGCTGCGACGCGGCCCTGGCCGGCCTCGAGACGCGCGCGGAAGCCCGTGATGTAGAAGATCGCGTAGTCGGTCACGATGCCGAGCAGCAGGACGACCATCAGCGGGTCGAGCTCGGGAGGCGGCGCGAAGCCGTATCGGGCGCCGGCCCAGCTCACCACGCGGGAGGCGACGAGGTACGCGACGCCGCCGACGAGGAACGTGAGTAGCGGCGCGATCAGCGACCCGAAGGCGAGCGCGACGATGAGCGCGATGACGGCCACCGTCGCGACCTCGACCAGGGTGAGGCGAGCGGCTATCTGGTCCTCCTGGGCGAGCCGCGCCGGCACCGACCCCGTGACGCCGGCGACCGCGGTCCCGCCGAGGTCGTGGGCCGCGTAGGACTGGGCGGCCCGGACCTGGTCCGGCCAGCTCAAGGAGGGGTCGAAGAAGAGGTACGTGATGGCGGCCGTGCGGTGCTCGTTCGCCGCCGGGATGAGCCGCGGGTCGTTCACCAGCGGGAACGCGCCCAGCAGGCCGGCGGGGCGCGGCGCCGTGCCGCGGTCGACGGCCGCCGCCGCCGCGACCGTGGCCCGCTGGGTCGCGGGTGAGAGGCCGCCGGCGTCGCGCTGCACGACCGCGACGCGGCTCAGCACCGGCACGGCGAAGAGCTCCGCCGCCTGCCGCTCGGCGGTGATCGCCGGGGCGGTGGTGGGTGTCAGGTCGGAGAGGCTGCCGTGCTGGTTCTCGAAGCCCGGCAGGTAGAGTGCCGCCAGCGCTGCCGCGGCGATCCATGCGCCGATGATGAGCAGGCTCAGCGGCCCGGCCGCCACAAAGGCGTAGGCGCGGGCGGCGAGGCTCCGCGCGGCCGGCTCGACTTCGGCGTCCACTTCGTTGCGGGTGTGTCGCGCCATAGGTGTGTCCTTCCGCGCAGGGTCGCGGCCAGTCGCTCCCGCGTTGACGGGAAGGGCACGCGGGGGCCCGGCTGCGGGAAGCGTCTGAGGGTCCGGTCCCTCACGGAGAAGGAGCGACATATGACCGTCACCCGATATCAGGACCTGCCGCTGGCAGACCGCGACCGGCGCTGGGACGCCGACGCCGCGGACAAGCGCGTGCGAGCCTGGGCAGGCGCCGAGGACGCGCCGAGCGACCGCTATCGCAAGGCGCTTCTCTGGTACGACGGCGAGCGGCGCCGCCAATTCACCGCCTACAAGCTCCCCATCGCCGACGTCGTCGACGGCGAGCTCCGGGCGGTGCCACGCGCGCTGATGGCCGCCGCCGGCGTCCTCGACGGAGCTCGCGGCGGCGTGGACGTGCCTCGCGACGACGAGGCGCGCCTGCGCCACCACCTCGAGCGCTACTACGCGAAGCTCGGAGAGGCGCCGCCGTGGCGCAAGGCCGCGTGAGCAAGCGGGGGAGACCGGAGCCCCAGGCTGAGCGTCTCAGCCTCGCGGACGTAGCCCGGCGCACGGCGGTCGTATTTGCCGTGCTGACCGGAGGCCTCTCTGCGCTGCTGCTCGTCTACGACCTGCGCGTCCTCATCGTCTGGGTGCTCGTGGCTCTGATACTGGCCGTCGCCGTCACGCCGGCCGTGGCCTGGCTCGAGCGCCGGCGCTGGCCCCGCTGGCTGGCGGCCAGCGCCGTCACCTTGGCCGCCGCCGCTCTCGCCGTGGGCGCGGTGGCTGCGGTCGCGCTCCCCCTCGTCAGCCAGTCGCACGAGCTGTTCGGCAGCATCCCGCAGCTCGCCCGGACCCTGTTCGCCGACGGGAGCCCTCTGGCGGGTCTCGACCGCCACTTTCACATCGTGAGTCACTTCCGCTCGATCCGGGGGAGCGAGATCGTGCACCTCCTTTTCGGGAGCGGATCGTCGGTGGTCGACGTCTTCACACGGGTCCTCTCGGTGCTCGCCTCCACCGTCACGGTCCTGACCATCGCTCTCATGTCGCTGCTCGAGGGCCCTCGCATCTGGGTCGCCTTCGTCCAGTCACTGGGCGAGCGTGGCGGGCGCGTGGACTAGGTCGGCAGGCTCATGGCGGCATCCATCGCCGGCTACGTGCGCGGCAACCTGCTGATCAGCCTGCTGGCCGGCGTGGGTTCGTTCGTCGCCATGACGATACTCAGGGTCCCGTTCGCGCTGCCTCTGGCGCTGGCGGTCGGTATCCTCGACCTCATCCCGCTGATCGGTGCCATCCTCGGCGCCGGACTGTGCGTGATCGTCGCGCTCACCGTGGGCTGGGCTCCGGCCCTGGTGCTGCTCGTGTACTTCGTCGTCTATCAGCAGGTGGAGAACCACGCCATCCTCCCGGTCGTCTACGCGAAGCTCGTGGCCCTGTCTCCGCTCACCGTGCTGATCGTCTCGCTCGCCGGCGCGTTCCTCGGTGGCCTCGTCGGCGTGCTGCTGGCCATCCCGCTCGCGAGCGCGGGCTCCATACTCGTCGGCGAGATCGCGAAGAGCCAGGGGGTGGAGGACCTCGCCGACCTGGCGGAGGTCATCGGCGAGGAAGGCCCGGTCAAGCTCAGCGAGGACGACGCGGAACGGCCGGAAGAGTACGCCGCCGAGCACCAGGACGAGGACGCCGCTTGAGCTCCGTGATGGCGGCGCTCCGAGGCCGGGTGCGCCAGGCCGGCCGGCCGCGCTGACGGCCGCCAGTTATGGGTCCGGCCCGCCGGGAACCTCCTGAGCAAGAGGTCCGGTACCCCGAGGGGTATCGACCCGGCAAGTCAGGAGGCGGACATGGCTGAAGTAGCCTTCCGGGGGGTCGCAAAGGTCTATCCGGGCGGCGCGCGCGCCGTGTCGGGCATGGACCTCGAGATCGACGATGGCGAGTTCGTAGTGCTCGTGGGGCCGTCGGGCTGTGGCAAGACGACGGCCCTTCGCATGCTGGCGGGCCTGGAGACGATCACCGAGGGGACGATCCTCATCGGCGACCGTGTCATCAACCACGTGGCCCCGCGCGACCGGGACATCGCGATGGTGTTCCAGAACTATGCGCTCTACCCCCACCTCAAGGTGTACGACAACATCGCCTTCGGCCTGCGCCTGCGCAAGGTGCCGAAGGCTGAGATCGACAAGCGGGTGCGGCATGCGGCCGAGATCCTCGGGCTCGAGGACTTCCTGGAGCGCAGGCCTCGCGCCCTGTCCGGCGGCCAGCGCCAGCGGGTCGCCATGGGGCGCGCCATCGTGCGTGAGCCCCAGGCGTTCCTGATGGACGAGCCGCTGTCCAACCTCGACGCAAAGCTGCGGGTACAGATGCGCGCCGAGATCAGCGGTCTGCAGAGGGATCTCGGCGTCACGACCATCTACGTCACACACGATCAGATCGAAGCCATGACCATGGGCGACCGGGTGGCCGTCATGCGCAAGGGCGAGCTCCAGCAGGTCGCCCACCCTCAGGAGCTTTACGACCGCCCCGTCAGCCTGTTCGTCGCCGGCTTCATCGGCAGCCCCACCATGAACATGATGGAAGGCAAGCTGGAGCGGGTCGGGGAGGGCTTCGCAGTGGTCGTCGGCGACCAGCGCCTGGCGTTGCCGCCGGAGGTCCTGCAGACCCACCCGGGGTTGCGTGGCTACGACGGCAAGACGCTCGTGGTCGGGATCCGTCCAGAGGATCTCGAAGACGCCGCTCTCGTTCCGGAGTCGCCCAAGGACCGGCGGCTCAAGGGCCAGATGATGCTCCGCGAGGCGCTCGGCTCCGAGATCGACGCGCACGTGGAGATGAAGGCCCGTCCCGTCTACACCGAAGACACGCGGGAGCTCGCCGAGGACGTGGGCACAGAGCATCACCACGCCAAGCGCGCCGAGACGACGACGCTCGTGGCGCGGTTCAGCCCGCGGACGAAGGCGCGTGAGGGCGATCGAGTCGAGATCGCCGTCGACACGCGCTCACTGCATTTCTTCGACCTGGACACGGGACTCGGGATCTACGGTGGTCCCGAGGCCGTGGGACATGAAGGAAACGGCGCCGCCAAAAGCGCCGTCCCGACTTCCGCAAAGGAGAACGACGATGAACATGCCCAGACATCTTTCGCGGCTTCTGCTTAGCGTCGCGGCGATCGCGGTGATCGCCGTGGTCGCCGCCGGCTGCGGGGCCGCCAAGAGCCCCAGCAACGCCGCCGCTGCCAGCCCTTCGATGTCCCCCAACACCTCGGTGAGCGGCACGGTGACCATGATGGCCGTATGGAGCGGGCAGGAGCAAAAGAGCTTCGAACAGGTCATCGCGGCGTTCAACAAGCTCTACCCGAACGTAACGGTGAAGTTCACCTCGGCCGGCAACAACCTGCCGACGGTACTGTCCACGGCCGTGCAGGGTGGCAACCCGCCCGACCTCGCGGCGGTGCCGCAGCCGGGGCTCATGAAGCAGTTCCAGGCACGCGGCGCGCTCCAGCCGCTGGACTTCGCCAAGAGCACCATCGCGGCGAACTACGCGCCGGTCTGGATCCAGCTGAACACCGTGAGCGGGCATCTCTACGGGCTGGTCTTCAAGGGCGCCAACAAGTCCACCATCTGGTACAACGTCCCGGCCTTCACGGCCGCCGGCGTGACGCCGCCGACGACATGGACCCAGCTCACCACCGACGCCCAGACGCTTCTGGCGTCCGGAGTCAAGCCGTACTCGGTGGGCGCCGACGTCGGCTGGCCGATCACCGACCTCTTCGAGAACATCTACCTGCGCACGGCCGGTCCGGCCATGTACGACAAGCTGACCAACCACGACATCCCATGGACCGACCCGTCGGTGACCAACGCCATGAACCTCATGAGGCAGATCTACCAGAACAACCTCATGTACGGCGGCACCAGCGGCGCGGTGCAGACTGACTTCCCGACCTCGGTGAGCAACGTCTACACCAACCCGCCCAAGGCCTCCATGGTCATGGAGGGTGACTTCGTCGAGAGCGTCATCACGAGTTCCAGCAAGGCCAAGCCGACCACCGGCTTCGACTTCTTCCCGTTCCCCACTATCAACGGGCAGGGGCAGGGCTACGTGATGGGCGGCGGCGACACCGTCGTCATGTTCAAGGACACCCCCGCCAGCGAGGCGTTCGTCAAGTACCTGGCGACGGCGCCGGCGGCCGAGGTCTGGGCCAAGCTGGGCGGCTTCTCCTCGCCGAACAAGAACGTCCCGGCGAGCACCTACACCGACCCGATCGGCAGGCGCGCGGCGGTCCAGCTCGCCAACGCGAGCACGTTCCGCTTCGACATGTCCGACCAGGCGCCGGCCTCCTTCGGCGGCACCACCGGCCAGGGTGAGTGGCAGCTCATGATCAACTTCCTGAAGAACCCGACCGCCAGCAACCAGGCGAAGATCCAGCAACAGCTGGAGACCGCCGCGACCAAGGCCTTCGGGCACTGATCATGGGACCGCGCGGCCCACATATCAGCCGCACGGTCGGTGGCGACATCGCGGCGAGGCCCTCCGGGAGGGGGGCCTCGCCGTCCCCGCCGCCTGCGGCAGAGGACCGGGGGCCGGGGCGCTGGCAGCGCTATCGCATCGCCCTGCTGTTCCTGCTTCCGGCCGCTGTGTTCCTCGGTGTCTGGATCGTCTACCCGACGGTCTACACCATCATCCGCAGTTTCTTCGACCAGTCGGGCACCAGCTTCATCGGGCTCGAGAACTACAAGACGCTCTTCACCACCAACATCCTGCTGACGGCGATCAAGAACAACGTCATCTGGGTGCTCATCGCCCCGGCGGCCGTGACCGCCCTCGGCCTCGTGTTCGCCGTCCTCACGGAGCGGATCCGCTGGTCGGTGGCCTTCAAGACCGCCATCTTCATGCCGATGGCGATCTCGCTGTTCGCCGCCGGCGTCATCTGGCACATCATGTACCTGCAGGACCCGTCGCAGGGGGCGGTCAACGCCGCTATCGGCGCGGTGTACCAGGTCTTCAACCCACCGGGGCCGCTCTCCGGCGCCTCGGCGTCGACGAACGCGCTCAAGGGTTCGACGTCGAGCGGGTTCGAGCTTCGCAAGCCGCTCAAGCCGGGCGGCGTCGCCCTGATGGGCCTCACCGCCATCGCGCCACAGGACATCCCGAAGAACTCCACGCAGGCCGTGCTCCCCGCGGGCGCGGCGGGCGCCATAGAAGGCGTCGTGTGGCGCGACTTCAGGCCCGGCGGCGGCACTCCCGGCGTGGTGCAGAAGGGTGAGCTCGGCCTGCCCGGCGTGACCATCGACCTCGTCGGCGCCGGCGGCAAGACCGTGGCCACCACGACGAGCGCCGACAACGGGACCTTCTCGTTCACCGGCCTCTCGCCTGGCGCGTACCGCACGTCGATCGACGCCGCGACGTTCCAGCAGCCCTTCGCCGGCGTGGCATGGCTGGGGACATCGCTCATCACGCCGTCGATCATCATTGCTTATATCTGGGTGTGGGCCGGCTTCGCCATGGTCGTGATCGGCGCCGGTCTGGCCTCCATCCCGCGTGACGTGCTTGAGGCGGCGCGCACTGATGGCGCCACCGAGTGGCAGGTGTTCCGGCGCGTCACCGTGCCGCTGCTCGCGCCCGTGCTCTCGGTCGTGTTCATCACGATGATCATCAACGTGCTCAAGATCTTCGACATCATCCTGTCCATCGCGCCGGGGTCGTCGCAGTCGGCGGCCAACGTGATCGCGCTGGCCATGTGGCGCACGTCGTTCGGCGGGGTCAACGACTTCGGCCTCGGCTCGGCGATCGCCGTGTTCCTGTTCATCCTGGTGGTCCCGGTGCTGCTGCTGAACGTCCGCCGCTTCAGAAGGGAGGTCTGAGATGGCTACCACCACAGGAGTGGCGGGCGGGCCGCTGGCCGTGCCCTCCGTTCGCCGCGAGGACGACAGCCTCTCCCGGCGCATCGTGCGCGCGCTCAGCCACGCTCCTTTCACCATCCTGATGATCGTGATCGGCGTGCTGTGGCTCGTCCCGACGCTCGGGCTGTTCTTCACCTCGCTCATCGTGCCTACACAGATCAGCGAGGTGGGTTGGTGGCACGTGTTCACCGACGCCAGCCTGATGACCCTGCAGAACTACAAGGCGGTGTTCTCCGACAGTGCCATCACGTCGGCTCTGCTCACCACCGTCATCATCGCGATCGGCGGGACGGTGCTGCCGCTGCTGATCGCCTCGCTCGCCGGCTACGCCTTCGCCTGGCTCGACTTCCCGGGCAGGGACTGGCTGTTCATCGGCGTGATCGCGGCGATCGTCGTGCCGTACCAGATGGCGCTGATCCCGATCTTCGCCCTGTACAACCGCACGGGGATGTTCGACACGATCATCGGGATCGTCCTGTTCCACACCGCGTTCGGGCTGCCGTTCGCGGTCTTCCTGTTACGCAACTACTTCATCGGGATCCCGGCCGAGCTGAT
This sequence comes from uncultured Thermoleophilia bacterium, assembly GCA_963775255.1. Lineage (GTDB taxonomy): Bacteria > Actinomycetota > Thermoleophilia > UBA2241 > UBA2241 > CAIXSE01. Next base: position 145,441 of record CAVZIA010000017.1, on the reverse strand, counting down.
GGAGGCCGCGCGCATCGACGGTGCGTCGGAGATGCGCATCTTCTTCCGGCTGGTCCTGCCGCTCGGCCTGCCGGCCTTGGCCTCGCTGGCGATCTTCCAGTTCCTCTGGGTCTGGAACGACCTGCTGGTGGCGCTGACGTTCGGCAGGAACGTGCAGCCGATCACCGTGGCGATCTTCACTCAGTTGCGGGAGTTCGGCGCCAACATCAACATCATCGCGCCGGCGTCGTTCCTCTCGCTGGCGATCCCGCTGGCGGTGTTCTTCGCCTTCCAGCGGTACTTCGCAGAGGGCCTGCTGGCCGGCTCGGTCAAATAGGACTGCGCCCCCTCGGGAGCGAAGACGGCGGCGGCGGCGACCCCTCAGGTCGCCGCCGCCTCTGCGTCCCGGGCTGCCGGTCGCTTGTGACGCCCGGTCGGCTATCGCAGCGCGGACCGGCGATCCCGGGGCTCCGCGGCGGGTGCGGGCGTGTCGTCTGCCGGGCCAGCGACAAGGTTGGCGCCGGCCTTGCTCCCGCGACGAGACGGCGGACGCGCGTTCCCGCGACCGCCGGCCCGGGCCGGCTCCTCTCAGGCGCCGATGACGTCCTTGCCCATCATCGGCCGCAGGACGTCCGGCACCACGATGCTGCCGTCGGCCTGCTGATAGTTCTCCATGATGGCGATGAGCGTGCGCCCGACGGCCACGCCGGTGCCGTTCAGCGTGTGCACGAAGCGCGGCCCCTTCTCCGTGCGGAAGCGGGTGTTGAGCCGCCGCGCCTGGTAGTCCGTGCAGTTGCTGCAGCTCGTGAGCTCCCGGTAGCGCTGCTGGCCCGGGAGCCACGCCTCGCAGTCGAACTTCTGCGCCGCCGGGGCGCCGAGGTCGCCGGCGGCGATGTTGACGACCTGGTAGGGGATGCCCAGGCCCTGCAGGATCGCCTCCTCGGCCGAGAGGATGACCAGGTGCTCGGCCGCGCTCTGCTCCGGCGCGCAGAAGCTGAACATCTCCACCTTGTCGAACTGGTGCACGCGCAGGATGCCTCGCGTATCGCGGCCGGCTGCCCCGGCCTCGCGGCGGAAGCAGGTCGAATAGCCTGCGTAGCGGATCGGGAACGCGGCCTCGTCCAGGAACTCCTCCATGTGCATGGCGGCGAGCGGCACCTCGCTGGTGCCGACCAGGCAGTCGCCGTCCACCGTCTCGTAGATCTGGGCACGGTCGGTGGGGAAGAAGCCGGTGCCGTACATGGCCTCCTCGCGCACGAGCACGGGAGGGATCACCGGACGGAAGCCCTTGCTCTGGATGACGGTCAGCGCGTAGTTGACGAGGGCGAACTGCAGCATCACGAGGTCGCCCTTGAGGTACACGAAGCGCGAGCCGCTCACTTTGGCCGCGCGCTCCATGTCGATGAGGTCGAGTGCGAGGCCCAGGTCGAGGTGGTCCTTGGGCTCGAATTCGAACGTGCGCGGCTCGCCGACCTTGCGCAGGACGACCGAGTCCTCCTCGCCGCCGTCGGGCACGTCCGGCAGCACGAGGTTGGGGATCTCGAGCAGCATGGTGTTGAGGCGCTCCTCCGTCTCGGCGAGCGCCGCCTCATGTTCCTTGATCTGGTCGCCGAGCGCGCGCATGGCGGCGATGGCCGCGTCGGCGTCGCCGCCGGCCTTCTTGACGGCGGCGATCTCGTCGCTCGCCCGCTTGCGTTCGGCGCGCCGCGTCTCGACCTCCGTCAGGAGTTGCCGGCGGCGCTCCTCGACGGCGAGGAACTCGTCCAGCGACGACGTGGAGTCGCCCCGCCGTTCCAGGGCCCTGCGGACCGTGTCCGGATCGGTGCGCACCATCTTCACGTCGAGCATCGCTCCACTCTCCTCGCTGTCACGGGTGTTGGCCGGGCCGCCGGCCTGCGCCGGGCGGCCTGCCAATGGTATCGCACCGAACGTCCGGGCCGGCGTACCCGTCCCTCGTCCCCGGGCGCGCCGCGGGGGCGGCTCGACCGTCCGCGAGACACCGTGTTACCCTGCCAGTACTGAGCAGGCTCGCACACTAACTCGCCAGGAGGGAGCAGTTACATGCGTATGCTCGACACCGGTCGTGCCAAGCGAGGCGTCTGGACCCTCGCCTTTCTGATCCTTGCCGTGTGCGTGCCGGCGTTCGCCGCGCCGGCGTTCGCCTCGTCGTCGCCGGCGCCCACCGCGGCGTCTCCGGCCGCCGTCCCCGCTGCTTCCGAGCCGGCCGCGCCGGCAGTCGAGTCGTCGCCCGGCGCCCCGGTGCTCACCGCCGCTCTCTCCAAGGCCTCCGTCGTGTTCGGCGAGGAGGTCAGCGTCTCCGGCACGCTCACTCCGGCGGTCGGCGGGGAGAAGGTCGACATCACGGTCGGCGGCGGCGCGGCAGGCCAGGCGACCGTGGACGCGACCGGCGTCTACGACTTCACATTCACGCCGCATCGCAGCGGCGACGTCGTCGCGACGCTCGCCAGCGACCCGAGCGTCGCCGGCGACCCGCAGACTCTCGGCGTGAAGCCCGCCGCCACGGTCAGCCACGGCGCCCTGGTGCCGTTCCTCTCGTCGGCCGTGGTCGTCAAGACCGCGCCGGCCGTCTACGACGGCCTCGTGCTCGTCAAGGTCGCCCACAAGGGCGCCGTCGTGGGCTCGTACAAGGCTCGCGCGAAGAACGGCAAGGCCACCCTGCGCATCCCGTTCCGCGGCGTCGACGGCTTCACCCTCCGCGTCACGCTTCCGGCTGCCGCCGGCCTGGACGGCCGTACCGTCACGAGCAAGGTGGCGGTCCGCGCCAGGACTCTCTCGGCGGGTTCCTCGGGCCTCTACGTCAAGGGCATGCTCACCGCGCTCCGGCGGCTCAAGTTCCGCGTGCCCGGCGTGGGCAAGAGCTTCACCTCACGGGTCAAAGACTCCGTGATGGCCTTCCAGAAGGCCTACAGGCTCTCGCGCACCTACGTCTTCAACACCGCCTGCTGGCGCAAGATAGACGGGGCCAAGCTCATCAGGGCGCGGCACGCGAGTCCGTCCAGGCACCTCGAGGTCGACAAGGGCCGCCAGATCGCCATGGTGGTCAAGGGCGGCAAGCCCTGCGGGATCATCTGTGTCTCCACCGGTGCGACCAACAACACGCCGGAGGGCAAGTTCCACATCCAGCAGAAGCACTCGTTCACCGGCTCGGGCTTCGGCGGGATCCTCGTGCGCACCATGGGGTTCGTCGGGAACTTCGCCATGCACGGCTACGCGCCGGTGCCGCCGTACCCGGCGAGTCACGGCTGCGTGCGCGAGCCCATCTGGGCGTGCTACTGGGTGTACGACCAGTCGTTCGTGGGCGAGACGCTGTACATCTACCACTGAGGCTCAGCGAGGACGGCCGGGCGGCGCCGGAGGCGCTCCGCCCGGCCGTTCGCGCGTACGGGGGCGCCGCGCTTCGCGCTCACGACCGCAGGGCGTGCTCCGCGGTGACGCGCTGGAGGACGGCGAGGCCGGCCGCCAGGGTGGTGCCGGCCTCGTCCCGCGCCGGCGTGAACGACGTCACCGTCACGGCGATGAGCTGGAAGCGCTCGCGCACGAGGTCGATGCTCTCGAGCAGCTGCGCCGCCGACAGCCCGTGCGGCGAGGGGAAGGTGACGCCTGGAGCCGCCGCCGGGTCGAGCACGTCGAGGTCGACGTGCAGGTGCGCCGGCGGCGCCTCGTCCGAGTCGAGGCCCCAGAACTCCCGGCGCTCCCGCGCCAGGGCGTCGAGCGCCGGGACCAGCGTCTCCGCCGGCCCCTTCTCGCGCAGGTCGCCGCCGTCCACGACGCGTACGGCGGAGTCCAGAAGCGAGGCGCGCTCCTCGCGGTCGAAGTCGCGGCCGCCGGCGTGCACGATCGCGGGCTCGGGCAGCGGCTCCGCGTCGAGTTGCAACTCGACGGCGTCGCGGTAGGCGCGCCCGCACACCATGGCGAGCGGCATGCCGTCGAGGTAGCCTGTCTCGGTGGTCGCCGGAGTGTTGAAGTCTCCGTGGGCGTCCAGCCAGACGAGGCCGGCGTCGATGGCGCCGCCGCGCTGCAGGCCGGCCTGCACCCCGAGGGTGGCGTTGCAGTTGCCGGCCATGACGAGCGGCAGCGCGTCGGCGAACAGGGCGTCCTCGACGGCGGTCGTCAAGGCGCGATTGACGTCGAGGACGGCGCCGAGCTCGTCGTCGAACGGCCGCTCGCGCCTGACGGTGACCACGTCGACCTCGTGGCCGCGGGCGCGTAGTGCCTCCGCGGCCCCGGCCTTGAGGTAGGCAGCGGGGCCGCGCCCGCTGCCCACGTCGGCGCGGCCCAGGTCGTAGGGGACGGCGATGAGCCAGATGCGCATACCGCCCTCAGCCCTGCTCCGGCAAGCGCTTCTCGAGCGCCAGCAGGTCCGCCGAGTCGTCGCGGCTCGCGAAGCCGTGGCCGCGGTACAGGTGCAGCGACGGCATGTCCGACCGGGGTACGAGCGCGGTCACGCGCGAGAGCCTGCGCTCGATCGCCAGTCCTTCAACCCAGTCGAGCAGCTGGTTGGCCACGCCGCGCGCCTCGAATCCGGGGTTCACGCAGATGCAGCGCACGGCGCAGGCGTCGTCCTCCGTCTCGATGGCGACGAACCCGCCGGGCTCGTCGCCGCACTGCGCGACGTACACGTCGGCGCGGTCGAGCAGACCCACGACGTCCCCGGTGTGGTACCGCTCCGGGTGGCCGGAGTACTCGGCGAGGGGGTGCAGGGTCTCCTCCGCGAGAAGCACCAGCATCCCGCGGTCGTCCTTGCCCGCCTCGCGGATCTCACACTTGACGCGGTCCATCACTCACCTCCGAAGGCGCCTGCACTCATGGCGCGCATCACCGCCTCTTTGGCGAAGTCGAACGAGTTCACCAGCGCGGTCTCCGGACCCATCTTGCGACGCGCCCCAGTGCGCGGAACACGATGGCCATGGCAGGCTGGAAGAAGTAGTCGTTGTCCGACGTGACGAACTTGCCGAGCTCGTCGAGGAGGAGGCCGAAGCCGATTCCGGCGGAGAGGGTCGCCAGGAAGTCCCACATGCGACCAGCATGGTGGCGATCGACGTGACGAAGAACAGCTCGAAGTCTTGCATGACCGCCTTCGGCGCCGCCTCGGCGGCCGGCCCCACTTCGGTGGCCGGCGCACCCGGCCTCGGCCCGGTGTCGGCTGTCCCGCTCATGCCGGGTACGACCCCAGGATCTTGATCCACGGCAGCTTGCAGGCCAGGCACTTGACGGCGAGCGCCAGCGGCTGGCTGTCCATGCTGCCTTCGACGTCGATGATGAACACGTAGTGCCCCAGCGCCCGTTTGGACGGCCGTGACTCCACCTTGGTGAGGTTGATGTGCCGGTAGGCGAACTCGCTCAGGATGAGCAGCAGGCTGCCGGGCTCGTCCTGGTCGATGCCGCACACCAGGCTCGTCTTGTAGGGGCCGCCCAGGTCCTGGGGCGCCGGCTCGCGCGCCATGAAGACGAAGCGCGTGGCGTTGTCCTCGGCGTCCTCGATGTTCTCGGCGGCGATGTGGCACTCGTACATCTCGGCCGCGAGTCGCGTGCCCACGGCCGCCCACGGCCGGTCGACGCGGCTCACCCGGCGGACGGCCTCGGCGGTCGAGTCGGTGGCCTCGTGCTCCACGTTGCCGAGGTGCTTGCGGATGAACTCGCGGCACTGCCCGTAGGCGTGGGGGATGCTGATGACCTTGGTGATCTGGTCGAGAGGGATCTCGGTCTTCGTGATCAGCATCTGGTGCACGGGGTGCGTGACCTCGCGTACGATGCGCAGGTCGTCGAAGCCCCAGACGAGGCTGTCCATGGTGACCGGCACCGATCCTTCGAGTGCATTTTCGATGGCCACGATGCCCAGCGGGACTTCCCCAGCCTGTACGGCGCGCAGGACGTCGGGGATGGACGGGTAGGGGAAGGGGTGCAGCTCGCCGGGCATGTTGGCGAGGAGCGCCTCTTCGGTGAACGTGCCCTCCGGTCCGAGGAAGGCGACTTTGTCGCTGCCCTTTACCACGCCCCCGCGTCCTCCAAGTCGACGGTCAGCTCGTACCCGGTAGGCTATCAGACCACGCAGTCGCGCTCCTCCCACGGGAGGTCCCGGGGGCCGGGGCTGAGATGGAGAGACGCCGTCCGGGCGGCGGCTAGCGGCGCGAGGGCGAGCCGCCCTGAGGGTCCTGCGGAGGCGGCTCCCAGGTGAAGTCGTCCCCGAGCGTCTGGTCCGGGCCGGCGTCCGGGGTGAAGTCGTCCCCGAGCGTCTGGTCCGGGCCGTCGTCTGGGGTGACGGCGTCGCCGAGCGCCTCGAACGCCGCGGTAGCGGCGGGGGAGCGCCTGGCTTCGGGCGCGGGCTCATCTGCGGCGGCTTCGTCGCGGAGCCGCCCGGTGGGCACGTCGGGAGCCAGACCGGCGGGCGGCTTGGCCTCCGGCAGCGGCGCCCGCCTTGCCTTGGGGCCCTGCTCGCCGGCGGCCAGCGGGTTGGGCACCGCGAGTTGCATGGCCTGGACCTCCTCCGGCGAGAGGTCGCGATCGGCCACTCCGTTGGTGACGTACTTGACGTAGATGCGCGCGAAGTCGCGCGCGGCGATGGCGCTGAAGACGACGCCCGACCTGTGCTCGTCGAGCAGTGCGAAGGAGGCGCTCTGCTCGCCGCCGGCGTCGCGGAAGGCGTCGTAGCGCACGATCGCCCGCCGGGTGAGCGTATGCTCGAGGCGCCGCTTCTGCTCGTCGAGCTGATCGGTGAGGATCTCGACGGCCTCGCGGAGGTTGCGCACCTGCGTGTCGAGGTCTTCGGTGTGCGCCACGATGTCGCGCTGCTCGTGGTGGCCCAGCACCACCGTCTGCGCGCGGCGCAAGCGGGTGACGCGCGTCAGGAACACGATCACCAGGACGAGCAGGGCGAGCGAGAGGGCCGCCGCCCCGACGGCCACGTAGGGGGCGATGTCCTTCAGGGTCTGCATGCTCCGTCTACTGTAGCTGCAGGAGCAGCTTGAAGCTCATCGTGTTGTTGGTGAGCACGTGTTCGCCCTTGACCGGACCCGCGGTGACCTTGAGCGTGACGACCTTGCTGAGCGCCGTCTCGGGGATGTTGAAGCCGCTGATGGTGACGGTCTGCTTTTTGCTCGGCTCGATAACGGCGACGGTGCCCTGCTGCTTGAGGGCGTCGCCGCCGGGGACGGTGAGGACGGCGGTGACGGAGACATTGTGCTCGGTGACCGTGCCCTGGTTCTGCACCTCGCAGACGAAGCCGAGATCGGCCGACGCCGCCACGTTGTTGGTCTTGTCCTTCACCAGCTTGACGTCGCCGCTGCTGGTCTTGGCGGTGACACTGATGAGCCCCACGCCGTGGATGCCGGTGAGCTTGGTGGACTTGCCGACGCTGTCGAGCGCCTGCTGCACGCGCACGGGGTCGAGCGCCTTCCACGTGAGGTAGTAGCTGGACGTGGGGACGGCTACGCCGGTGACGCCGTCTTTTGCCATGGCCTCGCGAGAGGGCGCGTACACGAGCTCCTGATAGTACGCGTCGGGGCCGCTGAAGTACCCATCGAGTGCTGCGATGGTGTTCGCGGTGACCTTCTTGTTGTCCAGCGCGCCCAGCATGGCCGTCCGCAGCAGGCTGAAGCCTCTGGCGCGGACCTTCATGCCTGAGACGAAGTCCGCCTGCTCCTGCTCGAGCGTGGACGGCGGCGAGAGCCGCGAGGCGCGCACGGCGATCTCCTGCTGCTTGCCGGCGAGCTGCCCGAGCCTGTCGATGAGCTGCTGGCGCGAGAGCTTGGCGGGGTTGTACATGATGGTCGAGACCTGCTTGCCGAGCGCGGTCGAATCGTTGATGTCCGTGGTCACACCCTGGAAGTAGGTCTCGTAGGTGCCGACCTTGCGGTTGTGCTGGCAGCTGCGCGCCCACCAGGCGAGGCCGAAGACGACGAGGAAGGCGACGACCACGGCGATGACCAGCCGCTGGATGCGGGTGCGGCGGCGGTCTGGGGGTCGGCGGCGGGACGGTGGGGCGGGCGGGCCCGCTGTGTCAGCTGGCGCGCGGCTGGTCTCGTCGTCGAAGAAATCCACCCCGTGGACCCCCGTTCACAGGTGGTGTGGTGGGCGAGGGGGGACTTGAACCCCCACGAGCGTAAGCTCACTAGACCCTGAACCTAGCGCGTCTGCCAATTCCGCCACTCGCCCACAGGCTCTGACAGGGAAGGCATTGTACCACACCGAATAAGCGGGAAACCCTCCGAACGAGCGAGCTCTGGATGCCCGTCGCCGCGCAGAATCCCGCACCCTATTACGCAGACTGGCGCGACCGCTATCAGCTGGTCGGCAAGATCGGCAGCGGCGCCTTTGCCGAGGTCTACGAGGCCTACGACGTCACGCTCGAGTCGCCCGTGGCGCTCAAGGTCGTCCCCGACGGACGGGCGCTGACGGCGCGCATCGTGCGCGAGGCGGAGGCCGCCGCGGCGCTCGACCACCCCAACATCGTCGCCCTCTACGACTGGTTCTCGGACGACGAGGGCAGTGTGCTGGTCTGGGAGCTGGTCCGCGGCGAGTCGCTCGACCAGCTCGGGGAGCGGCTGGGCGACGGGGACGTGGTGGCCATCGGCGTCGAGCTTATGGACGCGCTGGCCTACGCGCACAGCCAGGGCATCGTCCACCGCGATGTGAAGCCGCAGAACGTCATGCTCGGCGACGACGGGCACGTCAAGGTCATGGACTTCGGCATCGCCCACCTCATGGACTCGGACACGCTCACCGGCGACGGCGACGTGATCGGCACGATCGCGTACATGTCGCCGGAGCAGGCGGCCGGCCGGCGGGTGCAGCCGCCGAGCGACGTCTACAGCGCCGGCATGGTGCTCTACGAACTGCTGGCCGGGGCTCATCCGCTGCGCGGGGACACCCCGGCCGAGACGCTCGGCAACGTCGCCGCCGCGCGGCTGCCGTCGCTGGCCGACCTGCGCCCGGACCTGCCCGCCGAGCTCATCACGCTCATGGACGCGGCCTGCGCCGGGCGCCCGTCCGAACGGCCCACGCCCGCGTACCTGAGCGACGCCTTCGACGATCTCCTGCGCAGCGGGCAACTGCAGTCGCGCGGGCTGCGGCGGGCGCGGCGCCTCGTGCGCCCGCTCGGCCGCGGCGCTGAGATCGCCGAGCGCGCCGGCGGGGCGGCCCTGGCCGCCGTGACCGGCGCCGTCGTGCTCGGCTCGCTGCCCGCCTACCCGCAGAGCTGGACATTGCCGCTCATCGCGCTCAGCGCCGCCGTGTGGGCGGTCGTCCCGGAGGCCGGCCTGGCCTTCCTGCTGGGCTCGCTCGCGTTCCCGGTCTTCAACGTCTCGCTCAGCGCCGGCGCCGCCTACCTCGCGTTCGCAGTGGCGCTGTTCCTGCTTGCGCGCGCACGGCCCATCACGGCGTTGTGGCCTGCGTTCGCGCTGCTGCTCACGCCGGCCTACCTCACGCTGCTGGCGCCGGCGGCAGCGGCGCTGCTCGGCCGCCTCCGCGGCCCTCTTACCGCCGCCTGGGCCGGCGTCGGCACCATCGTCTTCCTGCTGCTCACGCACGCGGAGCGCGGGCCGTTCACCTTCGAGCAGCCACGCCGGGCGCTCGCGGGCGAGGTGGCGGCGGCCGGCGACCCGTTCACCGCCGCCGGCCGCATGCTGGCGCACGTGCTCGCGGCCCCGACCCTGCTGCAGGCGCTGGTGTGGGCAGGGCTGGCGGCGGCGCTCGCCTACGCGCTCACGCGGCGCCGCCTCGAGGTGCGCCTGTGGATCTGGTCGCTCGCCTTCGCCGCGGTCTTCTGCGTGTACCGCGTCGTGCCCGCGCTCGTATGGCACTATCCGGCGGATCTGTGGCCGCTCGTCTGGAGTGTGGCCGCGCCCGCCGCCGTGATACTCTTGCCGCTGGTCCTGACCACCGGAGAAGCACCGGAGGAAGGCGACGATGGGGATCTTCAAGAAGGCGAATAACAAGCTCGAAGGTGCCGTTGAGGGCGCGTTCGGGCGTGCGTTCAAATCGAGTGTGCAGCCCGTCGAGCTGGCGCACAAGCTGGCCAAAGAAATGGGCGACCACAAGACGGTCGGCGTCTCCAACGTCTACGTGCCCAACGAGTTCGACGTGTACCTCGGCAAGGAGGACTTCGAGCACCTGGCCTCGTTCGAGGATTCACTCAAGCAGGAGCTCTCCAACTACGTCACTGCGTTCGCGCGGCGCGAGGGCTGGACCCTCGTCGCGCCGCCGCGCATCGAACTGCACAAGGACGACGACCTGCGCGTGGGCGAGTTCGGCATCGCCACGCGCACCGTGAGCGCGCCGGTCGAGACGCCGGACGCCGGCATCGGCGCTCCTCCGGCCGCCGTGGTGCCGCCGGTGGCAGCTGCCGCGCCCGGCGGCATGATCGACCAGACGGTGCTCTACCAGGGGCCGTCGCCCGAGCCCGCCGCGGCTCCCGCGCCGCGAGCGTCTTCCGCACGCGGAGTGCTGCGCGGTCGCCAGGGCGACTACCAGCTCACCGAGCCGGTCACCGTCATCGGCCGCAGCCGGCGCTGCGACATCGTGCTCACCGACCCCAACGTGTCGCGTCAGCACGCCGAGATCCGCCGCCAGGACGACGGCTTCATGCTCATCGACCTGGGCTCCACCAACGGCTGCCGGGTCAACCGGCGCGACGTCAAGCAGGTCGTGCTCCAGCACGGCGACCGCATCGAGCTCGGCACCACGGAGCTCCTGTTCGAGAGGCAGCCCTGATCGGGAGGCCCCGGTGACCACGGCGCCGGCGGGGCCTCGGGGCACGCGGCGCGGGGGAATCGCATGATCGACATCGTCCTGCTCGTCCTCAAGATAGGCATCCTCGTCCTGCTCTACCTCTTTATCTGGCAGGTCGTGAAGACGGCGGTGCGGAGCGTGCGCGGCGGCGCGGCCACCCCGGCCGCGGCGGCGCCCGACGTCATGCTGCCGGCCGGCGATCGGCTGGCGCCGACGTTCACGCCGGCCGAGCGCGACCAGCGTCGCGAGGACCGCCTGGTCGAGCGCACCATCGCCGGCGAGAAGATGGATTTCTCGGCGCACATCAACCCGCGGCTCGTCGTCGAGGAGAGCCCGATCATCCCGCCGGGCGTGGTCTTCCCGCTGGAGGGGTGGATCAACGTCGGCCGGGCCGCCACCAGCGACATCGTGCTCGACGAGCAGTTCGTCTCCAGCACGCATGCCCGGCTGGTCCCTCGCGGCCAGTTCTACCATGTCGAGGATCTCGGCAGCACCAACGGGACGTTCGTGAACGAGAAGCAGGTGACGGACGCGCAGCTGAAGATGGACAGCCGGCTGCGCATCGGCGAGACCACGTTCCGCTACGAGGAGTGAGCGCTTCGTGACGCTCGTCGCGCGACACGGCGCCCTCAGCGACATCGGGCTCCACCGCAAGACCAACGAGGACACGTACGTCGTCGAGCCGCCGCTGTACGCCGTCTGTGACGGCATGGGCGGCGCCAACGCCGGCGAGGTGGCCAGCGGCCTGGCAGCGGAGACGCTGGCCGCGGAGGTCGCCGAGGGCACCCCGCTGCTCGCCGCCGCCGAGGCCGCCAACGCGGCGGTCTTCCAGCGCGCTCACGACAACATCGAGCAGACCGGCATGGGCACCACGCTCACGGCGCTGGTGCTCGACGGAGACACCGCGCGCTTCGCGCACATCGGCGACAGCCGCGCATACCTGCTCCGCGACGGTGAGCTGAGCCAGGTGAGCGACGACCACTCGCTGGTGGGCGAGATGGTGCGCGACGGCCGCCTGACCGCGGAAGAGGCGGCCGTCCACCCCCACCGCAGCATCCTCAGTCGGGCCTTGGGCACGGAGCCCCGTGCGCGCATCGACGAGTACTCGCAGGAGCTCCTGCCCGGCGACGTGCTGCTGCTCTGCAGCGACGGGCTGAGCGGCCCGGTGTCCGCCGACGCCATCAAGGTGGCGCTCACGCGCAGCGACCCGCAGGCCGCGGCGGAGCGGCTCATCCTCGAGGCGCGCAAGCAGGGCGGGCCGGACAACATCACCGCCGTCGTCGTGCGCGTGGACGAGGCCCCGCACGTCGCCGCGGACGACAGCTCCGAAGAGGCCACGCTGGTGCGGCCGGCCGACCCGGAGGCCGACGCGGCCACCGGGGAGCTCCCGTTCGTCATCGACGGTCCCCCGCCGCGGGAGCCCGACGACGATGACGCCGCCGACGCGCTCGCCGCCCAGGCGGCGGCCCTGCGCGCCGAGGACGAGGGTGCGCCGGCGCCCGACCCACAGGCGGCCCTCGCGCGCAAACGCAAGCGCTCCCTGCGCCGGCTGTGGATCGTCGCCGTGGTGCTGGCGCTGCTCACGGCGGCGCTCGCCGCCGGAGCGTTCTACTTGAGCACCTTGTTCTACGTCGGCGTCGACGACGGCACGCTCACCATCTTCAGCGGCGTGCCGGCCACGGTCGGCCCGGTCCCGCTGCACGCCGTGTACCGGCGCAGCTTCGTCGATTACGACGCGCTCTCGCCGGCGGCGCGGACGCTCGTCGACCAGCAGAAGCTGCGCGACAAGCAGGGCGCGCTGGACCTCGGCACGCTGCTCGGGATGTTCAAGTGAGCCGGAGGAACCTCGAGCTCGTGTTCCTCGTGCTGGCCGGCGCGGTCAGCACGATGGCCTACGTATCGGTCTACGCCGGCCGCTTTCGCGAGATCAACCGCGTCTCCATCATCTACGGCCTCGTGTTCGTCGGCATCTTCCTGCTGCTGCACGTGGTCGAGCGCATCTTCCTGCCGCAGGCCGACCCGTTTCTGCTTCCCATCACGGCGCTGCTGGCCGCCATCGGTCTCACCGAGATCTTCCGCATCAAGCCCTCGCTGGCGCTCACGCAGGGACAGTGGCTCATGGTCGGCGCCGGACTGTTCATCATCACGGTGCTCATCGTGCGCGACCACATGAAGCTCGACCACTACCGGTATCTCATCGGGGCCGTCGGGCTGGCGCTGCTCATCGTCACCATCGTGCTGGGCACGACCATCAACGGGTCCAAGCTCTGGATCCACGCCTTCGGCTTCAGCATCCAGCCGTCGGAATTCGCCAAGCTGGCCATCGTGGTCTTCCTGGCGGGATACCTGGACGACAAGAAGGTTCTGCTGTCTGTGCCCGACAGGCACGTCCTCGGCGTGCCGTTCCCAGCGCCCAAGTACCTCGGGCCGCTGCTCATCATGTGGGTGCTTTCGCTGGCGATGCTGGTCTTCATGAAGGACTTCGGCATGGCTCTACTGTTCATGTCGATCTTCATCGCCCTCATGTACATGGCCACGGCGCGCATCGTGTACGTGGTCACCGGCGTGGGCATGTTCGCGGTCGCCGGAGTCATCGCGGTCTACCTCGTGCCCCACGTCCACGAACGGTTCGCGATCTGGCTGGATCCGTGGAAGGACGCGCTGGGCGGCGGCTACCAGCTGCTCCAGTCGCTGTTCACCATCGCCGACGGCGGCATCGCCGGCGCCGGGTTCGGGAGGGGCTACCTGCTGTTCCCGAACCACACGCCGGTCGTGCCCGAGCTGCAGACGGACTTCATCTTCGCCGCCGTCGCCAACGAGATGGGACTCATCGGCGCCGCCGGCATCGTCCTGGTGTTCATGCTCTTCGCCTGGCGCGGCTTTCGCATCGCGGTGTACGCGCCGGACGGCTTCTCCAAGCTGCTCGCCGCCGGCCTGGCCACGGCGTTCGCGCTGCAGACGTTCATCATCATCGGCGGCATCACGCGCCTCATCCCGCTCACCGGGGTCACGCTGCCGTTCGTCAGCTACGGCGGCAGCTCAGTCACGGCCAACCTCGTGCTGGTCGCTCTCCTGCTCATGGTGAGCAACCGCACCAACATCATCCGCGGCGGCACAGACCTCGAGCGCCGCAAGCTGGCGGAGATGGGGGGCTGACGGCGTGAACAAGGCCATGTCCAGAGTCTTCATCGTCACTGTGGTGCTGTTCGTGGCGCTCATCGCGAACCTCACGTGGATCATGGCGGTGCGCGCGCAGTGGTTCCAGGACCGTCCGGAGAACAAGCGCGGCATCGCCGAGGAGATGAAGATCAAGCGCGGCGACATCCTGGGGTACGACGGCTCGGTCATCGCCGGCACGGAGCGCAAGTCCGGCTACTACTACCGCGACTACCCCAGCGGCACCGTCGCGCCGCAGCTCATCGGCTACGACTCGGTGACCTACGGCCGTAGCGGCATCGAGGCGCAGCTCAACGACGAGCTCACCGGCCAGTCGACGGACCTTGGGGTGCAGAACTGGGTCGACAAGCTGCTCGGGCGGCGGCCGCAGGGCGCCGACGCCAAGCTCACGCTCGTGCCGGGCGTGCAGAAGGTGGCGCAGCAGCAACTGCAGGGCAAGAAGGGCGCCATCGTGGTGCTCGACCCCAAGACGGGCGCGCTCATCGCGTCCGCCTCGGCGCCCACCTACGACCCCGCGAACCTCGAGGCCCAGTGGGCGCGTCTCAGCGAGGACACGTCGGCGCCGCTGCTCAACCGGCCGACGCAGGGGCTGTACGTGCCCGGGTCATCGTTCAAGGTCGTGACCGGGTCGGCCGCGCTGGACACGGGCAAGGTCACGCCGGACACGCCGTTCGTCGACACCGGCACCTACGTCGTGTTCGGCGGCAAAGTCACCAACTACGGCGGCGAGGTCTATGGCGCCAACACGTTCACGGAGGCCATGACATTCTCCATCAACACGACGTTCGCCAAGGTGGGCAACCTGCTGGCGAAGAAGCGGCTCATCGCGGGCGCCCAGAAGTACGGCTTCTACCAGACGCCGCCGCTGCCGCTGCCGGCCGGCGAGGTCGTGCCCAGCGGCCGGTACCGCAAGGGCAAGCTGCTGCCGCCCACGGCGTTCATGAACCCGCTGGACGTCGCCTGGGCGGCGTGCGGGCAGGAGAACCTGCTGGCCACGCCGCTGCAGATGGCCCTGGTGGCCGGCGGCGTCGCCAACGGCGGCCGCGTGATGAAGCCGTACTACCTGCAGGAGATCATTGCGCCAGACGGGCACGTCGTGCAGAAGGCACAGCCCGAGCAGTGGCTCGCGGCAACCAAGGCGGCGACGGCGAGCGAGCTCAACACGATGATGCAGAACGTGGTCAACGCGGGGACGGCGACGAACGCCGCGCTCCAGGGCATCCAGGTGGCCGGCAAGACCGGCACCGCGGAGAAGGGCGACGGCACCAACCTGGCGTGGTTCATCGGCTTCGCGCCGGCGGACGACCCGCAGGTGGCGATCGCCGTCGTGGTCGAGAACACCACCTCGACGGGCGGCGAGGCCGCGGCGCCGCTCGCCGCCGCCGTGATGAAGACGGCGCTGGCGCAGCCCTCCCTACCCTAGGCAGGGACAGTGCGCCTCCGGTCGTACAGTGGAAGAAGGACTGATGCACGGAAGAGCTAGTGAGCGGCGTGCGGGACGCAGGGCTCAGCGCACGACGGACAAGAGAGGTAGACGGACGTGAGTGACGTGTTCCAGCCAGGACAGGTGGTCGGCGACCGGTACCGCGTGGTGCGCAAGCTCGGCGGCGGCGGCATGGCCGACGTGTACCTGTGCGAGGACCTCACGCTCGGCCGCAACGTCGCCATCAAGGTGCTGCTGCAGCGGTACCTGAGCGACCCGACCTTCGTGGAGCGGTTCCGCCGTGAGGCCAAGGCCGCCGCAGGGCTCAACCAGCAGAACCTCGTCGCCATCTACGACTGGGGCGAGCTCGACGGCACGTACTACATCGTCATGGAGTACGTGGAGGGGGAGACCCTCAAAGACCGCATCCGCCGCCGCGGCCGCCTGAGCGGCAACGAGGCGGTGCTCGTCGGCATGCAGCTGCTTGCCGCGATCGACTTCGCGCATCGCAGCGGCATCATCCACCGCGACATCAAGCCGCAGAACGTGATGATCGACACCGCCGGCACGGCCAAGGTCATGGACTTCGGCATCGCCCGCGCCGGCGACTCCGGCATGACCGAGGCGGGCTCCATCCTGGGCACGGCGCAGTATCTGGCGCCCGAGCAGGCCAAGGGTCATCCGGTGGACGAGCGCTCGGATCTCTACTCAGTCGGCGTGGTGCTGTACGAGATGCTTACCGGCACCGTGCCGTTCAAGGGCGACAGCGCCGTCACAGTGGCGCTCAAGCACGTCAACGAGGTGCCGGTCGAGCCTGCGCAGCTGGTGCCCGGCCTGCCGTACTCGCTCAACCAGATCGTGCTCAAGGCCATGGCCAAAGATCCCGCGGACAGGTACCAGTCGGCCGCGGAGTTCGGCCGCGACCTGCGCTCTGCGCGCGAGGGCGGGCCGGTGCAGGCTGCGGCCTTCGACGCCGGCGGCGAGCGCACCCGCGTCATGACCGCCGGCATGGCGGGGTCGGAGACGGCCATGCAGACGTCGGTGCTCGACCAGACGCCGCCGCAGCGGCGCAAGAAGTCCAGGTGGCCGCTCATCCTGATCATCCTGCTGCTCGCCATCGTCGCCGCAGTTGCCGTCGCACTCTGGTGGACGATGAGCGGCAGTGAGAAGGCGGTGCCGGGCGTCGTGGGGCTCAGCAAGTCGGCGGCCGTCGCTGCCGTCGAGAAGGCCGGATTCAAAGCGGGCATCCAGCAGGAGTACTCCGATCGCGTGGCCGCCGGCTTCGTCAGCCGCCAGGCACCCACCGGCGGTACCAAGCTGCGCTCCGGTGGCACCGTGGACCTCTGGGTAAGCAAGGGCAGCCAGAAGGCGCCGCCGTTGCCGGACTTCAAGGGGTACACGGACAAGGAAGTCGACGCCTGGCTCACTCAGAACGACCTCGTCCCCGACCGCCATACAGGCAAGTCCAACGCCGTCGCCGACGGCCAGGTGTTCAGGCAGGACCCGCCGACGGGCACGGTGCTCAACCGCGGCGACACCGTGTCGTACTGGGTCAGCACCGGGAAGCCGCAGGCCACGGTGCCGGACCTGAGCGGCAAGACGCAGACGGTCGCGACCGATGCGATCACGTCGGCGGGCCTGAAGCTCGGCACGGTCACGCCGCAGCCGAGCACCACGGTGCCGTCCGGCGAGGTCATCAGTCAGGACCCGGCGGCCGGCAAGACGGTCGACAAGGGAACGACGGTGAGCATCGTCGTCTCCACGGGCTCGCCTTCGCCGTCTCCGAGCCCCACTCCGACCACGAGTCCGACCACGTCGGGAGTGGCGGTGCCCAACGTGTACGGCATGCAGTCGTCGACGGCCGAGCAGCAGCTCACGGCGCTCGGCCTCCAGGCGGCCTACCGGCAGAAGCCGAACACGGGCCAGCCTTCGGGCACGGTCGTGAAGATCCAGCCCGACGCGGGGACCGTCGTACCGGAGGGGACCACGGTGCTCCTCGTCATCGCGTCCTGACGCTGCACGACAGACGGTGCTGTCGACGGCGGCCGGGGTCTCGCGGACCCGGCCGCCGTCAGCGTGCTGTGGCGAACACGTAGACCAGGTAGACGAAGTACACGGAGCCGGCTCCGCCGAGCGACCACCACGTGAGCGTGTGACGGATGCGGAGGGTCAGGTAGAACACCGTGCCGCTCACCAGGGCCAGCAGGCCGGCCACGAGCGCGTCGCCGGTCAGCTGCCAGGACGTGAAGATGAGCCCGATGGACACGGGGAAGGTACTCTGGAACACCATCGCGCCGGTGATGTTGCCCAGCGCCAGCGTGTCCTTGCGCTGGCGGATCCAGAGCACGGAGTTGAACTTCTCCGGCAGCTCCGTGGCGAACGGCGTGATCAGCAGGGAGACCACGAGCGGCGCGGCGCCCAGCGCGCTGCTGAGCACCTCGATCTCGCGCACGAAGATCTCGGCGCCGAGGATGATGCCGGCCAGCGCCACAGCGATCTGCAGGTAGATGCGGTAGGTGTGCGGCTCCTCGGGATGGCGGTGGAAGTACAGCGGCTTGGTGTCCTCTCCGAGGTCGCCCTCGGCCCTGAGGGTCTCCCACACGTAGTAGGCGTAAAACACCATGAGGCCGGCCGCCAGCGCGTAGTGAAGGGCGCGGACGTGCACGAGCGTCGAGGCGATGGCGAGCCCGTAGGCGATGAGGAAGTGACTGAGGTCGCGGCGCATGATGCCCTCGTTGACGGTGACCTCGAGCGGCCGTCGCTTGCGCCACGCGAAGATCACGACGGCCGCCGCCGTGACGACCATCGCGATCGTGGCCAGCATGAACGGCGCCCCGAGGATGGCGCCGATGCCGATGTCGTCCGACGCCTCTGAGCCTGTGAACAGGATGGCGATGATCGGGATGAGCGTCTCGGGCAGTGCAGTGCCGACGGCGGCGAGGATGCTGCCCACGGCGCCCTCGCCGAGGTCGTAACGACGCCCGAACCACTCCACGCCGTTGGTGAAGAGTTCCGCCGAGATGAGGATGATCGCGAGCGCGATGATGAGGAGCACCACGGACATACGGCGGCAAGGATAGCAGAAGGGGCGGGCTGCCCTGCGGCGGCCCGCCCCTTCTCAGGTGGACGGTCTCAGGAGGCCTCGCGGCGCTCCGCTCAGGCCCAGCCCTTCGCCTGGAGCAGCGGCACCAGGAAGTAGATGAGGAAGCCCGCGGAGGCGATCCACAGCATCCAGCTGATCTCCTTCGCCTTGCCCTGCGTGACGCGGATGAGCGTGTAGGCGAGGAAGCCGGCGCCGATGCCGTTCGTGATGCTGTAGGTGAGCGGCATGATGGTCATCGTGAGGACGGCGGGGAGGCCGAAGGCGATGTCGCCGAAGTTGATGGCTGCGATGGCCTTCTTCACGAGGCCGCTGCCCTCTTCGTCCTCGGCCATCGTCTCGCCCGCCGTCAGCGTGGCCATCATCAGATACCCGACGATGATGAGCGCCGGAGCCGTGGCGTTCGCCGGCACGACACCGGCGATCGGCGAGAAGAACATGGCGAGCAGGAAGAGCACGCCGACGGTGATGCCGACCATGCCGGTGCGTCCGCCCTGGGCCACGCCGGAGCCGGACTCGATGTACGTCGTCGCCGAAGAGCAGGATGCGGCGCCGCCGGCGACGGCGGCAAGCGAGTCGATGAAGAGCAGGCGGTTGAGCTTCTTGAGGTGGCCCTTGTTGTCCAGGTAGCCGGCCTGCTCACCGACGCCCACCAGGGTACCCATGGTGTCGAAGAAGTCCGACAGCATGAGGCTGAAGATCCAGAGGATGGCGGCGGTGACGCCGAGCTTGCTGAAGGCGCCGAAGTTGAACTGGCCGATGAGGCTGAAGTCCGGGGCGGCGACGATCTTGCTCGGGATCACGGCGACACCCTGCGCGAACGACGTCTTGTCGTAGGCGTAGTTGAGGATGGTCGCGAGGATCGTCGAGAAGATGATCCCGAGGATGATCGCGCCGCGCCACTTGCGCGTGATCATGACGATCGTCACGGCGAGGCCGAAGATGGTGACCGCGACCGGGACGCCGATGAAGTCGCCCAGCGTGACGGGCGTGCCGCTGCCGACCTTGACGATGCCGCCGTCCACGAGGCCGATGAACAGGATGAAGAAGCCGATGCCCACCACGATCGCCTTCTTCAGCTCCAGCGGGATGGCCTTGAAGATGGCCTCGCGGAAGCCGGTGAGGACGAGGATGCTGATGGCGACGCCTTCGAGGAAGATGAGGCCCATCGCCTGAGGGAACGTCAGGCCCTGCCCCAGGACCAGACTGAACGCCACCACCGCGTTCAGACCCATGCCGGGAGCGATGGCATAGGCGCGGTTGGTGACGGCGCCCATCAGGATGGTCATGACGCCGGCCACGAGACAGGTCGACGTGAGGACGGCCGCGAACGGCAGCCCCTTGCCGCCCAGGCCGAGGATGCTCGGGTTCACGAAGATGATGTAGGACATGACGATGAAGGTCGTGAGACCGGCGAGCATGTCGCGCCTGAGCGACGTGTTCCACTGCTTGAATTTGAAGAACCGCTCGAGACCGTTGCCCGAGCCGGTTTCCACGGCTTGCATTGAGACCTCGTCCTCCTTCGGGGTCGATGGATGGGGGTTGACCGCGAGGAGCATATCTCAGACGGAGGCTACGAACGCCATCGTTCGAAAGGCGCCTCGTCCGTCTCATTGACGCGGCACGCGGCGCGTGAGGTATCCTCGCGGGGCACCGTTCGCGAAAGGATGTGCGCCCCCTCATGGACGAGATCCCCGGATCCCTGGCTCTGTCCGAGCTCGACGGCATGAAGGTGCTCGACGTCGCCGGCCAGGAGGTCGGCGAGCTCGGCGACGTGGTCGCCACGACCACGCAGGACCCGCCGGTCGTCACCGCGTTCTTCATCGACCGTGACGACGGGCAGCTGGCCGCCTCGTGGGCGCAGGTCGCCGAGATCGACGTCGACGGGGAGCGCCTGCTCCTCGGCGTCCCGCTGGAGTCCGTCAAGCCCGCGTCCCTGCGCCCGGACGAACTCTCGCTGGTCGACGCGCTGCTCGACAACCAGGCCCTCGACATGCGGCGCAAGGCATTCGTGCGCGTGCAGGACGTCGTGCTCGAACCGGCCGAGGACCGTTTGCTGGTGTCCGGCGTCGATGCGAGCTCCGCGGCTCTGGCGCGTCGCTTCGGCCTGGGGTTCCTCTCGCGCCGCCTGCCGCGGAAGAGCGGCGACTTCGTGCCCTGGGGGGACGTCAACCTCATCGCGCTGCGGCTGTCGCGGCTCAACTTCGTCGAGGCGTTCGCCGAGCTGGCCGAGCTCCACCCCGCCGACATCGCCGAGATCGTGGGCCAGGTCGGGCCGCGCGAGCGCGCGGCCGTGCTCGCCGCGCTCAACGCCAGCCTGGCCGCGGACACCCTGCAGGAGATGGAAGAAGATCTGCGCAGCGCGGCGCTCCAGGAGATGCCTGTGGCGCGCGCCGCCAAGGTGCTGGAGAAGATCGAGGCCGACGAGGCCGCCGACATGCTCGCGGAGCTGCCGGACACGCTGGCGCAGGAGCTTCTGGCGCTCCTGCCGGACAAGCGCGAGCAGGACCTCCGCGCCCTCGCCAGTCACCCGGAGCACACGGCCGGGTCGCTCATGACCACCGACTTCGTGATGCTGCCGCGCCAGGCCACCGCCGGCAAGGCGCTCGAGTGGATCCGTCGCGAGCGCCCCGAGCAGCACATGATGACCTACCTCTATATCGTCGGCCCCGAGGAGCGGCTCGTCGGCGTGGTCAGCCTCCGAGACCTCGTGCTGGCGGAGCCCGGCGACGAGGTCCAGACGTTCATGGAGGACGACCTCGTGGAGGTCACGGCCGACGTGGACGAGGAGGAGGTCGGCCGGATCATGACCAAGTACGACCTCCTGGCCATCCCTGTCGTGGACGAGGAGCGTCGCCTGCTCGGCATCGTGACGCTCGACGACGCCCTCGAGGCGGTCGTACCCGACGACTGGAAGCAGCGGCTGCCGCGACTGTACCGCTGACACCGCGGTGCGGCCGGCGCAGGCCCGTCTTGACGAACGGGTCAGACAGGTTGCGCACCCGCCGGGACCTCGGCGTGATCCCACGCCACGCTGCGGCGCGGCGCCTCGATGAGCGCGGCGAGGTCGAGGCGGAAGCGGGCCACGTCGCCCTTCTCCTGTACGCGGCGGAACCCGCCGCCCTCGAGCACGTCCGGGTTGAAGAGATTCAGCTCGCGTATGTACCCGCGGAACGCGTCGTCGCCGCGGCTGTGACGCAGGCCGAACGCCTCCAGGCCGCACACGGTGCGGTGCTTCAGGGCCGCCTCTATCTCCTGGAGCAGGAAGCGGAAGCCGTGCAGGAACTCCTCGTCGTAGAAATAGGCGCACGTGAGCACGTACGCGTCGGGGAGCGGGGGGCCGGCCGGCAGCACCTTGGCTCGCGGCGTGAGCCGGGCGGCGGCTACGTGCATCCAGCCGATCACCGCGTCGCCGTCCACCAGGGCCTTGCCGAAGAACCCCGTCTCCGCCTCTGCTTCACGCTCCCAGTCGGCCCTGAGGCCCGGCGTAGCCGCGCCCGGCCGGGCCAGCCACCAGGTGCAGGTGGAGCAGCAGGGGGCCAGGAGGTCCCTGCTGCCGGTGGTGAGGTCGATCGCTCTCATTCGGAAGGGTCGGCGACGTCGTCGATGTGCACCTCGACGCGGGTGATGGGCGTGCCGGTGGTCCGCGCCAGGTAGGTGGCGCCGGCGCGGGCGGCCGCTTCGCCCACGGCGGCGAGGTCGGCCCCGGTCTCGGCCACGAGGTGTATCTGCAGCACGGGCCCGTCCTCGTCGCTGTCGAGGCGTACGGGGCCGTGTCGTTCCAGGTGGACGCGCTCGCCCAGGCTCTGCATGGGTGTGCGGTAGAGGTCTGCGACCCCGGGCAGTTCCTTGACGGCGTCCCAGACGGCGCGCTGCACTACGTCCGGCGAGATACTCGGTCCCTGTCCCTGCTGCACGCTGCGGCCCTCCCTTCACTGGTCTCATGGAGTATAGTAGCCCGCTGTTTGCCACTGTGCTCGAGGCTCCCCTATACTCCCACGAGTCGGGGGCCGTCGGCTCCCGCGTGCTCTGGGCATCCACGTGACCGTCACCGACCACGACATCACCGTCTATCGTGCCGACTGGGTCCTCCCGGTCAGCGCTCCCGTCCTGCCGGACGGCGGCGTTGCCGTGGCCGGCGGCAGGATCCTCGCCGTCGGTCCCGCTCCGCGCCTGATCGGCGAGCACCCGGGCGCCGCAGTGGTCGACACCGGGCGGTCCATCATCATGCCCGGCTTCGTCAACTGCCACAGCCACGTGGAGTACACGTCGTTCCGCGGAATCCTCGACGACGCCGAGTTCGCCGACTGGATCATCAGTCTGATCGACGTCAAGGCGTCGCTCACCCCGGACGAGTACCTCATCAGCGCGCGTCTCGGCGCCGTAGAGGCCGTGTCCTCGGGAATCACCACCATCGCCGACACCAGCTACGGTGCGGTGACGCTGGAGGCGGCCGGGGCCGTAGGCCTGCGCGGCCGCCTCTATCTCGAGGTGTTCGGCGTCGACGACTCGCGGCTCGAAGAGACCATGGCCGACGTGGAACGGCGGCTCGCCGAGGCGCAAGCCGCTGCCCCCGCGGGGTTCGAGGTCGGGCTCGCCCCACACGCGCCGTACACGGTCTCCAGCCTGTTGTACCAGCGTGTCTCGCGGCTCGCGCAGGATCGCGGCCTCAAGGTCATGAGCCACGTCGCGGAGAGCAAGGACGAGCTCACCTACATCCGCTCCGGCGCGGGCAAGTTCGCCCATGACTACCGCGAGAAGATGGGCTGGGAGCGCATGCTGATCCAGCCCTACGGCGTCACGCCCATCAAGTACCTGCAGCAGTGGAACGTCCTGCATCAGGACTTCCTGGCCGTGCATTGCGTCAACCTCACGCGCGACGACATCGGCATCCTGCGCGGCAGCGGCGTTGCCGTGGCGCACTGTCCCAAGAGCAACGCCAAGCTCGGCTGCGGCATCGCGCCGCTCGCCGACCTGCTGCGTGCCGGCGTACGTGTCGGCATCGGCACCGACAGCCCGGCGTCGAGCAACATCATGGACATGTTCGACGAGATGCGCACCATGCTGTTCCTGCACCGGGCCGTGGAGCGCGACGTGAACGTGCTCGACGCGCAGAAGTGCGTGCGCATCGCCACGCTCGGCGGCGCCGAGGCCCTGGGCCTCGAGGACCAGGTCGGCAGCCTCGAGCCGGGCAAGTGCGCCGACCTCATCGCCGTCGACGTCTCGCGCTCACACTTCGCGCCTATCGCCGACCCGTACTCGGCCCTTGTCTATGGCGCCAACCAGGACGATGTCACACTCACCGTCGTCGGCGGGCGCGAGCTCTACCGCGACCGCGCGCACGTCGGCGCGAACGCGGACGCCATCCGCGTCGCCGCCGTGAGTGTGCGCGAGAAGCTCCAGGACCGCGTCCGTACCGGCGCCGTCGAAGTCGGCGGCGTCGAGTCCGGCTGGTGGCAGACACCGGCCGTCCATCGAGAGGAGACCGTCTAAGTGCTGCTCGATCGCCGCAAGGTCAAGTTCTGGCAGAAGATCATATTCGGGTTCATGGCCTTCCTGATGGCTGCGTTCCTCATCGTCGGCTACTCCGGCGTGCTCAACGGCTGCAGCTTCTTCAACTCGACGACGTCCGCTACCAAGGAACTCCAGAAGACCATCACGCAGAACCAGAACGCCGTGGTCGCGAACCCGAAGGACGCCACGGCGTGGAAGACGCTGGGCGACAACCTCGTGCTGATGGCCAACCAGCAGACGGACACGAACGTGCAGAAGACGTACTGGCAGAAGGCGATCGTCGCTTACAAGAAGGCCGACAACGTCCTTGCCAAGCAGAAGGGCGCGGCGGCCAAGCAGCAGCGTCTCAGCCTGCTGCAGTCGCTGGTGTCCACGTACCTCTACCTCAACGACTACGCCGCGGCGACCAGCGTCTACGGCGACATCACCTCACTCAAGCCCAAGGACGCGCAGTCCTACTTCGACATGGCTACGGTGGCCATCAACGCGGGCGACACCAACACCGCGCTGCTCGCGTTCACCAAGTACCTGGAGCTCGACCCGAACTCTCAGGACGCCGCCCAGGTCAAGGCATGGATCAAGCAGAACACGCCGAAGTCCACGTCGACGCCCTCTCCATCGCCGACCAACTAAGGGGTCCGGTCTCATGAGCGACATGTTCAGCGTCTCCAGCGAACGTCTCGACGACGACCTCGGCATCGTCGTCCTCTCGGGCGAGGTGGACATCTTCACGGCGCCGCAGTTCAAAGAGAGCCTCCTCGAACTGCTGGATGGAGGCGTCAAGCGCCTCGTGGTCGACCTCAGCGACGTGACCTTCATCGACTCCACCGCCTTGGGCGTGCTCATCGGCGGCGTGCGCCGCGTGCACGGCGCCGGCGGGGCCATGACCATCGTGGTCACCTCGCGGCCGGTGGAGCGGGTGCTCAGCATCACCGGCCTCGACCGGGTGTTCTCTCTGCACGCCACGCGCGACGAAGCCGTGGCCGCGCTCGCCTGACCCGCCTCCGTCTACAACGTCACTCTCGACGCCCAGGTTTGCGGGGTGGTATTAACTCCCGCAGTCCCGGTCGGTCTCTCCCACCACCCCATGAGGTAGCAGTGAAGCTCATCGTCACAGAGAAGGACTCGGCGGCGAAGAAGATCGCCGAGATCCTCGGCGGCAAGCCCTCCGTCAAGGAGCACGGCCGTGGCCGCCAGAAGGTGAAGTCGTATCACTTCACGTACGAAGGCGACGAGGCAGTCGCCATCGGGCTGCGCGGCCACGTGATGGAGACGGTGTTCCCCAACACGTACAAGCGCTGGAGTCTCAAGTACCTCGGCGACATGATCGAGAAGCCGGATCTGGCCTGGATCGTGGACGGCGGCGCCGCCGGCACCGTCGCGGCGCTGCGCTCCGTCGCCAAAGGCGCCACCGAGGTCGTCATCGCCACAGACTACGACCGCGAGGGCGAGCTCATCGGCCACGAGGCGCTCGAGATCCTGCGCGGCGACGCACTGAGGCACAATCCGAGCGACAAGCCGGAGAAGAAGAAGCGCGTCAAAGGCGCCGCCAAGGAAGGCGCCGAGGCTCGCGCCAAGGCGCCGGCTCCAGAGCTGGCCAACGGCGACCCGCACATCAAGGCCATGCTGCCGGCGGCCGTGGTGGACCGGCACATCCGCGTCCGCTACTCGGCGCTCACGCCGGAGGAGGTCAAGGCCGCGTTCGCCAAGCCCTCCACCGTCGACTTCCACCTCGCCGAGGCGGCGCATTCGCGCCAGGACATCGACCTCATCTGGGGCGCGGTGCTCACCCGCTTCATGTCGCTCGCGTCATACCGGTACGGCTCCGACTACCTGTCTGTCGGCCGCGTGCAGTCGCCGACCCTGCGCCTGGTCGTCGACCGGGAGCTCGAGCGGCGAGCGTTCGTGCCGGTCCCGTATTGGGAGATCAAGGCGACGCTCGAGCGCGACGGCGAGCCGTTCGAGGTGGCGCACGCCAAGGGCCGCTTTGACAGCGAGGAGGCCATGCAGACCGCCTTCGAGGGCGCCGGCGTGGAGCTCGCCGAGGTCACGGGCTACGAGGCCAAGCCGCGCCGGGACAAGCCGCCGGCGCCGTTCAACACCACGGCGCTGATGAGCGCGTCTTCCGGTGCGGGACTGACTCCGGCGCGCGCCATGCGCGCCGCCGAGTCGCTGTATCTCGACGGCCTTCTCAGCTACCCGCGCACGGACAACACCGTGTACCCGCCGTCGCTCGACCTGCGGGGCAGCCTGCAGGAGCTCGCGCACTGGCAGCCGGTGGCCGCCACCGCTGCCCGGCTGGCCGGTCAGGACAAGCTCACGCCGTCACGCGGCAAGAAGCGCACCACCGACCACCCGCCGATCTACCCGGTGGGCGTGCCGAAGAAGGAACTGGGCGGCGACCAGGCCAAGGTCTACGACCTGGTCGCCCGGCGCTTCCTCGCCACGCTGCTGCCGGCGGCCGTCATCGAGGGCCAGCGCATGGACCTCAAGCTCGGCAGCGAGCCGTTCGTGGCGCACGGCAGCCGCGTCGCGTCGCTGGGATACCTCGAGGTCTACGAGAAGTACGCCGCCAAGCGCGACCGCCCCCTTCCCCCGCTGGAGCCCGGCGAGACGCTCAAGGTGCTCGACCTGCGCTCGGAGGCCAAGGAGACACAGCCCCCGGGCCGCTACGGCCAGGGCAGGCTCATCGAGAAGATGGAGGATCTCGGGCTGGGCACGAAGGCCACCCGCGCCGACATCATCCAGCACCTCTACGACCGCAACTACGTGCGCGACAACCCCGTGGAGCCTACGGAGCTGGGCATGGCGCTCATCGCGGCGTTCGACGCCGCCATGGAGCAGGCGCCGGTCGACATCTCATCCACCGGCATGACGGCCAGGCTGGAGCAGGAGATGGACCGCATCAGCGAGGGCGAGCTGCGTCGCGAGGACGTGGTCAGAGACAGCCAGGAAATGCTCGAGCAGGCGTGGAAGCTGCTCGACGCGCACGTCACCGACATCCGCGACCGCATCAAGAGCGGCGTCCGCGAAGACCTCACCCTGGGTGTCTGCAAGAACTGCGGCGGGCAGCTGCGCGTCTTGCGCGGCAAGACGGGCAAGCGGTTCGCCGCGTGCGTGGGCAAGGAGGGCGAGGAGCCCCGGCAGCCCGCGGCCGAGGGCGAGCGGCCCCGCCGCGGCTGCGGCCAGACGTTCCCGCTGCCGCAGCGCGGCACCATCGTGCCCACCGGCAAGGTGTGCGCCGAGTGCGGCTGGCCGGAGATCAAGGTCGTCGGCGGCGGAGGCCGCGGGCGCCCGTGGGTGCTGTGCATCGACATCGACTGCCCCAGCAAAGAGAAGTACAAGGCGCGCAAGAAGGCGGGATGACCGACGCAGCGGGGTCATTGAGCGGGGCGTCGGAGGCACACCGCCCTTTGGGCGGCGGCGTCCTCATCACGCTCGAGGGCTGCGACGGGTGCGGCAAGAGCACGCAGGCGGCCCTGCTCTGCGAGCGTCTGGCCGCCTGCGGCCTGCCGGCCGGGCCTTCCGCCGCGCCGGGCACAGTGATCCGCGAGCCCGGCGCCACACCGGCCGGCGAGGCCATCCGGGGAGTGCTGCTCCACGGCCCGTCGCAGATGGCGCCGTGGACCGAGACGCTGCTGTACGCCGCCGCGCGCGCCGAGCTCGTCCAGACTGTGCTGCTGCCTG
The DNA here is from genome assembly GCA_963775255.1 of uncultured Thermoleophilia bacterium. GTDB lineage: Bacteria > Actinomycetota > Thermoleophilia > UBA2241 > UBA2241 > CAIXSE01. Next base: position 117,815 of record CAVZIA010000017.1, on the reverse strand, counting down.
AGCTGGCTGCGGGACGCATCCTTGTCCTCGACCGCTTCGTCGACTCGTCGCTCGCCTACCAGGGCTTCGCCCGCCGGCTCGGCGTCGACGAGGTCCTGGCGGTCAACGGGCCGGCTCTCCAGGGCCTGCTGCCCGACCTGACGCTCGTCATCGACGTCGACCCCGTCGTGGGGCTGGCGCGCGCCGGCGGGGGAGAGGGGCGTGCGGACCGCATCGAGGCGGAGGGACTCGAGTTCCAGGAGCGCGTGGCCGCCGGCTTCGCCGCCCTGGCACGCCGCTGGCCCGAGCGCGTCCGCCTCGTCGACGGTTTCCGCGACGTCGGGCTGGTCGCCGCCGACGTCGAGGCGGCCGCCCTGGAGGCCGTGGCCGACGCCGGCCTGCGGCTGGGCGACTGAGGCGGCCGTGTTCGACACGGTCCCCGGTCAGGCGCAGGCCAAAGCGTTCTTCTCTCGCGTGCTGCGTGACGGCTCGCTGAGCCACGCCTACCTGCTCGCAGGCCCCGAGGGCCTCGCCAAGACCGAGTTCGCGCGTGAGCTCGGCGCCGCGCTCGTCAGCGGGTGCGGCAACTGCGGCGCCTGCCCCGAGTGCGAGCGCGCACGCAACGGCGTGCACCCCGACCTGCACGTGCTCGAACGTGAGGGCGACGTGTACCGCGTCGAGCAGATCGAGCCGGTGGTCGCCGACCTGAGCCTCAAGCCGTTCTCCGCCGCGCACCGGGTGTGGGTCATCCCCGAGGTCGAGTACCTCAACCCACAGTCGGCCAACAAGCTGCTCAAGAGCATTGAGGAGCCGCCCTCCTACGTCGTGTTCCTCCTCGTCACCGACAGGCTGGAGCGCGTGCTCCCGACGATCGTCTCGCGCTGTCAGATCGTTGAGTTCCGGCCGCTCAGCGACACCGAGGTCGGCGCTTACCTGGTCGAGCGCTACCGCCTGGAGCCGGCCCGGGCGGAGGCGCTCGCCCGGCTCTCGCAGGGCTCGGTCGAGAAGGCGGCACGGCTGGCCGACGACGCGTCCGGTCCCGGGCTCCGCGACGAGTACCTCAAATACGCGGCGGCCATCGCCGCCGGCTCGCGACCCAAGGACGGTCCCGCCCCGAACGAGGCGTTCCTGGGCGTGCTGGCGCGCCAGCAGGCGGAGGTAGCCGCGCAGGTCGAGGAGGACCTCGGCCGCCGCGTCGCCGGCCTCGAGCGCCAGTTCCAGGACAAGAAGGACCTCAAGTGGTACCGGGAACAGGCGGAGGCGCGTGCCAAGCGCGAGCAGGCGCGCCGCGGCCGCCTCGCCGCCCAGGACGCGCTCGACCTGCTCGTCTCGTGGGTGCGCGACCTCTGGGTGGTCGCCTCCGGGGCGGACGATGTACTCTGGAACAGCGACCACCGCGACGCGCTCGCCGGGGCGGTCGCCGCGACGCCCGACCATTACGCACACCTTCTCGGCGTCGCCGCCAAGACTCGCAAAGATCTGTATCTCAACATCGACCAGAAGCTCGCGTTACAGGCGATGTTCGCGCGCTTCGAGGAGGTCTCCACCAGTGCCTAGGATCTGCAGCGTCGTGTTCCGCGGCGGCGGCAGGGTCTACCAGTTCAGCGCCGGCGATCTCGAGCTGGCCTCCGGCGACGGCGTCGTCGTCGACACCACCCGGGGCCACGACTTCGGACGGGTCGTCAAAGGCCCCGACCAGGTCGCGACCGATGCCGCCCCGCGTGGCCTCCGCAGGGTGCTGCGCAAGGCTTCGGCTGCCGACCTCGAGGCCATCGCCTCGCGCCGGCAGACCGAGTGCGAGGCCAAGCGCACCTGCCGCGCGCTCGCCCAGGAGCTCAAGCTCGACATCAAGGTCGTCGAAGCGCGTCAGGCGTTCGACGGCCCCAAGCTCACGATCACGTTCTTCGCCGAGGAGCGCACCGATGCGCGCGAGTTGCAGCATCGCCTCGGCGACCGCCTCGGCCGGCGCGTCGAGCTCAAGCAGGTGAGCGCCCGGGACGAGTCGCGCATCGTCGGAGGGTACGGCCCCTGCGGGCGGAGTCTCTGCTGCGCCACGTTCGCCGGCGATCAGGAGCCGGTCTCGATCCGCATGGCCAAGGACCAGAACCTGCCGCTCAACCCCACCAAGATCTCCGGCTGCTGTGGCCGGCTCATGTGCTGCCTCAAGTACGAGCACCAGGTGTACGTCTCGTTCCGCAAACGCGCCCCCAAGCGCGGCGCGGTAGTCGGGACGCCCGCCGGGGAAGGAAGGGTCACGGATCTGCTCGCTCCTGTCGACAGCGTCACGGTCGATCTTGGAGAAGGCCGGTCGGAGACCTTCAAGCTCGACGAACTGGGGTCTACGGCCTCACCAGAAAGGAACGAAAATGGCTGAGACACACGCCGTGCTCAACGTGCCCACGGTGTCCTGCAATCACTGCAAGATGGCGATCGAGAAGGCCGTGGGAGCGCTGGACGGCGTCAAGGTCGACGTGGACGTAGCCGAGAAGACCGTCACCGTCGACTTCGACGACGCTGCGGTGTCTCTGGACGCGATCGAGTCGGCCGTGGCCGAAGAGGGGTACGAGGTCGCCGGGAGTCACGTCTTCGGCTCCTGACCCCTCATGCGAGCGCCTCGCGCCGCCCGTTTGGCAAGACTGCGGCGGGCTGGTACCATATCGGCTCGCCAGTGGGCCGTTAGCTTAGTTGGTAGAGCAGGGGACTCTTAATCCCAAGGTCGAAGGTTCGAATCCTTCACGGCCCACCACTCCGCCCTTTCCCCCTCCACCGCTCGTGTCCTCGCGCATACGGACAACGCTCGTGCAGGAGCCACGGGGGGCGGCGGGAACAATCACCGCAAGAACATCGGCCTGCCCTTGCTCCAGCTCCCCGGCAGGCCGGGACACCGCGTCACGCTCGGCGGATCAGTTGCCCGCCGGTTCGAGGCTCTGCTATCGTTCCTTGGATACGGGCGCCCGCTCGTGACGTCCACCTGACGGGAGGTCGAAGAGGGTGAACGCGCGCCTCAGGCCCACGGCGGTCCGGCTTCTCGACGACGCCAGATACTCTCTCGCGCCGGAAGGCGGGTGGGACGTCCTCCGTCAGGCACTCATCATGCTGGCGTGCTATCTCGCGTACGACCTCTCCCGGGCCCTGTCGCAGGGGCGCGAGGCTCTTGCCATGGCTAACGGCATCTACTTCATGAACCTCGAGAAGGCGCTCGGCATCTGGTGGGAGCCGTGGATCCAGGGCCGCGTGAGCGCCGTCGAGCCTCTCATGACGACGCTGGTGTGGGTGTACCAGTACGCGCACCTGCCGGTCATCATCGGCACCATGGTCTGGGCGTTCACCCAGCGCCGCGGGCAGTGGGCGTTCTACCGCAACTGGTTCCTGGCGATGAACTTCATCGCAGTGCTGGTGTTCGCGCTGCTGCCCACCGCGCCGCCGCGGATGATCTTCACGTCCGGCGTCGCCGACATGAACTTCCTGCACGGTATCCGCACCGCCATCCTGGAGAACGGCGTGCTGGCCAATCCCTTCGCGGCCATGCCCAGCCTGCACTTCGGGTACGCGCTGTTCATCGGTCTCCTGCTGTTCACGCTGGCCCGGGGGCACTGGGCGCGCTACCTGGGCTTCTTCTACGCGTTCGTCGTGTTCGTCACCGTCGTGGCGACCGGCAACCACTTCATCGTCGACGCCGGCGCCGGAGCGCTGGTGGTGCTGGCAGCCTGGGTCTTCGCGGTGAATATCCAGCCGGCCGCGACGTCCGCTCCGGTGACGGTGCGCGAGCGCGACGGCTGACGTGGCGAACCTGAAGACCCGCTATACCGACGGAGCCCGGCGCGGCTTCTTCCGCATCGGCGTCGTCCTCGCGCACCGCGGCTTCACCGCGGACACGATGACCATCATCGGCCTGCTGCTGCAGGTGGCCGGTGTGCCGCTCATCGTCACCGGCCACTTCATCTGGGCGCTCGTGATCGGCGTCATCGCGTCGCTGTGCGACGCCCTCGACGGAGCGGTCGCGCGCGCGGGCGCCGGCCCAACCACGGCCGGGGCGTTCCTCGACTCCACGCTCGACCGGGTGTCGGAGCTCGTGGTGTCCGCGGCCCTCGTGGTCTACTTCGTGCGCGGGGGCCCGCAGTGGGGGCCCATCGTAGCGGTCCTCGTCTTCATGGGCTCGGCCCAGATGGTTTCCTACGTCCGCGCGCGCGCCGAGGCGCTCGGCGTGGACTGCAAGGTCGGCTTCATGTCGCGGCCGGAGCGCCTGGTCGGCCTCGGCATCGGGTTCCTCTTTTCGTGGTGGGAGCCCGGTGGCACCAGCTTCCTCGTCTGGATGCTCTACCTGCTCGCGGTCGTCACTGCCATCACCGTAGTGCACCGGGAGGTGCACGTGCTGCGCAAGTTGCGCGCGCTGGACCGGCCGACGGCGCTCGAGGCTCCTCCGGCTGCCTCCAACGACGAGCCCGATCGGGGGGGTGGCTTCGCCGGCGACGATTTCGCCGGCGACGACCTGTGGGCCGAGCCCACCCGGCCCTCCGGGCGCAGGTACTGAGCGCCGTCTGATATACTTCCGCGCGTTATCTCGAGCCGGCCGGGCCTAGTTCGCGCGCCCGTATCCCGCTCCGATCGATGCGGCCGCCGGGAGCGGCCGCAGCCAGTGGAGGTAGACCGATCTTGGGCAATCCAGTTCGCGTAGCGATCATCGGCGTGGGCAACTGCGCGTCGTCGTTCGTCCAGGGCGTGGAGTTCTACAAGAACGCCAGGAAGACCGACTTCGTGCCCGGCCTCATGCACCCGGTGCTGGGTGGCTACCACGTCAAGGACATCGAGTTCGTGGCCGCCATCGACATCGACAAGAACAAGGTGGGCAGGGACCTCAGCGAGGCCATCTACACCAAGCCCAACAACACGGTGAAGTTCTGCGACGTGCCGGAGAAGGGCGTCACCGTCGCCCGCGGCATGACTCACGACGGTCTTGGCAAGTATCTCTCGCAGATCATCGAGAAGGCGCCCGGCCCCACCGCCGACATCGTGGGCATCCTCAAGGAGACCCAGGCCGATGTGGTGGTCAGCTACCTGCCCGTGGGCAGCGAAGAGGCTACGAAGTGGTACGCGGAGCAGATCCTCACCGCCGGCTGCGCCATGGTGAACTGCGTACCGGTGTTCATCGCTCGCGAGCCGTACTGGCAGAAGCGCTTCGTCGAGGCCGGCCTGCCGATCATCGGCGACGACATCAAGAGCCAGGTCGGCGCCACCATCGTGCACCGCGTGCTCACCCGCCTCATGCGCGAGCGCGGCGTCAAGCTCGAGCGTACCAGCCAGCTCAACGTGGGCGGCAATACCGACTTCCTCAACATGCTCGAGCGCGAGCGCCTGGAGTCAAAGAAGATCAGCAAGACCAACGCGGTCACCAGCCAGCTCGACTACGACATGGGCGCCGACAACGTGCATATCGGTCCCAGCGACTACGTCAAGTGGCTCGACGACCGCAAGTGGGCTTACATCCGCATGGAAGGCCGCACTTTCGGCGACGTACCGCTCAACATCGAGCTCAAGCTCGAGGTCGTCGACTCGCCCAACAGCGCCGGCATCGTCATCGACGCCGTGCGCTGCGCCAAGATCGGTCTCGACCGTGGTCTCGCCGGCTCGCTCGAGGGCCCGAGCAGCTATTTCATGAAGTCGCCGCCCGTGCAGCACCCGGACGACCAGTGCCGCCGCATGACCGAGGAGTTCATCAGCGGCGAGGGCCCGGGTGCCACCGCCGTCTGCCAGGGCTAGCAGCGTCGCGCCGAAGGGCGGCCGGGCATCTTCCCGGCCGCCCTTCGCGCGTACGGGCCCGCGCGACTTCGCCACGCCGCGGGTCAGGTCGGCGCAGGCCGGAGGCGCGGGACGCCCACGAGCCGTTGCTGACGTGCTGAGACGGATGTGACCCGGCGCGCGCCATGACGGAGAGGGTGGCGCCGGGTCTCGCGCGTCGCTCCGGTGCGGTACCATGGGCCGCATGACGCTCAAGCTCGGCATCCTCACGCCGTTCCTCTGGTCCACGCCCTCTGCCGTGAACGAGCAGGTGCGTGCTCTGGCGGAGCGGCTCACGGCGCAGGGACACCAGGTCACCGTCATCGCGCCGACCGCGGACCGCCCGGCGGTCGAGGAGGCTCACCGCCGCGTGCAGGCGGTCCTGACCGGGGAGCGGGAGGGCGTGTTCCTGCCGGAGGAGCCGTTCCCGCGCTTCTTCTTCGCCGGCGCCACGTACGCGGTGAAAGAGACCGGCTCGCTCAAACTCATCGCCGCGCCGGCCGAGCTCATCGCCAACATCGACGTGCTGCTGGACGCCGAGGACTTCGACCTGTTGCATCTCAACGAACCCTTCGTGCCCGGTCTCGGCTGGTCGGCGCTGCGCTACGCCGGCTGCCCGCTCGTGGCCACGTTTCACGCCAACCCGGAGAAGATGCGCCCGTTCTGGTCGCGCCGGCCGCAGCTTCAGCGCCTGTTCGACTCGCTCGACACGGCCATCGCCACGTCCGGGGCCGTGCGCGACCTGGCGGCGCTCACCTTCCCCGGCGCGTACCGGGTGATCCCGCCGGGCGTCGACCTCGAGGTGTTCCGCCCGGCCTACGAACGCCCGGCCGGTCCGCCGCGCATCGTCTTCAGCGCCGGAGTGGAACGCCGCAAGGGGCTCGCGGTGCTTCTCCGCGCGCTGCGTCTGCTCGGCGACGAGCATGCCGGCGCCGTCGTCGACGTCTGCGGCGGCGACCTGCAGGAGCGCCGCTACGCCCGCCTGGTCCCGCCGGCCTGGGAGGGACGGGTGCGCTTCCACGGCCGGCTGCCGCGCGCCGAGGTGGCGAAGCTGCTCCGCGGCGGGGACATCTTCTGTGCGCCGTCGTTCGGACCCGAGACGGCCGGTGTCGCCCTGCTCGAGGCCATGGCCTCCGGCGCCGCCGTGGTCGCCTCCGAGATCCCCGGCTACGACGAGGTGGTGCTCAACGAGGGTACCGGCCTGCTGGTGCCGCCGCGCGACGTCCCCGCGCTCGCGGCGGCGCTCTCACGCTTGCTCGGAGACGCCGAGCTCCGGCGGCGCCTCTCCGGTCACGCCCTGCGCGCGGTGCGCCGGTACGACTGGGAGCGCGTCACCGGAGAGGTCATCGAGGTGTACGAGGAGGTCGCGAGCCGGCGGCGGCACCCGTTGCCGCGCCGCCGCCGCCAGCAGCGCGAGCTGTTCGCCGATTTCCACATCCACACGCACCACAGCAAGGACTGCGTGATGCCGGTCGCCGACATCCTCGAGCGGGCTCGCGAGGTGGGGCTCGACGTCGTCGCCGTCACCGACCACGACAGCGCCGCAGGAGGCCTTGAGGCGCGCGAGCTGGCCGACCGCTACGGCGTGCGCGTCATCGTCGGGGAGGAGGTCAAGACCAGCGAGGGCGAGGTCATCGGCCTGTTCCTGGAGCGGACGATCCCCGGGGGCATGTCGTTCGCCGAGACCATCGCCGCGATCAAGGAGCAGGGAGGCGTCGTGTACGTGCCTCACCCCTTCGACCGGCTGCACACCATCCCCAGCCCTTCGGTGCTACGCGCCAACGTCGCCGACATCGACGTGGTGGAGGTGTTCAACTCGCGGCTCGCGTTCCCCGGGTTCAACGAACTGGCGGAGCGGTTCGCGCAGCGCTACCGGCTGCCGGCGGCGGCCGGGAGCGACGCGCACGTGCTGCCGGGCATCGGCACCACGTTGTGCGGCATCGACGACTTCACCGGGCCGAAGGACTTCGTCGCGGCCCTCGCCGAGAGTCGCATCGTGCGCCGCCCGCGGAGCCGCATCTACCTGCAGTCGCTCAAGCTGCTGCAGACGACCATGGCCGGCGCGTCCAAGGACGACGGGCAGGTGGATTCACCTGCATAGCGCGCGGATAATCAGGCTTCGCCGGCAATTCGGCGGAGAGTGCGAGGAGTTCGGCGGGTGGCGGCGAAATCGCTAGCCAGCTTCACCCCTGAGAGAGGTACCGCGTGGCGCAACCCAACGAGATCTACGACAAGTACCTGACCCGAGCCATCAGCGAGATCAACGAGCTGACGGGCGAGATCCTCAGGTGCTCGCGCTGCAGTCACGCGCGCACCATGCCGGTCATCGGTTCGGGCCACCCCATGGCCGACATCTTCCTGCTGAAGTACCAGGCGCGTCCCTCTGAGCTCCACGAGGGCGTCGCGTTCTTCGGTCGCGCCGGCACGGCGCTCATGAAGAGCTGTCAGCGGCTCAAGATCGACCCGCTGCAACTGTACGGCACCAACGTCATCAAGTGCGGAGAGGTCCGGGAGGCGCATCCCGAGGCCAAGTGCCTCGACCACCTGCGCCGCGAGCTGGCCATCGTCAACCCCAAGCTCATCGTCGCGATGGGGGAGGAGACGGTCGCGGCCCTCAACACCGCCGCGGTGCCGCTCGCACGCGAGCTCGACTTCAAGCCCGGCGAGCTGGTGGACTTCACGCCGGGCACCGAGGTGCTCGTCACGCCGGACATCGACGTCTCGCTCGACGAGCAGCGGCTCAAGGCCGGGTTCTGGCGCGCGTTCCGCCGCCTCGGCGACTGGTACGACAACATCCCGCCCTATTGATGCCGGCGGCCTCGGCCGCTCCTCCCCGATGAAGCGCCTCATCCTTCCCGCCGGCGCGGCCGTCGTCCTGCTCCTCTGGGGTTACCTGAGCCGCCTGCTGCCTGCGCCAGCGATCCGTGTGGACATCATGGTCTCGTCGGCGGTCGTGCTGACGGCTGCCGCGGCGCTGGTGTGGGGGATGCTCCCGCTCGCCGGGCTGGGCCGCCGCCTGCCGCTTGTCGCCGTCGCCGCCTTGCCGTGCGCCGCCCTCTTCGTATGGCTGGGGTGGGTGCCGCTGGCCAACATCGCGAAGGTGGTCTTCGCGGCGTCACTCGGCATCTGGGTCGCCGACGAGCTGGAGCGCGTCAGCTGGATCGTCATGGTGGCCGCCGTGTCGGCGGCAGTCGACATCGTGAGCGTCGCCGCAGGGCCTACCAAGGCCATCCTGGAGAAGGGCCCGGTGGTGGTCGGCTGGTTCACGGTGGCGGTGACGTGGATGGGCTACAGCTTCGCCGAGGCGTTCACGGGGCTCGGCGTGAGCGACATGCTGTTCTTCGCTCTCTATTTGGGGGCGGCGCGGCGGTTCCGCCTGCGTGCCGCCTGGAGCGCAGTGGCGATGGTCGCGTCATTCCTGGTGACGATCGCCCTGGCCATGTGGTGGACGGCGCTGCCGGCGCTGCCGCTGCTCTCCGTGGCCTTCCTCGCCGTCAACGCTGACCTGCTGGTCGTGCGGATCAGAAGCGGGGGAGAGGCGCAGCCGGGCGCCTGAGCGGGGGTCAGCCCCGCCGTTCGAAGAGCGCGACCGTCTCGATGTGGTGCGTGTGCGGGAACATGTCCACGGGCGCGACGGTACTTAGTAGGTAGCCCATCTCCGCGAGCTCTGCGGCGTTGCCGGCGAGTGTCGTTGGGTTGCACGAGACGTAGACGAACCGGTCGGCGCCCAGTGCGGCGGCGCGCGCGAGCGCCTTGCGCGACATGCCCGCGCGTGGCGGGTCTGTGACGACCACGGCCGGCCTGTCGGCGTCGTCCGTGCGGCCGGCGTCCAGCACCGGATGCGGCGGGAAGCGCAGCAGGGGCCGCACGTCGGCGGCGTAGAACGCGGCGTTCTCCACGCCGTTCAGCTCGGCGTTGATGCGTGCCGCGTCGATCGCCTCCTCCACGATCTCGACGGCGTGCACTTCTCGCGAGGTCCGCGCCAGGGAGAGGCTGAGCGACCCGATGCCGCAGTAGAGGTCCACGGACGGCCTGTCCGCCTGCGGCGCGGCGAACCGGAGCGCTGTTCCGTACAGCGCCTCGCACGTGCCGCTGTTGGTCTGGAGGAACGCCGTGGCAGGCACGCGCAGGTCGACCCCGGCCAGCCGCTCGCGCAGGTAGGGCGGACCGAGCAGCATGTGCGGGCCGTCGCCCACCGCCGCGTCCGATCGCGACTCGTTGACGGTGACCGCGAACGACGTACAGCCCGAGGCTTCGGCGACGCGCCGGGCCAGCTCGGCCTCCTCGGGGAACCGCGTGGTGACGAACAGGTTGAGCAGCAGGTCGCCGCTCGCGCGCCCCTCGCGGACCACGAGGTGTCGTAGCAGGCCGCCGTGGTCGTCGCGCGAGTACGGCTGCAGGCCGAGGGAGCGGCAGGCCTCCGCGACCGCGAGGCGGGCGCGGTTCATGCGCTCAGATGCGAGCATGCAGTCGACGATGTCGACGATCTCCTTCCAGGAGCCCCGCTTGTGCAGGCCGAGGACCAGCCGGTCATCCTCGTCGGCCCCGAAGGAGAACTCCATCTTGTTGCGGTACCGCCACGGGTCGTCCACGCCGCGGATGGGCTCGAGCTCGTACTCCGCGAGGTGCGCAATGCGCTGGAGCGAGTCCACCACCTGCTGCTGCTTGAACTCGAGCTGCGCCGCGTAGTCCAGTGTCTGCCACTCGCAGCCACCGCACTCGCTGGAGTGACGGCAGCGCGGCGGGACGCGGCGTGGCGAGGGAGCGAGGATCTCGAGCGTCTTCGCCTCCGCGTGCGACCGGCGGCGCCTGGTCACGCGGGCGAGCACGCGGTCGCCGGGCACGGCTCCGCGCACGAACACGACGAACTCGTCGGCGCGCGCGACGCCCTGCCCGCCGTAGGCGAGCGTGGTCACGTCGAGCTCGAGTTCGTCTCCTGGGCGTGGTGGCATGGTCGCTCAGTGTACATTCCCTCGGGGAGGGCGGCGAACCGGCTCGTCGTCCACCTCGGCGGCAATCGTCCACCCCGTGGAGGCTCCGGCAGGGTGTCGCTCCCGGCGGCCGCTGGTAAAGTCGCGACGGGACCGCCCGGCCCGCAGGGGTCACGAAAGGAGTCACAGGTGAGCCACGTCGACCTGGATCGCTACAGGCGGCGCGCCGAGGAGTTCGTCGGCGCGCTCGACCTCGAGAACTACGAGCACTTCTCCGGCCGCAAGGTCCGCTGCGACACCGCGGCGGTCTACGACCGCTACCCGGAGCTGTTCACTCGCGAGGCCATCGACGGGCTCGAGGAGCTGTACGCGGTGGCCAAAGACGACGCCAAGTGGCGGCTCGCCTACCTGCTCGCGTTCGCCATCGACGGCTACCTGGGCGAGCAGACCAAGCACCTCGGCGACGACATCGCCAATACCGAGGGCGAGACCATCATCACCGTCGACGGTGAGTCCATCGGCCTGCGGCAGGCGAGTGTCGTGCAGGGCAACGAGCCAGACCGGGCGCGCCGCGAGCGCATCCAGGCGGCGCGCCTCGTCGCCACCGCCGAGCGCCTCAATCCACTGCTCGACGCCCTGTGGCGGCGCTGTCACGACCTGGCGGTCGACCTGGGCTACCCCGACTACAAGGAGCTCTACGGCACGGTCAAGGGGCTCGACTACGACCACCTGCGCGCCGAGCTCGAGACATTTCTCGCCGACACGGAGGGTCTCTACGAGCGCGTCATGGACAGGCTGGTCCGCGAGCGCCTGGGAATCACACTCGCGGAGCTGGGCTACGCCGATCTCCCCTATCTGTGGCGCGCCGAGGGGTTCGACCGCGTCTTCCGGGCCGACGCTCTGCTCCCGTCGCTGCGGCGTACCCTGGCGGGCATGGACATCGACCTGGACGCCCAGCCCAACGTCCACCTCGACACCGAGGTGCGACAGCTCAAGTCGCCGCGCGCGTTCTGCGCGCCGGTGCGCGTGCCCGACGAGATCTACTTGTGCGTGCTGCCGCAGGGAGGCCAGGACGACTTCGGCATGCTGCTCCACGAGGCCGGCCACACCGAGCACTTCGCGCACGTCCTGCCCGACCTCGCGTTCGAGTACCGCCATCTCGGCGACAACGCCGTCACCGAAGGGTTCGCCTTCATCTTCGACCACCTGCTCGGCAACCGGGAGTGGCTCAGGCAGATCCTCGACTACGAGGACAGCGACGAGTACGTGCGGTTCAGCGCCGTCAACGACCTCTACTTCATGCGCCGGTACGCGGCCAAACTGTCCTACGAGGTCAAGCTGCATACGCAGAGCGGCTCGCTCGACGGCATGGCGGCCGAGTACAGCCTCAAGCTGAGCGCGGCCACCAAGGTCGCGGTACCCGAGGAGAACTACCTGGTCGACGTCGACGAGGGCTTCTACTGCGCCAGCTACCTGCGCGCCTGGATGCTCGAGGGGGCCCTGCGCGTCATGCTGCAGGACGGCTTCGGCCAGGCCTGGTTCGCCTCCGGGAAGGCCGGGGACTGGCTCAAGGGTCTCTGGTCGCAGGGGCAGCAGCTCACCGCCGAGCGGCTGCTGCTGCGTCACGGTGGCGGGCGCCTCAACGCGGACCCGATCAAGCACCTCTTCGAGCAGGTGCTCGGGCGCTGAGAGCGCGCCCCGCGAGAAGCTCAGGCGGTCAGGAACGACACGAGCACCCGCCGCCTGCGGGGCCCGTCGAACTCGGCGAAGTAGATGCCCTGCCAGGTGCCGAGCTGCAGGGCGCCGTTGAGCACCGGCACGAGGACGCTGCTCCCCATGAGGCTCGCCTTGGTGTGCGCGTCGGAGTTCCCTTCGAGGTGGGCGAAGGGCAGGTCGCCCGGCACGAGGCGCTCGAGCGCCATGGCGAGGTCGGCGCGCACGGACGGGTCGGCGTCCTCGTTGATGGTCACGCCGGCAGTGGTGTGCGGCACGTAGACAAGTACGGCGCCGTCGCCGGCGTCACCTACCAGCCCGGCGACGTCCCGGCTGATGTCGACGAAGCTCACGCGCTCAGTCGTCCTCACGTCCAGGGTCCACATGCTGCCTCCTAGAAGATGCCGAATCTCCGTCGCTGCAACGGCGCCTTGCGGCGGTGCGGTCTGGTGTGGCCCAGCTGCAGTGCCCGCACAACGTCGGCAGTACCCGTGACGGGGTCGGGCAGTTCCGTGTAGCACGCCATGAGGTCAGCGGGCTGGTGGGCGTCGCTGCCCCCCGTACGGGCGGCGCCGAGGGAATCGGCGATCTGCTCGGCGATGCCGACGTAGCGCTCGCCGGGCCACTGGCCGTTGAAGACCTCCACGCCGTCGACGACGCCGGCGACCATGTTCTCGATGCCCGGGTAGTAGGCGGACCCGCTGCGCCCGCCGCCGGCGCCGGGGTGCACCCACACGACGGCGGCGTCGGCCGGCACCGTCCCCGGCCGCGGCGCGTCCTGCACGGCGCGCAGCGTCTCCAGGTAGTCGAGGTCGGTCGAGAAGATCACGAAGTCACCGAACAGCGTGCTGATCTCGACGCCGTCGATGAGCAGCACGCCCTCGGCCGCGAGTGCCGGCCCCAGCTTGCGGTTGTCCGAGATGTCGCCGTGGTTGGTGAGGGCGACCGCCTCGACCGCGTGGTCCACACACCAGGCGATGTAGTCGCGGTACGAGATACGGGAGCAGTCGGAGGCCGGGTAGGTATGCGTGTGCAGGTCGACGTTCATACCGGCCGATTATAGACTTCGTGTCGTAATGCAGGGCACCTTGGATACGTTCGGCGTGGTCGAGATACTGCAGATGCTGGGCAGGATGCACAGCTCCGGCACGCTGCACATCGAGTGCCCGCACCGTCTCATCGACGTCCACTTCGCGAGTGGCCGCATCGCCGAGACGCGCGATTCCACGCGCGTCGCCGCCGACACGGTCATCGGCAGCCAGTTGCTCAAGCGGTCGCTGGTCAACGAGGAGCAACTGCAGGCCGCACTGGCGGAGCAGGAGGCGCGTCCGCGGCCGGTGGGCACCATCCTCGTCGAGCGCGGCGCGGTCAGAGAACCGGTGCTGCGCGAGGTGCTCTCTCGTCAGATCGCCAACACACTGGTGGCCGCCAAGCTCGAGGCGGCCGGGTCGTTCGTCTTCATGGTCGACCCGGCCCCGGCCCCGGTGGACTGCATCACCGTCGACACGCAGTCGGTGCTGCTCGACATCTCCGCGCTCGGCGGCGAGTACTGCTTGGCGGTCGAGATGCTCGGCCAGCCGTCCACGGTGCTCGTGCGGAACGGGGACTATCGCACGCTGCCGCGCAATCCCCTGCTCATGGGTCGCGACGAGTTCGTGGTGCTCCTGCAGGTCGACGGGGCCCGCACGGTCAAGGAGATCACCGAGTCGAGTCACCTCGAGGAGATCACCGTGGTGAGCATCCTCGGCAAGCTGGCGGAGGCCGGCGTGGTGCTGGTCAAGGCCGAGCGCCAGTCGCGCGCTGAGGACGTGGGCGAACTGCAGGCGCACCGCGACAGTGTCTGGGCCGAGGTCAGTCAGCTGCTGGACGACACCTTCGACGCGCCGCCCGGCCCGGACGACGGGCCGGCGGGCGGCGGCGAGGGAGGCATCTCTCCCTTCTGAGTCGCGCCGCTTCGGCTGCTGGGACGGCTACGTGCGATGCGCCCGGACGACGAAAGGGGCGGGCGGCCAGGTGGCCGCCCGCCCCTTTCGCGCGTGGTGAGCCGGCGCCGCTCCCGGCGGCCGGCCTCCGCGAGTCTCTCTCAGACGCTGACGTCGCGGATGAGGTCCTCGAACGCGGCGACGTAGGCGTCGATGTCCTCGTTCGTGTGGGTGATGGACAGCGTCCATTCTTCCTCACGACCGGGGGCGATGATGATGCCGCGGTTGAAGTTGTACAGCCACGCCAGATCGACGAGCGCGTGGTCCTGGTACCTGATGAACGACTCGTAGTCGGTGATCTTGCCGCTGGCGAAGTTGACACAGCCCTTGGACGAGATGCCGACGGTGTAGCCGGGGAAGTCGTACTTGGCGCAGACGGCGTCGCAGCCGGCGATGATGCGGTCGTTGAGGGAGTTGAGATGCGCGTACGCGTCGTCGGTCATGACCTGCTCCCAGCTGGCGCGCGCGGCAGCCATGCTGAGCGGGTTGCCGGAGTAGGTCCCGACCTGGAAGACGGTGCCGTCGTTGACCTTCGCCATGATCTCCTCGGTGCCGCCGATGGCGCCGCAGGGGGTGCCGCCGGCGATGGCCTTGCCGAGGCAGATCATGTCGGGGACGACGCCCCAGCGCTCGACCGCGCCGCCGCGGGCGGTGCAGATGCCCGTCTTGACCTCGTCGAAGATCATCACGATGCCGTGCTTCCTGGTCACCGCGCGGACGGCCTCGAGGAACTCGATGTCGGGGAGCACCACGCCGAGGTTCATCATGGCGGGCTCCATGATGAGGGCGGCAGGCGGGTTGCCCTCGGCGACCATGCGCTCGATGCGCTTGGTCATGTTCTCGATGTCGTTGAACGGCACCGGGACGGTGAGCTCGAGGGAGCTCTTGGGGATGCCGGCGCCGTAGGAGATGGACTTGTAGTCGTCGCGCGGGCCGATGGCGCCGAAGTCCTTGACGCCGATCGACACCATGACGTAGTCGTGATGGCCGTGATAGGAGCCGAACATCTTGACGATGGGCTCACGGCCGGTGAAGCCACGGGCGACGCGGATGGCGTCCATCGTGGCCTCGGAGCCCGAGTTGACGAAGCGCCACTGCGGCAGCTTGAACGCGCCGGCCAGGTGTTCGGCCATGACGATGGCGTCCTCGGTCGGAAGGCCGAACTGCGTGCCGAGCGGAGCGCGCTTCTGGATGGCCTCGACGATCGCCGGATGGGCGTGACCCTGGACCATGCAGCCGTACCCGTTGTGGAAGTCACGGATCTCCTGGCCCTCGACCGTCCAGATGTGCGGACCCTTGCCGTGCGTGTAGTACACCGGGTAGGGGTCGCGGGCGTGGTACGTGGAGGCGACGCCCATGGGCATGTGCTTGATGGCGCGCTGGTACAGTTCGTAGGACTTCGGCGTGCTTGCCTCGAGCTGCTTCTCTTCCTTGTCCATCAGCTCGGCGATGAGCTTCGGGTCGACCTTCGTGGTTTTCATGCCGGATTCTCTCCTTCGCGTTGGCCGGACGATCGCTGCGCGAGGCGTCCTGGAGCCTGATGCTGTCGGCGCCGGCACGAGGATGATGGCGTGGGGCGGCGCGGGATCCTGCTCGGTCAGAGCACGGGCGTAGTCACCTGGGTCTGCGTATCACCTCACAGTGCGTGGCTCGTCCCCCTGAGACGTGGGAGTGTTCCCCCTGAGCCTTGCTGAGCCGGGCAGAGTGCCGCGGCGCGCGTGAAGCTGGCGCACACAGTCTATAGCGTTTGTGGCGGAAGGTGTAGGGTTCGGCAACGATTTGACCGTTTCGGCAGCCGAATCGGCAACTTCAGTCGAGCGAGGACGGGTGTGGCGTCGGTCCGCCGGGCGCCGCCTGGGGCCGGACGCCGCTCGACGGCGCAGAATCGATCTGGCCGGAGACCGGGGGCCGAAAAGGACGAAAGGCGGCCCCCGCGAGGGGGCCGCCTTTCGTTGACTGCCTGCCGTCAGGCGGTCGCCATCGGCCGTGAGGCCGGGAGGCTACCTACTTGACCCTGACGACGACGTTGCGACTGTTGTTGGTGAGGTTGAGCCCACCGTCGCCGGGCATGACGGTACGGAAGTACCACTTGCCCTTCTTGAAGTTCAGCTTCTGCACGATCTTGTACGAGCCATTCGTGGCGAGGGTCTGCGTCTTCCATTTCTTCCAGCTCTGGCCGGCCATCCTGCGCTGCAGGGTGACCTTGCCCTTGGCGGCGATGCCCCATCCGGTCTGGACGGCGCCGCGGAAGAAGACCTTCTGCTTGTTCTTGTTCACACTGGACCGTGACGCCTTGAGGCTGATGATCCACTTGCGAGGCGTAGGTGCCGTGACGGCCTTGACTTGGTCCTGAGCCTTGCCGGCGATCGCCGACGTGTAGGCCCAGTTGTGGACGCCGTAGCTGCCTTCGCTGCTCAGGAACAGCGTGTTGGTCCATGCTGCCAGGAAGGCCGCTTCGCTCGTGGTCCACTGGCTCTGGGGCATGGCGACGAGGGCCGCCTGGGCGGCTGACGCGTCCGTGTAGCCCAGTATGACGGCGGCGGCATCCAGCTCGGAGTCGAGCTCGCTGATCTGGCCCTTGGTCCAGGTCTGCCGCTGTTCGATGGTGCCCTGCAGGTAGGTTGCGTCCGGGTCGCTCGCGCGCCCGTGGCAGGTGCTGCAGGAGGAGAACGGCATGCCGGCCATGGTCACGACCGGCGACCCGCTCGGGGTCGGCGTGGTCGTGCTGATCGGCACCGGCGACGAATCCGCAGCCGTCTCCGGATCGATGATCGCCATCGTGTGATTGGCGCCGAGCTGAGCCGAACCACGGCTGTAGCTGGTCGGCGGCATGTGGCACTGGATGCACTTACCCTCGTGCGCGCCCGGCATCTGCGGGACGCCGATGGCGCCATAGCCCGCCATGATCTCCTTCTGAGCGTACCGGATCACGGTGCCGGGCGTGGCCTGCTTCCCGGCGGGCAGCTGGTCGGTGTGGCACTCGGTGCAGGCGTTGCTCCCGTTGCCGTTCAGCGACGAGTCGTTGATCAGCTGCGCGTCGAACGCCTCGTCCCAGACACCCTTGACGGTCCCGGCGTCGTGCGGGCTGTGGCAGCCCACGCACGTGATGCCGTACTGGACGTCGGAGCTGGTGGGATTCTCGCCGTCGTCCTTAAGGATGCGGAAGTCGGCCGAGTGGCACTGCAGGCACTCCTGCTTCGTGGACTCGGGGAACGAGTTCCAGAAGGGCTGACTGGTGAGGTTGGTGAGCGACGCGGCGTGGCCCGAGATGGCCCAGTCAGGATACTGTGCCGCACTGCCGTCGTGGCCGGACTGCTGCCACGGCAACGTGTTGCCGTCCGCGTCCTGCCAGTAGGTCTGGAGGCTCGCGAAGCCGGCCGTGGTGGCCGTCGGCGTGGGTGTCCAGCCCGGGGTCGGGATGTGCAGGTAGGCGCTCAGCGGAGCGACGGTGCCCCAGCCGGTAGCCGGCGACGGGGCCGGAGACCCGAGCATGGGATAGCCGAGGGCCATCTGCGGCTGGATCGCGGTCGTCGGGTTCGGGTTCGGGATCTCCACGGCGGGAGTGCCCGACACCTTTACGTACGGCACTGGCGACACGGAGTAGGTGTCGACCGTGTACGAGTACCGCGAGTGGCAGGCGCCGCAGATGTCGGCGTTCGCCAGCAGACCGTACGGGGAGTTGTGCGCCGTGTTGTTCGAGTCGACGCCGTAGACACCGCCCACGCTGGTGCCGTAGTGGCACGACGAGCAGCCTACGAAGTTCTCGGACGACGCGGCGTCCCCGGTCGTCTGGGTCGCGGGCGCCGGGGTGCCGTTGGCGACGCCCCATGAGACGCTGCCGCTGGTCGAAGTGGCCGTCGGCGTCGGGATCACCTTGGCCGGGTCGAAGTTCGACGTGTGGCAGCCCTGGCAGACGCTGCCATACGGGAGCCTCGAGGCCTGATTGTCCACTCCGGCCACGGCGTGCTTCGTGTCGGCCCACGACGGCGTGACGTTCGGGATGCCGGAGAAGCCGCTGTGGCAGTTGCATCCGTCCACGGTCGTGTAGTCCGCGCGCATCCCGTTGTAGGCGAACGCGGGCACCGCCAGCATCAGCACGAAGGCGGCCACAACGAGCGCAACGATGGTCACGCGTTTGAACATGGTCACCTCCTTGGAAGTCTTGCAGGACTGATCAGATCTGTCCGCTCTCACTGAATCACCTCCCCCCACGAAGCGGATCACTTGTCGAAAACGCCTCGCGAAGCCCGGGCGACGCAAGACGAAGTTCGTGCAAAGAAGCGGGGCGAGGAAGCCGGGTCATGCGGGTGCGTCCATGTGACGAAATGCACATGCCCTGACGAGTGATGTCGGTGCTCCAGGTCCCCATAGTTGCCCACAGACCAGCGCACCCGTGGGGGTATGCTGGCCTACCCGTGGAGGTATACAGGATTTGGTGGGTGTTAGCAAACATTGAGCAATGTTGCGGAGACGCCTGTCCTGTGCCGTGAGTGAGGTCGCAAGAGGCCGCCCGTCGGCCCTCTTTCGCCGAGAGACTATCGTCTGCGCGTGCGCGCGACCACAAGTTGCCGTTGACCTCTTTGCGTGACGGAGATGCCGCCGCAAACGGTCGCGGCGCCGCCGGAGGTCCGAGCCGGAGAACGAGCCCGGCGGGTCAGGCCGGAGGAGCGGGCTGGTCCGCCGGGCCGGCCTGACCCGAGACCAAAGGTGAGTCGGAGGCGCCGGCGGGAGCTTCGGCTCCGGCGCTCGGCTTGCCGGTGACCGCGGCGCACCAGCCCTCGAACTGCAGACGGGGCCGGAAGAAGAGGTAGGTCTCCTTGATCAGCGGGATGAGGGGGATCGCGATCAGCATGCCGGTGATCCCGTGGATCTCCCCGCCGGCGAGGATGGCGAAGATGACGACCAGGGGGTGCACGCGGAACCGGCTGCCCATGATCACCGGCACCAGGATGTGGCCCTCCACCTCCTGGATGAGGACGAAGGTGATGATGACCCAGAGCGCCGAGAGCGGGGAGTCGAAGACGGCGATCACAGAGGGCGGGACCGCGGCGAGGACCGGACCGAGGTAAGGGATCGCCTCCATGAGGGCGGCCCAGGCGCCGAAGAACAGGGCGTACCGGCCGCCGGACGGGAACGCGCCCACGAGGCTCAGGATCCACATCGCCGCGCCAACGCTGGCCCCCATGACCACCGACAGCAGCACCTGGGCCTTGACGTAGTCCACCACGGCGGTCTTGGCGCTGCGCACGTAGTCGCGCCCGTCGGCTTCGCTGCCCGTGGGGAAGCGGCGGGCGATGAACTGAGCGATGCGGCGGCTGTCCAGCAGCATGTAGATGGACAGCACCACGATGATGATGAAGTACGTGACCTGGCGCACGACGGTCATGCCGATGTCCACCACATTGCCGGTGAACTGGGGGATCCGGTCGGCGACGGCGGTGAGGCCGTTGCGGATCTGGGCAGCCACGTCGATGCGCAGACCCGCCCGGTCACTGAGCTGCTGCAGGCGGGCGATGGTCGCGTTTGCCCTGCCGCCCATGCTCGGGAGTGTGGTGGAGAGGCTGTGCAACTGGTCCTCGATGGGCGGCCACACGAGCGCGATCACGAGCACCACCAGCGCGATGAACCCGAGATACACGAGGAACACGCCCACGTACCGCGGCACGCGCACGCGCTCGAGCCCGTGGACCAGCGGGTTGAGGATCAGGGCGACCAGCGCCGCGACCAGGAAGATGAAGACCACCTGGCCGATGGTCCCCAGCACGAACCAGCCGATGATCAGCAGCGCCGGCAGCACCGCGAGCTGCACCCAGCGCGGGATGTGGATGCGTCCGGGGACGCTCTCGGGACGGGTCGCCACTCGGCTGCTCACCTCCGCCGTCAGGTTCGGCGCGGCGGCGGCGAAGCCTGCCCGTCGCCGGCTGTGCCTCGCGTGCGTCAGACCCTCACTCCGTTTGCGTCCGGCCGTTTGCTGGCGGGCCAGGTTTGGCTCCCTCCGGCCGGGGTACAAACTTGACAGTATGTGACTCAGATTTTATGATGCACCTCAGAGTATCTCCCCAGAGTAATCCCCCAAGGAGGAAGTTCCATGGCCAAAGTCATCGGCATCGACCTGGGCACGACCAACAGCGCTATGGCCGTGCTCGAAGGCGGCGAGCCGACGGTCATCCCCAACAGTGAGGGTGGCCGCACCACGCCGTCTGTGGTCGCGTTCTCGAAGAGCGGCGAGCGCCTCGTGGGCAGCGTCGCCCGTCGTCAGGCGGTCACGAACCCCGAGAACACCGTGTTCTCGATCAAGCGCTTCATGGGCCGCAAGTTCGGCGACGTCTCCGAAGAGATGAAGATCGTGCCGTACCACGTGGTCAAGGCTTCCAACGGCGACGCCTCCGTGGACATCGGCGGCAAGACGTACTCGCCGCCGGAGATCTCCGCGATGATCCTGCAGAAGCTGAAGCGGGACGCGGAGGAATATTTGGGCGAGAAGGTGACCGAGGCCGTCGTCACCGTGCCTGCGTACTTCAACGACTCCCAGCGTCAGGCCACCAAGGACGCCGGCAAGATCGCCGGGCTCGAGGTCAAGCGCATCATCAACGAGCCTACCGCGGCTGCGCTGGCCTACGGCCTCGACAAGGAGCACGACCAGACGATCCTCGTGTTCGACCTGGGCGGCGGCACCTTCGACGTCTCCATCCTCGACCTCGGCGAGGGCGTGTTCGAGGTGCGTTCGACCAACGGCGACACGCATCTGGGCGGCGACAACTTCGACAAGGCGGTCGTCGACTGGATGGTCGCGGAGTTCAAGCAGAGCCAGGGTATCGACCTGAGCGTCGACAAGATGGCGCTGCAGCGGCTGTACGAGGCGGCGGAGAAGGCCAAGATCGAGCTCTCGACGACGATGAGCTCCGCCGTCAACCTGCCGTTCATCACCGCGGACGAGAACGGGCCCAAGCATCTCGACCTGACCCTGACGCGGGCGAAGTTCGACGAGCTCACGCATGACCTGGTCGAGCGCGTGGTGGCGCCGGTCAACGCCGCCCTCAAGGACGCCGGCCTCAGCAAGGGCGAGATCCACGACGTGATCCTCGTCGGCGGCATGACCCGCGTGCCGGCCGTGCAGGAGAGGGTCAAGGAGCTCATCGGCAAGGATCCGCACAAGGGCGTCAACCCGGACGAGGTCGTCGCCGTCGGCGCGGCCATCCAGGGCGGCGTGCTCGCCGGCGAGGTCAAAGACGTGCTGCTTCTCGACGTCACGCCGCTGAGCCTCGGCATCGAGACCAAGGGCGCCGTGTTCACCCGGCTGATCGACCGCAACACCACGATCCCGACAAAGAAGAGCGAGATCTTCAGCACCGCGGACGACAACCAGACGAGCGTGGAGATCCACGTGCTCCAGGGCGAGCGCGACATGGCGGCCTACAACAAGACGCTGGGCAAGTTCCAGCTCGTGGGCATCCCGCCGGCACCGCGCGGCATCCCGCAGATCGAGGTCACGTTCGACATCGACGCCAACGGCATCGTGCACGTGAGCGCCAAGGACCTCGGCACCGGCAACGAGCAGAAGATCACCATCACCGCTTCCAGCGGCCTCAGCGAGCAGGACATCGAGCAGATGATGAAGGACGCCGACGCGCACGCCGACGAGGACAAGAAAGCGCGCGAGATGGCCGACGTCAAGAACAACGCGGAGAACCTGCTGTACAGCACCGAGAAGTCGCTGCGCGACATGGGCGACAGGGTCGACGCGTCGACCAAGACCGACATCGAGGCGGCTGCGGCCGAGCTCAAGACCGCGCTCGACGGCGACGACATGGACGCGATCCAGGCCAAGACCGACACTCTCATGCAGGCCTCCCACAAGCTGGCCGAGGCCGTGTACCAGCAAGCTCAGCAGGAGCAGACCGCGAGCTCCGACGGCTCGGGCTCCGCGCAGGAGGACGAGAACGTCGAAGAGGCTGACTACGAGGTCATCGACGAAGACGAGAGCAAGTAAGCAAGGATCTAGCGGCGGGCGGGGAGCACGCCGGCCCCGCCCGCCTCATCAGGACACGGAGGAGGTGTCGATCATGGCGATCATCAGATGGGACCCGTTCCGCGAGATGACCCAGGCACAGAACCAATTCAACAGGTTGGTGGACCAGGTCTGGGGCGGGCGTCAGGAGAGCTGGCTGCCTGCGGTGGACGTCTTCGACAAGAAGGACGCCGTCGTGCTCAAGGCCGAGCTCGCCGGCATGGACCCCGACGACATCGAGATCGAGGTCGAGGACAACGTGCTCACCATCAAGGGCGAGCGCAAGTTCGAGGAGCAGGTCGAGGACGAGCGGTACTACCGCGTGGAGCGCCGCTTCGGCAGCTTCCAGCGCAGCCTCGCCCTGCCGCAGGGCGTCAAGGCCGACGAGATCCAGGCCGGCTACGAGGACGGCATCCTGACCGTCACCGTGCCGAAGGCCGAGGAGGAGAAGCCCCAGCGCATCGAGGTCAAGGCCAAGAAGACGGTCGAGGCCGCTGCTGGAGCGCCCTCCGGGAGCTGAGACGGACCAGCCGGGGTCGGCGGGGCGTGGCGCTGCGCCGCGCCCCGCCCGGGCTCCGGCGGTGACGGCGCGGCCGTGAGGCCGCGAGTCGAGACGAGACAGAGAAACGGACATGACGGACAGGAAGCACACGACACACGACACGAAGCGCGCAAAGGCCGCAAAGGCCGCCGAGGCTCTGGCCGCCGAGGCCGCCGAGGCCGGCGAACCCACGGAGGCGGAGATCGCTGAGGCCGCCGCACGGGCCATCGCCGACGAGCTCGCCGTGGTCACGCGCGAGAGGGACGAGTACCTCGATCACCTCCGCCGCCTCAAGGCCGAGTGGGACAATTATCGCAAGCGCTCGCAACGTGAGAGGGAGGAGCAGCGCCTTCGCGCCGCCGAGACCGTCGTCGAGTCCTTGCTGCCGGTCATGGACAACATGAGTCGCGCGCTCGAGGCCGGCGACAAGCACGAGGAGGGCCAGTTGCTGGCCGGCCTCGGCCTGGTCGCCGACCAGCTGCGCGGCACGCTGGCCGGCCACGGCCTCGAAGAGATCGAGGTCGCGCCCGGTACCACGTTCGACCCCGAGTACCACGAGGCCATCGTGGCACAGGCGTCCGACGAGTACGACGAGGGCACCGTGACCCAGGTGCTGGAGCGCGGCTATCTGTTGCACGGCAAGCTGCTGCGGCCGGCCAAGGTCATCGTGGCCGGGTAGCGGGCGGAGATGGCTGACTTCTACCAGACACTCGGCGTCTCCAAGAACGCCTCGCAGGACGAGATCAAGAAAGCGTTCCGCAAGCTGGCGCGCGAGAACCACCCGGACAAGAACCCGGGCAACAAGGCCGCGGAGGAGAAGTTCAAGGAGGTCAGCTCGGCCTACGAGACCCTCTCCGACCCCGAGAAGCGCAAGCAGTACGACGAGCTCAGCCGGCTCGGCGCGTTCGGTCCGGGGCCGGGCGGCGGAGGGTTCCGCCCCGGCGCCGGCGGCTCCCAGGGCTTCGACCCGCGGATGTACCAGCAGTGGCAGCAGCAGGGCGGCGCCCAGTTCGACATGGGTGACCTGGGCGACATCCTCGGCAACCTGTTCGGGGGTGGCGCCGGCGGCGCCGGCCGCGGCCGCCGCAGGGCGGCCGAGCGGGGCGCCGACCTGCAGGCCGACGTCACCGTGTCGTTCGACGACGCGCTGTCCGGTGTCACCGTGCGCGTGCCCGTCGACAAGGCCGACACGTGTGAGACCTGTCACGGCAGCGGCGCCAGACCGGGTACGACGCCCAAGGTCTGCCCGGAGTGCCAGGGCAGAGGCATGGTGGCGCGCAACCAGGGCCCGTTCGCCATGTCGGAGCCGTGTCCGCGCTGCCACGGGCAGGGCACGATCATCGAAGACCCGTGCCCGACCTGTCGCGGCACCGGGGTGCAGCACAAGACCCGCCGGTACAACGTCAAGATCCCGGCGGGGGTCAAAGACGGCAGCAAGATCCGCATCAAAGGCAAGGGCGAGGCCGGGATGCGCGGCGGACCGGCCGGTGATCTCTACGTGCGCGTGCACGTCGAGACCGACGACCTGTTCGAGCGCCGCGGCGACGACCTGGTCGTCGAGGTGCCGGTCACGGTCGCCGAGGCTGCGCTGGGCGCCACCGTGAAGGTGCCGATCCCCGGCGGCGGCAGGGTGTCGCTCAAGGTGCCGCCCGGCAGCCAGGATGGGCATAAGCTGCGGTTGCGCGGCAAGGGCATGCCCAGGCTCAAGGGCGGCCACGGCAACCTGCTGGTCGTGTTGCACGTGGCGATCCCCGGCAAGTTGAACAAGGAACAGAAGCAGTTGTTCGAGAAGCTCGCGGCGACACTTCCGGACCCGCGCAGCACTGAGTAGCCAACGGAGTCGATCTGATGAGTGGGGCGCCGAAGGTGCACCGCTCGGTGACGACGGGACGGAGCGCTACAGAGACACCGTCATGAGACGAGACGACGACAACGACAGACCGCTCTTCATGATCTCCGTGGCCGCGGAGCTGGCCGGCATGCACCCGCAGACGCTCCGCCTCTACGAGAGGCGCGGGCTCGTGCGCCCGCAGCGCACGGCCGGCCACACGCGCCGCTACTCGCAGCACGACGTCGAGCGGTTGCAGCGCATCCAGCAGCTCACCGAGCTCGGGCTCAACCTTGCCGGAGTGGAGCGGGTGCTGGCCATGGAAGAGCAACTGGAGATCATGCAGCGCCAGATGCTGCTGCTCCAGCAGCGGCTGGACGAGGCGGCCGAGCTCATGCGGCAGGAGGTCGAGCGCGTCGAGCGCTCCCACCGCATGGACCTCGTGCCCGTCGGCCGCAGCCAGGTCGTGCACATCGGCCGGCGTCGCCGGCACGCCTGAGCGCGCCGGCCTCCAAGGAGACGGGACCGCGGCGACGCGGACGAGTGTCCCCGACCTGTTCCGACCGTCAGGACCACCAGAAGACCGCGGAGATTCCCCGGAGATCCAAGACACTGAGCGAGGGACCCTTATGGACATGGACAGATTTTCCGAGCGCGCGCGCGAGGCTCTCGAGACGGCTCAAGGCATAGTGCGCCGCGGCCCGGGCAACCAACTCGGCACCGAGCACCTGCTGATCGGCGTGCTCAGCCTGCCCGGCGGCGTCGTCGAGCAGATCTTCAATCTGCTCGGCGTCGACAAAGGCACGGCCGCGGCGCGCGCCAACCACTATTTGCAGACCGCCGGGGCGGGCCGCGCGGGCGGCCCCGGCGGCGGCGACCAGCTGTATCTGACGCCGCGCGCCAAGGCCGCGCTCGACATCGCCGGCCAGCGCGCCCAGTCGATGGGCGACGGCTTCGTCGGTACCGAGCACCTGCTGCTCGGCATCCTGCTCGAGGGCGACGGCCCCGGCGGCGCCACGCTGCGCGACCTCGGCGTCACGGAGGAGGGCATCATGAAGGCCCTGCAGCAGATCCGCGCCAGCGGTGTGGACTACGAGGGCCAGGCTACCGGCGAGAGCATGCTGGGCAAGTACACCCGCGACCTCACGGAGCTGGCGCGCGACGACAAGCTCGACCCCGTCATCGGCCGCGACGAGGAGATCAAGCGCGTCATCCAGGTGCTCAGCCGCCGGACCAAGAACAACCCGGTCGTCATCGGCGAACCGGGCGTGGGCAAGACCGCCATCGCCGAGGGCCTCGCGCAGAAGGTCGTGGACGGCGACGTCCCCGAGCCGCTGCGCGACAAGCGCGTGCTCGCGCTCGACCTCGGCGGCATGGTCGCCGGAGCCAAGTACCGCGGTGAGTTCGAGGAGCGGCTCAAGGGCGCGCTGGATGAGATCCAGCGGTCCAAGGACGTCATCCTCTTCATCGACGAGCTGCACACCGTGGTCGGCGCCGGCGCCGCCGAGGGCGCGATGGACGCGTCGAACATGATGAAGCCCATGCTCGCGCGCGGAGAGTTGCAGTGCGTGGGCGCCACGACGCTCGATGAGTATCGCGAGAACATCGAGAAGGACGCGGCGCTCGAGAGGCGCTTCCAGCCGATCCTGGTCGGCGAGCCGACGGTCGAGGAGACCATGGCGATCCTGACGGGGCTGCGCGACAAGTACGAGGCGCACCACAAGGTCAAGATCACCGACGAGGCCATCCGCGAGGCGGCCGTGCTGAGCGACCGCTACATCGGCGACCGGTTCCTTCCGGACAAGGCCATCGACCTGCTCGACGAGGCGGCCAGCAAGATGCGCATCGAGGCGACCATGCTGCCGCCGGACCTGCGCCAGATGGAGCGCCGCCTGCAGGAGCTGGCGCGCGAGGGCGCCGCCGCCGTGGAGGCGCAGGACTACGAGCGCGCCGCCCAGCTCAAGGAGCAGACCGACAAGATCCAGAAGACCTTCGTCAGCGCCAAAGAGGCGTGGCTGGCCGACAAGGGCATCGCCGAGGCGACCATCGACGGCGACGACATCGCCGGCATCGTCAGCCAGTGGACCGGCATCCCGGTGCAGCGCATGAAGGAGGAGGAGGCCGAGAAGCTCCTCAAGATGGAGGAGCGGCTGCACCGGCGCGTCATCGGCCAGGACAAGGCGGTCGTGGCCGTGTCCGAGGCGGTGCGCCGCGCGCGGGCCGGGCTCAAGGACCCCAAGAGGCCTATCGGCTCGTTCCTGTTCCTCGGCCCGACGGGCGTGGGCAAGACCGAGCTCGCCCGAGCTCTGGCGGAGTTCCTCTTCGACGACGAGACCGCGATGGTGCGGCTCGACATGAGCGAGTACATGGAGAAGTTCTCCGTGAGCCGCCTCGTCGGCTCGCCGCCCGGTTACGTGGGGTACGAGGAGGGCGGCCAGCTCACCGAGGCGGTACGCCGCCACCCATACAGCGTCGTGCTCTTCGACGAGATCGAGAAGGCGCACCCGGACGTGTTCAACATGCTCCTCCAGGTGCTGGACGACGGCCGGCTCACCGACAACAAGGGCCGCACCGTCGACTTCAAGAACACCGTCGTCATCATGACCAGCAACGTCGGCGCCGAGCTCATCCCCGACGCCGAGACGATGGAGAAGGACTATGACGCCGTGGAAGGCCGGCTGATGGGCGCGCTGCGCCAGACGTTCCGGCCGGAGTTCCTCAACCGCATCGACGAGACCATCGTCTTCCACGGCCTCGGCAGGGCCGAGCTCCAGCAGATCGTGGAGCTTCTGCTGGCCCATGTGCGCCGGCAGGTCGAGGGCCAGGGCATGGGCCTCGAGGTGTCCGAAGAGGCGCTGCGCTTCGTGGCGGACTCGGGCTACGACCCGCAGTGGGGCGCGCGCCCGCTCAAGCGCGCCATCCAGCGACTGATCGAGAACCCGCTCTCGCGCGAGATGCTCGGCGGCGCGTTCACTGAGGGCGACACCGTCCGGGTGGAGTTGCAGGACGGCGCGCTGGTGTTTCTCAAGTAGCGCCGGACGGATAGAGTGACTGCATGGGCAAGACGCGCAGTCCGATGGTCGGCGGGGTGATCGGCGCCGCGGTCGGCGTGGTGCTCGCGCCGCGCTACGGAGAGTCGCGGCGTGAGGCGCTCGGCCGGCTGCGGCTGGCCGCGCGTCCCGGTCGGGGCGCCTTGGGCGCCTTCGCCGGGACGCCGTGCGCCGCCGAGATGCGCGCGTGCGCCCGCGGGCGAGCCGACGCGCCACGAGATGCGGACGCAGGCTCGCCCGACACACAGGGAGGGGACACAGATGGATGAGGCCAAGGCGGGCATCGAGGCAGCGCGGGACACCGGGTTCAAGGAACTCGAGGTCGTGGCGTACATCGGCGAGTTCAAGATCGTCGGCATCGCCCACTTCGGCGTCGGGCAGCGAGCCAGCTCGCGTCGTCCGTCCGACTACATCCGCGCGTTCAGCGACAGCCGGCTGACGCTGTCCAAAGTGCGTATCTACGACAAGAACCACATGGATCTCGTCGAAACTGCTCCCTTCATCATCCTCAACCTCGACAAGGTCGACTTCCTGTACGCCCGAGACGACGCCGAGGCCGCCGCGGACGTCGACGCCTGACGTCGCGCGTGGCCGATGAGCTACCGCCTCGACATCCTCATCCCCACGGCGCGTTTCGTCTTCAGCGTCGAAGGCGAGGGCGTGGAGGTGCTCCCCGAGCATCGTTCGCCCGAGGCGTTCGCGGACTACCGTGAGCTGCGCGAGCGCCGGCCGATCGTGGGCATGACCACGTTCCCGAACACGGTGCTGCTGCGCGGCCCGCGGACGATCGTCGTCGACCCGGGACTGCCTCTTCAGAACGACCCCGTTCTGCGCGCGCTCGAGGCGCGCGGGCTCTCCGCCGCCGACGTGGACCTGGTGGTGCTCACGCACGCGCACCTCGACCACGCCGGCGGGTGCGCGGCGCTGATGGCTCCGGTAGTCGTGCACGAACTGGAGACGCAGTCGCCCTACTGGGCGCTCGTCGGCGGCCTGCTCGAACTGCTGCCGATGGAGCGGCTGGCCGGCGATGCCGGCGAGCTCGCCCCCGGCGTCGAGTGGGCGCTCACGCCGGGACACTGCGACGGGCACATCAGCCTGTTCGTCGAGACGGACAGGGGGCGGGCCGTACTCTGCGGCGACACCATCGGACCGGGCCGGAAGGCGTTCGACGCGATGGACGAGCCCGAGGGCCCCGAAGGCCCGGCGCTCCTCCGGTCCTGGCGGCGCATCCGCGCCTGGGAGCCGGATGTCGTGGTCGCCGGCCACATCCCGCCGTTCTCGCCGTGAGGCCGACCGCGCGGCGCAGCGTGCCGCGGCCGGCCTGTGCTACACTCAGGCCCCTTGTGATCACGTTCGGGAGTCTCCTGCGTGCCTATTTACGAGTACCGGTGTGAAAAGTGCGGGGCCTCGTTCGAGGTCATGCAGAGGATGAGCGACGAACCGCTCAGCGAGTGCGAGAAGTGCGGCGGTGCGCTGCGTAAGGTGCTGCACCCCGTCGCCATCCACTTCAAGGGCTCCGGGTTCTACACCACCGACTATGGCAAAGGCTCCGGGCGTCGCGCCGGCTCCAAGGAGACCGGCTCCGGCGACTCCGAGTCATCGTCGAGCGACTCTTCGCCCAGCTCGTCTTCGAGTGAGTCGTCTTCGGGCGACGGCTCTTCCGCCGGCTCCGGCGGCAAGCCGGCGTCCGGCGAGGGCAAGTCCAAGGAGAAGCAGAAGGCGACCTGATTCGCCGGAGGGTGACCAGTGGAGCGACCGACCGACGAGGCGCTGCGCAAGGCTCAGACCACGCTCCGCGGGCTTACCAGCGACGGACCTTCCCGACTGCCTTCCCTCAATCTGGTCGCGGACTCCATCCGTCTCGAGCTCGAGAAGTCCGGGCAGGTCGCGCTCCTTTACCTCAGCCTCACCCGCTACGGACGGCTCGAGCCCGTGTTCGGCTGGAGGATCGTCGGCGAGATCCTCGATGCGGTGGCGGCCAACCTCGAGGGCATGGCCGGCAGCACGCTCCGGCGCCTCGACGTGGTCAGCGACTTCACCCTCACCGACGACGCCTTCATCGTGCTCCTGTCGCCGCCGCGCTCTGCCGCGGTCATCGCCCCGGACGATCTCGCGGCGGTCACTCGCCGAGTCTACGAGCGTCTTCAGTCGCTGCTGCTCAACGACCTCGCCCCCGGCGTGTACGACCGGGTGCACCCTTCGGTCGGCGCCGCCGTGATCGCCGCCGACTCCGCGCTCACGTTCGAGCAGACCCTGCAGAAGGGTCTCGCGCTCGCGATGCAGGCGGCCGGGGAGCAGGCGGCGCTCTACGACGGAGAGCTGGAGACTACGCTCGCCGACTGCGTCGCGCGCGGCGACCTCGAGCCCCTGTTCGAGCCGGTGGTCGACCCCGAGGCACGCGAGGTGCTCGGCTACCGCAGCACCGTGCGCGGTCCGTTCTACTCGCCGCTCCGGCTGCCCGACGTGCTGCTCGACGTGGCGCGCCGCTCCCAGGTGCTGCCGTCCTACGGCATCGCCGCGAGGGAGGCCACGGTGCACGCCGCCGCCGGCCTTCTGCCGGACGACCTGCTGTTCCTCGGGTGCGCCGCCGGCGAGCTGCCCAACGCGGCGGTCGTCGCCGTCAGCGAGTTCTACTCGCTCAACCAGGCGCTGGTGCCGCAGCACGTGGTGTTCGACATCGACGCCGACGACCTCTCCACCAACACCGCGTCGACCCTGCGCACGCTGGCCGACGTGCGCGACCTCGGGTTCCTGCTCTGCGTCTCGGGCCTCGGCGCCCAGTTCACGTCATTGGAGCTCATCGCGGAGGCCCGCCCGGACTTCCTGTGTCTGGACCCCATGCTTGTGGCCGCGCTCGGCGGCGACCTCACGGCCGTCGAGGTGGTGCAGTTGCTGGTCCGGTTCGCCGGGCGCACCGGCGCCCAGCTCATCGCGACCGGCGTGCGGGACGAGGAGCGGCATCAATTGCTGGCGCGTAACGGGGTCGACCTGTTCTGCGGCGACCTCTTCGCGCGCGCGGACACGCGACTGCCGAAGGTCACGTTCCCGGACTGAAGCGAGCGGCTGCGGGAGGAACGGGCCGTAAGGTGCGCGCCCGCGCGGCTCAGGCGCTCAGGCTCGCCGCAAGTTCCTGGTCTCCGGCGACGCCTGTGAAGATGGTGACGCGGTTGCGGCCGCGCCGCTTGCTCTCGTAGAGCGCGGCGTCCGCCGACTCGATCAGCTCCGCTTCGTCGGCCGCCGCGGCCGGGTACGTGGCGATGCCCGCCGAGAGAGTCGTGCACGCCGGCTCGCCGCGGACCTCCACGGTGACGTCCTCGACGGCCCGGCGCAGGCGCTCGGCGAGTTCGTAGCCGTGAGTCTCGTCGCCGCGGATGAGCACCGCGAACTCCTCGCCGCCGTAGCGGGCCGGCAGGTCGGCGGTCCGGACGGTGGAGCGGATCGTCGTCCCGAGGCTGCGCAGCAGCTCGTTGCCCGCCTCATGGCCGTACCGGTCGTTGAACTGCTTGAAGTGGTCGAGGTCGAGCATGAGCAGGCACAGCTCTCCGCCGTAGCGGTCCACCTTGGTGAGCTCGTTGTGCAGGTAGTCGACGAACGTGCCGTAGTTGTAGAGGCCGGTGAGGCGGTCGGTGAGCGTGGACGCGGCGAGCTCGCGCTGCACGTTGCGGCCGCGCCGCTGCACGCGGCCGAGCACGAGGCCGCAGGCGAAGAAGAGAGCGGTGCCGAGCAGCGCCTGCCGCACCGCCTCGTCGGTCGGCACCTCGGCGAAGCTGTAGTAGAGGACGAAGAAGTTGCCCAGCCACACCGTCACCGCGAGGCTGCCGAGCTCGAAGAAGAACACGGCGCCCAGCAGGAGTGGGAAGAGGAAGAGCGGCCAGAGATAGCCGGGGCCGAGCAGAGTGACAAGGGCGGAGACGCCGGCGAGTGAGCCGACGAGGGCGACGCAGCGGCGGACGGTCACCCGTCTGACATCGCCGTCGGTGGAGACACGCGTCGCAGCAGCCACTGGCCCCTCTCAGCATTGCCTTCGCCCCTCCTACGACGGGCGCCGGAGCATTCCTGCCGTTGGCCGCTCCGGCCGCCGTCTCCGCTGCAGGCTACAGAAGGCCCCCGGTGAGATGGCCGGGCGGGTACGTCACCCGGCCGCGGCCGCAGCGTCACCTGCCGGACCGCGGCCGGCCCCACGCGAGTCCGGCCGGGCCTTCGGCTAGAATCGTCCTCATGACCCTCCAGATTCTCCTCACCAACGACGACGGAATCGACGCGCCCGGCATTGCCGTGCTCCGTCGCGCCCTCGAGGGGCTCGGAGAGGTCACAACCATCGCGCCCGACCGCGACACCAGCGCCGTGGCGCGCAGCATCACCGTCCGCCGCGCCCTCAAGCTGGAGCCGCGCGCCTTCGGCGACGGTTTCACCGGGCTCGCCTGCGACGGCACCCCGTCGGACTGCGTGCGCGTCGCGCTGCTCGGTCTGCGCTGCCCGGCCCCCGACCTGGTCGTCTCCGGCGTCAACGCCGGCGGCAACATGGGCGCCGACATCACCTACTCCGGCACGGTCGGCGCCGCCTTCGAGGCCACCCTGCGCGGCCATCCGGCCGTTGCCTTCTCGGTCGCCGAACTGCAGCCGGGCTGGCTGGACGAGGCCGCCCCGATCCTCCGGGCGATGGTCGGGCACGTCATCGAGCGCGGTCTGCCGCGCCACAGCATCCTCAACGTCAATCTGCCCGACCGGCCGCTCGCCGAGATGACGGGCATCCGTCCAGCGCGTCTTGGGGGCGCCAGCGCCTACGACTACGTCTTTCTCGCCGACGACGCGGGCGGTCCGCGCGGCGAGCACTACCTGCCGGGCGAGCCGCCGGCGTCGGGCGAGTGGGTCGACACCGACTTCGACGTCGTCGCCGGCGGGGCGGTCGCCGTCACGCCGCTCCGCTACGACCTTCTGGACCCCGACCTGCTGACGGACCTCGCCGGCTGGAACCTCGACCTGGAGCGCCTTCGTGAACGACATGACTGATCCACACGGCTTCGACCCGGTCGTCTTCGACCTCGACGGCACCGTGGTAGACACCGTCGAGCTCATCGTCGAGTCGTTCCGCCACGCTACGCGCGTGGTACTGCGGGAGGAGTTGCCCGACGAGGTCATCCTGGCCGGTGTCGGGCAGCCACTCATGGCGCAGATGCGGCGCCTGTCCGCGGAGCACGCGCAGGAGCTGTACGACACCTACCGCGAGTACAACCACCGGCGCCACGACGAGCTCATCCGCGGGTACGAGGGTATCGCCGAGGCGCTCGGCGCCCTGCGCGCGGCGGGCCGGCGCCTGGGCATCGTCACCAGCAAGAGCGCGGACACCACGCAGATGGCGTTCCGCGCCGTCGGTCTGCGCGAGCACTTCGAGGTGGTCGTCACGGCCAGCGACACCGCCGAGCACAAGCCGTCGCCGGTGCCGCTGCGCCTGTGCCTCGAGCGCCTCGGCGCCGGCGCCGAGCGTGCGCTGTACGCGGGCGACAGCCCCGTGGACATCGAGGCCGGGCGCGCGGCCGGCATGACGACGGCGGCCGTTTCCTGGGGCGTGTTCGGCCGCGAACAGCTGCTTGCCGCGCGGCCCGACTACTGGGTCGAGCAGCCCGCAGAGCTGGTCGCGCTGTGCCTGCGCGGCGAGGGCCGGGCCGCTTTGCCGGCCGGGTGACACGGAGTCCCGGTGGGGGGCGTGTGAGACCGGCCTCGAGGCCGGGTACTACCAGCGGGGACGACGCCGCCGCGCAAGGCGCGGTGGCCCACAGGGGGTAGCGGTGAGCGAGGCTGACGCGGCGGCCAGGGCGGCCGTCCTGCGAGAGACGATCAACCGACACGCGTATCTCTACTACGTCCTCGATCGTCCCGAGATCGACGACGCCGCGTACGACGCGTTGTACCGCGAGCTGCAGATGCTCGAGGAGGAGTACCCCGAGCTGAGCACGGCGGACTCGCCGACGCGGCGGGTCGGGGCGCCGCCGCTCGAGGGGTTCACGCAGTACCGTCACCTCGAGCCGCTGCTCTCACTCGCCAACGCGCGCGACGAGGACGAGCTTCTCGCCTGGGACCAGCGCAACCGGCGGCTGCTCGAGGCGCGCGGGGTCGGTGACGCGCAGCTCCGCTACGTGGTCGAGCCCAAGATCGACGGACTCGCCATCTCGCTCACCTACCGGGACGGCGTGTTCGCCGTCGGCGCCACCAGGGGCAACGGCGAGGTCGGCGAGGACGTCACCGCCAACCTGCGCACCATCGGCTCTGTGCCGCTTCGCCTGCTGGTCGCCGACCCGCCGCCGGTGGTGGAGGTTCGCGGCGAGGTCTACCTGCCGCTCGCCGCGTTCGCGCGGCTCAACGAGCAGCGCCTGGCCGACGGGCTTCCGGCGTTCGTCAATCCGCGCAATTCGGCGGCCGGCTCCATCAGGCAGCTCGATCCGCGGCTCGCGGCGTCGCGCCCGCTCGACGTGTGGTGCTACGCCATCGGCTTCTCGGAGGGCCTCGACCTGCCCGACCAGCACTCGGCCCTGGAGTGGCTGCGCACAGCCGGGTTCAGGGTCAACCCGGACATCGTCACGGTGGAGGGCATCGAGCAGGTCGCCGCGGCGTGCCGGCGCTGGGAGGAGCGCCGCGGCGCTCTCGGCTACGACATTGACGGCGCCGTGGTCAAGGTCGACTCGCTGGCCGTCCAGCGCGAACTGGGCAGCGTTGCTCACGACCCGCGCTGGGCGATCGCCTTCAAGTTCGCGCCGACCACCGTGGTCACACGGCTGCACTCAATCGAGGTCAACGTAGGGAGGACAGGCGTCCTCACGCCGTTTGCCGTGCTCGAGCCCGTGTTCGTCGGCGGCGTCACCGTCGAGCGCGCCACGCTGCACAACGAGGACGACATCCGCCGCAAAGACATCCGCGCCGGCGACGACGTCATCCTGCAGCGCGCCGGCGACGTGATTCCCCAGGTGGTGGGTCCCGTGACGTCGGGCGAGACGGACGAAGAGGGGCGGCGCGTGAGCCGCGAGGCGCGCCACCAGGTGCTGCCGGAGTACACCATGCCGCGCACCTGCCCTGCCTGCGGGGCGGAGACCGTGCGCGAGACCGGCGAGGTCGCCGTGCGCTGCCCCAACCGCTCGTGCCCGGCGCAGCTCGTCGAGAGCATCAAGCACTTCGTCAGCAAGGGCGCCATGGACATCGACGGCATCGGCGAGGAGACCGTGGTGCTGCTTCACGAGCAGGGCCTCATCGAGAACGTCGCCGACCTGTACCGCCTTGAGCGCGACGACTTCGTGCGCATCGAAGACGGCCGGGTGGTCAACCTGCCCCTGTTCGGCGCGAAGACGCGCAGGGGCGAGGACGGTGCGCTCGAGATCGTGGAGGCCAAGCGCGCCGACAAGGTGCTCGCCGCCGTCGAGGAGTCCAGGCAGCGGCCGTTCGCCCGTGTCCTGTTCGCCCTGGGCATCCGTCACGTGGGATCGGTGACGGCCCAGGCGCTGGTGGAGCGCTACCCAAGCATGGAAGCGCTTCAGGCGGCGAGTGCCGAGGAACTCGCAGGCGTCCCCGGCGTGGGCCCGGTGGTCGCCGAGGCGGTGGAGCAGTTCCTCGGCGACGAGCATAACCGCGAGACGGTGGACAAGCTCCGCGCCGCGGGCGTGCGCCTCGTCGAGGACCACCCGGCTCGCGCTGCAGGCCCCCTCACCGGCAAGACGCTGGTGCTCACCGGCAAGCTCCCTGCGCTCACGCGCGGTCAAGCCCAAGACCTGATCGAGGCGGCCGGCGGTCGCGTCAGCAGTTCGGTGAGCCGTGCGACCGACTACGTGGTGGCCGGCGAAGACGCCGGGTCCAAGCTCGACAAGGCCACCAGGCTCGGCGTGGCGGTGGTCGACGAAGATTGGCTTCGCCGGCTGCTCGGAGACGGCGCCGCCGCCGAGCAACTCCCGCCGTCCTGACCTCGGGCCTGAGCCTTGGTCGGCTGCCGAAAGGCCGTCAAAACGGTCGTGAACCTATCCTAATCATCTCCCACGAAGCAGGCGTAGACGGTTGCGTGCTTAATACTGGTTAATATTCGGTTAACCAAAGCGCAATACACCGATTCTAGTGTCCGCCCTGCGACGCTTCCCGTCTCCGAGAAGCCCGCTGCCAGCGCCAAGTGCTGGTACCTCCTATCTTCTTTGGTTCGCCCCGGCCCCGGGCGAACCATGGTCCGAAGGCCGGCGGGGCGGCTGCCTCCAATGCAGCCCGGCTCGCCGGTCTTCGGCCACCTCAAGCGCGGATCCGCCCCACCCCACAGGATCCGCGCTTGCCTGCGTTCGGACTGGGAGCGTTCGGTCTGCAGCGGACCGCCGCCTAACGACCGGTCAATGCGGGCTTCGCGCCGCTTCGCGCCGCTTCACACCAGCGCAACATCCACAGGGGAAGATGATGTCGGCTCCTTTCGCTGGCAAGCGAAGACCCCCCCACGAGGGTTTGCCCCAAAGCCCTTGTACGAGGCCCCGTTCCCCACGGGGCCTCGCCCCTTTAACGCGGCGGACGGGTCGCTCGCGTCGTCCTCCCTCACGTTTGCGGCGACGCGCCGTCAAGTTTGCCGAAATATCCGCCGCTGACATGGCGCCCCCTGGCCTGTAGCCTCGGAGGCACGTCAGGGCTCTCCGGCCGCGCAAGGCGCCGGGCCGGCCATGTTCACGGACAGTGGGGGATGCATGGATCGGATCCCGACCCGCATGGGCGACGGGTCGCTGGTACAGATGACCCGGGACGAGATCGAGGCCGAGGTCCGCGCCGGCACCGAGGCAGGCGCCAGGCGCGCCAAGGTGGAGCCGCTGGGTGACGACGAGCTCGGCCATCTCACCGACGTCTTCGCCAGCCGTGCGCGCTTCTCGGCCGTCGACCTGGGCGAGGAAGTGGTCCTCACGTCCGATGGCGTCGGCAGCCAGGATGCCGGCTCGCGCATCAACGACCTGCAGAACTTCGAGCAGACCGTGTGCACCGACACGGTGGAGCTTTACCATCACGACTACTCGTTCAAGCCGATCAAGCCGGTGCTGCCGTTCGAGCAGGAGACCATGCGCCAGGCGCAGACTCTGCTGACGATCCCCTGCGCATACGGAGCCATGCCCGATCTGGGGCGCTACACGGCGCCGGACGGGCCGGTGCCCAACTGGTCCCAGCTCCTGCCGCTGGGCCGCATCGCCGACGCACGGGCGGCCCAGCAAGAGGCGGTGGAGCTGGCGGTTGACGACATCGTCTACGTGGCCGACGGCATGTACGAGGCCGGCGCCGACGGGATCAACCTGGACACCGCCGGGGCGGCCGGCGACGCCGACTTCCTGGCCGCCCTCAGGGCCATCGAGCACATTCGCGCCAAGTACCCGGCGTGGGGCATCCAGATCGGCATGGCGAGTGAGTTCGTGCTCGGCATGCACGGCGAGCTCGAGTACGACGGGGTGCGACTCGCCGGGTTGTGGCCGGCTGACCAGATGCGCCTGGCGGCAAAGGCCGGCGTCTCCGTCTTCGGTCCGGCCATCAACGTCAACACCGGCAAGACGGTGGCCTGGAACGTGGCCCGGACCTGCACGATCGTCAAACCCTGCACCGACGCGGCCACAGTCCCGATACACCTCAACGGCGGGATGGGTGTGGGCGGTGTGCCGATGCACGCGCTGCCGCCCGTGGACGCCGTCTCACGTGCCTCACGCGCGTGTGTGGACATCCTCAAGCTGGACGGCTTGTAGATAGGCGCCGGCGACAACCACAGCCAGGGGATCGGCCATGGTGTCGCGTCGGGCATGGGCGGATTGCGAGCCGCCGGAGACCTGGTGGCTCGCATGCAGATGACCCGGCGGATGCGGCTCCCCGAGGCGAAGGCCTACGTGGCGGACAAGCTGGGGGTGGCGAGAGAGGATCTGAGCGACCCCGTCGCCATGGCGGACGCACGTCGCTCGCTTGGGCTAGGGACGATACCCTCCGAGGAGACGGCCACCGTCGAGGACGCCCTAGGCCTCGAGGCCAAGGTCAACATCGCCCGGGTACTGGACGTCCCCGTGCGCTCGGTGGAGCGCTTCGCGGCGCTTACGCGTTCAGAGAGAGGGTGAGATCGAGGGTGAGGCAAGGACGGCCCGCCGCAGGTACTCGGCCGTCCCCCACCGGAACAGCTTGACTGCGTCCGCGACCTCCTCCGGCCGCGTTCGCTGGTGCATGGTGATGACGATCAATGCGACGACGCCGGGCTTGCCGGAGCCGGCGAGCACCTTGCCTGCGGCGTCGTTCGACCCGGTCTTGACGCCGTCGGCCCAGGCGTACTCCTGGAGCAGGCGGTTGTGGTTGTGCACCGGGACGGCCGCGTCCGGCGGGTACCGCACGACGTGGTCCCGGGTGGAGACGATCGTTCTGAATGTGGCCTTGCGCATGGCGCAGCGCGCAAGCGTGGCGAGGTCGCGCGCGGTGGAGCGGAGCCCGGGCTGGGCGGTGCCGCGCGAGTTGGTGAAGTGGGTGTGCGTCATGCCCAACTGCCGGGCGCGCTCGTTCATGAGCACGACGAACCTGGGCTCGCTCCCGGCCACGTGCGATGCGAGAGTGAGGGCGGCGTCGTTGGCGCTCTGGAGCATGAGGGCGTAGAGAGCCTCGCGAACGGTGATCCTGTCACCCGGCACGAGGTGGACGCCGACCTTCTGCGGCAGGGGGATCCGTGGGACCGTCGCCCACTCGTCTAGGTCCTTGACGTGCTCGAGCGTGAGCAGCGCGGTCATGATCTTGGCGAGCGACGCCGGGGGCAGTTCGCGGTCGGGCGACTTGCTCCAGAGGACCTCACCCGTCTTGCGCACGATCATGATGCCCGTCCAGGCGCGCACCTGCGGAGGTCCTTGCGCGGCCCGGTCCTTGGTCGTGGCCCCGCATCCCGTCGCGGCCAGACACAGCGCCACTATGACGAGCAGCAGGGCGGTTGTGAGGAGAGTACGGCGGCGCGAGGCTGCCGGGTGGGCTCGGGTGTCCGGCATCGGCTGAGTATACTATCCGGGCTGGAGGCCGCCGCCGCGGCCTCCAGGGGCCAGACGCGGGCCGGCGTAGCTCAGCTGGCAGAGCAGCCGCCTTGTAAGCGGCAGGTCGGCGGTTCGATCCCGCCCGCCGGCTCCATCCGCGCGTGCACAGGAGAATTGGGGGGTCGGGTGCGCCGTAGCATCGCTCGGTCGGTCGTCGTTGCTCTCACGCTGTTCGCGTGCGCCGCGGCCGTCCAGTCGGTCGCCGTCGCGTCGCCGGGCATGGTCATCCTTACGCCGCGCGCCTGGCAGGTCGTCCAGCGGGACTCGAGCGGCCGGGCGGATATCGCGGTCTCCGGCCGCTGCGTCGGTCTGGGCGGTAAGGTCCGCGTCTCCTGGGGCGGCCATCACGTCACGGCGTGGTGCGACCGTGCCGGGCGGTTCAACGCGCGTCTGAGGAACATGCCGGGCGGCCAGGCCACATTGCGCGTCCGGAGCGCGCGGAAGCCCGGCGTCGCGTGTTCCCGCCGGGACGTCGGCGTAGGCGACATCTACGTGATTGCGGGGCAGAGCAACGCCAGTGGCAGGAGTCCATACCGGTTCTCCTACTCGAGCCCGACCCTGCGCGCCGCGATGTTCGGCAACGACTATCGCTGGCAGGAGTTGAGGGACCCCGTGGACTCGCCGGTTGGGCAGGTGGACACGGTCAGCAAGGACAATCGTCCGGGAGGGTCTGTCTGGCCGGAGGTGGCCACCGCCTTACTGGCTCGGACGGGTGTTCCGGTGGCGTTCGTGCCCTGTGCTCGCATCAGCACGCCCATCGCGCGGTGGCAGCCCGGGCTGACTTCGCGCCCGTCGGGGCTCACGCTCTACCAGTCCATGGCGCGGCGGGTCGCCGCCGTGGGCGGCAGAGTCCGCGCCGTGCTCTGGTGGCAGGGCGAACGGGACGCGCGTTTCCTCACACCGCCGGTCGTCTACGAGGCCTCGCTGCGGAGTCTCGCGGACGCTGTGTGGCACGACTTCGGGGCGCGCATGGTCGTGGCGCAGATCGGCGACTACGACGAGAGATACACGGCGACGGGCGTCGATGCCGTGCGCCGGGCCGAGGCGGACGCGTGGACGCAGCCGCACATCGTCCAGGGTCCGGTGCTGTACGACATCGACCTCCACGGCGAGGTGCATTTCCTCGCCCGGGACGACGTGGCCGCCGCGGCCCGGCGCTGGGCGGCGGCTGTACTCACCGGCGTGCTGCACAAGGGGGCGGGCCGCACGCCGCGCCTGCTGCGGGCGGTGCGCGAAGGCGACCAGGTGGTCCTGACTGCGGACTCCCGGCTCGCCGCGGGCGCCGACCTTGGCGGCTTCGTCGTCCGCGGCGGCGGGGAGGAGTTGCCCATCGCGAGCGCCTCGGCCGACGGCGATAGCGTCCGCCTGCTGTTGGGCGAGCCCGCCGAGGGCCCACTCGAGGTCTCACTCGGCGAGGGCAGGTCCGCGGCGGGTGCGGTCGTGCCGACCGATACCTCGGCGTGGCGCCTGCCCATGCTCCCCTTCGTGGAGCGCGCGGTGACCACCGCCGCGCCCTGATCCGGGTCCGGTAGCGCGTCCCGAACGGCGGGCGATAGACTGGCGCGCGGAGGCCCGCCGGACGGTGGTCGAATCGCTTCGCTCTCAGGCGTTGCAGCTCGTGGGCCTCGCGCGCTACGGCGCCGGCGGTCGACCCGGATGAAGCACGGAGGTGATGCTGTTGGAACCCAAGATCCCCACTCGCATGGGTGACGGGGCGCTCGTCGAGATGACCCGCTCCGAGATCAAGGCAGATCTCGAGGCCGGCACCCAGCTCGCGGCCAAGAAGGCCAAGGTGCCCGAGCTCACGCAGGATGAGCTCGACCACCTGCTCGACATCTACGCATCGCCGGCGCGCTTCACCGCCGTCGACATCGGCGAAGAGGTAGTGTTGAGCAACGACGGCACGGGGACCAAGCACATCGGCAACCGCGTGCAGGACCTGCAGAGCTACGAGACGCTGCTGGGCGTCGACATGCCCGAGCTGTGGCAGGCCGACTACTCGTACAAGGCCGTGAAGACCAACGTGGCCCACGAGGGCCAGAGCATGAAGATCGCCCAGGCGCTGCTCACCAACCCGGTGCAGTACGGCGCCATGCCCGACCTGGGCCGGTACTCAAGGCCGGACGGCCCCATCCCGAACTGGTCCGAGCTGCTGCCCATGGGCAAGATCGACGAGGCGCGCGACGCTCAGGTCGAAGCCTGCGGGATGCTGGTCGAGGACATCGACTTCGTCGCCGACGCCATGATCGAGGCCGGCGCCGACGGGATCGACATGGACACGACGGGGGCGGCGGGCGACGCCGACTTCCTCGCCGCCCTCACGGCCTGCCGCATGCTGCGCGAGAAGTACCCTTGGCTGGGCATCGAGATCGGTATGGCCAGCGAGTTCGTTCTCGGCATGCACGGCCAGCTTGAGTTCGACGGCGAGCGCCTCGCCGGCATGTGGCCGAAGAAGCAGCTCGAGATGGTCACCGCGGCCGGCGCCAGCATCTACGGCCCGGCCGTGAACATCAACACCGGCAAGTCGACCGCCTGGAACATCGCCCGGGCGATCACCTTCATCAAGCCTGCCGCCGAAGTCGCCACGATCCCGGTCCACGTGAACGTGGGCATGGGCGTCGGCGGCGTGCCGACGTGCCTCTTCCCGCCGGCCGACGCGACGAGCCGGGCCAGCAAGGCCTTCGTCGAGATCCTCAAGATCGACGGGTACTAGGTGGGCACCGGCGACGCCCTCGGCATGGAGGGTGCGCACACGCAGGCGTCCGGCATGGGTGGGATGCGGGCGGCGGGAGACCTCGTCGCGCGTATGCAGATGTCGAAGCGCATGCGTCTCAAGGAGGCGAAGGAGTACGTGGCCGGCAAGCTCGGCTGCAGCACCCGCGACCTCAGCGACCCGGTGGCCATGGAGCTCATCCGCAAGGAGAACGGGCTCGGCCTCGTCGCGATGACGTCCTCCACGTCTCCGGGTCAGCCTGGCATGATGGAGGCCAAGTTCAACATCGCCGAGAAGCTCGACGTGCACATCAACTGCGTCGAGCAGTTCAAGGAGCGGACGACCGGCTTCACCAGGGCCTGAGCGGCGCGGGACAGGGGAGGGAGGACCTCCCCTACAAGCGCCGCCGGTTGCGCCGGCACATCGCAGAAGGGGCGGCGGGTCATCGACCCGCCGCCCCTTCTGCATGCGTATGTCCTGCATATTGACGCGTTGGCGGCTCTTGTCAGACGTATCTCCAGCACACTAGAATGCAGCACCCTCTTGGAATGCGAAAGGAGAACCATGCCCCGCCCCGTGAGACTCGCCTTTGCGCTGGCGCTCGTGCTTCTGATCGCCGTCGCAGGTGTGGCGGCCGGATGCGGCAGCAGCTCGAGTAACGGATCGAGCAGCGCCAGCCCGAGTGCCGACACCAGCAAGGCGTACAAGATCGGCATCAGCCAGATCGTCACGCACCCGGCCCTCGACGCGACCGTGAAGGGTTTCAAGGACGCGCTCGCCGCGGCCGGATACACCAACATCACGTACGACCTGCAGAACGCCGAAGGCGACATGCCCACCACGGCGAGCATCGCCCAGAAGTTCGCCGGCGACAACGACGACCTGTACCTTGGCGTCGCCACACCGACGGCCCAGGCGCTCGCCAAGGCCATCACCGACAAGCCGGTGCTGTTCACTGCAGTGACCGACCCGGTGGGCGCGGGCCTCGTGACCGACGTCAACGCGCCCTCGGGCAACGTGACCGGCGTCAGCGACATGCAGCCGGTCAAGCCGATCCTCGAGCTCGTCACGACGTTCCGTCCCGACGCCAAGGCCGTCGGCATGGTCTACAACGCCGGCGAGTCCAACTCCGTGTTCCTCGTCAAGCAGGCCGAGAAGGACGCCGCCTCCATGGGCCTCACCATCGTGAAGGCGCCCGCCGGCAATTCCTCCGAGGTCCAGGCCGCGGCGCAGTCGCTGGTGGGCCGCGCCGACGCCATCATGGTGATCGGCGACAACACCGCCGTCTCGGCGCTCGAGTCGATCATCAAGGTCGCCGAGCAGAACAAGATGCCGCTCGTGGCCGGCGACCCCGACAGCGTCAAGCGCGGCGCGGTCGCGGCCTACGGTTTCGACTACTACGACCTCGGCAAGCAGACCGGGGACATGGCCGCCCAGGTGCTCGCCGGCACGCCGATCTCCGGTATCCCGGTCGAGTTCGCGAAGAACCTGCAGCTCTCTATCAACGAGAAGGCCGCGGCCGCCCAGGGCGTGACCATCCCGCAGGACCTCATCGACAATGCGGTCACCAAGTACTGAGTCCCGCTCGCGACGCCTGACGCGGTCGCGATAGACTCCACGAGGCCGGGGCCGTCGTGTACGGCCCCGGCCTCGAGTACGGAAGGACCCGCACGTGATCGTCACCATCCAGAGCGCTCTCATCCAAGGGCTGATCTACAGCTTCATGGTGCTGGGCGTGTTCCTCACCTTCAGGGTGCTCGACTTCCCCGATCTGACCGTGGACGGCAGCCTGCCGCTGGGTGCTGCCGTGACCGGCGCGCTCATCGTCAATGGGCACTCCCCGCTGATGGCGACCGCGGCCGGCGTGGCCGCAGGCCTGTGCGCCGGCCTCGTCACCGGGCTCCTCCACGTCCTTCTCAGATCGGGCGACAACGATTCGACCAACTACGGGCCGAAACTGCTCGCGGGCATCCTCACCATGACGGCGCTCTATACGGTCAACCTCCGGATCATGGGGCGCAGCAACACACCGCTGCTCGGGGTCAAGGTGATCTTCGACAAGATCGGCGACGTCCTTTCGGTGCCCATGACCGGCTGGAACATCATCATCGTGCTGGCCGTTATCGCGGTCGTGGTCAAGTACTTCCTCGACTGGCTGCTGCACACCGAGTTCGGGCTGACGCTGCAGGCCACCGGCGACAACGAGCAGATGATCCGCGCCATGGGTACCAACACCAACTTCACGCGCATCGTCGGCCTGGCCGTGTCCAACGGCCTCGTGGCGCTCACCGGCTCCCTGGTCGCCCAGCAGCAGGGCTTCGCCGACGTGGGCATGGGCATCGGCACCATCGTCGCCGGCCTCGCCGGCGTGATCATGGGCGAGGTCATCTTCGGCGTGCGCGGCATCAGCTGGGTGCTGTTCAGCGTCATCGGCGGATCGATCGTCTATCGGCTGCTCATCGCCGTCAGCCTCAGACTGGGCATCGCACCCACCGACCTCAAGCTCCTGACCGCCGTGCTGGTGGTCGTCGCGCTGTCCATCCCCACAGTGCGCAAGAAGGTGGTGCGGACGTGAGCGCTCCCGCCGAGCTCAAGCTCACCGGCCTGCGCAAGGTCTTCTTCCCGGGTACCGTGAACGAGGTGGTCGCGCTGCACGGGATCGATCTGGATGTCCCGGCCGGACAGTTCGTCACCGTCATCGGCTCCAACGGGTCCGGCAAGTCGACGCTGCTCAACGCCGTGGCCGGGACCTTCCCTTCGACGGCCGGCAAGGTCGAGCTCGGCGGACGCGACGTCACGAAGCAGGCGGAATTCGTGCGCAGCCGGTCGATCGGCCGGGTGTTCCAGGACCCGCGCGCCGGCACCGCGCCGAGCATGACCATCGAGGAGAACCTGGCCATGTCCCTGCTCCGTTCGCGGCGTAGCGGGCTGCGCTTCGGCGTCACGAACCGGCGGCGCGAGGTCATGCGCGTCCAGCTCGAGCGCCTCGGCATGGGGCTCGAGGGCCGGCTCAAGGCCGGCGTCAACAAGCTCTCTGGCGGACAGCGGCAGGCGATGTCGCTGCTCATGGCCACCATCGCCGAGCCCAGCCTGCTGCTGCTCGACGAACATACGGCGGCGCTCGACCCGAAGGTCGCGGCGACGATCATGGAGCTCACCGGCGAGATCGTCGCCGAGCGTCACCTCACCACGCTGATGGTCACGCACAACATGGAGCTCGCGCTCAAGTACGGCGATCGCCTGATGATGATGCACGCCGGCCGCATCGTCCTCGATCTGAGCCACGAGCAGAAGCAGGAACTGCGGGTCTCGGACCTCATCGAGAAGTTCCACGAGGT
Source organism: uncultured Thermoleophilia bacterium (assembly GCA_963775255.1). Lineage (GTDB taxonomy): Bacteria > Actinomycetota > Thermoleophilia > UBA2241 > UBA2241 > CAIXSE01. Next base: position 72,927 of record CAVZIA010000017.1, on the reverse strand, counting down.
GGCCGGCGAGGCGTTCGCGGTCGACCGCCTGCTGCTCGACACCTGAGGCTGGGAGGCGGTCGCCCCCGACCTCGGGGCTATACTTCACGCATGAGGAGGGAGGGGCACACCGCTCGAGCCGGGAGCCGGCACGGGCTTCCGACGGCGCTCGGCGTGGTCACGCTGCTGTGTCTGCTGCTGGCTGTCACCGCGTTTGCGGCGGCTCCGTGGCCGGCTTTCGCTTCCCCCTCCGGCACCGCGCCCGCGGCCCCGGTGCCGCACGCCCCGTCGGCGATCATCACCGACCGTGTCACGGGGCGCGTGCTGTACGGACGCGGCATCCACACCCGGCGGCCGATGGCGTCGACCACGAAGATCATGACGGCGCTGCTGGCTCTGGAGCGCTTCCCGCATCTGAGCAAGCACATCACCGCGCCGCGCCGCGTGACGGTGGAGAGCGGCATCGGACTGCGTCCGGGCGAGCAGATCACGGTGCGTCAGGCGCTGCTCGCCCTCATGCTCCGCAGCGCACAGGATGCCGGAGTCACGCTCGCCTCTGCGGTCTCAGGGAGCCAGAAGGCGTTCGTCTCGCGCATGAACGCCAAGGCTCGGGCCCTGGGCCTGCATGACACCCACTACACCAACGCGTGCGGCAACGTCACCGACCCTGCGCACGTCTCCTCGGTCTTCGACCTCGCGCGGCTGACCCGGCGGGTCATGCACGACGCGCGCTTTCGGGACATCGCGAAGAAGCAGCACGCCGTGATCAAGTGGGGCCGCGGGCGTCTGGTGACGGTACGCTCCAACAACCTGCTGTTGCACTGGGACTGGGCCGACGGCGTCAAGCCCGGCTACACATACCCGGCGCGGTTCTGTCTGGTCGGGTCGGGCCAGCCGGGACTACGGCCCTTCATCACCGCGACCCTGGCCGCTCCGGACCGGGCACAGGATGCCCGCGACCACGTGGCGCTGTATCTGTGGGCGTCCACGCTGTACGAGGAGAGGACCCTGCTGACCGCCGGCGACGTCGTCGTCTCCGTGCCGCTTGCCGGGCGCGGGGAGGTGCAGATCGCGGCGCAGAGTACGCTCACGGCCGTCGTGCGCAAGGCGGCACGGGCGAGCCGGTCGCTCACGCTGCCCGCCCGCTTCGCGGAGCGGCCGGCGGGCGGTACGATAGTGGGCACCGCGGCGTTCCGCGCCGACGGCGTATCGCTCGGCAAGGTGGGCCTGGTGGTGGTGCCGGAGGCGACGCCGCCGCAGGAGGCGTCGGCCTCGCCGGCCGCCCCGTAAGTCGCGGTCGGGTCAGGCCGGCGCCGTGACGCCCACGGCGCGGTCGGTGTCTTCGACGATGGCGTGGATGCGCTTTTTGACGTCGTCGTCGAGTTGCGGCGGCTGGTACTCGGCGAGGATGTCCTTCGCCTTGGCGTGACAGCGGCCGTACAGGTCGGTCGCGCCCCTGCTCTCCCAGTCCTCGCGCACGCGGCGGTCGAGGAACTCGGGCTGGCTCAGCTCGCGCATGTGGCGCATGGTGGCGTCGAGGCTCAGGAAGTCGCCGAACGCGCCGACGGCGCCGATGTCGTCCACCGCGAGGCTCTCGTCGTCCACGCGGATGCCGCCGACGAAGTGCTTGATCATGCGCGCGATCTCGTTGTCCATGATGAACTGCGCGCTGTCGAAGGTGACGCCCGATTCGATCATCCCCGCACCGTAGATCAGGTTGGCGCCTGCCAACGCTGCCGTAAGGCCGGTGAGGGTCTTCTCGTGACCGGTCTGCGCGTCACCGAGCTTGGAGTCGCTCTACAACCCGGCGACGAAACTCGGGATCATGTAGCGCCGGGCCAGCTGGGCCACGCCGGCGCCGATCAGAGCGATCTCGGGCGAGCCGACGGAGGCCGCCGCGAGCTTCAGGTCCATCGCCGTCGTCGAACTGCCGTACATCATGGGGCAGCCGCGCTCGGTGAGCTGGGCCAGGGTGATGCCGGCGAGCACCTCGGCGTTGTGCGTGACCAGGGTGCCGGCGAGCGTGACGGGGCTGGAGCCGCCGGCCATCGCCATGCTCAGGATGTTGTTCGGGATGCCCCAGCGCGCGCACTCGAGGATCACCTCGGTGGCGTCCTGCGGCAGCTTGAGCGGGCTGACGGGACAGACGCCGCCGTACACGATCGGCCGCGACCGCAGCGCGTCGGCGCCGCCGACGACCTCGGCGCACATGCGCAGGATGGCGTTGCACTCCATTCCCGAGAGCGGGCCGATGCCGAGGGGCTTGGTGGTGTTGAGCAGCTGCGCCTCGGTGTTGTGAACGGCGGCCGTCTCCGGCGGGACTTCCCTGGCGCCGACGGAGATCTCGTGCGTGTCCATCTCGCTGAGGTAGTCGTTGAGCCGGGCGATGTCGCCGACGTCCTTCAGCGTGGACTCGCGGACCTTACCGGTGTCCACATCGACGACCGCGATACCTTCGCTGAAGTTGGTGAACGCGACCCGGCCCGGCTCCATGAGGAAGTCGTTCTTCGGGTCACGGCCGCAGAGCACGTACTTGCTCGGCGACGAGACGATGGCATCCTCGACCACATGCGGTGGGATGCGCACCATGCGCGTGTCCGCGTCGACGGTGCAGCCGCCATCCTTGAAGATGTCCCGCGCGTCCTGGGCCTCCACAAAGACGCCCGTCCGCTCGAGCACCTCGAGCGAGGCGAGGTGGATGTCTTCGAGCTCGGACTCGGTGAACACGTTGACACTCAGCCCGCGACTTCTGGTGCCGCCCGCGAAGAGGTTCCGCTTCACACCGCTCCTCCTGGTCCGGGTTGGCCACGATTAGTTAGTTACATAACTAATGATTGCGGTACACTAGCAGACGCCGGGGGGGTGTCAAGGCGAGAGGCCCCGTCGGGCCGGCGCGGCGCGATGTCTGGCCGGAGCCCTTCTCATCGGATAGGGTGCGCAACGACGGACGGGGGCCGGCCGCCTTCCGGCCGTCCAAGGAAGGCGAGGGGGTGAGCGGCGTGACGAGATATGAGCTGCCGTTCAGCGACCCGACGCCCGACCTCTCCCCGACGGCGGCGCGCATCCTCGAGGCGGCCGGGCGGGTCCTCTCGCGCGACGGCTTCCGCGGGCTCACGTTCGAAACGATCGCCGGCGAGGCGGGGGAGAACCCCGCGCTGATCCGCTACCACTTCGGCAGCAAGGCCGGGCTCATCGCCGCGCTGGTGGACTCGGTCCTGTACCAGGAGGCCGTGGAGCTCATCGAGCGGCTCACGGCCGTGCCTGCCGGCGACGAGCGCCGCGAGGCGCTGCTCGCGCTGCACGAGGGGCTGCCGGAGGACACCGACGCGTACCGCAACTTCTTCGAGCTCGTGCCGCACATCTTGCGCGAAGCGGAGCTGCAGCCTCACCTGCGCGAGCTGTTCGACTGGTACCGCAAGCTGGACGCCTGGGCGCTCAAGGACGCCGGCAAGGCGGAGCCGCCGGCGCACATCGCGCCCATGGCCCTGCTGACGGTCGCGATCGCCGACGGCATCGCGCTGCAGAAGCTGGCGGACCCCGGCCTGGACGTCACGCCGGCCTTCGCGCTGTGGCGCCGGCTCGTGCTCGGGTACGTGGAGTCGGGCGGCGAGACGGCCGATTCCTGACCGTCTCTAGCCGAGCTCCGCGTCGGCGGCGGCGCAGATACGCGCCAGCTCCGCCGTCTTCGCCGCGTCCAGAGGCTCGGGCGCGTAGTTCTCCAGGATGTCGAGCCCGCGCTCGCGCGCGACCTCTACGGCGTCCCTCAGATGCGCGCCGTCAGGGCCGATCTCCTGGCCGATCGAGCGCTCCACGGTCTCCTTCATGTGCCGGCGCGTGTGTGGCTGTCCCAGGAAGTGCCCGCCGGGCCCGACCGATTCGATGACGTCCAGCGCCAGCGTCTCCTCGTCGAGGTCGAGGTCGCGGAACGCGCTGGCCGCCCGTCGGTAGAGGTCGTCGTCGAGCATCATGTGCTCGGGCGTGAAGAGCTGGTAACGATTGGTGAGGCCGATCGTGGTCATCAGCTCGGAGCCGACGATGCCGGCGAGCATCACCGTGTGCGCCGTCTCCGCCGCCGCCAGCCAGCTGCCCGGCAGGTCGTCGTCGGTGCCGGCGTAGCCCGTCATCGCCGGCAGCCCGAAGTGGTGCACCAGCTCGGCGGGGAGGAAGAGGCCGCGGTGGTTCAGCGGAGCCGTGGTCAGCGCGGCCGTGCGCGGGTCGGCGTGCACCGGCAGGGGGAAGAGGATCACCGGCGCGCCGGGGTGCGCCAATTGGACGCACACCGTCGCGCTGACCAGCTCGGCGAATCCCATCACGTAGGCGCCGGCCTTGGTGGCCGGCGCTGTGGTGCCGAAGGTCGGCATGGTGACGAAGCACACGGGGATGCCGGCCTCGGCGAACACCAGCGCCGCCTCGATGCCGTCCTTGTCGTTCACGAGCGGCTGCACGGTGCCGATGAGGTTGCTCATCGGGGGGCGGCGGCGCAGCTGCTCCGCTCCGCCCGCCACTACCGTCGCCATCTCGACCGCGAACCGCGCCTCGCGTTCGCCCTGCACCATGCCCTGCAGGTGCTTGCCCGTGTTGTTCCAGGCGGCGTCGAGCTCGTGCAGCGTGTGCGTGTCGCCCTTGTCCGCGGCCGCGACGTTGGGCCACCAGAACTGCACCGACCCGAGGTAGTCGACCATGCGCGTGATGGCGCACAGGTCCTCCTTGGTCGGCCGGCGCCGCTCGCCCGTGTGCCAGTCGACGACCTCGGTGCCGCAGCCGTTGGTCGTGTTGTAGGTCTCGCCGCTGGAGAGGTCGAGGTCGAGCGCGCCGTCGCGCGACCCCAGCCAGAACGTCCGCGGGGCCCGCGCCAGCGCGGCCGTCACGAGGTCGGGCGGGAAGCGCACGACACCGGACGCGCGGTCCACCTGCGCGCCGTGCCCGGCGAGGATGCCGAGCGCCTTGGGCGAGCCGAACTTGACGCCGGTACGCTCGAGCACCGTGAGCACGGCGTGCTTGTAGCGGTCCAGCTTTGCCGCGTCGTAGAAGTCGACGGTGAAGTCAGAGCCGAGAGGCAGGAGCGGCTGGCGCCGGCTGAGGTCGAGCTGTGACATGCGTCTCCTCTGGGTCAGACCACGCTCGCGGTGAGCCCGGCGTTGCGCTTGAAGCACTCCACGGAGTTGATCGGGATGCCCAGCACCTCGGAGATATGGAACTTGGCCTCCATGGTGCCCGGGTGCTCCGGGTAGGTGAGGTCCTGTACCTGCATGCGGCCGAGGCCGAGGTCGCGCCGCAGGTCGTGCATGGCGATGGTGTCGCTGAGGTCGAGGACCGAACAGCCGAGCTTGTCGGCGACGTACTGCTTGGCCTGCGGAAGGCGCAGGCCCCGGGTCATCTGCATGCGGGCCACCAGATCTCCAGCGGTCCGCATCCCGCCCATGCCCGAGGCGAGTGCGTGTGCCGAGGCCATCCCCAGGGGATCGCCGACGCCTACCTACAACCCGTCGATCTTGCAGATGTCGACGAGCGCCTTCGACGCCCGGGACGTAGCGTCGACGGGCGGGTACGGCGTCATGGGGACGCCGCCGACGCCCATCCCGGCGTTGACGTGCACGGGGATGGTGGCCTCGGCGGTCACCGGCTTGATGAGCGCGCAGGCGCGCGCTGTGTTCCAGGCCAGTGACTTGGTGGTGTTGACGTTGACCGCCGGCCCGAAGATCGTGGCGCCGGCGGCTTCGCACACGCGGAGCTGGCCGAGCGGCCACTGGCCGGCCAGTCGCGTGCCCTCGTACTCGAGCTCGCCATGCATGCCCAGCACGAGCTCGGACGCCTGCCCGATCTCGACGCCGATGTCGGGGTAGGTGTCACGCAGCTTGCGGGCGACGCGCAGCGTGGCCAGCAGGTCGGCGTCGCCGGACGCGCCGGCGGTATCGAAGTCGATGCCGTCCACGCCGGCGCCCACCATGCCTTCGATCACGCACCACATGTCGTGCTCCAGGTAGGCGACGGCCTCCTCCTGAGCGGCGCGCGCCTCTGTGATCTTGCCCAGCGGCATGAGCTGCGACCAGTTCGGCGCGGGGCCGTCCGGCTGCGAGTAGCGGCCGAGGTCCGGCATGGCGCCGTAGTTGAGCGGCACCACGGTCTGCTGCTGGGCGTCCTTGAGCATCTGCGTCTGGAAAGGCAGCACGGTGCGCACAGCCTTGTACGAGTAGTCGTGGTGCCAGAGCTCGATCATGTCGGCGCCGTGATGGTTCTGGTAGATGACCTGCTCGAGAACCGGCGACGAGATGTCGGCGTTGCCGGAGCCGTCAAAGCTCAGGACGACCTCGTCGCCGTAGTCCACGGCGCTGAACTTCGCCGTCGACGTGAAGATGTCGAGCAGGTGGTCGAGGTCGTCCTGCGGCAGCGGTTCGACCTTGGCCCGCTTGACCGCCGCCTCGGAACCGGCGACCAGGTCCGCCTCGATCTCCGCCGGTCCGAGCTCGACCAGTGACCCGTCTCCGAGCCGTGTCGGGATGCGCCGTGCCATCGATCCTCCCGTCCCCTGCAGGGCGGTCGCTTTTAGTTAGTCGAATAACTAACGAAAATGCCCAAGGACCATACCAGACTACCGCGCCGGGATGTCAAGCGGCCGCGCTCAGATGCCCTCGCCTGCCTCAGTCCCGCCGGGCGGCTCTTCCATCGCGCCCTCGGCCTCCTGGCGGTCGGCGGCGAGCCGCTCGATGCGCCCGGCGAGCTCCCGCGGCGCATCCCCGCTGATGAGCCCCTCCGGATCTATCATCCAGCGTCCCTGATCGTCGAAGCGGCAGGCTTCCCAGCCGCTGTCGCAGACCTCGATGAGACCCTCTCTGGTGAGCGGCAGTCCGTACTGCCGCCGGATGAAGTCGGCGCCGTGGTCGATGTCCACGTTGTGCTGTTCGTACGACACGTCACTCGTCCTCGCCTCGCGGGACCGCCTCCTCGCGGCCGTCCCTGTCTCTTGTGACGTTCCCCGGTCCTTTGTGCGCGATGGGCGCGACGTTTGCATAAGAATCGGCCGTTGTCCCCGCGGTCTGCCGTGCATAGCATCGTGGAGACCGCGGCGCAGAGGGGGAGAGGCGCCGCCCGGACAGGCTGGGGGATCCGTGGAACCTCGCATCGTCACCCGAAACGGAGACGGGTCCGCCGTGCTGCTCACGCGCAGCGAGATCAAGGCGGACCTCGAGGAGGGCACGCGCGCGGCCGCTGCACGGGCGCGCTCGCCCGAGCTGCGCGACGACGAGCTCGCGCACCTCCTCGACATCTTCGCGAGCCGCTCGCGCTTCAGTGCCGTCGACATCGGGGACGAGGTCGTCCTCAGCTTCGACGGCAGCGGCACGCCGCAGCAGGGCGGCCGCGTCGACGCCCTGGTGCAGTACGAGCAGTGCCTGGGCGCCGACTCGTGCGAGCTCTACCACATCGACTACTCGTACAAGGCGGTCAAGACCGTGGTCGGCGCCGAGCAGCAGGCGATGAAGGAGGCGCAGGAGCGCGTCACCATCCCCGTGCACTACGGGGCCCAGCCGGACCTGGGCCGGTACTCGCGTCCGGACGGCCCGTGCGGCGCCTGGTCGGAGCTGCTCCCGGCGATGCGCATCGCCGAGGCGCGGGCGGCGCAGGAAGAGGCGGTGGAGCTCGCCGTCGACGACATGGTGCACGTGGCGGGCGCCATGTGGGAGGCCGGCGCCGACGGCGTCAACTTCGACACCGCCGGCGCCGCCGGAGACGCCGACCTCCTGGCGACGCTGCTCGCCGTGGAGCGCCTGCGCGCGAAGTACCCTGCCATGGGCATCATGGTCGGCATGGCGGCGGAGGTCGTGCTCGGCACGCACGGCGAGCTCGAGTACCGCGGCACGCGGCTGGCCGGGCTCAAGCCGGAGGGCCAGTGCCGGGTGGTGCAGGAGGCGGGCGCCACCATCTACGGGCCCGCCGTCAACGTCAACACCAGCCGCACGGTCGCCTGGAACATCGCGCGGGCGCTCACGTTCATCAAGCCCTGTATGGACGCCGCCCGGATCCCCGTGCACGTCAACGTCGGGATGGGCGTGGGCGGCGTGCCCATGTTCGCCTTCAGCCCGGTCGACGCCGTCTCGCGCTGCTCGCGCGCGTGCGTCGACATCCTGAAGGCGGACGGGTTGTAGGTGGGCTCCGGCGACATCTTCGGCATGCCCGTCGCGCACGCCGTCGCCTCTGGGATGAACGGATTGCGCGCCGCTGGAGACCTGGTGGCGCGCCTGCAGATGGCGAAGGGCATGCGGCTTGCGGAGGCCAAGCAGACGGTGGCGGCCGCGCTCGCCGTCGCCGTCTCGGACCTCGCCGACCCGCTCACGATGCACGAGGTGCGCGGCAAGCTCCGTCTCGGCCGCGTGTTCGAGGCTGAGACCACGTATCCGCACGACCCGAGCCCTCAGGAGGCCAAGGCCAACATCCGGACCCTCCTGGGTCTGGGCTGACGGCGCGCCCGGAGCCGCCGCTCCAGACTGCCCGCCGGCCGGGTCGCGCGGATGCCGTACCATTGGGTCATGGGTGCCCATGCCGACGCGCCGAGCCTCTCCATCACCTTTGCGGGGCATGCGACGGTGCTCTTTGAGCTGAACGGCGTCCGGTTGCTCACCGACCCGCTGCTGCGCAAGCGGATCGGCGTGCTGATACGGCGCAGCCCCGTGCCGCCGGCGTCACTGCGCCGCGACCTCGGCGCCGTGCTCATCTCCCACGCGCACCTCGATCACCTCGACGTGCCTTCGCTGCGGCTGATCGACCGGCGCACGCCGGTCGTCGTGCCGCGCGGCCTCGGCGCTCTGCTCCGCCGGCTCGGGTTCGTGCCGCTCGAGATGGAGGCGGGGGACGTGGTGGAGATCGCGGCCGCGAGCGCGTCTGGTGCAGGCGGCTCTTCGCGGGTGCGAGTGCGAGCCGTGCCCGCCGACCACGCCGGCACCCGGTACCCGCTCATGGCGTGGATGCGCTTTTTGACGTCGTCGTCGAGTTGCGGCGGCTGGTACTCGGCGAGGATGTCCTTCGCCTTGGCGTGACAGCGGCCGTACAGGTCGGTCGCGCCCCTGCTCTCCCAGTCCTCGCGCACGCGGCGGTCGAGGAACTCGGGCTGGCTCAGCTCGCGCATGTGGCGCATGGTGGCGTCGAGGCTCAGGAAGTCGCCGAACGCGCCGACGGCGCCGATGTCGTCCACCGCGAGGCTCTCGTCGTCCACGCGGATGCCGCCGACGAAGTGCTTGATCATGCGCGCGATCTCGTTGTCCATGATGAACTGCGCGCTGTCGAAGGTGACGCCCGATTCGATCATCCCCGCACCGTAGATCAGGTTGGCGCCTGCCAACGCTGCCGTAAGGCCGGTGAGGGTCTTCTCGTGACCGGTCTGCGCGTCACCGAGCTTGGAGTCGCTCTACAACCCGGCGACGAAACTCGGGATCATGTAGCGCCGGGCCAGCTGGGCCACGCCGGCGCCGATCAGAGCGATCTCGGGCGAGCCGACGGAGGCCGCCGCGAGCTTCAGGTCCATCGCCGTCGTCGAACTGCCGTACATCATGGGGCAGCCGCGCTCGGTGAGCTGGGCCAGGGTGATGCCGGCGAGCACCTCGGCGTTGTGCGTGACCAGGGTGCCGGCGAGCGTGACGGGGCTGGAGCCGCCGGCCATCGCCATGCTCAGGATGTTGTTCGGGATGCCCCAGCGCGCGCACTCGAGGATCACCTCGGTGGCGTCCTGCGGCAGCTTGAGCGGGCTGACGGGACAGACGCCGCCGTACACGATCGGCCGCGACCGCAGCGCGTCGGCGCCGCCGACGACCTCGGCGCACATGCGCAGGATGGCGTTGCACTCCATTCCCGAGAGCGGGCCGATGCCGAGGGGCTTGGTGGTGTTGAGCAGCTGCGCCTCGGTGTTGTGAACGGCGGCCGTCTCCGGCGGGACTTCCCTGGCGCCGACGGAGATCTCGTGCGTGTCCATCTCGCTGAGGTAGTCGTTGAGCCGGGCGATGTCGCCGACGTCCTTCAGCGTGGACTCGCGGACCTTACCGGTGTCCACATCGACGACCGCGATACCTTCGCTGAAGTTGGTGAACGCGACCCGGCCCGGCTCCATGAGGAAGTCGTTCTTCGGGTCACGGCCGCAGAGCACGTACTTGCTCGGCGACGAGACGATGGCATCCTCGACCACATGCGGTGGGATGCGCACCATGCGCGTGTCCGCGTCGACGGTGCAGCCGCCATCCTTGAAGATGTCCCGCGCGTCCTGGGCCTCCACAAAGACGCCCGTCCGCTCGAGCACCTCGAGCGAGGCGAGGTGGATGTCTTCGAGCTCGGACTCGGTGAACACGTTGACACTCAGCCCGCGACTTCTGGTGCCGCCCGCGAAGAGGTTCCGCTTCACACCGCTCCTCCTGGTCCGGGTTGGCCACGATTAGTTAGTTACATAACTAATGATTGCGGTACACTAGCAGACGCCGGGGGGGTGTCAAGGCGAGAGGCCCCGTCGGGCCGGCGCGGCGCGATGTCTGGCCGGAGCCCTTCTCATCGGATAGGGTGCGCAACGACGGACGGGGGCCGGCCGCCTTCCGGCCGTCCAAGGAAGGCGAGGGGGTGAGCGGCGTGACGAGATATGAGCTGCCGTTCAGCGACCCGACGCCCGACCTCTCCCCGACGGCGGCGCGCATCCTCGAGGCGGCCGGGCGGGTCCTCTCGCGCGACGGCTTCCGCGGGCTCACGTTCGAAACGATCGCCGGCGAGGCGGGGGAGAACCCCGCGCTGATCCGCTACCACTTCGGCAGCAAGGCCGGGCTCATCGCCGCGCTGGTGGACTCGGTCCTGTACCAGGAGGCCGTGGAGCTCATCGAGCGGCTCACGGCCGTGCCTGCCGGCGACGAGCGCCGCGAGGCGCTGCTCGCGCTGCACGAGGGGCTGCCGGAGGACACCGACGCGTACCGCAACTTCTTCGAGCTCGTGCCGCACATCTTGCGCGAAGCGGAGCTGCAGCCTCACCTGCGCGAGCTGTTCGACTGGTACCGCAAGCTGGACGCCTGGGCGCTCAAGGACGCCGGCAAGGCGGAGCCGCCGGCGCACATCGCGCCCATGGCCCTGCTGACGGTCGCGATCGCCGACGGCATCGCGCTGCAGAAGCTGGCGGACCCCGGCCTGGACGTCACGCCGGCCTTCGCGCTGTGGCGCCGGCTCGTGCTCGGGTACGTGGAGTCGGGCGGCGAGACGGCCGATTCCTGACCGTCTCTAGCCGAGCTCCGCGTCGGCGGCGGCGCAGATACGCGCCAGCTCCGCCGTCTTCGCCGCGTCCAGAGGCTCGGGCGCGTAGTTCTCCAGGATGTCGAGCCCGCGCTCGCGCGCGACCTCTACGGCGTCCCTCAGATGCGCGCCGTCAGGGCCGATCTCCTGGCCGATCGAGCGCTCCACGGTCTCCTTCATGTGCCGGCGCGTGTGTGGCTGTCCCAGGAAGTGCCCGCCGGGCCCGACCGATTCGATGACGTCCAGCGCCAGCGTCTCCTCGTCGAGGTCGAGGTCGCGGAACGCGCTGGCCGCCCGTCGGTAGAGGTCGTCGTCGAGCATCATGTGCTCGGGCGTGAAGAGCTGGTAACGATTGGTGAGGCCGATCGTGGTCATCAGCTCGGAGCCGACGATGCCGGCGAGCATCACCGTGTGCGCCGTCTCCGCCGCCGCCAGCCAGCTGCCCGGCAGGTCGTCGTCGGTGCCGGCGTAGCCCGTCATCGCCGGCAGCCCGAAGTGGTGCACCAGCTCGGCGGGGAGGAAGAGGCCGCGGTGGTTCAGCGGAGCCGTGGTCAGCGCGGCCGTGCGCGGGTCGGCGTGCACCGGCAGGGGGAAGAGGATCACCGGCGCGCCGGGGTGCGCCAATTGGACGCACACCGTCGCGCTGACCAGCTCGGCGAATCCCATCACGTAGGCGCCGGCCTTGGTGGCCGGCGCTGTGGTGCCGAAGGTCGGCATGGTGACGAAGCACACGGGGATGCCGGCCTCGGCGAACACCAGCGCCGCCTCGATGCCGTCCTTGTCGTTCACGAGCGGCTGCACGGTGCCGATGAGGTTGCTCATCGGGGGGCGGCGGCGCAGCTGCTCCGCTCCGCCCGCCACTACCGTCGCCATCTCGACCGCGAACCGCGCCTCGCGTTCGCCCTGCACCATGCCCTGCAGGTGCTTGCCCGTGTTGTTCCAGGCGGCGTCGAGCTCGTGCAGCGTGTGCGTGTCGCCCTTGTCCGCGGCCGCGACGTTGGGCCACCAGAACTGCACCGACCCGAGGTAGTCGACCATGCGCGTGATGGCGCACAGGTCCTCCTTGGTCGGCCGGCGCCGCTCGCCCGTGTGCCAGTCGACGACCTCGGTGCCGCAGCCGTTGGTCGTGTTGTAGGTCTCGCCGCTGGAGAGGTCGAGGTCGAGCGCGCCGTCGCGCGACCCCAGCCAGAACGTCCGCGGGGCCCGCGCCAGCGCGGCCGTCACGAGGTCGGGCGGGAAGCGCACGACACCGGACGCGCGGTCCACCTGCGCGCCGTGCCCGGCGAGGATGCCGAGCGCCTTGGGCGAGCCGAACTTGACGCCGGTACGCTCGAGCACCGTGAGCACGGCGTGCTTGTAGCGGTCCAGCTTTGCCGCGTCGTAGAAGTCGACGGTGAAGTCAGAGCCGAGAGGCAGGAGCGGCTGGCGCCGGCTGAGGTCGAGCTGTGACATGCGTCTCCTCTGGGTCAGACCACGCTCGCGGTGAGCCCGGCGTTGCGCTTGAAGCACTCCACGGAGTTGATCGGGATGCCCAGCACCTCGGAGATATGGAACTTGGCCTCCATGGTGCCCGGGTGCTCCGGGTAGGTGAGGTCCTGTACCTGCATGCGGCCGAGGCCGAGGTCGCGCCGCAGGTCGTGCATGGCGATGGTGTCGCTGAGGTCGAGGACCGAACAGCCGAGCTTGTCGGCGACGTACTGCTTGGCCTGCGGAAGGCGCAGGCCCCGGGTCATCTGCATGCGGGCCACCAGATCTCCAGCGGTCCGCATCCCGCCCATGCCCGAGGCGAGTGCGTGTGCCGAGGCCATCCCCAGGGGATCGCCGACGCCTACCTACAACCCGTCGATCTTGCAGATGTCGACGAGCGCCTTCGACGCCCGGGACGTAGCGTCGACGGGCGGGTACGGCGTCATGGGGACGCCGCCGACGCCCATCCCGGCGTTGACGTGCACGGGGATGGTGGCCTCGGCGGTCACCGGCTTGATGAGCGCGCAGGCGCGCGCTGTGTTCCAGGCCAGTGACTTGGTGGTGTTGACGTTGACCGCCGGCCCGAAGATCGTGGCGCCGGCGGCTTCGCACACGCGGAGCTGGCCGAGCGGCCACTGGCCGGCCAGTCGCGTGCCCTCGTACTCGAGCTCGCCATGCATGCCCAGCACGAGCTCGGACGCCTGCCCGATCTCGACGCCGATGTCGGGGTAGGTGTCACGCAGCTTGCGGGCGACGCGCAGCGTGGCCAGCAGGTCGGCGTCGCCGGACGCGCCGGCGGTATCGAAGTCGATGCCGTCCACGCCGGCGCCCACCATGCCTTCGATCACGCACCACATGTCGTGCTCCAGGTAGGCGACGGCCTCCTCCTGAGCGGCGCGCGCCTCTGTGATCTTGCCCAGCGGCATGAGCTGCGACCAGTTCGGCGCGGGGCCGTCCGGCTGCGAGTAGCGGCCGAGGTCCGGCATGGCGCCGTAGTTGAGCGGCACCACGGTCTGCTGCTGGGCGTCCTTGAGCATCTGCGTCTGGAAAGGCAGCACGGTGCGCACAGCCTTGTACGAGTAGTCGTGGTGCCAGAGCTCGATCATGTCGGCGCCGTGATGGTTCTGGTAGATGACCTGCTCGAGAACCGGCGACGAGATGTCGGCGTTGCCGGAGCCGTCAAAGCTCAGGACGACCTCGTCGCCGTAGTCCACGGCGCTGAACTTCGCCGTCGACGTGAAGATGTCGAGCAGGTGGTCGAGGTCGTCCTGCGGCAGCGGTTCGACCTTGGCCCGCTTGACCGCCGCCTCGGAACCGGCGACCAGGTCCGCCTCGATCTCCGCCGGTCCGAGCTCGACCAGTGACCCGTCTCCGAGCCGTGTCGGGATGCGCCGTGCCATCGATCCTCCCGTCCCCTGCAGGGCGGTCGCTTTTAGTTAGTCGAATAACTAACAAAAATGCCCAAGGACCATACCAGACTACCGCGCCGGGATGTCAAGCGGCCGCGCTCAGATGCCCTCGCCTGCCTCAGTCCCGCCGGGCGGCTCTTCCATCGCGCCCTCGGCCTCCTGGCGGTCGGCGGCGAGCCGCTCGATGCGCCCGGCGAGCTCCCGCGGCGCATCCCCGCTGATGAGCCCCTCCGGATCTATCATCCAGCGTCCCTGATCGTCGAAGCGGCAGGCTTCCCAACCGCTGTCGCAGACCTCGATGAGACCCTCTCTGGTGAGCGGCAGTCCGTACTGCCGCCGGATGAAGTCGGCGCCGTGGTCGATGTCCACGTTGTGCTGTTCGTACGACACGTCACTCGTCCTCGCCTCGCGGGACCGCCTCCTCGCGGCCGTCCCTGTCTCTTGTGACGTTCCCCGGTCCTTTGTGCGCGATGGGCGCGACGTTTGCATAAGAATCGGCCGTTGTCCCCGCGGTCTGCCGTGCATAGCATCGTGGAGACCGCGGCGCAGAGGGGGAGAGGCGCCGCCCGGACAGGCTGGGGGATCCGTGGAACCTCGCATCGTCACCCGAAACGGAGACGGGTCCGCCGTGCTGCTCACGCGCAGCGAGATCAAGGCGGACCTCGAGGAGGGCACGCGCGCGGCCGCTGCACGGGCGCGCTCGCCCGAGCTGCGCGACGACGAGCTCGCGCACCTCCTCGACATCTTCGCGAGCCGCTCGCGCTTCAGTGCCGTCGACATCGGGGACGAGGTCGTCCTCAGCTTCGACGGCAGCGGCACGCCGCAGCAGGGCGGCCGCGTCGACGCCCTGGTGCAGTACGAGCAGTGCCTGGGCGCCGACTCGTGCGAGCTCTACCACATCGACTACTCGTACAAGGCGGTCAAGACCGTGGTCGGCGCCGAGCAGCAGGCGATGAAGGAGGCGCAGGAGCGCGTCACCATCCCCGTGCACTACGGGGCCCAGCCGGACCTGGGCCGGTACTCGCGTCCGGACGGCCCGTGCGGCGCCTGGTCGGAGCTGCTCCCGGCGATGCGCATCGCCGAGGCGCGGGCGGCGCAGGAAGAGGCGGTGGAGCTCGCCGTCGACGACATGGTGCACGTGGCGGGCGCCATGTGGGAGGCCGGCGCCGACGGCGCCAACTTCGACACCGCCGGCGCCGCCGGAGACGCCGACCTCCTGGCGACGCTGCTCGCCGTGGAGCGCCTGCGCGCGAAGTACCCTGCCATGGGCATCATGGTCGGCATGGCGGCGGAGGTCGTGCTCGGCACGCACGGCGAGCTCGAGTACCGCGGCACGCGGCTGGCCGGGCTCAAGCCGGAGGGCCAGTGCCGGGTGGTGCAGGAGGCGGGCGCCACCATCTACGGGCCCGCCGTCAACGTCAACACCAGCCGCACGGTCGCCTGGAACATCGCGCGGGCGCTCACGTTCATCAAGCCCTGTATAGACGCCGCCCGGATCCCCGTGCACGTCAACGTCGGGATGGGCGTGGGCGGCGTGCCCATGTTCGCCTTCAGCCCGGTCGACGCCGTCTCGCGCTGCTCGCGCGCGTGCGTCGACATCTTGAAGGCGGACGGGTTGTAGGTGGGCTCCGGCGACATCTTCGGCATGCCCGTCGCGCACGCCGTCGCCTCTGGGATGAACGGATTGCGCGCCGCCGGAGACCTGGTGGCGCGCCTGCAGATGGCGAAGGGCATGCGGCTTGCGGAGGCAAAGCAGACGGTGGCGGCCGCGCTCGCCGTCGCCGTCTCGGACCTCGCCGACCCGCTCACGATGCACGAGGTGCGCGGCAAGCTCCGTCTCGGCCGCGTGTTCGAGGCTGAGACCACGTATCCGCACGACCCGAGCCCTCAGGAGGCCAAGGCCAACATCCGGACCCTCCTGGGTCTGGGCTGACGGCGCGCCCGAGCCGCCGCTCCAGACTGCCCGCCGGCCGGGTCGCGCGGATGCCGTACCATTGGGTCATGGGTGCCCATGCCGACGCGCCGAGCCTCTCCATCACCTTTGCGGGGCATGCGACGGTGCTCTTTGAGCTGAACGGCGTCCGGTTGCTCACCGACCCGCTGCTGCGCAGGCGGATCGGCGTGCTGCTACGGCGCAGTCCCGTCCCGCCGGCGTCACTGCGCCGCGACCTCGGCGCCGTGCTCATCTCCCACGCGCACCTCGATCACCTCGACGTGCCTTCGCTGCGGCTGATCGACCGGCGCACGCCGGTCGTCGTGCCGCGCGGCATCGGTGTTCTGCTCCGCCGCCTCGGGTTCGCGCCGGTGGAGATGGAGGCGGGGGATGTGGTGGAGATCTCGGCCGCGAGCGGGTCTGGTGCAGGCGGCTCTTCGCGGGTGCGAGTGCGAGCCGTGCCCGCCGACCACGCCGGCGCCCGGTACCCGCTCGTCGGGGACTCGCCCGCCCTGGGCTACGTCGTCGAGGGCGGGCTGACCGCCTACTTCGCCGGCGACACCGGTCTATACGACGGCATGCGCGAGCTGCGCCCGCTCGACGTCGCCGTTCTGCCGGTGGGCGGCTGGGGCCCCCGCCTCCCCAGCGATCATCTCAACCCGCTGTCGGCCGCCAAGGCGCTCGAGCTGCTGCGTCCTGCGTCCTGCGTGCCCGTGCATTGGGGCACGATCTACCCGCCATGGCTGCCGCCCGCCTTCAACGCCAGGTGGGGCGAGTGGCCACACGCGTTCGCGCGGTACGCCGCCCACCTCGCCCCTGAGGTCGACGTACGCATCCTGCAGCCGGGGGAGGCGACGGTGTTCGCCTCGTCTGCAAGCAGGGGTGAGGCGGCTCGCGAATGAGCGCCGAGCTCCGTGTCGCACTCCTGCAGCTCGCCGGCTCCGGTTACGACCGCGAGGCGAGTCTGGCGCGCGGCCTGGAGGCGTGCCGCGAGGCGGCCGACCACGGCGCTCACCTTGCGCTGTTCCCCGAGCTGTGGAGCACGGGGTACGAGTTCGCGGAGGGTGACCTCGATCGGTGGCGCGCGCAGGCCGTCGCCCGGGACGATCCTTGGGTGCGGGCGTTCGCGGCGCTCGCCTCCGAGCTCGGTATGGCCATCGCGGTCACCTACCTGGAGGCCACGGCGGCGGGACCACGCAACGCCGTCACGCTGTTCGACGGCCGCGGGCGCGAAGTGCTCACGTATGCCAAGGTGCACACCTGCAGCTTCGATCTCCCCGAGCAGGCGCTCCAGCCCGGGGAGGAGTACCCCGTGGCGGAGATGCAGACCTCCGCCGGCACGGTGGCCGTCGGCGCCATGATCTGCTTCGACCGCGAGTTCCCGGAGGCCGCTCGGGCGCTGGCGCTCGGCGGGGCGGAGCTCATCCTCGTGCCCAACGCCTGCGAGCTCGAGGCCAACCGCCTCGGTCAGGTGAGGGCGCGGGCGTTCGAGAACATGGCCGCCGTGGCCGTGTGCAACTACGCCGCGCCCCCCGCCAGGCCGGGCGCCGCCGAGGAGAACGGCCACTCCACCGTGATCGACCCGGTCGCCTTCGACGCGGACGGTCGCAGCCGCGACACCCGCGTCTTCGAGGCCGGGGAGGCGGAGGGGGTCTACGTCGTCCGCCTCGATCTCGCCGTGCTGCGCGAGTGGCGGCAGCGCGAGGTGTGGGGTACCAGGTGCCGGCGCCCGGAGACATACGGCGTCCTGCTCGAGGACCGCGGCGAAGGCTGCGGCCCCGCGGGGGACGAGGCCTGAAGGGCGTGGGCCTGGGGCAGGCTCTGCGCCGCCTCCGGGCGCGGGCACCGATCTCAGTAGCCTCCGCGAGTCCGAACGCCATCGCCGCGCCGGGCAAGGCGTCCACGGCGACGACTCGAGCGGCCGTCGCGACCCTCGGCGCGGGCGCGAGGGCGGATCCGCTGAAACGACGGGCCCGGGGGTGCTCTTTGCCTCCCCGGGCCCGTCCGCGCTCCCGTTTCGGGGAGCGACTTCGAGCGGTCAATCCGACCTGCGCTGGGCTCCAGCGGGTCGCCGGCCGCTCAGGCAGCACTGCGCCGGCTGCGCAGGTCGGCTACGCCGGTCAATCGTCGAAGTTGCCCGTGGCGCCCTTGTCCGTGTCCAGAGTCTTGGCGCGCTCGACGATCTTCTCCTCGGTCCAGTCGTTCGGGTCGGCGATGCGCCCGATCTTCGGC
This sequence comes from uncultured Thermoleophilia bacterium, assembly GCA_963775255.1. GTDB lineage: Bacteria > Actinomycetota > Thermoleophilia > UBA2241 > UBA2241 > CAIXSE01. The sequence goes on along the minus strand of CAVZIA010000017.1, from coordinate 54,663 downwards.
CCGAGGTCGTACGAGCCGGCCTCGAGGATCGCCGCGACCGCCAGCGGCGCCGTGTCCCCGCCGCCCAGCACGTCGGTCATCATCTTGTAGGCAAAGTCCTCCACGCGCCTGGCCATGCGCTCGCGGATCTTGGCCGGCTGCGCCAGGAACCTGTTCTCGAACGGCAGGTTGAGGTTCTTGTAGTCGCCCTTCTTCCAGCCCTTGTCGGCGGCGTAGGCCACGACCTCGGCCCACATCTCCTCGGTCACGCCCTCGCCCTCGACCTTGATGAAGCCGCCGTCTGCGTCGAGTTGCGCGTTGCCGTAGTCGTTGACCTCGAGGCCCCAGCTGATCATCTGGAGGGCGGTCGCCACGTTGGCCTTGGTGGTGTGCGTCTTGGCCGCGATCTCGCGCAGACGGTCCGAGCTGTTGCCCGACGTGCCGTGCTGGGCGCCGCTGACGTTGTACGGCTCGAGGACCTTGTGGACCTCTGCGGTGAGTCCGACCTGGATGCCGGCGTCCGACGCCTCGATGCCGTGCGTGGTGCCGTTGTTCAGGGCGATCCAGTCGGCGGCGATGCCGTGCGCGTTGAGTCCCTCGATCAGGAAGAGAGCCTCGGCCGGCGTGGAGAGGCCCGTTGAGCCCTTGATCTCGCCGATCTCGGTCTCCAGCGAGGCCCACTTCGGGATGTACTGGTTCACGGCGAGGTTGGCGAGCAGGTTGTCGTCGTTGGGCTGGTGCGAAGCGTCGATGGCGATGGACGTGATGCCGGCCTCGAACATGGTGGGGATCTCGACCGTGGCCTGGGCGAGGTCCTTCTCGTTCTTCATGCCGTAGTGGTCGGCGTGGACGGCGACCGGGATGGTGATGCCCATCTCGTTGCAGAGCTGGTCGACGATGCGCGCCATGTTCCAGTAGTTGACGGCGCAGTACGCCTTCTGGCCGCCCTCGGACTTGGCGATCTCGATGATGAGCGCGGCGTTGGCCCGCTGCGCGGCCCGCAGGGCGCCGCGGACGACGAACGAGTTGCGGCCGTTGGCGGCCATCGCGATCGCGTGGCCCTTGGCGCGCATGGCCCGGTCGATCGCCTTGCCGCTGACGATCAGCGCCCTGGAGTTCGGGAACAGGGCCTGGATGTTGGGTGGACGGCCCACCTGGAGGGCTCTCTCGAAATCCTCTGCGTACGCCATGGAAGTCTCCTTCAGGGGGTTGTGGATGCTGGTCGTTCTATCGCTGTCACGGATTCTACCGAATCTGAACAGCGGCTAACACGTGCATCCGCACGGGCACATCGGCGCCGCCGTCTTGGTAGAGTGCGCGGGGAACGCTCGCGGGCAGGGCGCAGGATATTCGGGAGGACCAACGTGGACGCAGGCGCGCGCGCGGTCGAGGCGCTGTACACGCGGCAACTCAAGATCGACGACTACTGGGCGGAGCGTACGCCGGACGGCTTCCGCTGGTGGGCCGACAAACAGGCCCAGTCCGTCGAGGTAGTCGGGCACGAGGAGGGCGGCCCCGACGGCGCGGTGGGCTATCTCCTCTCGGTGCACACCGACGTGGTGCGCGACGTTGAGCTGGACGACGACAAGCGAGCGACGCTGAACAGCGAGGTCATGAGCTTCGCCAGCATGGCCGGCCTGGTCTACGACGAGGGGGCGCACACCCTCTCGCTGGGTTCGCTCGTCAGGGTCTGGGACGAGAACCTGGCGTGGCTGACGCCCCTCCTCGGCATGGCCGCCGTGCTGCAGATCTCGGAGGCGCGGATGTGGGCGCCTCGTCTGGCTGCCTCGCTCGGCGCCGCGACCCTGATCAGCGGCCACCCGAGCCACGGGGTCCGCGCGCAGCCCGACGAGATGGCCGGCGCCGTGGAGAAGCTCGTCATGCCCACCGGCCGGGACACCTCGGTGTGGTCGGACGCCGAGCTGGCGGCCGCGTCGAAGGGCTTGGAGGAGGAGCCGGGAGTGATCTCGTCCTCCCTCGAGCCCGACGGGCTGACTATAGATGTCGCCTTCGGGGACGTGCCTTCGCGCTGTCAGGTCCTCAACGGCGTGAAGCACCCGTTCTACGGCTCCGGCCTGCTCGTGCTGCAGGCGCTCCCGCTGGCCCCGCAGACCGAGCCCGAAGGCGCAGGGCTCGCGCTCGCCTTCAACGGCATCGAACTGGCGCGCGAGCCGCTCGGCTACGGGCTCGGCAGCTACGCCTGGCGGGAACAGCGCATGTATTTCATCTCGTTCCTGCCCAACGCGCTGTATCGTATGGGGCTACTGCCCAACCTCGTGGCGTCCTGCGCCCAACGCGCCCGCAGCCTGCACTCCATTCTCTCGCAGGCGGACTGAGCCGGTCTCGCCCCGTCACTGCATCCGCACGAGCAGGATCTCGATGTAGTAGGCATCGGCCGCGTTCCCGCTCTTGTCGTGCACGTAGATGTCCCAGACCGGGCCGGCGAACGGACCGCTTCCCTGCGCGTACAGAGGGGTGGACCCCCAGGCGTCCGCGTTAGCAAAGAGCAGGTACCCCTGGCCTGGCGGGGCGGGGACGATCTTCATCCTGTACCAGCCTGTGCCCTCCTTGGTCATGAGGAGCGAGCCGCCGTCGGCCGCCCAGCCGCCCTCGCCGCCGTAGCGGTTCGGCTGCACGAACGTCGGGTCCGTCGGCAGTTGCGGGGCGTACCAGCGGCCGACCACCGCCACGCTGCCAAAGCCCCCGGTCTGGGTGAATCCGGTCGAGTCGATGCCGTCGAGCTTGTCGGCGCTGAGGTTCTTGACCGTGACGCCGGAATTCACGGCGAGCGGCGCGTTACCGGTCTTCACCTTGAGCCCGAGAGCCGCTCCACTCCCCTTGTTGGTGACCTGCAGCACGTTGTGGCTTGTGGTTCCCTGGATGGTGCTCGTCGCGTTCGCCTTGTTCGTCCTGCCGAGGTTGAACACGCTGCCGACGCCGGTGCCCGCCATGGCTGTCGCGGCTGTCAGGACGACGGCGGCGACGACGGCGCCGAGAACGACTCCTTTGAAGAGATCGGTGCGCATCAGAGTGCCTCCGATGGGGGACTGATGCCCGGGGCGTCATCGCCGCGGGCATGCGGATGCCAGATGAGTCCCCGGTGAAGTCGCGGGCCACGCCGTTGCCATGACGAGGCTGCTGCGGTGAACGGCGGTCGCTCGAGCGCGGCGACCCCGATGACGCGCGGCCTCGACCGGGCCTGGGCGCGTGAAGGCGTGTCCCGCGAGACGGGGAGAGCGACGGAAGGATGTCGTGGAGGCAAGAAAGTGGAGCCGACGCGCGGAATCGAACCGCGGACCCCTTCATTACGAGTGAAGTGCTCTGCCAGCTGAGCTACGTCGGCTTGGGGTCAAGCTTAGGCATTCTAGGGCACCTCGGACGTGCGCGCAAAACGGCCGTTCGCGCTGCAGACGCTGGGGGGCCGGCGGATGGCGCAGCGCCTTCCGCCGGCCCCGCCTGCTTAACGCTCACGCAACATTCCCTTGCCATGCGGTGGGACGGGCCTCCTTACACTGACGCCGTTCGGCAGCACGACCAGGGAGGACCATGAGAAAGGCGCTTCTCACGCTCACCATCGGCGCGGTCGCCGTGGCGGCGGCTGTCATGGCCGTCGCGGGCATCACGGCTCCGCGGACAAGCGCGACGCCGTCGCTGTGTCACAGCTCCACGCTGAGCATAAGTGCGCCCAGGACGGCGACCGCCGGCAAGTCCATCAAGGTCACCGGCGGCGAGCCGCAGACGCCGGCGCACACCGTCAAGGCTACGCTGCAGTACAGGAAGGCGACGGCGAAGGCGTGGAAGAACGGCGCCTCGGCGAACCTCTCCTCGTCCGGCGCCTACAGCCTCAAGTGGAAGGCGCCGTCCGCGAAGGGCAAGTACAAGGTCCGGGTGCGGGTGACGCACTCCAGTTCGTCCAATACTTCGGCCGCGAAGACCGTCACCGTCAAGTAGATCTCGAGCGGAAAGAGCCGGCGGCGCTCCGAACGGCAGGAGCGCCGCCGGCTCTTCGGCTTTTCGCCATCGGGCCGGCAGGATAGCATGTGAACCATCTCACATGGCCATCACGGCCTGCGCCTTCCGCGCGGGCAGGACTGGTCGTAGAGACGGGGCCATTGTAGTTCTAGGGTCTGCACCCTAGACTTCGCTCGAAAGGAAACACCAGACGCGAGGGTGGGTGGAGCCCCCGCCGCGGTCTGGGCGCGAGGGGTGACCTGTGGACGGCGCTGCGACAGAGATCCGCGTCTTGCTCGTCGATGACCATGCCATCGAACGGCAAGGCGTCCGCTCACTCCTCGATGCGCAACCGGACATCCGGGTCGTCGCCGAGGCCGGCGACGGCCTCGAGGCGCTCCCCCTGGTCAGCCAGTGCCACCCGGACGTTGTCGTCACCGAGACCATCATGCCGCGCATGAACGGGCTGGAGCTCACCGGCCAGTTGCTGCGCCGGTACCCCGAGCTCAAGGTGCTGGTGCTCACGCGCAACGACCGCGAGGACTGCGTGCTACGGCTGGTCCAGGCCGGCGCCGGGGGATACCTGCTCAAGACGGTCGACCGCTCCGAACTGCTCGCCGCCCTGCGCTCCGTCGTGCACGGCGGACGCGTGCTGCAGCCCGATGCGCTGGAGTGCGTCCTCGACGACTACCTGATGCGTGTGCGCGAGCCGTCCTCACGGCGGTACGCCGTCGAGCTCACGCCGCGGGAGCGAGAGGTCCTCAAGCTCATCGCAGAGGGCAACACCAATCAGGACATCGCCGAGTTGCTGTGCCTCAGCCGAAAGACGGTCGAGACGCACCGCAGCAACATCATGGACAAGCTGGACCTCCACAAGGTCACCGACCTCGTCAAGTACGCGATCCGCGAGGGCCTGGTCGGGCTTGACTGAAGCCGGCGGCGCGCGCGCCGCCTTCGCGGCGCGCGTTGTCCAGATGGGTGCATGCGGGGCCGCAGGACGAGTGCCATTCAGGACTGCGGCCTCTCACATTTTGTACAGATAGAGAGAGGCCGTCCCGCGCTTCGGGTGGTAGCGTGAGAGGCGTGGAAGTAGTCGTGCGGGGGACCCCTGCGGCGACCTGTAGGGGCGTGGTGCGCCCGAGCTTGCGAAGAGCTTCACATTCACAAGCTCGGCGGCCGCGTCGTTGCGGCCGCCGCCTGTCCCGGCGAGCAGGCGTCCTGCTCGGCGGACGCACTCACGTCTTCATGCTCCGCGTCTCCGGGGGGAACGGGGCTGGATCAACCAGGCTGTCGATGGACTGGAGAGGAGTATGACGGAGCTAGCCACCACACCGCAGGCCAAGGCGCTGCACGAGCAGTTCTGCCGTGACGTCTTGAGCATGCCGGGGGGCGAGAAGATCAAGATCTGTCAGCAATGCGGCACATGCACAGGGTCTTGCCCCACGAGCTACCTGATGGACTTCGGCCCGCGCGAGATCATCGCCGCGTTCCGGGCCGGGATGATCGACCGCGTCGTCAAGAGCAACACCATCTGGCTGTGCACGTCCTGTTATTACTGCACCGTGCGCTGCCCGGCCGGCATCAAGATCACTGACCTCATGTACGAGCTCAAGCGCATGGCCATCAAATACGACCTCGTGCCCAAGGAGAGCAAGAACCCGGCCATGACCAGGTTCTTCATCGACAGCGTCCACAAGCATGGCCGCAACCACGAGGTCGAGCTCATGGCCAAGTTCATGATGACCAAGGACTGGGGTCTGCCATTCAAGTTCATGAACACGGGCATGAAGCTCTTCACCGCCGGCCGCCTGCCGCTCCAGGCGAAGAACATCAAGGGGCGCGAGGAGCTCGACAAGATCTCCGCGTACCTCGAGGAGCAGGAGGCGAAGGCGCAATGAGGCGGTACCTCTACTACCCGGGGTGCTCGGCCGAGGCCACAGGCAAGGCCTATGACATCTCCGCGCGAGCCGTGATGGAGAAGCTCGGCGTCGCGCTGGTCGAGCTCGACGACTGGAACTGCTGCGGCGCGACGAGCTACTTCTCGGTGCGCGAGCTCGACTCGTTCGCCATCGCCGCGCGCAATCTCGCGATCGCCCAGCAGATGGGTGACGACGAGCTCTGCGTCATCTGCAATGCCTGCTACACCACGCTGGCCAAGGCCAACCGCTACATGGCCGAAGACCCCAAGGTGTTCGAGGCTGTCCAGGGCGCTCTCGGCGCCGTCGGACGCACCTACGACGGCAACGTCAAGGTGCGGCACATCATGGACATCCTCATCAACGACGTCGGCCTCGAGGAGTTCGGCAGCCGCGTTGAGCGGCGCCTCACCGGTCTCAGGGTGGCGCCGTACTACGGCTGCCAGTTCTCGCGGCCCATGGGCGCGTTCGACGATGTGCAGATGCCCACCACGATGGACCGCCTGTTCCAGACTACCGGCGCCGACGTCATCACCGACTTCGACGCCAAGACCGATTGCTGCGGCGGCATGATGATGCTCACGCGCTCCGACGCGGCGCTCCGGCTGTGTCACGAGCTCCTCACCTGCGCGCGCCAGAGCGGCGCCGACGTCATCGTCGCCGCCTGCCCGCTCTGCGAGATGAACCTCGAGGCCTACCAGCCGCTGGTGAACAAGACGTTCGGTACGGACTTCGACATCCCCGTCATGTACTTCACCCAGCTGGCGGGGCTGGCGCTCGGGGTCGACCCGAAGAAGCTCGCCATCGACAAACAGGTCGTCTCCTGCGACCGCGTGGTCGCGGCGATCCCGGCGTGAGCGAGAAGGAGACGACAATGGCTGACGAGAAGATCGCCGTCTACTTCTGCCACTGCGGCAGCAACATCGGCGGCAAGGTCGACGTGGAGAAGGTCACGGCGTGGGCTGCCGAGCAGCCCAACGTGGTGGTCTCGCGCGAGTACAAGTACATGTGCTCCGATCCCGGTCAGGACCTGATCAAGGAAGACATCCAGAAGCTCGGCGTGAACCGCGTGGTCGTCGCGGCGTGCTCGCCGACCATGCACGAGCCCACGTTCCGCAAAGCCGCGGCCGACGCGGGCCTCAACCCGTTCCTGCTCCAGATGGCCAACGTGCGCGAGCACTGCTCCTGGGTCACCGAGGACAAAGACGAGGCTACGGAGAAGGCCAAGCGCATCCTGAGCGCGCAGATCCACCGCCTGCCGTTCAACCAGCCGCTCGACCCCATCGAGGTGCCGGTCAACCCGGCCGTCATGGTGGTGGGCGGCGGCATCGCCGGCATCGAGGCCGCCCTCAAGCTCAGCGCGACGGGCAAGAAGGTCTACCTGGTCGAGCGCAACCCGAGCATCGGCGGGCACATGGCGATGTTCGACAAGACGTTCCCGACGCTCGACTGCGCGGCCTGCATCCTGACGCCGAAGATGTCGGCGGCCGGCAAGGACCCCAACATCACCATGCTCGCCTACAGCGAGGTCGAAGAGGTCGACGGGTACGTCGGCAACTTCAAGGTCAAGGTCCGCAAGAAGGCCCGCTACGTCGACACCGACACGTGCACCGGCTGCGCCGCCTGCCAGGACGCCTGCGTGGTGCGCAAGGTGCCGAGCGAGTTCGACCAGGGGCTCGGCAAACGTACGGCGATCTACATCCCGTTCCCGCAGGCCGTGCCGCTGCGCGCGACCATCGACCCCACGAACTGCCTCACGCTCAAGGGCAAGAAGTGCAAGCAGCCCTGCGTCACGGCCTGCGGTCCGCAGGCCATCGACTTCGACCAGCAGGACGAGGTCCTCGACCTCGAGGTCGGCGCGATCATCATGGCCACGGGCTTCGAGCTCTGGGACCCCACGCCCGAGACCCGCTACAGCTACGGCAAGTTCGACAACGTGCTGACCAGCCTGGAGTTCGAGCGCATCTCCAACGCGTCCGGCCCTACCGGCGGCCACATCACCTGCAAGAACGGCGAGCCGCCCAGGTCGGTCGCCATCCTGCACTGCGTCGGCAGCCGCGACGAGAACTTCCAGGAGCACTGCTCGCGCGTGTGCTGCATGTACTCACTCAAGTTCAGCCACCTCATCAAGGAGCACCTGCCCGAGACCGAGGTGTACGAGTGCTACATCGACATGCGCACTTACGGCAAGGGCTACGAGGAGTTCTACAAGCGGCTCATGGACGAGGGCGTGCACATGGTGCGCGGCCGCGCCGGTGAGGTGAGCAACGTGGCTCTCTCGCCCGAGGAAGAGGGCCACCTCATCGTCAAGGTCGAGGACACGCTGCTCGGTATCGTGCGTCGCATCCCGGTCGACATGGTGATCCTCTCCAGCGGCCTGGCGCCGGCGCACGACGCCAAGGAGGTCAGCCAGATCTTCGGGTTCGGCTGCTCGGCCAACGGGTTCTACCTCGAGCGGCACCCCAAGCTGGAGCCGGTCAGCACGGTGACGGACGGCATCTTCATCGCGGGCTGCTGCCAGTACCCCAAGGACATCCCGGACACGGTCGCGCAGGCGGGCGCCGCCGCCGCAGGCGCGCTGGCGCTGGTCGACAATCCGACCGTCAAGGTGGAGCCCACGATCTCGTACATCGACCCCGAGAAGTGCGCGGGCTGCCACATCTGCGTCAGCGTCTGCCCGCACGCCGCGATCCAGTACAACGAGGAGAAGAACGTCGCCGAGGTCATCACGGCGGCCTGCAAGGGCTGCGGCGTGTGCGTCGCCGCCTGCGGCAGCAACGTGCCGCAACAGGCCGGCTACCTCGACGACCAGATCTTCGCCGAGATCGAAGGGGCCATGGCCCTCTGAGGCCGTGCGTCAGTGAAGGAGAGCACAGTGAGTGATCAGTTCGAACCTCGTCTGATCGGGTTCCTCTGCCGCTGGTGCAGCTACAACGGCGCCGACCTCGCCGGCACCTCGCGGATGAAGTACCCGCCCAACATGGTACCCATCAAGACCAACTGCTCCGGGCGCATCGACCCGGTGCACGTCCTCAAGGCCTTCCAGGAAGGCGCGGACGGTGTGCTCATCGCCGGGTGCCACCCCGGCGACTGTCACTACATCAACGGCAACTACCGCACGGCCGGCCGGTACCCGCTTCTGGAGAAGCTCCTCGAGCAGATGGGCCTGGAGCCCGGGCGCGTGCGGCTGGAGTGGGTCTCGGCCGCGGAGGGCGAGAAGTTCCAGCGCGTGGTCACCGAGTTCACCGCGGAGATCCGCGCGCTCGGGCCGCTCGGCTGGGGCAGAGAACTCCACGACGAGTCCGCCGATGCGGCCGTGGACGAAGCCGTGAAGGAGGCGGTGCCGGCATGAGCAAGAGTGACAAGTTCAAGTTCGCCATGTACTGGGCCGGCAGTTGCGGCGGCTGCGAGATCTCCGTGCTGGAGATCAAGGAGAAGATCCTCGACGTCGACGCCAACTTCGACGTCGTCTTCTGGCCCGTCGCCGCCGACTTCAAGTACAAGGACGTCGAGGGCTACGACGACGGCTACATCGACCTGTGCCTGTTCAACGGCGCCGTCCGCAACAGCGAGAACGAGTACGTCGCCAAGCTGCTCCGCCAGAAGAGCAAGGTGATGGTGGCGTTCGGCTCCTGCGCGACCGCGGGAGGCATCCCGGGCCTGGCCAATCTCGCCAGCGCCCAGCAGATCAAGGACCTCGTCTACCGGGACAACCCGTCGGTGGACAACCCCGACGGCGTGTACCCGCAGGAGCACTACGCGGTGCCGGAGGGCGAGCTCGACCTGCCGCACATGTACGACACCGTGAAGACGCTCGCCCAGACCGTGGACGTCGACTACTTCATGCCCGGTTGCCCACCCGAGGCGCATCAGATCGCGGTCGTGCTGGACGTCGTCATCGCCGCGCTCAAGGGCGAAGGCCCGCTGCCGGCCAAGGGAGCCACCATCGGGGTCGCGCCCAAGACGTGTTGCGACGAGTGCGACCGGGTCAAGGAGGAGAAGAAGATCGCCGGGTTCAAACGCATCTGGGAGTTCATCCCCGACCCCGAGAAGTGCCTGCTCGAGCAGGGCATCATCTGTATGGGCCCCGCCACGCGGGCCGGCTGCGGGGCGCGCTGCACCAGTGTCGGCATGGCGTGTCGCGGCTGCTACGGCCCCCCCGAGGGCGTCCTCGACCAGGGCGCCAAGATGCTCAGCACCGTCGCGTCCATCATCGACGCGTCCACGCCCGAGGAGATCGCCGAGATCGCGGCCTCGGTGCCCGACCCGGCCGGTACGTTCTATCGGTTTGGGCTTGCCGATTCGCTGCTCAGGAGGGCGAGGGTCTGATGAGAAAGGTAACCGTCGATCCCATCACCCGTCTCGAGGGTCACGGCAAGATCGAGATCTTCGTCGACGACGACAACAAGGTCCAGAACGTCTACTTCCAGATCCCTGAGCTGCGCGGGTTCGAGCGCTTCTGCGTCGGCCGCCCGGTCGAGGAGCTGGCGCGCATCACGCCGCGCATCTGCGGCGTGTGCCCGGAGGCTCATCACATGGCGGCCAGCAAGGCCATCGACAACGTGTTCGGGGTCGAGGTCGCACCGGCCGGTCGCAAGCTGCGCGAGTTGCTCTACAACACGTTCTTCGTGACCGACCACACGACGCACTTCTACATCCTCGCCGGCCCGGACTTCATCATGGGGCCGGAGAGCGACCCCGCCGCGCGCAACATCCTCGGCGTGATCGGCAAGGTCGGCCTGGAGACCGCCGGCGCCATGATCAAGCTGCGCGCCGAGGCCGCCGAGCTCATCAGCATGATCGGCGGCAAGCAGATCCACCCCGTGTGCGGCCTGCCCGGCGGCGTCAGCCAGGCCATCACCGCCGAGCAGCGCGACCGCATGGTCGAGATCACCGCGGCCCAGGTCGAGTTCGCCAAGTTCACGCTCAAGCTGTTCGACGACGTGGTGCTCGCGAACAGCGGCTACGTCGACCTCATCAAGAGCGACGCGTTCACGCACGCCACGTACAACATGGGCATGGTGGACGAGGACAACAAGGTCAACTTCTACGACGGCAAGATCCGCGTCACCGGCCCCGACGGAGCCGAGCTCGAGAAGTTCGAGGGCAAGGACTACCTCGCGCACATCGCCGAGCACGTGGAACCGTACAGCTACCTCACGTACCCGTACCTCAAGGCGGTGGGCTGGAAGGGCTTCGTGGACGGCATGGACTCCGGCGTGTACAAGGCCTCACCGCTCAGCCGGCTCAACGCGTCCGACGGCATGGCGACGCCGCTGGCCCAGGCCGAGTACGAGCGCTTCTACGAGACGCTCGGCGGCAGGCCGGTGCAGGCCACGCTGGCCACGCACTGGGCACGCCTGGTCGAGCTGATGTACGCGGCCGAGCGCGCGCACGAACTCGCCACCGACCCCGAGATCATCGACCCCAACGTCAGGAACATCCCGACGGGCATCGTGGGCGAGGGCATCGGTGTGGTGGAAGCCCCGCGCGGCACGCTCTACCATCACTACAAGACCGACGACAAGGGCATGGTCACCAACGTCAACCTCATCGTCGGCACGACCAACAACAACGCCGCGATCTCGATGTCGCTGAAGAAGGCCGCCGAGGGCATCCTCACCGGCGGCAAAGAGATCAGCGAGGGCAGTCTCAACATGATCGAGATGGCCTTCCGTGCCTACGACCCGTGCTTCGGCTGCGCCACGCACACGCTGCCCGGCGACATGCCGCTGGAGGTCACCGTCAAGAGCGAGGCCACGTGTGACGTCATCGCCAGTGTCAAACACAACATGTGACGAGCAGAAGACGCTCGTGCTCGGCATGGGCAACCCGATCCTGTCTGACGACGGGGTCGGGTTGCTCGTGGCCGGGCGGCTCGCGGAGCGGCAGCTCCCGGCCGGCGTGGAGGTGGCCGTCAGCGAGGTAGCCGGTCTTCGCTTGCTCGAACTTGTGCGCGGATTCACCCGCGTTATCATTATTGATGCGCTGAAAAGCCCCACCGAGGCGGGGCGCGAGCCCGGAGAAGTCGTGCGGTACGACGTGAGCGAGTTCAAGGGCGGCCATCGCTACGGGTCCGCCCACTCCATAGGGCTCGACACGGCGCTCGAGGTGGGCCGGCAGGTCGGCTACGACATGCCCGAGGAGGTCATCGTGTTCGCCATCGAGGCGGAAGACGTGGAGACGTTCGGCGAGGAGCTCACGCCCGCCGTCGCCACCGCCGCCGACGTGGTGACGGACCTGGTGCTGCAGGAGGTGGGCGCGTGACCGATCCGCGCAGACTCCGGGAGGAACCGGGAGCCGTGAGCGCTCCGCCGGCCACCACCGGCGTCGTCGCTTACGTGACGCGCGGTCTCCCCGAGCTGCGCAGCGTGCTTCACGGCATTCGCGACACCGTGCCGGCCGATGCCCAGTTCGCGGTGGTGGCCAGCGGCCCCATGGACTATGACGCGACGTATCTCCTCCGGCAGCATCTCCGCGGGCGGCTGCACGCGTTGCAGTTCGAGCGGCCCGGCGCTCGCCGCCGACACTGCGGCCTCGACCGCGCCTATCAACTGGTCGAGGGCGAATACGTGGCCCGCGTCGACGACACGCTCGCGTTCGAACCAGGGTGGCTGGAGCGGGCCATCGCAGTGCTTCGGGCGGACGAGTCGCTCGGCTGTCTCTCCCTGGTGCCGCCGGTCGACTACCACCGCGGTCGCGGCCGGCCGCGCACCGTGAATGTGGAACCCGTGGAGGTCGACCACCTCGACATGCGCTGCTACGTCGTGGCTCGCGAGCTCCTGGTGCGCCACGAGTGCGAGCGCATGGCCGAGCAGCCGGGATGCCGCTTCCAGGAGTCGCTGCGCGCCGACGGGCGCCGGCTGGCCTTCCTGCCCGGGCTGGCCAGCCCGCTCGGCGCCGTCGAGATGCCCGCGGATCACGACGTCCAGGTACTCGAGGACGACCTGCCGCCGCACGAGGGCGCCACCGGCTCCCTGCAGCGGCTGGAGCAGGCCTACGACCTCGGCGATGACGTACTGCTCACCTGCCTGTCCTGCGGGGGGCGGGAGCTGGAGGTCCTCGCGGCACGGGTCCGGTTCTGCGAGCGGCACGCGGTCGCCGTTGGCTTCTGGTACGAGCTGCGATGTCCCCAGTGCGGCGAGCTCCACTACGAGGACGACTACCAGTTCCGTTGTCCGGCCTGATCGAGGGCTCATGCCTTTCCTGCCGTCCGAGCACTCCGCGTCCATCTCGCCGTCCGGGGGTCGCGCCGTCCGTCTGAGCGTGCGCGGCGTGGTCCAGGGCGTCGGGTTCAGGCCGTTCGTCTACTCGCTCGCGATGGAGCACGGCGTACGCGGCTGGGTGCTGAACACGTCCGCCGGCGTCGAGGTGCTGGCCGAGGGTGACCCCGCGGTCGTTGCGGCGTTCGTCGAGGCGCTCCCCGCGGAGGCGCCGCCGCGGAGTCACATCGCCGCGTACGAGGTCCGCGAGGCGGCGCCGGGCGAGGAGACCGACGGCCCCGCCGCCGGAGAGTCGTTCGTCATCCTCGAGAGCCGGGCCGACCCGGGCGCCTATCAGCTGGTCTCGCCGGACATCGCGACCTGCGCCGACTGCCGCCGGGAGCTCCTCGACCCGGACGACCGGCGTCACGGCTACCCGTTCACCAACTGCACCAACTGCGGTCCTCGGTTCACGATCATCGAGGACCTGCCCTACGACCGCGAGCGCACCACCATGCGTCACTTCCCGCTTTGCCCCGCCTGCCGGCGGGAGTACGAGGACCCGCTCGACCGGCGCTTCCACGCCGAGCCCAACGCGTGCCCCGTCTGCGGGCCGCGCGTGCGGCTGCTGCGCCTCGGAGACGGGGGAGAGATCTTGGAGGTGGCCGCCGGCGCCGAAGGCGACCCGGCGGCGCCCGTCCGCGCGGCCGCCGAACTGCTGCGCGCCGGCGAGATCCTCGCCGTGAAAGGCCTCGGGGGCTTCCACCTCGCCTGCGACGCGACGGACGGCGAGGCGGTGCGCCGCCTGAAGCTGCGCAAGCGGCGCCCGGACAAGCCGCTCGCGGTGATGTTCGCCGGGCTCGAGGACCTGCGCGCTCACTGCAGGGTCGGCGCGGCCGAGGCGGAGCTCCTCACTGTCGCCGGAGCACCCCATCGCGCTGCTCGAGTGGCGGGAGATCGGGCCGGCGGGGGAGACCGGGCCCGAGGTGGGGAGCTGCGCCGCGGTCGCGCCGGGCGTCGACCCGCCGACCGCGGATCCGCCGGCTGCCGTCCACCCCGAGGTCGCCGCCGGCCAGCGGTACCTGGGGGCGATGCTGCCGTACACGCCGCTGCATATCCTCCTGCTGCGCGCGGCCAGGTTGCCGCTGGTGATGACCAGCGGCAACCTGGCCGAGGAGCCGATCGTCAAGGGCTGGGAAGAGATCGAGCGGCTCACGCCGATCGCCGACGCCTACCTCGTCCACGACCGGGAGATCGCGGTGCGGTACGACGACTCCGTCGCGCAGGTGCGTGGGGAGCGGCCGCGGCTGATCCGCCGGTCGAGGGGCTACGCCCCCTTCCCGGTGGCCCTGCCGCGGCCGCTCCCGCAGACGCTCGCCGCCGGCGCCGAGCTCAAGAACACGTTCTGTCTGACCCGGGACGCCAACGCGTTCCTCAGCCAGCACATCGGCGATCTGGAGAATCTGGAGACGCTGGAGCACTACGAGGCCAGCGTGGAGGTCTACAGGCGCCTGTTCCGGCTCTCGCCCGAGGTGGTCGCCTACGACCTGCACCCCGAGTACCTGGCCACCAAGTACGCGCTCGCGCTGCCGCAGCCGGACAAGGTGGCTGTGCAGCACCACCACGCGCACATCGCCGCTCGGCTGGTGGAGCGCGGCCGCGAAGACACCGTCATCGGCGTGAGTCTGGACGGCCTCGGCTACGGCGACGACGGCCGGCTGTGGGGCGGGGAGGTGCTCCTGTGCGACCTGACCGGGTACCGCCGGGTCGCGCACCTCGAGGACTTGCCGCTCCCCGGCGGGGCCGCCGCGATCACGCATCCGTGGCGCACGGCTCTGGGGTGGAGCTACGCGCTCCTCGGGCCGGAGGGTCTGGAGCGCGCCGCCGCGGCGGTGCGGCGGGTCGCGCTCGGGGGCGAGGCAGCCCGCGGCGGCGGGGCTGCCGGAGACGCGCCGCGGGACGAGGAGGTCGCGGCGCTCGTCCGCCAGGTGGACCTGGGCCTGAACGCGCCCGTCACCACCAGCTGCGGCCGCCTGTTCGACGCCGTCGCGGCGCTCGCCGGCGTGCGTCTGGCCATCACATACGAGGGCCAGGCGGCGATCGAGCTGGAGATGATGGCGTCCGGGCCGGAGGTACGACGAGCCGCTGCCGAGCCCTACGAGTGGACGATCGACGGCGACGCCGGGGCTGCGGCCGGGGGGCCGCTGCTCGGCGCGGCCGAGTGGGTCGCCGCGCACGGCGCGGGCGGCTCGAGCTGGCCGGGTGACTCGCGACCCGGCGTCGCTGCCGCGCCCGCCGTCGTGCGCCTGGCACCGCTGCTCGACGGCGTGCTCGCCGACGTGGAGGCGGGCGCCGCGCCGGGCTTCATCGGCGCCCGCCTGCACCGTACGCTGGCCGGTCTCGTACTCGACCTGTGCGGCCGGGTCCGGGACGCCGGCGGGCCGGCCACGGTCGTGCTCTCCGGCGGCGTGTTCCAGAACCGGATGCTCGTCGAGCAGACGGAGCGGTCGCTCGAGGCCGGCGGGTTCGAAGTGCTCTCCGCCGGCCTGGTGCCGGTCAACGACGGCGGCGTCTCCCTGGGGCAGGCCGCCGTCGCGGGCTATACTGTCCTTGAGCGCCGCGGGGAGCTCCGCTGACCGCGGCGCCTCGCGTCCGCAGGCCCTTCACACCGACCGTTCAGGAGCGTCCAGGACCCCGACATGTGCCTCGCTCTTCCCATGCGCATCACCTTCGTCGACGGCGCTCGCGCCACCATCGCCGTCGAGGGCCTCGAGCAGGAGTGCAGCCTCATGCTGGTGCCCGGCGCCGGCGTGGGCGACTACGTGCTGGTCCACGCCGGCTACGCCATCAGCGTGCTGGACGAGACCGAGGCGCAGGAGACCTACAGTCTGCTGCGGGAGATGGCCGCGTTCGACGACTCCCCCGCGTACGACTCCCTTGCCAACGATCCCGAAGCGGACGATGCCGCCGCGGACGGGGCCGATGTCGACGCCTGAGGACCTCGGCCGGCTCGCCGCCGAGCTCCGCTCGGAGGCCCGTCCCGGCCTCACCTTCATGGAGGTCTGCGGCACGCACACCATGGCGATCGCCCGGTACGGCCTGCGCCAGTTGCTGCCCGACGGCATGCGCCTCATCAGTGGGCCGGGGTGTCCGGTGTGCGTGACGGCGATGACCGACCTCGACCGGGTGCTCGCCGTCGCGCGGCTGCCCGAGGTCACGCTTGTCACCTTCGGCGACCTGATCCGGGTGCCGGCGTCGCGCGGCAGCCTTGCGGCCGCGCGCGCCGCCGGCGCCGACGTGCGCGTGGTGTACTCGCCGGCAGACGCGGTGCGCATCGCCGCCGAGGAGCCCGGACGGCAGATCGTGTTCGCCGGCATAGGCTTCGAGACCACGGCTCCGACCACGGCGGCGGCGCTGCTCGAGGCGCGCGCCGCGGGGCTCACGAACTTCAGCCTCCTCAGCCTGCACAAGACCATGCCTCTGCCGCTACGCGCACTGCTCGATCTCGGCGAGACGGACATCAGCGGGTTCCTCCTCCCGGGGCACGTCAGCGTGATCACGGGCACCCCGTGCTACGAGTTTCTCGCCGCCGGTTACGGCATCGGCGGCGTGGTCGCAGGGTTCGAGGCCGCCGACGTGCTCGAGGCGCTGCTTATGCTGGCGCGCCAGCCGGAGCCGGCGATCGAGATCCAGTACGCGCGCGCGGTGCGGCCGGAGGGCAACGTCGTGGCGCAGCGGCTGCTCGAGCAGGTGTTCGAGCCGTGCGACGCAGACTGGCGCGGCCTTGGGGTCATCCCAGGCTCGGGCCTGGCGCTGCGCGAGGAGTTCGCCGACGTGGACGCGGCCCGGCGGTTCACGGTGGACGCCGGGCCGTCGCTCGAGCCTCAGGGCTGCCGTTGCGGCGAGGTGCTGCGCGGCGTGACCGACCCGGCCGAGTGCGCTCTCTTCGGGGTGCGTTGCACACCGGAGGACCCCGTGGGCGCGTGCATGGTCAGCAGCGAGGGCGCCTGCGCCGCGCGGTACCGGTACAGGGGGATCGATGACTGATCGGGGAGAGCGCATCCTGCTCGGCCACGGCAGCGGCGGCAAGCTGTACCGCGACTTGGTCAAGGACGTCTTCGTCAAGGCGTTCGCCAACCCGGTGCTGGAGCGGCTGGACGACGCGGCCGCGCTGGCGCCTTCCGGCCGCATCGCCTTCACCACGGACGCGCACGTGGTACAGCCGCTCTGGTACCCCGGCGGGGACATCGGGCGGCTCGCCGTGGCCGGCACCGTCAACGACCTCGCGACGGCGGCGGCGCGGCCGCTGGCGCTCGCCGCCGCCTTCGTCATCGAAGAGGGCTTCGCCCTGGCCGACCTGCGCGCCGTCTGTGCCAGCATGGCGGCCACGGCGCGCGAGGCGGACGTGCCCATCGTCACCGGCGACACCAAGGTCGTGGAGCGGGGCGCCGCCGACGGTCTGTTCATCACGACGACGGGCGTCGGCGAGATCGTCGTCGCTCACGATCTCGGCTCGGCCGCGGTGCGCGACGGCGACGCCGTCATCCTGAGCGGCGGCATCGGCGACCACGCGGTCGCGATCCTCGCCGCCCGCGGCGAGTTCGACTTCCGCGCCGACGTGCGCAGCGACTGCGCGCCGCTCTGGGCTGTCGTGGAAGCCGCCCTCTCGGCGGCGCGCGAGAGCGCCGGGGAAGAGGCGGTGCGGTTCTTGCGCGACCCCACGCGCGGCGGCCTCACCACAGTGCTGGCGGAGCTCGCGGAGGAGTCCGGCCTGGGGATCGAGGTCGAGGAAGACGCGATCCCCGTCTCGCCGGCCGTCCGGTCGGTCTGCGACTTGCTCGGCTACGACCCGCTGACGCTCGCCAACGAGGGCAAGATGGTGCTGGTGACGGCGGCGGAGGCGGCGGACGCCGTGGTCGCCGCGGTGCGCGGCACCAAGTACGGAGGCGACGCGCGGCGGATAGGCTTCGTCACCGCCGCCCACCCTCGGCGCGTGGCCCTGAGAACGCCCTTCGGCACGCGCCGCGTGCTCGACATGCCAGTCGGCGAACTGCTGCCGCGGATCTGCTAGCGCCGTCCGCGGCCGGGAGGAGCGCCATGACGACCCAGAAGACAGGCAAGAATCGGTCCGGCGGCCGGAAGGCGGGCCGTTCCGCCGCGCAGCGGCCGGCCCCGGAGCAGCGGCCGGCCTCGAACGGTCGGCGAGCCGCGCTCCCGCCGCGGCGCAGGATGCCGGTCTGGCTCCAGAACGTGCTGATCGGCCTCATCATCTTCACGCTGACCCTGGGCATGGCGATCATCTTCCAGTACGTGGTCTGCGCGCTGGCGCTGGGCGTCGCCGTCTATCAGCTGTGGAACCGCAGGGCGCGCTGGCTGTGGACCTGGGCGTGCTTCATCGCGGTCGGGTTCTATCTGGCGGGGGTCTACCTCGCGCTGCATTACCAGCCGGCGTGGTTCCTGTACTTCGGCGCCTGGATCTTCGTCATCGTCGCGTTCGTCGGTGAGGGTTCCCGGGCGGTCCGCCGGCCGAGGAGCACTGCCTAGCGGCGCGAGGGTGACGAGGCGGAGGACGGCTTGGATCCGCCCGTCGGGTGTGACCGAATCGGGCGAGAAGCCCGCGCGGCCTTCGGTGTCAGGCCGAGGCGCCCTTGCCCGGCAGCGTGAAGAAGAAGGTGGCGCCCTTTTCGACCTCGGCCTCGGCCCAGACGCGCCCGCCGTGGCGGGTGACCAGGCGCTGTACCGTGGCGAGGCCGATGCCGTCGCCCTCGAACTCTTCAGCCCCGTGCATGCGCTGGAACGCGCTGAAGAGGCGACTCGCGTGCGCCGCGTCGAAGCCGGCGCCGTCGTCGCGCACGAAGAAGGCCGGTTCGCCGTCGGCGTCGGCGACGCCGACCTCGATGCGCGCCGTCTCGTGCCTGCCGGTGAACTTCCAGGCGTTTCCGAGCAGATTGGCGAGGATCGAGCGCAGCAGCGCTGCGTCGGCCCAGGCGCGCATGCCGGGCGCGACCATGGTCTCGACGTGGCGTCCGGGCTCGGCCTGTGCGAGCTCGGAGAGGATCTCCCCGGCGGTCGCCGTGAGATCGACCTCCTCGAGGAGCATCTCCTGGCGGGAGGCGCGCGACAGGGCGAGCAGCTCGTCGATCAGCAGGGCCATGCGCTGGGCGCCGGCGCGGACCCGCTGCAGGTGCTCGAGGTCGTCCGCGCTGAGCTGTTCCGAGGCGTCCTCCACGACCATCGCGCTGAACCCGTCGATCGCGCGTAGCGGCGCGCGCAGGTCGTGCGAGACCGAGTAGGCGAAGGCCTCGAGCTCCTGGTTGGCGGCTTCGAGCTGGGCGGTGCGCTCGGTGACGCGGCGCTCGAGGTCGACGTTGAGGCGGCGGATCTCGTCCTCTGCGCGCCGCCGCTCGGTGACGTCGATCCCCAGGCTCGTGACCTCGACGAGCGCCCCGTGCATGTCTCTGGTGGCGACGTTGGACCAGGCCACGTTGCGCACTTCGCCGTCCTTGGTCAGGATCTCGTTCTCGTAGTTGGAGAAGCCCTCCATGTCCTGCTGGTCCATCACCGTGTCGAAGACGCCACGTACTTGCGCGCGGATCGGTGAGGGGATGAAGAGCTCGAACCAGTCTCGCCCCATGACCTCCTCCTCGGCCCATCCGGTGAGATCGAGGAAGTGCCGGTTGGCGAAGACGATGTGAGCGCGGCGATCGAGTGAGAGGCCGATCTGCGGTGTGTTGACGAGGACGCGTCGCCATTTCTCCTCCGAGGCGACCAGTGCCGCCTCGGCTGCCTGGCGCTCCGTGATATCCCGTATCACCGCCAGGTAGACCGGGTCGGGGCGCTGGTCGAAGAGCTGCAGATGGACCTCGACCGGATAGCGACTGCCGTCGGCCCGCTGGTGGACGGTGCGGACCATCAACTGCGGCATCTCGTGGGAGACCAGCGGCTCGAGCAGGGTCGCGAACGAAGCGGGTGTGAACTCCGGCTTGATGTCGAGCGGCGTCATCCGCAGGAGCTCCGCCTGGCTGTAGCCGAGGTTGCGGCGGGCGCCCTCGTTGACCGACAAGAAGCGCAGCGTGTCGGCCGAGAACAGGTAGATCTCGCTGAGGCTGGCCTCGATGACGTCGCTGAACAGGCGCCGCTCGCTCTCCAGCCGGCGGCTCTCGGCGAGCGCGGCGCGCAAGGAGTCCTCCGCCATCTTTTGAGCGGTGACGTCCATGGCCGAGACCAGGTAGTACTGCTGGCTCGCCGCTCTCGTCGCGTCGCATCGCCATTGCCACGTCAGCCCAGACCAGGGAGCCGTCCTTGCGCCGGTAGCGTTTCACGAACCGGGTCTCGTCGATCTCTCCAGACGCGAGTGAGTCCAGAGCGCGCTGCCCTGCCGGTACGTCCTCCGGTGGGGTGATGTCCTGCCAGCGCGTGTGCTCGAGTTCCTCCCGTGTGTAGCCGAGCATGTCGCAGAAGGCCCGGTTCACGTGCATCTCGCCGCCGGGCAGGGTGATCGACTTGGCGATCGGCGAATACTCGAACACGTATCTGAACCGGTCCTCGCTCGCGCGGAGAGCCGCCTCCATCTGCTTGCGCTGGGAGACGTCCCTGGTGATCGAGAGGATGCAGGGCTCGCCGTCGATGTCGATGACGCGCGCCGACATCAAACCTGCGCCCACCGTGCCGTCCTTGCGGCGGAAGCTCATCTCCAGGTCGCGGACCACACCGGAGGCTTGCAGCGCTGTTACGAGCCGCTGCCGATCCTCGGGGGCGGCCCAGATCTGCAGCTCGTCGGAGGTCCTGCCCTCGACGTCGTCGCGCGTGAAGCCGGTGGTCTCCGTGAAGCCGTCGCTGATGTCCAGATACAGACCGTCGGAGAGCCGGTTCAGGTTGATGGAGTCGGGGGAGGTGTGAAACGCCGTCTCGAACTTGGCCTCGGACGACTCGAGCGCGCGCTGGATGCGCCCGCGCTCGCTGATGTCACGCATGGCGAATACCCGGCCGGCCAGCCGCCCCTCCGCGTCGCGCATGGTCCGGCTGCGGACCTCGACGGTGACGATGCCGCCGTCCGCGCGAAGCCCGCGGTACTCGACCGGCCCCAGGGGTTCGCCCTGCCTCGCGCCGGTCAGGTCCGCGACGGCGCGCTCCCGGTCTTCGGGAGCGACCAGCTCGAGGACCGACCGACCGACCAGTGTCTGCTCGCTCTCGTACCCGAACATGCGCAGACCCGCCGGGGAGAGGCTGCGCAGGTGGCCGTCCGGATCGGTGACGCCCAGGGCGTCCGGTGAGGCCTCCAGGATCGAGCGGAAGAGTGTCTCACTCTCGGCAAGATCCCGCTCGGCATGCTCGAGCTCGGTGATGTCAGAGGCTCGCACGCTGACGCCGACGACCGCGCCGGTCTCATCGTAGATAGGCGCGTGCACGATCTCGAAACGGCGCTCCCTCCCGGGCTCGCCCGAGATGGCCTTGTCGATGACACGCTCCCCGCCCAGGGCCCGCTCGAGGTTGGCGCGGGCGGTCTCGCGGTCGGCGGCGACTGTCTGGTAGTCGGACAAGCGCTCGCCGAGGTCGATCGTGGCGCCGTAGAGCGCATGCATAGTGGCCGCGTGCGCCTTGTTGAAGGCCGTGTAGCGCAGGTCGCCGTCGAGGGCGAAGGCCGGCTGGTCATCCGCGTCGAGCAACGCCTGAAGGTGGTCTGGTCCCACGACTCTCGATTCGCTCCCCATCGTCCCCCCCGATCCCAGCGAGTATACCCATACACGCCGAGCAGTCCGGGTTTCCGGCGAGGGACGAGTCGCCAAGGCAGGAACGGGTGCGGGAGCGGAAGCCGAAGCGGATGAGAAGGCGAGCTGGAGCCCGGTCGCGGATTCGAACCGCGGACCCCCTCCTTACCATGGAGGTGCTCTGCCAGCTGAGCTAACCGGGCCTGGTGGGGGAGCCAGGATTTGAACCTGGGTAGGCTGCGCCAACGGATTTACAGTCCGCCCCCTTTAACCACTCGGGCACTCCCCCGGGAGCCGTGGAATCCTAGCCCAAAGGCGGGTGGCTTTCAACCGCGACGAGCTCGGCCGCGCGAGCGGCGTGAGCGTGACCAGAGCCCGAAGAGAGGCGGCCGGGAAAGAAAGCAGCCGGGGCCGTCAGGGGGTGACGGCCCCGGCTTGAAAGGTTGTGCCGCCCGGCCAGGGGAAGCGGGCCGGCACAGTGACTCGCGGTGCCATCATGCGGCCGGTGGCTGGAGGGGGATCCAAATCCACGGCGCTTGTGATGACATGCGCATTCTATCCGATATACGGACACAGGCAACCGCTCTGCGGACCAATGACGCGCCGAGCGCTTGTACGGAATGTCCAGCACACGCCCGCATGCACCGTCCCGGCCGGCCGCGTCGAGCCTGCCTCCGGCCGGATTGAGCGTGTCTGAGCCCTGTGGTACCGTAAGCATCCGCCGTGGCGGCGTAGCTCAGCTGGTCAGAGCAGCGGAATCATAATCCGCGTGTCGTAGGTTCGAGTCCTACCGCCGCTACCACTCTTCAGGACTCTTCCCTGCTTATGGCCTGTTTTGCTACGGGTGTAGCAACGGCGCGGGGAGCGCCCGATAGGCCGACCGTACTCCGTTCGTACTCCGAGGGTTCACGCTCACGCCTGAGAGCCGTACACGACGGCATCGAGGACGTCCGCGATGCCCTCCTGCATGGTGGGCAACGCGTGAGAGTACGTGTCCATGGTGATCTTGATGGACTTGTGCCCAAGCCGCTCCTGAAGCACCTTGGGATGACCGCCGGCCATCAGCCAGAGGGTCGCGTGGGTGTGGCGCAGGTCGTGGACCCGAATGCGCTTCACCTTCGCCGCCTTCACGGCCTCACCGAAGCTCTCGGTGACCTTGTTCGGGTGCCACGGCTCGCCGTTCTCGCGAGTGAACACGTGGCCCGTGTCCTGCCACGCAGGTCCCCACTGCAGGCGCTCTGCGGCCTGCTGCGCCTTCCAACTGCGAAGCGCGGCCACGGTGCCGGCTCCTATGTGAACACGCCGTCCCTCGCCACCCTTGAGCGGTCCCTCCACGACCTGGTATCCGACCTGGTGACGGGACCGCTGGAGGTAGACGGAGCCGCTGTCGAGATCCACATCCGACCAACACAGGCCGAGGGCCTCGCCACGCCTCATGCCCGTCTTGGCCAGGAGTATCCACAGCGGCGAGAGACGATCCGCTCGGCTCGCCCTCAGGAACTTGTCCAGCTCGGCGGCGTCCCAGGTGTTGAGCCGGCGCGTCCGCTCCACCCTCGGGTACTTCACGTCGTCGGCCGGGTTCGTCCTGAGTAGTCCGCCCCTGACGGCCTCGGCCAGCGCCTTGTGAAGTACGGCGAGGATGCCGCGCCGCGTGGCGGGGGAGAGCACGTGCCCGCGCTGCCCGTTCTCACTGGCGAGCCGCGCGTGCATCTTCACGACATCGCTGTACGTGAGTCGCTGGAGCGGGATGCTGCCGATCTTGGGCACGATGCGCTTCTCAACGTGCAGACGATAGGCCAACTTCGTGTTCGGGCGTAGTTCCAGCGCATCTAGCGTGGGGAGCCAGTGGTCCACAAGATAGTCCCGCACCGATAGGTCGGACGGCTCTATCCACTCGCCACGCTCACGAGCCGTGAGCGCATCCCTGAGCGCCTTGGAGGCCTCCTTCTTCGTCTCGTACCTCTCCGGGAGCATCTCTTGGCGGCGCGCCACGATCTCAGCCAGCTCGCCACCACACGTCGGGCAGACTTCGGGCGGGTTCTCATCCGTCCAGTACACCGTTCCGCGTTCACGCTCGTACTCGGTGCCGTCCTTGCGCCGGACGTGCTGCAAGGTGGTACAGGCGGGGCAACGTCGGCCTGCCTGCTCTCCCAATTCGATCACCACCCTCCAGTGGCCGTACCTCTTCTGGATGTTGCCTGTCATGCTTCCTCCTTCTTCCTGGCTTGCCGGCGCCTGTACTGACGCTGGGCCTGTGCCCTGGCACACGAAGGGCTGCAGTAGAGGACGCCCTGTGAGTGGTAGCCGCCACTCTGCGCTCCACCCCGCTGTCGGACGAACCACCGCCTGCATGCTTCGTTCTGACACTGGCGGTAGTCTGCCTTCTCGATGATGTGGTTCGCCAACTGGAGAGTCAGCAGGTCCATGAGATCCGGATAGTGGCCAAGGCCGCTTGCTGTTCGCTGGTGGATGTCCCGTACCATCTTTGGGAGCGGCTCCTGCAGGGTGGACAGGTGGATGAAGGGCTGTACGGGTCTGAGCCCCATGTTCACGATTCGCTCGAGTGCCGAGGCGGCCTGCAACTCGCTGATTGGGGCGGGCAGCACGGTCGACTCCCATTGCTTCGCCACTGAATCTAGCGAGAGATCGGCACGCGAGGAGTGCTTAGGAGGGGATAGCCAGGCGAAGAGGCGCGTGGCGTCGCGAATCAGCCGAACCCGTTCCATGATGTCGACTAGATCTACCCAGGCCGTGCCGGGGGCCATCTTCTTCTTGGCCGCGGGCGACGTTCGCGCGCCGACTGGTTCCTTGTATCCAAACGCTGCCCAGTCGGGCCATTGCGTGGAGCCGTAGGTGTCGACAAAAGCGCAAACAGCCTCTCCAGATTCCACGTCCAGAGTGTTCAGCTCTCGTAGGTACAGCTCCTCAGGCAGATCGACGCCCCTGACATGCTGGGTGTCGAATACAAGCGCCGGCCAGCGCTCGTGCAGTACCGCAGGGAAGACCACCGAGGTTGGGATCGGTAGTGGCTTGGACGGCCAAGTCGTGATATGAAATCGAGCCTTTTGCAATGGCCAGCCTCGTGACATGATTGCAGACGAAAAGTTATCACGAAGTATATGTCTGCTGAAAGGGGAGTCAAGTGGCGCGGAGATCGTTAAGGATTGCCAGAGCACGCCAGGCGCTGAGGTCCCATGACGCCCGCAGGCGTCCGCATCGCTGCCGGACTCAGTCTGGCCGATGTCGCAGAGGCCATCGGAGTCTACGGCTGCCAGCGTGCACGCCTGGGAGAGTGGACGACACATGCCACGGGGTGATCACGCGGTGCAGTACGCACGGCTGCTCACCGATCTCGCTCGGGTGGTTGAGCAATGAACCTCCACGAACTGCGGAAGCGTTTGGAGGCCGGCGAGGTGGTCGCCACATGCGAGGAGCTGGAGCCGTGGAAGATCACCAGGTGCTCGCGGGCGACTTGGTATCGCTTCATGGCGTCAGGGGAGGCGCCAACTGGGATGGTTCTGCGGCTCGGTAGACGCAGGCTCATTGCGCTCCGGGTGTTCGCCGAGTGGGTTGATCCACGGCCGCATGTCGGCGAGGGTGCTCCCCGGGAGCCCTGACCTCTTGGGGAAGGTCCGAGTCCCAGGAGGGTACGTAGACCTGCCGCGTGGACTCCTCGACGCGCTACTCGCCGCCCCCGACCTCACCGGTGCTCAGTTCCGGATTGCCATGGTCATCATGCGCCTGACCTGGGGCTATTACCCGGACAAGTACCGCGATGGGGCGCTCATTCGACATCGGAGTCTTGCGAAGCGGGCCGGCCTCAGCCAACGCACGGTGGCCAACAATCTTCCCATCCTGATTAGGGAAGGGCTGGTCGAGCAAGTGGAGCCGCCGACGGGACGACGTCCAGCCATGCTACGTGTCCATCCCAATCCTGGGAACTGGGGTCGATTCGAGCCCGCAGAGTACCTTGCTCCGAGTAGACAAGAGGCAATGAGTCGAGGTTGAGCCCCAAGAGGTGGGCGACGAAGAGTGTTCTGGATTCCTCGGTGAAGGTACCCATGGTACTCGAGGCGGAGCAGACAACGGGCTCCTCTGTACTTCCCTCTTCATGAACATCCCTCTTGTGAACTCTCCCCTTTGGAAGTGCCTCCTTCTATCAGTTCCTAGGTATGACGACATTGAGAGCCCGCGGCTCCGCCAAGCGACGCGTCGCGCGGGTGAGCGGCTGTCGGATGGTGCCTTCTCATCAACGGACGAAGTGCATAGGATGCGGACTGACAATCAGGAGGCAGACCGTGGATAGTCGCGACAGGCCTGTTGAAGAGATCGTGCATCCGACCATCAGCGATGTGGTGCGGGCCGTTCCCGACGCTCTTCTCAGCTTCGTGCCTGGCGGCGGTGCCGTCACCCCGTTCCTCGCCTTGGTGTGTTCGACCCCAGCGCAGCGCCGGCGTGACGAGTACATGCAGGACATCAGCGACCGCGTGCTCGCTCTCGAGGACGCTGGCCTCTTGACTCGGGACGACCTGCAGAGCGAGGAGTTCGTCACAGCCGTCCTTCGAACCGTGCCGGCTGCCATGTCAACGGCGGCGGCGGAGAAGAGGGCCGCGCTCCGCAACGCAGCGTTGAACACAGCTCTCGGCCGCCAGCCCTCGGAGGACGTCTTCGAGATGTTCCTGCGGTATGTGGAGGATCTCACGCCGCTGCACATCAAGCTGCTGGTCCTCTTCAACGATCCGGGAGCAAGGTGCCGCGCGGCGAATGTGGAGGTCGGGAGCACTCTTGGTGGGGCGGCGTGGCAAGTGGTTTGCGCGGTCTATCCGGAACTCGTGCAAGAGGACGCCATCTGCTCGCATGCGTGGTCCGAGCTGAAGGCACGTGGCCTGGTCAACACCGATGGCCTCAAGGGCATGGTGAGCGCCTCGGGGATCATGGCGCGACGGACCACGGACCTCGGGCGAGAGTTCGTGAAGTTCATCTCGGAGCCCACGCTGGCAGACGACGGTCAGTAGGCCTGCGTGGACGAAGCGACGGCCAAGCCGGACCTTGGACAAGCAGGATGACCGCGAGGAGAGCGGAAGGCTGATCAGCGAACCCGCGCAGTAGCGGACTACGCGAGGAGTACGCATGCGTGGGGGCGCCGATTGGAAGAGCGTGATTTGCAGGTCCTTCGCACTGTTCCTCTACAACCCGATTGTTCGTAGGTCACCGCGCTGCGGACTTCTCACATGACGGGCCCGGACGATTGGTTGCCGTTTGTTCGGAGGCGGAAGAGCGGGATGTGCGCCAGAACAGACTGGCTCGCCGAGGGAGTGAAGGAACACCCGAGGTCTTTTCCCTGGCCTCCGGAATCAAGCGAGTGCCGAGTCCTCCTCCCGAAGCCGCACCGCCGCACCGAGAACGCGCGAGAACGCGCGAGAACAGCCCTCCACGATGGGTGGCCGCACGACCTGTGGTAGCGGAGGCCGCGTTGACAGCCACATGTGCCGCGAAACGATAGTGATCCGCGCTCGCCTGGCGACATTAATGCGCCGTGCTAGATGGGGCGGGCGGCGGCGATAGGTGGACGACTCTGGTCCCACTGAGCTCCAGACTAGCTCGAGCGCTGGCGCCCCATGATGACGAGGACAAGGCAGAACACAGCCAATCCGCCCGCCAACCTGATGAACGTGGTCCAACCGGACATTGCTGCTCCGATGAGGACAACTGCAGCAATTCCCACATAGACTACTACGGCTCCCCAGCCGCTCCCCGACATCGGGCTCCCCCTCGGATCGACCTCACGGTGTCCGTGGGCTTTGTCGTCCCACAATAGGGCTCGGACCAGACGGACTCGAACGCGCAGATCGCGACAGAACTGCGCCACCGCTCTGGAGGAGGCCCATGAACCTGCTATTCGGCGACTGTCCGTGGTGGCGGGTTCAGTCCGACCAAGCCTCTAGAGTGCAAATTGTTGGCCTTCCTTGTCGCGAGAGTCATGGCCAGAACCGACGTGTTCGAGTAGGTTGACTCGTGGCCGAAGCAAGCTCAGACCCGAACCAACTGGAGCAGTGCAGTTGAAACCCGAAGCCACTCTCGTCATCACTGACCTGGATAACACCCTCTGGGACTGGGTCGAGATGTGGTCTGCGGGCTTCGAGGCAATGCTCTCTGCTCGGTTTCGCGGAGCGGAGTTACGCGGGAGGTTCTGGGTCGGAGATACGTGCGGTGTACCGCGTGCACGGAACCTCCGAGTACGCGTTTCTGATCGAGAATCTCCCGTCTCTACAGGCGCTGCACCCTGGGGAGTGCCTGCCCGATGTCTACGACGATGCAATCCACGCGTACAGCAAAGCCCGCAATGCAGTCATGCACCCATACCCAGGCGTCGTGGAGACGCTGGAACGCCTCAGACTGCTGGGCTGCCCGGTGATTGCTTACACGGAGTCGATGTGGTTCTACAGCATGCGGCGCGTCAAGAGAACGGGCTTGGATGGACTGCTGCAGTGTGTCTACTCGCCGCCGATCATGCCACGCCCTCGGACCTTCATCGCTACTACGAACAATCAGAGTACGCGCTCGAAGCAACCGAGCATCGGACGACGCCTCCTTGTGAGAAGAAGCAGAACTCTCAATCCTCCTCGACATTGTGAACGACTCCCGGGCTGATCCATCGTCGACCGTGTACGTCGGAGATAACCTGCTGAAGGATGTGGGGATGGCCCAGGATGCGGGAGTCCTAGACGTGTATGCGAAGTACGGTCTTGCCCAGCACAGGCCCTCCTGCGACGTTCTCAGGAGAGTTACTCACTGGCAAGAAGAAGACGTGGAGCGTGAGAAGCGGTCCCTGGTTCGTAGCGAAGTCGTCCCCACGTACACGCTGTAGACCTCCTTTGCCCAACTGCTCGATCTGTTCTACTTCCGCTCCCCAACGAACCGGATAGAGGAAAGCAATGACTGACGTGCCTGAAGAGGGCAAGCTCAAGATTACCCTAGAGGCGTGGAAGACAGCCGTCGATGTGCAGCAGCACTTCAACACGATCGAGATGCAGATCGCAACATCGCGGTCACAGTTCTGACCGCCACAGTCGCGGCGGCGGCTATCGTCCACGTACAGACTCTCAAGTCTGCTGCCGAGGCTCTGGCCGAGCATGCCGCTGTGCCCGACACCGACCTCGTCGTCCTGTGGGGATTCGGCATTAGCGCAGCTCGAGCTATCCTGCTAGGGGGCCTTGTGGCCTGGATCGCCTTCTACTTGATAGATCGATTCTGGTATCACAAGCTGCTGCAGGAGCCGTCAGCCAGGGGTTGATTGTCGAACGCTTCTTTCGGGATTCCGGATACGACGATCTGCTGGCGCTGACGTCGACTATCGGGAAGGCCAGTCCTGTGAAGGTTGGCCGGTGAACTCCATTCGAGCCGCAAACTGTACTTGTTCTACTTGCTGGTCGCGACTCTTATGATTCTGGCGATCTTCGTCATGTGACTCTGGATTCGAACGTCTTCCCGACCGAGGGGCGCGCTCAGGCCGAGGTTGTAGTATCTCCACTTAGAGCGGCGGTAGACCTTGCCGGCAACGGAGGCTAGCAGCGATCTCAACGACACCAACAGAATTCGCTCAGAAATGGGCGGGCAACACGCGCACCGAACGCGCCGCCTCGCAAGAGCACTTCATCGACCTCTGCCGCATGCTCGGCGTGAAGACGCCGAACGAGGCAGATCCGACCGGCGACTGCGTACGCCTTTGAGAAGGGCGCGGAGTAAGAACAAGCGGCGGTGACGGCTTGCCGACGTGTGGAAGCGCGGCCACTTCGCCTGGGAGTACAAGGGCAAGCACAAGGACCTGAAGGCAGCCTATGACCAGCTGCTGCAATACCGCGAAGCGCTCGAGAATCCGCCACTGCTCGTGGTCTGCGACCTCGATCGCTTCGAAATCCACACCAACTTCACGAACACGCCCGCGGTTGTCCACAAGTTCGATCTCGAATGATCTCCTGACAAGCCCTGCTGAGCCCTTGCGGCTGCTCCGCGCCGTCATGGAGCATCCGAGGAATTGAAGCCAGGGCAAGACACGGGACGAGTTGACCGCCGAGGCCGCGCAGCACTTCGCCGCGCTCGCCGAGCAGTTTGCGCGCCCGCGGCCACGAACCGCACTCAGTAGCGCACTTTCTCAACAAGCTCCTCTTCTGCATGTTCGCCGAGGATGCAGAGCTGCTACCGTCCGGCATGCTGCGCAGACTGGCGGCGACCGACCCGGACAATCCCTCTGTGTTCACTGACAGGCTCAGCGAGCTGTTCGCAAAGATGTCGAGCGGCGGCGGACGCTTTGGCGCTGAGCGCATTCAGTGGTTCAACGGCGGTCTCTTCAACGGCGGCGAGGTGCTGCCGCTGACGCGCGAAGAGATCGCTACTGTCGACATAGGTCTCGCGGCTTGACTGGTCACAGGTAGAACCGGCCATCTTCGGCACGCTGTTTGAGCGCGGCCTCGACCCTGAGCAAGCGCACGCAGCTCGGCGCGCATTACACCGACCGCGTCATCGATCATGCGCCTGATCGAACCAGTGCTCATGACGCCGCTGCGCCGCGACCTTGCGGCGACGCAAGCGAAGATCGAAGTCCTGCTCGCCGAGGGCAAGAAGGTCACGGCACGCACGCCTGCGGACAAGAATCCGATTGCGGTCTTCAACGCCTTCCTCGAGCGCCTGCGCGCGGTGCGCGTGCTCGACCCCGCGTGCGGCTCGGGCAACTTCCTCTATCTGGCGCTCCAAGCGCTCAAGGACCTCGAGCGCGAAGCAATCCTCTGGGCATCGGTCACGATCAAGACGCCGCTGCAGTTCCCGGAGGTTGGACCGCAAGCGGTGCTCGGCATTGAGAAGAACGCCTACGCGGCCGAGCTTGCCCGCGTCGTCATCTGGATTGGCGATATTCAGTGGATGCTCAGCAATGGTTTTGCCTACGCGCGCTACCCGATCCTGAAGCCGCTCGAGACGATCGAACAGCGCGACGCCGTCCTCGACCTGAGCGATCCCGAGAGCCCATGCGAGCCTGACTGGCCTGACGCCACCGTCATTGTGGGCAATCCGCCATTCCTCGGGGCGAAGTTCCTCCGGACGAACCTTGGGAGCGAGTACGTTGATGCGCTGTTCGATGTGTACCAGGGACGAGTCGCTGGAATGGCCGACTTCTGCGCCTATTGGCATGAGAAGGCTCGGGCGATGGTGGAGACGGCGCGAGTGGAGCGCGTTGGGCTTCTCGCGACTCAGGGGATACGCGGCGGCGGCAGCAGACGAACGTTGAGTCGAATCAAGGAATCCGGTGACATCTTCTTGGCGTGGTCCGATGAGCCTTGGGTGCTGGAGGGTGCTGCGGTACACGTGTCTTTCGTCGGTTTCGATGACGGCTCTGAAACGGTGAGGCTGCTCAACGGACGGGAAGTCGACACAATCAACGCCAACCTGAGCGCCGGCGCTGACCTCACACGAGTGGTTCGCCTACCGCGAAACTCGAGTCTTGGCTTCGTGGGCGACGTGAAGGGCGGGGCGTTCGACATCGCGGAAGACGTAGCTACGGCGATGTTGGCCAGCCCGAATCCGGACGGCAGAAGCAACGAGGATGTAATCCGTCCATGGGTGAACGGTCTAGACATCACCCGTCGACCGCGGCACATGTGGATTATCGACTTCGGTGTGAACACGCCCATTGAAGAGGCGATGCTGTACGAGGCTCCGTTTGAGTACGTGAAGGAGCGCGTCGAACCGATCCGGAGTCAGGTGCGGCGAAAGTCCTATGCCGAGAAGTGGTGGCTGCACGTTGAGCCGTGCACCGGCATGCGCCGAGCCATCGAGGGGCTATCGCGCTTCATTGCCACGCCAACGCTTGCGAAGCATCGGCTCTTCGTATGGCTCTCGGCACCAACGCTCGCGGACCATCAGCTCATTGTTTTTGCCCGCAACGATGACTACTTCTTCGGCGTTCTGCATTCCTCAGTGCATGAACTGTGGTCGCTGCGGTTGGGGACACAATTGGAGACGAGACCGCGCTACACACCAAGCTCGACGTTCGAGACATTCCCCCTGCCTCAGGCTGCGCCACCGGAAGCTGAGGCCGAGGTGGCATCGGCAGCGCAGGCCCTCGACCGACTCCGCAATGGATGGCTCAACCCCGACGCATCGACGGCAAGGAACTCGCGAAGCGCACCCTGACGAACCTCTACAATCAGCGACCGACGTGGCTCGACCAGGCGCACGAGCGGCTCGACCACGCGGTGTACGCGGCCTATGGCTGGGAGTATCCGCTCCCGGATGACGAGGTCCTCTCGCGCCTGCTCGACCTGAACCTCACCCGCTCCGGCGAGTTGGCGCTCAGGTAGACGATGCTGCGACACGCGCTGGCGTCATCGCCTGCAGCCTCAGTCTCTCGTGAGGCTGCTCTGGACTATCATGTGAATGAACGAGCCTACATCCGTAGGCCGCTCCGCAACGCAAATGGTCTCCCCACGAGTCCATCCACGCTGGTCGCCGCCTGTGGAGATCCAGATCGCCAGAGCTACCCACCCGGAGACCTGAGGCTCATCGTCAAGCATCCTTGCCAAGCATCGCGGCCCAGGAGCTACCGTGACGCACACCTACTGCGCGCCGCTGCTTGGCTTCAACTACGAGGGCGATCCGATTGATCTTGGGCCAGGCCTCGCGATCGACGAACTGAGCGATCTCGAGTATGACCTCGGTCAGCAGAATCACGTTCCTGTTCCTATGGCGTATCACTGCATACGGCTCACGACGGCCGGAGTGGGATCTCCGCCAGACTGGCTTGAGGCGTGTGGGCAGGAGCCAAGCCCGAACCGCCCCGACATCTTCACGGCTTGGAAGCTTGTCCGGAGTGTGGCCTGTGCTCTGCGCCTCTTCAAAGCCGGTCAATTCGACGCAACCTACATCATTGAATACAGCGGTGCAGGCGAGGGGAAGGGCGTCGCGTTCGATCGTCAACCGAACGAGTGGCCGCATGGCTATGACCTGACCTCCGAAGCGGGCTCCCATTTCGCGACGTTCTGGAGTGATGTGCAGCTGGGTTTCGACTTGCCGTGGCTCGTATACGGGCTCAGCCGCTTCGATCAGGCCAACTCCAGACATCGTCGCGAGGACTCACTTGTTGATCTGGCTATCTGCAGTGAAGCGTTGTTCCTGGGAGACGGCGGAGGAGAGTTGGGCCACAAGCTCGCAGTCAGATGTGCCTACTACCTGGGTACAGACCTAGAGTCTAGGCGCAGAGTCTTCGACGCCGTCCGAAGGGCGTATGGCCTTCGAAGCATGATCGTTCACGGTGACTTCAGGGCCAACAGCAACCGCGTGATGATCTTGGCGCGCAAGCTCGGCTTGGAGACAGATCGGAACGTGCACGACCGCGTCCTGAAGACCGTGACATCGGAGTTCGAGGGCCTGATGCGCGCAGCCTTGCGCAAAGCTATGCAGGATTCTCATGTTCTGCCGGGCCGGCCGAACTGGACCGAAATGATCCTCGGGGGGGATGAGAGGTCGGGAGTGTCGCCTGGGCGGCCTGCCTAGTCGGTTGCTCTCGATTGCCTGCGTCGGCCGAGGGTCATGCCTTCGCGTCAGTCTGCGGCTTGGCAAGCGTGACGAAGCTCGAGGCGAGTTGACAAGTTGGCGAGCGATAGGGAGGGGGGAAGGACGTGGTCGGCTTAGTCGTTGCTGCGGCTCAAGCCGGGGGAGGCCTGAACGATGCTTGGGCCATCATCCTTGGTGCGGCAATCGCTGCAGTCTCGGGGTTCGCAGGGAACTTCGTTCTTCAGTGGGTGGAGACAAAGCGATGGCGTCGAGAAGGAGAGGTGGCAGCACTCAAAGACCTCTCTCTTGCTCTGACAGCTTGGTACCAGTCGATGCTGGAAGTTGCGAACAGACCGGGCAGCACTGAGAGCCTGAGAGACGACCGCTTCCCTGAGCTGCGAGTGATGATGCTTACAGAGAGAGTCAGAGACGATGACATTCGCAAGGAGGCTGACGCCCTCATGGCCGCCGAGACAGAGGTTCTCCTGTCAATGGACCCAAGGGCCGGAGTGAGGGAACGCCTTGAAGCTCTGTCTCCAACAATGAGCCTCTATCCTGGCCTGCAGCGCAGCATCGGGGCGAGGATCCGGGAGTTGCAGAAGTGAGCAGTCGCGCCGGGGGCCAAGCTGCAGGGAGCGTACTCCGAATCGTACTCGGCGACGGCTGAGGACACCCCGTGAACCACTGAGACCGACGAATCCGACGTGAGACTGGAGGCCCGCCGTTGGCCTCCGGTCAGGCTTGCGTCATTGCGACTGGCGGCCTACAAGCGAAACTCGCCCCGGACCTGTGAGATGGCTCGGGGCGAGTCCGCGTGTCGTAGGTTCGAGTCCTACCGCCGCTACCACTCACCTGTGCTTCTTCTATGCGACCTTCCGCGCCGTTTCCCGGCGGAACTCCTGCTGCGCGAGCACCTCGGTTATCCTGATCCCGGTGTTGGAGACCACTGAGCTTTCGGGGCCCTGCCACACCTCCCGGAGCCGGCCGGCGAAGGTCTCCGCCTCACCCAGGCTGTCGAACTCGAGCTCGCCGACCACCGTGCTCTTGTCGTCCATGGGCCTCTCGATCGAGATCCGGCGTACGCCGGAGGCCTCGCGGCCGAGAGGGTCGCTGTCGAACATCCTCTTCCACTCACCGTAGTCAGACACGGTGTGCCAGTAATTCAGGACGTACATGACGCTGCCTTTCGTCGGGACTTGAGTCCATGTCTCTCTTTACCCTGGGGGCATGGGAAAAGCGAAGACCGGCCGACGCCCGACCCGTCGTAGGGGGCTATGCGGCCAGGTGCGGCTGCGGATCCGCGGCGGACCGAGCCCGTGCTGCGGCCTCGCTGAGAGCCGGCAGCGGGCACTCCGACAGGCTGAGCCAGCCGTAGCACGGCGTCTGCCAGGCGGGGACCAGCGAGAAGGCGTCGTCTCTCCGCCGGCGCCGGCTGAAGCACAGGCCGTCGAACCTGTACAGGGTGCCCTTGTCGTCGGCCGCCCACGCCGGGCCGGCGGCGGCTCGCACCTGGTAGCGGCTCTGGCGCTGCGGTCCCGTCACGGTGAATCGCACCCCTGCCTCGTCTTCTAGCTGCCTGACTGACCGTCGTCTTCGGGCCGGGCCGCGGGCTCGAAGCCTTCGCGGTCCCCCGAGCAGAACGGGCAGCCGCATCGGTCGTCGTGATGCCACCCGCTCCACGGGATCTCCTGGGGGACGGCGAGGCGCATCGAGTAGGTGCGCTCTTCGTCGCGGTGGATGAGCCAGACCCGGCCCTGCTCGTATCGCCACTCGCGGTACACGTTGTGGCCGGCCGGATCGTGGGGGTCGGCCATCGTCACGGAGACCGCCGGGAGGCCGGCTTCCACCACGTCATCGAAGGTGAGCTCGGGAGAGCTCATCAACGTCCCCTTTCTGACCCCGCAACCGCAGTCTCGACCTGTTGCGGGCGGACGTCAACGTTGGCTTGAGCCGGCATGGCGGGCTGGTCCGGATGGTGGTTCTATCGGCCCGTCAGATCGGCGGCGGGCCGGCCGCCAGCTCTTCGGCCGTCAGCATCCTCATGTCGTGCGTCCCCGCGAAGTGCTCCGGGGTCGCGAGCGCGAGCCGCACGCCGAACTGCGCCTCGCCGACCTCGGTCACGGCGCCGAGCTGGCTCGTCACCTGGTACCGGCCACCGCCGACGACGGCGCGGCACACGGCGCGGCCGCGGTAGTTCGTCCACACCTGGGTCAGGAGAGACGCGTAGGCCGCCGTCTGCTCCCGCGGCAGGTAGCCCACCTTGCGGCCGTCGACGTAGACGGCGACCGCGTTGCGGTCCCAGGGGTTGTCGGGCTCGGGGATGAGGTGCGCCCACTTCTCCACATCCTGGACCTTGTCGGGCTCGCCGCCGGCTACTGTGGCCAGAGCCTCCTGGTAGGGCGCGGTGCTCACAACCTCCACGATGTCGCCGGCGGGAGCCAGGAGGTCGTGCACCTCGTCCGCCGGCTGCGGCGCCTGCTCGGCGGCCGGCTGCGCCGCCGGTCCGGTAGCCGGCTCGGCCTGAGCTGCCGCCTCGGTCTGAGTCACCGGCTGTGTCGGCGTGACCGGCTGGGTCGGAGTGGTGGGCTGCGCCGGCGTGGACTGTTGGGCAGCGGCCGGGACAGCTGCAGCCGGGGCCGCGACCGCCTGTTCCCAGGACAGCCGCGCGGCCGCCCAGGAGCGCATCTCTTCGGACGGCCAGTCGAGCTGTCCCTGGCGGTCATAGTCCATGACGTCGGCGGCTGTGATCGGACCGTGGCCGTCGAGGACGAAGCGTTCGTCCTGCCAGGTGATCTGGCGTCCGGCCCAGCCGGTGGTGGCGTTGAACGTGGCGACTAGCATCGTGCCTCCCGTGAGTGTCTTGCGAGCCCAGTATTCCCCGGTCCGCGTCAGCCGCGCGCGATGTTGACGGCGCGGGCCACGACGACCGCGAGTGTCGCGAATGAAAGAAGGTTCTCAGCCGCCATGACCAGCTTGGCACGCCGGGTGTAGGGCATGGCGTCTGTAGGCGAGAAGGCGATCGAGCTGGTCAGCGACACGTAGAGGTAGTCGTAGAAGCTGGGTTTCCAGTCGTCGGGCGAGAGCTCGTCCTGGTCGTCCTGGTGCTGGGGGAAGACGAAGTCCGGGTAGCGCCCGACGTAGCCGGCGGCGCGAGCCTCCGGACCGCCGCCGTCCAGCTCCCAGAACAGGAGCGCGAACACGGCGACGTTGACAAGCCACAGCGCGAGGCCGGTGACCAGCAGGCTCGTCGGCCCGATTGCGGAGCCGACGAAGACGCCGCGCACGAGCAGCACCAGGCTCACGGCGTTGGCCGCGACCAGGATCGCGATGAACAGGAACGACAGGGTACGAGCGAGCCTGTCCGGCTCGTTCTGGCTTTCGTAGACCGCGATCGACGCGACGAGCAGCAGCGCGGAGATCAGGGGGAACAGCCAGAACGGGTCGACCCCCAGACTGCGCGCCACCCAGGCCTGGCCGGCGATGACGACCAGCGCCGCGACGTAGACGGGGCGGCGTGACTCCGGCGCGGTCACTGTGCGCCAGCTGAGTGCGCCGGGCCTGTGGGCGCCGGGCACGCTCAGGCTCCGGGGCCGCCGGGCCCGCTGACTACGCTGCCGGCGGTCTCGCCGCCGTCCATGACGATGACGGAGCCGGTGAAGTAGGCGGCCTCGTCGCTGGCGAGGTAGGCGAAGAGGCCTGCGAGCTCCCCGGGCGTGGCGTGACGCCCGAGCGGGATGCGCTCGTTCACCTGAGCGAGCATCTCGGGCGTGTACTCCGACTCCTGCATCGGCGTCAGCACGTAGCCGGGGCAGACGGCGTTGACGCGCACGCTGGGCGCCCACTCGAGCGCCAGCGAGCGGGCGAGCGCCACGAGGCCCGCCTTCGACGCGTTGTAGTCGGCGTAGTACCGGTAGCCGACGAGCGCGTTGGTGGAGGCTGTGAAGATGATGGAGCCGCCGCCCGCCGGCAGCATCCTGGCGGCGGCCGCCTGCGCGGTCCAGAACGCGCCGCTGAGGTTGGTCCCGATCACGTGGTCCCACTGCTCGGGGCGGATGTCCGCGGCGGGGCTCCGCTCGCTGATCCCGGCGTTGGCGATGAGTACGTCCGGCGTGCCGATCTCGGCGAACGCCGCCTCCACCTGGGCGCGGTCGCTCACGTCGCACGGGATCACGTCCGGTCCGGGCGTGCGCGCCAGGACGGAGACCTCGCAGCCCTCGTCGCGGAACCGCCGCACCGTCGCCGCGCCGATGCCGCTGGTCCCGCCGGTGACGACCACCCGTTTGCCCGCCAGACTCCCCATCATCGCCCTCCTCCTCGTCCCGGCCGCCATCGCCCCCGCCGCTGCCTGTATCCTATCCGCATGTCTGAGGCCCGCACGCCCTTCATCGGTGTCGTCAGCGACACCCACGGCTACTACGACCCGCGGCTGGACGAGCTGCTGGCCGGCGCCCAGCGCATCGTCCACGCCGGCGACATCGGCACGCTCGACGTCCTCTCGCGCCTCAGGGCCCTCGCTCCGGTCACGGCGGTGCTCGGCAACACCGACCTGCCGTCCTGGGAGGGCGACCTGCCGTGGGAGACCGAGGTCGAGGCGTTGGGGCTGCGCATCCTCCTCTGCCACATCGGCAAGAGCCTGATGGGCAGGCACGACCCGGTGGCCGAGGGCTACGACCTGGTGGTCAGCGGCCACAGCCACAAGGCGGCCGTGGAGTGGCGCGAGGGCACGCTGTTCCTCAACCCCGGAGCGGCCGGCAAGGGACGGTTCGGCATCCCGCGCACGCTCGCTTTGGTCACCGTCGGCGCCGACGGCCGGCCGGCGCCGCAGATCGTGCCGCTGGACCTGCGCGACGCGCGCTGAGCGCATCCGCGGCGGCCGCGGCTACGGTCGGCGCTTCCTGACGGCGTCGTACGCGGCGAGCGCACGCAGGCGCGCCTCGCCGTGGTCGACGATCGGCGCCGGGTACGTCTCGCCCAGCGTGACGCCCGCCGCCGCCCGCGCCTCGGGCGTCGCCCTCCACGGGGCCTGCGCCAGCTCCGCCGGCAGGCCGGCCAGCTCTGGCGCCCAGCGCCGCACGTAAGCCGCGTCGGGGTCGAACCGCAGGCCCTGCGTCACCGGGTTGAAGACGCGGAAGTAGGGCGCCGCGTCCGCACCGCAGCCTCCGACCCACTGCCAGCCGAGCGTGTTGTTGGCGAGGTCGGCGTCCACCAGGGTATCCCAGAACCACGCGGCGCCCTCCTGCCACGGCAGCAGGAGGTCCTTGACCAGGAAGGACCCGGCCAGCAGACGCGTGCGGTTGTGCACCCAGCCGGTCGCCCAGAGCTGGCGCATCGCCGCGTCGATACGTGGGCGAGAAGGCGATCGAGCTCGTCAGCGACACGTAGAGGTAGTCGTAGAAGCTGGGTTTCCAGTCGTCGGGCGAGAGCTCGTCCTGGTCGTCCTGGTGCTGGGGGAAGACGAAGTCCGGGTAGCGCCCGACGTAGCCGGCGGCGCGAGCCTCCGGGCCGCCGCCGTCCAGCTCCCAGTACAGGAGCGCGAAGACGGCGACGTTGACCAGCCAAAGCGCAAGGCCCGTGACCAGCAGACTCGTCGGCCCGATGGCGGACCCGACGAAGACGCCGCGCACGAGCAGCACGAGGCTCACGGCGTTGGCCGCGACCAGGATCGCGATGAACAGGAACGAGAGGGTGCGCGCGCGTCTGTCCGGCTCGTCCTGGCTCTCGTAGACCGCGATCGACGCGACGAGCAGCGCCGCCGAGATCAGGGGGAACAGCCAGAAGGGGTCGACCCCCAGGCTGCGCGCCACCCAGGCCTGGCCGGCGATGACGACCAGCGCAGCGACGAAGATGGGCCGCCGCGACTCCGGCGCGGTGACGGTGCGCCAGCTGGGAGCGCCGGGCCTGTGGCCGCCGGGCACGGTCAGGCTCCCGGGCCGCCGGGTCCGCTGACCACGCTGCCGGCGGTCTCGCCGCCGTCCATGACGATTACGGAGCCGGTGAAGTAGGCTGCATCGTCGCTCGCAAGGTAAGCGAAGAGGCCGGCGAGCTCCTCCGGGCGTGGCGTGGCGCCCGAGCGGGATGCGCTCGTTCACCTGAGCGAGCATCTCGGGCGTGTACTCCGACTGCTGCATCGGCGTCAGCACGTAGCCGGGGCAGACGGCGTTGACGCGCACGGTGGGCGCCCACTCGAGCGCCAGCGAGCGGGCGAGCGCCACGAGGCCCGCCTTCGACGCGTTGTAGTCGGCGTAGTACCGATAGCCGACGAGCGCGTTGGTGGAGGCCGTGAAGATGATGGAGCCGCCGCCGGCCGGGAGCATCCTGGCGGCGGCCGCCTGCGCGGTCCAGAACGCGCCGCTGAGATTGGTCCCGATCACGTGGTCCCACTGCTCGGGGCCGATGTCGGCGGCGGGGCTGCGTTCGCTGATCCCGGCGTTGGCGATGAGCACGTCCAGCGCGCCGATCTCGGCGAACGCCGCCTCGACCTGCGCGCGGTCGCTCACGTCGCACGGGATCACGTCCGGTCCGGGCGTGCGCGCCACTACGACGACCTCGCAGCCCTCGTCGCGGAACCGCTGCACCGTCGCCG
Source organism: uncultured Thermoleophilia bacterium (assembly GCA_963775255.1). Taxonomy (GTDB): domain Bacteria; phylum Actinomycetota; class Thermoleophilia; order UBA2241; family UBA2241; genus CAIXSE01. Next base: position 14,780 of record CAVZIA010000017.1, on the reverse strand, counting down.
CGCCGATGCCGCTGGTACCGCCGGTGACGACCACCCGTTTGCCCGCCAGACTCCCCATCGTCGCTCTCCTCCTCGTCCCGGCCACCGCCGTCCGCCACTGCCTGTATCCTATCCGCATGTCCGAGCTCCGCACGCCCTTCATCGGTGTCGTCAGCGACACCCACGGCTACTACGACTCGCGGCTGGACGACCTGCTGGCCGGCGCCGAGCGCATCATCCACGCCGGCGACATCGGCACGCTCGACGTACTCTCGCGCCTCAAGGCGCTCGCGCCCGTCACGGCGGTGCTCGGCAATACCGACCTGCCGTCCTGGGAGGACGACCTGCCGTGGGAGACCGAGGTCGAGGCGCTCGGTCTGCGCATCCTGCTGTGCCACATCGGCAAGAGCCTGATGGGCAGGCACGACCCGGTGGCCGAGGGCTACGACCTGGTGGTCAGCGGCCACAGCCACAAGGCGGCCGTGGAGTGGCGCGAGCAGCACGCTGTTCCTCAACCCCGGCGCGGCCGGCAAGGGCACGGTTCGGCATCCCGCGCACGCTCGCATTGGTCACCGTCGGCGCCGACGGCCGGCCGGCGCCGCAGATCGTGCCGCTGGACCTGCCGGACCTGCGCTGAGCGCGCCCGCCGCGGACGCGGCTGCGGTCAGCGCTTCCTCACGGCGTCGTACGCGGCGAGCGCACGCAGGCGCGCCTCGCCGTGGTCGACGATCGGCGCCGGGTACGTCTCGCCGAGCGTGACGCCCGCCGCCGCCCGCGCCTCGGGCGTCGCCCTCCACGGGGCCTGCGCCTGCTCCGCCGGCAGGCCCGCCAGCTCGGGCGCCCAGCGCCGCACGTAGACCGCGTCGGGGTCGAACCGCAGGCCCTGCGTCACCGGGTTGAAGACGCGGAAGTACGGCGCCGCGTCCGCGCCGCAGCCGCCGACCCACTGCCAGCCGAGCGTGTTGTTCGCGAGGTCGGCGTCCACGAGCGTCTCCCAGAACCACGCGGCGCCCTCCTGCCACGGCAGCAGCAGGTCCTTGACCAGGAAGGAGCCGGCCAGCATGCGCGTGCGGTTGTGCATCCAGCCGGTCGCCCAGAGCTGGCGCATCGCCGCGTCGATGATGGGGTAGCCGGTGTACCCGCACCGCCAGGCCTCGAGCGCCTGCGGGTCGTCCCGCCAGGGGAAGGCGATGAAGCGCTCGCGGAGCGGCGCTGCGACGGTGTGGGGGAACGCGGTCAGCAGGTGGTGGCCGAACTCGCGCCAGCCGAGCTGGCGGAGGAAGGCGCCGGCGGACCGGCGCAGCCCCGGCGCCTGTTCTTCGTCCCAGCGGGGCGGCCCGACGGCGGCCTCGACGTCCGACCCGGACTCGTGCAGCGCTCCGGCCACGGCGTACCACAGCTGCCGCGCCGTGACCTCGCCCCAGTGCAGGTGCGGGGAGAGACGGGAGCTGCCGTCCAGGTCCGGCCGGTCGCGGTCGGAGGCGTACTCCGCGAGCGGGCCACGGAGGAACTCCTCCAGGCGCACCTGTGCGCCAAGCTCGCCCGGGCACCAGAACTCGCCGAAGCCGGCCGACCAGGGGCGCACGGCCTCGGCGCGCAGTTCGCCGAGTGGCACGCCGGACGGTTCGGCCGGCGCCGGCGGGAGGGTGGCGGGGGCCGGTACAGGTTCGTCGGGTGCGCCGGCCGCAAGGCGAGCGCGCCAGAACGGGGTGAACACTCTGTACGGGCCGCCGTCACGCTTACGGAGGGCGAGCGGACCGGATAGGAGGTTCGCCTGCCCGGTGACCACGGCGTCTACGCCGGACGAGCGCAGAGTGGCCTCGAGCGCGGCGTCGTCGGCAAGCTCATCCGGCTCGAGGCCTTCGGCCCAGACGACCGTGGCGGCTCTCGTTGTCCGGGCCAGCGCGGCGACGACCCCCACGGGGTCGCCGCGCTCCACCAGCAGCCGGGAGCCGAGCGTCCGCAGCCCGGCGTCGAGGCTGCGCAGCGAGTGCCACAGCCACCAGCGCGCCGCGCCGCCCGGCGCCCAGGCGCGGCGCCCTTGTGGCTCCCAGACGAAGACGGGGAGGAGCGCGCCCCGCTCCCGACCGGCGCGCCGGGCCGCCCCGAGCAGCGCCGGGTTGTCGCCGAGCCGCAGGTCGCGGCGCAGCCAGAGCAGCGTCACCGCACCATCCTCGTGCGCCTTCCCCGTCGTCGCAGTGCTGTGCGGCCGATCGCCGATGCTGCTCCCCTTCTGACCCTCGCGCGCGGGCGGGTGCGCACGGGCGCGTCGTGATGGAATATGACCGGGCGCGGAGGCGCTCAACCGCCGTGCGCCGCGAGGCCGGCAGGGAGGACCGAGGTGACGGATCAGGATGGCTATGCGAGCATGACGCCCGAGCGTCGCGCTTCGCTCGAGCGCTTGCGTGCGTCCTGCGGCCGCATGGACGGCAAGACGGTCCTGGTGACCGGGGCCACTCGTGGCATCGGCCTGGAGACGGCCGTGAGGCTCGCCGGGCTGGGGGCGGACGTTCTCGTGCACGGCCGCGACCACGCCCGCGGCGCGGATGCCCTGACGGTCGTCCGCGCCGCGTCCGTGCCCGCCGCGCGGCCGGCCCTTCATCTCGCCGACCTCAGCACGCTGGAGGGAGTCCGTGGCCTCGCCGCCGAGATCGCTCGCGGCGGCCGCGGTCTGGACGTCCTCATCGCCAACGCCGGCGTCTTCGCGCCCGGGCGGCGTGAGACCGGCGACGGCCTCGAGCTCACCTTCGCCGTGAACGTGGTGGCGCCGGTCCTGCTGGCCACGAGCCTGCTCCCGGCGTTGCGCGCCGCGGCCCCAGCGCGGGTCGTCGTCCTGAGCTCGGCGTCGCACTGGACGGGCGCGATCCACTGGGACGATCTGCAGCTCGCTCGCCCCGGCGCCTACGCGCCCCTGCTCGCCTACGACCAGTCCAAGCTGGCCGTGCTCATGCTGACGCTGGCGCTCGCCCGGCGTTTACAGGGCAGCGGCATCACGGCAGTGTGCCTCGACCCGGGCGACGTGGCCACCTCGATGCTGGCCTCCGGGTGGCCGGAGTTGGCCGGCATCCCGGTCGAGCACGGCGCCGTGACCAGCGTGTACCTGGCCTCGTCGCCCGAGGCCGCCGGGCTCTCGGGCGCATACCTTGAGGGCGGCGAGGTCGTCACGCCGCTCGCCGCCGCCCTCGACACGCCCGCGCAGGAGCGCCTGTGGGCCGGGGTGGAGACCGTCACCGGCCCGCTCGGCGTGTAGTCCGGGGTATACAGACTCGGGAGACAATCGCGCGCGGAGGATGACAGCACATGGGCAAGACACCACCGGTCACCGTCTACTCGCTCACCACCTGCGGCTGGAGCCGCAAGGCTAAGGAGTACTTCAAGCACCGAGGCATCAAGGCGTTCGTCATCGAATACGACACCGCAGGGCCGGACCTGCAGCAGAAGATCAGCGCGGAGATGCGCAAAGAGGGTGCGGACGGTTTCCCGTTCGTGCGCATCGGTGGCAGGGTGGTCAAGGGGTACGACCCGGCGGCCTACGACAGGCTGCTCTCGCGCGCCTGACGCCCGGAGACGCAAGAAGATCAGAGGAGCGAGGGAAGTGGCGGAGCAGATCAAGGTCGAGTTGTACACGCAGAGCACCTGCCCGTGGAGCCGTAACACCCGCGCGTGGCTCGACAACCATCATGTGCCGTATGAGTTCGTCGACTACGACCTCGCCGACGGAGGGCTGCAGCGGCAAATCCGGGAAGAGATGGTGGCCCGCGGCGCGGCGGCGTTCCCGTTCGTCAAGATCGGCGACGCGGACTTCATCATCGGCTACAACCCGGACGCGTTCGCGCGCCTGCTCGGGCTGCCTAGGGACGCCGAGCTGGCGGCGGAAGAGGGCGGTGCGTGCGATGCGGAGTTCGAGGCTGGCGTCTGAGGACCGAGGATGGCCGCGGACGCGCCTGCGTGAGGGGCCGAGCGAGGGAAGAAGATGGTCGGGGTGGGCGGATTTGAACCGCCGACCTCTCGGTCCCGAACCGAGCGCTCTACCAAGCTGAGCCACACCCCGACGCGGAGACGGATTCTACCGGAACGCAGCCGAAGGCGCTAGCCGACGCGGCGTAGCGGGGGCGCTGGAGGCACACCACTCAGACGACGCTGGCGGCCGCTTGTTCGACCCTTTCCGTAACGCACAAATCGTTTCATTGACAGACAACCATGCACGTCAATAGGGTGCGAGGCGGTAGGGTCGCCCGCGGCACCGGGAGGCACTGGGGAGCCGTGGGCGAAGTCTTTTCTCAAGGGGGAGCCATGAGGCTAGCTCGCAAGGGGATTCTGCTCGCGCTCATTGTTGTGGTCGCGTTACTCATCGCGGCCGGCGCGCGTTGGCGGCCAAGCCCACCAAGGTCATCATCGTCACGATGGACCAGATGAGGCCCGAGTACGCCAAGCAGTTCAACATGAAGAACGTCCTGTGGCTCAGAACCACGGCGCCAACTTCAAGAACGCCACGGTCGGCCACATGGCCTCTGAGACGGTCGTCAGCCACAACACCATCGTCAGCGGCCAGCTGCCCAAGCACATGGGCTGGACCGACGAGGTCATGCGCGACACCGGGAACGTCCTCGGCTACGGCGCCGGAGCGATCATCACCGTCGGCGACCTCACCTACGACCAGTTCACCAAGCTCGTCGAGGCCGAGGGCTATCCCAAGCTCGGCGACTACATGCACGAGAAGTTCCCGGGCGAGAAGGTCGCCAACTTCGGCGGCAAGTACTACCAGGTCGCCTCGACGGCCGCCTCGAGCTCGGACATCTGGGTGACCTACGGGAGCAAGCTCAACACCTCGGCGCTGCCCGACCCGACAGTGCTGCCGTGGAGCGGCAAGTACCGCGGCGTCGACACCGCCGGCAACGTGCCCAGCTACATCACCGACGACAATCGCTTCAAGATCAGCACGGGCAACAACCCGACGACGACCGACGACTGCGCCGCTCAACGACTACTACCGCACCGACGTCGACGAGCCGGCCTATCTGTATCCTGAGGACGGCCGGATGGTCCCGGGTCCCTACGGCACGAACCTGGGCGGCGACAACTGGGTGGCCGACGCGGCCATCAAGGTCATCCAGAACGAAGACTGGTCGGCGCTGCACCTGAACTTCTCCGGCATCGACAAGATCGGTCACATGTGGGGCGGCGGCGCAGTCGACACTCTCGCCAACTACAAGTGGGACGCGTCGACGATCATGAAAGAGGTCCACATGCCGTGGGTCGCCAAGAACGCCGATATCCAGCTCGGCAGGGTGATCAAGGCCGTGCAGGACGCGGGCGACTGGAACCACACGCTGTTCGTCGTGCTGGCCGACCACGGGTCCACCTACGCGAAGAACGCCCACTACGTCGACGCCGCCGGCGGCGGCAATCTCAGCTGGTACTACGACCCGAACAAGACGTGCGCCAACACCAGCTACGGCCAGCCGAGCGCCGATCCGACGAAGGTCACCAACAACGAGGCCGTCCTCGCGCCGCTGAACGCGTCCGGCAACCTTGCCTACAGTTACCAGTCGACCGCCGTCGAAGCATGGCTCATCGACAGGAGCTGGTCCAAGAAGGCCGAGGCGGCGGCGGCGATGAAGTCCCTGCCGGACGTCATCGCGACGTACGTCCGCTGGGGCGACCGCTTCGTGCTCACCTCCACCGGCAAGATGACGAAGACCGAGCGCGCCTGGTGGGCGCGCACGGGACAGAAGCTCGTCAACACCATGGCTTCATCGACCGGCCCCGACGTCGTCGGTCTGCTCAAGGACAAGACCGGCTACGGCGTCTACGGCGACCACGGCGGCGCGCAGAAGTCGGTCCAGCGCGTCCCGATGGTGATGTACGTGAAGGGCATGAAGCACGTCGTCAGCAAGGCGCCGTTCCGTCTCGTCGACGTGCTGCCGACAGTGCTCCGCAACATGGGCATCCGTCAGATGGCTCCGATGGACGGCAAGGCATACAAGCTGCCGCTCTGAGGCTCAGCGTCATCTGATGCAGAAGCACGGGCGGGGCGGCCGAGAGGCCGCCCCGCCCGTTCTGCGTACGGGGTCGGTGCGCGCCGGAGGCGCGGGGGGTCGTCAGGCGCCGCCGCGGCCGCCGGCGCCGCCGCCGGCGGTGCGGCCGAGCGACGAGAGCAGCTTCTGGATGCTCTCGTTGATGGCCTCGGCCGTCTCGTGCACGGCGGCCTTCTCCGGGTAGATCTCGTAGCGCTCGCGCTCTTCCGGCGGCGTCAGGTTGGGCATGATGACGTTCGCGCCGCGCTCCAGACCGTGAGCGCGGCCGCCGGTCTTGTTGACCAGCGAGAGCGCCGTGGTCGCGGGCAGGTTCGCGTCCGGCCGCGCCAGGCGCGTGAGCGCGAGCACCTTGCAGGTCATGAGCTCCGTGTTGGGCGCCTGGTCCGCCGGCCAGTCACCCTCCGCCAGGCGCCTCTCGAACTCCTGCCCCAGGGGGGTGGCGGGGTGGGGGAGGTACGGGCCGAGGCCGATCATGTCCATGTCCATGCCGCGGAAGAGCTCGATGTCGCCGGCGATGCTGGCGTGGGTCTGGCCCGGGATGCCGACCATGATGCCGGTGCCGGCCTCGTAGCCGAGCTCCTGGAGGCGGCGCAGGATGCGCATGCGGTCGCTGACCTTGCCGGGGAGGTCCGGGTGGATGTGCCGGTACAGGTCGTCGTCGGAGGTCTCGAAGCGCAGCAGGTAGCGGTCGGCGCCGGCCTCGCGCCAGACGGCGAGGTCCTCGTCCGGCCGCTCGCCGAGGCTCAGGGTGATGGCGGCGACGGCGGTCTCGGAGCGGATGCGGCGCAGCACGGCGGCCATCCACTCGGTGGTGACGCCGTAGTCCTCGCCGCCCTGGACGACGATCGTCCCGTAGCCGAACTCGACCGCCTTACGCGCGCACGCCAGCACGACGTCGTCGGAGACGCGGTAGCGCTCCACACCGCGGTTGGCCGCGCGGATGCCGCAGTAGGTGCAGCCGCGCACGCAGTAGTTGCTGACCTCGATGAGGCCGCGGAGGTGGACGGCGTCGCCGACGTAGCGGCGCCGCGCCTCGTCCGCCGCGGCCCAGAGCTCCTCCAGCCGCGCCGCGTCGGTCTCGCGCAGCCACCACTCGATGGCCTCGCGGCTGAGCGCGTCGGCGACGCCGAGGGGCGGGGCGGAGGTCACGTCAGCAGAGGTCGTCGACGGCGGCGTCGTCCGGCAGGCCGGCGGTCACCGGCTGCGCCGGTGCGTGCCCGGCCCGCCGCTCCCGCGCCGCGTGCAGAGCCTCGAGCGCCGCCGGGAACGGCTGCAGCGCCCGGTCGAAGATGCCGAGGCTGAAGGCGATGACGAGGCCGTAGTTGGTGATCGGCACGCCCTGCTGGCGGCAGCGCAGGATGCGTCCCAGCATCGCCCTGCGGTTGAACGTGCAGGCGCCGCAGTGGACGACGAGGTCCCACTTCGAGAGGTCGTCCGGGAAGTCGTGCCCCTGCATGTGCTCGATGTTGAGCTTGCCGCCCACGTACTGGGTGAGCCAGCGGGGGATCTTGACCCGCCCGATGTCCTCGGCGATGGGGTGGTGGCTGCAGGCCTCGGCGATGAGGATGTTGGCGCCGCTCTTCAGGTCGTCGACGGCGAGCGTGCCCTCGACCTGGCTCACGAGGTCGCCCTTGAAGCGGCTGAAGAGGATGCTGAAGCTCGTCATGGGCACCTCGAGCGGCGTGTCGGCCGCCACCTTGAGGAACGCCTGCGAGTCGGTGACGACGAGCTTGGGCGGCCGGTTGAGGCGCTCGATGGCGTTGCGGAGCTCGCGCTCCTTCACCACGAGCGCCATCGCGTCGCTGTCCATGAGGTCGCGGATGCTCTGCACCTGCGGCAGGATCAGGCGGCCGCGCGGCGCCTCCTTGTCGATGGGCACCACGAGCACGGCGAGGTCGCCGGTGTTGACGAGGTCGCCGAGGATCGACGGGTTGTCGATGAAGTCCGGCGGCGCCGCGTCCAGCAGCGCCTGGCGGAAGTCGAGCACGCCGCGGCCCTCGCTGGCCGCCGTGAGCACCGGCTTGAGCTTGAGGTCCTCGAGCCGCTTGACCGGCGCCGGCCGGCTCACGAGGTCGCTCTTGTTGAAGACGACGACGATGGGCGTCTTGCGCTCGAGGAACTCGTCGAGGATGCCGTCTTCGAACTCGCCCCAGCTGCCGGCCTCGGTGACGAGCACGCCGAGGTCGGTGCGGTCGAACACCTGCGTGGTCTTCTTCGCGCGCAGCTCGCCGAGCACGCCGACGTCGTCGATGCCGGCGGTGTCGATGAAGAGCACGGGGCCGAGCGGGAGGAGCTCCATGGGCTTCTCGACCGGGTCGGTGGTGGTGCCGGCGAAGTCGCTGACGATGCTGACCTCCTGCCGGGTGATGGCGTTGAGCAGGCTGCTCTTGCCGACGTTGCGGCGGCCGAAGATGCCGATGTGCAGGCGCATGCCTTTCGGCGTGTCCATCAGTCCCATGCGGAAGGTCCCTTCTAGGCTTCGGCGTCGCGGCCGCGGGTCTGGGGCGTGCCCAGACGGCACACGGCCTCGGCGGTGAGCAGCTCGTCGTACTGGGCGGAGGTCAGGATGCCCTCGGCGACGACGACGTCGCGGATCGTCGCTCCCTGCTCCTGCGCGCGGCGGGCGACGTCGCAGGCGGCGTCGTAGCCGATCTCCGGCACGAGCGCCGTGGCCGCCGCGCGTGGACGCGCGCACGTGCGCGGCGCAGCGCTCCTCGTCCGCCTCGATGCCCTCCACGCAGAGCCGGCGCAGCACCTCGTCGGCGCCGGCCAGCAGGCGCAGGCTCTCGAGCAGGCAGTCGGCCACGAGCGGCAGGAACGCGTTCAGCTCCAGGCTGCCGAGGCCGGCGGCGGTGGCGATGGCGGCGTCGTAGCCGAACACCAGCAGCGCCGCCTGGCTCACGGCCTCGGGGATCACCGGGTTGACCTTGCCGGGCATGATGCTACGACCCGGCCTGCCGCCGCGGCAGCCGGATCTCGCCCAGCCCGGCCTCCGGGCCGGAGCTGAAGCAGGCGCAGGTCGCCGGCAGACCTTGAGCAGCGTCGCGGCGCAGCGCCTTGAGGATGCCGCTGACCTCGACGAACACGTCGGCGTTCTGCGTGGCCTCGATGAGGTTCTCGGCGCGCGCGAACCCGATGCTGGTCAGCTCGCGCAGCACGTCGACGACGCGGAAGATGTACTGCCGCGGCGCGGCGAGCCCGGTGCCGATGGCCGTGCCGCCGAGGTTGACCACGCGCAGCCGCTCCTCGCACTTGTAGATGCGCCAGCGGTCGCGGTTGAAGCGCCTCGGCGTAGGCGCCCATCTCGCGGCCCAGGGTGGTGAGCACCGCGTCCTGATACTGCGTGCGCCCGACCTTGACCACGTGGGCGAACTGCCTGCTCCTTGGCCTGGAACGCCTCCTGCAGCGAGACCACCTGCTCCTCGAGCCGGTGCAGCAGGTCGATCGCCGCCAGCCGCAGCGCGGTGGGGAAGGTGTCGTTGGTGCGCTGGTGCAGGTTGAGGTCGTCGGTGGGGGAGACGCGGGCGTAGTCGCCGGGCGGCGCGCCGAGGATCTGCAGGGCGCGGTTGGCGAGCACCTCGTTGACGTTCATGTTGGTGCTCGTGCCGGCGCCGCCCTGCAGGCGCGTCGACGACGATGTGCTCGTCGAGCAGGCCGTCGGCGAGCTCCCGGCAGGCGCGCTCGATGGCGTCGGCCTTGGCGTCGTCGCCGTCCCAGGCGCCGAGCGCCCGGTTGGTGCGGGCGCAGGCGAGCTTGACGACGCCGTAGGCCCGGACGAGCTCCACGTGGACCGGGCGGCCCGGCGAGCGGGAAGTTCTCGAGCGCCCGCTCGGTGTGTGCGCCGTGCAGGCTGCCCGCCGGCACGGCGACCTCTCCGAGCAGGTCGTGCTCGATGCGCACGTCGTCGTTCATCGCCCCCGCCTCACCCGCATGTGGGGCGCGATCAGGCGCCGAACACCATCTTCTGGACCTGGACGCCCTCGACGGCGGCCAGCTTGGCCTGCATGCCGTCGGCCTCGTCCTCGCCGCCGAAGAACTCGATGAGCACGACGCCGCTCGGCGAGCACACGTTCTCGCTGGCGTCGTGCAGCCCGATGCGCGTCTTGATGTTGCAGCCGTACTCGGTGAAGACCTGCTGGACGGAGGCTGCGTTCTTGAGCCGGTCGCCGATGTGGATGCCGAGGATGATGTGCGTGTCGCTCACGGTGCTCCCTTTCGCTTCAGTGCCGGTGGACTTGTCTGACCGATCGCCCGCCATGGGCTCACTCCCTCGCGTCGAGGGCCAGAAGCTCGGGGCAATCCGCCGTAGCCGGGATCTCGAAGCTGAACTCGGCCCACTCGCCCTGTTTGGAGTCGGCCGAGATGCGTCCGCCGTGCAGGTGGACGATCCGCCAGGAGTTGTAGAGACCGACGCCGGTGCCGCGGCGGCTCTTGATGGCCGGGTCGTCCAGGCGCGAGAAGCGGCGGAAGAGCTTGTCCTGCTGGGCCGTGTCGAACCCCGGCCCGGTGTTCCACACGCTGATCCGCAGGCGCTCGCCCTCCTTGCGGTCGTGCAGCACGTCGGCCTTGACGCGGATGTCGCCGCCCTCGTTGCCGTACTTCACGGCGTTGTCGAGCAGATTGACGGTGACGATGCGCAGCAGCGTGGGGTCGCAGCACACCAGCGGGAGGGGCGGCGAGGGCATGCACACCATGAGGTGCATGCCGTGGTTGTCGGCCTGCACGCGCACCAGGTCGACCGCCTCCTCGAGCACGTCGGCCATGACGTCGACGCGCGAGCGTGTGGCGAGCTTGAGCTCGCCGCCCTCCACGCGCGCGAGGTCGAGGTACTCGCGCACGAGGCCGAGCAGGTACTGGCCCTTGCGCGCCATGCTCTCGACCTTGGCGAGCTGCTCGGGCGTGAGGTCGCCCAGATAGCCCTGGGCGAGGATCTGGGCGTCGGTGACCATGGAGGCCACAGGGCTCTTGAGCTCGTGGCTCACGAAGGCGAGCATCTGCGTGTACGCGTAGTTGGCCTCCTCGAGCTGCTCGATGCGCCAGGCCTTCTCCACGGCCTGGCTGAGGCGCTCGGTGATGGCCATCTGCAGCTCGATGTGCTGCGGGCGGTACATGTGCGGCGTCTGGGAGCTGCGGAAGATGAACCCGACCACGCGGCCCTCGACGCTGAGCGGGCAGGTGAGACTGGAGCGCACGCCTTCGCGCACGAGGAGCCGGCTGGAGCGGCTGCGCGGGTGGTCGTGGCTGTACGCCTCGAGGTCGCCGATGATGCGCGGCAGCCCGTTCTCGAGCACCTGCCGCAGCGAGCTGTTCTGGAGCGACTCGTAGTAGCCCTGCTTGACGAACATGCGGTCGTAGGACGCGCGGTTGTAGTAGCTGGTGACGATGGTGCCCTGCTCGTCGACGAAGGCGAGGCCCATGCGGTCGCACGGGATGAGCGACTGGGTGTTCTCGAAGAGGTAGTCGACGATGGCGCGCAGTGAAGGGCGCGCCGCGATCTTCTGGTTGACGGTGCGCAGGAGCGTCCGCGCCTCGGGGCTGATGGGCTTGAGAGCGGCGCCGTCGCGGAACGGGTCGACATAGGTGACGGCGGGGCGCTGCGTCTGCTGGGGTTCGTCGGCCATCTGCGTCAAGTGTACCTCGTACGGGCGGCCGGGCTGCCCTGATGTGGGTCAGCCCGGCCGCCGGTCATCTGCTCTTGTCTTACGCCTGCGGGATGTGCTTGCCGCGGGCGGTGTACTCCGTGTGCAGGAGCTTGTGGCTCTTGTGCCCGCACGGGCCGTCCGTGAGGAACTCGCCGTAGGTCTCGAGCACGGCCGGGTTCTCGTGCGACTTGCGCACGGCGTAGGCCGAGTCCTCGGAGTAGATGGCCCTGGCCCGCGCCGCGCGGATGTCCGCGTTGGTCGGGATCGGCTGGCCGCCGCCGCCCAGGCAGCCGCCCGGGCAGGCCATGAACTCGATGAAGTGGCACTCGCTGAACTTGCCGCCGGCCTTGATGTCGTCCATGACCTTCTTGGCGTTGGCGGTGCCGTGCGCCACGGCGACCTTGAGGGTCGCTCCGTTGAGCCAGTCCCAGTTGGGCACGAGGTGCGCGACGATGTCGGGCACCGGGCCCACCTTGGGCACGGTGATCTCGGCGTACTTGACGCCCTCGAAGCCGCGGACCGGCAGGATGTCGCCGTGGTCGTAGATGCTCTCGATCTTCTCGCCCGTGACCATCTCGAGGACGGTGCGGAGCGCCGCCTCCATCACGCCGCCGGTGGCGCCGAAGATGACGCCGGAGCCGGTGGCCGAGCCGAACGGGTCGTCGAAGTCGCTCTTCGGCAGGGTCGGCACGTGCAGCCCGGCCTCCTTGAACATCTTGCCGAGCTCACGTGTGGTGAGGCCGTAGTCCACGTCCTGGAAGCCGGAGTCGCGCATCTCGGGACGGTTGCACTCGAACTTCTTGGCCGAGCAGGGCATGAGCGCGACGCTCACGATCTTCTCGGGGTCGAAGCCGAGCTTCTCGGCGTAGTAGGTCTTGATGAGCGCGCCGAACATCTGCTGCGGGCTCTTGGCGCTCGAGGCGTTGGGCAGGTACTCGGGGTAGAAGTGCTCGAGGTACTTGACCCAGCCCGGCGAGCAGCTGGTGAACTGCGGCAGGGCGACGCTGGCGTCCTGCTCCACCAGAGCCTTGTAGAGCCGGAGGATGAGCTCCGTGCCCTCCTCGATGATGGTGAGGTCGGCGGTGAAGTTGGTGTCGAACACCTTGTCGAAGCCGGCGCGGCGCAGGGCCGTGTTCATCTCGAACGTCACCGGGGTGCCGGGCTCGAGACCGAACAGCTCGCCCATCGCCGAACGCGGCGCGGGGGCCGTCTGGATGACGACGTGCTTGTCGGGGTCGTCGATGGCGGCCCACACCTCGTCGGTCTCGTCCTTGGCGTACAGGGCGCCGACCGGGCAGCGGTTCACGCACTGGCCGCAGTTGATGCAGACGACGGAGCCGAGGGGCATGTCCTCGAAGGTCTCGATGGTGACCTTGTTGCTGCGCCCGACGGCCTCCAGCACGCCCACTTCCTGGACGTCGATGCAGGTACGGATGCAGCGGCGGCAGCGGATGCACTTGTTCATGTCGCGGACGACGCTGTAGCTGGAGTCGTCGACCTCGAACGCCGGCTCTTCCGGATGCCCGTAGGGGTAGCTGGTGATGCCGTACTCTTCGGCCAGCGTCTGCAGCTCGCAGTTGCCGTTGCGCACGCAGCTGTAGCACTCGCCGCAGTGCTCGCTGAGGAGCAGCTCGAGCACGTGCTTGCGCGCCATGCGGACCTTGCGGGTGTGCGTGTTGATCTTCATCTGGTTGACGACCGGGAAGGTGCAGGAAGGCTGCAGCGTCCGCTGGCCCTCGACCTCCACGACGCACATGCGGCACACGCCGGCCACGTCGAGGTCGGGGTGGTCGCACAGCGTCGGGATGGTGACCCCGGCGTTCTTGGCGGCCTCGAGGATCGTCGTCCCGAAGGGGACCTTGGCCTCGACTCCGTCGATGGTGACGCTCACCAGGGCGCCGATGGCGTCCGGGCTGGTGGTGGTGATGACGCGCCGGTGCTGCTGCGAGAGCGGCGCGCGATGGATCGGGGTGGTGGGATTGCTCATGGTCACTCCTCCGCTCTCGTCAGGCGCTCGGGGCGCGGTTTGCGATCTCGTCGCCGAAGCCCTCGAGGATCGAGAGGAAGGCGCTCGGGCTGGTCTGCCCGAGGCCGCACTTCGAGGCGACCTGCATGGTGGCGCCGAGCTCCTTGACGCTCTTGAGGAACTCCGGCGGGCACTCACCCTTCTTGAGGAGCTTGACGGCCTCGAGCATCTGGGGATTGCCCAGACGGCACGGGGTGCACTGGCCGCAGCTCTCCTCGACGAAGAACTCGAGGAAGTTCTCGGCCACGTCGAGGATGTCCCGGTCGGGGCCGATGACCATCACCGAGCCGCCCGTGGGGATGTCCTCGAACGCCAGGGCGCGGGTGAAGTCCCTGGCCGGCACGCAGACGCCGCTGGCGCCGCCGATCTGCACGGCCTTGGCGCCCTGCCCGCCCACCTCTTCGAGCAGGCGGGCCACCGTGATGCCCCACGGGAACTCGTACACGCCGGGCTTCTCGCAGTCGCCGCTGATGCTGAAGAGCTTGTAGCCGGTGGACTTGTCGGTGCCGAACGTCTTGAACCAGTCGGTGCCCTTGGCGAAGATCGCCGCCACCGAGGCGAGTGTCTCGACGTTGTTGACCACCGTCGGGTTGTTGAGCAGGCCGGCGACCACCGGGAACGGCGGGCGGTTGCGCGGCTCGCCGCGGAAGCCCTCGAGGCTCTCGATGAGGGCCGTCTCCTCGCCGCACACGTAGGCGCCGGCGCCCATGGCCACGAGGATGTCGAAGTCGAAGCCCTCGACGCCGCACACGTTGTGGCCGAGCAGGCCGGCGGCGCGGCGCGCCTGGATGACCTCGTTGAGGTGCGGCCGCAGGTACGTGTACTCGGCGCGCAGGTAGATGATGCCGAGCGACGCGCCGATGGCGCGGCCGCCGATGGTCATGCCCTCGAAGACGAGGTCGGCGAAGCGGGTGAGGATGACCCGGTCCTTGAAGGTGCCCGGCTCGCCCTCGTCGGCGTTGCAGATGATGTACTTCTGGTCGGCCTTCTCCGCCGCGCAGAAGCCCCACTTCATGCCCGTGGGGAAGCCGGCGCCGCCGCGGCCCTTGAGGTCGCTGTCGCGCATGAAGTCGACGAGCTCGGCGCGGCTCATGG
>CAVZIA010000016.1:0-15137 GCA_963775255.1 uncultured Thermoleophilia bacterium | reverse complement strand
CCATGAGCCGCGCCGAGCTCGTCGACTTCATGCGCGACAGCGACCTCAAGGGCCGCGGCGGCGCCGGTTTCCCCACCGGCATGAAGTGGGGCTTCTGCGCGGCGGAGAAGGCCGACCAGAAGTACATCATCTGCAACGCCGACGAGGGCGAGCCCGGCACCTTCAAGGACCGTGTCATCCTCACTCGCTTCGCCGACCTCGTCTTCGAGGGCATGACCATCGGCGGCCGCGCCATCGGCGCGTCGCTCGGCATCATCTACCTGCGCGCCGAGTACACGTACCTGCGGCCGCACCTCAACGAGGTCATCCAGGCGCGCCGCGCCGCCGGCCTCCTCGGCCACAACGTGTGCGGCGTCGAAGGCTTCGACTTCGACATCCTCGTGGCCATGGGCGCCGGCGCCTACGTGTGCGGCGAGGAGACGGCCCTCATCGAGAGCCTCGAGGGCTTCCGCGGCGAGCCGCGCAACCGCCCGCCGTTCCCGGTGGTCGCCGGCCTGCTCAACAACCCGACGGTGGTCAACAACGTCGAGACGCTCGCCTCGGTGGCGGCGATCTTCGCCAAGGGCACCGACTGGTTCAAGACATTCGGCACCGACAAGTCCACCGGCTACAAGCTCTTCAGCATCAGCGGCGACTGCGAGAAGCCCGGCGTGTACGAGTTCCCGTGGGGCATCACGGTGGCCCGCCTGCTCGAAGAGGTGGGCGGGCAGGGCGCCAAGGCCGTGCAGATCGGCGGCGCCAGCGGCGTCTGCGTGCCGGCCAAGGACTTCACCCGCGCGCTGGCGTTCGAGGACATCCCCACGGGCGGCTCGGTGATGGTCATCGGCGCCGACCGGGACATCCTCGACGTGGCCGAGAACTTCCTCGACTTCTTCGTCGAGGAGAGCTGCGGCCAGTGCACCCCGTGCCGTCTGGGCAATCCCCAGATGCTCGAGGCCGTCAAGCTCCTCAAGAAGGGTGAGTGCCCACCGGAGTTCCTCAAGAGCGTCAAGGAGCTCGGCGCCACCATGCAGGTCGCCTCGAAGTGCGGCCTCGGGCAGACCAGCCCGAGCGCCTTCCTCTCGATCCTCGAGGGCTTCGGCGACGAGATCGCAAACCGCGCCCCGAGCGCCTGACGAGAGCGGAGGAGTGAGCATGAGCAATCCCACCACCCCGATCCATCGCGCGCCGCTCTCGCAGCAGCACCGGCGCGTCATCACCACCACCAGCCCGGACGCCATCGGCGCCCTGGTGAGCGTCACCATCGACGGCGTCGAGACCAAGGTCCCCTTTGGGACGACGATCCTCGAGGCCGCCAAGAACGCCGGGGTCACCATCCCGACCCTGTGCGACCACCCCGACCTCGACGTGGCCGGCGTGTGCCGCATGTGCGTCGTGGAGGTCGAGGGCCAGCGGACGCTGCAGCCTTCCTGCACCTTCCCGGTCGTCAATCAGATGAAGATCAACACGCACACCCGCAAGGTACGCATGGCGCGCAAGCACGTGCTCGAACTGCTGCTCAGTGAGCACTGCGGCGAGTGCTACAGCTGCGTGCGCAACGGCAACTGCGAGCTGCAGACGCTGGCCGAAGAGTACGGCATCACCAGCTACCCCTACGGGCATCCGGAAGAGCCGGCGTTCGATGTCGACGACTCCAGTTACAGCGTCGTCCGCGACATGAACAAGTGCATCCGCTGCCGCCGCTGCATCCGCACCTGCATCGACGTCCAGGAAGTCGGCGTGCTGGAGGCCGTCGGGCGCAGCAACAAGGTCACCATCGAGACCTTCGAGGACATGCCCCTCGGCTCCGTCGTCTGCATCAACTGCGGCCAGTGCGTGAACCGCTGCCCGGTCGGCGCCCTGTACGCCAAGGACGAGACCGACGCGGTGTGGGCCGCCATCGACGACCCCGACAAGCACGTCGTCATCCAGACGGCTCCCGCGCCGCGTTCGGCGATGGGCGAGCTGTTCGGTCTCGAGCCGGGCACCCCGGTGACGTTCGAGATGAACACGGCGCTGCGCCGCGCCGGCTTCGACAAGGTGTTCGACACCAACTTCACGGCCGACCTCACCATCATCGAGGAGGGCACGGAGCTCATCCTCCGGCTCTACAAGGCTCTGGTGGAGCAGGACGCCAGCATCGCCCTGCCGCAGTTCACCAGCTGCTCGCCGGGCTGGGTCAAGTACCTCGAGCACTTCTACCCCGAGTACCTGCCCAACGCCTCGAGCGCCAAGAGCCCGCAGCAGATGTTCGGCGCGCTCATCAAGACCTACTACGCCGAGAAGCTCGGCTTCGACCCCGAGAAGATCGTGAGCGTCGCGCTCATGCCCTGCTCGGCCAAGAAGTTCGAGTGCAACCGTCCCGAGATGCACGACTCCGGCTTCCAGGACGTGGACTACGGCCTCACCACACGTGAGCTCGGCAAGATGTTCAAGGAGGCCGGCCTGCACGTGCCGACCCTGCCGAAGAGCGACTTCGACGACCCGTTCGGCTCGGCCACCGGCTCCGGTGTCATCTTCGGCGCCACCGGCGGCGTGATGGAGGCGGCGCTGCGCACCGTCCTCGAGATGGTCACGGGCGAGAAGATCGAGAGCATCTACGATCACGGCGACATCCTGCCGGTCCGCGGCTTCGAGGGCGTCAAGTACGCCGAGATCACCGTGCCCAAGGTCGGCCCCGTGCCCGACATCGTCGCGCACCTCGTGCCCAACTGGGACTGGCTCAACGGAGCGACCCTCAAGGTCGCGGTGGCGCACGGCACCGCCAACGCCAAGAAGGTCATGGACGACATCAAGGCCGGCGGCAAGTTCAGCGAGTGCCACTTCATCGAGTTCATGGCCTGCCCGGGCGGCTGCCTGGGCGGCGGCGGACAGCCCATCCCGACCAACGCGGACATCCGCGCGGCGCGGGCCAGGGCCATCTACTCCGAGGACTCGGCCTATGCCGTGCGCAAGTCGCACGAGAACCCGGCCGTGCTCGCGACCTACGGCGAGTTCCTCACGGACGGCCCGTGCGGGCACAAGAGCCACAAGCTCCTCCACACGGAGTACACGGCCCGCGGCAAGCACATCCCGCAGGCATAAGACAAGAGCAGATGACCGGCGGCCGGGCTGACCTTCATCAAGGCAGCCCGGCCGCCCGTACGAGGTACACTTGAGGCAGATGGCCGACGAACCCCAGCAGACGCAGCGCCCCGCCGTCACCTATGTCGACCCGTTCCGCGACGGCGCCGCTCTCAAGCCCATCAGCCCCGAGGCGCGGACGCTCCTGCGCACCGTCAATCAGAAGATCGCGGCGCGCCCTTCGCTGCGCGCCATCGTCGACTACCTGTTCGAGAACACCCAGTCGCTCATCCCGTGCGACCGCATGGGCCTCGCCTTCGTCGACGAGCAGGGCAACATCGTCACCAGCTACTACAACCGCGCGTCCTACGACCGCATGTTCGTCAAACAGGGCTACTACGAGTCGCTCCAGAACAGCTCGCTGCGGCAGGTGCTGGAGAACGGGCTGCCGCGCATCATCAGCGACCTCGAGGCGTACAGCCACGACCACCCGCGCAGCCGCTCGAGCCGGCTGCTCGTACGCGAAGGCGTGCGCTCCAGCCTCACCTGCCCGCTCAGCGTCGAGGGTCGCGTGGTCGGGTTCATCTTCCGCAGTTCCCGGCAGCCGCAGATGTATCGCCCGCAGCACATCGAGCTGCAGATGGCCATCACCGAGCGTCTCAGCCAAGCCGTGGAGAAGGCCTGGCGCATCGAGCAACTCGAGGAGGCCAACTACGCGTACACGCAGATGCTCGCCTTCGTGAGCCACGAGCTCAAGAGCCCCGTGGCCTCCATGGTCACGGACGCCCAGATCCTCGCCCAGGGCTATCTGGGCGACCTCACGCCCGAGCAGCTCGCCAAGGTGGAGAGCATGACGCGCAAGGGTCAGTACCTGCTCGGCCTCGTGCGCGAGTACCTCGACCTCGCGCGCGTGGAGGGCGGCGAGCTCAAGCTCGCCACGCGCTCGCGTGTCGACGTCATGACCGACGTGCTCGAGGAGGCGGTCGACCTGGTGCGCGTGCAGGCCGACAACCACGGCATGCATCTCATGGTGTGCATGCCCTCGCCGCCCCTCCCGCCGGTTTGCTGCGACCCCACGCTGCTGCGCATCGTCACCGTCAATCTGCTCGACAACGCCGTGAAGTACGGCAACGAGGGCGGCGACATCCGCGTCAAAGCCGACGTGCTGTTCGACCGCAAGGAGGGCGAGCGGCTGCGGATCAGCGTGTGGAACACCGGGCCGGGGTTCGACACGGCCCAGCAGGACAAGCTCTTCCGCCGCTTCTCGCGCCTGGACGATCCGGCCATCAAGAGCCGCCGCGGCACCGGCGTCGGTCTCTACAACTCCTGGCGCATCGTCCACCTGCACGGGGGGCGCATCTCGGCCGACTCCAAACAGGGCGAGTGGGCCGAGTTCAGTTTCGAGATCCCGGCCACGGCGGATTGTCCCGAGCTTCTGGCCGTCGACCCGAGGGAGTAGATCCATGCCAGCCGTTGTTGACACAGGAGAGTTCATCGACGACGCCGCCATAGCGCACGCGATGGAGTCGGCCGCCACCAAAGACGCCGTGCGAGTACGTGAGATCCTCGCCAAAGCACGCGAGCTGCACGGGCTCGAGATGGACGAGGTCGCCGTGCTCTCGTCGATCAGCGACCCCGAGTTGATGGCAGAGCTGTTCGCCACGGCGCGCGAGGTCAAGGAGGCCATCTACGGCGCGCGCCTCGTGCTTTTCGCCCCGCTGTACATCAGCAACCTGTGCAACAACGACTGCCTGTACTGCGCCTTCCGCGTGCGCAACAAGGAACTCAAGCGCCGCGCCCTCACGCAGGCCGAGATCCGCCAGGAGGTCGAGTGCCTGGTCGACCAGGGCCACAAGCGCATCCTCCTCGTGGCCGGAGAGTCCTATCCCAAGGACGGCGGCTTCCAGTATGTGCTCGACAGCATCGCCACGATCTACGACGTCAAGCGCGGCAACGGCGAGATCCGCCGCGTCAACGTCAACGTCGCGCCGCTGCCCGTCGAGCAGTTCCGCGAGCTCAAGGCGGGCGGCATCGGCACGTTCCAGCTGTTCCAGGAGACGTACCATCGCGAGACCTACGGCGCCGTGCACGTCGGCGGCAAGAAGAAGGACTTCGACTGGCGCGTCACCGGCATGCACCGCGCCATGGAGGCCGGCATCGACGACGTCGGCATCGGCGTGCTCTTCGGCCTCGCGGACTGGCGCTACGAGATACTCGCCATGCTGCAGCACATCCGCGAGCTCGAGCGGGCGTACGGCGTCGGCCCGCACACCATCAGTGTGCCGCGCCTCGAGCCCGCGAGCGGCTCGGACATGGCCAGCCACCCGCCGCAGCCGGTGAGCGACGTCGACTTCCGCAAGATCGTCGCCATCCTGCGACTGGCCGTCCCCTACACGGGCATGATCCTCAGCACCCGCGAGCAGGCCAACCTGCGCAGCGAGACGTTCGCCCTCGGCATCAGCCAGATCAGCGCCGGCAGCCGTACCAATCCCGGCGGCTACGAGGAGGACGAGGAGTTCGACGCGGCCCAGTTCCAGCTCGGCGATCACCGCTCGCTGGACGAGGTCATCCGCGACATCTCCGAGCTCGGGTTCATCCCCAGCTTCTGCACCGCCTGCTACCGCCTGGGCCGCACCGGCATGGACTTCATGGACCTCGCCAAGCCCGGCGACATCAAGCACCACTGCGACCCCAACGCCCTGAGCACCTACCTCGAGTACCTGCTCGACTACGGCAGCGAGCAGACGCGGGCGGTCGGCGAGGCAAGGATCGCCGAGAAGGTGGCGGAGATGGACCCCGTGCGCCGCGAGTTCACCGAGAAGATGCTCGCGGAGGTGCGCACCGGCGGCCGCGACGTCCTCTGCTGAGCAAGACCACAGGCACTCAAGCGAAAGGGACCACCGTGAGCGACACGCACATCATCCTCGGCATCCACATCGGCGACCGGCTGAAGAACGCCGTTTCCGTGCAGCAGGTCTTCACCGAGTACGGCTGCAACATCAAGACGCGCATCGGCCTGCACGACGCGAGCGAGAACGTGTGCTCACCGAGCGGCGTCGTGCTCATCGAGTTCTTCGGCAGCGAGGACGAGGCCGACGGCATGAAGACCAAGCTGGCCGCGGTCGAGGGTGTCCAGGTCCAGAAGATGGTGTTCGGCGCCTGACCGCGCCCGCACCCGGCCGATGAGCGACGACGTGCGCATCGAGCACGACCTGCTCGGAGAGGTCGCCGTGCCGGCGGGCAGCCTGCACGGCGCGCACACCGAGCGGGCACTCGAGAACTTCCCGCTCGCCGGGCGCCCGGTCCACGCGGAGCTCTCCCGGGCCTATGGCGTCGTCAAGCTCGCCTGCGCGAGGACCAACCGCGCGCTCGGCGCCTGGGACGGCGACGACGCCAAGGCCGACGCCGTCGAACGCGCCTGCCGCGAGCTCGCCGACGGCCTGCTCGACGAGCACATGGTCGCCGACCGCCTGCAGGGCGGCGCCGGCACGAGCACCAACATGAACGTCAACGAGGTGCTCGCCAACCGCGCCCTGCAGATCCTCGGCGCGCGGCCCGGCGATTACGCCCGCGTCTCCCCCACCGACGATCTCAATCTGCACCAGAGCACCAACGACACCTTCCCCACCGCGCTGCGGCTGGCGGCGATCGACCTGCTGCACCGGCTCGAGGAGCAGGTAGTCTCGCTGCAGGAGGCGTTCCAGGCCAAGGAGCAGGAGTTCGCACACGTGGTCAAGGTCGGACGCACGCAGTACCAGGACGCGGTGCTCACCACGCTGGGCCGCGAGATGGGCGCCTACGCAGAAGCGCTCAACCGCGACCGCTGGCGCATCTACAAGTGCGAGGAACGGCTGCGCGTGGTCAACCTGGGCGGCACGGCCATCGGCACCGGGTTCGCCGCGCCGCGGCAGTACATCTTCCGCGTCGTGGACGTGCTGCGCGAGCTCACCAGCATCGGTTTTGCGCGCGCCGAGAACCTCACCGAGGCCACGCAGAACGTGGACGTCTTCGTCGAGGTCAGCGGCATCCTCAAGGCACACGCCGCGACGCTGCTCAAGGTCTCCGGCGACCTGCGCCTGCTCAGCTCCGGTCCGGAGGCCGGGCTGGGCGAGATCCGGCTGCCGCGGCGGCAGGCCGGGTCGAGCATCATGCCCGGCAAGGTCAACCCGGTGATCCCTGAGGCCGTGAGCCAGGCGGCGCTGCTGGTGTTCGGCTACGACGCCGCCATCGCCACCGCCGCCGGCCTCGGCAGCCTCGAGCTCAACGCGTTCCTGCCGCTCGTGGCCGACTGCCTGCTCGAGAGCCTGCGCCTGCTGGCCGGCGCCGACGAGGTGCTGCGCCGGCTCTGCGTGGAGGGCATCGAGGCGGACGAGGAGCGCTGCGCCGCGCACGTGCGCGCGTCCAGCGCGGCGGCCACGGCGCTCGTGCCGGAGATCGGCTACGACGCCGCTTGCGACGTCGCCCGTCGGGCACAGGAGCAGGGAGCGACGATCCGCGACGTCGTCGTCGCCGAGGGCATCCTGACCTCCGCCCAGTACGATCAGTTGCTCACCGCCGAGGCCGTATGCCGCCTGGGCACGCCCCAGACCCGCGGCCGCGACGCGGAAGCGTAGAAGGGACCTCCCCATGGGACTCATGGACACGCCGAAGGGCATGAGGCTGCACATCGGCATCTTCGGGCGCCGCAACGTCGGCAAGTCCAGCCTGCTCAACGCCATCACCCGCCAGGAGGTCAGCATCGTCAGCGACTTCGCCGGCACCACGACCGACCCGGTCGAGAAGCCCATGGAGCTCCTCCCGCTCGGCCCCGTACTCTTCATCGACACTGCCGGCATCGACGACGTCGGTGTGCTCGGCGAGCTGCGCGCCAAGAAGACGACGCAGGTGTTCGATCGCACCGACCTCGGCGTGCTCGTCACCGAGGCGGGCAGCTGGGGCGAGTTCGAGGAGGGCATCCTGGACGAGTTCCTCGAGCGCGAGACGCCCATCGTCGTGGTCTTCAACAAGAGCGACCTCGTGAGCCGGCCGGCACCGGTCAAGCGGCTCGAGGACCTCAAGCTCAGACCGGTGCTCACGGCGGCCAGCGAGGGCCGCGGCGTGCTCGACTTCCGTCAGGCGCTGCTCGACGCAGCGCCGCCGGACTTCATCGACAACCCCTCTATTCTCGGCGACCTCGTCAACACCGGCGATCTCGCCGTGCTCGTGGTGCCGATCGACAAGGAGGCGCCTCGCGGCCGCCTTATCCTGCCGCAGGTGCAGAGCATCCGCGACCTCATGGACAGCGACGCGATGGCGCTCGTGGTGAAGGAGCGCGAGCTTCGCAACGCCATCGAGCGCCTCAACCGGCCGCCCAAGCTCGTCGTCACCGATTCGCAGGCGTTCCTCAAGGTGGCGGCCGACACGCCGCTCGAGGTGCCCATGACGAGCTTCAGCATCCTCTTCAGCCGCTTCAAGGGCGATCTCGTGAGCCAGGTCGAGGGCACGCTCGCGGTGGACGACCTGAAGAGCGGCGCCAACATCCTCATCGCCGAGGCCTGCAGTCACCACCCCATAGCCGAGGACATCGGACGGGTCAAGATCCCGCGCTGGCTCACCCAGTATGTGGGCGGCAAGCTCAACATCGAGCACATGCAGGGGCACGACTTCCCGGACGACCTGTCGAAGTGGGACCTCGTCGTCCACTGCGGCGCCTGCACGTTCAACCGCAGAGCGATGCTGGGACGCATCCTGCGCTGCCGCCAGCAGGGCGTGCCGATCACCAACTACGGACTCGTGATCGCCTTCAGCCTCGGCATCTTCGAGCGGGCGTTGCAGCCGTTCCCAGCGGCGCTCGAGGCGATGCACGCGGCGCGGGCGCGGCGGGCCGGACACGCACCGGCGCAGCCGGTGACCGCCGGCCTGCCGGACGACGCCGCCGTCGACGACCTCTGCTGACGTGCCCTCTGCTCCGCCCCTCGGCATCGCCGACGCGCTCAGCCGTGAGGCCATCGAGTGGTGGCTGCGCGAGACCGACGCGCCGCGGCTGGAGGAGCTCTGGGCCGCGGCGGACGAGGCGCGGCGCCGCTACGTCGGCGACGCCGTCCACCTCCGCGGCCTCATCGAGGTCAGCAACTACTGTGTGCGCGGCTGTACCTACTGCGGCATCCGCGCAGCCAACCGTGGTGTGGAGCGTTACCGCGTCTCCGGCGACGTCGTGCTGGCGTGCGCGCGCAAGGCGGTCGAGTTCGGCTACGGGACGATCGTCGTCCAAGGTGGCGAGGACTACGGCATCACCACCGAGTGGATGGCCGCCGTGCTGCGCCGCATCCGCTCCGAGACCGCCGTCGCCGCCATCACGCTGAGCCTCGGCGAGCGGCCGGACGAGGATCTCTCCGTCTGGCGCGAGGCCGGCGCCGACCGCTACCTGCTGCGCTTCGAGACCTCCGACGACGACTTGTACCGGCACATCCACCCGGACCTCCCCGGCAAGGTCAGCGACCGCATGCGCATCCTGCGCCGCCTTCAGGAGCTGGGGTACGAGGCCGGCACCGGCATCATGGTCGGCATCCCAGGCCAGACCCACGCCAGCATCGCCGCCGACATCGAGCTCTTTCGCGGCATGGACATGGACATGATCGGCCTCGGCCCGTACCTGCCCCACCCCGCCACCCCCTTGGGGCAGGAGTTCGAGAGGCGCCTGGCAGAGGATGACTGGCCGGCCGACCAGGCGCCCAACACGGAGCTCATGACCTGTAAGGTGCTCGCGCTCACGCGTCTGGCGCGGCCGGACGCGAACCTCCCCGCGACCACGGCGCTCTCTCTGGTCAACAAGACCGGCGGCCGTGCCCACGGTCTGGAGCGCGGCGCGAACGTCATCATGCCCAACCTGACGCCGCCCGAAGAGCGCGAGCGCTACGAGATCTACCCGGAGAAGGCCGCCGTGCACGAGACGGCCGAGGCCATCAACGACAGCATCCAGAAGCTGCTCTCGTCGCTCGGCCGCACCGCCGGCGGAGGCGCCGGCGGCCGCGGCGCCTGAGGCCTCGCGCGACCGGCTTCCCCGTACGCAAAACGGGGCGGGGCGGCCTCACGGCCGCCCCGCCCGTCTTCCACTCACGCGCCGTCCATCGCGCAGGTGACGGTACGACGCGCGGCCAGTCTACTTCGCCCCAAGCCTGTACGCCTTGCCGTCCATCTTCGGAGCGGCCGGGTCCGCCGGGATGCCCATCGTCCGCATCACGGTCGGCATGATGTCGTCGAGGTGGAACTCGGCCGTCCGTTGTGCGGCCTTCAGAGCCGGGTTATAGAAGACCATCGGGATGCGCTGGACATCCTTCTGGGCGCCACCGTGATCGCCGAACGCGCCATAAGTGGTCCTGTCGGCGAGCAGTCCGACGACTTCGGCCGAGCCCGGCCACGCCATGGTGTCCACGAGCATCTGCGCGTGGGACTTCCACCAGGCCTTCTCAGCCTTGGTCATCTTGGTCTTGGTCTTGGTGGAGTCGAGGACGTAGCTGTTGCCGTCCTCGCTCTTATAGTATGTCGCGATGACACCCGGCACCGAGCGCATCACCTTGGCGGCCGCTTGCTTGTCCGCAAGGGTGTAGCTCTTGAGCCAGGTCTCGATGGCCGTCGACTGGTAACTGAAGGCGATGTTGGCGCCCACCGTCGAATTGCCGAGGAGCGTCTGGATCGCCGGAGACATGTCGGCGACCGGAGAGGCGTAGTAGTCCTGGTCGGTGACCGAGTCGCCCCAATACCAGTTGAAGTCGCCGGCATTCTGAGCGTTGACGCCGTAGAAGTGTCTGGTGGCCGCCGTGGATCCGTGGTCGGCCAGCACGACGATGAGGGTGTCCTTGAACTCGTCCAGGGCTTTGAGAGTGCCGATCAGGCGCCCGAGCTGAGTGTCGGCGTTCTTCGCGACGAACGACTCGTGCGTCATGTTGTCGAGCCACGAGTTGGGATCCCACTTGTACCGTTTGAGGGTGTCGGCTTCACCGCCGCCCCACATGTGACCGGACTTGTCGATGGCGCCGAAGTTGACGAACAGGCCGGACCAGTCATTGGCCTGACCGGCCGTGTTCTTCATGATGGCGATGGTGGCGTCGGCGACCCAGTTGTCGCCTCCCAGGTGACCCTCGATGTAGCCGGGCATCATCCGGTCGCCGTCCTCAGGGTATATCCATGCCGGAGACGTGGTCAGCGTGCCGTAGTCGTTGTTCGGGTCCGAGTTCACCGTGAACCGCGTGTCGCTGGTGATGTAGGACGGCACCGCCGCCGTGTTGGGGGCGCCCGCCGGAGGACGATACTTGCCGCCCAACAGAGCGGTGAGGTTCGGGTCGGCCGTCGTCCCGGATCCGAGGAACACGCCGAAGTCGGCGCTGCCGGCCGTCATCGAGCGCACCTGGTAGCTCTTCTCACCGACACAGGCGACGGTGGAGCCGGGATACGCGTCGTGCAAGTACGTGCCCAGCTTCTTGTAGCCGCCCGCGGCGACGAGAGCAGCGAAGTCCGAGTAGCCGAGGTCGCCAGTGACGTACATGTCGTTGTAGCTCGCATGGTCCGGATACGCGGCCGAGAGCACCCCGGACGTGTCGCGGAACGCCTCATCGGACCAGCCCATGTGCTTCGGCAGCATGCCGCTGACCATGACGTTGTGACTGACGACGGTCTCAGAAGCCATGTCGCCGACGATGGCGTTCTTGAAGTTCGCGCCGTGGTTCGTGAGCCACAGCACGTTGTTCATCTTGTACTGCTTTGCGTACTCGGGGTGCATCTGGTCCATGACCACGAGGAGGACGCGCTTCGGGGCCGCGCCGAACGCCGCGGCCGCGACTACCAGTAAGACGAGAACAACAACGAGCGTGAACAGAATCCCCTTGCGAGCTAGCCTCATGGCTCCCCCTTGAGAAGAGACTTCGCCCACGGCTCCGGGCTCCCCGGTGCCGCGGGCGACCCTACCGTTTTGCACCCTATCGACGTGCATACGTGTCTGTCAATGAAACGATTTGTGCGTTACCGAGGGTCGCGAACAGACAGCCGGGAAACGGTACCCAGCCGTGTGCCGTCGGCGCCCCACTCGCTGGCCGCCTGCGTCGGTTCATGAGTGGTGTGCCTCCAGCGCCCCACTCGCCAGCCCCGCTGCGTCGGCTAGCGCCTTCGGCTGCGTTCCGGTAGAATCCGTCTCCGCGTCGGGGTGTGGCTCAGCTTGGTAGAGCGCTCGGTTCGGGACCGAGAGGTCGGCGGTTCAAATCCGCCCACCCCGACCATCTTCTTCCCTCGCTCGGCCCCTCACGCAGGCGCGTCCGCGGCCATCCTCGGTCCTCAGACGCCAGCCTCGAACTCCGCATCGCACGCACCGCCCTCTTCCGCCGCCAGCTCGGCGTCCCTAGGCAGCCCGAGCAGGCGCGCGAACGCGTCCGGGTTGTAGCCGATGATGAAGTCCGCGTCGCCGATCTTGACGAACGGGAACGCCGCCGCGCCGCGGGCCACCATCTCTTCCCGGATTTGCCGCTGCAGCCCTCCGTCGGCGAGGTCGTAGTCGACGAACTCATACGGCACATGATGGTTGTCGAGCCACGCGCGGGTGTTACGGCTCCACGGGCAGGTGCTCTGCGTGTACAACTCGACCTTGATCTGCTCCGCCACTTCCCTCGCTCCTCTGGTCTTCTTGCGTCTCCGGGCTGTCAGGCGCGCGAGAGCAGCCTGTCGTAGGCCGCCGGGTCGTACCCCTTGACCACCCTGCCACCGATGCGCACGAACGGGAAACCGTCCGCACCCTCTTTGCGCATCTCCGCGCTGATCTTCTGCTGCAGGTCCGGCCCTGCGGTGTCGTATTCGATGACGAACGCCTTGATGCCTCGGTGCTTGAAGTACTCCTTAGCCTTGCGGCTCCAGCCGCAGGTGGTGAGCGAGTAGACGGTGACCGGTGGTGTCTTGCCCATGTGCTGTCATCCTCCGCGCGAGTGTCTCCCGAGTCTGTATACCCCGGACTACACGCCGAGCGGGCCGGTGACGGTCTCCACCCCGGCCCACAGGCGCTCCTGCGCGGGCGTGTCGAGGGCGGCGGCGAGCGGCGTGACGACCTCGCCGCCCTCAAGGTATGCGCCCGAGAGCCCGGCGGCCTCGGGCGACGAGGCCAGGTACACGCTGGTCACGGCGCCGTGCTCGACCGGGATGCCGGCCAACTCCGGCCACCCGGAGGCCAGCATCGAGGTGGCCACGTCGCCCGGGTCGAGGCACACTGCCGTGATGCCGCTGCCCTGTAAACGCCGGGCGAGCGCCAGCGTCAGCATGAGCACGGCCAGCTTGGACTGGTCGTAGGCGAGCAGGGGCGCGTAGGCGCCGGGGCGAGCGAGCTGCAGATCGTCCCAGTGGATCGCGCCCGTCCAGTGCGACGCCGAGCTCAGGACGACGACCCGCGCTGGGGCCGCGGCGCGCAACGCCGGGAGCAGGCTCGTGGCCAGCAGGACCGGCGCCACCACGTTCACGGCGAAGGTGAGCTCGAGGCCGTCGCCGGTCTCACGCCGCCCGGGCGCGAAGACGCCGGCGTTGGCGATGAGGACGTCCAGACCGCGGCCGCCGCGAGCGATCTCGGCGGCGAGGCCACGGACTCCCTCCAGCGTGCTGAGGTCGGCGAGATGAAGGGCCGGCCGCGCGGCGGGCACGGACGCGGCGCGGACGACCGTCAGGGCATCCGCGCCGCGGGCGTGGTCGCGGCCGTGCACGAGAACGTCCGCCCCCAGCCCGGCGAGCCTCACGGCCGTCTCCAGGCCGATGCCACGAGTGGCCCCGGTCACCAGGACCGTCTTGCCGTCCATGCGGCCGCAGGACGCACGCAAGCGCTCGAGCGAAGCGCGACGCTCGGGCGTCATGCTCGCATAGCCATCCTGATCCGTCACCTCGGTCCTCCCTGCCGGCCTCGCGGCACGGCGGTTGAGCGCCTCCGCGCCCGGTCATATTCCATCACGACGCGCCCGTGCGCACCCGCCCGCGCGCGAGGGTCAGAAGGGGGGACAGCATCGGCGATCGGCCGCACAGCACTGCGACACAGGCGCACGAGGATGGTGCGGTGACGCTGCTCTGGCTGCGCCGCGACCTGCGGCTCGGCGACAACCCGGCGCTGCTCGGGGCGGCCCGGCGCGCCGGTCGGGAGCGGGGCGCGCTCCTCCCCGTCTTCGTCTGGGAGCCACAAGGGCGCCGCGCCTGGGCGCCGGGCGGCGCGGCGCGCTGGTGGCTGTGGCACTCGCTGCGCAGCCTCGACGCCGGGCTGCGGACGCTCGGCTCCCGGCTGCTGGTGGAGCGCGGCGACCCCGTGGGGGTCGTCGCCGCGCTGGCCCGGACAACGAGAGCCGCCACGGTCGTCTGGGCCGAAGGCCTCGAGCCGGATGAGCTTGCCGACGACGCCGCGCTCGAGGCCACTCTGCGCTCGTCCGGCGTAGACGCCGTGGTCACCGGGCAGGCGAACCTCCTATCCGGTCCGCTCGCCCTCCGTAAGCGTGACGGCGGCCCGTACAGAGTGTTCACCCCGTTCTGGCGCGCTCGCCTTGCGGCCGGCGCACCCGACGAACCTGTACCGGCCCCCGCCACCCTCCCGCCGGCGCCGGCCGAACCGTCCGGCGTGCCACTCGGCGAACTGCGCGCCGAGGCCGTGCGCCCCTGGTCGGCCGGCTTCGGCGAGTTCT
Organism: uncultured Thermoleophilia bacterium; assembly: GCA_963775255.1. Lineage (GTDB taxonomy): Bacteria > Actinomycetota > Thermoleophilia > UBA2241 > UBA2241 > CAIXSE01. The sequence goes on along the minus strand of CAVZIA010000016.1, from coordinate 432 downwards.
GGTGCCCGGGCGAGCTTGGCGCACAGGTGCGCCTGGAGGAGTTCCTCCGTGGCCCGCTCGCGGAGTACGCCTCCGACCGCGACCGGCCGGACCTGGACGGCAGCTCCCGTCTCTCCCCGCACCTGCACTGGGGAGAGGTCACGGCGCGGCAGCTGTGGTACGCCGTGGCCGGAGCGCTGCACGAGTCCGGGTCGGACGTCGAGGCCGCCGTCGGTCCGCCCCACTGGGAGGAGGAGCAGGCGCCGGGGCTGCGCCGGTCCGCCGGCGCCTTCCTCCGCCAGCTCGGCTGGCGCGAGTTCGGCCACCACCTGCTGACCGCGTTCCCCCACACCGTCGCAGCGCCGCTCCGCGAGCGCTTCATCGCCTTCCCCTGGCGGGACGACCCGCAGGCGCTCGAGGCCTGGCGGTGCGGGTACACCGGCTACCCCATCA
>CAVZIA010000015.1:0-166507 GCA_963775255.1 uncultured Thermoleophilia bacterium | reverse complement strand
TACGCGCGGTGCGTTAGCCGCATTTCAGGGGGGTTCGTGAGCCAGGTCGGCATCGGCATCCTGATCGGTGTGATTGTGGTCGTGCTTGGCGCCGTTGGCGGCCTTCTCTGGCGACGCGTAGCGCGTTCGCGCGAGGAGCGCCATCCGCTTCGCTGGTCAGTTGAGCGCGTGGTCGGCGACAAGTGGTCTCTGGCCTTGTCAGGGGCTCTTCCGGACGACGCAAGCGAAGTCGAAGGCCCAGGCAATGTCGGGCGCGACGTGTACGCGTGGCTGGTGGCGCACGGCGCCGTCGATGTCGACGAGACCCGCCTGCGCCTGAGGGTGCGTGGGCTCGCAGGGGAGACCGTCGTCATCCACAACATTCGCGCGGTCGTCGAGCACGCACCCCCCTACTCTGGCACGCTTGTCCACTGTCCGACGGCGGGCGTGAACAGCGCCACTCTGCTGGTGTTCGACCTTGACGACCCAGACCCGCAAGCCTGGGAGTGGAAGGAAGACGGGTCACGAACGCGGGTCGGCAACGGTCCCTTCTTCGACAGCCACACCGTCACCCTCACACGGGAAGAGGTCCACGACTTCATCGTCATTGGCCAGGCTGAGACGCTGCTCGCTCGATGGCACATCGAGCTCGATCTCGAGATCGGCGCGCACCGAGAGGCGGTGACGGTCGATGACTCAGGCGAGTCGTTCATCACGTCCGGTCGTCCAGCTGGCGGCTACAAGTCCTCGCTCCACTGGGCCTGGCATGACGGCCAGCGGTTTCTCCCGCCCCCAACCTATGACCAGGGTCGAAGCGGCTAAGAAGCGCATCAACCTGTCGCGACCAACGGTCTGTGTAGTAACTTGGAGGCGTAGCCCGCGCAGGTTACGCGCGGTGCGTTAGCAGTACAGCTCTCCACCGTCGGCAAGGGTTGCGCTGTGCGCCGTAAAGGTATAGTTTCCATACCGTAACGGCAGCGGAGGCCGCATTGCAGTTCGAGTTCGATGAGCGCAAGAGCCGAGCCAACAAGGCCAAGCACGGCCTCGACTTCGTCGAGGCCCAGGTCCTGTGGCTCGACGAGCAGCTCATCGAGATCCCGGCCCGCACCACGGACGAGTCGCGGTTCCTGGTCGTGGGCCTGATTGCCGGCAAGCATTGGTCGGCGGTCATCACCTACCGCAGCGAGGCCATCCGCCTGATCTCGGTGCGCCGGGCGCACCCCGAGGAGGTGGCGCTCTATGAAGGCTAGCGAGTTCGACAAGCGCTTCGACGCCGGCGAGGACGTGAGCGGCGAGCTCGATCTCTCCGGCGCCCGCAGGCCCGGCCGAGAGCAGCGGCGCGTCAACGTCGACTTCCCCGCCTGGATGGTCGAGTCGCTCGACCGCGAGGCGAGGCGTCTCGGTGTCACGCGTCAGTCGATCATCAAGGTGTGGATCGCCGAGCGACTCGAGGAGAAGGCCAGCTGAGGGCGCCGTTGCTGACTGCTAACAAGCGCATCGAGCAGAACGCCAGAGGGTCTGCCGCACGGCGGCAGGTCGGCCGCGTCTGCTCATGCGCGGTGCGTTGGGCACACCCGAGAGCGAGGGCGGAGGGGTGATCCTGGGTGGATGACGACTACGGCCGACGGTCACTCGGCAGGCTTGGTATCTCTCACGAGTACGAGATGCGTCGCCCGACGGCCGAGGACCTGCCGGCCATTCAGCGGCTGGTTGACGACTGCGAAGCAGCGGAGACGAACGAGCAGCGACCGAGCCCCGTGTGCGTGGCCGTCTCCTTCGCCCTCCCCGACTCGGAGCCGGAGCGCAACTGGTGGCTGCTTGCACGGGGGGACGCGGTGGCCGGCTTCGCCCGCATCTGGCCGCAGTCGTCACATGAATTGATGGGCGAGGTGTTCCTCGAGCAGGCTGCAGCGGGGCGAGGTCTCTGGTCTCCGCTCTACGGCGCCATCGAAGAGCGTGCACGGGACATGGTCGTGGGCGGCGCAGGGTGGACGCCGTCCTTCTTCACGCTGTGCGACGACACGAGCGCCGACCGCCAGACGATGCTGCTCGCCCGTGGCTATCGCCGAGTGCGCGAAGTGTTCGCCATGCGCATCGATGCCTCGGACGGTCTGTCCGCGCCGGTCTGGCCGACGGGAGTCGAAGCCCGCGAAATGCAGCCTGGCGTGGACGACGCCGCAGTGTGGGCCGCCGACTTGGACGCCTTCCGCGAGCACTTCCTCTACGACCCCCCTCCGTTCGATACGTGGCGATCGAGTATCTACGAGCACCCTGGCTTCGATTCCGGCTGCTTCATCGTCGCCTGGGACGGAGCAGAGGTCGCGGGACAGGCTCTGGGCATGCCGGGCGAGGAACCCGGAGTCGCGCGCATCGACGACGTCTCCGTGCGCAAGCCTTGGCGTGGCCGCGGGCTCGGCCTTGCCCTGCTGCTCGAGGTCCTTGGTCGGCTACATGCTCGTGGCAGAGACGATATCGAGGTGTGGGTCGATGCCGAGAACGAGACTGGGGCCGTGCGACTCTATGGGGCCGCGGGGATGAGGGTGTGGCGTCGCATCGGCATCTTCGAACTTGACCTCGCTGGCGATGGAAACGAACGGTAGTTCGCGGTGCCCAACAAGCGCATCGAGCAGAACGCCAGCAGGTCCGCGGTGAACCGGCAGGCCGGCCGCGTCTGCTCATGCGCCCGGCGTTGGGCACATCCATCGGGGTGAGGCGAATGCCAAGCCGCATCGGAGTCGTGGTGGCCGTGCTCGCGGTTGCGGTTGGCGCATGCGGCTGCGGCGGCGCGGTCAACGTGACCTCCGGTTCGGGATCGGGCTCGCCCTCGGCCGTCTCGCCGACTCCCGTCGACCTCACCCTGCCGGCCACGATCTACGCTGGTGACTCGACCAGCGTGGGCGCCCAGCTCTCCTCGCCGTCGGCTCCGGCGAAGGTGTCGGCGAAGCGCGCCCTCGCCGTGAGCCGCATCGATCCCCAAGGCCGCCTCACCGGTACCGTCCTCGCCGACGTCACGATGCCAGGCGAGAGCTACGCCGGCGGGCCGCTCGAAGACGTGACCGCGTGGGTATGCGTGTACACCCTGCCGCAGCCGATGGACCCGCGCAGTGGCGGACCGCTCCGCGCCTCGCCTGCACCCTCGCGCTCGCCGATGCTCGTGCAGCACGCGGTCTTCATCCTCGACGCGGCCGACGGCGCCTTCGTGCGCGGCTTCTTCACCAAGTGATCGCAGTCGTCGGAGTGGCCAACAAGCGCGTCAACCTGACGTGCCCAACGGTTTCTGTAGTAACTTGGGACGTAGGCCCGCGCAGGTTACGCGCCGGGCGTTGGGCATTCGGAGCGGGGGGTAAGTCGTGGTCGGACTAGCGCGCATCGCGGGCCTCGTGGCGGTCGTGGCGCTTGCTCTCGCACTCGCGGCCTGTGGCGGCAGTCCATCATCGCCGTCGCCCTCCCCGACGACCTCGGCACCGCTCTCCGAGCTCAGTGCGCTCGCGGAGCACTACGGGGCGCAGCAGGCGTGGTGGATGGCGCTCCCGCGCGCCGAGGCCGAGGGGCTCATCGACGACGCGACCTGGACGCCGCCGAGCGCCAGTCCGGGCACCCCGGCTCCGGTCTACGTCGTCCTCGTGCGCGGCGACTTCAACGACGCCACGGGCAAGCCTCACCAGTACGAGTGGGCGGTCGTCGCCCCCACGGCCAGCGGCTCGATGGCCCGCGTCATGTCCGATCGTCCCGAGGTCGCGGGCCGCGAATGGAGTCCTCTGGCAGTCTCGGCGTCCGAGTCCACGTCGAATCAGTAAGCGATCCGATGCCCAACAAGCGCATCAACCTGTCGCGACCAACGGTTTCCGTAGTAACCTCAGACCGTAGTCCGCGCAGGTCATGCGCGGTGCGTTCGGCAGAACGGACGTAGATGAAGCGGCGTGGGCTCAGAATCCTGCTCGCCCTCGGTGTCAGGGCGGCGCTCGTAGGGTTGGCGGCCGTGCTCGTCCGGGTCAGCGAGCTGACCAACTTCTACAAGATCTGCTTCTGGCTCGGCGTGATCGTCCTCGGTCTGGCAGTGGCGGCACTCTACTCACTTGCGCAGTCCCCGACTCGAGTCGTGCGGCGCCCAGGCGGCGACCCGTATGTCGAAGAGGGTCTCACTCCTCCGGTCGTCGGCCTGTCGGATACGGAGCGTCGCCACGCCGGTTGGGGCTCGGCGTATCTGGCCTTGGCCGCCCTGCCGTGCCTGCTCACCGCAGCCCTGCACTACTGGGCGTAGGGGGGGACGGGGATGGCGGGTCTGCCGAACAAGCGCATCAACCTGTCGCGTGCAACGGCTTCCGTAGTAACTTGGAGCCGTAGCCCGCGCAGGTAGTGCGCCGGGCGTTGGGTGGAGCAGCCGGCGGCGGTCCGTGGCGCGACTCTCGCGAAGGAGCCGGGATGAACCTCTCACATATCCCTTACGGCACGTGGGACGTGACCGATGATCGCGGCATCAAGCGGCGCTACGCGGCCGCCGACTTCGACGAGGTCCGCACGACCTCTGACGAGGACGTCGTGCGCCAGTACGTCAACGACGGCTGGCTGCTGCTTGGCGAGTCCCTGCTCCCCGGTGCGGGTCCCGGACACGAGGAACTGCAACTCCGCCCCGTCTCGGGAGGCTGCGGCGGCCTGCAGCAGTTCCGCAAGATGCCTGTCCGCGTAGCCGATGACCTGCCACAGTTCCTCCTCGGTCACGTGAGACCGGGGGTAGAGGGCACCATCGTCGAGTCGTAACCGAGCTGCACGTGGAGGGCCCACCCAACAAGCGCGTCAACCTGACGCGGTCAACGGTTCCCGTAGTAACCTCAGACCGCAGCCCGCGCAGGTTACGCGCGGTGCGTTAGGTTCGGTCGGCGGGAGGTCTGATGCGGTCGCTCCACGTTGCAGCAGCCACCTTGCTCGCCGTGGCGCTTTCGGCAGGCGTCTTGGCGGCCTGCGGCGCCGGCACCAGCACGCCCTCGTCCAGCCCGACGTGGACGCCGGCCCCCAAGCTGACCGCCAATCCCTCGTCCCTTAGCTGGGCCTCGCCGACGGAACTGCGCGGCAAGCTCCTGCCCGACGGGTGGACCACGACAGCGTCATTCACACTGTCCGCCGGTCCGGCCACCGTGGTCGGCATCCTCAAGGTCCCCGGCTCGACGACCCCGCGCTTCACCGCGCACCTCGTGCCGTTGCCGCCCCCGGCGTCGTTCGCTGGCTACCGCCTCACGGATGCGGGCCTCTGGCACCTCCCGTTGATCCGCCAGGGGGAGGGGGCCATCGCCGGCTGGTTCCCCTACGCGCTCCCGGCGGGCAGCTACCGCCTCCTGGTGCGCGAGACCAGCGGCGGCGGCTCCGGCGGCTCGTACGACCTCAACGTGGCGGGCGTCAAGTGAGGGCCACCGTGGACCTCGACGAACCTAACAAGCGCGTCAACCTGACGCGGCCAACGGTTTCTGTAGTAACTTGGGACGTGAGCCCGCGCAGGTTACGCGCGGTGCGTTCGGCGGACCCCGGAGGGGGGCGATAGCTGTGAAGTCATGCGCACGGCGAGGGGCCATGGCGTGGATCACCGCGGCGTGTGCGTGCATCGCGCTCACGATTCTCGCGGGGTGCGGTGGCACCCAGGTCACGGCGAGCTCTGAGCCCGCGGGCGGCTCGTCGGTCCCTCCCAGCTCCTCGCCGGTGGTCACGCAGCCGGCGTGGCCGGGTCCCAACGGCGACTTGTCCACGTCGATCATCGTGCTGCGCGGCGCACTCCAGTCCGCCTACGCCAGCGGCCGCGACGGCGGGCCCCTACGCGCGGCGCCGGCTCCGGTCATCGCCGCGCTCAAGCACTACTTCGCTACCGCCGACCCGGCCATGTTCAACGGCGCGAGCCGCGTCGCCTTCGTCTGGGCCTTCACCGATGCGCACGCCTCGACCGCTACCCGGCAGATCGTCGATGCCTTCTTCTTCGCGGACGGCGAGAAGATGGTGGCCGCGGGTAGCATCGCTCCCGGCTTCAGCATCCATCTCATGCGCCTCACAAGGTCGTCGCCAGGCACGCCATGGCAGGTGGACGGCCTCTATCAGCAGTGAAGGGCTCGCCGAACAAGCGCATCAACCTGACGCGTCCAACGGTTCCCATAGTAACCTCAGACCGTAGTCCGCGCAGGTTATGCGTGGTGCGTTGGGCGGAGTAGGTGGGAAGCGTGAGTGAACCGGGGTCATCTGCGCGGCGTCTCTCTCGCATCCGTCGGAGAGCCCTGGGGGCGTAGTGAGGCGTTCGGCGATTGTGCTGGTTCTGCTTGCCGCCATGGTGCTGGCCCTTGCCGCTCTCTCGTCCTGCGGCACGTCCACGCCGCCCTCGCCATCTCCCACTCCCGAGTCGGGCGTCCGGGGGACCGCCAAGTCCGCCGGGGGGCCGACGCTGAACGGGAAGACGAACGTCTGGCCGAGCAGCGCCGTGACGGTGGTCGCCCACAAGGGCGAGCTCGGGGGCCCGGTCGTAGCCCGGGTGGTGGCTGACCACGCTGGTAGGTTCAGTATGGATCTGCCCCCCGGCACCTACACACTGGTTCAAGCCGACGTTGCCGGCCAGCCGAAGACGGTCATTGTCCGTCCCGGGGAGTACGCCCGCGTGACTGTGTGGCAGGCCATCCCTTGAGTGCGAACCGCATCTCACACCCGCCCAACAAGCGCATCGACCAGACGCGACCAACGGTATCCGTCGTAACCTGTAGCCGTAGCCCGCGCAGGTTATGCGCCGGGCGTTGGGCAGAACGGAGGGCCTGTGGGCGCGGGCGCGACCTACTCAGGTAGTCGTGACGCGCGGTTTGTGACCGTGCGACGGGGCGGCACCCTCGACGACGACACGCACCGTCTGCTCGCGGTATGGTCGGCGGATTGCGCGGCCCGCGTCCTCCAGCGATTTGAGAGCGAGCGCCCAGGCGATGCCCGCGCGCGTACCGCAATCGACCAGGCTTACGCTTGGGCCCGCGGCGAGATCACGATGACACAAGCCCGCGAGGCTGCCCACGCGGCGCATGATGCTGCGCGGGATGCGAGTGGCGTCGCTCGTGAGGCCGCTCGGGCCGCAGGCCATGCCGTGGCGACCGCTCACATGGCGGACCACGAACTGGGGGCCGCCGCTTTCGCAATCCGTGCGGTTCGGGCGGCGGCGGACGCCGACTCCCGCGATGAGGCCGGCCGTGCCGAGTGTAGGTGGCAGTGCTCCCATCTTCCGGATGCGATTCGCGAGCTCGTGCTCGACGACATGCGGTTGCGCAACAAGAAGCTCTGGTCGCTCTTCGAGTGTTGAGCTCGTGGTCTCAGTGCGGCCGTCTGCCAACAAGCGCGTCAATCTGACGCGGACAAAAGGCTTCTGTAGTACCTTGGAATCGCAGCCCGCGCAGGTTACGCGCGGTGCGTTCGACTGACTGCTGTTGGATGGGGACCGGAAGGGGAGGAGATGCACGCCGACAGGGCCCGCGAAGGTGACATCAGCATCCAGCGCGACCACGTCGCCGACACCTGCACGGCCTGCGGCACGTGCTTCCGGATGTGTCCGGCCGTCCAGCAGCTGGATTTCGCTGACCTGAGGCCGAAGGACGTGCAGGCCCAGGTACGCGCCTATCTGGCCGGGCGCGACCCCACCGAGGCGGTGTTCCGCCGCGCCTTCTCATGCATGGGCTGTTACGGCTGCTGCGAGGGCACCTGTCCTCAGGGGCTCGACGTGATGCAGGTCAACGAGATGGTGAAGGCGCTCTATCGCCGGAGTGGTCTTGATGTGACCGCCTACACGCCCGGTCGTGACCCGCGAGCGCCGCAGCGGGTCCTGGCAAGCATCCAGGTAACGCCCGAGGACTACCGCCGCGTCTTCACCCCCTCGCCGACGGGGCCGGCCGGGACCGTGTTCTTTCCCGGCTGCAACGTCTACGCCCAGCCCGTTCGTCTCCTCGAAGCCCTGGATGTGCTCGCGCTCGTCGACGGTGACGTCGCCTTCCTCCCAGGCCTCGACCACTGCTGCGGCGACACGCCTTTCTTCATGGGTGACCACGATGAGGGCATCCGTGCTGCGGACGACCTCGTGGCGGCTCTGGGAGCCTACGAGCCCGATACGGTCGTCCTCTGGTGTCCGACCTGTCTCTGCCGCATGAACGCGAGCAGCTTCCCGACCGATCGGCTGCCCTTCCGCACCGTATCGCTCGCGCAGTTCCTGACCGAGCGATCAGACCGTTTGGACCTCGCCGAGCCCGTCCCCGTGCGAGCGACCCTCCACGAGGCGTGCAAGGCGGCCTTCACCGGGCTCGACCTCGAGGGTCCACGGCAGCTCCTTGGAGACGTCGCAGCACTGGACCTTGTCGAGATGCCGAGAAGCGGGTCAGGGACCGTCTGCTGCGGGTCCGGCGCCTTCACGTGGTTCCCCTCCGTGGGCGCGGAGGTCCGCGATGCACGCCTCGAGGAGGCTCGCGAGACGGGAGCGGACCTGCTGATCGATGTCTGCCACTACTGCCATCACGTCTTCCTGCCGGACGCGGGGCGCTTCGACATCATGGTGGAGAACTGGATCCACGTCTTGGCGAGGGCCACCGGCGTCGCTCGCGACGATGACTACGCCATGTGGCGCACCTGGGGTGACGCGGAGCGTATCCTCGCTCTCGCCGGTGACGCGATCGCCGCGTCGACGTTCGATCAGGAGACCATCGCGACAGTGGTGAGATCCCACTTCTCGCCGATGCCGCAAATGGTCGAGGAGTGACGGTGCTCGTCGTCGCTGACGAACCCGTCGCTGTGCCCGGGCTGCCCAACAAGCGCGTCAACCTGACGCGGTCAACGGTCTGTGTAGTAATCTCAGACCGCAGCCCGCGCAGGTTACGCGCGGTGCGTTGGGCACACGCAGTGGGGGAGCGATGACGCCGCGTTCCATTCTGACGATGTCCAAGGTTGGAGGGCGGACATGAAAACGCGACTGCTAGCTGCCGCACTGGCGACGTCGGCTTTGTTGTTCCCGGCAAGCGCATGGGCCAACGGAATCTCTCTTGGAGCATCTCCGGGCTTTGGTTCCTACTACGATGCGGCAAACGCCAGGCACTGCTCCTGGGTCGGGCCCAACATCACTTTCTCCGAGTCCAACGACTCCGGCTGGATCGGCCAGTACAAGATCGACGGCCTCGACTGGGCTCCCATCGTCGGGACGGTGCAGTACACGCTCCTTGGCGCGTTTCCGAGTGTGCATGACATCGGCATGCGCTATGTGGATGCGCAGGGCAACGACACCACCGGCACGTCAGCCAGCTACGTGCACTGGGCGCTCGATAACGTCGGTCCCAAGACAAGGGCTGTCAACGCCATCCGGGTGCAGCCCCTCAGCAAGGCGACCTTCAGGTATCGCGTGAGTGACTCGGGAAGCGCCAAGGACTACGTGCGCATCGTCATCCGGAACCGCAGCGGCAAGAAGGTGAAATCGTTCTCCCTTGTGCTCCAGCCCATCAACAAGCGGCTCGCATGCACAAGGAAGATCTCCCTCCCCAAAGGTAGGTACCGCTGGCAGGTCATTGCGCGAGACAACACCGGCAACAAGCAGGTCCAAATCGGCTGGAATACGCTGAGGGTGCTCTAACTGGCATGGTGGGCGCCACCCCTATGACGTGCTGCTCAAGCAAGGTGCCCAACAAGCGCATCAACCACGACGCCGCTGCGCGGCACAGGTTATGCGCCGGGCGTTGGGCACGCAAGCGTGCAGACGGAGCGGATGGCGCGACTGAGCTGATGCTGCTGGTGGACGCTCGGTCGTGCGAAGAGTGGTGGAGGCACCCTTGAAGTACGTCGCCTTGTTGCGCGGTATCAACGTCGGCAAGGGCCCTCGCGTGCCCATGAAGACCTTGAGGGCTCTCTTTGAGGGACTCGGGCTCGGCGATGTGGTGACCTACCTGAACTCCGGGAACGTGCTATTTGACTCAGCTCTGGGCGCCTCCCACCTGACGCAACTGATCGAAGACGAGCTTGAGCGGGCGTTTGGCGAGAGCATCCCAACGTTGGTGAAGACGTCGGCGGAGGTGATCGCGATTGCGGAGGCGATACCGAGCGAGTGGGGGAGCAACGACGGTGAACAGACCTACGTCGCGTACTTGTTCAGTGATGTCGATAAGCCCAGTCTCGTGTCGGAACTGCCGGTCAAGAGGCAGTTCATGAGCATCTTCTATGCGCCTGGGGCCATCGTCTGGAACATCAAGCGAGAGAACTACAACCGTAGCCATATCACGAAGATCGTGGGGCACAGCTCCTATGGCCGGATGACCACGCGGAACGTCAATACAGCGAGGAAACTCGCGGCACTGTGCGCCGATGTCTGATGGAGGCGCCGCTGCCCAACAAGCGGATCAGGCTGTCTCGCCAAAGCGTCGCGGCAAGACGTGGCCGCAACGCTCGCAGCTTATCCGCGGTACGTTGGGTGGACGTTCGGCGATAGGTCTGGCGTCCTCTCCTGAGGCTGGCTATCGTAGAGGGGTCGCAAGGAGGCGTCATCATGCGTTCCTACACCTTCGTCGTCGAGCGCGACCCCGAGACCAACCTACTGGTCGGCTACGTGCCGGCTGGCCCGGCGCTCACAGCCAGGGCGCCGACATCGACGAACTGCAGCAGAATCTGCGCGAGGTCATCGAGATGCTGCTCGAGGACGGCGAGCCGTCACTCGAGTCCGAGTTCGTCGACGTGCGCACTATCCAGGTCGCCTGACCTGCCGTGGGCAGCCTGCCGGTCCTCAAGCCGCGGCAGGTCGTAGCCCTGCTCGAGGCCCACGGCTTCGCAGAGGTCCGCCAGCGCGGCTCACACAAGCAGTTCCGGCATCCCGACGGCCGCACGACTACGGTGCCGTTCCACGCCGGTCGTGACATCTCGCCCCTCGGGCGTCGTCAGGCGCGCCGCCGACACGCAGCAGCCGGTGTTCATCACCCAGCGTGGGCGCGCGACCGCCGTCGTCGTCAGCGCCAAGGCTTACGAGCGCACACAGCACGAGCTCGAGATCCTGCGCCTGCTCGCACGAGGCGAGGCTGAGATCGAGGCCGACACCGGCCACGCGCTCGCCGACGTGCTCGCCGAGGCCGACGAGCTGCTCGGCAGGCCGTGAGCCGCAGGGTCCTCTTCACGCCCTCGGCCCGCGAGCAGTTCCTCGCGGCGCTCGCGTACATCGCTGCCGACGACCCCGCAGCTGCCCGCGGCCTGCGCGATCGTGCCGAGGCCTCGCTCTCCCGGCTCGCCGACTACCCCGAGTCGGGGCGCGTGCTGCCTGAGTTCCCCGACCTGCCGTTCCGCGAGGTCGTCGTCGCTCCCTACCGCTTCTTCTACCGAGTCAAGGATGACGCGGTGTGGGTGGTTGCGGCGTGGTACTCGGCCCCAGCTCCCCGGCGAGCCGGAGGATGTTGGGAGTGACTAACAAGCGGATCAAGCTGGATCGCCGCGGCATCGGCGGCCTCACGGCAGGCCGGCGCGCTCGCAAGTCGTGCGCGGTGCGTTGGACGGAGAGTTCTCATACTGCATGTCAGTAAGGCTGTCTTGGCGTGCCCGGTCTGAAGCTAGCCGCCCGTGGCGCCCCAAGTAGACGTCACGCGGACGGGCGCCGCTTCTTGGGCGGGGGGTAGAGGTAGCGACCGACCGTGGCAGCGAACCAGCCGACGAGCCACCCTGCGAACACCAGCAGGGCAACACGCTGGCTGTTCTTCGGGTCGACGGCGACGACCAAGGCAAGGACTATCGCCCAAGCGATGAACCACGCAATGCTGAAACCCATGTACGTTCGCAATCGCCGTCGCATCTCGGTTTCTCCATCTTCGCGCGGGCCGCTCTCCTTGACGGTCTTTCCCCGCCGAACAAGCACATCAACCTGATGCGCCGAAGGGCCGAATTACACTGGAGCGACACGGCGCACAGGTTATGCGCAGGACGTTGGCATACCACGGCGACCCGTGGCGAATCCGAAGCGCAGGGTGGACGTTACCGTCGGGCCGTTGCATTTCCGCAGTCTCTGGTTATACTCACGGTATGAAGACGGCGATCTCCATACCCGACGACCTGTTCGCCGACGCCGAGGAGCTGGCGCGGGAGCTGAAGAAATCGCGCAGCCGCCTCTACGGTGACGCGGTGCGTGAGTACGTTGCCCGCCACTCCGCCGAGAGCGTCACCGAGACCCTGGATCGCCTCTGCGACGAGGTCGGCTGCCGCAGCGATTTCGCTGGTGCCGCCGCGCGTCGCACCTTGGAGCGTTCCGACTGGTGACCTCCAAGGGCGAGGTCTGGTGGGCGGACTTGGCCGAGCCCTCCGGCTCTGAGCCCGGCTTCCGCCGCCCCGTCGTCGTCGTGCAAGGCGACGCCTACAACCGCAGCCGCATCGCCACCGTCGTCTGCGTCGCACTGACAAGTAACCTGCGCTGGGCCGAGGCGCCCGGCAACGTCCTCCTCAGCGCGCGCATTACCGGTCTGCCCAAGGATTCCGTGGCCAATGTCTCGCAGCTCGTGACCCTCGACCGCGGGGCGCTCACCGAGCGCGTCGGCGCCCTGCCCGTAAAGAAGCTCGAGCTCGTGCTGCTCGGCATCGACATCGTCCTCGGGCGTTGACGCGATTGCCCGACAAGCTGGGTCAAGCTGGCTGGCCAAAGCGTCGCCGCAAGGCATGGCCGCGGCGCTCGCGGCTCTTCCGCGGTGCGTCGGGCTGAGACCGAGCCTACTCACACCCGCAAGGAGCTCTTCCACAATGGACATCCCTCGGATCTTCAACATCACTGAGTCCGCTCACCGCATCCACGACCCCATCACCCCCGGCAAGCTCGCCACCCTCGGCGCGGCGCTGCGTCTGGAGTCGGGGGCCAGGATGCTCGACCTCGCCAGCGGTTCGGGGGAGATGCTCTGCACCTGGGCGCGTGATCACGGCGTCGTCGGCACCGGCATCGACATCAGCGAGTCGTTCACCGAACAAGCGAGACTGCGCGCTGAGGAACTCGGCGTCGCCGATCAGGTCAAGTTCATCCACGGCGATGCTGCCGGCTATGTCTCTGGCGAGAAGGTCGATGTGGCAGCCTGTGTCGGAGCCACGTGGATTGGCGAGGGCGTCGCCGGCACGCTCGCGCTTCTGGCGCGGAGCCTGCGCGAAGGAGGGATGCTGCTCATCGGCGAGCCCTTCTGGCGACAGCCGCCGCCGACGGAGGAGGTCGCCAAGGGGTGTGGTGCCGACTCGATCTCCGACTTCCTCTTGCTTCCAGGACTCCTCGCGTCTTTCGGCCGGCTTGGCCACGACGTCGTGGAGATGGTCGTGGCCGACCAAGATGGCTGGGACAGATACGAGGCGGCCAAATGGCTCACGATGCGCCGCTGGCTCGAAGCCAACCCCGACGACGAACTTGCGGAAGACGTGAGAGCTCAGTTGATCTCCGAACCCGAGCGTTATGCCGCTTTCACCCGTGAGTACCTGGGTTGGGGTGTGTTCGCACTGATGCCGAGGTGATGAGCCGGCGTGCGCAGCCGACGCCGCTGCGCGGCGCGGTCATGCGCCGGCGTCGGGCCAAGCAACGGCGGGAGGTCGGCCGACAATGCGGGCAGCGGCTTTGGTGATCACGCCCCTTCTCGCCCTGGCCGGGACGCTGCTCGCCGGCTGCCCCCAGGCCCTCACTGCGTGAACTCCTCCGCATCAGCCATGGAGACGACGGGCAGGCGGAAGGGGGGAACGCCTCTGTCGACGTTCCGGCTGGGACCTATGCATACTCCATCTACAGCATCGTCGGCTAGATCCAGGGCTCCGGCGCGCGGTACTGTACGACCGGGAATCGCGTCGGCGGCGGCAAGGTGACCTTGCTGTGAGCGTGGCGGGCGAACATGGCGGCCGGTCCAACAAGCGCATCAACCTGACGCGACCAACGGCCCTGGAGTGACCTCAGACTGAGCCGGCGCAGGTCATGCGCCAGACGTTGGGCTCCCGTCATGTGGCCGCCCTGACCGCAGATGACGTGCTCGGTGTAGGCTTCGACAATGGAGATGCGCGACCTCGGCCGATCCGGCCTCAAGATCACCCCCATCGGCCTCGGCTGCTGGCAGATGCAGCAGGGCAAAGGCATGACCGGCATGATGTGGTCGGTGCTCGACCGGGAGACCATGGACGCGATCGTCGCGGCCGCACTCGAAGGCGGGATCTCCTGGTACGACACCGCCGAGGCCTACGGCAAGGGAGCCTCTGAGCGCGCCCTCGCCGCCGGCTTGCAGCACGCGGACGTCGAGCCTGGCGACGTCGTCGTGGCGACCAAGTGGCTGCCGATCCTCAAGCCGGCGAGCGACATCCGCGGCAACATCGACGAGCGCATCGAGTGCCTCGCCCCGTACCCCGTCGATCTGTTCCAGGTCCACATCCCGTGGAGCCGGTCGCCGGTCGCGGCGCAGATGCGCGAGATGGCCGCGCTGGTGCACACCGGTAAGGCGAGAGCCATCGGCGTCAGCAACTTCTCGGCGAAGAAGATGGCTCAGGCCGGCGCGGCGCTGCAGAAGGAGGGACTGCCCCTCGCCTCCAACCAGGTGCGCATCAACCTGCTGGAGCGCAGCATCGAGACCAACGGCGTACTCGACCTGGCGCGCGAGCACCGAGTGACTCTCATCGCCTACTCGCCGCTGGCGCAGGGCATCCTCACGGGCCGGTTCCACGACGATCCCTCACGCGTCAAGGCGCTGTCGTGGGGGCGCCGCTCGCCGCTCGGTGGATCCGGCAAGTACCTCACGCCGAAGGGACTGGCGCGCACGGCGCCGCTCATTGACGAGCTTCGCGCGGTGGGAGAGAACCATGGGGCCACGCCCGCCCAGGTCGCCCTGGCGTGGCTCGTCACGTACTACGGCGAGGCCGTCGTGGCCATCCCAGGCGCATCGCGGCCCGAGCACGCGACCGAGTCCGCAGCCGCCATGAACGTTCAGCTGAGCGCCGCGGAGGTCGACCGGATCGAACGGCTCTCCGCGGCAATCGCGCGAAAGTAGCCCACGCACGACACGAAGGAGAGGGTCATGGGGATCCTGCAAGCCGGCCGGAAACTGCCCAGGTGGGCACGCGCCGTCGTCGGAGTCGCCGCCGTCTGGGACCTGGCCTGGAAGGGCCTCGCGCTCTGGCAGGCGGGCAAGAGACGGCAGCCTGTCTGGTTCGTCGCACTCCTCGTGCTGAACACCGTGGGCATCCTCCCGATCACCTATCTCCGGCTGATGCGCCGACGCGACGCCGCCAAGGACCAGCAGGCCTGGGACGGGCAGTACTCCGAGAGCTGGGACGCATCAGAGGGCGCCTGAAGGAAGTGCGATCTTGACCGCCCCGCCCGGCAAGCGCGAGGGGTATCTCTCCTGGGAGCAGTACTTCATGGCCGTCGCGCTGCTCTCGGCCCAGCGCAGCAAGGATCCCAACACCCAGGTCGGCGCCTGCATCGTCGACGCCAGGCGCCGCATCGTCGGGGTGGGCTACTCCGGGTTCCCGACCGGCTGCTCGGACGACGAGCTGCCTTGGGCCCGGGAGGGCGCCACGCTGGAGACCAAGTACCCGTTCGTCTGCCACGCGGAGCTGAACGCGATCCTCAACCGCAACAGCGCCGATCTCGCCGGCTGCACCATCTACACCACGCTGTTCCCTTGCAACGAGTGCGCCAAGGCGATCATCCAGGCGGGCATCCACGAGGTGGTGTACCTCTCCGACAAATACCGGGACACGGACACCGACGATGCGTCCAGGACCATGTTCCGGCTGGCCGGGGTCACGACGCGCCGGTTCGAGGAGCCGCTCTCGATCCGGCTCGAACCCGAGCGCTGAGCCCACCGGACCGGCCGGCGCGCAAGCGCGCCGGCCGCGCGTCTACGCGTGCGACTTGTGCACGCCGATCATGTTGCCCTCGGAGTCCTTGAAGTGGCCGATCCAGCCGACCATCTCACCCATGTCCTGCACGGGGTTGATGACCTCTCCGCCGGCCTCGAGGGCACGCTGCATCATCGCATCCGGGTCGTCGTCGGCGTTCAGGTAGACAGTGCAGCCGTCGGTGCTGGGCCTCTGGTGGTCCGTCTTGACGAGATCGAATGCCACCGGCATGGGCCCGGGCGGCGCACCGCCGTCGTTCTCGCTCGGCGGATGGTCGGGGGCCGGAAGCGCGATGCTGTCCATGCCCGGCATGGTCACGAAGGGCCGCTGGAGCACAGCGCCGTAGAACTTCATCGCCCGCTCGAGATCAGTCACGGGAATGTCCACCCAGACGATCAGGTTGTCCATCGTCGTCTCCTCTCTGCTCTTGGGCGCGCCGACCCGAAGCGGGCGCGTGAGAAGGAGGTACCCCACGATTGGCTCGGCAACGCGTGGAGCACAATGAGCGCATGCAGTTCTTCCCGGTCACTCACGCACGACGACGCGATCGTGGCGTCGCGACAACCGGCTGCGGACGTCCCCGCCTGGGACGCGGAGATGGACCGGCGCCCTCGAGCTCGTGGAGACCGGCCGCGCCGGGCGAGTGGCACACCTGCGATTCAGCGTGCCCCCGGGGCCGCGCACTGCGGTAGAGTCCGGCCCATGACGGGCCCATCCCGCGAACCCTTGAGGACACCTCATTCCACGGCGGAGTGTGCACACAGAGCACAGGACCCCCGGCGGACTTTCAGCCGTCTCTGGCGCCTCTCGCTGGCCGCCGCGCTCGCCCTGGTCGCGGCGTCCTCCATGGCGGCATGCGAATCGTCCGGCTCTGCCGTCGCAGACTCCACGTCCGCGCCCCTCAGGACCAGCATCATCGCAGGGGTTCCCAAGGACGCCGCGTCCGAACCGCCTTGGAACGGCCGATTCGTCCAGGTGAACGTGGCCACGGCAAAGCCGGGTACCATGAAGGCCGAGGATTGGCACGTGACCGTGAACGGCAAGGAGCCTGAGCTCGACAAGCCCGCCAGCATCCTGCGCTACTCGCCGCACGGAGCCACGGTGGCCTTCGTGTTCCGCGCGCCGTACACCGACGTGGGCACGCATAGGTTCAGCGTGGTGTACACGCCCAAAGGCGGGCCGAAGGTGAAGCGCTCCTGGGACTACAGGTGGTGAGCGGCCTGGCGATACGCCGGACCTAGCGGAACGCCCGCCCGATGAACCGCACGTCGGCGGGCGCCACCCGATGGAAGAAGTCGTAGTCGTGGCGCCGTTGCCGTAGAGCACGTGGGCGGGCTCGGGCAGCGCCGCCCTGAGATACGTCACGTAGCCGTAGAATGGGTCGCGTGTACCGCAGTCGACGCGCACGGGTACGCCGGCGAGCCGGTCCGCGTGCGCGATCACGTCGTACTCAGCGAAGTCGGCCGCGTCGTCGAAAGCGTCACGCGGCCCCAGCATCATCGCGTCGTAGCTGGTCCACACCGCGGGTCCGACGGCGACCACAGCGGCGAAAAGTCTCGGCTCCGTCTCCGCCGCCAGCAGGGCGCCATACCCGCCCATGGACCAGCCGATGATGGCGCGCCCGCGCCCGCCGCCGCCGAGGTTGTACCGGCGGGAGCAGAGAGGGACCAGATCCCTCAGCAGCATGCTGAGACGGTCCTCGCCGGTCTTGCGGCGGTGCCAGTACGAGACGCCGCCGCCGACGCCGACCACGGCGAACGGCGGCGACTGGTGTCTGCGCATCCCCGCCGCGACGAAGTCGGCGAACCCCATCGGCGGCGCGCCGCCGCGGCCCGGAAGGGCGAAGCACGCGGGGAGAGGGTCGCCCGGCTCCGACCCCGGAGGCCAGGCGATGCTGTAGCCGACCGGCTCTTCCACGTAGCCGGAGTCCAGCGTGAAGTCGCGCTTGGTGACCTGCGACACGCCGGGCACGTCCACGCCGACCGCGTCACCGGCGGCCCCGAGCCAGTCCTGCCACGGCGCCATCCGCCAGACGATGCCGCCGGCGACCAGCACTGCGGCGCCGAGGCCCGCCGCGGCGAGAAATCCGCGCCGGGTCATCCCGGATTCGCCGGCGTGGCCGGTGCCTGCATCCTCCGGCCACGTCTCCGGGTCGTGCCGCATGAGCTCACCGGTGCCGTCCACGAGACCCATCGTAGCGCAGCGCCGGGGCGCGCACCGCCGGGCGATGTCGTACCATGCACCGGAGCGCCGAAGCACGAGAGGAGCTTGCGTGGACAAGACCGACAGGACGAGCACCGGGACGGGTGCGCCTGCGGAGGTGACGGCTCGGCTGCGCGACCTCGGGGAGGCCATCGGCGCACCAGACTTCATCCTCCCGTGGCTCGACCGGTTCTACGACGATGACGACGTGGACCTGGTCCTGATTGCCGCGGCCGCCGACGTCTCCGCCGTCGCGCTGGACCGCCTGGAGCGCGCCTACCGGCGCGCTGTGCTGGACCGCGACGAGGCCGGCGCGTACGCGCCGTCCGACCTGCACGAGCGCCTCGAGTTTTGGGCCATGTTCGAGGGCTGGATGGACGTACCGCTGGCGGTCCATCGGCAGCTTGCCGACTGGGAGGTCGAGCACTACGCGGAGACGATCCGCGTCGACGTCGAGAGCGCACGTGACGGACGGCCGAACGACTCCTACGCGGCGAACTACAGCTACGTGCTGCTCCCTGAGGCCGAGTCGATCCTGCACGCCCAGGAGCACATCTACCTGTGGCCGTGCGATTGCCGCGCGATCGTCGGCAGGTGTCGCAAGCCCAAGGATGTGTGCCTGCGGTTCGAGAACGACCGCGGCGTGGGTTGGGAGATCTCCAGAGAACGGGCCGTCCAGATCCTCCACACCGCCGACAAGGCCGGGCTGATGCACACCTCGGACTACGCCGGTGACCCCGGGGCGGCGACCTCCATCTGCAACTGCTGCACCGACTGCTGCTACCCCCACCTCGCCGGCGCGCGGTTGGGGATGGGCGACGTGTGGCCGGTGCGCCGGCACGTCGCCTCCATCGATCTCGACACCTGCAGGAAGTGCGGCCGCTGCGCGCTGCGCTGCCCCTTCGACGCGATCGACGCCCGCCATGACGGCCGGCCGGAGCTCACGGCGGAGAAGTGCCGCGGCTGCGGCCTCTGCCAGACCGGCTGCAGCGCCGACGCCATCGAACTGCTCCCGGTCGCGAGGCTCTAGATGGACCAGGACCCCATCCACGACGTCGAACTCCTCGTCCGCTCCCGCTACGGCGCACTGCTGCTCGACACCGGCGAGGAGGAGCGGGCCGAGGGCATCGTGAGCCGCGCCGCGGCCCGTCTCGCGCGCCCGCTCTTCGTGTGGCGCCGCGCCATGGGCTTGCGCCGCATAGGGGAGAACAGCGTGATCTATGGCACGCAGGACCCGCGCACCGCGCTGGACCACGTCATCGCCTCGGACCTGCCGGCGCTGTACCTCTTCTTTGGGCTGCTGCCGGACCTGGCGCGACCGGAGATCGCCGACGTACTGCGCGAGGCGGCCGGCCGGCTGGCCGGCCGCTCGGGGGCGGTCCTCCTCACCGGTGACCGCGCGAACCTGCCAGAGGGGCTACAGGCGGTGGTCGGGGACGTCCACATCCCTGTTCCCACTGCCCAGGACTATGCAAGCCTCCTCGAGCGCACGGCCGCCGACGTCTCCGCGCGCATGGCGATGGTGATCGAGCTCACGCCCGCCGACCGCGACCGCCTGCTGGCCAACCTCCGGGGGCTCGCGCTCTCCGAGGCGGAACGTCTGCTGACGCGTGTCATGGTCGAGGACGGTCGCCTCGACTCCGCAGACATCGCCCGCGTGGCCGAGGCCAAGCGCGACCTGGTCGAGCGAGACGGCCTCCTCGAGTACGTCGCGTCCGTGGAATCGCTGGACGAGATCGCCGGGCTCGCCACGCTCAAAGGCTGGCTGGAGAAGCGCCGCCTCTTCATGCAGGACCCCGGCAAAGCGGCGGATTTCGGCTTGGAGTTCCCACGCGGAGTCCTGCTCGTCGGCATACCCGGTTGCGGCAAGAGTCTCTGCGCCAAGGCCGTGGCCGCCGCCTGGAGCCTGCCGCTGATAAGACTCGACCCCGGCGCGCTCTACGACAAGTACATCGGCGAGACGGAGGCGCGCTTTCGTAAGGCCATGGGCTTGGCCGACCAGCTCGCGCCGCTCGTGCTCTGGATCGACGAGCTGGAGAAGGCGTTTGCCGCCGGCGGAGCGGACCAGGACGGCGGCACCTCACAGCGGGTGCTCGGGACGTTCCTGTCATGGCTGCAGGAGCGTCACGGCGACGTCTTCGTGGTCGCGACCGCCAACGATGTCGAGCGCCTCCCGGCCGAACTGCTGCGCAAGGGCCGGTTCGATGAGACGTTCTTCGTAGACCTGCCCGGCGAGCCCGCGCGTGCGGCGATCCTCGCCATCCACCTGCGCAAGCGCAAACAGCGCCCGGAGGACTTCGACGTCCAGGCGCTGGCACGGGAAAGCGAGGGCTACAGCGGCGCCGAGCTCGAGCAGGTGGTGGTCTCGGCGCTGTACACCGCCTTCGCAGCAGGCCTGACGCTTACGACCGCGCTGCTGCTCGACGAGCTGCGGCGCACGCCGCCGATCGCGTCGACCGCGCGGGAACGCATCAGCTTCCTGCGGCAGTGGGCGATCGGCCGCACCGTCCCGGCAGACTGAGGCCGGGTCTTACGCCGGCGGCTCGGGCGAGGAGGTGAGCGCCGGCCAGCGTGGCGCGATCCAGCGGGCGACCACCCACTTCGCCAGCAGCCACCCGACCGCGGCCGTGGCCGCGCCGATCACCACAGCGCCGACGATGTCCAACGGTGAGTGCACGTGGGCGAGCACACGAGCCAGACCAGCCAGCAGCGAGATCGCGAGCAGCACCAGACCCCAGCGCCGCGAGACGACGAGCACGCAGAACCCGACGAGCATCGTGACGGCCGTGTGGTCGCTCGGGAACCCGTTGTCGGCGGCGTGCGGGAACAGCGGCGCGATGTGCTGGACGACGAAGGGCCGCGTGTCGTAGAACACGGCGCCCGCGGCCTTGATGAGTACAAGGCAGACCACGCCGCCGATCACCCCGGCCACGAGGAGCTCCACCTGTTGCCGGCGAGGCAGACGCAGCCACACCACGAACGCGACGATGAAGCTGAGAATGAACCCGTACTGGGCGAGGCCCGCGATGAGCGTGTCCATGTGTGCAGACTACCCGACGGGCGCACTCGCCGCGCGCTTGCGGCCGTCAGACCGGCGCCGCCCAGGCGTCAGGACGTCGGCGCCACCGCGTCGAGCCGCGCCGCCAGACCCTCCGGCAGCGGCGCGACCTCGTGCGACGCCAGAAGGTCCTTCGCCCGTTGCGTCGCCTTCTGGGTGGCGTCGAGTCCGCCGCCCTCGAGCCAGCGATCGTAGCTGGCGCGGTTGAGCACCTTGGCGCGCCACTGGTTCTCGCGCAGGTGCTTGCGCGTGTGGCGCTGGCCGAGGAAGTCGTTGCCGGGCCCGACCGCCTTGAGCACGTCGACGGCCAGCTCCTCGTCATCCACCTCTATAGCCTTGAGCAGCTGCCGGTCCCGTGAGATGAACTCGGCGACCAGCACGACCTCGGCGAGCGAGCCGGAGAGCCCGAAGTCCATGTAACCGACGTCGTGATTGAGGTTGGCTCCCAGCTGCATGGACAGCTTCGTGATCTCGTCGGCCTCCATGCCCGCCTGGGCGTCAACGACCTGCGCGTCGGTGTGGCCGCTGAACCCCCAGTTGGGGATATCCAGCCATTTGGCCATCTCGACCTCCATCGCGTACGCACGGATGAACTCAGGGGAGTTGTAGGACGACTGGGAGGTCGCCATGTCGAGCGTGTTGGGACCCTGGCCAATGACGAACGGCGCGCCGGGAGCGCGGATCTGGTGCATGACCAGGCCGAACAAGGCCTCGGCGATGCCGAGCGTGATCTGGCCTGGGGTCGTGATCGGCGCCGTGCCGCCGGCGACCGGCGACGGGCAGTACGTGGACGGCACGCCCTTGTCGGCGCAGAAGAGCAGCTTGTCGACCGTCTCGAAGGGGTGCTTCAGCGGGCTGACCGGCTGGTTGTACATGATGAAGTACGGCTTGTCGCGAAGCGCCTGCTCGCCGCCGCGGACCTCGCAGGCCATCCGCCACATTGGCTCGACCGTCTGGACCCCGCCGGCGGTCATCACCAGCGGCTTGGTGGTCGACCGGATCATTGCGCGGAACTGCCTGGGGTACGCCTCGCCGGCGTCCATACCGTCCGGCCACGCGCCCGACATGACGAAGTCGATCTCGGGCAACGCGTCGCAGAGGCGGGCCGCCTCGGCCACGTCCTCCATCTTGCCGAGGCGGCGCTCCCCGGTCTCCAGGTCGAGCAGGTGCATGACGTCGGAGCCGTTGCCGAAGTAGGAGCGACGGCCGCCGAGGTCCATGGCCGCCTTGCCGGCGCGGTCGTAGACCGCGAAGCTCGCCGGCGCCGACTGGCGGGCCTGCTCGACGAGGGCGGACGGCACGTGGACCATACCGTCCGCGTCCTTCGTGCAGCCGCCGTCGAGCATCACCTGTTCGCCCTCCTCGTGGAGAACGACCATGCCGATGTCGGAGAGGATGCCGAGCGCCGTGTCGTAGATGCGCCGCTTCTGCTCGTCCGTGAGGAAGCTGACGCGACCGGCGCCGACCTCCTTGCTGCTGTCTGCCATGGTCTCTCCCGAAGCCAAATTGCCGTCGAGGCGGCCCCGCTGCTGCGCCGGGGGCCGCCTCGCCGAACACTACACCGTCTCGCGCGTCAGCGCACGCCTAACTCTCTCTCTGCACCCTCGATAATCGAACGAAGTTCTGCCGCGACACTATCGGGCAGCGGCGTCGGCACATGCGTCTCGAGGATCCGCCGGGCCTCGGCGAGCGAGCGGTCGTACAGTGTCGTCGAGCCGGCGGCGGCCCACTCCTCGCGGACCCGCCGGTCGATGAGCTTGGACGACGACTGCCCGCGCATGCCCGCGTAGGTGTCCTCGTGTGAGAGGAAGTCTTTGAAGGGTCCGATCTCGTTGATGACGTCGACCGAGAGGGTCGCGTCGGTGACCGGGATCCCCGGCACGCAGAACTTGACCATGCGCGCGAACTCCGCGTCCATGACCAGCTGCGCGTAATCGATGGTGACGCCCGACTCCAGCATCCCCAGCCCGTAGATCAGGTTGGCCCCTGCCAACGCCGGCAGCAGGCTGGTGATCGTCTTCTCGTGACCGGATTGGGCGTCCGCCACTTTGGAGTCGCCCTACGCACCGGCGACCCAGCTGGGCAGCAGATAGAAACGCGCCAGGCAGGCGACACCAGCGCCGATCATGCCGCACTCGGGGCTGCCCACCGAGGCGCTGGCGAAGCGCAGGTCCATGGCTGTGGTCGACGAGCCGTAGATGACCGGCGCGCCGCGCTGCGTGAGCTGCGCCAGCGTGATGCCGGACAGCACCTCGGCGTTGTGGGTGACGAGCGTGCCGGCGAGCGAGACCGGCGACGAGCCTCCGGCCATCGCCATGCTGAGCACGTTGACGGGGATGCCTGCGCGGGCGCCCTCGATGATGATCTCGCAGGCGTCCTGGACCAGCTTGAGCGGGCTCACCGGGCAGGTGAGGAAGCTCAGGATGGGGCGGCGGCGCAGCGCCTCCGCCCCGCCGGCGATCGCCTGCGCCATCTCGATCATCTTGCGAGCGCAGAAGCCCGAGAGCGGGCCGATGGTCGCGTGCTTGGTGGTGTTGCTGAAGATCGCCTCGGCGTTGTGCAACGCCGCCGTGTCCGGCGGCACGTCGTGGGCGCCGAGCGGACGCTCCACGACGTCGATCTCCGGCAGTGCGTCGATGATCCTGGTGCAGTCGGCCACGTCCTGCTTGCGGCTCTCGTGCAGCTCGCCGGTGTACGGATCGACGACCTGGATACCCTCGCCGAAGTTGGTGAATCCGACCCGGCCGTCCTCGAGCACCACGTCGCGGGCCGGGTCGCGGCCGTACATGACGACGGTGCTGGGCGCCGAGCGGACCGCGTCCTCCACAAGGTGCGCCGGCAGGCGCACGATGTTCGTCTCGCGGTCGACCTCGGCGCCGGCCGCCGCGAAGATCTCCCGGGCCTCGTCGTCTTCGACGAAGACGCCGGTGAGCGACAGCACTTCGAGAGTCGCGCCGTGGATCTCACGCAGCTCGTCGTCGGTGAACACCTCGAGCCTGAAGCCGCCGCTCTTGCGCGCTCCCGCGCGCGGGTTCCTGATCATGCTCAGCCTCCCGCCGTGCGTTCCTTGAACTTCTCGACGCTGTTGATCGGCACGTCCAGCACGCGGGCGATGTTGAACTTCGCCTCGATCTGGTTGGCCTGCCACGGTTGGCTGATCGCGTAACTGTGGACGCGGCCGAAGCCGTACTCGTTGCGGACGTCGGTCATGACCACCGGGTCCGAGAGATCGAACGGGGTGACGCCGAGCTTGTCGGCGACGTACTGCTTGGCCTCCTTGAGGCGCATGCCCCGAGTCATCTGCATGCGGGCAACCAGATCTCCGGCTGCCCGAATACCGCCGATGCTCGCGGCTTGCGCGTGGGCGTTGTGCATCCCGTGGGGATCGCCCGAGCCCACCTACAACCCGTCCACGTGCAGCAGTTCGACGAAGGACTTGGCCGCGCGACACACGGCGTCCGACGGCAGGTGCACGAACATCGGCACGCCGCCGACGCCCATGCCGGCGTTGGGGTGCACGGGGATCTCGGCGACCTCCATGCACGGCTTGATCAGCGCGATGGCGCGCGCCATGTTCCAGGCGAGCGACTTGCCGGTGTTGATGTTGACGACGGGGCCGAACATCGTGGCGCCGGCCTTCTGCGCGAGCAGCAGCTGGTCCTTGGGCCAGAGGCCGGCGAGCCTCACGCCGTCCCACTCGAGCTCGCCGTGCATGCCCAGCACGAACTCACCGGCCATGCCGAGCTGCACGCCCATGTCGGGGTGCTTCTCGCGGATGATCGCGGTAGCCCGCAGCGCGGCCAGGAACTCCGGGTCGCCGGAGGCGCCGGTGGTATCCCAGTCGATCGCGTCCGCGCCGGCCTCCCACTGCGAGTCGGCCAGCTTCACCATGTCGGCGACGGCCATCTCCACGGCCTCTTCCGCCGCGGCGCGCGCCTCGGGGATCTTGCCGAGAGGCAGCAGCTCGTTCCAGTTGTCGCAGGGGCCGTCCGGCTTGGAGTACAGGCCCAGGTTGGGCATGACGCCGTACTGCAGCGGTGCGATGGTGCACAGCTGAGCGTCGTGCATGTACTGGGCCTCGTAAGCGAGGATCGTGCGCACCACCTTGAGCGAGTAGTCGCCGACGCAGAGTTCCAGCAGGTCGGCGCCCATCCACTGCTCGTAGGACTGCAGGTCCTGGATGCGCGTCGCGTGGGTCTTCATGCCGGTGCCGTCGCAGCTGAGGACGATCTCGTTGCCGACATCGACTCCCATGAACCTCGACGGCGACGCGTAGATCTCCAGCAGGTGGTCGATCTCGTCGTCGGTCAGCGGCGGCACCTTGGCGCGCTTGGCCGCCACCTCCGACCCGGCGATGAGATCGGCACGGATCTCGCTGCGCGTCAGCCGCGTGAAGGTGCCGTCGCCCATGCGCGTGGGCACCCTTGCCTCGTTCGTCATACGCTCCCTCCCTGGCGGACGCCCCCGCAAGAACGGCAGGTGGCGCACTAATCAACCGGTCAATTAGTGTAGAGTCCACTGAGCGACCGCACAATGTCAAGAACGGGGGATGGCGGCGATGAGAGCGCGCACGACGTGGCTGAGCGATGCCGAGAGGAGTCTGATCGTCGATCAGGCGATGGAACTGCTCGCCGAAACGGGCATGCGCTTCGCCGGCTCTGCCCTCCTCCCCGAGCTCGCGGCGCGCGGCGCGAGCGTGGACGACACGACGGGCGTCACGCGCCTCCCGCGCGAGCTCGTGGAGTGGGCCCTCGCGCAGTGCCCGCGAGGCATCCTGATGGGCGGCCTGACCGAGGCGGACGACGTCCTCCTGGACGAAGGCGAGCCGTTCCACTTCTCTCCCAGCGGATGCGTGGCAAAGACGCTCGACTTCCGCACCGGAGAGCGCCGGGCGAGCACCTTGCAGGACGTGCGTGAGTGCACGGCGCTGCTCGACGAGCTGCCGAACCTCGACATCATGTGGACCCAGGTGAGCGCCTCCGACGTCCCGCTCGAAGAGCGGGAACTTACCGAGTACTTTGCGCTGCTCACGGAGACGCGCAAGCACGTCACCTTCGTAGACTGCCCGACGGAAGTCGAAGCGGTCGTGCAGCTCTGCGAGACGCTGGCGGGCGACCTCGACCGCTTCCGCGCCCGCCCGCGCATCTCTACCGTCTGCACCGCCGCATCGCCGCTTCAGGTGGATGGCGCGACCCTCGACGTGCATGCCGCGCTCGCGCGTATCGGCGTTCCGGTCGAGGTCTACTCGATGACCATTGCCGGGGCCACCTCGCCGGTCACGCTCGCCGGGACCGTGACGCAGGGCCTCGCCGAGTTCCTCGGCATCGCGACCGCGCTGCAGGTGGCGGCGCCGGGCGCGCGCCTCATCTTCTGCTTCGGGTCCGGCGTCCTCGACATGCTGCGCACCACGTTCGCACTGGGATCGCTCGAAAGCGGCCTCATGGCCGCGATGGCGACGGAGGTCGGCCATCACATCGGCGTCCCCGTGCTGTGCCCCGGACTCTCCACGGACGCGAAGTACGCCGGCATCCAAGCCGGGTACGAGAAGGCGATGAAGGCGGCCACCGTGTGCGGCGCAGGCCCGGACATCGTCACCGGATGGGGGCTGATCGACTCGCACAACACGATGTCGATGCCGCAGTCGGTGATCGACAACGAGATGGCCGGCATGCTGCGCCGGCTCAATGCGCCGGTCGAGGTCTCCGACGTCACCATCGGGACCGCCGCGGTCCAGACTGCGGGCCCCGGCGGCGGCTTCCTCGGTCAGAAGGACACGGCCCGCCGCATCCGCGCCGGCGAACACTTCATGCCGGTGATCTCCGACCGGCTCTCCTACGAGAAGTGGGCCGAGGACGACGGTGACGAGTATGCCCACGCCTGCGAGCTCGTCGAGACCACCCTCGCCGAACACGCAGCCAGGGCCGCGTACATCGACGGCGACCACCTGGACGAACTCGCGGCGATCTGCCGCGTCGACGAAGACACCGTGCGGCGAGCCCGCCGCGGGTGACGAGGAGGACCCATGAAGCAAAGGATCGGCTACATCGGGCTCGGCGCCCTCGGCAGGCACCTTGCCGGCAGCCTGCTCAAGGCGGGGTTCCCGCTCACGGTGTACGACATCGACAGAACGTGCGCAATCGACCTGGAGAAGGACGGCGCGGTCTGTTCCGACTCGGTGTTCGATGTGGCCAGGGCCTCCGACACGGTCATCACCTGTCTGCCTTCGCCGGACATCGTGAACGCCGTCGTCTCCGGTGAAGGCGGCGTCTTCGAGGGCCTGGCCAGCGGCGGCACCTGGATCGAGATGAGCACCAACGACGCGCACGAGATCCAGCGGCTGGCCGCCATGGGCGCCGAGCGTGGCATCGAGACGCTCGAGTCACCGGTCACCGGCGGCGTGCACCGCGCCGCCGCCGGGATGATCACCGTGCTCGTCGGGGGCAGGCCGGCGGTCTACGAGCGCCATCGCGAGGCCTTCGACGCCATGGGCGGACGTGTCTTCTACATCGGCGAGCTCGGCCAGGCTTCGGTGATCAAGGTCATCACCAACATGCTCGCCTTCATCCACCTGGTGGCCGACGGCGAGGCGCTGATGCTGGCCAAGAAGGGCGGCATCGACCTCGCGCTGGCCTGGGAGGTCATCAAGGCCAGCTCCGGCAACAGCTTCGTACACGAGACCGAGGGCCAGCTGATCCTCAACGGCAGCTACAACATCAACTTCACGATGGACCTCGTCCGCAAGGACCTGCACTTCGCGCACATGATGGGGCGCGAGTTCGGCGTGCCGCTCGAGCTGGCCAGCGTCACCGAGCAGCAGTTCGCTCGAGCGCGAGCGATGTATGGCGGCGGCGCGCAGTCACCGATGGTCGTGAAGATGCTCGAGGACGCGGTGGGCACGGACCTGCGCGCGCCGGGCTTCCCCGACGAGCTCGAACCAGAGTGAGGCACTGAAGGCCAAGGCGATCCGCCGATGCAATCTCCACCCCGGGCCGGAAGGCATATCGTCTGGGGGTCGGAGCCTTCGTTGGCGCCGTTGTCGGAGCCTTCGATCGCACCATCGAAGGCTCACACCCCCCGGGACCATGTCCCCTGCCCGGCAGGATCATGTGGCCGGGCCAACTGACAGCACGACGGCAATCCATGTTGCTCTCCCGAGAAGGCTATGTGACCAGAAATGCAGCTGGAACGCTGCCCGGCGGCACGATGTTCTCCGGACGGCTTGACTTGATGAACTTCCGGCCGAATACTCCGGCCCCGAGAGCGACGGAACGGCACCAAAGGAGAGACCCGTGACGGAGATCAGCGACTTCACGATGGACTACTTCTCCCTCAAGGGGAAAAACGCCATCGTCACCGGAGGCAACACGGGTCTCGGCAAAGCCTTCGCCGTGGCGCTCGCCACGGCCGGCGCCAACCTGTTCGTGCCCAGCATCATGGACGACGACGGCACCACCGGACCGCTCGTGGAGGAACGCGGCGGCCGCTACGAGTTCATGAAGGCGGACATCACCAAACTGGGCGCGCCGGCCGAGATCGTCGCCACCTGCGTCGACCGGCTCGGTTCCCTCGACATCCTCGTCAACAGCGCCGGCATCTGCCCGATGGCCTCCGTACTGGACTTCGGCCGCAAGCAGTGGGACGCCACGGTGGCCGTGAACCTCACGGCCGCCTTCGAGATGGCGTACGAGGCTGCCAAGGTCATGATCCCGCAGCGGTCCGGCAAGATCATCAACATCTGCTCGCTGTTCTCGTTCCTCGGCGGCCGCTGGTCGTCTGCTTACGCGGCCACCAAGCACGGCCTCGCCGGGTTCACCAAGGCCTACTGCGACGAGCTCGCCGAGTACGACATCCAGGTCAATGGCATCGCGCCGGGCTACTACGCGACCGAGATCACCACCCAGACGCGCAGCGACCCTGTCAGCAACCAGCGCGTGCTCGACCACATCCCGGCTGCGCGCTGGGGCGATACGGCCGACCTCATGGGCGCCACCGTGTTCCTCGCCGGCAAGGGGTCCGACTACGTCAACGGACACATCCTGACCGTCGACGGCGGCTATCTCGTCCGCTAGGGCGGGAAGGAACCCGACGATGGCTGGCAAGTACCTCATCGGCATCGACAACGGCACGCAGAGCACCAAGGTCGTCATCTACGACCTTCGAGGCAACGTGGTCTGTGAGGCCAAGCGCACGCTGTTGCCAATGGAGCGCCCCGGGCAAGGGTACGCCGTGCACCCCGACGACGACCTCTGGGAGTCCATCGTCGCGGCAAGCCGGGAAGCGATGACCAAGTTTCCCGGCGACCCGGCGGACATCCTCGGGGTGGGTCTGTGCACCATCCGCTGCTGCAAGACGTTCCTCAAGGCCGACGGCTCGTTGCTGGAACCCGTCATGAGCTGGATGGACACGCGCGCCTACGAGCCCTGGATCCCGGACGATCCCGAGCTCGCCTACGCCACCACGTCGTCCGGGTACATCACGCACCGTCTCACCGGACAGTTCCGTGACAGCGCCGCCAACAACATCATCCTGCAGTGGCCGATCGACACGGACACGTGGCAGTGGGACCCCGCGCTGTTCCCCCAGTTCAACATGCGCCCGGAATGGCTGGTTGAGCTGCAGATGCCGGGCGATATCGCCGGTCACGTGACCGCCGACGCGGCCGCTGCGACCGGCATCCCGGAGGGTCTGCCGGTCGTGACCACCGCCAACGACAAGGCCGTCGAAGCCCTTGGCTCCGGCTCTCTCGACGAGCGTACCGCCCTCGTCTCGCTGGGCACGTACATCGCCGCCATGGTCCACGGGCGCGACAACCGCAAGACGCCGTCAGACTTCTGGACCAACTTCGCCGCCGTCCCGAACACGTACCTCTACGAGAGCGGTGGCGTACGGCGCGGCATGTGGACTCTCACCTGGTTCCTGGACCTTCTGGGGCCAGAGCTCGCGGCGGCGGCGGCGGCGCAGGACACCCCACGCGAGGAGTACCTGGAGCGCGAGGCGGAGCTGGTCCCTGCGGGGAGCTGCGGCCTCATGACCGTCCTCGACTGGCTCGCGCCCACAGACAAGCCCTTCCGCAAAGGCGAGATCATCGGCTTCGATGTGCGGCATACGAGGGGCCACGTCTACCGCTCGATCCTCGAGGCGATCGCCCTGACGATGAAGGAGAACGTGGACGGCATGTGCGCCGAGCTTGGTATCGACCTCCGCGAGATCGTCGTCTCCGGCGGCGGTTCCACCAGCCCCCTGTTCATGCAGATCTTCGCCGACGTGTTCGGCATCCGAGCCTCGCGCAACACCGGCAGCAGCGGCGCCAGCCTGGGGGCCGCCATCTGCGCCGCCGTGGCCACGGGCGCGTATCCCGACTTCGCGACCGCGTCGGCGGCGATGAAGCGCGACCGCGAGTCGTTCGCTCCCGACGCGGCCAATCACGACGTGTACCGGCGCATGAATGTGAACGTCTACCGCACCATCCACGACGCCACCGACCCCATCCTCGAGCAATCGTTCTCCATCTTCCAGTGAGGACCAGACCGCCCGCGACACGCAAAGGAACTTGACATGTCACTGAGCAGAGAAGCCATCGTGGAGGGCCTGCGCGGCGTCGTCGGTCCGGACGCGGTCGTCACCGACGAGCGCGTCCTCGTCGAGAGCAGCGTCGACAACTTCCGCAAGCTGCAGAACATCTTCGACGTGCACACGATGCCCGTGCCGGCAGCGGTGGCGCTGCCGAAGAACGCGGAGCAGGTGGCCGGCATCCTCACCTGGGCCGCATTCAACGACGTTACCGTCATCCCGAGAACGGGCGGCACGGCGACCGAGGGCGGCCTCGAGAGCGCCGTGCCGGACTCTGTGATCATCGACGGGTCGACGATGAACAAGATCATCGACGTCGACCCGTACAACATGCAGGCCACGGTGGAGTGCGGCGTGCCGCTGCAGGCGCTCGAGGACCGTGTGCGCGAGCACGGGCTGACGACCGGCCACTCGCCGCAGTCCAAACCGGTCGCGCACCTCGGTGGCCTGGTCGCGACGCGCAGCATCGGCCAGTTCTCGACCTTGTACGGCGGCATCGAGGACATGGTCGTCGGGCTCGAGGCCGTCTTCCCCGGCGGCGAGATCTGCCGCATCAAGAACGTCCCGCGGCGCGCCGCCGGCCCCGACATCCGCCACATCGTCATCGGTAACGAGGGCGCGCTCTGCTTCATCACCGAGGTGACCGTCAAGCTGTTCCCGTACTTCCCCGAGAACAACAGGTTCCTGGGGTGGACGCTCAAGGACATGGCAGCTCGGCTTCGAGGTGCTGCGCGAGGTCATGGTCAACGGCTACAAGCCTTCGGTGGCGCGGGTCTACGACCCCGGCGACGCCGGCCTCCACTTCTCGCACTTCGCCGCAGAGGACGACTGCGTGCTGCTGTTCATGGCCGAGGGCGCGGCCGGCATCGCCAAGGCAACGGCCGACGGCATTCAGGAGATCGTCGACAAGCACCCCGAGTGCGCCCGGGTGCCGAGCGAATACATCGAGACCTGGTTCAACGACCTGTGCTGGGACGCGAGCAAGATCACCGCCGAGGACGAACGCATCCGGCAGACGCGCAACGTGAACCGAACGACCGAGATCAGTGCCGACTGGAGCTCGATCAACGACATCTACCAGGCGGCGAAGGCGCGCATCATCGACGAGATCCCCGATATCACGATGATGGGCGGCCACTCATCGCACAGCTACATCAACGGCACCAACATGTACTTCAACTACTTCTTCAACGTGGTCGGCGTGGGGCCGGAGCAGGAGACCGAGAAGTACTACCTGCCGATCATCGGCATCATCTGCGAGGAGACGCTCAAGCGCGGCGGGTCCATCGTCCACCACCACGGGATGGGCAAGGCGCGAGCGCCCTGGGTCAAGGACGAGTACGGTTCGTCCTACTACATGCTGGAGACGCTGAAGACGGCGTTCGACCCCAAGGGCATCATGAACAAGGGGACGATCTTCCCGATCTGAGAGGGGCGGCGGCCGGCAGCGGCCGCTCCGCCGGGGACGAGGAGCGCACGTGCGGATCGCGGTCGCCTTCAAAGTGACGCCCGACTTCGACGCGCTGCGGCCCGCCGACTGGACGCGGCTGGCGACGGCGGGCAGCCGCGACGAGCGCGCCGAGGCCGTTCGCTACGTGCGCCGCGTCTTCGGCGTGTTCGACGAGGCTGCACTGGAACTCGCGCTGCGCCTGCGCGACGCGCGCGACGGACTCGGCCTCGAGACGAGCCTCGCGGCCTTCACGGTGGGCGGTCCGGAGGCCGGCCCCTTCCTCGCCACTCTACAGGCGCTCGGCTTCGAGGCCGTGCGCGTCGACCCGGGCTCGGCCGGGGTGAACGGCGGCCTCGACTTCGCTCCGGTCGCCACGGCCGGACTGGTCGCCGCCTGCACGCGGCGGCTGGGCGGCGACGTTCTGCTCCTCGGCGCGCGCTGCGCACCGGGCGAGAGCGGCATTGTGCCGTTCCTCGCAGCCGAGACGCTGGGGACGCCGTGCCTCACCGAGGTGACCGCCATCGAGGCGACCGGGCGCGACGGTCTTCGCGTCACCTTCACGCCCGACGACGGCCCTGTTCGCGCAACGGTCACGCCGCCGTGCGTGCTCGCCGTCGGCAACGCCGTCGTCTCCATGCTGCGCGTGCCGACACTCAAGGACCGGCTGGCCGTCCGCGGCGATCCGGTCTCGGAGCTGACAGCGGGCGATCTCGGCGTCGGATCGCCGGCGGACGGTGCACCTGCTCTCGCCGGCCTCGAGACCATCGAGCGGGGCCGTGCTGGTGAGCTGATCGCCGGCGCGTCGGCCCAGGCGAAGGCGCGCGCGCTCTACGAGCAGCACCTGCGCGCGCGTCTGGGGCCCGTGTGACGGCCGCGCGGACACTCCGTGTCGCGGCCGTCCTGGACACCACGGTGCGAGGCGCCGAGAGACGCGGGCGGGCGCTCGGCGGCTTTCTCCGCGACGGCATTGCGCTCGCCGACGCCGCCCATGCCGAATCCGTCACCCACGTTCTTTGCGCGACGGACACCGCACGCGACGCCGCACTCTCCCATGCCCCCACATGCAGCGTGCGGCTGGTCCGCACCCCGCCGCACCGCCCGGACCTGGTCGCCGCCGCCCTCGCCGTCTTCGCGGCGGGAGGCGGCGCTGACCTGTTTGTCTTCCCAGGCGGCCCGCTGGGGACCGAACTGGCCGCCCGCCTGGCGGCGCGCAGCGGCGGCTCCGTGCTGACCGGGGTACAGACGGCGGCGCTCTCCGCGGGTGTCCTGACCTGCCGGCGGGCGGCGTTCGCGAACCACCTCACCGCGCTCGTCGAGCTCGGACCGCGCCCCTGGTACGTCACCCTGGACGCGGCGTGGACGGACGCCGCCTGCGATCCGCCCGCAGACCACTATGTACTCGCCGAGTCGGATCTCCGCGAGGACGACGCCTCCAACCCGGCTCCTCTTCAGGACCTCGAGCAGCTCGACCCTCCGGCAACGGGCGACCTCGAGACGGCGAAGTTCCTCGTCGTCGCCGGCCGCGGCGCCGGGAGCCGCGGCGGCGTGGAGCGTCTCTCCGGCGCCGCCGCACGGATGGGCGCCGCCTTCGGTGTCACGCGCCCCGTCGTGATGAACGCCTGGGCGCCCCCGGACCGCCAGGTCGGCGTCTCGGGTACGCGCACGGCCCCCGCCGTGTGCATCGTCGCGGGGGCCTCGGGCGCGCCGGCCTTCCTCTGGGGTGTCGAGCGCGCCGGTTTCATCGCCGCCGTTGACACCGACGACCAGGCGCCGATCGCCCGGGAGGCCGACGCCTTCGTCGTTGACGACGCAGTCGCCCTCCTGGAAGCGCTCGCCGACCTTCTCAACTGACCTCGGATGACGCCCGGGGGCACCCGCTCCTGGACTTCGGCGCACAATCCGAATCGTTTTACCGCACTTCTGCGGAAGAATGTTCACTTCTGCGCTTGACTGATAGAACATCAGACTGAATACTCGGCTCTGACGACCAACGGCTCCCGGGAGGGGGAAGGCGTGGATGCTCTCGATCGTGAAGTCCTCCTGGCTCTTCAGGAGGACGGACGCATGTCCAATCTCGCGCTCGCGAGAAAGCTCGGCCTCTCCCCGTCCGCCATGCTCGGCCGCGTCCGCCGCCTGGAGAAGAGCGGCGCCATCCGCGGCTACCGCGCCATCATCGACCCGGCCGCTCTGGACATCACCGTCCGCGCGCTGGTCGTCGCCCGCCTGCACGAGCACAGCGAGAAGGCCATCCGACAGTTCGAGGAGGCCATCAAAGAGGTCCCTGGCGTGCGCGCTTGCTATCACGTCACGGGGCAGTTCGACATGGTCGTGGAGCTCGCCCTGCGCGACCTCGACCACCTCGGGCAGCTCATCCGTGTGGACATCGCCCGCATCCCGGGCGTCTTGAATCTTGAGACCATGCT
This sequence comes from uncultured Thermoleophilia bacterium, assembly GCA_963775255.1. GTDB lineage: Bacteria > Actinomycetota > Thermoleophilia > UBA2241 > UBA2241 > CAIXSE01. The sequence goes on along the minus strand of CAVZIA010000015.1, from coordinate 131,982 downwards.
GGTGCTCGCCGAGTCCGTAGAGGATGGCGGCTGGCCGGTCCTCGACGAAGAGTAATCCGCGGCACGACCGCGACCGCGCACCCCAGGAGGTACACCCATGGCCAAGAAAGGTCTCTTCGACCTGCACGAGATGAAGCGCGCCGGCGAGAAGATCGCCTGGCTCACCGCCTACGACTACCCGACCGCCACCTTCGAGGAGGCGGCGGGGATCGACATGATCCTCGTCGGCGACTCGCTGGGCATGTGCGTGTACGGCTACCCGGGCACGGTGCCGGTGACGATGGACCAGTGCATCGTGCACAGCGAGGCCGTGCGCCGCGGCGCGCCGGACACGTTCGTCGTCGGCGACATGCCGCTGGGCAGCTACCAGCCTTCGGACGAGGAGGCCGTGCGCAGCGCCATCCGCTTCCTCAAAGAGGCCAACGTCGACGCCATCAAGCTCGAGGGCGGCGTGCGCACGGTGAGCCGCGTGAGGGCCATCCTCGACGCCGGCGTCGCGGTGTGCGGCCACATCGGCCTCACGCCGCAGAGCTCGGGTCAGCTCGGCGGCCACAAGGCGCAGGGCCGCACGCTCGAGTCCGCCAAGCTCGTGGTCGAGGACGCCCGCGCCCTCTACGAGGCGGGCGTCCAGCTCCTGCTCGTCGAGGCGGTGCCCCCGGAGGTCGCCGGCTTCATCCGCGCCGAGCTCCCGATCCCGGTGCTCGGCATCGGCGCCGGCGAGGACGTCGACGGCCAGCTGCTCATCGTCAGCGATGTGCTCGGCACCTTCCAGGCGTTCACGCCCAAGTTCGTCAAGAAGTACGCCGATCTCGCCGGAGTATCCACAGCCGCGCTCACCGAGTACGTCAAGGACGTGCGCGGCGGCGCGTTCCCCGAGGAGCAGCACTGCTACCGCATGCTCGAGGGTGAGAACGAGAAGTTCGTGGCATGGGCCGGCGAGGCCGAGTGACGCCGGACGCTTCGGGGACCCTGATGCGCTCGCTCGCAGAAGACGTCACCAGACGACCCGGCCGGGGCTTCGTGCCGGCGGACCGGGTGGCGCGGCTCGGCACCGAGACGGTCTTCGCCGTCTCCGCCGAGGCGGCCGCGCTCGCCGCCCAGGGACGGACGATCTACCCGTTCCACCTGGGCGACCTCAACATCCCGACCGCCGAGCACGTCGTGGCCGCCATGGACAAGGCCGTCCGCGACGGCAAGACCACCTACTGCCCCAACGCCGGCATCGCACCGCTGCGCGAGGCGCTGGCGGCCGACGTCGGCGCCGCCCGCGGCGTCGCCTACACCGCCGACGACGTCTCGGTCCAGCCGGGCGGCAAGCCGGTGATCGGCAAGTTCCTCATGGCCGCCATGAACATGGGCGACGAGGTGCTCTACCCCAACCCCGGCTTCCCCATCTACAGCTCGTTCATCGAGTTCGTGGGCGGGGTCGCCCTGCCGTACGGCTACGTGGACGAGGGCGACCGCTACACGATCGACATCGACGCCATCGAGCGCGGCATCACGCCGCGCACGCGGCTGCTCATCCTGAACGACCTGCACAACCCGACGGCGGCCGAGTGCACGCCGGAGGAGCTCGACCGCATCGCCGAGATCGCACTCAGGCACGACCTGCTTGTGCTCAGCGACGAGGCGTACTTCGACGTGCGTTTCCAGGGCGCCAGCGACTCGATCGTCTCGCGCCCCGGCATGGCCGAGCGCACCGTCATCCTCTACACGTTCAGCAAGAAGTACGCGATGACCGGCTGGCGCCTCGGCGCGGCCGTCGGGCCCAGGGCGATCATCGACATCGTCACGCGCATGAACGTGAACATCGAGTCGTGCCCTAACCACTTCGTCCAGTACGGGGCGCTCGAGGCGCTCACCGGCGATCCGGCCGGACCCCGCGAGATGATGGCCCGGCTCAAGGGACGCCGCGACGCGGCGCTGCGCATCCTGAACCAGACGCCGGGCGTGCGCTGCCACACCCCGGAGAGCACGTTCTACCTGTACCCCGACGTCACAGACGCCGTCCGCCTGACCGGCTGCGCCGGCCACGAGGACTTCCGGCGTCTCCTTCTCGACCGCACCGGCGTCTCGTTCTGCACCCGCCAGCACTTCGGGAAGGCGCTGCCGGGCGAGAACAGATACCATCTTCGCCTGGCGTATTCAGGCGTCACCACAGCACAGATCGAAGAAGGCCTCGGCCTGTTCAAGACCTTCATCGAGACCAAAGCGTCCGCAGGTTCCTGAGTCCCCCCTGAAGGAGTCATCACCATGAAAGACCTGCCCGTCGTCGGTATCGAGAGCCGCCTGCAGATGCTCTCCGACGAGAAGTGCCAGAAGATCTACGACGCCGCACTGACGATCATCTCCGACATCGGCATGACCGTGCCACACGCGGAGGCGCGCGAGATGCTGGTGGACGGCGCCGGCGCCACGGTCGAGGCCGACGACGTCGTCAAGATCCCGCGCGACGCCGTCGCCACGGCCCGTGACACCATCCCCGAGATGATCCACGTGTACGACCGCAACGGCGAGCTGGCCATGCAGCTGGGCGGCACCAACTCGTACTTCGGGACCGGCTCGGACCTCATGAGCATCTACGACTTCGAGACCGGCGAGCGCCGGCTGAGCGTGCTCGCCGACACCGCCCGCATGGCGCATCTCTGCGACGGCCTGCCGAACATCGACTTCATCATGTCGGCCGCCCACCCGCACGACGTCGAGGCCTACGCCTCCTACCTTGAGTGCTTCCGCCAGATGGTGAGCAACACGACCAAGCCGATGGTCATGACCGCCGCCAGCGTGGAGGACCTCGAGGTCATGCAGAAGATCGCGGCCGCGTTCCGCGGCGGCGAGGACGAGCTGCGCGAGAAGCCGTACTTCATCCAGTACGGCGAGCCCGTCAGCCCGCTGCAGCACGCGCCCGAGGTACTTGACAAGCTCCTCTTCTGCGCCGACAAGGGCATTCCGCTCATCTACTCGCCTGCCCCCATCGCCGGCGCCACGGCGCCGATGACCCAGGCCGGCCACATCGTTCAGGCCGTGGCCGAGTCGCTCTTCGGCGCCGTCCTCCACCAGCTGCGCGTGCCCGGCGCCCCGCTGCTCACCGGCATGGGGCCGGTCAAGCTCGACATGAACACGTTCCAGGCGCTCTACAACTCGGCCGAGTACTACACGACCATCCTCGGCATCACCGAGATGGCCAAGTGGCTGGACATCCCCAACTGGGGCTACGCCGGTACCAGCGACTCCCAGTGCGTGGACATCAATGCGGGCATCGACATCACCGAGCTCACGCTCATCTCGATGCAGGCAGGTTCCAACCTCAACCACGACATCGGCTACCTCGACTTCGGCCTCACCGGCGCCGGCGAGCTCGTGGTCATGGAGGACGAGGTCATCTCCATGAACCGGCGCGTGCTCGAAGGCATCGAGGTCAACGACGAGACTCTCGCCCTGGACGTCATCGAGGCGGCCGGCCACGGCGGCGACTTCCTCCGCGCCAAGCACACCAAGAAGTTCGTGCGCGGCCAGCAGTGGAGGCCCACGCTCCTCAACCGTGACACGCAGAAGAACTGGGAGGCCGACGGCTCCAAGACGGCCACCGACAAGGCACACGAGAAGCTGCTCGACATCATGGCCAACCATACGCCCGAGCCGCTGAAGGCCGAACAGAAGCAGGTCATGGACGAACTGGTCGACGCCTACGTGGCGGCCGCCCAGTAAGACGGCCCCCGCGGGAACGCGGACGGGACGGCGGCCGAAGCGCCGCCGTCCCGTCGCGATCCTTCTCTGGAACACACGGCGCGGGAGCTGCTGCGTGGAACTCGTCTACTTGAGCAAGGCTGACGTCGAAGGCCTCGGCATGGCCATGCGCGAGGTCGTCGATGTCCTCGCCCTGGGCTTCGCCGCCAAAGGGCGCGGCGAGACGGAGATGCCGCCCAAGCCCGGCATCCACACCCGCCCCGACTGCTTCATCCACGCCATGCCGGCCTACGTGCGCGAGCCCGAGGTGGCCGGCCTCAAGTGGGTCTCCGGCTACCCCCGCAACACCGCGAAAGGGCTGCCGTACATCAGCGGCCTCCTGGTGCTCAACGACCCGGAGACCGGTGTGCCGCTGGCCGTGATGGACTGCGCCTGGGTCACCGCCATGCGTACCGGCGCGAGCGCCGGCATCTCCGCGCGCTACCTGGCGCGGCCGGGCAGCGAGATCGCAGCCTTCGTGGGCTGCGGGGTGCAGGCGCGCACCAGCCTCATGGCTCTGGCGGAGGAGTTGCCGGCCCTGACCGAGGTGCGCTGCTACGACCTGTTCCCGGCGGCCGCGCAGGCCTTCATCGATGAGATGGCCGCGACGTTCCCGGCACTCCGCTTTGTCGTCGGCCAGTCGGCCGTCGACGCCGCCGGACCCGCCGACGTGGTCGTCACCGCCATCCCCATCGTGGTCGACCCAAGGCCCAGCCTGGGCGCCGGCGTCCTCCGGCCCGGCGCCCTCGCAGTCTCGCTCGACTACGACTCCGCCTGGACGAGCGCGGCCATGCGCGAGTGCGACAAGTTCTGCGCCGACGACATCCCGCAACTGCTGGCCACCAAAGACCACGGCGTGTACTTCGGGGGCATTCCGGCGCGCATCCACGCCGACCTGGGCGACCTGGCCGCCGGCACAAGGCCAGGGCGTGAGCGCGACGACGAGCGAATCTTCTCCATGAACATGGGGATCGCCGTGGACGACATGGTCACGGCGCACATCCTGTATCAGCGGGCGCTCGAACGCGGCGTCGGCGTTCGGCTCCCCCTGTGACGCACCCCGCCAACCTCTCTGAGTACGAGGAGCCGTCGTGACCGAAGTAGCGCAGAGCGTGCTCGACGAGCCGGGCTGCCGGCAGATCCACGAGGCGGCCCTCAAGCTCCTCGGCGAGGTCGGCTGCGCCGTCCCGGACCTTGAGGCCCGCGAGCTCCTCCGGGCGAGCGGCGCCCGCGTCGACGCCGAGCGCGTGCGCTTCGGCGAGAAGCTCGTCGAGCAGGCGCGCGGCAGCGCTCCAGCCGGCTTCACGGTCGCCGGGCGCCGACCGGAACTGGACCTGCGCGTCGCCCTCGACGCTCCGCCCGTGCTGGCCAGCGCTTCCGGGCCGCCGTTCGTCCTCGTGGACGGCGAGTACCGACCCGGCACCCTTGACGACCTGCGCATGGCAATCGCCCTGGCCCACCTCTCGCCCAACGTCCGGGTCGTCGCGTACGCACTCGAGCCGAACGACGTCCCCGACGAGGTCCGCGCGCGCGTCGTCGCGCACGCGCACGTCACCGGCACCGACAAGAGCGCCCGGTACACCGTCACCACCCCGGAGGAGCTCCGGGTGGCGCTCGACGTGCACGAGATCCTCTGGGGCGCGGACTGGTACGAACTTCCCCGCGTTCTGACGGTCATCAACACGACCTCTCCGTTGCAGTTCTCCGCAGACGGCGCGAGCGGGCTGCTGCGCCTGGCGCGTCTCGGTCAGCCTGTGCTGGTCGCAGTCTGCGCAATGGGCGGGACGACGGCGCCCATCACGCTCGCGGGGCTGCTCGCCGTCCAACACGCCGAACTGCTCGCCGGGCTGGTGCTCACGCAGCTCGCACGGCCCGGCGCCCCGTTCATCTACGGCGGCACCTCGTCGCTCTCATCCATGCAGACCGGCGCCCTGATGATGGGCGCGCCGGAGTACTGGACACTCATGGAGGCGACCGTGCGTCTCGGGCACTGGCTGGGCGTCCCGGTGCGCGCCGGCGGCTCCATCACGGACGCGCACGTGCCGGACGCGCAGGCCGCCATCGAGTCGGCGCTGGCCATGGAGACCGTCCTGCGCATGAACGCGCAGTACGTCCTGCACTCCGCCGGCATCCTCTCGTCCTTCAACTGCTACTCGCCAGAGAAGTTCGTCATCGACGACGAGGTGCTCACCGCGCTTCGCATCGCCAAGCAGCCGATCGTCATCGACGAGGACCAGCTGGCGCTCGACGTAGTGGCTGCCGCCGGGCCGGGAGGCACGGTACTCGGCAACGGCCATACGCGGCGCCACGGGCGCGAGCAGCGCCGCGGGAGCATCATGAACCGGCTGCCTTTTGAGACCTGGCAGGCGCAGGGAGGGCGCGACCTCGCCGGCGCAGCGTCGGTGCGCGTCCGGGAGCTGAGGGACTCGTACGAGCCGCCGGACGACCTGGACCCCGTGGTCCGGCGGCAGCTCGACACCTACTGCCTCGACTGACCATCGGCTGGAGCCGGCGCGGAGTCAGCTCTCAGCTGCTGCGACCTCGAGAGACTCCAGCATCCGCGCAAGCACACGGTAGGGGTTGGCCAGGTCCATGTCGGGATCCACGGCCACCTGGATCGCCAGGCCGTCGATGATGGCGCTGAGCAGTTGGGCGAGCCCGAGCAGTCCCGGGTCCCCGAGCCCGGCCGCGCCGTCCGGGACACCCAGCCACTCGAGCTTCTTCTTCCAGTACCAGCGGAACAGCATGGCGAGCCGACTGCGCAGCTCGTCATCACGCAGCACGTGCGGAAGCAGCTCGTAGAACACCTGGAAATCCTCCGCCCAGGCTGCCATGCGCTGCATCTCCCCGACGAGCCGAGGGATGCGCTCGCCCGGAAGGACGTCCTTCATCCGGTCCAGCGAGTCGAGGTACTCGTCGTGGATCACGGAGTCGAGCACGGCGGCGACGAGCCCGGCCTTGTTGTCGAAGTAGTAAGACACCATGGCCTTGTTCTCGCCGGCCCGTTCGCTGACGGTCTTGAGCGTGAGCGCCTCGAAGCCCTCCTCCGCGACGATCTGTTTGGCGGCGACCAGGAGGTTGCGAGCCGTCTCGGGAAGTGACGAGAGGGGGTCCTCGAACGCGAAGGAGAGATGACCGGTGAGGCGCGCATGGCCGTCACCGTCGATCGACCATCCTCCGGGCGCAGACATCGACGCTTCGCCTCCCCTCGGGCCGGAGTTCCCGACCTCACGGGCCGACCCGCGCCGGGCCGGCTTGACATGCCCCTCCGACCACGGTGCAATCACTAATTGACCGGTCGATTAGTGACGCGACATTGTAGCACGGGGCCCGGACTGCTGACCATGCTCCGGGCCTACGCCGACGAAGGAGCACTGTTGGACTTCTACACCGGACGCGTCCTGCGGCTCGACTTGACCGCGCTGGCGGCGACCGTCGAGCCGCTGGACGCAGACTGGGCCCGCCTGTACGTCGGCGGCAAAGGGCTGCTGCTTCGCTACCTCTTCGAGGAACTCGTGCCCGGCACGGACGCGCTCGCGCCCGATAACCCCCTCATCCTGGCGACGGGGCCCTTTGCCGGCACCACCACCGCGACCTGCTCGCGGCTGGCGGTCGGCTGCAAGAGTCCCGCCACCGGAACGCTGCTCGACTCCTACGTGGGCGGGTCGTTCGCGCCGGAGCTCAAGTTCGCCGGTTACGATCTGGTGGTGATCACCGGCAGGGCCGCTCACCCGGTGCTCGTGCTCCTCGAGGATGACCGGGTGGACTTCCTGCCGGCTGAGGGCCGCTTCTGGGGTCTCGAGACGGCGGCCCTCGAGGAGAAGATCCGCCGGGAGATGGGCCCTTGGCACAAGGTCCTCTCCACGGGCCCCGCCGGCGAGCGGCTCGTCCCCTTCGCCTGCCTCTCGACCGACCAGTACCACAAGGCCGGCCGCGGCGGGGCCGGCGCGGTGATGGGCAGCAAGAACCTTAAGGCGCTGGCCGTCCGCGGCACCGGCTCTGTGGCGGTCGGCGACGCGCGCGCGTTCACAGCCGACGTGCTCGCCCTGCAGAACGAGCGCGTCCTCACCAGCGACAACGCCTGGACCTGGGAGGAGGGCACTCCGTATCTGGTGGAGCTGGTCAACGCGGCCGGCGCCCTGCCCACGCACAACTGGCGCGACGGCGAGTTCGACGGGGCGGCCGGGCTGCAGTCGGCCGAGCTGCAGCGCGTGCGCACCAAGATCCGCGCCTGCACGCAGTGCCCCCTCGCCTGCCGCCAGGTCCACCGGTTCGGCGAGCACTTGTGTGAGGGGCCGGAGTTCGAGACCCTGGGTCTCTGCGGCGCCAACTGCGGCATCGACGATCTGGCCACTGTCGCCGCCTTCAACGGCGCCTGCGACGACCTCGGCCTGGACACGATCTCCACCGGTGCCGTGGTCGGCCTCGCGATGGACCTGTGCGAGAAGGGCGCCGCGGACTACGGTCTCGCCTTCGGCGACCCCGCCGGCTATCTCGCCGCGCCGGCGATGATCGCGCGACGAGAGGGCTGGGGCGCCGATCTGGCGCTCGGCGCCCGCGACCTCGCCGCACTCAAGGGCCGGCCGGACCTCGCCCCGCACATCAAGGGGCTCGAGCTGCCGTCGTACGATCCCCGCGGCACCTACGGCATGGGCCTCGGCTACGCGACGTCGGACCGGGGCGCCTGCCACATGCGCGCCTTCACGGCCGCCGACGACATACTCGGCGGCGAGGCGGCGGCCGACTCCCTGGAGGGCAAGGCGGCGCTGACGGTGGAGCAGCAGGACTTCAGCGCGCTGGCCTGGACCGGTGTCTGGTGCGCCAACGTCTGGATCGACACCGACTACCTCGGCGTGCACTTCCGGCATCTGTGGGGTCGCGAGACGACCCATGAGGAGCTGATGAGCCTCGGAGCGCGTGTCTGGAACCTGGGGCGGCTGATCAACCTTCGGGAGGGGCTCGCGCGGAGGGACGACCGGCTGCCCGAGATCCTCGGCGTACCCCACCCCGGCGGCCCGGCGGCCGGTAAGGCTATCGGGGACCAGGAGTTCGAGGCCGCGCTGGACGAGTACTACGCCCTCCGCGGCTGGGATGCGGCCGGAGTGCCGAGCGAGGAAACGCTCGCGCGACTCTCGGTGGACGTGCGAATCTAGGGAGTCGGCGTGGAAGGGACGCAGGTGACGACCGTGGGCGAGATCATCCGCAGGCAGCTGGGACGCGGCCCCCGACGCTTCGACGCTGCGCCCGGCGAACCGAAGATGCTCGCCGTCGTCACCGCGGCCAACGGCGGCCTCGAGATGCTCGACGTCCGCGAGGTCGGGCGACCGCGGCCCGATGAGGGCGAGGTGCTTGTCCGTGTCCTGGCCGCCGGCGTCAACGCTACCGACGTCAACACGCGTGCGGGCTGGTACGGAGGCGGCGGGTGGAGCTCGCCGTCGCCGTTCCCGTTCATCCAGGGCACGGACTGCTGCGGCTTGGTCGAGGAGGCTGGTCCGGGCGTGGACGGGTCCCTGCTCGGGAAGCGCGTCCTGGTGCGGCCCTGCATGCGGCCGGGCGGATTCGGTTCGCTCGAGACCGTCTGGTTCGGCTCGGACTTCGACGGCGCGTTCGCCCAGTTCGCTCTGGCCCCGGCGTCCGAGACGTTCCCCGTGCGGAGCGAGCTTACCGACGAAGAGCTCGCGGCCCTGCCCTGCTCCTACGGCACGGCGGAGAACATGCTGCTGCACGCAGCCGTCGTCGCCGGCCGGCACGTCGTGGTCACCGGGGCGTCGGGCGGCGTCGGATCCGCGGCCGTGCAACTCGCGGCACTCCGCGGCGCGGAGGTCACGGCGATCACGAGCGCAGCCAAAGCCACTGAGGTCCTGAGCCTCGGCGCCGCCCGAGTGGTCGACCGCGAGGAAGACCTCTCCGCGGCGCTCGCCGGCCGGCCGGCCGACGTCGTCGTCGACAACGTCTGCGGCCCCGGTCTGGACGATCTGCTCACGGTGCTGCGAAGCGGCGGGACCTACGTGACCTCGGGCGCCATAGCCGGACCGGCGGTGACGCTCGACAAGCGCACCGTGTACCTTCGCGACCTCACGATCCGTGGCTGCACCGCATGGGCAGAGGCCGTGTTCCCGGCCCTGGTCGCGCGACTGGAGCGCGACGAGCTGCGGCCGCGGGTCGCGCGGACGTTCCCGCTGGAGAGGATCGCCGACGCGCAGACGGAGTTCCTGGAGAAGCGGCACGTGGGCAGCTTCGTGCTCATGCCGCCCGGAGCCTGACCTCGGCTTGCCGGACGGCGCGAGCGGTCAGCGCCCGGCGACGCCGCCCGCGCGCTCGTGCTCGAGACGCACGTCGCGCACCGGCGCGCGCGCCGCGTCGGCCGCGGCATCGTCCAGCATGGCTTGCGCGGCGGTCTCGGCGTCGAGCCGCGACCGGTAGTGCTCGACCTCGTGGCGGACGGTCGCCGGGTCCCAGCCGAGCGGGGCCGCCATGAGCCGCGCCACGTCCTCCACTGCCTTGCGCCCGCGATCCTGCGTCTCGAACGAGATGTGCGTGCGGCGCGTGAGCACGTCGTCCACGTGGAGCGCCGCCTCGTTGAGCACCGCGTAGCGGACCTCGGCCGCAACGTACGTGTCGGCGCCGTCCAGCGGCGCGACGAGCGCCGGGTCTTCGACGACGAGGTCAAGCAGCCGCAGCGCGAGCGTCCCGTAGCGCCGCGCCAGATGCCCGACCTGGTGGGACGACAGACCGGTCGCGCCTGGATGCAGGCGCGCGCGACGGGCCGCCTGGTCCGAACCGACCGCGCCGAGCAGCGGCACGTCCTCCGTCCGGCTCGACGGTACGGAGAAGGGCAGGTCGCGCGCGGCGACGTCGACGGCGTCGCGCGCCATGATGCGGTAGGTCGTGTACTTGCCGCCGGCGATGCTGACGAGCCCCGGCTTGCCGCGGTGTACCACGTGCTCGCGCGAGACGGCGGCGGTGTCCCTGGACTCCTCCGCCACAAGTGGCCGCAGCCCGACGTACACCGCGGTGATGTCGTCCTCAGTCAGGGGGTCGCGTAGCACGGAGTTGGCGTGTCCCAGCAGGTACTCGATGTCGGCGCGGCTGGCAGCCGGGTGGTCGAGCCCGAACTCCCACGGCGTGTCGGTCGTCCCGACGATCCAGTGGGACCCCCAAGGCAGCACGAACAGTACGCTCTTCTCAGTGGGCAGGATGAGGGCCAGCTCTGAATCGATGCGGTCGCGAGGCACGACGATGTGCACGCCCTTGGACGGGCGCACCGGCAGCGGCGACGCCACGCCGGCAAGCCGCTCCATCTCGGTGGTCCACACGCCGGTGGCGTTGATGGTGACGCGCGCGCGCACGTCGAACTCGGTCTCGTCCTCGAGGTCGCGGGCGTGGACCCCGGCGATCGCGGCGCCGTCGTGGAGGAAGTCGGTGACCTCGACGGCCGGGACGCAGCAGGCCCCTTGGGCCGAAGCCGTCCCGGCAAGCGTGACGGCGAAGCGGGCGTCGTCCACCTGTGCGTCGTAGTAGCTGATCCCACCGGTGATCACGTCGGGCTTGAGCGCGGGGACTCTGCGCAGGCAGGCCGCGCGCGACAGGTGCCGGTGCCGCGGCACGGCCGGCCGGATGCCGGCCAAGGCGTCGTACAGCGTCAGACCGGCGCCGAAGTAGGCGTGGTCTTTGAGGCCGTGCTCGAGTGGCAGCAGGAACGGCGTGGGGTGGACCAGGTGCGGCGCCAGACGTTCCGCGAGGAGGCGCCGCTCGTGCAACGCTTCGCGCACGAGGCCGAGGTCGAACTGCTCCAGGTACCGCAGCCCGCCGTGGATGAGCTTGCTGGAACGGCTGGACGTGCCGGCGGCGAAATCGCGCTTCTCGATGAGCGCGACGGAGAGCCCCCGGCTGACGGCATCGAGGGCGATCCCGCAGCCGGTGACGCCGCCACCGACCACCAGCACGTCGAAGAGCTCGCTCGAGAGGCGCCCCAGCTGGCGGCCGCGTGCGTCCCACGGTGACCTGCACGTCGTCCCTGCCCGCTCGTGCCGCTTGGTCATCGGTCTGCGCTCCCCATCGATTCTTGGTATGTACCAGCTATCTGGTATGTACCATGAACCCTGTGCCATACTCTGTCAAGAACGGCGCCCAGGCGCCGAACACACGTCGGGCGCCCCGGGCGCCATGGGAGAGCTTCATGACGCACATCGCGGAGGCGTCGAGGACGACGCCGGTCATGCTCGAGACCGAGGTCCTCGTGGTGGGGGGAGGGCCCGGTGGCCTCGCCGCCGCCCTCGCCGCCGCCCGCGCCGGAGCGCAGACCACGCTCGTCGACCGCTTCGGCTGCTTCGGCGGCGTCATCACCCAGGTCGGCGTCGACACCGTCGCCTGGTACCGCCGCGAGGGCACCGTCGACCTGGAGGGCATCGGCCGCGAGTTCGAGCGCCGTGCTGAGGAGCTCGGAGGCGCCGCTCCCGACGTGCAGTCGCAGAGCCTCGCACTCGACTCCGAGCTGTTCAAGGTAGTGGCCGACCGCATGGTCCTGGAGGCCGGTGTGCAACCGCTGCTGCACTGTCTGGTCACCGAGCCGGTCGTCGAGGTCGGCCTCGTCAAGGGTGTTGTGACCGAGAGCAAGTCCGGCCGCCAGGCTATCCTCGCCGAGCGGGTCGTCGACGCGACCGGCGACGCGGACGTTGCGTTCCGGGCCGGCGCCCCATGCCACACACGCCCCAGAGGCGCGGCCATGGGCGTCACCGTGATGTTCTCGTGCTCCGGCGTCGACAAGGCGCGCTTCCTGGACCACGTTGCGGCGAGCACGCCCACCTACGGCGACTGGGGCAAGTGTTGGGCCGTCCAGACCGACGGCAAGGAAGACTGCCTGTTCAGCCCGTACCTCCAGGAGCCGTTCGACCGCGCCCGGGCGGATGGGTTGATCCCCGACGACGTCCGCAGCATCGGCGGCACCTGGGGCCGGATCACCGACGCCGGCGAGGCGACAGCTCTCAACATGGTCGTCATGGTGGGCTACGACTGCACCGACGTGCGCGACCTCACGGCGGCGGAGATCGAGGGGCGCCGGCAGGCCCTGCTGGCCGTCGAGGCGCTGCGGCGCTACACGCCCGGCTTCGAGCGCGCGACGCTGCGCACGTTCGGCTCCACGCTCGGCGCGCGCGACTCGCGCAAGATCGCCGGCCGCTACGAGCTCACCGGCGAAGACGTGCGCGGCGAGGCGCGGTTCACGGACTCGGTCGGCATCTTCCCTGAGTTCCTCGACGGCTACGGGCTGCTCGTGCTGCCCACCACCGGCCGATACTTCCAGGTGCCCTACGGCATCCTCGTCCCGCGGCAGGTCGACAACCTGCTGGTCGCCGGCCGCTGCGTGGCCGGCGACTCCACCTCGCATGCCGCCACGCGCAACCAGCTGTGCTGTGCGGTGACGGGACAGGCCGCAGGGGCGGCGGCGGCGGTCTCGCTGCGCGACGGCAGCACCACGGCCACGGTCGACGTAGAGCACGTGCAGCAGGAGCTCCGCCGGCAGGGCGCGCGGCTGGACTGACGGGCGCGCACGCGCGCGCGCCGCGCGCGTCTAGGTCTGCTCGTCCTGCACCGGCGCCGTCACTTCGAACTCGGTCCGGTCGCCGCGGTAGACGTCGCGCGCGAGCTCCAGGACGGCGCCCCCGGTGTCGTACACCGTCCGCGCCAGCACCAGGGCCGGACTGCCGGCCTTGACGCCCAGCGCCTCAGCCTCGAACCGGTCCAGCGTCACCGCGAGCACTCGGGCATCGGCCTTAGCCGGGCGCACGGCGTACCGCTCGCGCAGGAGCGCCCAGAGGGAGCCGGCGAGCTCGTGCTCGAGCAGGTCCGGGAACCTCGCCGCGGACAGCTGGATGTTCTCGATGGCGACCGGCTCTCCCATGGCCGAGCGCAGCCGCTGGAGCACGTGCACGCGGCCGCCGGCCGGGACGCCCAGTTGTGCGGCCACCAGCGGGTCGGGGTCGATGGTCGCGGTCGACAGGACTTCTGTGCCCGGCGTCCTGTCCGCGTCCGTCATGTACCTGGTAAAGCTCCCGAGACTGAAGCGCAGCCGCGGCTCGGCGACGAAGGTGCCGCGGCGAGGGTGACGGTAGAGATATCCCTCGAGCGTCAGCGTCTCCAGGGCGTGACGAGCGGTCATGCGGCTGACGTCGTACCGCTCACTGAGCACGCGCTCCGAGGGGACCGGCCCATGAGCGTCGAGCCGGCCGGCCTCGATCTGCTCGCGCAGCAGCTCCGCCAGCCACAGGTACAGCGGGCTCGTGCGTTCCGGCGTGCGCCGCGTGCTGCTCACGTCACCCCCTGGGGTCTCGGCCGTCGGCGGCCGAACGGCACAGACCATGGCCGCCGCGAACCCATCAAGCGTACCAGAGGGCGGTCTCTTTTGGTACATACCAAGGGCGGCCACGCTGGAGAGCCGGCTGCGGTCCGTAGAGGGCGTCAACGCATACCTGACAGATGCCACTGCTGGGTAGCGCAGGAAATGCCGTTGCAGGTATGCTTCAGAGAATATCTGCGCGGTTGAAGGCGGCATGGCGACTAACTGACTGGTCAACTCCGTCTTGCCATCAGGCACGACCGTGTGTATGGTGACTCCCAGAATCGGGGCGGTCCCGGAAGTGGGGGGGCACCCAGTATCCTCGTTTCCAGTCAAGTCACGCGTCAGGGGGAACATCGTTATGGCATCCGAGGAGTACAAGAAGGAATACGGCCAACACTTGGTCGACCAGGTCCTCCAGGGCAAGATGACCCGCCGGCAGATGCTGGTCCGCGCGTCGGTCTTCGGGTTCTCGCTCACCGCCGCCGGCAGCCTGCTGGCCGCGTGCGGTGGCTCGTCGAGCTCCACGAGCTCGCCAGCCGCCAGCGGCAGCTCGATGCCCGCGCCGGTCATGGGAGGCTCCCTCACGGGTGTCATCCCGCCGCCCATCGTCGGCCTGGACCCGGTCACCATCTACGACCAGGGCGGCATCGTCCTCGCACAGCAGGTCGCCGAGTACCTCATCGCCCTCAACAACGACAACAGCCTCAAGCCGCAGCTGGCCACCAAGTGGGAGCCCAACAGCGACGGCTCGGAGTGGACCTTCACGCTCCGCCAGGGTGTCACGTTCAACGACGGCAGCCCGTTCGAGGCCGCCGACGTCGTCGCCAGCATCGAGCGCGTCGTCAACCCCAAGAGCGGCTCCGGCGCTCTGGCCGCGCTCCAGGGCATCCTTTCGCCGGGCGGCACCACGGCCGTCGACACCTCCACCGTCAAGTTCACGCTCGACAAGCCGTTCGCCGACTTCCCGTACCTCGTCTGCCAGTCTTCCTACAACACCGCGATCCTGTCGCGAAACTACAACGGCGACTTCGAGAAGCCCGCGAACTGCGTCGGCACCGGCCCGTTCATGCTCAAGTCGTACAGCGCCAAGCAGAAGGCCGTCATGGTCAAGAACCCGACCTACTGGGGCAAGGACGACAAGGGCAACCAGCTGCCGTACCTCGACCAGGTCACATGGACCTTCGTGCAGGACGAGTCGGCTGCCAACCTGCAGCTGCAGTCCGGCGCCGTCGACTTCCAGCCGCAGACCGTGTTCCAGGGCTCGCAGGCACTGTTCGCCGACGCCAACCTGCGCGTCGACATCTACCCCGGCTCCGGCATCCGCGAGGTCGCGTTCAACCTCCAGAAGGACCCGTGGAAGTCGGCCGGCAAGGAGCTCCGCCAGGCCGTCGCCTACTGCCTCGACCGCAAGGCCATCAACGAGGCCTTGTACGCCGGCCGCAGCAACCTCGGCTACGACACCTTCTGGGAGCCGACGGTGTTCCCCGGCCAGCCCACCCCGCCTGAGCGCGCACAGGACTACGACAAGGCCAAGCAGCTGCTCTCGACCGCCGGCTTCGCGAGCGGCACGACGATCGAGCTGACCGTCGCCAAGTACCTCGAGAACCCGCAGCTCGCGCAGCTCATCCAGCAGCAGTGCAAGCCGGCCGGCATCACGGTGAACATCAACCAGATCAGCTACGACGCGTTCTACGCGGGCACCGACAAGACCACCCCGTGGCTCAACGCGCCGATGGTCATCGTCGAGTGGGGCAGCCGGCCCACGCCAGGCGTCTACGCGCAGGCCATGCTCATGCCGGGTGTGCCGTGGAGCTCCTCGCACTGGGACAACCAGGACTTCGCCACCACGTTCAACAGCTACATGTCGACGGTGGACGAGACCAAGCGCACCGAGTACGCGACGAAGCTCTCGGGCATCCAGCAGGACGACACGCCGATCATGGTGCCGTTCTTCATCACGCAACTCCGGACGCAGAAGAAGACCGTGTACGGCATCCAGGGCCCCGGCAACTTCTACTGCATCATGTCCGAGGCATACAAGACCGCCTGACGACACTGAGTCCTCAGGTTCACTGAGCGACGTAAGGGCCCCGGGATGCTGCGCCTCATCGGACGCCGGCTACTCCTCATGATCCCGACGCTGATCCTGGCGTCGATGCTGATCTTCGCACTCGCGGAGGTGCTGCCCGGCAACGTGGGACGCTCCATCCTGGGGCCCTACGCCACTCAGCAACAAGTCGACATCCTCAACCACAGGCTCGGAGCCGACAAGCCGATCTACGAGCGGTATGCCGTGTGGGCGGGCCACTTCGTCACCGGGAAGTGGGGCGACTCGCCCGTCAACAATGTGCCGATCTTCTCCACAGTCATGAAAGCCCTCGCGAACTCCCTGCTCCTGGCGGGGTTCGCGCTCATCATCATCGTGCCTCTCTCCATACTTGTCGGAGTCTTCGCCGGGCTGCGAAGAGACAGCGTTATCGACCGGACGATCACGATCTCGACTTTGTCGATGACCGTCATCCCCGAGTTCGTCAGCGGCGTCATCCTCATCTGGCTGTTCGCCGTCCAGCTCAAGTGGCTGCCGGTCACGGCCACGGCGCCGGACGGCTCCAACTTCTTCGAGCGGCTCTACTACCTCATTCTGCCGGCCATCCCGCTCATGTTCCTCGAGCTCGGGTACATCGCCAGGATGGCTCGTGTCGGTACCGTCCAGGTGCTCGGCAGCCCCTACATCCGTACCGCCGTTCTCAAGGGTCTCCCGAGACGGCGCGTCATCTTCGGTCACGTGCTGCGAAACGCCATGGTGCCGACCGTGACGGTGATCGGCAGCCAGATCGGATGGCTCATCGGCGGACTGGTCGTCATCGAGTTCCTGTTCGTGTATCCCGGCATAGGCCAGCTCATGCTGATCTCTGCCCAGACACACGACGTGCCCATGCTCGAGGCGTCCATCCTCATGGTGGCGGTCATCTACATGCTGGCGAACCTCATCGCCGATATCGTGGTGGCGCTGCTCAACCCGCGGATCCGCAAGGGCGGTTGATGTGAGCGACGAGCGCGACACCCCCTTCGGCCCCGAACCCGACCTCGAGGACCGCGTCGGCCAACTGGGCGACGATCCCGAGATGCTGGAGCTCAGGGCCGACGCGGCCGCCGGCACGCGAGAAGCCAAGCTTCCCGACACCAGCCCCAAGCAGGAGAGCGTACTCGAGGCCGACGCGGCCGCCGCGGCCGAACAACGGCGCCAGCGGCGATACCTGGTCATGGCCCTCCTGCGCAGCCCGACGTTCATGACCGGCTTCATCGTCCTGCTGTTCTGGGTGTTCATGGCGCTGTTCTCGACGCACGTCACGCAAGATCCGTACGCTCAGGACGCCCTGAGCTCGCTCAAGGCCCCAAGCGCAGCCCACTGGTTCGGTACCGACGACCTCGGCCGCGACGTCCTCGCGCGAACGATGGCCGGCGCCCGCACTGTGCTCATCATCGCGCCGCTCGCGACCCTGCTCGCCCTGCTTCTGGGCGGTATCATCGGCCTGATCGCCGGCTTCTGGCGCGGCCTCACAGACGACGTCATCATGCGTCTCATCGACGTCCTGCTCGCGCTGCCGATCATCGTGACCTCAATCCTCATCCTGTCGCTCTTGGGTCAGGGCCTGTTCGTCATGATCCTCACCATCGGCATCCTGTTCACGCCGGTCGTGAGCCGCACCGTGCGTGCGGCGGTCATCGGCGAGCGAGAGCGCGAGTACGTGCTGGCGGCCCGCCTGCGAGGCGAGCGTTCGGCGTTCGTCATGGCCCGGGAGATCCTGCCCAACATCACGCAGCCAATCATCGTGGAGGGCACGGTGCGTCTGGGCTACGCCGTCTTCACCGCCGCGACCCTGGCCTTCCTGGGTTTCGGCCTCGAGCCGGGCTCGCCTGACTGGGGCCTGACGATCTCCACGGAGCGCGCATTCCTGCAGATCGCGCCGTGGACCGTACTCTTCCCAGCGATCGCCCTCGCCTCCCTTGTGGTGGCGGTCAACCTGATCACCGACGGACTCGGAAGGACGTTCTCCAGATGAGCGTCACGGAGAATCCACAGCCCGGCAGCGCAGACTCTGCCGCCCTCGACATCAAGGACCTCGAGGTCACGTTCCACCGCCGCGGGCGCAGGCTGCCGGTGCTCAAGGGCGTCACTCTCAAGATCGAGAAGGGTGAGGCCTACGGACTGGTCGGCGAATCGGGTTGCGGCAAGACCACACTGGCCATGGCTGCGATGCGCTATCTCGCCGCCAACGGGACGCTCGACAACGGCCGCGTGCTGGTCGACGGCCAGGACGTCAGCGAACTGAGCGAAGAAGCTCTGCGCAAGTGGCGCGGCGGCAAGGTGGCCATGGTCTACCAGGATCCGACGCAGGCCCTGAGCCCGGCGATGAAGATCGGGGACCAGCTCGCCGAGGTCTTCCACTACCACGAGGGCCTGGACAAGAAGGCGGCGATGGCGAAGGCGCGAGAGAGTCTTGCGCGTGTCGCCATGCCCGATCCGGATTCGACTCTCAAGCGCTATCCGTTCGAGCTCTCAGGCGGCCAGCAGCAGCGCGTTGTCATCGCCATGGCGCTCGCCGTGAACCCCCAGCTCCTGATCCTGGACGAGCCGACCACCGGTCTCGACGCCACGGTGGAGGCCGAGATCCTCGACCTCATCGAGGAGCTGCGCGGCCGCATCAACGCCGCCATCCTCCTCATCACGCACAACCTCGGCCTCGTCGTGCGCCTCTGCGAGCGCGTCGGCGTGCTGTACGCCGGGCGACTGGTGGAAGAAGGCCCGGCGAAGCAGATCTTCACGGACCCGCGGCACCCCTACACCATGGGTCTGCTCCGCTGCGTGCCGCGGTTCGGCATGAACAAAACGGACGCGGCGCTTCAGACCATCCCCGGCACTCTGCCTGCGCTCGGCGATCCGCTCGAGGGCTGCGTCTACTCGGCGCGATGCCCCATGGCCCAGGACGTCTGCCGCCAGCGAGAGCCCGACCTGTTTGCCTGGCCCGGCGACGCCTGCGACAGAGGCCGCGCCGAAGCGGAGGCCATGCCTCCCGACCCGGCCGCCTATTCGCCGCACCACTCTAACCCCGTCGGCGACTCCGACCGCCATGCCCGGTGCTTCTTCTGCGCGCAGACGACGGAGATGCCGCACATGACGCCGGTGCTCGCGAGCAGCCAGGATGAGCGCGGCGCCCAAGAGGCCGAGGTACTCGGCATCGACCACGTGGTGCGCACGTTCAAGGACGGCCGCCGGTCGCTCACTGCCGTAGCCGACGTCTCGCTCACACTCCGCAAGGGCGAGACCTTCGGCCTGGTCGGTGAGTCGGGCAGTGGCAAGACCACGCTCGCCAAGTGCGTCACGGGCCTCATCCCGGCGGACTCCGGCACCATCACCTTCGAGGGCGGCGCGCTCAAGTCCACCGCGGGCAAGCGCTCGCAGGACGCCCTGCGCGCCATCCAGATGGTGTTCCAAAACCCGGACTCCACGCTCAACCCGGCTTGGAGCACGCGGGCGATCCTGACGCGTGCAGTCAGGAAGCTCAGCGGCGCCAGGGCGGGCTCTGTCCGCGCCAAGGTCGACAAGCTCTCCGCCGATGTGCGTGTAGAGCCGCGCTTCCTCTTCCAGCGGCCCACCGAGCTCTCCGGCGGTCAGAAGCAACGTGTCGCCATCGCGCGCGCGTTCGCCGGCGACCCTCACCTGGTGGTGTGCGACGAGCCGGCGTCGGCGCTGGACGTCTCCGTGCAGGCGAGCATCCTCAACCTGCTCGTGGAGCTCCAGGCCAACGAGCGGACCTCCTACGTGTTCATCAGCCACGACCTCGCCGTGGTGCGCTACATCTCCGACCGCATCGGCGTCATGTACCTGGCCGAGCTGATCGAAGTCGGGGCGGCGGCAGACGTGTTCAGCCCGCCGCACCATCCCTACACGGAAGCGCTGCTGAGCTCCATCCCGCGCGTCGACTTCGAGAAACAGCAGGAGCGCATCCCGCTGCGCGGAAGCATGCCGAGCCTGACCGATCCGCCGTCGGGCTGCCGGTTCCACACGCGCTGCCACCGGTTCCTCGGCGAGATCTGCGAGAAGCAGATACCGCCGGTGCAGGATGCAGGTGAAGGACACACCTACAAGTGCCACATCCCGCCGGCGGAACTGCGCGCGCTGCAGGCGAAGAGCGAGGGCGAGCCGACGGCGGGTGCGTCGACCGCGCCCGACCCTGAGGCGGCGGCGTCCGACTGACGCCGTGTTCGCCGCTGCGAACCCGCCGCGGGCTACGCCCAGGCGGGCTCGCAGGGTGCGCTCAAGGCCAGCATGTTCCAGGCGTCGTAGGCCAGACCCACCGCCGCGTGCTGCTTGTACGGCAGCGAGTAGCGGCCGGGGATCGACTCCTGCACGGCCGCTACACAGCCTCCCGCGAAGAGACGGGCGGTCTCCTCGTCCGCCGGCTGCCCCTCGAGCGCGCGCTCGAGCTCCGGGGCGCGGAAGGCGGCTTCGCCGACTGCGCCGAGGGCGACCCGGACTGACGCGAGCGTGCCCTCCGCAGCGTTGAAGCGCACCGCCAGCGCACAGCTGAGCCGGGCAACGCTCACGGCCGTCCGCGACCCGATCTTGCTGAAGGCCGATCGATACTCGGGACCGAGCGCGGGGAATGCGAACTCCGTGACCGCTTCGTCATAGGCAAGGCTCGAGCGGCTCGGGCCGAGCACGACCTCGCCGAGCGGCCGCGTGCGCGTCGTGCCTGCGCCGTCGACCGTCGTCACGTCGGCGCCGAGAGCGGTCAGCGCCGTGACCCCGTCGGCGCACGGCGAGGCGTTGGCGGCGTTGCCGCCGATGGTGCCGGCGTTGCGGATCTGCGTGGAGCCCACCTGCGCCGAGGCGAGGCTGAGACACAGCGCGCGCGCGCGCACGAGTGGGTCCCACTGCAGCTGCGTGAAGGTCGTGAGCGCGCCCACGCGCAGCGTCTCGCCGTCGAGACGGACGCCCCTGAGCTCCTCGAGGCCCGAGAGATCGATGAGGACGTCGGGCTCTTCTCCCGGCTGGCGGAGGGTGCGCACCAGGTCGGTGCCGCCAGCCAGCAGGCGCGTGCGCGGCGTGGCCTGCGCCAGCGCCGCCACGAGTTCATCGAGACTGGAAGGCGAGCGCACCTCGGTCATCGCCACGTCACTCACCCCCACCCGGACCCGAAGGGACGAACGGGTCGCCGAGCCCGAACGGCGCGCCCGGAGCGCACGGTCCAAGAGGCGCCTCGCCGGTCTCCGCCTCCACGACCTCGCATGCAGCGGCGAGCGTGTCGGGGTCGGTGGTGACCTCGGCTGCCAGCACGGCGGGCTCGGCCGGCAGCTCCATCGCCGGCGTCGCCTCGCGGCCACTCGCCGCCTTCACGGCGCCGACGATGGCCGAATAGCCGGTGCAGCGGCAGAGGTTGCCCGCGAGGGCGATGCGGATGTCCTGCTCGGACGGCACGGGGTTGCCCATGAGCAGCGCTTTGGCCGACATGAGCATGCCCGGGGTGCAGTAGCCACACTGCACGGCGCCGTACTCCACGAACTTCTGCTGCAAGAGATCGAGCTCGCCGTCGTGTGCGAGGCCTTCCACCGTCAGCACCTCCTTGCCTCGCGCCTGCACGGCGAGCATCACGCATGAGTTCACGGCCCTGCCGTCTACGATGACGGTGCAGGCGCCACACTCGCCCTCAGCACAGCCTTCCTTGGTCCCCGTCAGGCCCAGCTGGTCGCGGAGGACGTCGAGCAGCCGCGCCGTGGGGCGCGCCTCGACTTCGTGGACCATCCCGTTGACCGTCAGCACGAGCTGCATGGCACCTCCTCCCCGTGCAACGCCGCGAGGATCCTCTCGGGCGTGAGCGGCAGTTCACAGAGTTCTGTTGCAAGCGCGTTGTTGACCGCGTTCACGACGGCCGGAGCCGTCGGGACCGTGGCGATCTCGCCCACGCTCTTGGCGCCGAAGGGCCCGTCGTCGCCCTCGTGCTCCACCAGGAGCACCTGGACCTCGGGCATGTCGGGCGCGTTGACGATGTGATAGTTCTTGAAGCCGTCGACGCCCGCGCGCCCGCGGTCGTCCACGTCGAGGTGCTCGTAGAGCGCGTAGCCGATGCCCATCTGCACCGCGCCCTGGTACTGCGCCTCGACCATGCCGCGGTTGATGGCCCGGCCCACATCGGCGACGGCGAGGAAGTCGGTGACGGTCGTGAGTCCCGTGGCGCAGTCCACCTCCACCTCGGCGAACTGGACGGAGTACGAACCCGGATTGGAGACCGCGTAGTACGTCGTCGACGCGGCGATGCCGGGGACGGCGCGCATCTCCGTGAGTCGAGCGATGTCGCGGTAGGCGATGGCGCGGCCGCGTTCGTCCTTCACGTGGACGGCCGCGTCGTAGGCGGCGAGCCGCTCGACCGGCTCCTTGAGGAGTTCGGCAGCGGCCAGAAGGAGCTTCTCCCTGACCAGTTCGGCAACTGCGCGGGCACACGCGCCCACCACGTAGGTGACACGGCTGCCGTACGTGCCGTAGTCGAACGGCGTGGTCGCCGTGTCGGCCTCGCCGGCGGCCACGAGGTCCGGGTGCACGCCGAGTACCTCAGCGACGATGACGCGCATGGTGGTGACGATGCCGCAGCCGACCTCGTGCAGGCTTGCGTTGAGCTCGAAGGTGCCGTCCTCGTTCATCTTGAGGCCCATCCGGCTGGCTTCGGGGAAGGCACCGAACATGCCGTTCTTGTGCGCGCCGGCGGCGACGCCGACGCCGCGCCGGTAGCGGCCCCGCCCTGCCGGGCGTGCCCGGCGCGCGGCCCAGCCGAAGGCAACGGCGCCGCGCTCGAGGCACTCGCGCACGCGCGCGTCGCCGAGCGGCAGACCGGTGACGAGGTCGATGTCGTGGGGCTCGACCATGTTCTTCAGCCGGAACTCGACCGGGTCGAGCCGCAGTACGGCCGCTACCCGGTCCATGTGGATCTCGGTCGCAGCCGCCATCTCCGGGGCGCCCCAGCCGCGGGCGGCGCCCCCGACCGGCGTGTTCGTGTATACGGCCCGGCCCTGGTGCTGGTAGTGGGGCACCCGGTACAGCTTGGTGACCTTCTTGCACATGTGCACCGAGTAGTCCGGTGTGCTGGCCGCGAAGCCGCCGGAATCCAGCGTGGACGCCGCCTGAAAGTCCAGCAGCTGGCCGTCCGCCGTGCAAGCGGTGCGGATGGTGGTGGACGTGGCCGGCCGGCACATCGTCGCGATCATGCTCTCCTCGCGGTCGAGCAGCAGCTTGACCGGCCGCCGCGTAGCGTGGGCGAGGAACGCGCAGACAGGCTCGATGATGTACTCCGTCTTGCCTCCAAACGACCCGCCCATGGGCACCTTGATCACACGCAAGCGGTGGTACTCGAGATGCAGGAGCTCTGCGATGACGGTGCGCGCCGCGTACACGCCCTGGCTGGTGGTCCAGACGGTCATGCCACCAGTGCTGTGACCCTGCGCGATGCATACGTGCGGCTCCAGGGCAGCGTGGTGGACGCGCGGCGTGCTCGTGGTCGTCGCGACCGCGACCGCTCCCTCGAGATCCGGCCGCTCGCCCCTGTCGATCTCGTGCTCATAGAGGAGATTGCCGCCCTCGTGGATGGCGGGTGCGCCGGCGGCCAGCGCCTCGTCAACGGTGAGCAGCGCCGGCAGCTCCTCGTACTCGACCTCGACGAGCGCCGCAGCCGCCTCGGCGGTCGCCTTGCTCGTCGCCACTACCGCGGCCACTCTGTCGCCGACGAACCGGACGTGCTCGCTGAACAGCGTCTCGTCGTAAAACGACATGTCCTGGCCGGGGTGGATGCGGGCACGCGAGAAAGGCTCCATGGGGGCGTTCTTGTGCGAGAAGACCTTGACGACGCCCGGGAGGGCCTCGGCGCGTGAGGCGTCGATCCGCTTGACCATCCCGTGGGGGATGCTGCTGAGAATGAGTTTGGCGTGGAGCATGCCCGGCACGCTGAAGTCGCTGCCGTAGACGAGCTCCCCCGTCACCTTCTGGGCCACATCGTGGACGGGATAGCTGCCCCCGACGTACTGCAGGTCCTCTATCAAGCTGACGGTCTCCTCTCTTGTCTTGGTCCTCACGTCAGATCAGATTGCCCGGAGGGCGGTCCTCCGGGCGGCTTTCGTCGAACCAGCGCCGGTACGCGGCCCTTCGGGCCTGTGCCGCCGGCGCCGTACAACACCCGCCTTCGCTCGTGCACAGGAGCTCGGACGGCAAGGCTCGCCCGATGCGATCGGCCACGTCCAGCGCCTCGTGCAGCGGCAGCACCGCCTCGTGGCCGCCGAGCGCGAGGTCGGCAAACACGTGCGCCGTGCATGTGGCCGCCATGATGCGACTGCGGCACGGCTGGCTGAGACCGCCGGGCATCGGGTCGCACGGCAGGCCCATGAAGGCCTGCAGAGCAAGCGACGCCGCGATCTCAACAGTCTCGGGAGTACCGCCGACCATCTCAGCGATCGCGGCCGCGGCCATCGCGCCGCAGACACCTGACTCGCCAGTACAGCCTAGCACTTCCCCAGTGGGCGCCGTGCGCGTGTAGGCAATGGCGCCGACGCCCGCGGCCACGAACAACCCGTGCAGCAGATCGTCCGCGCTCAGACCGCGCGCCTCCTGGACGGCGGAGAGGGCGGCGTAAATGTAGCCGGCCCCGCCCCCCATTGGGCCCGGCACGTTCTCCACGCCGGGGATGCCGGCGCCGGCGCCGTAGGCGTACTTGACCGTCTGCGCGGTGATGCCGTCGGTGACGCGCGCCGGCGTCTCCGCGTGCCGCAGCCAGCGGCGCGCGAAATCCGGCTTGAACTCAGTGTCGATGACCTCGACGTCCTCCTCGTACACGGCGCGCGTCTGCCGGCGCATGACCAGCGCGAGCTCGCGCATCCGCTCGACCACGAAGGCGCGTGGCCAGCCCGAGGCATCCACCTCGTAGCGGACGGCGACCTCCCAGAGAGGCAGGTCACGCTCGGCCGCGAGCTCGCGCCAGCGCACCATGGTGTCGAAGAGCTGCGGCTTGCGGCCAGGCTGACTGACTACCGGCAGGACCGGCCGGAGCAGCGCGACCCGGTGAACGGGCGCGCCCGCCAGACGCTCCTCGAGGCCGGCGAGGTCCGGCGCGACGGGAAGCTCGAAGACGTGGAGCGCCCCGCGACCCTCGGCGCGAACCGTCCGCGTGCCGAGCTGCTCGGGGAGTCCGGACCTGAGTCGCTCGAGGTCCTCGGAGCTCAGGGCCTCCTGCGGGTCCTGGACGAGCAGCACGTAGGCATCGCCCAACGTGCGGTAGGGAAGTCCGTCGAGCGTCACCGTCTCGACCATGCCTCCTCCGGTGGAGTCGCCGACGAGGGTGATCATCAGGCCGTCGTGCCCGGTCAGGACGAACTTCACCGCGTTGGGATGCTTGCTCTCCGTGATGTCGGCAAAGGCGAACTCCACGGAGACGCCGGCCTCTTCTGCGAGCTCGAAGGCGCGGAAGAGCCGGGCGTCGTCCGGGAGGAAGCCGAGGACGCCGGCGACCATCGCCCGGTCCTCGGCCATGATGCCGAAGGTCCCGGCGAACGACCCGTCTTTGTCGAGCTCGACGTGGATCTTCGCGACGGGCTCGCCGAGCAGGCAGCCGGCCAGATATCCGAGGCGGCACGGCCCGGCCGTGTGCGAGCTGGAGCCGGGCTGCATGACCGGGCCGAAGACGTCGTTGAAGAACTCGGGGTACGGCGCGACTGTCATTGTCATCCCTCCGCGGCCGCGCCGAAGTGAGCGCCGCCGATCTCGACCCACGTGCCGAGCTCGCGCTCCTTGCAGATCTCGTAGATGCGATGTGCCGAGGCGAGATCCTCGATGGCGATGCCGAGCGACTTGAACAGCGTGATCTCCTCCGACGACGTGCGTACCGGCGCCCTGCCGGTAAGCACCTCTCCGATCTCGCCGACGACGTGCTCGTCTCCGAAGAGGCCTTCCGACTTGGGGATGAGGAACTCCCCGGCCTCGCTGAGAAGAGACTCGCGACGGTCGGCGTAGAGCCTGGAGCGGGCCACGAGCTCCGAGTCCAGCTCGCGGGTCGCCGGGTTGTAGGCGCCGACGGCATTGACGTGCGCCCCCGGCGCGACCCACGCGCCGCGCACGACCGGCTCGGCTGAGGTCGTCGTCGTGCAGATGAGATCCGCCCCCACAACGGCCTCCTCGGCGGTCGCGACCGCCTCCACCGGAAGCCCGGTCCGGCGCGACTCGCGCTCCGCGAAAGCCGCCGCGCTCTCCGCCGGCACGCTGTACACGCGCACCCTGCGCACGGGCCGCACAGCCCGCATGGCCTGCAGGTGTGTGGTCGCCTGCGTGCCGGCGCCGATGATCGCCAGATCGCCGGCATCGGGGTTGGCCAGCAGGTCGGTGACCAGCCCGCTGACAGCAGCCGTTCGGATCGCCGTGATCGCCGTGGCGTCCACGATGGCCCGCAGCAGCCCGCGCTCGGTGTCGAAGAACAGCACCACGCCCTGATGAGTGTCGAAGTCGCTGCCGAAATTGGCGGGGAAGGCGGCGATCACCTTCACTCCCACCGCCTCCAGACCGCCCACGTAGGAGGGCATGAGCCCCATGACGGCGTCGCCGACCGGCAGCGCGAGGTAGCTGCGCAGCGGCATGACTACATCGCCCTCGGCCAGCATGATCAACGCCCTGCGCATGGCCGGGATGGCCTCCTCCATCGGGAAGACCTCGGTGACCAGTGCCTGATCCGCGATGAGGACCTTCACGAAAGTGCCCCCTTCCGGTAGCGCTCGGCGGCCCGCTCGACCGCGTCGCGGTCGAGCTCCACGCCGAGCCCGGGCCCGTCGAGCAGCCCGATCTTGCCTTCTGACGGGGTCAGATCGGGCGTCGTCACCAGGTCCTCCACCAGCAACTGGTGCATGATCTGGTTCCCGTCCGTGAGGTTGGGCGTGCTGAGGCCGAGGTGATGCTGGGCGGCGTCGGTGATGCCGCTGACGCTCTGGCCGTGCAGGCAGATCGGGACGCCGGCGACCGCCGCGACGGCGGCGGCCCGGCCGAAGGCGAGCAGGCCGCCGGTCTCGTGCGCAGAGAGGCAGATGGCGTCGCAGGCCTGCTGCCGGACGAAGTCGTACACGTCGTTCGCCGTGAGGACGGCCTGGTCGGCGGCGATGGGCACGTGGACGGCCTCGCGCACCTGGCGCATCGCCGTGATGCTGAGCAACGTCGTCGGCTGCTCGACCCAGTCGAGTCCGTAAGGTTCGAGCGCGTGGATCATGCGGATGGCGTCGGGCACGCTCCAGGCGCAGTTGGGATCCACGCGCAGACGGCGGCGGCCGATGGCTTCCCGAACGGCCGCCGTGTTCCTGACGTCCACTTCGTCGCCGCGACCGACCTTGAGGTAGATGACGCCGTACTCGGCCGCGGCAAGGTCGAGCGCGTCTTCCACCAGGTCTTCGGTCGTGTCGCCCTGGACGAATCCGAAATAGTCGACCTCGTCGCGCACGGCGCCTCCGAGCAGCCGGTACACCGGCTGGCCGGCGGCCTTGCCGATCGCGTCCCACAGCGCCATCTCGAACCCGGCGAGGACGAAGCCCGAGAACCACGGCATGTGGTTGAAGGTCCCGAGGTAGCGGGCCTCGTGCACCAGCCGGCCCACGTCGTGGATGGGCTGGCCGAGGAACAAGGACTCAACCGAGCGCAGCGCGGCCGTGGTCATCTCCGCGGCGAGCGACGAGACCGACTCGCCGACACCTGTGATGCCGGCGTCGGTCTCGACCTCGATCAGGACGACCGGCGAGCCGTAGTCGACGCGCCCGGCCCAGTGATACGGCTCCTTGAACGTCAGGAAGAGCGGCGTGAGGCGGATGCCGGTGATGAGGATCTCGCCGGCAGTGAGCGGTGCTCCTTCGGCGCCCCGCTCGATAGCTGGCCTGCGATGGCCATTCACAGCAGCGTGTCCAGCACCTGCGCCTCGAGCACCTGCTCGCGGCCGAAATCCCGAGCGTAGAGGGCCGTCCGCGCAAGACGCACAAGCGCGTCCTGCGGAAGGAGGCCGACGACCTCGCTCTCGCGGATGGCCACCTGTGCGTCGTCGGCACGCTGCGCGATGGCCTCCACCACGTCCGCCATCGACGTGACCCGATAGTCGGTGAGGTTCATCGACACCTGCACGGCGCCGTCCTCGAGTTGCAGGCCCATGGCCTTGACGCAAGGCATGCCGCCGTCCCGCTCGCGGATCTCGACGGCGATGCGCTTTGCCAGGTCGAGGTCGTCCGACTCCAGGTTGACGTTGAACGCGATGAGCGGGAAGCGCGCGCCGACGGCGACGGCCCCTGCCGTCGCGTGCATACGCGCCTCGCCCTCATCCGGAGTCTTCAGGGGCTCGCTGCCGATGACCTCGCGCATCTCTTCGAAGCCCTTGCCGCGCACGGCGGCCAGGTTCTTGTGCTCGGGAATGCGGGCGGCGTCCTCGTAGAGGAACACGGGGATCTGGAGCTCGCCGGCCACGCGGCGCGCGAGCGCCCGCGCGACGTTCACGCAGGCCGGCATCTCCTCGGAGCGTAGCGGCACGAACGGGCAGACGTCCGTGGCTCCGAAGCGCGGGTGCGCGCCCTGGTGCTCGTTCAGGTCGATGAGGGCGGCCGCCTTCTCTATGGCACGGAAGGCCGCCTCCGCTATCGGACCCTCGTGGCCGACGAAGGTGACCACACAGCGATTGTGCGTGGGGTCACTCTGCACGTCCAACAGATGGACGCCGTCGACACGCGTAACGGACGCGGCGATCTCGTCGATCACGTCTTGGCGGCGTCCCTCGCTGAAGTTGGGGATGCACTCGATGAGGGTCACCTCGGACCTCCGTCTTGTGAGGATGAGCCGGTGGGGACGACCTGCCGGTCGCGCACGACGACCTCGCCGCCGACCAGCACGCCGGAGACCAGGTTGACGCCCCAGTGGTAGGGCAACTCCTGGTGGGTCGCCGCGTCGAGGACGAGCAGGTCGCAGAACTTGCCCGGCTCGAGGCTGCCGACCTCGTGCTGGAGGCCGAGCGCGGCCGCGCCACCCAGCGTGACGGCGCGGAGAGCCTCGGCCGGCGTGATCCGGTCCTCCTGACAGGCCAGCGAGACGGCCATCTGCAGGTTTTCGCTGTAGCAGCTGCCGGGGTTGAAGTCGGTGGCGAGCGCCACGGTCACGCCGGCGGCCAGCAACTGCTTGGCCGGCGCGTAGGCGGTGTGCAGCGTGTAGCTCGTGCCGGGAAGCAGGACGGCGACGGTTCCCGACTCCTTGAGCGCCTCGACGTCCTCGGGGGTGATGTGGATGAGGTGGTCGGCCGAGACGGCGCCGAGCGAAGCGGCCAGCGCCGTCCCGCCGGTGTGGGCCAGCTCCTCCGCGTGGATCTTGAGGCGATAGCCGAGTGCGCGGCCGGCCTCGAGCACCCGCCGCGCCTGCGCGACGGTGAACGCGCCCTCGTCGCAGAAGACGTCGACGAACTCGGCCCGGCCGGCGAGCGCCGGCAGCAACTCTTGGCAGACGAGGGCGATGTACTCGTCGTCTCGGCCGGCGTACTCCTCCGGCGTGAGATGCGCCGCGAGCACGGTGTGCACGCGGCGCACCGAGTGCGGCACCTTGGCCGCTGCGAGCTGCTTGCGCTCATCCTCCAGAGTGAGCCCGTAGCCCGTCTTGGCCTCGAGGGTGGTAGTGCCGTGACGCAGAAACGAGTCGAGGCGGCGCGCGGCCAGGGCGGCGAGTTGCTCCTCCGTCGCCGCCCGCGTGGCGCGCACCGTGCTGTTGATGCCGCCGCCGGCCGCCTGGATCTCCAGGTAGGTGGCGCCTGCCAACCGGGCGCCGTACTCGGCCGCACGGTCGCCCGCCCACGTCAGGTGCGTGTGCGCGTCGACGAAGCCCGGCACGACGGACGCGCCCTCGACGTCGACGACGAGCGCGTCGTCGGGCACGTCGAGAGACGACGAGATCTGCGTCTCCTGCCCGGTCCAGACCACCCGTCCGTCCCGGGCCGCCACCGCTCCGTGCGGGATGACTCCGAGGTCCACGGGCGGGCGGCCCTGCCCGCCGGGGCCGGCAGGCGGAGCCTCTCCGGCCCCGGGGACCATCGTGACCACCTCGCTCGTGCCGCGGACAAGGACGTCGCAGCGGACCGTCATCTGTCCGCCCCCCGCACGATCGCCGCGAAGCGACCGGCCGCGACAGCCTCTGCTGCGGCCTCCAGCTCCGGCGCGAGGTATCGGTCGCGCCCCAGCGTCGGCGCGAACTCGCGGATCACGGCCCGCCCGGCGCCGGTACCGGGGCCGGGCTCCAGCGGCGCCAGCAGGTCGATCGCCTGCGCTGCGCAGACTGCCTCGATACCGAGCACCTTCTGCGCATTGCCGAGCACGTCCAGCGCCTTGAGCGCCGCGGTCATGCCCATGCTCACGTGGTCCTCCTGGTCACCCGAGCTCGGGATGGAGTCCACGCTGGCCGGGTGGCACAGGACCTTGTTCTCGCTCACCAGCGCCGCCGCGGTGTACTGGGCGATCATGTAGCCGTTGTTCAGCCCGCTGTCGGTGGTGAGGAAGGGCGGAAGCTCGCTGAGCGAGCTGGTCAGCATGCGGAAGGTCCGGCGCTCGCTGATGGAGGCGATCTCCGCGAGACTCATGGCCGCGAGGTCCAGCGCCAGGGCGATCGGCTCGCCGTGGAAGTTGCCGGCCGAGATGATCTCGCCCGTATCCGGGAAGATGAGCGGGTTGTCGGTGACGGAGTCGACCTCGACCTCGGCGACGCGCCGCAGCCACGCGAGCGCATCGCGGCAGGCGCCGTGCACCTGCGGGATGCAGCGCAACGAGTACGCGTCCTGCACCTTGTCGCAGTTGAGGTGGCTGAGCATGATGGCGCTCCCCTCCGTGGCGCGGCGGACGTTGGCTGCGGTGACCAGCTGGCCGGGGATGGGACGCAGCGCCTGGATGCGCTCCTCGAAGGGGCCGACGGAGGCACGCAGGCCCTCGAGGCTCATCGCGCCGATCAGGTCGGCCGAGTCGAGGAGAGCTTCTCCGTCGGCCACCAGCATGCAGCCGATGGCGGCCATGAACTGGGTGCCGTTGAGAAGACTGAGGCCCTCTTTGGCTTCGAGTGAGAGGGGCGCGAGCCCGGCGGCCTGCAGGGCAGGTCCGCTCGGCTCGCGCCGCCCGTCCTCGGTCAGCAGCTCGCCCTCGCCCATCATCGCCAGCACGAGGTGCGCGGATGGGGCGAGGTCGCCGGAGGCGCCCAGCGAGCCCCGCGATGGCACCCACGGAACGATGTCCGCGTTGATGCACGAGGCGACGTGTTCGGCCACCGCGAGCCTGACGCCCGAGTGGCCGCGCGCCATCGTGTTCAGCCGGATGGTCATGGCGGCGCGCACGACCTCACGCGAGAGCGGCGCACCCAGGCCGACGGCGTGGCTGCGCACCAGGTTCTGCTGCAGTTCCTGCACCTTGTCCACGGGAATGTGGGTGGTGGCCAGCTGGCCGAAACCGGTGGTCACTCCGTAGGCGACCTGCTCGCGCGCGATGACGCCGGCCACCACAGCGTGCGCCGCCTCGATACGTCCGCGCGCGGCCGCGCCGAGGGTGACCACAGCTCTCCCGCGCGCGACGCTGATGACCTCGTCGATGGTGAGCGGCGCGTCGCCGATGACGAGTTGCGTCATGTGCTCCCTCTCCTTGCCTTGATGTTCGAGCGGGACTCCGGGAGCCAGTCTATGCGGTCTCGCCGGCGACGTGAGCAGTGAGCATCGCCACCGCCTCCTCGCCCAGCCGCAGGCCGAGATCGAATGCCTGCTCGTTGAGCTCCTTGAACCGCGGCGGCACCCGGTTCAGCACCGCCTCGCGTACCGCCGCGACCGGCAGCACCTCGCTGACGCGCGCCAGCGCCCCGACGGCGACGATGTTGGTGACGACCACCTTGCCCAGCTCCTCCGTGGCGACCTGCGTGAACGGCAGGCCACAGCGCACGACTGACTCGTCGTCCGGGTCGGGCTCGACCAGCCCGGAGTCGTAGATCAACAGACCCCCGGGTCGCGTGTCGGCCGCATACTTGTCGTAGGCGGCCTGCGAGAGGACGAGGCTGACGCCGGGCCGCTGGACCTCCGGGTAATCGATGGGCTCGCCGGCGACGATGACCTCGGCCTTGGAAGCTCCGCCGCGGGCCTCGGGCCCGTAGCTCTGCGTCTGCACGACGTTCCTGCCGAGGGACGCCGCAGCCTCGGCGACGATGGCGGCGGCCAGCAGGATGCCCTGGCCGCCGGAGCCGGAGAAGCGGATCTCGGCGCGGGGGGCGGGGGCCGCATCGGGCGCCGACGGGACGGCACCGGCCTGCTCAGCCATTGGTGGCCTCCTTGGCGCGCTCGTTGACGTGCCCCAGCGCGGTGACGAACTCCTCACGTTCGGTGTGGTGAAGCAGCCCCACCGGATACTTGTCGTGGCTACGCACGTCCTCGTCGAACTTGTCGGCCTGGACGGCGTGCTCCTTCTGCGACTTGAGGAACTCGGATGGGTCGGACGTGAGGTTGAAGCGCCCGTAGTAGACCGGGCAGATCGACATCGCCTCGACCATCGCGAAGCCCTTGTGGGAGATCCCGCCGGCGATGACGTTGGTCAGCTGCTGGTAGGCCCAGGTGGTGCCGCGGGCGACGTAGGTCGCTCCCGCCGCGTGCGCCAGCTCGCAGAGGTCGAACGCCGGCTCGACGTTGCCGTACACGCTCGTGGTCGACTTGTCGCCGAGGTGCGTCGTCGGGCTCATCTGGCCGCCGGTCATGCCGTAGATCGAGTTGTTGAAGACGAGCGCGGTGAGGTCGATGTTGCGCCGCGCGGCGTGGATGAAGTGGTTGCCGCCGATGGCGGAGCTGTCACCGTCACCCATGGCGACGATCACGTGCAGCGAGGGGTCCGCCGCCTTGATGCCCGTCGCGACCGCCAGAGCACGGCCGTGTGCCGTGTGCACCGTGGAGTAGTCGAGGTAGGCGCTGATGCGCCCGCTGCAGCCGATACCTGCGACCACGACGACCTTCTCCGCATCGAGCTCGAGGCCGAGGATGGCGTCGATGAGCGCCCGGGTGATCGTGCCGTTGGAGCAGCCCGGGCACCAGAGCGTCTTCGCCGAGCGCAGATGCGACTTGATCTCCGTGGTCGTATGCGGCTTGATCCGCGGCAGCTTGTAGTCGCCCGTCGGTGATGCTTCGAGCTTCTGCTCGTCGACAAGGGCGCTCATTCGTCCTCCCACGTGTGGTAGTAGAACTCCGGTTTGACGAGCTCGAGTATCTCGTCCGGTGTGATGAGCTTGCCGTCCACGCGACCGTAGTCGACGACCTTGGCACGGCCGGCGACCGCCGCCTGCACCTCCCAGCTCATCTGCTTGATGTTCATCTCGGGGACGATCACGGTGCGCACCTGCTCGGCCATTCGCTCCACCGCCTTCGTCGGGAACGGCCACAGCGTGATGGGGCGCACGAGTCCGATCGGCACACCCTCTGCGCGCAGCTTGCGCACCACGGCCATCGCCGAGCGGGCGACGGAGCCGTAGGCGAAGATGGCGACCTCGGCGCCGTGCATCTCCACCTCTTCGACGCGGACGATGGCCTCGCGATGGTGGTAGATCTTCTCGCGCAGGTAGCGACCGAGGTCGGCTGCGGCGGCCGGATCGGCGGTGTCGGGCATGCCGCTGCGGCGGTTGTAGACGAGACCGGTGACGTGGACCTTGAAGGGCGAGCCGAGCGGCGGACGGGGCAGGATGTTGTCCAGCGTGCTCGAGACGGTGTCGTACTCGTCCGGCTCACAGTCAGGGATACCGCGCTCGGCGATGCGCATGCTGCCGGGCTGGGGGATGGTGATCGCCTCCCGCATGTGCCCGATGAGGGCGTCCGAAAGGATGACGACCGGCGTGCGGTACTGCTCGGAGAGGTTGAAGGCCTCGACCGTCAGCGTGTAACACTCCTCCACGCTGCTCGGCACGAGGGCGATGACCGAGTGCTCGCCGTGCGTGCCCCAGCGGGCCTGCATGACGTCGCCCTGCGCGGGCTCCGTGGGCAGGCCCGTCGACGGCCCGCCGCGCATGACGTCGACGATGACACAGGGGATCTGCGCCATGGAGGCGAAGCCGATCATCTCCTGCATCAGGCTGAAGCCCGGGCCGGAGGTGGCGGTCAGCGCTTTGGCGCCGGCCAGGGACGCGCCACAGACGGCGGCGATGCTGGCGATCTCATCTTCCATCTGGATGAACGTGCCGCCGACCTGCGGCAGTCGCCGGGCGAGCACCTCGGCGATCTCCGTCGACGGCGTGATCGGGTAGCCGGCGAAGAAGCGGGCGCCGGCGGCGATGGCGCCCTCGGCGACGGCTTCGTTGCCCTGCAGCAGGACCGCGCGCGAGGCGGGAGCGGTGGTGGTGGCCATCTCAGCCCTCCGAGTCGTGGTCGCAGACGTCTTCGGGCGAGAGTGTGTTGCTGGTCGCGGCGACGAGCGCGTCGCGGGAGAGCTCGGGCGCCACCGCGACGGCCTTCGCCGCCTTCCTGGCGCGACGCCTCACCTCGATGGCGAAGTCCGGGCAGTGCAGCTCGCAGATGAGGCACTGACTGCAGTCCTCCGGCCGCGCGATCACAGGCTGGGCGTGCTTGTCACGGTCGAAGACCTTGTCCGGGCAGAGTTCGATACAGATACCGCAGGCCTTGCAGAGAGCGAGATCGACGCGGACGGGTGGTTCAGCCATCACTCACTCTCCAGCATCGGGAGGTCGATGCCCGACTCCCTTGCCTTCTCGATCGCCTCCGGGTACCCCGCATCGGCGTGGCGCATGACGCCGGTGCCGGGATCGCTGGTGAGGACGCGGCGCAGGCGCTCGGCCATCATGTCGGTGCCGTCGGCCACCACGACCATGCCCGCGTGCAGGCTCTTGCCGATGCCCACACCGCCGCCGTGGTGGAAGCTCACCCAGCTGGCGCCGGCCGCCGTGTTGACCAGGGCGTTGAGGATCGGCCAGTCGGCAATGGCGTCGCTGCCGTCCATCATGCTCTCGGTCTCGCGGTACGGACTCGCTACGGAGCCGGAGTCGAGGTGGTCGCGGCCGATGACGATCGGCGCCTTGACCTTGCCGGTGCGCACCAGGTCGTTGAAGATCTCGCCCGCCTCGGCGCGCTCGCCGTACTCCAGCCAGCAGATGCGGCAGGGCAGACCCTGGAAGCGGACCTTCTCGCCGGCCATCCTGATCCAGCGGGTGACCATCTCGTTGTCCGGGAAGGCCTCGAGGAGGGCGGCGTCGGTGACGGCGATGTCCTGCGGGTCGCCGCTGAGCGCCGCCCAGCGGAACGGCCCGTTGCCGCGCGCGAAAAGCGGGCGGATGTAGGCCGGCACGAAGCCGGGGAAGGCGAAGGCGTCCTCGTAGCCGGCGGCCTTGGCCTCGCCGCGGATATTGTTGCCGTAGTCGAACACGTGGCTGCCGGCCTTCTGCAGCGCGACCATGGCCTCCACGTGCACGACGATGCTCTGCACGGCGCGACGCACGTACTCCTGCGGGTCGTCGTCACGCAGACGCAGCGCATCCTCGAACGTCATCCCGTTGGGGATGTAGCCGTTGAGTGTGTCGTGCGCCGACGTCTGGTCGGTGACGAGATCGGGGACGAAGCCGCGGCGGACCAGTTCGGGATAGACGTCCGCCGCGTTCCCGAGCAGTGCGATCGAGAGTGGCTTCTTCGCCGCCATGGCGTCCTCGGCCAGCTTGAGCGCCTCGTCCAGGGAGTCCGCGGACACGTCGACGTACGCGGTCTCGAGGCGTCGCTCGATGCGGTGAGGGTCGACCTCCACGCAGAGCGCGACGCCGCCGGCCATGGTGACGGCCAGCGGCTGCGCGCCGCCCATGCCGCCCAGGCCGGCCGTGAGCACCAGCTTGCCTGCCAGGTCGCTGCCGTAGTGCTTCTGTCCGGCGGCGGCGAAGGTCTGGTACGTGCCCTGCAGGATGCCCTGCGTACCGATGTAGATCCAAGAGCCGGCGGTCATCTGCCCGTACATGGTGAGTCCGAGCGCGTCCAGACGACGGAACTCGTCCCAGTTGGCCCAGTCTCCGACCAGGTTGGCGTTGGCGATGAGCACGCGCGGCGCCATCTCGTGGGTCTCGAACACCCCCACCGGCTTGCCGCTCTGGACGAGCAGGGTCTCGTCGTCCTTGAGGCGGCGCAGAGTGCGGACGATGGCGTCGAACGACTCCCAGTTGCGAGCGGCCTTGCCGGCCCCGCCGTAGACGATGAGCTGATCCGGATCCTCTGCGACCTCCGGATCGAGGTTGTTCATCAGCATGCGCAGCGCGGCCTCCTGCTGCCAGCCCTTACAGCTGATCTCGGTGCCGCGCGGCGCGCGGACGGGCCGCGGTCCCGCTGTGGTCTGGGGTGTGCTCACGATACCGCCTCGCTTCGCTGGATTTGTCGGGGCGGGGAGACACGGCGCACGCCGCAGCCTCCCGCGTTCTCTGCCCGCAGCGTGCGCCCGCTCCGCGACCGCTTCAACCACGCGCGCCGTGTGTCCAGAAGACTGGACGCGATTTCGTTCCGAGATACGGGAACGTGCTGCGCTGCTGGAATCGCTGAGCAGCCGGACCGTCACCGTGACACTCGCTTATACGAACGAGTAGTATACGAACGTATACTGTGGGGCCGCGCCGACGAGTCGCGGACAGCGCGGCGCTTGGCACTTGTCATACGACTAGGTAGGGTTGGTGACGATGGCTTCGACGGTCGACAGCAGTTCCTTGCGCTCCCCGACGGCACGTGGAGAAGTCATGCGTGCGCGGTTGGTCGAGGCGACCATCGCCTCCATCTCCCAGGACGGCCTCGCCGGCGCGTCCATCGAAAAGATCACCCGCCGCGCCGGCGTCTCCCGCGGGCTCGTGCGGCACTACTTCGGCGCCAAGAGCAATCTGCTCGCCGAGGCCTTCCAGAAGCTCGCTCAGGACTTCCGCGAAATGCTGGGCATGGATCAGCCCGACCCACCCGAAGACGACCGGGCCGCGGAGCTCAGGCTGCGACGCAACATCCTCCCGATGTTCGACCGGCTCGAGCCGGCGCCCGACCGGCAGTACGCCTGGTTCGGGTTCTGGGCGCTCGCGCGCAGCGAGCCTGAGATCCAGCGCTTGAACCACGCGCTCTATGAGGAGATCGTCGAGTACTTGGGCAGCCAGCTCGCCGACGTCGCCGCAGGGCGCGGCATGACCGTGGACGCCGCCGCGGCCGGACGCGGCCTCGCCGCCATGATGGAGGGCTCCTGGGTGCACAGCATCATCGGCGTCGAGGGCATGACCGTGTCCGAGGCGCAACGGCTGAGCCTCGACTACGAGAATGGGCCGGAACACCGGACTGAGGCGAACACCGGGTGTCCTGGATCCCGGCGCAGCGTTGCGCCGGTCGTCGCGCGCTGTAGGCTGACGTCGACGGTTCCTTCCCGGCGGCCGATTCGCACGGAGGGCCATGACCCACGACCTCACCGTCCGCTGCCGCCAGCTCATCGCACTGACCGTGCTCTGGATCGCGGCGATCGTCCTCACCGCTATCGCCGGATTCCGCTACGGCTACGACTCGAGTACGCGGGTGCTCTCGCTCGCCGCACTCGCCGTCCCGGCGGTGACATTGTCGGTCGTGTGGTGGGCCGGCCGGCGCCGCGCGCGCCGCGACCCGCGCTTCGGCGGACTCGTCGCCGCCGGCCTCGCGCTCGGCTTGCTCTGGACCTCGGAGACCCTGATCAACAACGTAGCGACGCCGCTGGTGCCGCCGCGACGTCGTGGACGACCTGTTCTGGGCGGGCACCGCGAGTGGACTGGTCGCCTATTGCACGGCGCTGGCGCTGGTCGTGGCCGGGATGACGGGCGGCGCGGTGGGTGGACTCGCCGCCCGCCCGCGCGCGCGGCCGCCGACGGTATGACGAAGCGGCACGGGCGGGGAGGCCGGAAGGGCCTCCCCGCCCGCGTCGCGGACGCATCAGGTCCCCTGCGTCAGACGGTCGTGTCAAGGTAGTCGAGCGCGTAGTCCAGCGCGTCGAGCCCCTTGTCCATGTCCTCTTTGGACACGGTGAGCGACGCGCCGATGCGCAGCGTGTTGGGCACGAACCCGCCCAGCAGCACGCCCTTCTCCAGGCACTTGCCGAGCACGGTGCGCACGGGGAAGTCGCTGTTGTCGCCGCCGAAGGCGGTGTAACGGTCGGCCGGGATGAACGGCTCGCGGGTAGCCTTGTCCTTGACCAGCTCCACCTGCCAGAACATGCCGGCGCCGGCGACGAAGCCGACGGTCTTGTGCTTCGCCTCGAGCTCCTTCAGGCCGGCGCCGAAGTACTCGCCGGCGGCCCGTCCCATCTCCGGGATGTCGTTGTCGATCATGTACTCGAGATTGGCCTGCGCCGCGGCCATGGCGATGGGATGGCCGGAGAACGTGCTGACGTGGTTCCAGCGCACTGAGTCCATGAACTCAGCCACATGCTCGCTCAGCACCACACCACCGGCGGGGATCTGCGAGCTGGTCAGGCCCTTGGCGATGGTCATAAGGTCGGGCTTCAGCTCCTTGCCGTACTTCTGGTGGCCGAACCAGGTGCCCAGGCGGCCGAAGCCCATGAGCACCTCGTCGACGATCCAGAGGATGCCGAGGCGGTTCTTCATCTCGTGGATCTGCGGCAGGTACTCGTCCGGCGGCACGATGGTGCCGGCGCCGCAGGCCGGCTCGGTGATGATCGCCGCGACTTGGTCCACGCCCTGGTTCATGATCATCCGCTCGGTGGCAAGCACGCACGGCAGCTGGTCGCCCACCGACTTGCACTCGGGGTAGGTGTGGCCGATTGAGCAGCGGTAGCAGAGCGGCGCCGGGCAGGCGAAGGTGTAGTTGTGCAGCTGGCCCGGCACGCCGCGGACGAAGTCCGGGCGCGCGCCGTCGGAGAGGTGCGAGCGGCCGGGGTACACGTGGTTGAGCGCGGCCGCCCCGGCCGACTCGCCGTGATAGCCGTGCTCACGCGAGGCGATCAGCGGCTTGCCGGTGTACAGCTTCGCGATGATGCTGGCGACCTCGACTGCCTCGCTGCCGGTGTTGGTGAACCGCACCTTAGCCGCCCAGTCGTAGGGGCCGAGGATGTCCTCCACCAGCATCTTGGCAACGGTCGCCTTGTAGTCGGTCGAGTAGAGGTCCCAGACGAACCCGTAGCGGTCCAGGGCCTCCTTGATACGCTCCGTGATGTACTCGTTGCGCTGGCCGATGTTGACGCAGTAGAGCTGGTTGAAAAAGTCGAGCAGCCTGGTGCCGTCCGGCATGTTCAGGTAGTCGCCCTCCGTGCTCTCCACGGGGATCCACTGGTACTCGCCCTGGCTTGAGAACGTGCGGACGACGTACTTCTTGTTCCACTCTTCGATCGTCTTCCAGTCCGTGCGAGCCGCGGTCTGCGTCATTCTGGGGCCCTCCTGATGACAGCCAGATGAAACGGGATGCGCCTAAGCGAGGGAGGCGTCTGCCACGCCCTCGTCCGCGTAGTACGGGTTGTTCTTCGCAACGCGGAAGCTGTTTGTCGCGTAGGCGATGCGCAGGGCCTCGCCGAGCGCGGTGAAGGCCGACTCCCACACGTGGTGCGGGTTTTGGCCCTTGAGCAGGTCGACGTGAATGGTGGCCGGAAGGCCCTGGGCGAAGCCCTCGATGAAGGCCACACAGTCCGGCGCCTGCAGGTCCTCGACCAACTCGGTGCGCCCGCCGGGACAGGCGTCGGCGACGGCGACGAAGGCGTTCCGTCGCCCCTCGACGCTGACCAGCGCGCGGGCGAGCGCCTCGTCCAGGCACGCCTCGGCCGAGCCGAACGCGTTGACGCCCTCGGCGACCATCTTGCGACAGTAGAGGTACTTGAGCGCCGCGCCGATGGCCTGCGCCGAGTCCTCGGCGATGGTGTGCGTGGAGCGCCAGCGGCCCACGGTGGCGGTGCAGCCGATGGACATGCACAAGCCCCACGAGAGGCTGGCGATCAGGTGGTCGAGAAAGCCGATGCCGGTGTCCGGGGTGAGAGCGGGGTCGTACTCCGCCGAGACCGTGACGGTGACATCGAGCTCCTGCATGCGCTTCTGGAGCTTGACGCGCGTATCGCTCTGCTCGTGAAGTGTGAACAACTGCGCCATCTGACTCCCCTCCGGAAGTGCGTGCGGCACGTGGACATTCGCTTATACGAACGAGTAGTATACGACCGTATACTACGCACCGCAGCGGCGGTGAGTCAATCCGCGCCGGCGCCGGCACTTGGCACTTGCCATACGACTATGTAGGGTTGATGGAGATGGCTTCAACAGTCGACAGCAGCACTCAGCGCTCGCCGACGGCTCGGGGGGAGGCCATGCGCGCTCGTCTTGTCGAGGCCACCATCGCCTCGATCGCCCTGGACGGTCTCGCAGGCGCCTCGATCGAGAAGATCACCCGCCGAGCCGGCGTCTCGCGTGGGCTCGTGAGGCACTACTTCGGAGCCAAGAGCACCCTGCTCGCCGAGGCCTTCCAGACACTCGCCCAAGACTTCCGCGAGATGCTGGGCATGGACCAGCTCGACCCGCCCGAAGACGACCGGGCCGCGGAGCTCAGACTGCGCCGCAACATCCTCCCGATGTTCGACCGGCTCGAGCCGGCGCCCGACCGTCAGTACGCCTGGTTCGGCTTCTGGGCGCTCGCGCGCAGCGAGCCGGAGATCCAGCGCCTCAACCACGCCCTGTACGAGGAGATCGTCGAGTTTCTGGGCGGCCAGGTCGCCGACGTCGCGGCCCGGCGCGGCCAGACCGTCGACGCCGCGGCCGCGGGCCGCGGCCTCGCCGCCATAATGGAGGGTTCCTGGGTGCACAGCATCATCGGTGTCGAGGGCATGACCGTGGCCGAGGCACAGCGGCTGAGCCTCGACTACGTAGCGCGGCTGCTCGGCGGCGAGCTGGCCTCAGAGGACGACTGACCGGAGCGCACCCACCCTCGGGGCTACGCTCTCACGCACGCCGGCTTCACGCGAGGGCGACTGCCGCCACACAGGCAGAGTCAGCCGGGGCGGACGACACGGCGTACCAGACGTCCGTGAGGCTTGCCCACCGGCTCGCGGTCCTTGGCGATCACCGAGCCCCTCAGAATCGTGATGATAGGCATGCCACGTACTTTCGTGCCCTCGAGCGGCGTGTGCTTCTGCACGCTGTGCAGCTCCTCGCCGCGTATCGTCCACGTCGCGTCCGGGTCGACAAGCGTAAGGTCCGCGTCTGAGCCCTCCGCGATGACGCCCTTCTGCGGGTAGATCCCGTAAAGCCGCGCGGTCCCCTCGCTGGCCGCCCAGCAGAGGCGCTCCGGCGTGGTGCGGCCAGCGTTCATCTGGTCGAGCAGCAGCGGGACCATCATCTCGACGGCGACCATGCCCGCCGGCGCCGTCGCGAAGTCCCGGGTCTTGTCCGCCAGCGTGTGCGGCGCGTGGTCCGAGCCGAGCGAGGCGATCGTGCCGTCCTCGACGCCGGCCCACAACGCGTCCCGGTCCTCCACCTCGCGGACCGGCGGGTACGCCTTCATGGCGGCATCCTTGCCGGCGCAGTCGGCGGCGACGAACAACAGGTAGTGTGGGCAGGTCTCGGCGGTAACCGGCAGGCCGTCCTGCTGCGCGAGCCGGACGAGGTGCGTCGCCCGCGCGGAGCTGATGTGGCACACGTGGAAGCGGCCGCCGGTGGCGCGGGCGAGCTCGATGCCGACGGCGACCGAGCTGGACTCGGCCACATCCGGACGGGCCAACTTGAGCTCGGAGTACGCCTGCGGCGCGTGGCCGAGCTCGCTCTGCGCCACATCCAGGATGTCACGGTCCTCGCAGTGCGCCGCCAGGATGCCGTCCGCGGCGGCGATGGCCTGGAAGATCTGCATGACCTCGCCGGTGCTCGCCGGCGGGATCACGTCTTCCGGCGACTTGTCGGCGGTGTTGTAGACGAGGCGCTTCGACTCTTTGTCGAGGGCGTAGCCCCAGAAGAGCTTGACCGCAACGGCGCCCTCGGCGAACAGCCCGGCGAGGTCACCGATGTTGGCCGTGCCGAGGGAGAGGCCCCAGAGGCCGAAGTCCACGTGGGCCACGGCGCCGTGCTCTGCGGCCCGGCGCCGGTACGAGGCGACGTCGGTCACCG
The DNA here is from genome assembly GCA_963775255.1 of uncultured Thermoleophilia bacterium. Taxonomy (GTDB): domain Bacteria; phylum Actinomycetota; class Thermoleophilia; order UBA2241; family UBA2241; genus CAIXSE01. The sequence goes on along the minus strand of CAVZIA010000015.1, from coordinate 89,773 downwards.
GCGGCGCCGCGTTGGGCATGACAAGCAGCGTGGTGATGCCGCCCACGGCCGCTGCGCGGCTGGCGTGGGCGAAGTCTTCCTTGTGCGTGTCGCCCGGGTCGCGCGGGTGGATGTGCGGATCGATGAAGCCCGGAAAGACCAGCAAGCCGGTCGCGTCGACGACCTCGTCCGCCGCGACCGCGGCACCGGGCTCGAGCACCGCCGCGATGCGGCCGTCCTCACAGAGAACGTCGGCCGCGCGGCGGCCCTCGGACGAGACGATGGTCCCGCCGCGTACCAGCAGACTCATGATCGACCTCCCTGCTCGCGACAGAAGTCCGCCAGCTCTCGAGCGCCTCGCCGCACTTGGTCCTCGGACGAGGCGAGGCTGATCCGCACGTGGCCCTTGCCTTGGTCGCCGAACGCCTCACCGGGCGCGAGCGCTACATGGCGCTCGTCGAGCAGCTTGTCGGCGAACGCCCACGAGTCCTCGCAGCCCACGTCCACCCACAGGTAGAAGCTGCCGGCGGAGCGCTCGCAGGCGATGCCGCCGCGGCGCAGCTCCTCGACGGCGACGTCCATGTTGCTGCTGTAGGCCTCACGGAACGTCGTGATGCACGACTGGTCGCCCGCGAGGGCCGCCTCGACGGCCTTCTGCGAGAGCGTCGGGCTGCAGGAGATGTAGGCCTCCTGCAGCTTCCCGATGAGCGCCGCGACCGACGGCTCGGCGAGCGCCCAGCCCAAGCGCCAGCCCGTCATCGCATAGGTCTTGGAGACGCTATTGGCGACGATCACCCGGTCGTTCTCGCCGAGTCCCCAAGCTGACGTGAAGGGAGCGTCGTAGACGATCCTGCTATACGGCTCGTCGGAGATGACGTAGAGGTCGTGGTCGCGCGCGAAGGCGAGAACGTCCTCCATCGTCGCGCGCGAGAAGACCGCGCCGGTCGGGTTGCCGGGCGTGTTGATGAGCACGGCCCTGGTGCGCGACGTGCACGCGGCCTCGAGTTGCTCGCGGGTGGGCGCAAACCCGTGGGCGGCGTCGAGCGTGTAGCGCACGGGCACGCCGCCCGAGACGCGCGTGAGCGACATGTAGTTGGGCCAGCCCGGGTCCGGGACGAGCACCTCGTCGCCGGGCTCCACGGCAGTGCGCACGGCGCTGATGAGCGCACCGACGGCGCCCAGGGTGACGATGACGTGGTCGCGCGTGACCGGCGTGCCCGTGTCGGCGGCGATGCTCGCGGCGATGGCATCCCGCGTCGAGAGCAGTCCACTGCTCGGCGCGTACCTGGTCGCTCCGGCCTGTGCCGCCGCGCATGCGGCGTCGACGATGTGCGCCGGCGTAGCGAACTGTGGCTCGCCGACGTCCAGCCGCGCGACGCCCTCCATCGCGGCCGCCTTGGCCATCATCCGGCGGATGCCGGAGGCGGGCAGCGCCGTCACGACACTCGACGGCGTGGGGCTCATACCGACACCGCCTCGGCGACGGGGCCGGCGGCCGCGATCTCGGCCGGAACGCGGCCCTCGTACTGCCGGAAGTTGGCGACGAACTGGGAGGCCAGCTTGGCCGCGGCGACGTCGTAGACGGCCGGGTCCTGCCACGTGCTCCGCTGGTCCAGCTGCTCCGCCGGGATGCCCGGGCACGACTGCGGCACGAGGACCTTGAAGACCGGGTGTGCGACGTACTGCACGTCGTCGAGCTCCCCATCCAGCGCGGCCTGCAGCAGGCGGCGCGTGAAGGCAATGCTCATGCGCTCGCCAGCGCCGTAGGGCCCCTTGCTCCAGCCGGTATTGACCAGCCAGCAGCGTATGTCCCGCGCCTCCAGCCGCTCCCGCAGCATCGAAGCGTAGACCACCGGGTCGCGCGGCATGAACGGCGCGCCGAAGCAGGTCGAGAACGTCGGGCTCGGCTCCTTGACGTCGGCCTCCGTGCCCGCCACTTTGGCGGTGAAGCCCGAGAGGAAGTGGTAGCCGGCCATCTCGGGTGTGAGCCTGGAGATCGGCGGCATCACGCCCATGGCGTCGCACGTGAGGAAGAAGACGTCGCGCGGAGACCCCGCCTCACCGTCGGCGACGGCGTCCGGGATGTGCTCGATGGGGTAGGTCGCCCGCGTGTTCTCGGTGATCGAGTCGTCGTCCCAGTGAATCGCCCGCGTCAGCGGGTCGACCACCACGTTCTCGAGCACCGAGCCGAAGCGGATCGCTTGATAGATCTGCGGCTCTGCCACGGGCGAGAGCCTGATCACCTTGGCGTAGCAGCCGCCCTCGAAGTTGAAGATGCCGTAGTCGGCCCAGCCGTGCTCGTCGTCGCCGACCAGACGACGGCTCGGGTCGGCCGAGAGCGTGGTCTTACCCGTCCCGGAGAGGCCGAAGTACAGCGCCACGTCACCCTTGCGCCCCACGTTGGCCGAGCAGTGCAGCGGCAGGACGCCCTTCTCCGGCAGCAGGTAGTTCATGACCGTGAAGAGAGCCTTCTTCATCTCGCCTGCGTACATGGTGCCGAGGATCAGCACGATCCGGCGCCGGAACGAGATGCCGACGAATACCGCGGAGCGCGTGCCGTCGACGTCAGGGTCCGCGTGCAGGCGCCGCAGTTGATGACCGTGAACCCGGGCACGAAGTCCTCGAGGTCGACGGGCTCCGGCTGGAGGAACAGGGTGTGCGCGAACAGCGCGTGCCACGCGGCGTCGGCGACGACGCGGATGGGCAGGCGATGCTCGCTGTCCGCACCTACGAACCCGTCGAACGCGAACACGTCACGGTCGTGGAGGTAGGCGCCAGCCTTCTTGAGCAGCCGGTCGAACTGCTCGGGGCTGCACTTCTGGTTCACGTCGCTCCACGCCACGGCCGAGGCCTCGGGCTCGTCGACGATGAATCGGTCGGCGGGCGAGCGCCCGGTGCGCAAGCCGGTCCTGACCACCAGCGCGCCGTTGGCGGCGAGGATGCCCTCACCCCGTGCGAGCGCGCGCGCCGTCAGCTCGGCGGCCGGCAGGTTCAGATACGCGACCCTGACCGAGAAGCCGAGCTCGTCGAGTGCTTCCTGGACGTCCATCCTGCGTTCACTGCCAGCCTCCCCGAAGACTCAGGCTCTGCCGAGCACCAGCGCCAGCAGCGCCATACGCACGTACATGCCGTACTCCATCTGGCGGAAGTAGGCGGCGCGCGGATCGGTGTCCACCTCGACGGTGATCTCGTTCACCCGCGGCAGCGGGTGCATGACGATCATGTCGTCCTTGGCGCCCTTGAGCGTCTCCGGCGAGATGATGTACACGCCCTTGACCTTCTCGTAGTCCTCAGGAGTCGCGAAGCGCTCCTGCTGGATCCGCGTGACGTACAGCACGTCGGTATCGGCGATGACTTCGTCGAGCTGCGAGTACTTGTTCTGCGGCACGCCCGCCGCGGCGACCTCGTCCATCACGTCCTGCGGCATCTGGAGGATGTCCGGCGCGACGTAGTTGAGCTTGACGCCGTCGAACCTGGTGAGCAGACGGGCGAGGGAGTGGACGGTGCGGCCGTTCTTCAGGTCGCCGACCAGCGTGACGGTGAGGCCGTCCAGCTTGCCGAGCTCCTGGCGCATGGTGAAGGTGTCGAGGAGCGCCTGCGTGGGGTGCTCGCCCACGCCGTCGCCGGCGTTCAGTACCGGGATGCCGGCGTTGGCGGCAGCGAGGTCGGCGGAGCCGACGGTGGGATTCCGGATGACCATGACGTCGGCGTAGCAACCGAGGGTGATGGCGGTGTCGATGATGCTCTCGCCCTTGGCCACGGAGGAGCTCTTGGCCTCGTTGATCGGGATGACCTGCCCGCCGAGCCTCTGCATGGCGGCCATGAACGAGCACGACGTGCGCGTGGACGGCTCGTAGAACATGTTGGCGAGGATCTTGCCCTTGAGGAGGTCGCAGCCGCCCGTGCGCTGGACCATCTTCTGCATCTCGGCGGCGACGCCATGGACCTGGTCCACGTCCTCGCGTGTGAACTGGCCGACCTTGATGATGTGACGGCCGTACCAGGCCGACGCCTTGTTGTCGCCCAGCGGCAGATGGTCGCTGTCGCTCGTGATCCGCATGTGCTCCTCCTTCGCTTACTCCGCATCCCCCGTCGCACGAGACCCGTCACCGGCGGCGAGGGTCCTACACTGCGCAGGGTCGCGGTCGACTTGCAAGTATGTCTTTCGCCCTGAGTCCGGCTCCACACCCAGGCTGCCGGAGGCGCGTTCGCGGCGCCGGCCCGGTCTCGAGCGTCGACGCAGCGACACGCCCGGGATTCTATCTCTTGGCTATATGTATAGCAACGGCGGATCATCCCTCCCTGAGCGACACCGATGGTGGCTCACGCCGTCGGGCCGGTGGTAACGTGGGTGTTCCGCTTGGGCCACGGAGGGAGGACCGAGATGAGAGATGTCCACGACATCTACACGACGTTCAAGACCGAGTTCCCGGAGCTGAGCGCGCAGATCAACGAGACGAGCCACGCCATCCACGTGGACGGCGGCCCGCTCGACGAGAAGACGCGCGCGCTCATCAAGATCGCCGCGGCGGGCGCCGCCGGCCACCACACCGCCCTGGAGACGCACGTGGTGGCGGCGCGCGAGGCCGGACTCACCGACGCGGAGATCGTGCACGCCCTGCTGATGCTCGTCAGCACCTGCGGGTTCCCGACCTTCATGGAGGCGTACTCGACCTTCAAGCGAATGAATCTCTGACTGAGCGCAGCGCGGCCTCGCCGGCCGCTTTCGCACTACGAGAGGAGAACCGTGAACAACGAGGAGATCTGGCGGATCCTGCGCAATGGGGGTCTGACCGTGGAGCGGTCTGACGACGAGGCCGACGCCGGCTACCGCATCGTCGGGAGCTTCCGCCCGCTCGCGGACCCGGCCGGCGTGGACGCCCTGGGCGTCATGCTCGCCGAGCGCGCCAAGGGACTCGACGCCGACATCGTGATCGTGGGTGAGGGGGCCAAAGACCTCCTCATGGGGTTCGTCGTGGCACGCGAGTTGAAGCTCCCGCTGGTGCGCTGCCTCAACCTGGAGGGCCTCATCGGCGCCGTCGGCGACATCCCCGACGGCAGCCGGGCGATCTTCGTGGCCGACAAGATCCGCAAGAGCGGCTTCGTCTATGCGGTGGGCAATCTCGTGGACCGCGAGGGCGGCGAGCTCGTCGCCGTGGTCTCGTTCGTCGCCGCGGACGCGCCCGAGCTCCCCGTCCCGTGGATCGGTCTGGTGACGGCGGCGGAGGGCATCCAGGGGGCTGACAGCCGTCTGCTGGCTCCAAACCGCTCGACCGCCGGCGGATCGCCGCGCTGAGCGCCCGCGAACTCCAGGCGTTCAACGCGAAGACTCCACGATCGGCGGCCCTGTACGAGCGTGCGCGCGACACTCTCGCCTGCGGCATCGGTTCGTCGTACCAGTGGCGTGATCCCTGGCCGATCTACCTCAAGGAGGGCCAGGGCTCGCATTTCTCGGACGTCGACGGCAACGAGTACCTCGACTACCTCAACGGGTTCGGCTCGATGGTCCAGGGCCACGCGCATCCGGCCATCGTCAAGGCGATCCAGGACCAGGTGCTGCACGGCCAGCAGTTCAGCGAGCCTGTAGAAGACAGCGTCATCGTCGCGGAGGAACTCGCAAGACGCTCGCAGCTGCCCAAGTGGCGTTTCACCAACACCGGCTCCGAGTCGACGATGGACGCGATCCGGATCGCACGCGCCGTCACGCACCGCGACACGGTCATGAAGATCTTCGGCTCGTACCACGGCCACCACGACTACGTCATGGTCTCCGTGCCGGGCAACTACGGCGACTTCGAGCCGCGCGACGCCTATGGCTCGTTCCCCTACGGCGCCGGCATCCCGCACGCGGTGGTCCAGATGACCGTCGCCGTGCCCTTCAACGACCTCGAGGCGATGGAGCGCCGTCTCGAGACGCTGAAGGCCGAGGACCGCGCGCCGGCCTGCATGATCATGGAGCCGGCGATGATGAACATCGGCATCGTCCTGCCGGAGCCCGGCTACCTTGAGGGTGCGAGAGCTCACCCGGCGGTACGGCGTGCTGCTCATCTTCGACGAGGTGAAGACGGGCCTCACCGTCGCTCCCGGAGGTGGGACCGAGTACTCGGGCGTGAAGCCGGACATCGTCGCCCTCGCCAAGTGCCTCGGCGGAGGCGTCCCCTGCGGCGCCATCGGCGGCACCGACGAGGTCTTCTCCGAGGTCGAGAACTTCAATGTCTGGCAGGTCGGCACGTTCAACGGCAACCCCCTCGCGATGGCCGCCGCCAAGGCGACCCTCTTCTATGTCCTCACGCCAGCGGGCTACGAGCACCTCGCCGCTGTACGCGAGCAGCTGGCCGACGGCTGCGAGCATGTCATCGCCGACCACGAGTTGCCGGCGTACACAGTGACGCTCGGGGCCAAGCGCTGCGTCACCTTCACGACCGAGAAGGTGGTCCACTACCAGAGCTACTGCGACTACCAGCACGCCGAAATGATGCACCTTGCGTGGCTGTACATGGCCAATCGCGGCATCTACGCAGCCCCGCGGCGAGACCAGCAGTTCACGATCTCCGTGCAGCATTCTCCCGAGCATGCCGACCCGTACGCCGAGGTGTTCCGCCAGATCGCCCGTGAGCTGACCGCCTCACAGGCGGAGCACGCGCGCGCGGCGCCTGCACGCAGCAACCGAGAACGAAGAACCGCCCGGTCCGCAAAGCCGACCGGCCGTTCTTGTCTTCAGTCTGGCAGCGGCGGCCGCTAGGCCGACTCGCTCACACGGTCCCTGACGGCCGGCCCGGCGCTTCCGTCCTGCTCCTTGAGCGCGGTGAGGATGCGCTCGGGCGTCAGCGGGAGCTCCGTGAGCCGGATGCCGATGGCGTCGGCGACGGCGTTGGTGACCGCCGGCGCGCCGGAGGTGGACGCCGGCTCGCCGATGCCCTTGGCGCCGAAGGGGCCCATGCCGCCGCGTGACTCGAGCATGATCGGCTCCACGTCGGGCATGTCGGCGGCCGTGGGCACGAGGTACGTGTCCAGCGCGCCCGTCACCGTGCGGCCGTGGTCCATCTTGACGTCTTCGAGCAGCGCGTAGCCGACACCGCACACGGTGCCTCCCTCGAGCTGGCCCTGCGCGCTGAGCTTGTTGATCGCCTGGCCCACGTCGAACGCGGCGACGAGCTTGAGCACCGTGACCTTGCCGGTCTTCGTGTCGACCGCCACCTCGGCGGCGTGGGTGCCGAAGGTGTAGTCGGGGTGGATCTGGCCGATCACGTAGTCCGACTTCTCCAGGTTCCGCGAAGGCGCGTTGAACTGCGCCAGGTTGGAGATCGGGATGCCCTGGGAGGCGCAGGCCTTGACCACGTCGACGATGGGGAGCGACTTCTCCTCGTCGCCCTCCACGCGCACCATCCTGTCGACCAGGTCGATCTGCTCGGAGTCCACCTCGAGCATCTCGCTCGCCTTGGCGACGATCGCCTCGCGGACGGTGCGCGCGGCCTTCAGCGTCGCGTTGCCCGACATGTAGAGCATGCGCGTCGCGGTCGTCGTCCCGGCCAGCGGCGTGAGCGCGGTGTCGCCGAAGTAGACCGTGACGTCCTCCATCGGCACCCCGAGGATCTCGGCCGAGATCTGGGCGATCGACGAGGCCTGGCCGCCGCCGAGGTCCTGCACGCCCGAGCGCACGACGACGGTGCCGTCGAGCTCGAAGCCCACGTAGGCCCGCGAGGAGTCGTGCAGGTAGACCAGGCGTCCGTAGCTCTGCATGCCCGAGGCGATGCCGCGGCCGATCACCTCGTCCGGCGAGCGCGGCTGCGTCGGCTCGCCCAGAGCCTCCCAGGCGCGCTCGGCCGTCTGGTCCGTGAGGACCGCGGACTCGAGCGCGTAGCCCGTGGCGAGCTCGTCGCCGGTGTGCAGGTAGTTGCGCATACGGAACTCCAGCGGCGTGAGGCCGAGCTTCTCGGCCAGATCGTCCATCTGGCTCTCGTAGGCGAAGCACACCTGCGGAGCGCCGAAGCCACGGTAGGCGCTCGTGAACGTGTTGTTGGTGAGCGCCGAGACCGCGTCGACCCTGACGTTCGGCACGATGTACGGCCCTGCGGCCATGACCACCGAGTAGAGCAAGACCCAGGGGCTGAGGAACGGGTAGCCGCCGGCGTCCGAGACTATCTCCGCGTCCATCGCCACGAGCTTGCCGTCTTTGGTCGCGCCGGTCTTGTAGCGCATCACGTAGGGATGCCGCTTGGAGTGCGCGAGGATCGACTCCTCGCGCGTGTAGGTGAGGCGCACCGGCTGCTTGGTCGCGTAGGCGAGCAGAGCCAGGTAGGCCTCCACGGTGATGTCCTCTTTGCCGCCGAACCCGCCGCCGAGCATGGGGGCGATCACCCGCACGCGGTTGTGGGGAAGCCCCATGATGTCGGCGATGTCGCGAAAGTGCTCGATGACCTGCGTGGAGGCGCGGATGGTGAGCACGCCGTCCTCGTCGATCCAGGCCGTGCCGGACTCGGGCTCGAGGTACACGTGGTCGCCGAAGGGCACCCGGTACTCGCCCTCGACCACGACGTCGGCCTGCGCGAAACCGGCGTCGACGTCGCCTTTGCGCACCTTGTAGGCGCAGACGACGTTGGTGTCCTCCTCGCCGACGCGGTAGGCGCCGGGCTTGAGCGCCTCGACGGGGTCGAACACGCCCGGCTGCGGGTCGTAGACCACGTCGATGGCGCGCGCGGCCTCTTCGGCCTGGGCGAGCGTCTCGGCGGCGACCAGCGCCACCCCCTCGCCCATGTAGCGCACCTTCTTGTCGGCCAGCACCCGGTACAGACCTTCGAACCCGCCGCCGGCCGAGTGTGTCTGGCCGAACTTGCTGGTGGTCTCGTTGTGGGGCACGTCCGCGGCGGTCAGCACCGCGTGGACGCCCGGCATGGTCTCCGCCTTGCTCGTATCGATGGAGACGATCTTCGCCGCCGCGTACTTGCTCCTGAGCACCTTGGCGCTGAGGGTGCCGGGCATCACGAAGTCGTCGGCGTACTTGGTCTGGCCGAACACCTTGTCGCGCGCGTCATGGCGCGGGACGGCGCGACCGATGACCTTGTACTCGGGAGTCTCATCGACGCCCATCACGCGCTCCGCTCCTCGAGGACCTCCGCCTGGGCGGCCTCCTCGATCGCGTCGACGATCTTGGTGTAGCCGGTGCACCGGCAGAGGTTGCCGGAGATGCCCTCGCGGATCTCGTCCCGCGTCGGCGCCTCGTTCTGCTGGAGCAGCGACGCGGCGGCGAGGATCATGCCCGAACTACAGAAGCCGCACTGGACGGCGCCGTGCTCGATGAAGGCGGTCTGCAGCGGGTGCGGGTCCTCCGGCGTGCCGAGCCCTCTGGTGGTGGTGACCCGGCGCCCGTCGGCCTGCACGGCCAAGGTGAGACACGAGTTCACCGCTTCTCCGTCGAGCAGGACCGTGCAGGCGCCGCAGTCTCCCTGCCCGCAACCGTTCTTGACCTCGACGATGCCCAGCTTGTTGCGGAGGACGTCGACCAGCGTCTCGTCGACCGCCACCGTCGTGTGCATCGGGCGCCCGTTCACGTGGATCTCGATCTCCTGCATGTCAATCACGCCCTTGCTTCTCGTGCCGTGTCAGTGATCATCCGCGAAACGACTGCTTCGGCCACCCACCCGCGATACTGGGCGGAGGCGCGTACATCGTCGATCGGCGTGATGTGCTCGTGGACCAGCCGCGCACACTCCGCGGCGACGTCCTCGGTGATCTCTCGGCCCCGCAGGGCCGACTCCACCGCGAGAGCGCGGACCGGGACGGCCGCGACCGCGCCGAGCCCGATGCGCGCCGTGCGGCAGATCGAGCCGTCCAGTTCGATCTCGCACGCGGCGCACACCACGCTGATGGCGTCCGCGTTCCGCAGGCCTACCTTCTCGAACCGTCCCGCGACCGGGCGACCGGCGAGCGGGACCAGCACGTGGGTGACGATCTCGGCCGGCCGGAGAGCGGTCTTGCGGTAGTCGACGAAGAACTCGGTGAGCGGAAGCTCGCGCGAGCCACCCTCGGCGCCGGCGACCCGCACGACCGCCCCGGCGGCCAGCAGCGCCGGAGCCGTGTCGGCCGAAGGCGACGCGGTGACGAGGTTACCCCCGACGGTCGCACGGTTCCGGACCAGAGGGCTGCCGACCGAGGACGCGGCGGCGGCCAGCACCGGGACGAGCTTCTTCACGGAGGGGTCCGCGGCGATGACGCCCATGGTCGTCGCCGCGCCGATCTCGAGCATGCCGCCGGTCTCGCGGATGCCGCAGAGGTCGCCGAGCTTGCTCAGGTCCAGCACCAGGCGCGGGTCGCCGCCGTCCAGCATCCCGTTCATGCGCATCTTGCGCATCATCGGGACGAGGTCGGTGCCGCCGGCAAGGACGAGCGGCCTCACACCCGGCCGAGCCAGCACCGCGAGAGCTTCCTCGAGGCCGGCCGGCCGCACGTAGGATTCGAGTTTCATCTGGTCTCCTCCACGAGCTCCGGCTCGGCTCTGGAGACCGCCGCCATACGCCCGGCCGCGTTCTGGATGGCGCGCACGATGCCGTTGTAGCCGGTGCAGCGGCAGATGTTGCCCTTGATGTGGTGGCGGATCTCCCCCTCCGTGGGGTGCGGATTACGCCTCAGCAGGTCGCCGGCCATGAGGATCATGCCGGGCGTACAGAAACCGCACTGCACCGCGTTCTCGTCGAGGAACGCCTCCTGGATGGGATGCAGGTCGCCGTTGGGTCCGGCGACCCCCTCGATGGTCACGATCTCCTTGCCGTCGCAAGCGACGGCAAGGGTGACGCAGGCCAGAGCGGGCTCGCCGTCGATGAGTACGGTGCAAGCGCCGCACTGGCCCGTTCCGCAGCCGTACTTGGACCCGGTGAGACCGAGCTCGTCGCGGAGGACGTTGATGAGCAGTGCGTTCTGCTCCACGACGAGCATGTGCTCGTCGTCGTTCACCGTGAGGATGATGGCGTTGGTGCAACTAGTCAGCATGTGGCACGCTCCCATGCGAGCTCGAAGGCGTCCTTGAAGAGCACGCCGGCCGCCTCCCTGCGGTACATCTCGGTGCACCTGATGTCGTCGATGGGGGAGATGTCCTCGACGACCAGGCGGGCACACTCGTCGACGACCGCGCGGTCCACGGTCCGTCCCTCGAGCGCGGCCTCGGCGGAGCTCGCCCTCATCGGCGTGGGCCCGACGGCGCCGAGCGCGATGCGGCAGTGCGTGCAGATGTCGCCGTCCCGTCGCAGGGCGACGGCGCAGGTGACCTTGGAGATGTCGGACGCGACCCGGGTGAGCTTCCTGAAGGCGCTGGCGCGGCCGTCGGAGAAGGCGTCGAACTCGACGTCGATGATGACTTCGTTGGGCGCCAGCACAGTCGTCCCCGGACCGGTGTGGAACTCACGCAGCGGGATGATCCGCTCCATGTGAGCGCTCATCACGCGGACGCTGGCGTCGTAGGTGATGAGCGGCGGCGGCGTGTCCGCGGCGGGCGAGCCGTTTCCGAGGTTGCCGCCGACGGTCGCCACGGAGAGCACCTGCAGCTTGCCGATGCTGTCGATTGCTTCCGCCAGACTGTGGTAGCGACCCAGTCCCTGCAGGTACGGAAGGACATCCATGTAGCGGCGGCCGGCGCCGATGCGGATCTTCTCGCCGGCCTCGAGGTGCTTGAGCTCCTCCAGCTTGGAGATGTCGACGACGAACTTCGGCGACTTGCGCCCCAGCTTCATCTGGATGATGAGGTCCGTACCACCGGCCAGCACCCTGGCGTCCTCGCCGTACTGGTCGAGGAAGCGGAGCGCCTCGTCAAGGGTCGCGGGGACGTGGTAGGTGAAGTCGTTGACCAGGACTCGCGTGTTGACGGTCATTTCGGGAACACCCCCTCGCACGCCCACCCGCGTATCGCGGTCAGGATCATGTCCGGTGTGATCGGTATGAACTGGAAGCGGATGCCGAGCGCGTTCTCCAGCGCGTTCATGACGGCGGCGGCGACGGCGTTGTTGGCCGCCTCGCCGATGCCCTTGGCGCCGAACGGCCCGGACGGCTCGTAGGTGCTGGCGAAGAAGGTCTTGACGTCATCCACGGACGCCATGTCCTCGGCCGTGTACAGCTTGTAGTCGATGTACATGCCGCCGCAGGTGAGCTCACCGGTGGCGGGGTCGTACGCGGTGTCCTCGAGCAGGGCCTGGCCGATGCCGCGACAGAGGCCGCCTTCGAGCTGGCCGGCGGCCAGGTCGGGGTTGATCACCGTGCCGGCGTCCACGGCGCACACGGCGCGCGGCACGTGCACCTCGCCGGTCCACGTGTCGACCTCGACTTCGATGAAGTTGGTGACGAAGCAGGGCGGACAGTTGACCATGCGATGACTCTCGACGGCGATCGCCGTGCCCCAGCCCTTGAGCTGCGCGGTCTTGGCGACCTCGCGGACGGTGATGCGCTTGTCGGCCGCGCCCTCGAGGAAGATCACGCCCTCACCGGTCTCCGGATCGGGCGCGATCTGCAGCGCCTCGGGGTTGACGTCGATGAGCCGCGAGGCGAAGTCCAGCAGGACCGCCTTGGCGGACTTTGCCGCCTCGACCGCCGAGCCGCCGCCGCAGTACACGCCGCGGGTGGCGTGTGTGCAGACGTCGTAGCCGGTGTCGGTGGTGCTGGCCGGCGAGATGCCGACCAGGTCGAACGGCACGCCCATCTCCTCCGCCACGAGCTTGGCGCAGGCGTCCAGCGTGCCGCCACCGTGGCACATGAGAGCCGTCGACATGTCGACGGAGCCGTCTTCGTTGACCTTGACCATCGCCGTGGAGTAGTCGATCACCTCGCCCGGCGTCGCCGCGCCGGTGCCCGAGGTATGGAACGTACGACCCACGCCGATGCCGCGGCGATAGCGGCCGGTCTTGTCCTCGGGCCGGCCGCGCTCGTCCCAGCCGATCATCTCCGCACCCTTGACGAGCATCTCCTCGACGCCGCAGCTCTTGATGATCGAGCGCACGGTCGGGCCCTGGCCCCAGAACTCCTCGCCCAGGCCGACGTAGTTCTTGAGGCGCAGGTCGATGGGGTCCATCCCGAGCTTCTCCGCGATGATGTCCATGTGTGACTCGACGGCGAAAGAGACGTCGGGGTTGCCATAACCTTGCATGGCGCAGGCAGGCGCCTTGTTCGTGTAGACGGCCGTCCCCTCGAACTTCATGTGGGGCATGCGGTAGAGCGAGACGAACCACCCCGACATGCAGCCGAGCAGCGGGTACGCCTGGATGTTGTGCGCGCCGATGTCGACCACGGTCTTGAGCTCGCCGGCCACGATGGTGCCGTCGCGCTTGACCCCGTACTTGAGGCGGATCTCGGCGGGGTACTTGCAGTGGTCGTACATGTCCTCTTCGCGCGTGAGCACGATCTTCACCGGCTTGCGCGCCTTGAGGGCGAGCGCGACGCAGATGGCGACGGGAGTGTTCATCTGGATGCTGGAGCCGAACGCCCCGCCGATGTTGCTGCGGTGCACCTGGATCTTGCTCAGCGGGATTCGAAGATCCGGCCGAGCAGCTGGCGCGTGTTGTGGATGGACTGCAGGGTCGCCCACAGCTCGATGCCGCCGTCCGCCAGCGGACTTGCACATCGCCGCCTTGGGCTCCATCTGGGCGTGGTACACGCGCCCCGTCTGGTACTCGCGCTCGACGATGAGGTCGGCCTCCTCAAACCCCACCGAGACGTCGCCGACACCGACCTCGCGGAAGCAGGCGACGTTGCGCTCGATGGGCGTCTCGACCTCGCCGAGCAGGACGTTCTCGTAGATCTGCGGCGCGCCGTCGGCCATCGCCTTGTGCACGTCGTAGACCGCGGGCAGTTCCTCCCACTCGACAGTGATCGCACGCAGGGCCCGTTCGGCGAGGGCCTCGGTGCGCGCGGCCACGGCCACGACTCCCTCGCCGACCTGCCGCACGACCCACGGCAGCACGGTCCTGTCCCGGTACGTCTTGACCGGGACGCTCACCTGCCGCTCGTTGTAGCGGATGTCCGGTACCTCGTCGGGGGTGATGCAGATGGCGCCCATGCGCTCTGCCTCGCTCGTGTCGATGGACACGACGCGCGCGTGCGGATAGGGGCTTCTCAGCACCCTGGCGTGGAGCATGTATGGGAGCTCCATGTCCGACGCGTATGTCTCAGTCCCGGTGACCTTGGCCAGCCCGTCCTTGCGGCGGGTCACTGCGCCCACGGTCCTGAGCTCCTGTGCTTCCATCTGGCGGGCCTCGCTTCCCCTGTCTCCTGCTGCTCCAGCCACTGTGCGATTCTCGCATGTTCGCTATACGTCTAGCAAGTATCGACGTTGTGCGGTACACTGGCCATCCTCGCCGCGCCGTCGAACTGGAGCAAGTCGGCGTCGCAGGCCTAGCCGGACAGCGCGCCTGCCGGGCCACGCCCGAGGAGGAACCAAGAGTGGAGAGTCACGACGTCCAGACCACGCTGACCGGCGCCCTCGGCGTGACCGGACCCCAGCTGGTCGCGCTCGTCGGAGCCGGCGGCAAGACGACCGCGTTGCAGCGACTCTGTTCCGAGTCCGCGACGCAAGGCGGCGGCATCATCGCGACGACGACCACCGCCATGTTCGCCCGTCAACTGTCGTCACTGGGTCCCCTGCTCGTGGCAGACGAGGATGCGGCTCCTCTGGCCGCGCGCGCCGGCGAGGCGCTGCGCAGCGCCGGCGTCGTGTCGCTCGCGCGATCCCGCATCGCCAACGAGAAGGTCAAGGGCCTGGCGCCGGCCGCGGTCGACGCCCTGTGGCGCGGCGGGCTCGCCGGCTCGATCTTCGTCGAGGCAGACGGGAGCCGCGGACTGCCGCTGAAGGCGTTCGGAGTGGCCGAGCCTCAGCTGCCGTCCGCGACCACGACCGCCGTGGTGGTCGCGGGTCTGGATGCCCTCGGCCGGCCGCTCGACGAGGACCACGTGCACCGCGCGAAGCTGCTGCTGCCGCTCCTCGACGCCGCGGAGGGAGACCTCGTGACGCCGCGTCTCCTCGCCGCGACTCTGGCCCTCCAGATCGCCAAAGTACGTCAGCTGACGCCCGGCGCCCGCGTCGTCGTCCTGCTGAACAAGGCGGAGAGCGACGATCTGACGGAGCAGGCGGCCGCGGCCGCCGACGATCTGTTTGACGACATGGCCGGCGGCCGGGGCCAGAACGCCTCGGCGCGCCCCGACCGGATCGTCGCCGGCAGCCTGCGCCACGATCTGTACCGCGTGGACCGCAGGAGTGCCGCGTGACGCCCGCTTCCGGTACGTCCGGCTCCGGCGGCGCCCGAGAGCTCCGCGTCCTGGGCGTCGTCCTCGCAGCCGGCCTGGGCACGCGGATGGGAGGGACCAAGGTCGTGCGTCCGGTCGCGGGGCGGCCGATGGTCGCACGAGTCGTCGACGCGGCCCTCGACTCGCGACTCGCCGACACCACGGTCGTCGTCGGCCATGAGGCCGAGGGAGTGCGGACGATCCTGGAAGGTCGTCCGGTGCGGATCATCGACAACCCATCCTTCGCGGAGGGTCTCAGCACCTCGGTGCGCGCGGCGCTACTCGCCGTCGGGCCCGACTACGACGCGGCCCTGTTCCTCCTGGCCGACCAGCCCTTCGTGACTACCGGCCTCATCGACCGCCTGCTCGAGGCGTTCGCGGCCACCGGCAGGCCCATCGTCCGTCCGATACTGGAAGGCCGTGCCGGGAATCCGGTGCTGTTCTCCGCCCGCCTGTTTCCGGAGCTGTTGGGGGAGACGGGCGACCGGGGCGGACGAGACGTGGTGCGAAGGCACGCCGGCGAGGTGTGTCTTGTGGCGGTCGACGACCGCATGGCGTGTCTGGACATCGACTCCCTCGAGGACTACGAAAGAGTCAGGAACGGATGAGCCCGGCGGATGACAGAGCTGGATGCATCATGGCCGAGATCGAAGCGGCGAGACCCCGCGGCGGCGACACACCCGAAGCACCGGCCTTGGGCGAGCTCTGCGGCGCGGCTGAAGAGTCCGCACTCCATGTCTGAGCGGTCCTCGGCATCACGACCGCGGGCAGTCATCAAGGGCGCCGGCGACCTCGCGACAGGTGTTGCCCTCTCCCTGCACCGCGCCGACTTCGCAGTCGTCATGACGGAGACGGCTCAGCCCACCGTGGTCAGGCGCACCGTCTCGTTCGCTGAGGCCGTGTATGGGGGGTCGGCAAGCGTCGAGGGCGCCCGTGCGGTGCGGGTCGAGCCGGCGGGCATCGAGGGCGCTCTGGCGGAGGGCGCGATCGCCGTGGTCGTCGCCGAGGACGCGGGGGAGGTCCTCCGCGTAGTCAGGCCCGCGCTGCTGGTGGACGCGATCATCGCCAAGCAGAACCTCGGCACGAGCTTGTTCGACGCGCCTGCCGTTATCGGCCTGGGCCCCGGGTTCGTGGCAGGACGCGACGCCCACGTCGTCATTGAGACCAAGCGCGGGCACGATCTCGGCCGGATCCTGTACGAGGGCTCCGCCCGCGAGAACACCGGGGTCCCGGGCGACATCGGAGGGTACACGTGGCAGCGCGTCGTGCGGTCTCCTGCCGCCGGCACCTTCCGCGCGGTCGCCCACATCGGCGACATGGTCGCGGCGGGGGACGTCGTAGGGTACGTCGGAGAGCAACCGGTGCACGTGGCGCTCGACGGCGTGCTCCGCGGCCTGCTGCACACGGGCCTCGCCGTCACTGAAGGCTTCAAGCTCGGGGACGTGGACCCCCGCGGCGACCCGGTCCGTTGCTCCACCATCTCGGACAAGGCCCGAGCTCTCGGGGGGAGCGTGCTCACCGCCGCCTGCGCGCTCCTCGGGGGAGCGCGTTTCGAGACATCCACGGGCGTCGACCAGAGCGAGTCGGATGCGTGGTCGAGTGGGACGTGACGGAAGTGGGAGCCGCAGGATGCATCGGGGCCGCGGCACTTGCGCTCTCCGGGAGCCCGGCATATCCCATCCATACGTATAGCAATGAAGCGGCTTGTGCGCCTGATGACGATGCATGAGCCGCTTGCGTTTGAAAGGGGAAGCGCATGGCAGCATCCGCCCGCAGCAACGGCAAGACCGTCGTCGTCGCCCTCGGCGAAGGTCATCCCTCCCTTTTATTATCATCTTTTTTACATCTACTTCTCCTTTTTTCTCATCTCTTCTCTTTTTTATTACTTCTTTCTTCTCTTTCTCACTCACTTCAACTTCTCCCATTTCTTTCAACCTTCTCATCCAGAACTCTCTCGCTACCAAGACCTTCTCTCCTATGCCCATATACTTCTGCTTCTCATGAGCCATTTCCAGATCTGCTACCTCTCCTCGCTGACGCTCTCCTACCACCTCATAAAGCGCTAACTGCCCGCCCCCTTTCTCACGTTTCGTGACCCAGCTCGCGGTCGACTCCCCAGCGACCTGGCCTTCTCTTTCCCTCGCTAGCCTTTCTTCCCCTTCTACAGTGAGGCCGAGGCGCAGCTAGATGTTGCTCGAGGAGCGCACCGCCATCTCGCGAGCACGCCTCCCGCGGCTGGCGGCACGTCTTCCCTCCCCGGCCGCGGAGATCGTCGAGCTCTATCTATCCGCGACCTGGTCTCTCCTCTGCCTCGTGGTCTGCTCGGGCGGCGCGGCGTGCCGGTGGTGCGCGCCCTCGGCGCGCTCTCCGGCATCTACCTGTGATCGACAAGGACCTCGCCGCGGCGCTGCTCGCCACTCTAGCTCGCAGCCCACGCGCTGCTCATCCTCACCGACGTGCCCCGCGCCTACTTGACTACGGCCCCCGAGCAGGAGGCGCTCAGCACGGTGACCGCTAGCCAGATGCGCGCCTACGCCGCCGCACTTCCTCTTCAAGGCCGTCTCCTTGGGCCCCTAGGTCTTAGCCTACCTGCGCTTCGTCGACGCCGGCGGCGCATCCGTGATCGCCAGTCTCACCGAGGTCAGCCCGTCGTTGTCCTTCAAGGCGCGCACGCACATCGTGCCGGACGCGGTGGCCAAGCCAGGACTAGCATCCTCGAGCCGCCGCGAACGCGGCGTCTCGCCCGGCGAAGCGCACGACGAGACCGCCTCACGAGACCCCGACATCACCACCGGCCGACGGAGAGCTGCCGCCGAGGACCCGGTCGAAGGAGAGCAGCCGCCGAGTGACGGACGAGCCGCGAGCCGACACCACGCGGGGCGCGGAGAGCGTCGGAGAGCGGCCTACATCGAGTAGACTCTCGTGGTCGTCGCTCGACTCCTGGAGGAACCGCTCATGACCCACTACCCGCTGCGCACCGCCGCACTGGACGAAGAGGGCTGCGCGGCGGTCCACGCCGCCACCATCGATCTGCTCGACCGTACCGGCGTCGAGGTGCGGCACGAGGAGGCGCTCGCGCTCCTCGAGAAAGCGGGGGCACACGTCGAGGGCACGCGGGTGCGCATCCCGAGCGCTCTGGTCGACGACGCGCTCACCGCCGCACCGCGCAGCATCGCCTTGAGCTCGCGCTCGGATGCGCCCGGCATCACGCTTGAAGCCGGCCGCATCTACTACGGGTCCGGCTCGGACAATCTCTATATCCTCGGGCCAGGGGCCCGTGACCGCCGCTCCGTCAGTCTCGACGACGTGGAGGAGATGGCGGCATTGCAGGAGAAGCTCCCCGCCATCGACTTCGTGATGTCGATGGCGCATCCGCACGAGCTTGACGCCGAGTTCGCCCCTGTCGCCCAGTTCGCGGCGATGCTCCGCGGCACCTCCAAGCCCCTGATCATGGTGCCGGAGGCGGGCACGGATGTGGCCCTCTTCAAGGAGATGGCCGCCGCCTGTGGCGCCGCCGACAGCTGGGCTCTCTACGCCATGCCGACACCACCGCTCGTTCATGGGTTCCACTCGGGCGAGCGACTGCTCCGCTGCGCGGAACATGACGTACCCATGGTCTACGCCGGCGCGTACCTGCAGGGCGCCACAGCGCCCGCCTCCCGCGCCGGCAGCCTACTGCTCAGTAACGTCGAGATGCTCAGCGGCCTCGTCATCTCCGAGCTCGCCAAGCCGGGAGCGCCGTTCGTATACGGGGTGACGCAGGGCGCCATGGATCCGCGCACGGCCCACGTGCTCTACTGCGCGCCGGAGGCGATGGCCAACCAGCAGGCCTCCGCGGACCTCGCCAGGTACTACGACCTGCCGACGTTCGGCTACGGCGGCTGCTCCGATTCGCTCATGCTCGACGAGCAATGGGCTTTCGAGGCCGGCATGACGCTGCTCACCGCCGCCGTCTCCGGCGTCACGCTGCTGCACGACCTGGGTTACGTCGCCTCGGGAACGGCCTCGTCGTACGAAGCGGTCGTGGTCATGGACGAGTTGGTGCGCTGGGTGAAGGCGTACCTCGAAGGCGTCACTGTGGACGAGATCGCGCTTGCCGCGGCAGAGATCGCAGAGGTCGGACCGGGCGGCACGCACCTCTCGAGCAAGTACAGCCGGCAGCATGTGCGCGACTACCTGCGCGCCGACCTTGTCTCCCAGGACCAGTTCGACGGCTGGGCGGCGGCCGGAAGCGCCTCCCTGCTGGACCGCGCCGCGGCGCGCACGCACGAGCTTCGCTCGACTGAGCGTGCATACGTGCCGTCCACGGACGCGCTCCGTGAGCTGGACGCGCTGGTCGGCCGCGCCCGCGGAGACGGCGCCTGACGAGGGAGCGCGGCCGCAGCGACCGGCGCGGCCGGCAGCATGCGCACGAGTGAGTTCACCCGGCCCTCGCTCACGTCAGCGCCGCGAGGATCCTCTCAGGCGTGAGCGGCAGGTCGGAGAGTTCCGTGCCGAGGGCCCGGTTCACGGCATTGACCACCGCAGGCGCGACCGGCACCACGGCGATCTCCCCGACGCTCTTGGCACCGAAGGGGCCCTCGTCCCCGGGGTGCTCGACGAGAAGGACACGCACATCCGGCATGTCCGGCGCGTTCACGAGGAGGTAGTCCTTGAATCCGGTCGGCGCCGCGCGGCCCGCGTCGTCCAGCCCGACCTCCTCGCATAGAGCGAAGCCGATGCCCATCTGCGCCGCGCCCTGGAACTGGCCCACCACCATCTGTCGGTTGATCGCGCGCCCGACGTCGCCAACCGCGAGCAGGTCGGTCACGCGCACGAGCCCCGTCCAGCGATCGACCTCGACCTCCGCGAAGTGGACCGCGTAGGCGCCCGGATTGGTGGTCGCGACGTGCGTGTGCTCGACGGTCAATCCTTCTTCGGGCACCCGTCCCTCCAGCTCCGCGAGCCTCTCCTTCAATGCCCGCGAGACCAGGCGCGCGGCCGCGCCGCACACGTAGGTGACCCTGCTCCCCAGGCAACCGAAGTCCCACGGCGTGAGCGCGCTGTCCGCCTCGGGGACGACCACCGCGGCCGGATCGATGCCGAGCTCCTCCGCAATGACCAGCCGCATCATCGTCTGCGTTCCGCAGCCGACCTCGTGCAGGCTCGCTCCAAGCGCCACGGTCCCGTCCGGCCCCATGGTCAGGGTCATGCGGCTGAAGTCCGGGAACCCGGGGGAGAGGATGCCGTTCTTGTGCGCGCCGCACGCGACCCCGACACCCCTTCGATACCGCCCCCGGCCCGGCTTCCCGGCCACCCGCTCGCTCCAGCCGAACGCCTCGGCGCCGCGCAGCAGACACTCGCGAGCACGCGCATCCCCCAGCGAGAGACCGGAGACAGGGTCGACGTCCCCCGGCCGCACCAGGTTCCGGAGCCGTAGTTCCACCGGGTCGACAGCGATCTCGCCGGCCAGCCGGTCCAGTGCGATCTCCATGGCGGCGCAGATCTCCGGCGCCCCGTATGCGCGCGCGCCGCCGGCGACCGGGGTCGTCGTGTACGCGACTCGCCCATGATGTCTGTACCACGGCGTCCGGTACAGACGGAGGAGCTTGTGCGCCATCATCTCCGCGTAGTCCGGCGAACTGCTCGCGTAACCGCCCGCATCGAACAGGGTGTCGGCGTCTACGGCCTTGAGACGTCCGTCCGCCGACGCCGTCAGCAAGAGACGCGTCGACGTCGCGCCCCGCACCATGCTGGCGTAGACGCACTGGTGCCGGTCCAGCGCCAGCCGGACGGGGCGCCGCAGGCTCCGGGCGAGGAAGGCGGCTACGGGCTCGAGGATGAACTCCTGCTTGCCACCGAACGAGCCGCCCATCGGGGCCTGGATCACTCGCACCTCCGTCTCGTCCAGGCCCAGCAGTCCCGCCACGACCATGCGGGCTCCGAACACGCTTTGCGTGGCGCTCCAGATCGTCAGCCTGCCCTCCTCGTCGCAGTCGGCGATGCAGGAGTGCGGCTCCAGTGCGGCGTGGTGGATCCGTGGAGTAGAGACCGTAGAGCCGACGGTGACGTCGTCCGGCGCCTCTCCGGGTGGCTCACCACTCACTACCTCGAACTCGTGCGCCAAGTTGCCCCCCGGGTGGATCGGGAGCGCACCGACGGTAAGCGCCGCCGCCGCGGTGAGCACCGGCGCGAGCTCCTCGTACTCGACCTCTATGAGTCCCGCGGCTGCGGCGGCAGTCCGCGCGTCGGCGGCGACGACCGCGGCCACGCGGTCGCCGGCGAAACGGACGGTAGACGCAAACAGCGTCTCGTCTTCTGGAACATCCTGATCCGGCAGGATCCTGTACCGGCTGTAGGTCTGGTGTGGGGCGTTCTCGTGGGCGAAGACACCGGCCACGCCCTCAAGCGCCAAGGCCCTGCTCGCGTCGATCCGCAGGATCCGCGCGTGAGCCAGCGGACTCAGAAGGAGCCGGGCGTGAAGCATTCCCGGCAGGGTCTGATCGGTGGCATAGACGAGGTGCCCGGTGGCCTTGAGCACGGAGTCGGCGACCGGATGATCGCCGCCCACCAACCTCAGGCCGCTGCTCATCCGAGCATCCCGCAGCGGATGAGCCGGACAATCGAGCCCACATCCGTCGGCGGCGGGTCGCCGGCCGCTGCCGCCGGGACCACTTGGCGGATCCGCGCTCGGGCCTCGTCCGTGGCCCGTCCGAGCGGCGACGACCCGCGGACGTCGACAGCCTGAGCGGCGACGAGGAACTCGATAGCGACGACGCCCTCTCCCAGGGAGACCATCTCGGTCAGCCGTCGCGCTGAGAGCGGCAGCAGACTGGCACGGTCCTCGATCCCCTCGGCCCCCGCTGTACTGGCCAGAGCGAAGGAGACCGGCTGGGCCAGCAGGCCGGCCTCGGCGGCCAGCGACTGACTGGTGATGGCGTGGATGCTGAGCCCCAGGTCCGGACCGCCCTGCGGCAGCAAGCCGGTCGGCAGGCCGGACCAGGGCGTGTCCAGCAATTTGACGCTCCGCTCGGACGCCGAGGTGAGAACGGTGGCCAGCGCGGCGCGCACGTAGTCGAGCACGACGGCCGAGCCGACCACCTCGTATACCGAGGCCGAGAAGATCCGTCCGGCGGCCACGGAGACGAGCGGGTTGCCCTGCGCGGCGTTCAACTCGATGGCCAGCTGCTGCAGCGCGTGCTCCATCGCCACCCGACCGGCCGCCTGGATCGGCAGTGCGCTGCGAAAGGTCAGCGGATCCTGCAGATTGCGGGCCGCGCCCTCCTCCCAGAGATAGCTGCCCTCGAGCACGCCGCGGAAGCGCTCCAGCGTGCGCCCCAGAACGGGGTCGGGCCGCGCCCGGGCGACCGCCGGATGCAGCGTCGAGAGGTTGGCGGCGAAGCCCTCGAGTGCAAGCGCAGCGGCGACGTCGGCGGCGTCCAGCAGACGGACGGCGTCGGCGAGGGCGAGCGCGGCCTGCGCGGTCCCGTAGGCGCTGGAGTTGATCAGGGCAAGCCCCTCCCCCGGCGCCAGCGCCACGTCACCGAGAACGCCCCGCGCGATGTCGGCCATCTGTGCGAGATCGGAGGCGCCGAGAGAGCCCAGCGACTTGACCGGAGGGACCTCGTCGCCGTTGAGCGCGTCTACCAGCCTCTCGGCCAAGACGGGGCGCACGCACGTCGACCCGCCGGCGAACTGGTTGGCCAGGATGAGCATCGCGGCGCGCACCACGTCACGCGGCGCATCTGGTCCTTGCCCGACGTGGCTCTCCGCGATCTGCCGGCGGCCGAACGAGTCGTCGTCGCGGCGCAGCGAGGTGCGCTTCTGTGCGCCCAGCCCCGTGGTGAGGCCGTAGATCGGAAGCCCTCGCTCGAAGATGTGGTCGGCGAGCGCGCTGGCCTCGTTCATGGTTTCGATGGCAGCCTCGGCCAGCGCGACCCGCTCGCCGTCACGCGCGACAGCGACGACGTCCTCGAGAGTAAGGTCTCTGCCGGTGAGCGCAAGCGTCATCGACGCTCACCGGCGTCCCGTCTCCGCGAACCGTCGCACGCCGTCAACGTCGAGACCGTCGACGCCGATCGCGGCGAGGTCCAGCCCTTCTGCCCAGTAGTCCCGCTGCAGCATCACGCCCATCACTTCGACCATGGCACGCGTTACGGGGAGGTCCACTCCGAGCGCCTCACCCAGCCGCACCATGGGCACGAACGCGTAGATGATGTCTTCGCTCCCTACTTGTTCCAGATAGTCGGCCGTCGCGAACCAGTCGGCGTGGGGGGAGGAACGCAACGCCTCGCCGATGTCGCGCCCTTCATAGAGGTAGCAGCGCTGATCGAACTCGAACTCGGTCTCGAAGAGCTCTGACCCCAGGCGTCTGGAGAGCCGTTCCCGCTCGGCGTCGAAAGCGTCCACCAGCCGCACTCCCGGGAGCGTCGCGTCCTGGTAGAACTTGCCCCCCATGTACTTGTCGAAGTAGAAGCCGGCGATCGGGATGGTGAGGGTCACGTGGATCGGCGGATTGCCGGCCGCGGCGATGTTGGTGTCGAGCACGGTCGGCGCCGGCTCGTACTGGGAGTAGATCTGCCGCACCACCTCGTACACCTCGGCACTGCGGTCCCCGGGGAACGCGGTCACCGCGAAGTGCCGCTTGTAGCGTCCGATGTGGATGGCGTCGCCACGCATCTGGCAGATGTACGGCATGATGTTGGACTCAGCGAGGATGACGCCGTCGAGCGCATCGCCCAGGCGCACGGACTGCCGCAGCGACGCCCAGTAGCCAGTGCTGTAGAGCACGATCTGACCGGCGCGCAGGTGTGGCGCCAGCGCGTCGGTGAAGACGTCGTGGTACATGGCCGGCGCCGTGATCATCACCACGTCGGCGCCGGCCACGGCCTCCGCCGGGTCGTCCGTGGCTGCGGCGAGCTTGGCGAAGCCGGTCTTGCCCGCCGTCGTCTCCGAGTCGGCCGTCACCTCGATCCCGCCGGTCGCACGGGCGGCGTCCAGCTTCGCCGCGAGCGCCGGGACCTCGAACAGCGTGACCTCCAGGCCTTTGAGAGCGCTGTCGGCGGCGATCGCCTGGCCGGCCGCGCCCGCGCCGCAGACGGTGAGACGCAAGGCGGCGCTCATGCCCTCTCCTCGCTTCCGACTCCGAGGACGTCCCGGCAGTAGCGGATGCTCCGCACGAGGGCGTCCTCTTCCATGCCCATGGCCCGGTCCTTGTCGTCCATCGGGATGTCGAGGTCGGTCTCGATATTGATGCGCTCGCACTGCGACGTGTCGCGGATCAGCTCGTAGGCACGTTTCACGTCGATGTCTCCCTCCCCTACTCCGCAGCCGGTCAGCCGGAAGCCCCAGATCTCGAACTCGATCCGGTCGTCGCGGAAGTGGTTGGTGAATGCGCGCGGAGCCAGCTTCTCGATGGCGTCCATGGGGTTCTCCATGGCGTGGAACGCGTTGACGGTGTCGATGCAGGCGCCGACATTGGGCTCGTCCACCTGGTCCAGCAGCCAGAGGAGCTCGTCCGAGACAAGGTCGGTGTGGTTCTCCACGGCGATGCGCACACCGTACTCCGCGGCGCGAGGCGCGTGCTGCTTGAGCAGGCCCTTCATCACCTCGAGCCGCTCCATGATCTGGGGGTGGAAGCGGCTCCCGGAGATCGGTCGCGGCCGCACCATGTCCATGCCGACCTTCACGACGTCCGCCCCCAGATGATGCGCGATCTCGACGCCGTCGCCGATGTCGTGCTGGATGCCGATCTCGCGGTGGTCCCAGTCCATCGAGAGGTTGTACTCGATGTAGAGGTCGCGCTCGTCAGCCGCGGCGCGCACCTCACGCAGGTAGGAGGGCTCGAGAGACTCGAGGACCGCGTCGTCCAGATGCACGCCGTCGAGGCCCAGCTCGAGCAGCTTGTCGAAGAGCTCGAAGGTGCTGAGCTGGCGGCCCCAAGGCAGGGCGAAGCCGGCCCAACCCTGGCCGATGCCGTGCATGTTGAAGCAGAACGTGTGCACGCCCAGCTGCATTGGATCTCCTTGGGGAACGAGTGGTGGTAGCGCCCGGGCCGGCGTAGCCGGCCCGGGCGCTCAGGGTCATGCCAGGAAGGTGTGCGTCAGGTCGAGGAACTCGGCGCCGTTGGCCTCGAGGCCGTTGACGGAGGGGCCGGTCGCGCGCAGGACCTCGATCCAGTACGCGATGATGCACGGGGTCTCGTCCGTCTGGATGGTCGCCATCTGGACGCCGATATCCCTGCGCTTGGTCTCGTCCAGCGTCGCGTCGTATTGAGTGGCGAGCTGGTCGAACTGTGAGTTCTTCCAGTGTGAGTTGTTCCACACGCCGTCGGACGTGAGCATGGGGATGAAATACTGCGACGGGATGGCGCGCGCCGCCCAGTCGGTGATGGCGAAGGGCGCCGTGAGCCATGGCGCGCTCGCATCCTTGCCGTAGTACTCGGCCTGGCTCTGGGACTCGATCTTGATGTCGATGCCGGCCGGCTTGCACTGCTGCTGGATGACCTGGGCGTACTGCGGGACCTCGAGGTACTCCTCGGCGATGAGCGTGAGCTGCGCCCCGGAGCTCATCCCCGCGTCGGCCAGCAGTTGCTTGGCCTTGGCGTAGTCCTGCTCTCGTTGCGGGATGCTGACGCCGATCGGATACAGAGAGCTGAACACGTTGTCGTTGCCGATGAGGCCCTTGCCGTCGAAGAGGCCCTGCAGGATGGCCTTGCGGTCGAGGCAGTAGGCGATGGCCTGACGCAGGCCCTTGTTGTCGAACGGGGCTTTGTCCACGCGCATCTGCACTTCGCGCATCTGCGTGGATGGCGTCGAGACGATCTTGATCTTCGGATCGACGAACAGCTGCTGAGACCCTTGGAACGGCGTCGAGAGCTGGACATCCTGGCTGCCGGCCTGGAGCGCGAGCGTCTGCGCCTGATCGTCGGCGTACGTGATCACGACGCCGTCCAGGTACGGCAGGCCTTGCTGCCAGTAGTTGGGGTTCTTCTTGAACGTCGCCCTCTGCTTGGGCGTGTAGGCCTCAAGCGTGAAGGGGCCCGTGCCGATCGGGTTCTTCTGGAAGTCTGTGTAGTTCTTCGGCAGGATCACGCAGTTGTAGTTGGTCGAGGAGACGAGGTATGGGAAGTCGACGAAGGCGCGGTCCAGCGCGAACTGGACCGTGGTGTCGTCCACCTTGCTGATGCCGTCCGACGACAGGATGCCCTGGAAGCTGGAGAGCGCCGACGAACCGGACTTGGGATCGCAGAGCCGCTTGAAGGTCGCGACCACGTCGTCGGCCGTCATCGGCTGGCCGTTGTTGAAGGTGACGTTCTGGCGCAGCTTGAACGTCCATGTCTTGGCGGTCGCGTCGGGCGTCCAGCTCTCCGCCAGGACAGGGCGCAGAGACAGATCGTTCTCGGCCCACGCCAGGTACTCCGCCACCTGCTGGACAGTGGCGATGGCCCCAGCGTCGTACATGACGACGGGGTTGAGCGCGCCGGTGGGTGGGACCATCGTGACCCGTAGCGTCCCTCCGGCCTTGGGCGCCATACTCGCCGACGCCGAGGCCGAGGCGGTCGAATTGGAGCTGGATCCACCGCACGCCGCCAGCAACGATCCGATCGTGGTCAAGGACAGGCCAAGGACCGTGCCCCTGACGAGCAACTCGCGTCGGGTCATCCGCCCCCGGTTCACCTCGTCGACGAGGCCCTGGCCGAGTTCGCGTTGCAACTCGTTCTCCTGCATGCCGCTTCCCCCTGTTCTAAGAATCGTGCCTATGCAGCTGGTGATTCTACCGCGATGATTTGCGCACTATGAGGGCACCCGTGTCGCTGCGCAAGCTTATGCGGCCGTTGTCCGGCTGGCCGGACGCACTCGACTGGAGCACGTATCGCCGCGGCCCGGGGCAGCCGCAGAGCGGGCCGAAACGACGGGATCATCCAGCATGCTGGACACCGGCCGCCGAGGCGATCAGCGCAGGCAGTAGGTATCGAGCTGGCGTCGGGTGACCTCGTCGAGGTCACCGGGCGGCTCATGGGTCGCGAGCAGCTCGGTGACACGGCGGGCGGCGACGCTCGCGGCGTCCTCGCCGCCGGCCGCGGTCCAGCGCTCGAACGCGTCCGGTGGCTGCTGGCCCGAGTGCTCGAAGTCGCGGGCGTGACGCCGGGTGTGCGCCTGCCCGAGATAGCCGCCGCCCGGGCCGACCGCGTCGATCACGTCTGCCGCGAGATCCTCATCGCCGGCGCGGATGGGATCGACCGCCGAACGCAACGCGGTGATGAGGTCGGCGTCCAGTACGTACTTCTCGAGTGACAGCGCGTTGAACGAGCTCATGATGCCGGCCGCCTGGAACAGGAAGTGAGCGCCGGCGAACACCGCGGCCGAGAGCGCCTCCGCCGACTCGGCCATCGCGCGCGCGTCGACCGCGTGTGCGTCCGTGCAAGCCGCGCCGGCGCGCACCGGAAGGCCGCAGAGGTGCGCAAGCTGGGCGGTCGCCACGGCCATGCGCACGAACTCCGGTCCGCCGAACTGCGCCGCGCCGGTGCGCAGCGACGCCATCACAGGCAGGCCGCCGTAGACGAAGGGCGAGCCCTCGCGAGCCGCCTGTCCGAGCACGAGCGTCGCCAGCACCTCGGCATGCTGCACGGCGAGCACGCCGGCCAGAGTGGCCGGCCCGGTGGTGCCGCCCATGACGCACGAAGTGACGCAGACGGGCTGGCCGAGCCGGGCCCACCGGATCGTGATCCGCGCCGTCTCGCCCGAGAGCTGCAGCGGCGCGGTGGTGTTCAGCACGATGAGCGCGCGCGGGCGCTCGTGCCAGTCGGCTCCGAAGAGGATCTCGTTGATGCGCGCGCCCTCGTCGACGTCCTCGTCCACAGAGGCGACCCACTCGATGGCCTTGTCGCTCGCCAGGAGCCGCACGTAGGTCCCGCGCCGGGTGCGTGCGGCCTCCGGCAAATCGAGCGGCTCCATGCAGTCGCTGTTGAAGTCGATCGCCGGCAACACGTGACCGAGCTTGGCGGTCGCCTCAAGGTCGGCCAGCGTGCCGGGACGCATCACCGAAGAGGTCCCGGCGGAGTCCCGCTCGAGCATGTAGGCCGCGCCGGACCCCGAACCGAAGACCCTGCCGTCGGCGCCGCCGAGCGGCAGGCCGAGCTCCGGGCGGCGGCCGGCGAGGACGAAGGACGATGGAGCCGTCGCAAGCGCGGCCTGGACCTGGTCTTCGGTCAGGTGCACACGGCGGCCGTCGCAGCGCGCACCGCGGTCGCGGAGCAGGGCGACGGCCTCATCGTCCTGGACGAGCACGCCGGTCCGCTCCAGCACACGCAGCGCGCTCTCGTGGACGGCGGCGACCGAAGGGGCTTCGGGAAGCTCGTCGCGGACGGTCATCTCAGGCCTCCGGCTGGAACCCGGCCACGAGCTCGTCGATGCGCGCCGCCACGTCGTCCGGCAGCGGCGCAGGCTGGTGGGTCTCGAGCAGTCGCAGGGCCTTGAGGCGGGCTTTACCCTTGAGGTCGAGCCCACCCTCTTCCTGCCAGCGGACGTGGCCCTGACGGTTGACGATAGTCGGCCGCCACTGCGCTTTGCGCACGTTCTTGGCAGTGTGGCGGTGGGCGAGGAAGTCGCCGCCGGGGCCGACGTCGCGCACGACGTCGACGGCGAGAGTCTCCGGCGTCACTTCGACGCCGGCGACCAGCTTGCGATTCAGCGCGAGAAACTCGTCGGTGAGCACGATCAACTCCAGTGACCCGGTCATGCCGAAGTCGAGGTAGCCGAGATCGTGGTTCAGGTTGGACCCGATGGCCATGCTGAGGAATGTCAGCTCAGCAGCCTCCATGCCCGCCTGCGCGTCGATCACCTGTGCATCGGTGGTGCCGGCGTAGCCCCAGTTGGGCAGGTCGAGCCAGCGCGCCATCTCCACCGCGCAGACGTAGCCCATGAGGTACTCGGGCGCGTTGTAGGAACTCTGCGAGGTCGCCATGTCGAGGACTGCAGGACCGACGCCGTACAGGAACGGCGCACCCGGCTTACGCAGCTGGTGGATGATCAGACCGAGCAGCGACTCGGCAGTCCCCTGGGCCACCTGACCGGCGATGGTGATCGGCGCCGTGCCGCCCGCCAGCGGCGCCGGCGAGTAGATCGCTGGGATGCCGTGGTCGGCGCAGAAGAGCAGCTTGTCGACGCTGTCGATCGGATGGCTCAACGCGCTCGTCGGCTCAAGGTAGAGGACGAAGTAGGGCTTCGCGGCCAGCTCGGCGTCTCCGCCGCGGACCGCGGCGGCGATGTCCGTCATCACCTCGAGGTCGCAGCGCTTCTCCGCGACCACGCACAGCGGCTTGGTCGTGTTCGCGACCATCGCGCGAAAGCTCTGCAGCAGGGCGACGTGCGGGTCGAAGTCGCCCGGGTGCGCGTAGGCCATCACGAAGTCGACCTGCGGGAGCGCGTCGCAAAGGCGCGCGGCCATCTCGCCGTCGGCGAGAGTCGTCGGCCGGTGCTCGCCGGTCTCGAGGTCGTAGACGCTGGTGACCGCCGAGCCGTTGCCGAAGTAGGTGTTGTGGTGGCCGAGTGCCATCGCGTGCTCGCCGGTCCGGCTGTAGACATCGACGACCGCGGGCGCGGTCCGGCGTGCCTTCTCCACGAGCTCGCGCGGGACCTTGACGAGATCGGGCTCCTCGACCACGGCCCCCGCCGCCCGCAGCAACTCAAGGGCCTCGGGATGATGCACGCGCTGGCCCACGGTGGTCATGATCTCCAGCGCGGCTTCATAGATGGCAGTCGTCTGGTCGTGCGTCAGATAGGCGATCCGGGCCGGCACAGCTCAGCCCTCCGTGTCCGTCACGTCGGAGCCCGGCTGGAACCCGGCCACGAGCGCGTCTATGCGCGCCGCCAGCTGGTCCGGCAGCGGCACGGGCTGGTGCGTCTCGAGCAGGCGCAGGGCCCTGAGGCGGGCCTTCTCTCGCAGGTCGAGCCCGCCGTCCTCGAGCCAGCGCGAGCGCCCCTGACGGTTGACGATCGTCGGCCGCCACTGCGCCTTGCGCACCTGTTTGGCGGTGTGGCGGTGGCTGAGGAAGTCGCCGCCGGGGCCGACGTCGCGTACGACGTCGACGGCCAGCGTCTCCGGCGTCACCTCGACGCCGGCGAAGATCTTGCGGTTCATGGCGATGTACTCGTCCACGATGACGACGAGTTCCGGCGACGCGGTGAGCCCGAAGTCCAGGTACCCGACGTCGTGGTTGAGGTTGGAGCCCGCGGCGAGGCACAGCAGCGTCAGCTCCGCGGCCTCCATGCCGGCCTGCGCGTCCACGACCTGTGAGTCCGAGGTGCCGCCGTACCCCCAGTTGGGAAGGTCGAGCCAGCGAGCCATCTCGATCTGGCACAGGAACGTCATGAGGTACTCGGGCGCGTTGTACGAGCTCTGCGATGTGGCCATGTCGAGCACGGCCGGACCGATGCCGAAGAGGAACGGCGCGCCCGGCTTGCGCAGCTGCTGGATGACCAGGCCGAAGAGCGACTCGGCCACGCCCTGGCAGGTGTGGCCGGCAACAGTGATCGGCGCCGTGCCGCCCGCCAGCGGCGCCGGCGAGTAGATCGCCGGGATGCCGTGGTCGGCGCAGAACAGCAGCTTCTCGATGCTCTCGACGGGGTGGCTCAGCGGGCTGACCGGCTCGAGGTACATGATGAAGTAGGGCTTGGCGGCCAGCGCCTCCGGCCCGCCGCGCAGTTCCTCGGCGACGGCGCACATCACGGCGAGATCACCGCCGTGCTCGGACGTCATCACCATCGGCTTGGTGGTGCTGGTGACCATGGCCTTGAAGCTCTCGAGGTAGGAACGCGCCGGTTCGATGTCGCTTGGATGCGCGAACGACATGACGAAGTCGATGTTGGGTAGTGCGTCGCAGAGACGCGCGGCGCGCGCCACGTCGGCGAGCACGCTGATCCGGTGCTCGCCGGTCTCGAGATCGTAGGTGCTCATCAGGTCGGAGCCGGTCCCGAAGTAGCTGTTGTGGCCGCCGAGGGACATCGCCGGCTCGCCGGCGCGGTCGAACACATCGACGACCGCCGGCGCGGTCGCTCGTGCCTTCTCCACGAGCTCTCGTGGAATGCGCACGAGGTCGGGCTCGATGAGCTCCGCGCCGGACGCGACGAGCAACTCGCGCGCGCCTGCATGCAGGACGCGCATGCCGACTGTCTCGATGATCTCGAGCGCAGCCTCGTAGATGGCGGTCCTGTCGTTCTCGGTGAGGTAGGTCAGCCGGCCGGGGCGCGGCGGCACGTCGGGCGAGCTCGTTGGGGGGGTCGGGTCTGAGGTGGGCACCGTGGGCTCCTCCGTGGTCCAGATGGGGGTCTCGCGTCGTTCACCCTGACGTCACCCTCGCGCCGCCGCAAGCTCCTCCCGCTGTTGTCCAGAGTTCTGAACTCGTTTTCGTTGTCGTGCGGCGGGAGGGCCGTTATGCTGGATTGACGGGAGGTGGCCGCCATGGCCGAAGCGGGCAGACCAGACGAAGAAGGCACGACTTGGGGGGCAGCGCGCGTCCTTGACGTGCTCGAGTTCCTCGGCAGGCGCACGAGCCCGGCGCCGGCGAGCATCATCGCCTCGTCGTGCCACATCCCCCGCTCGAGCACGTACGGCCTGCTCAACCTGCTCAAGGAGCGGCGCTTCGTGAGCTACCGCGCCGACGAACGCGCCTGGTCGCTCGGCTCGGCGGCGTTCGAGCTCAGCGCAGACGCACCGCTCTTCGCCCACGGCCTCGCCGTGCTGCGCGCGTTCGCAACGTCGTCCCGAGGACTCACTGTGCAGCAGATCGCCACCGGCGCCGGCATGTCGCGGGTCGCCGTTGGACGCATCCTGCCGTACCTGGTCGAAAGTGATCTGCTCCATGCCGACCCGGGCGGTACCTACTCGCTCGGCTTGGAACTGGTCAGCCTGGCCTCGCGCGTCGGCTGGGTGGACCGGCTGCGCATCACCGCCCGGGCGCACCTCGTGCGCCTGCGAGACGCCACCGCGGAGACCGCCAACCTCATCGTCCTCGACGGCGACCACGCGATCTATGTGGACCAGGTCGAGAGTTCCTACGCCCTGCGCCACAGCGGCTGGGTGGGTCGCCGCGTACCGCTCGCGAGCACTGCGACCGGCGCGGCCTTCGTCGACCGTACCCGGTCCCACGTCGCCAAGGACGCCGTGGAGAACGGCGTCACGGCCATCGCTTGCGCCATCGATCTTCCCGGCGACGACGCGGCGGTCAGCATCACCGCTCCCAGCTGGCGCGTCGAGGAGTTCGGCATCGCGCGTGCGCAGCAGATGGTCGAGGCCGTGGCGCGAGAGATCGCCCAGCGGGTGCGCGGCTGATCCGTCCCGTCGCCGAGGCGCGTCCGGGCGGCCAGTCGGCCTCGAGCGACCGCGCCCATTTGCGTCCGTGATTTCGGACAACCCCGCGTGCTTCTGGGCATCCGCCGCGGCACCGCCTACATTCGCCTGTGAGTCAGCAGCGGCGGCGCCCGCGGCCCTTCGGGCCGCCCGGCGCGGCGCCCACCCCGCGAGAGGAGACACCCCGGTGACCATCATCCTGGACGGCACGTCGCTCACCGTAGAGAAGCTCGTGGCCATCGCACGCCACGGCGAGAAGGTGCAGCTCGACCCGGCAGCCGCCGAGCGCATCAACGTCTGCCGCGCCATGCTCGAGGAGAAGATCGCTGCGCGCGAGATCATGTACGGCACCAACACCGGCATCGGCGAGTTCAGCGAGATCGTGCTGGACGACGAGCAGGTCCAGCAGTTCCAGCGCTTCCTCGTCTACAACCACGCCGCCGGCATCGGCGAGCCCGCGCCGGTCGAGGTCGTGCGCGCCGCCATGGCGGCGCGCGCCAACGTCCACGCCCACGGCAACTCCGGCAACCGGCTGGAGATCACGCAGACCCTGGTGGAACTGCTCAACAAGGGCGTAACACCACTGATGAGCTCCAAGGGCTCGGTCGGCGCCTGCGGCGACCTCGCCCCCATGGCCCAGATGGCGCTGGTCATGATGGGCGAGGGCGAGTCCTTCTACCAGGGCGAACGCATGCCG
The DNA here is from genome assembly GCA_963775255.1 of uncultured Thermoleophilia bacterium. GTDB lineage: Bacteria > Actinomycetota > Thermoleophilia > UBA2241 > UBA2241 > CAIXSE01. Next base: position 56,514 of record CAVZIA010000015.1, on the reverse strand, counting down.
AGTCGCGAAGCGCTCGAGCGCGCCGGCATCCCGGTGCCCGGGCTGGAGGCGCGCGACGGCCTCGCCACGATCAACGGCTCCAACGTCCTCACCGGCATGAGCGCGCTCCTCTGCTACGACGCCGAACGCTGGTTCAAGCAGGCGGAGATCGCGGCAGCGATGAGCCTCGAGGCTCTGCTCGCCAACCTCAAGCCGTACAACAGCAAGCTGCACGAGCTGCGTGGCTTCTCCGGCGCGGTGCGCAGCGCCGCGGCCATCCGCGCCTGCATCGCCGAGAGCGACCTCGCCACCGGCAAGATCAAGACCAAGGTGCAGGACGCCTACTCCATGCGCTCCACGCCGCAGGTGATCGGTGCCGCTCACGACGCGCTCAAGTGGGCGAAGAGCCAAGTCGAGATCGAGCTGAACGGCGTCGGCGACAACCCGATCTTCGTGCCCGAGGACATGCTGACGCTGACCGGCGCCAACTTCCAGGGCACGCCGGTCAGCCTCCCCATGGAGATGGTCGGCCAGGCCATCACCATGGTCTGTGTGCTCAGCGAGCGCCGGCTCAACCGCATGGAGAACACGGCGACCAGCCAGGGTCTGCCCGACTTCCTCACGCCGAATCCCGGCTTCTACAGCGGCCTGATGCTCAGCCAGTACACCGCCGACATGCTCATCACCGAGCAGCGCATCCTCGCTGCACCGGCCGCAACCATGAGCATCCCCGCTGCGGCGGACCAGGAGGACTTCGTCTCAATGGGCATGAACACCGCCCTGAAGAACCGGCAGATCCTCGAGAACGCCTGCGGGATCCTCGGCATCGAGCTCATGGCTGCGGCTCAGGCGCTGGACTTCCGCGACTTCACGCCCGGCAAGGGCGTGCGCAAGGCCAAGGAGGTCATCCGCAAGCACGTCGACCACCTCGACGTGGACCGTCCGCTCTTCCCCGACCACAACGCGATGGCCGCACTGGTCACCTCGGGTGAGATCCTCGACGCCGTCGAGGCCGAGGTCGGCTCGCTCGGCTGAGTCCACCCCGCAGCCGGGAGCGCGGGCGGCGTCCGTTCGGCCCATGTGTGCGGGTCCAGACACCCGCGCACGTGGGCCGATGTTCCTCTCAAGAACGGGACGCCGCAGGCCGACACCCGTAAGAGAGGAGCGCGCGCCCCTCGGGCGCGGCTCGCCCAGCTACTCGGGAGAAGTCCGGCAATGACAGAAACGCCGCACAGCTTCACGCGTCACGAGGTCACCGCACGCGGTTTCGAGGCACAATGCGTCACCGACGGGTCGGTCGTCTACTTGTGGCACCTCGGCTGTGGATTGCGCGCAGACAAGCGGGACGGCTCCACCGTCCTCATCACCGATCCGGCCACGCTGCCCGAGGGTCCCTGGAGGGCGACAGCTCTGGGACGCGAAGAGTTGCGCGACCCGACGCTGCTGAAGCTCTGAGCCGATGGGCGGTCCTGTCCGCCCTCAGCACTACTTCTGGGCAGAGGACATCCGGGTCCAGGGGCCACAGCAGCCCGACGCAGCGACGTCACCGCCGGCTTCAAATGGACGCGGCGGAGCCGACAGAAGCTCACAGGGGTCTGGAGAGGGAAGATCGCGTGGCGGGAGCGACGGGACTCGAACCCGCGGCCTCCGGCGTGACAGTTCGCCTCTGCACGCACTTCCGGCTGTCAGAAGTTGCAGTTTGAGCCTGAGGAAGCGGCTTCCGTGCAGTGCCCCGGAACCGCTTGTTGCCCATTTGCCGCTGGTTGCCGGGGGGTAGGGCAACAAAGGGGGCAACAGGACGTGAGCCCCCGTGTTGGCTTCGGCGGCAGGGCTCGCCCGCCGCTGGCGAACGGAGTGCCGTCGGGCAGGCAGCTGATGCGTCAGACCTTGTACAACTCCGGCCAGAGCACGACGCCGATGCTGCCGAGCATGCTGGAGATATCGCTCAGCGTCGTGTCAGCGACGGTCGCGCTGTCCTTGGCCAGGGGGTGGTGCGTGTAGCCGTTGGGCCAGTTCGCCGCGAAGGTTCCCTCCGCCCGACAGGTCGGGCAGTCCATGACCAGGGTCACGGTGTAGGAACGGCGGTGGCAGTAGTCGTCCGGCCGCGGGTCATCCCGGTGCGGCCCGTCCTCACTCGTGAGGCGGAACATGGAGCCCTCTCGCGAGAACATGATCCGATCGTCGCCGCCCTCGATGCGGGCGGCCAGCCGCGTCGCCATGCCGGCGTCGTCCTCGAAGCGATCCCCCGCATCGCAGATCCAGGCGTGTCCCCCGTCAGGACGCACCCTGGCTGCCTCCCGCCTCTTGGTCGCTCGCGTCGCGGCGCCATTCACGCTCGGCGCGCTCGGCGTCGAGCTGGACGCGCTCCGGAGTGAGGTCGATCGAGGCGCCGCAGCTCCGGCAAGTCAGTCGCTTGGTACGCTGGATCCGGTAGACCGACTCATTGGTCGCCTCGCTACAGGCGGCGCAGCTCACGTCCATCCTGGCCTCGTGACTAGGCGCGACCATGGCCATCGCTCGAGGGAGAGATCAGGCCGAGCTCGATCGCCCGCGCGACCGCTTCTTGCCGGCTCGAGGCGCCGAGTTTGCGGTAGAGCGACGAGGCGTTGTTCTGGATGGTCTTGCGCGAGACGTAGAGCTGGGCCGCGATCTGCTGCAGGGTCGTCGAGGTGGGCAGCAGCTGAAGCACCTCCATCTCCCGATCGGTCAGGGAGAGGCGGCGCATGTTGCGCTGTGCGACGAGGTCGAAGACCTCGCTCAGCTGCTCGCGCAGCACTTCCACGGCCTCGCTGCTGAAGACCATGCCACCGCTGGTCACGATGTCGATGGCGGCGAACAGATGCTCGGGCGTGCAGCTCTTGTCGATCACCCCGACGGCCCCGGAGCCGAGGCCCGAAACGACCTGCGAGAGGTCCCAGGTCCCGTTCATCACGATCGCCTGCTGCTTGGGGCTCTGCCCGAGCAGTTTGGAGATCAGTACCGAGGCCCCCTCCCCGTCGATCGCCTCATCGACGAGGACGAGGCTGTCCGGATGCTCCGCGGCGAGAGCGAGGGCCTCGTCACTCGTCACGGCGATCCCGAGAACCTCGTACCCATGCTCGGACAACAGCCCGGCAATGCCGCGGGCGAGCAGTTCGCTGTGGTCGCTGACGATGATGCGCGCGAGCATGTGTCGCTGCCGGCCCTTTCCCCTACGCATGTGCTGCCGCCTTGGAACTGGCCGCGACAGATGCTGAAGCATCGAGCGGGCGCGCGCTCCTAGGCTCTCCTACGCCACGTGCCCTCCTAGAGTCTGCATACGATGCATCCCGGAGCACAGGGGCAGGTGGGCAGAGTCCGACTGCGTAGAAAGGCAGCGCACAGGCAGGTGGTGGTCGCACGCAGAGCGCGGACATGCGCTCCCGGATACAGGGGTTGAGCGATTCGGCCATTGCGGCCTCCGGTCGTTTGCTACGCCTAAGGGCAGTAGCCCCGGAGAGCCGAAGCGTCGGCCAAGCGAGGCCGCGAGCTTGCAGAAAGCTCGCGTGAAGTTTCTCGTAGTGCCCCTTCAGTATGCCCCTTGTGCTCAGATAAGCAAGGAAGGGGTCGTTCACTCTCGGTCAGTGCAGCAGAAGGCGCGCGGTCGCAGTGGCGGCGAGGTGCCAGTAGCCGACTCCAGCCAATCGGTCGTCATCCTGCCCTTGCCTGCCTCGTCGCGGCGCGTTTGCGCCGGGCGAAGGCCGCCATCCGGCAGCGGTCGCTGCAGTAGATGCGCTTCGCGTTCGCCGACGCGAAGGCGACGCCGCAGTGCCTGCAGAAGCACTTCATGACTGGTCGCCAGGCGCGGTGCGGCGGCGGGGCGGGCCTCTCGTGAAGGGCGCAGAACGGGGACGGATTGTACGCCGAGAGCACCGTCCCGCAACCGAGCGAGCCGCAGATGCGGCCACGGGAGTACGTCCTCACGCGCGTCGCGCCGGACGAAGGTCGCCCGACGGAGACGTTATCGCGCACGATCATCTGTGCGCCCGATCCCTTGCCACAAGGTCATGTCGATCGCTCCTCGTCATCAAGGTCGCGTGCCGCGTCGTCGAGCAGCGCCAGTCCGAGGGCCTGCAGCGCGCTTGCATTGAGGTTGGGAAGTACCTCCGCGTCGAAGCCGTCGCGACAGGGTGCGATCCGTTGCTCGGCATGGTAGCCGTCGCGAGCGAAGATGAGAATCGACCTGCCGCTCCCCGTCATGGTGAGGCGACCGACCTCCTCGAGGCGCAGGAAGCAGGCGCCTCGAACTTCGACGCTGTACGTGAACTCGAAGCAGTGCTCGCCATAGGCGAGCGTCGCGTGCCCCCGGGCGAGGGCCGCATCGATTGCGTGGGCGGTTTCCGCCACGCTAGGTGGTGCGTCGACGAGGTGCCAAGAATGCAGGGAGTCTAGTGGTGTCTCCATGGGCGATCTCGATCGGGGCCGTACACAGAATGTAGGCCGCAGGATTCCCCGGCGGAAGGTGCCGAGGGGGCAGTCGAAGGTGCCCAGGTGAGCAGGCATGGCGCAGGCTACTCGACAGCGTGTCTCGCGGTCACACACCCGATGCCCACACGTTGCCGGGTTCGGCATCCAAATGTGCTCTCTTGCCACTCGCGCCTGGGAGGCTTCGAGGGTAAGCATGGTGCACCGACGCAGGGGGTAAGGCTGATGGACGATGGCGTGCGCACATGGCGGCTCGCCGGGAATCCCGGGAGCGGAGACGCCGTGGGGGCAGCGCTCTCCCGTCTTCACGCGACCCTGTGGTACGGCCCCCACTGCCTCACCTACTCACGCACCAAAGACGTGGCGGGCAACTTCCTCCTGCGCCTCCGGGCGGTCGGCCACCTGCTGCCCGCCGGCTTTGAGGCGCCGGTCCGCGTACTGGGCGACGACGGCGCTGCGGCACAGCAACTCATCGCTCCCGGCAGCGATGGAGAGGGCGCCGGGGCAGTCCAACGTCTCGGGCGAGAGCTGTTCGCCGAGGTCGCCCGCTCGCTCGATCTCGAGGCGCAGCGCTCATGACGATCGGTCCCTTCATCTGGCGACTGACTGAGGCGCGCGAGCCGGCCGCCGACCCGGTCGAAGCCGCCCTCGGCCTAGAGGTGGCCAAGCTCAGCTACGGACCTCTAGAATTCGATTTCGCGAAGACGTGCTCGCGGGACGGCAAGGTGGTCCTGACTCTTAGGCGAGACGGCGCCGTGCACGTGGCCGATCCACTGAGCCCGCTCGAGCACAACGAGCAGGCGATCCCGAAGGCGCCCGAGCGGCTACGAGCCGAGGAGCGCAAGGCGCTCGAGGCTCGCTACCTCAAGGTTCTCGGCAGATTGCTGTTCGACGATGTGGCGCACCTGGCGCGGCTGGAGATGGAGTTTCGATGAGCGATGATTGGACCAAAGGCGGAGATTCCTCGGGCGCAGAGACCTTCATGCCGGACCTCACACCTGGGGGCCCTGACGGTCGCGACGCGCAAGCCCTCGAGTCAGCCGACCTGATCCAGGCGATTCGCGCCCGCGAGCGATTCCTCGAGGGCATCCTCGGCAGCCTCGAGAGCTTCATCACGGTCGATGCGGACTGGCGGTTCACGTTCATGAACGCTGCCGCCGGCAGTCTCGCGGGCGTTCAGCCCGACCAAGCCCTTGGCCGGGATCTCTGGGAGCTCACGCCGCTGGACGCCCTCGAACAGGCGGCTGCTCCGCTGCGCAGGGCCATGCACGAGCGCGCGAGCGTCGAGTTCGACGTCGTCGGTCCCGATGACAGGAGTCATTTCCACTGCAAGGCCCATCCTCTGGCGGACGGGGGCCTCGCCGTGTACGTGCGCGACGTCACCGAGCGCATGCGAGCCGCGGAGACACTGCGAACCCTCGAGGCCGCAAAGGCTGCTCAGCAGGTAAGAGACCGCCTGGCGCGCGACCTCCACGACTCAGTGACGCAGTCGCTGTTCGCCGCAAACCTGAAAGCAGAGGCGCTGGGGCTGGCGCTGGAGAGCGACGAGCGTGCCGGCCCGCTCCTCGAGCAGCTGCAGCGCTTGAACCGAGGAGCGCTGGCGGAGATGCGCACGCTGCTCATCGAGTTGCGAGGCGCGGACCTCGAGCAGATACCTCTCCGGCAGCTGCTGCGCAACGTGGTCGAGTCGGCCGAGAGCCGCACGTCCATCGACGTCCACCTCGATGTGCGAGGTGACGCCGAGCTGCCGGCCGAGCTGCACACCGCGGTCTACCGCGTCGCCCAGGAAGCGCTGAACAATGTGGTCCGGCACTCGCGTGCGTCAACGGCCCATGTGGACGTCGACCTGGCGACCGGTGAGGCTCACCTCGTCGTCTCGGATGATGGTTGCGGCTTCGAGCCTGGCGCGCACGATCCCACCCACATGGGTCTGAGGTCGATGCGGGAGCGGGCGGCGGAATCGGGCGCCGAGCTTCGCCTCATCACCGAGCCGGGACAAGGCACGAAGGTGCTCCTCGACTGGCACGGCGGCTGAGCAGGACCCCAGCAGCCAGTCCCCGCCAAGTAGAACGACCCCTTGAGCCGCGGCGCAGCGAGCGTCTTCGCGTTGCTTGTGGGCGAATTGGGACTGGCCCCCTGATGAGTCAGCGCTCGCCGGCTCCCCGGCCGCTGCGCCCTCACGTCTGGTTTGCCGAATCTTGGCCGAATCGACACGAGCCTGCCAACGTCATGGCCACCCGGTCGGCGCGCAAACCGGCGCTACGCAGCGTCGAGCGCCTCCTGACAGGTCTGGTACATGGCCAAGTCGCGGACCACGACCGTGACTGCCAAGACGCGCGCGACGTCGCCAGGAGGGCGGACGAGGACGAGATGGACGGCCTGAATCGCGGCCCGGCGCGCAGCATCGGCTAGGTCCGCGAGCCCGGCGGAATCGATGAACGCCAGCCTGCTGAAGTCGACGATCAGATGCGCCGCGCCGTCGTCCATCACCTTGGCGACGGACGCGCGAAACGCCGGAGTCGTGAGGGAGTCGAGGTCGCCGGCGACCTCGACCACGGCGAGGCCCTGCACTGGCCTGCCTATCAGGACGCTGAAGCCGATCTCACCCTTCACAGGGCACCACCAGTTGCCGATTGCCTGCGCTGCTGCGCATCAAGAAGGCATAAGCAACGTGCTTGGTCTTACCTGATAGGTGCCTAGTCTCCCGTCCGCTCTCCCCTATTGTCTCCGGCAGTGTGCCTTTGACCCGCAGCGCCGTTGCCTCAATGCGGCGGTCCGAGCGCAATCAGCTCGCCAGTAGCTGTGGCGTCGCCTCTTGGCCCCGAGAGGCGCAGAGGGCGCAGTCGCACCCGAGCTCGTGGAGCCAGCCGTAGCGGGGCGCACGCCATGAGGGCAACTGGCGCTCCTCGCCCTTCGAGCTTGCCCAGAATCGGAAGCCGTCGAAGTAGAAGCGGGTCTCCCGGCGGAGTGCGGGCTGTGCCCAAGCGGCGCGCTCGGCGCAGAGCACCTGGAACCTGCTGTAGCGCGCCTGGCTGACGGTCGTCATGTGCGTCCTCTCTCAGGGGCGTGGTCTCGCGCTCGCCAAACGCGCATGATCAGCTCCGGTTGCTATCAGGGTCCTGCATCCCCCGCCCGGTCAGGCGACGGCAAGCTCCGAAGTTCGGGAGGCGACCTGCTGAAGCGCCTCCCGCCTGCTGGCAACGACGGGGAACGTAGTCTGCAGGCCGGTGATGGTGAGGATACGCATCACGTGCGACCCCGCGACCACGAGGATGAGCCACCTGCCCTCGTTCTCGAGGCGCCGCAGCGCACGGAGCATCACGCAGAGCGCCGTCGAATCGATCATGTCGACGTCTGAAAGGTCCAGGATGAGGTCGCCGGACGTGGACGCGATGGCCTTGTCGACGTCTCGCCTGAACTGGGGCGCCATGTAGAGGTCCATCTCGCCGCTGACAGCGACGACGCCGGCCCCTCCGACGAACTCGGTCTCACTGCGGTAGGGGCGCTCCTTGCCGCTGGCGATCAAGTCGGCGAAATGCGACCTCGCACTGACTGCCTTGGCCACTCGCGTGCTCAGGGCAGGCTCCGACCAAGCTGGCTCGCCCAGGCTCATCTGGGCGCTTTGGCGGTCCATCTGTCGACCTCTCTCCGTTGACTGCCTGGCGTTGTCGGCTCGGTCTGCGTGATGCCCACGTGCCGACTCTCACGGCGTAAGCGTATGGGCGAGGCGAATCACGCGCATCGGCCGGAGGGACAGAGCTGGCGGTGGTCAGCCGGATGGTCTTGGCATGGGTCATCCGACTGGCTCGCGCAGGGCGAGGTAGTCACGCCGTGGGCCGGTAACCCTCCGCGAGGGTGACCCTGCTGCACGTGCGGCACACGAGCAGGCTCTCCAAGCCGTAAGGGGAACGGACCCGGCGATGAGGGCCCGGACTCGTGAGCGTGTCGCCGCACAGGGCGCATGATGATTGGCGCGGCACCGGCACTTGGTCCGGCCTCGCGTCACCAACATCGGCGGCTTTCCGCTGCACGCGGCCGGCGACGCGCGGCCGCGCGAAGGGCGCACTATGGGTCTCTCGCATGACTTCCTCCCACGACCTTCAGACGGGCGGCGACCCGGAGAGGGCGCCCGCGGGCAAGGTGGTGCGTCCTCTATGCCCCGCGCGGATCCGGTCCGTTGTGAGCCGCCGTTGACGCACGACGCGCCGGCAGGTGCATCGGTCAAGCCGACGCCCTAGGGCCGTGGCTGGACGAGGCGGGAGAGCTCCCGGCTGGTGTCTGAAAGCCAAGTCTCCAGAAGCAGAATGGCGTCGACGGCAGTGCGCCCCGGCCGCCCGATCTCGCGGTACTCTGCGAGAAGGATAGGTCGCCGAGGGGGAGCGGGCATGGGGACACACGACGACTACCACGTCAGCATGCTGCGGCCGGCGGACGGCCTCATCGTCGTTCAAGCGAGCGGCGAGATCGACGTCACCGGCAGTTACGCCTTCAGGGAGCAGCTACTCGCCCTCGTCGACGAGGAGCCGGCCCGGGTAGTGGTCGACCTGAGCAGTGTCGTCTACGTAGATACGTATGCGCTGAGCGCGCTTGTCGACCTGGCGAACCGCTGCAAGCTCGAGGACTGCCAACTCGCCCTCGTCTGCTCCGAGGGAACGATGCGCAGCGCCCTCGCCAAGACGGGCCTGGACCAGCTAGTCGCCACCCACGCCACGCTGGATGAGGCGCTCCGCAACGAGCCGGCGTCTTAGCCGAGCCCGGGTGTCCTCCGAGCGGGGGCGACCCAGTGTGCGGGGCGTTCCCCGACCCCTCGTGCTTCGACCCTTCGGCGAAAGGCCCCAGGGCATGACGTGAGGGTTCCCAACGAGCCTAAGCAGTTTGGGTGGGAGAGCTCAGCGGTCATACTCCGCCGATAGCCTTTTCGCCGGATGAGGTGATCGATGGCGGATGCAGCCCCAGTGATGAGCCCTGAGTTCCAGGGCTGCTGGGAGAGGATCTTCGCCCGCAGCGACGAGCTCGTCTTCATGATCGACGGCGAGCGCCGGATCGTCGCCATGAGCGAAGGCTTCGCGCGGCGCTTCGAACTGTCCGACGAGGTCCTCGGGCACGCCTGCGCCGCAGTCGCCCATGAGGGTGGCGTGGTCCCGGAGGGCTGTCCGTTCCACGAACTGCTTCTCGACGGCAGGCAGCATGCCGCCGAGGTGGGCAGCGAACTCCTCGGCGGCGACTTCCTCGTGCGCGTCACGCCGCTCCTGGACAAAGCGGGCGAGGTCGCCTACGCCCTCCACTCCCTGGTCGAGATCAGCGATCGGCGGCGTCTCGAGGGCGAGCTCGACGACGAACGCCAGCGCTACAAGCTGCTCGTCGAGAACAGCGGCGAAGCGATTCTGCTCACGGACCCGAACGGGCGCATCCTCTCGGCGAACCCAGAGGCCTGCCGCATCTTCGGGCGCTCCGAGGAAGAGCTCAAAGCCGCGACCAGGGCCGAGGTCGTCGATGTCACGGACCCCCGGCTGGCGCCTGCCCTGCTGCAGAGAGAGCGGACCGGCGGCGCCAGCACCGAGCTGCGGCTCCTCCGGGCCGACGGCACGACCTTCCCGGGCGAGGTCCTGACGCGCGTCTACACCGACCATGCCGGCCTGACGCGCAGCAGCATGGTCATCCGCGACCTCACCGAGCGCGAGCGGGTCGAGGCCGCCCTCCGCGAGAGCGAGAAGCGCTACCGGGGCCTGTTCGAGCACTCCATGTTCGCTGCCGCAATGCACGAGATCGTCACGGACGAGGCGGGCCGGCCGGTCGACTACGTCTTCCTCGAGGCGAACCCGGCGTTCGAGACCGCGACTGGACTGCGCGCCGCCGAGATCGTCGGCAGGCGCGTCACCGAGGTCCTGCCCGGCATCGAGGAGACCCCGTTCATCGAGGTCTACGGCAAGGTCGCCCTGGGCGGCGAGGCGGTCACCTTCGAGCAGTTCTCGGCGCCCCTGGGGCGTGACTACTTGATCAGTGCCTACGCCCTCGGGGCCGGACGCTTCGCCACGCTGTTCGAGGACGTCACCGAGCGCCGGGCGGCCGATGCGGCGCGCAGCCACAGCGAAGGCCAAGTGAAGTCGCTCGTCGACAACGTCCCCGACATCGTCTTCGAGGTCGACCGCGAGTACCGGCTGGTCACCGCCAACGAACTGCAGCGGCGAGCGGCCATCGCCACGCAGGGCAGGGCGATCGAGGTCGGCGAGTCCATGCTGGGCGCGGACTACCCGGAGGAGCAGGTGCGCACCTGGCGCGAGCGCTTCGACCGCGCCCTGGCCGGCGAGTCGTTCGTCGTCGAGCGCGCGCAGGCCTACCCCGAGGGGATGCACCACTCGGAGGACCACTTCACTCCAGTGCGTGAGAGCGACGGGGTCGTCTCCGGCGTCGTCGTCACCTCGCACGATGTGACCGCGCGCAAGCAGGCCGAGAACGATGTCCGCCGCCTGAACGCCGAGCTGGAAGAGCGCGTCGCCGAGCGCACCGCCCAGCTCGAGACGACGAACAGGGAGCTGGAAGCGTTCGTCTACTCGGCTTCGCATGATCTGCGCGCGCCGCTGCGCGCCATCGACGGCTTCAGCGCCATGGTGATAGAGGACGCGGCGGAGAAGCTCGGGCCGGCGGACCTCGAACACCTGCAGCGGGTGCGCGGCGCGGCGCAGCGCATGGCGGTGCTCATCGACGATCTGCTGGCGCTCTCGCGCACCTCACGTCAGGACCTGCGCAAAGCAGAAGTCGATCTGAGCGGACTGGCGGCCTTGGTACTTGAAGAGCTCGAGGGCACGCACCCAGACCGCAGTGTGGAGTGCGTCGTCGCCCCGGGCCTGCACGTCCTCGCGGATCCGGCTCTGCTGCGCGTGATCCTGGACAACCTGCTCGGGAACGCCTGGAAGTTCACGGGCAAGCAGCCGGACGCCCGCATCGAGGTTGGCGTCGAGGCCGCCGACGGGCTGCCGGTCTACTTCGTGCGCGACAACGGGGCCGGCTTCGACATGGGCCACGCGCACCGGCTTTTCGGCCCATTCCAGCGCATGCACACAGTGGATGAGTTCGAGGGCAACGGCATCGGGCTGGCCATGGTCCAGCGCCTCGTCAGCCTGCACGGCGGCCGCGTCTGGGCCGACGCCGCGGTCGAGAACGGTGCGACCTTCTTCTTCACGCTGCCCGCGACGGCCGAATGAGGGCGAGTTTGAGGCGGCCGTTGTCGTGACCGTGTCATCTGCTGCCCACCTGCCTCGCCTCACGCAGCCAGTCTCAACCCGATAGCCTGCCCAAGTCAGCGCGTCGGCCCACCCGGAAACGCCTCCGCCCGCCACCCCATCATCCGCAGCTGCTTCACCTGCAGGTCGTCGAGCACGACGCGCCCAAGGCGCACCAGCGCGGAGCCGTCGACGCCATAGCCGACGCTATCCACCGTCTGCGCCTCGTAGTCCTCGAGGATCTCGACGCCCTCGCCCGCGCGCGGGAGGAAGGGCCAGTCCACGGTGAGGAAGAGCGCCTCCATGATGGTCGGGTCTTCGTCGCGGTCGATTCGGAGGAGGGAGAGGTCGAAGAAGGGCGTGGGCGTAGCCTATCCGACGCAAATGTCCTCGCGTGCGATCCGGCGGACCGAGGCCTGGGGCAGACACCTCGGTCGGCCGCGGCCACGCCCGATTTCAGACTTCCATCTTGGTGGCCGATGATAGTGTGCGGCTAGATGGGCGTCACGAACTGGATCCATTTCACACCGAGGGGGCGTTCTGGATGAGAGCACATGTGTGGAACCGGCGAGTCTTTGGCTTCATGGCGATTGGCACGGTCTGTCTCGCGGCACTGTTGGTTGCCGCAACCGCGAGCTACGCGGAGGTCATGCACAAGTACCCGGGCACGCCCATGGGGCCAGACGGCGCAACCGGGGTGGTGGACGAGGATACGAGTCCTGAGGATGTCTACTCTGTATATCTGTTTCGTGGCCAGCCGGTCGAGTTCGACGTGAAGGTTGACAACTTCCGCGATGGCCTTGACAGCATGCTGTACGCACCGGGACTGTTGGGGCCTAACGTCGCATCGGGTGCGAACTACACCGGCTCGTTTGCCTACACGCCGGCAGTATCCGGGGCGTACACCTTGCACCTGTTTGCCACAGACAACGGGCAAGCCTACGAAGTCATTGTCATAGGCGCCGAGACCATGCCTCAGCCCACAACCACGACCATCTCCGGTGCATCCAAAGTCAGGGTCAGGAAGGCGCTCGCAGTCTCGGGAGCGGTCTCGCCCGCCGGATCACCCGGCAGCGTCAAGGTGACGAAGACCCACCTCGTCGGCGCCAAGTGGAAGAGCGCCGGCTCCACCACTCTCGCGCTCGTTGCCGGCTCGTTCTCCTACCGCTTCAAGCCGACACTTCGGGGCAAGTGGCGCCTTGTCGCGAAGTACGGAGTCAACACGGTCGGCACCACTACCTACACGTCCTCGAAGAGCAGAGTACTGAACGTGACGGTCAAGTAGCAGGCTTCTCTCTGCACCGATAGACCCCTCGGGAGCTCAGCACCCGGCTCCGGGGGGGTCTCACTCTCTACCCCTGCCGCATCGAGCTCCGTACCCTCTTCACCTCCCACACCCAATCCTCCACCCGATAGCCCGGTTCCCGCGGCTCGCCGCTCATCATCAGCCCGTGCCGCCTGCGAAGCTTGCCGACCGTCTGCCAAATCTTCACGTGGTCGGCCTCGACCCCGTGGGCGGCGAGCGCCCTACGAAGGCAGAGGAGCTCGCCCGAGTGGTGAGCGTCGTGTGTGAGCCGGCGGAGAACGGCGAGTGGGAGGACACCACGCGCCGGCCCAGGCGCAAGGAAATGGCCGCACCCGGCAGACCTGACGTGGAGAGGATGAGCGTGACGACTGCTGTCAGACGCCGGAGAGCGCCAGAGCACGCGACCTCGCAGCGAGGACCCCGTCGGCCGGCAGGCCGACGGGGTCCTCGCTGCACGAGTACTGCTGATGCGTGGCCGCCTACTTCACTCTGAACCCGCGCCACGCCGTTCTGGCAGCCGTGTGCGCAGCGGTCTTGGCGATCGTGGTGCGCAAGCGATAGGTGCCCCTCCTTGCGGGCTTGTACCTCCAGGCGTAGGCACTGCTGGCACTCACGGTCCGTGCCACGCTCTTGACCGTGGTCCACTTGCCGCTCTTCTTCCTCTGAACAGTGAGCTTGACCTTGCTGCCGACGAGGTTGGTGGGCGTGAGAGTGCCCTTGGCGGCCACGCGCCTGCCGAGCCTCATGGCGCCGCTCTTCAAGCCGCTCAGCCTGATGGTTAGCTTGGCCGTGGCTTTCGGCGTGGGGGTCGGGGTGGGCGCAGGCGTCGCCGACGGCGTCACTGTGAGCGATACGGCGACCGTGTTCGAGTTGGCGGTGCCATCGTTGGCGCAGTAGGTGAACGAATCGGCACCGCTGAAGCCCGCGGCCGGCGTATACGTGAAGCCACCGTTGGAGCTCAGGGAAAGCGTCCCGTGGGCGACGCTCGTAACCAGCCTGGCCGTGAGCGCATTGCCGTCGACGTCGGAATCGTTCGCGAGCACGCCCTTGGCCGCCACCGTGAGTGCGGTGTCTTGGGCCGTGGTGTAGGAGTTGGAGGCCGCCACGGGAGCGCGGTTGGAGTAGGTCAGCCTGATGGCGTCGAAGACGATCTGCTGGTTCGCGGTGGTGCCATAGGGCTCGCCAGTGACATCGTCGAGTTCGACCCAGGCAGATCCGGCCGCCAGCGTATACGTGCCGAGATTGGCCCAAGCGTTGGACAGCACCCGCTGGTTGACGGTCGCATACTTGAGCCCGCTCGAGGTGTTGATGTGGTAGTGGGCCTTCGTGGTTCCGGCGTGCGTGGAGGTGACGTAGGCCTCGACCTTGTAGCCACCGGCGCCCTTCAGCTTTGAGAGATCGAAGGTCCAGCGCGCCCAGTTGTCGCGCACGGTGTTGCCGACATAGGAGTAGATGGCCGTTCCGTAGACGCCACCGGCGAAGCTCGTCCAGCCGGACGCCGCGCCGTGCTTGGCGAAGCCAGCGTCGCCAGGGGCGACGGGGTTGTAGCGGGTGGTGCTCAGAATGGGCCTCAACCAGCCGATGACCGAGGGATAGGTCTGATGACGCCTCGCACACGGTAGCGTCCCGTCGGGAGTACCGTAGTTCTGCTCGAAAACCATCATGCCGTTGACGTCTGCTGTGTCCACCACAGCGACGTGGCCGTATGACCAGAAGACAATATCGCCGTGTTTCGGGATGAGGTTAGGGTTGCTCGTGTCGTTCAGTATTTTGGTGAAGTAGCCGGGCTTCGTCGCATTGAACAGCGGCCACCCCGCATTTCCTGTCCCAATGGTGTTCGCGTAGTTGCCCCATAGCGCAATGCAGTAGTCGTCTGCAACATCAACACACTGATAGACGCCCCACGAGGGATAGTTGTCCACGTCCATGTACCTGCCGGCTGCCGTCGCAAACCAGGCGTCCTGCTGCGCCTTTGTAGCCGCGACTGCAGCTGAGGGCACCAGCAGGCAGGACAGGAGAACACCGGCGGCCAGCAACAACGAACAGCGACGTAGGCTCTTCGCGAGTGGCCCTCTCCCAAATGGAAGGTGCCGGCCGTCCCCTGCTGCCTGGCCAATGCAACCAATAGACGTGTTCGCGGTTCGTCTTGCGCGAGATCGCGTCGTCGGCCGCGCAGACATTCGTGACGAAGTCCTGGTCTTCACTTGCCCCCCCGAGTCGGCCCCTCTATTTCGCGCGGGCGGATCGTCCGCGCCGCACGGTCCAAGCTCGATGGCCGGCCCGTCTGAACCGGCCCCAAATCCCCTCTTCACCGCATCACCGTATCAGAGTCATCGTCAGGTGAGGACAGTCCATTTGACTATGCCGAGGGCCGCAGGCGAAGTCGCTGTACTGCACTGTTCGCATCGATACTCTTCGTCCGGAGCTGACACCGCGATGCGGAAGGCCGGCCAGAAGCGGGGTCGGACTGTGGCTCGCTCAGCGCAGGGCGGGAGCGAGGCGCTCTGAACCACGCTATCCTCCGCGGGCAGCCAGCGCCGGCGCGGCAACTCCGGCGGGCTCAGTCGTCTATAGTGACCGAGGAGTCACCGCGAGGGGCACGCGCCCTGGCTCTGTCTCGCCCGTCTGCCGACGTGCATCTCGACCGGAAAGGTCACCCTATGTTCCTCGTCTTTGGCCACGGGCGCTTTGTCACGAAGAAAGGCGTCGCACTCTCGACGCCCAGAGAATGCCGCCGGTGCCACGCCACGGCACCATGGGTGCTCATTCGCATGCGGGACTGGATCGACCTTTATCATGTCCCGCTGTTTCCGGTGGGCGTGCGTTACGCGCTGGCGTGTCCCTGCGGGCGCTCGGCGTATGCACTCACGCAGAATGAGGCCGAATGCGTGCTCCAGGGCGAAGAGCCAGGCCGCTCTTCGCCGGCGCGGCGGTCAGCCAAGCCGGCCCGGATGTCGAGAGCCGAGCGTCGGGACGCGGAGCTCGCCAATCGGGCCAAGGCTCAGATGCGCGCAGCCGAGAACGAGTCAGCCAAGTAGGTCCCGTCGCCGGCGCCCGGTGGCCGCCGTCAAGGCTGACCCGCGCGTCAAGCAGACCACCCATCGGGCCGTGGCTCTCATGGCCTGCCGGGTCAGCGCGTCGGTCCGCCTGGAAAGGCCTCCGCCCTCCACCCCATCTTCCGCAACTGCTTCACGTGCAGGTCGTCAAGGACCACGCGCCCCAGGTGTACCAGTGGGGAGCCGTCGACGCCGTAGCCCACGCTGTCGACCGTCTGCGCCTCGTAGTCCTCGAGGATCTCGACGCCCTCGCCCTCGCGGGGGAGGAACGGCCAGTCGACGGTGAGGAACAGGGCCTCGAGGATCGTGGGCGCCTCGTCGCGGTCGACGCGGAGGAGGGAGAGGTCAACGAGGGGCATGATGAAGGCAGCCTAGCGGATTCGATTGCTTCAGTCTGCCGCGGGCTTGTCGATGATATTGTGTGACCACACAGCTCGTACTACCTGCGGCTTCATCACCTACGGGGGTGTTCTGGATGACTGCATTTTCTCGGACCACACGGGTCTTGGGCTTCTCGGCGATCGTCGCCATGATGCTTCTTACGGTTCTGTTCCTGGCCGTGATCCCGAGCAGTGCGGGAGCCGTCGCCCGTGACGTGCCCGGCACGCCCATGGGACCGAGCGGTGCGAGCGGGGTACTGGACGTGACCACGAGCCCGCAAGGCGTCTATGCCGTCTACCTATTCGCCGGTCACGAGGTCGCATTCAACGCCTCTTGGTCGGGCTACCTCTACTTCGGACTCTACGCGCCGCGAAGCATAACCGTGGTGGACATTGCCGCTGTGGCATGGAGCGCAGGGTGGAACGATGGCGAGATCAGCAACGTGATTCACTACACGCCAGCAACGAGCGGAGTCTACTATCTGGGAGTGTTCTGTCCGAGAGACAACGGCGTGACGTACGCCATCGCTGTTCAAGGCACCGAAACGATGCCATTGGCCACCACCACAACCCTGTCCGGTCCAGCCAAGGTAAGGGTCAGAAGGACCATCACGATCTCGGGGAAGGTGTCTCCCGCGGGGACGCCTGGGAGCGTGATCATCGCCAGGACGCATCTCGTCGGCAGGAAGTGGAAGAGAGCAGGGTCGACGACAACGCTTGCACTCGCCAATGGCGCCTTCTCATACAAGTTCAGGCCGACTTCAAAGGGCAAGTGGCGCCTCGTGGCCAGGTACCGGACGACGACCGTCGGGACAACCACGTATGTAGCCTCCAAGAGCAAAGTGAAGAATGTGACCGTCAAGTAGAGCCGCCGGCTCCCATGCTCGACTGAGAAGCCCCTCAGCGGCCCGTTCAGAGGTTGGTGAGGGGGCTTCTTCCGTCATCTGCCTTGCCTGACAGTACTTCTCACCCGCCGCGCCTCCCACGTCCAATCCTCGACCCGATAGCCGGCCTCGCGTGCCTCGCCCGGCCCACGCGGCTCGCCGCGTAGAACGAGCCCGTGCCGGCGCCGCAGCTTGCCGACCGTCTGCCAGACCTTCACGTGATCGGCGTCGACGCCGTGGGCCGCGAGCGCCTCACGGAGGTAGAGCGGCTCGCCAGGATGCAGGGCGTCGTGGGTGAGCGCCAGGCCGGCGACGAGCTCGATCAGGTTGACGTCGGCAGGCGCCGGCTCTCGGCTCCCGTCTACATAGGGCGCGCACGAGGCGACGAGGGCGTGGCAGGGATCACAGAGGCCGTGAGGATTGTCCGGATCCGGCGTGTGGCCGGCGCGCAGGTAGGAGCTGCAGCGAGGGCAAGTGGGCCGCCCGCCGCCTGAGGCATCGATGAGACCGCTACGGGCCGAAGGCTGACTCCCCGTGGACATTTCCTCTCCAGGAGCAGAGGCGCCGGCCGCGCTGGTCAGCGGCGGCGCCCCTGCTCTCGTTCTTCCGGCCGAGCCGGTTGCTAAGGTCCCTCACGCGATTGCCTCCTTCATTAGGCGATCGTCACGCCCCGGGCCGGTGACAACGGCGCCGGGGCTCTTCTTGTCTAGCTAGCGATTGACGCCGGCTTGCAGCTCTTCGCAGCGCCGGGAGGCTGCGCGAACTCGGGCGGCAGGCACTCGCCGATCGCCTTCGGCGAGCCTCGCCGGCGCTTGTCGCGCTTGGCCCGCCGCAGCTCCTCATAGGTGCGGTCACCGACCAGCTCTGCGAGTCCGTAGCGGTGCAGGCGGCTGCGCAGCACCGCGGCCACGTCCTCGGCGCCCTTGAGCCCTTCGAGCGACGCCACCAGGGCCTGCTCGCAGAGCTCGTCGAGCTGCGGCCGCTGGTACTCGCCAAGGCCTGCCTGGCAGGCTGCGCAGAGGTGTCCCGAGTACTCGGCGAGCAGGGCGTCGAGCGGACCGTTTGTGCCGACTTCCCGCCACTGCTCGGGGTGCTTACTTCTGGCGATCGCTCGGCGCAGCGGCCCGAAGGCCGAGGCTGGGAACTCGCGGACCGCGCAGCTCGTGCCGTCACATGTGTCGGTGGCCACAGGCGGATCCTCGGAGCGCTCGGGCTCCGGCTGCTCTTGTTGGTCGATAGACCGACCCCGCTCTTGCTCTTCTGGTTCGGGGCTGGCAGGCGAGTTATCCACAGGCTCCTCTTGCGCAGGCGCGCTAAGAGCCGGGTTGAGCTGAGTAGAGCTAGAGCAGAGCTGAGATTTGCCGAACCGTTCCGGCAAGCGTTCGGCCAGCCGTTCCGCGAGCCGTGGCGCATACTGCTGCGCCGAGGCGTGGAAGGGCCCGTCGAGTGAGGAGGCGGGAACGGTCACGAGCCGGCGGATCGCGGCCTTGTCCATGTTCGGGTTCTCCGGCCGCTGGTACTTCATCGCCTTCACGATCAGGCACACCTCGGCGGTCTCGTCGTAAGCGATGAAACCGTCGGCGATGAGTCCCGCAAACGGTTCCGCCAAGCGTTCCGCTGACCATTGCAGGTCGGCGCAGCAGTAGCCCTTGGGCAGGATGAACAGCCCCTCCAGGGTGCGGTGCGGGCTGGTCAAGAGGTAGCAGGCCAAGAGGCGCATGTCGTCCGTCCACGTCCGCGCCCGCCAGATGGCGGGCGAGACGCGGAAGTAGATCGGGGTGGTGTCGTCGCTCACGAGGCCACGCTCCAGCAGTCGACGCGCGCGGCGCGGGTGACGAACGGGATGCCGTGCTCGCGCCGCAGGAGGCGCGCGAGCGAGCTGGTCAGGTGGTCGTTGAAGAGCACCGGCTGACCGCTGCGGCGGGTGAGCCCGAGCTTGGCCGCCATGTGCGGGCGGCGGAGCAGGTGGCCGTAGGCGTCCATCGAGGGGCGCACGCCGTTGGCCACGTCCTCGCGGGCCCAGAGCAGCAGCGCCCGGTAGGCCTCAGGGTGGTCCCGCTTCCAGGCGAGCGCGTCGGCCAGCGGGTCCACGCCGATGAAGGTCAGCTGGTCGCTCATGCCGCACCGCCGTAGAGCTGCTCGAGCAGGGCGTCGTCGAGGCCGGCGGATGCGTACCAACGGATGAAGGCGTCGCGCGGGACGATGTACCTGCCGCCCTTCACGGTGCCGTTCACCTGCGGAACGCCGCCGCGGTGGATGCAGGGGATGTGCCGCCTCATCGCCTCGACGTCGCCGAGCAGGCGCGCCGCGTCGAACTCTCGGCACGACTGGTAGACGGAGCCGATCGAGATGCCGAGCAGCGCCGCGGCCTCGTGCTTGGTGACCGGGTCGGAGAGGCGCGCCTCCAGGCGCACCGTGGTGGTGGGGAGAGGGGCGCTCATGGCGCCCCCCTCTCCTTGAGCGCCTCGATCACGTAGCCGGCGCTCTCCTCGGTCAGCTGCGCCGCATGTGTCGCTCCGTAGGAGTCGAGCACAGCGGCGAACTCAGCCTCGTAGACGCCCGTCGACCGCTGCAGGCGGGTGATCTGCGCGAGCTGGGCCTTGGTCGCGGCGGGCGGGCGGATCGGCGTGACTCCGGACGGTCCGCGGCCGGGCGGCTCGTCGTCGGCCCCGAACTCGGGCTCGTAGTCGTCAGCCGGTGGCTCCTCGGTCGCCTCGGCCTCGATGACCTCGGCCGGCTCTTCTGGCTGCTGTGCGCCGATGCGCTCTGCGACGCGCTCGGCGACCGGCCTCCCCGAGTCGACCACCCCGGCGGCGACGCGGTCGCCGAAGAGCACGTCGGCCTCGGCCTGCAGGGCCGCGGCCAGGCGCTCCGACTCCTTGGGCGCCAGCTTGAGCGCCTGGATCAGCACCGTCTTGCGACCCATGGCCTCGTAGTCGGAGTTCCAGGGACCGACGATCTTGCCGGCCTTGGTCTTCGGCGCGAAGCGGTCGCGCACCTCGTCGACCTCGGCGCGGCGCATCACCTTCATCAGCGTGCCGCCGTTGGTCAGCTTGACCACGGCGTAGAAGGCGACCACCTCAAGCGGCAGATGCTCCGCCTCCATGTCGGGCACGTGCTCGATCCTCGGGTCGCTCCCGAGCTGGTACTTGAAGTGGTCCGAGGGGTAGACGGCCTCGGCGAGGATGTCGGCGACCTCGCCGCTCCGGTAGGCGAGCTGGGCGAGGCCCATGTAGCCGGGCTGGAACTGCGCCTCGAGCGAACCGAGCTTGCCGTTCCAGCGCGGGATGATCCAGCCCTCGCCGAACATCCCCGGCCGCAGGCCGCTCTGCGCCGCCTTGAGCAGGGCGCCCATGAAGCTGGGCACCGTGCACTTCTGCAGGTCGGCGTTCAGACGCACCTCGGTGAGCGCGATGCGCATCATCGAGTCGACGCCGATGTGGCGCGGGAGCGCCGCCGCGACCTGGCTCTTGAAGCTGGCGTTGTCGAACACCTGGAGCACGCTCTGCGGGCTCGCCTGGCGGGCCGGCGCGTCGTCGCGCCGGGCGACCTCGGTGGTCTGGGGCGCGGTCACGGGGTGACCTCCTTCGGTGCGGCAAAGACGCGCGGCTCGCTCGTCTTGGCGTAGAGGGCCGCGACGTCGGGACGCTCGGCCTTCAGCCGCTTGCTGTCGATCGTGGTGCGAGCCTGCCGCTTCCAGGAGAGGCGCCAGTGGCCGATCACGGCCTGCTCGTTCTCGCCCATGTAGGCCTGCAGGCGCTGCTTGGCGGCCTCGGCCTCGCGAGCGTGCTCCTCTGCCTTGAACTTGTGGGCGAGGTAGTCGGAGAGCACGACCTCGGCGAGCTCGTCCTCGATGGTGACGGCCGGCTCGGGGATGGTGTCGGGCCAGAGGCGAGAGAGCGCTTCAGCGTCGGCGTCGCTGCCGATCGGATCCGGGGCGACGCCGCGCTCGACGTGCTCCTGCCAGAACCGGCGCCCGGCGGCGATCAGCCGCTCCTGCACGCGCGGGTCGGCCTCGATGGGGACGATGGTCAGTTCGGCCTTGCCGGTGTCGGCGGCGCCGTAGGCGAGGTCGAGCCCGGTGACCGCGAGGTACCACTGCACCTGCACGAAGTAGCTGTCGGGCAGGTCTGCGTCGGCCTCGCTCCACTGACGCGCAGAGGCGAAGCTGAACGCGGTCTTGCACTCGAGCACGGCGATCGGCGTGCGCGGGTGCTCGCGCGTGGCGACGAAGCGGTCGACCGAAGCGCCGGCCGGGAAGCCCCAGTCGGTGCGCACGATCGGGGCCGGGTGGTAGCAGACGACGCGCGGGTGCGCGATTTCGAACTCGTCGGCGATGAAGCGCTCCAGGGCGAGGCCGCGGCGCATCGGCAGCGAGTCCTTCTTCTCGGCGCGCTCGGGCGCCGTCTTGTCGAGGTAGACCGAGAGTGGGCTGGTCCATGGTGAGACGCCGACGATGCCGGCGATGTCGGTGCCGCCGACGTAGGAACGGCGGGCGGCGAGGAACTCAGCGTGGGCGATGGAGAGGGCGCTCATCAGAGGCCCGCCCTGTCGAGCATGGCGTCTTCGCGGGCGATCGCCTCGTCGTGGGCGTCACCCGAGGGCTCCGGCTCGCCCGTGAGCCAAGCGTCGTAGTTCGGGAGCCAGTCGCTCATCGGGCCACCGCCTTGGGAGGGGTGACGTTGGCGACTGGGCGGTGCGCGGGCGCGCACGGTGTGCTAGCGTGAAACGTGCTCTCTAGGGAGCGTTGGGCGCTTACTTCTTCGCGGGAGGGGCGCCCCTCTTTCGTTCTCATGAAGTTCCCCTTGATCTGGATTCACCCGTCGATATGCGAACCGTTGCGGCACCTCCTTTCGCAGTTTGCATAGTCTCTATCGTTGTACATAGTTGCAGTTTAGCTCGACGGGTATGCCAAAGCAAGGGCGGGAATCAGGTTCAGATCAGAGGGCTAGATGGAGTCTGGGTAGGGCTCGCTGCTCTGGAAGCGCTCGTCGATCGACTCGCGCGACACGTAGAGCCAGCCCTGGCCACCACCGGGGCGGACGCCTCGCAGCGTTCCCCGTTCCACAAGCTTGCGGATCCAAGCGCCAGACCAAGAGACGCCGTAGCGCTCGGAGATGTAGGTCCGTGCCTCGGAAACCTTCATATAGTGCTCGCCCACGACCCTCCCGTCGCGGCAGCCGAGGCACCATTCTTGGCCTCGATGCTTGACACACTTGACGCATACTAACTGTTGCAGACGTTGCAGTCATTGCTTTCGTGAGCTTTCGTGCTGTGTCGTTGCGTTCTTGCTCTCGATGTCGAAGACGGCGTGGAGGTCCGCCGGATCGATCAGCACCCGGCCGCGCTCGCCGCGCGTGGCCGGCAGCCCGCCCTTGGTCGCCCACCTCCGCACGGTGTCGGGATGCACCTTGAGGTACCACTCGCGCTCGATGTAGGCGGCCGCCTGTGCGGGGCTGAGGCGATCGTCGCTCACGCGCTCCTCCTGGGCCGGTACGACGCCCCGACCACGGCGTCTTTGCGATGGCACCCAACACTGTTCACCCCGGGTTCTCGAGCGGACACGAACATATGTTCGTATGTCGTCATGGTACCCGATTCCGTTGACGGATGGCTAGGCCCGGGAGGCCCGCGGCTTGAACCAGAGCACGTAGAAACCGTTGGCAGTCGCGTAGACGGCGCCGATGAAGGCGAAGACCTGCGCGGCGCTCAGGGACCCCCAGGCGGAGACCAGGCCGAGCACGTCGCCGGCAAGCCAGGCGGTGGCGAGACCGGCAGCGGCAGAGAGGGCGATGGAGAGGGCCCACTTGGCGCGGGCGCTCCACTTGGCGCCCTTGATGAATTCGACTAGGCGGCTGGCGACGCCGCCGGCGAGAAGGATCATCGCGACGAGGGAGATGGCTTCGGTGATGCTCACGCTGCGCTCCTTGGACGAGTGGCCGCGAGTCGCGGGGCGCCGGCGCCGCGTTCGTGCCGGCCGCACCGGCAGCCGAGACCGGCGCCCCGCACTCGCTTGGGCGGCACGACCCGACGCTGCGCAGCGAGGAGCGTGGAGGCGGGACGGGGAGGGGCGTCCGTGAAGACGGGCCGTCGCCGAAGGGGGCGGCGACGCGGGGTTCCTCGGGCCTGCGCAGCGTCGGGGCGTGCATGGGGCCGCAGGGTATCGGCGGCGTGGGCGGAGGCCTGAATAATCTTGGGTTTGGTCGCCAGCAGGACCGCGCCCCTAAGATTTCGCGCGCACCCGGTCGATACTATGCTCGGGGAAGTGAGAGACACCGCTCGGCGCGGCACCCGTGGAGAGGATTCGCAAGCCGGACAGGAGGAGCCAGGTCGCTTGGACGCAGCATGAGTCATCGCGCTGGTTCTTCGGCGGTGGCCGGGGAGTCGCTCGATCTTCAGAAGTCGCCGACCGGCACGGTCGACTGGAAGAAGGTGACGAGCAAGGCCACCGACGCGAGCGGCGACTTCTCAAGCCGGGCAAGACCGGGTGGTATCGGGTAGTCTCCCCCCACGAGCAACGGCCGGCTGCAGTCGACGAGCGTCTAGGTGAAGATCACGGTGCGCCGAATCTCGAGCTTGGGGCAGCAGCACCCCGACGGGCGGACTGAACAGCAATCGGCCGGACGCGCCTGCGGGGCAACGTGCGGCACACCCTATCGAGGAGGACCAGAATGCGCGTTCGTCCAATGGTACTTGTACTGACTTTTGCTCTCATGCTCATCCTCCTGCTTCCCGCCTCGGCGCTCGCTTCGAAGTCCTGGGTGGTGCGAAGCACGGCCGGCGCGAAGCGCGGCACAGTCGTACTCAAGTCATTCGGGGTGGGGCACTGCCTGACGACCAAGGGCTCTTTCGCGGGCACCCTGACGAGCGGCTCCGGCGAACCCGGCGGAATCGTCTACTCGGGGTCGTACACAAAACCTGGAAACTATCTCGGAAGCGTCGACCAGCGGTACTACAGGAACGGCGCGGACGGGAACAAGATCATGGGCAAGGCTGTACGAGCTGGTGGTCGCTGGTTGCTCAAGCAGAAGGTCGGGGGATCTTGGCGGACCCGAGGCCGCGTATCCGCCAGTTGCCCCAGCTACATGGCCGCCACGGCCCTCCGGCTTCTTCTCTGGAAGAAGTGAGGCCGCCCGTGCCTGACGGGTCGTCCCGGCGAATTGCACATCTCCCCAGCCTGCGCTGCGTCGGGGCGTGCATGAGGCGCAGGGTAGCGAGGGAGGGCGTGGGGGGGCTGAATAGTCTTGGCGATGCCACTTCTCGCCCCGGCGCCGGTCTCGGGAGGCGGCGGGAGTATCCCACCCCGTGGTTGCGCACGGTGGTAGCCCTGTCATGCGTCTGACCTCGGTGCTAGTCTGACTGAACGGCGGGTGTGGAGGCGCGCCCACGAGCAGGGGAGGGTCCATGCTCATCGCCACGTTCGGTCCGTCCACCGGCTGGGTCGGAAAGACGATCAGCTACGAGGGTGACCAGTTCATCCTGGAGGACCACGGGCCACTGACAGCCCAACAGGTGCTCTCCTACGACGACGCCGGTCAACTCGAATGGCCATATGCGGGGATGCGTGCCTGGGTGCTTGCTCAGGCGCGGGGCGGATCAACTGCTGCGACCCCAGAGACGGTGCAGGCGAGATCGAGGTCTTGGCTGTACGCGCTCATCGCTGTTGTCGTCGGCGTGGTGGCTCTCATCGTCATCGTCGCCGCCGCCGGGTCAATGCACGACGCGGTGGGCACCGCCGACGAGAACTACCAAGGGGCCGTGAACAACCTCGGTGGCGACGGTGGCGCTTCGACGATGGTCACGGTGTTCACCTGGCCGGGAGGCGGTGACAGCAACGACATACGCAACAGCTCACCGTTCCGGCTCCAGGGCGGGCACCAGGTGTTCGCCGTATCCGCGACGCCCGGCACAGCCGGCTATGGTCTCTCGCCTATGCTCAGCTTCACAGTCCGGCCGGCCGACGGTCGTGACGGCATGGAGATGGTGAATCCGCCCGGAACCGGCGCCTCGCAGTCGGACCTCTACCTACCGGCTGGCAGCTACTACGTCTCGAGCAACACGGTCGATTGCACTTGGACTGTGACGATCAGCGAGGCACGGTGAGAGTGGGAGCTGGGATGTCGACGACTCTAGGGCGGTCGCCGGCTTCAGGAGGGTGGCTCCGCGCAGCCCCGGCGCCGGGGTCGGTCACCCTCCTGAGCGTGTGCGGGCCACGCTACGTGAGGGCCCTACGTCGTCAACAGGACGCCCAGAACCTGCAGGACGCCGCCACTGACCAGTAGCCCGACAGTGAGCACCCGACGCCAGAGTCCTGCACCAAGATCTTCCGCGAAGCTGTTGAGCGCGGTCTCAAGGTCCCGATGGCCAGCCTCATGGCTGCGAATAACGGCGGTGGTGTGCTCGCGCCATGCCTCTTCGAGCTCCTTGGGCAAGGCATCGATGCGGGCGTCAAGTCGCTTGACTCTCGCGTCGAGATCATCCACGCGATCGGAAATCGTGGGGACCATCGGGTCGTTGGTGGTCGGCCGAGCGCTCACGACTGTCTCGTTCTTGACATGCGCAGAGACGTACACGTGACGCGCGCGCTTGATGAAACCAACGGCCGCCCTTCGGGACGAGTAGATCTCGAAGAGACCCAGCACGACTCCGCCAAGCTCCAGCGCCAGGCCCAGAACGGTGAGAACGTGTGGAGTCACGCGGGATCTTGGTCGAAGAGTGACGCCGTCCCGCTCTTCGCTTCAGCCTTCGGCGCCTTCTTGAACGTCTGTGACGTGTGCCGCAGCGGCGGACAGTCGATGCCCTTGCCCCCGAGCAGATCCTCGACGGTCAGCAGTTGCAGCCGCGGATGCTTGCCCCAGGGCGAGGTGTAGAAGCCAGCCGTCGCCGCCTCCTCTCTCATCGGCTTGGTCGGCTCCTGCATGCTGATCAGCACGCCGATTACGGCCTCCTCACGGTCGACCACGCCGCGGAGTTCGTGCACATGCGCGCGGCCGGTGTGGCCGGCCTTCACGCTGATGATGATCTGCTTCACGTCGCCGCTGTCGCCCTCGGTGAAGTAGATGCGGCCGTCGATGCCCTTATCCGCGCCCTTCTTGCGCTCACCGCCCCGGGCGTGGACCTGGTCGAGCGCCCACCACTGGAACTGATAGGGGTCGGCCTCAGCGAGGACCTGGGCGTCTGAGACGCTCGCTGGCTCTCCGACGACGTCGTAGGTCTCATCAATGGACTCACCGTAGGCGTCACGGAGGCGGCGACGGATGAGCGCGATGGCCAGGTAGGTGACGTCGATACCGGTCCACCGACGGCCGAGCTTCTGGGCCGCAGCCACCGCGGTTCCGCAGCCGCAGAAGGGATCGAGGACGACGTCGCCTTCGTTACTGGAGGCGGAGATGATGCGCTCGAGCAAGACCTCGGGTTTCTGCGTGGGATAGCCGAGGCGTTCTGCGGCTTGCGCGCCGATGGGACGGATGTCGTCCCAGAGATTCTGTAGCCTGACGCCTCGCGACTCGTCCAAGTACTGCTTCATCATGAGAGCGCCTGTCGGCTTGCTGGGATAGATGAGCCGGCCGTCCTGATCGGCCTGTCGCAGGCGCTCTTCCGTCCACGTCCAGCCGTTTGGGTGCGGCTGATACGTCACTCCGTTGAGCGCCGTGTAGGGGTAGTGCAGGTTGGGCCGCACGCCGGGATTGCGAAGCGTCACCGACCGATAGCGTCGACCGTTTGCGTCGGTGAATCGGTAGTACTTCTCGACGTACTCCTCGTCGAGCGGCAGCCAGACCTGATTCCATGTGTAGCCCGGGCCTTTGGTGTAGACCAAGATGGTGTCACAGACGCCCCCGAAGTTTCGCCCCACATTCCCGTGGCTGTGGGTACGCTTCCACGTGATCTCGTTTAGGAAGAACTCGGGCCCGAAGACGCTGTCCATCAGGATCTTGAGATAGTGGCTCGCCGTCGGGTCGCAATGCAGGTAGATGCTCCCTGTCGACTTCAGCACCCGCCGGAGCTCCACGAGCCGCGGCGCCATCATCGCCAGGTACGCCATCATGTTGCTGGTGCCGAGCAGCTTGCGGAACGCCTGCATTGCGAGCGACACCTGCCCGCCCTCGACGATCATCGCCTCAAGCGCGAGCTCGGCCTCCATGGTCCAGGTCCAGGTGTCCTCAAAGGCGTGGATCTGCGAGGCCGCCTGCTCGCCGGAGTGCTCCTTGAAGAGGACGTTATAGCTGGCGTTGGAGTTGAACGGCGGGTCGAGGTAGACCAGGTCGACCGACTCGTCCGCGATGTGGTGCCGCAGGATCTCGAGGTTGTCGCCGTAGTAGAGGGTGTTGTCGGCCACGGCGTGAGGCTATCACCCGCCAGAGGCGGCGGGAAGGAAGCCGGTCCGACTCTCGGTCGAGCATGATCCCCCAGGGGAGTCCGGCCCACCGTTGTCGTCGCAGACAACAAGTCTTCTCGAATCCGGCGAAGGTCCAGCACGAGCCGACAACGAACCTCATAGTGCTCGGCGCCAAGGTCCGCCCGAGCGGGGCCGTGTCACTGTTGGAGCTACCGCGGGGAGGACGTGTGTCAACCGAAGAACGCTTCGAGGGGAAGACCCACGGCAAGGTGGTGACGGTCTTCGACGTGCGCCGCACCGGGCGCTACGCATCGCATCGGTCGCTGGACGGGCGCCTCTATGAGTACGACCTAGGACGGTTCTGGCGCACGAACCTGCTCAAGCATGAGTCGGATCGCGAGCTGGTGGACGACCCGTTCGCCATACCCCTGGGGCCTTGGTATCACCTGCCCGAGTGCGGGTGTGAGGTGTGCGAGGAAGGCTAGCGGATCGGCATCCTCAGTGTGCGGTGCGTCTCCCTTGGCCCGAGGTCCCGCCACCATGGCGAGTAGCACGTGGCCTACTCATGATTGGCGATCATGCTCCTTCGTCCAATGCCTGAGCGAGATGGCGCATGAGCGCGCCGTCCGTCATCAGCGATCTTCCGGTGACGGAGTCGTAGTTCTCGCTCAGCCGGAAGACCAACCCGACTGGGCAAATGCTTAGCGAGCCTCCCATGGTGAATGGCTGAAAGCCCAGGCTCTCGATCATCTCGGCGGGCAGTAGTCCGGCCGGCGACTCTCCGAGCAGTTCGCCGAGACTGCCCTTCTCAAACGACACTTTCGGTGCCCAGCCTTGGTCGCAGAAGTACCTCTCGCATCTCGCGCAACGTGCGACGTGCTCCGTGGTCTGTGACAGAGGCACCTGGCACATCGGACAGTCGGCCCAGGTGGTCACGTTCTCAGTGGTCCGCGCCGCGAGACGTTCCGCACCCTCGTTCATCTCCTCGACCCATCGAGCTAGAGCCCGTTTGCAGCCGGCGGCATCCCTGTTCATGAGCATGCCGAGTGCCTTGTCGCAACTGGTGCGGACATGGGCGTTCCTTGAGGTTCGGGCCTCGCAGACGGGCCCGGCCGCCCTAGGCTCGCCGATCGTCCCCAAGGCTTCCGCCGCCAGGCCGCGGACGTCGAAGTCGCGCAGCAACGGAAGAAGCTCATCGACGGCGCTCGCATCTCCGAGATTGCCGAGCGCCACGACCGCCATTCGCCGCTCGCGACCAGGGCGACTCTTGTCGCAGGCGATATCTACTAGCCCTTGGACGTCACCCTGCCTCGCGAGCCGCCGCGTCTCTCGATTGGATGTGAATGCCACGGCCCCCTCCAGTTCATTGCGGCCGGCGACTGCCAGTCTGCACACCTTGGCAACGCGCTATCGAGCCATTCCAGCTAGCCTCGAATCTCGAGTCGACGATGATCGGTAGTCATGCGTCGCGCGCACCAAGCCGCCCTAGCAGGCCGGCTCCTCGAGGAGGCTGTCGCAGCGGACTGTCGGGCTCTGGCTCCACAGTCTGTCGTCGAGCACACGCCCCGTGAGTTTGCGGTTGGGCCCACCCCACTGTTTGAAGAAGAAGGGCACATCTTCGGCCACACAGGCGTCGCGTATCGGCCTGACCCACTCGACGTCCATCGGACGCGCCCCAGGGCCCGACTCTCCCCCGACAATCACCCAGTCGATGCCTTCGAGCTCCAGCTTGTTGAGGGGGCCCAGCAGTGGCTCGACAGAGAGGAAGCGCACCGTCGGCGCCGTGAGCGAGCGAAGATCCGTGACTCGATCGAGAACGGCTGCATTCTCGACGCTCACACCGGCCCAGACGTTCGAGGGCCACGCCAGTTCCTTGCCGAGATCCGCAAGGCGAGACGAGCGCTTGGTCAGCACCTGGAACGTGTGCCAGTGCGCGCGCCGCATCACATCAAAGACGCTCTCGATGAAACTGTCGGGAACGTCCTCATGAAAGAGGTCACTCATGGAGTTGACGAAGATCTTGCGCGGCTGAGTCCATTTGAGCGGCAGCTCGAGCGCGTGCGGATGCGTCGTGACTCTGAACCCGTTCCGGTAGTTGCGTTGGCCCATGGCCCGCAGCCGCCGCGTCATGCGCTCTGCGTAGCAGTTCACACACCCGGCGCTGACCTTCGTGCAGCCGGTCACAGGGTTCCATGTGGACTCGGTCCACTCGATTGACGTGTTGTCAGCCATTCTCGCACCCGCTTTCGCGTGGGATGAACGTCACAACGGTGCTCGGCGCGAGCGTCCCTCTTGGTCGAGCGCTCGCATCCGGATTGCAGCGGACCCACCCGTCGCTCTCGAGTCTTCTGACCGCTTCCTGGTAGTCCCGGATCCGGTGATTTCCCCGGTGGCTGTCGAGCTCGAAGACTTCTTGGACGGTGAGGCTCTTGCCTTCGAAGCCATCCATGATGGACTGCTCCAAGTCCTCCAGACTCTCGCCGAGCCTGAACAGGTTCAGCTGCGCCTCAGGATTGTACTCGAAGCTGGGGACGCCACTTGCGTCTCGGGAGCTGCTAGCCTTGGCCATGACGTCGCGCACAACCTTGCAGCCCTTGGGGCTCTTCGTCACGTGGACGAGGTAGTAGTCCGAGCCGGGATTGGAACCAGCGAGGCGGAACCTGCTCACATACTCCCCGTAGGTCTGCGTGAGTGAGTCACGCAGCGTCTCCAGGATCAGCGTCTTACGGTCGTCAGGCGCAAGCCCCACGAGGTCCTGCGTCAGATTCTGAGCTGCTTCCTCGCCGAACAATGCGGCGACTGGGCCCGCGAACTTCTCGTAGGACAGCGCCGCATTCACTCGACGGTAGTTGAAGAAGAACAAGCACTCGGAACCCCAGGTGCCGATGAAGCGCTCGATTTCCTCCACCGACAGACCCTTGTAGCCCCAGGGATCGAGGAAGAGCAGCGCCGGAGTGTCTCCAAGACGCTGCCTGTATCGATCCAGCGTCCCGTCTACAACTGGCTCGGACGAGATTTCGGGATCGTGGTTCAGAAGGCGCCGCTGGGGCAGCTTGTCGATGTTGCGCCGCAGCGCATCTGCACACCTGACATCAACGTCGTTGAAGAAGGAACGCAACTGCGTGCGAACACGCCGGTGCTGCGCAGCCTTCTTGAGGACCAGGATGGGTGTCGACTCCGAGCCGTCAGCGTATGTTCCCGGACCACAGAACAGGTCCACATAGGCGATATCGTCGGCATGTGACCCCACGATCTTCGCCCATGCATCGAAGTACTTGGACACAATCTCCGACTTCGCCAGTGAGCGACCAGCCGGAATTCTGAAGAAGTCCTCTGCGGTCGGCACAGTGCCGCCCCCCTCCGCCGACACGGAGATTCGACATACCACAACGGCACCCCTGCATGACTCGTATCATGCTCGGCCCCGGTTCCGAGGCTAGAACGCGAGACCCGCCGACTCTTAGCCAACATGAGACACGCCTTGGGCGAAGGTTTGCAGGTGACGCTCGCGCGACGATGGTCACACGGACCATCGGCGGCCAAGATGGAGACATCTCGCGAAGCGCAATCAGGCCCGGATTCGTCGGCCCATGCTCTCGGGTGGTAGGCGCCAGGCCCGCCAGCCAGGAAAGAGCCGACGGGCCTGAACCTCAGAAGCCGGGAACAGGTCGCTCAGTGCTCGACCGCGAACCACCAAGTGTTCCGCAGCATGCGCCGCTTCTCCCAGACGCCCTCGAGGTTCGTGCCGTCCCTCACCGTGTTGAACTCCCCGGTCACGACCTCGTCGCCCTCGACGCGGATGCAGGTGATGCCGTGGTCGGGGTCCGAGTGGCCGTCGAAGTCGATGACCCCGGGTGAGCCGGGCAGCGGCTTGGAGAGCAGGTGCAGCCCGTTGCGGCCGGCCTTGGCGTCGGCCAGCATCGCGTCGGTGTTCGCCCAGCGGTAGCCGCGCTTGAAGGCCTTGGAGCCCACCTTCACGATCCACACCCAGCTGATGCCGATGACGCAGTAGGCGCAGGCGCCCCAGCCCCACCACTTTGTGTACTTGATGACGTTGGAGTGGTTGGGCGCCTCCATGGTGCCGATCTCGGCCTTGACCGCGGCCAGGGCCGCAAGCCGCATCTTCTTGCGCTTCGAGGTGGTCTGGGCGCGCTGCCTGCGGACCAGCGCCCGCGCGCGCATCGCCGCCGTAGTCTTCTTCTTGCCCGTGAGGAAGTCGAGCAGCAGGCCGCCGGCGGTCGGGTGACAGTTCCCCGCCTTGTAGCCGATGTCGTGCTTGTAGTGGTTGCAGCCGGCCGCGGTACGCGGGCCGAAGACGCCGTCCTTGGGGCCGGGGTCGTAGCCGGCCTTCGTGAGCAGCTGCTGGACCTGGAGCACGTCCTTGCCGTGCATGAGGGGCTTGCGGATCTCGAGCAGACGCATGAGGTACCTCCTATCCGATGGCGACCGCGAGGATCACCGTTACCTGCGAGACTGAGCGCGGCGGCAGCGCAAGGTCAGCCCTCGATGCCGTCCTCGGCCAGCGGGGCGTCCTCGAGATCTGCGGGTCGCGCGGCGCGCCGCGCGCGGCGATCGCCGGGGTTGTAGTTGGCGCAGCTTGACGCATTGGCGCAGAGCTCCATGCTGGTCACGGCGAGGACGAGACTCCGGTAGTCGCCCTCGACGCCCTCGATGCGCTTCTCAAGGCGCGCCTCGCGCTCGTGCCACGTCTGTTCGAGACGGCGCCACTCGGACTCGCGCCGCTCGCCGTGCTCCTTGAGGAGGTCGGTCTGCTGACGCAGCAGGTCGATCGTGTCCTTGGCCTCGGTGATCGCCTGGGCGCGCGTCTCGCGGTTGTCGCGGCGGAGCGCGACCCAGGCGCCGATGACGCCGGCGATGCAGCCGACTGCGGCAGTGCCGATGGCTGTGGGGTCGAAGGGCGTCACGTCCAGATGATCCACGGCAGGGCCGCGTAAGGCGGCACGTGGGAAGGCGAGTCGTGGCCTTGGGCGCCCGGACCGCCGGTGGTGGCGTTGCCGCCGTAGTGGAGGTGGTTGGCGGCCGTGTGGGCGTGACTGCCGTCCGCGCCGATGCCGTGGACGTGCAGATTGGCCTGTGCGTTGTTGCCCGAGCCTGCGGTGTCGCGATGGACGGGCTGGTCGCCGTAGCCGGTAGCGCCGCCGTGGCTGTGGTAGCCCTGGGCATCCGTCGACAGCGCGCGGTCGGCAGCACCTGTCATCGGGTCCGCGTGCTGGTGCGCTGGATGGGCCGCGTGCGTGTGCGTCGGACTGCCGCCCATCGCGCCGGCGGCGTAGGCGGAGCCGGCGCCCACGAGGAAACGATCGGCCGGCGGTACGTTGAAGTGAGAGCCGTCCAAGGCGCCCCACGTCGTGCCGATCGCGGCGAAAAGTCCCGGGTACGCTGTCCGAAGGTATGAGGCGCCGTCGCACAGGAGCGAGCCGGACGGGATGCTTGCGATGGACCCTCCCCACATCTCCACGATGCCCGGACCTGGGTGCGCCGCCCCGCCGCCCGACGCGGAGCCGATCCGCCCGATCGCGATGAGGTCGGCGCCGTCGGTCGCGAGCCACACGCTCTCGCCGGGCGCGACGCTGACGGAGTCGAACGCCTTGACGCCCGACACCACGACGTCGCTGCCCCCGATCTTGACGGACAGCGCGCCGTCGCCGGCCACCGCCGTGACCTCGGCCTGCCGCAGCCGCAGCTTGTCGGTGCTGCCGGCGACGATCTTGGCGATCGTGGTGAGGTCCATCAGTAGGTCACCGTGATCGCCCGGGCGGTCGACTGCATGACGTCCGACACGCCGAGCGGGATCGTCAGGGCGTCGAGGATGTAGGCGCGCGCCGTCCCGTCGCCGGCCTGCACCGTGACGACGTCGAGCGGCTCGAGCCCCGGATGCACGAGCGACGACCAGACGAGGTTCTCGGATCGGCCCAGAACGCCCGCCAGCCGCGTCTCGGCCGCGGCCTGCGCCTGCCCGGCGGTGGTGATCAGCGGCGATGAGTAGAACGTCGGCGACTTGCCGAACGGCCCCAGGTAGTAGGTCGGGCTCCCGGGGGTGGCGTCCCAGGCCTCGCCGCGCACCGGGACCTCGAGGTCGGAGCCTTCCCCGCTGACGATGACGCCGTTGTAGACCGACTCGAGCGGCGACGAGCGTTGGCGCTCGGTCGTGATCGATGCCTCGCCGGCCGCGAAGGTGAAGACCGAGAGTCGCTCGTCCAGGCTCGGCGCCGAGCTCAGGCGGGCGACGCCGGCGGTATCGAAGTACAGCACCCAGCCGTGATCGGCCGCCAGCGAGACGGCGTCGGCCCAGGGATCGCTGTCGGCGCCGTCGTCGAACACCACCTGCGCGCCGATGACGTCGGTCACCAGCGCCGCGTCGATCGCCATGCTGACGAACGGCCAGCGGTCCGCCAGGAGGGCGGTGAGCGCGGCGGCGAGGCCCGTGCCGGCCGCGATCTGATAGGGGTCCTCCCAGCGCGCCCGCGCGATGCGCGCGGAGAGGTCGTAGGCGTTGGTCGACACGGTCGCGCCCGCCGGCGCCTCGGTGATCTGCGGTTCGGCAGGGTCGAAGCGGCCGAGCTCGGCGACGACCTCGGAGCCGTCGCCGAGCGCGAACCCGCGCGAGACGCCGAGCGAGACGCCCGGGGTGACGAGCAGCTCGTAGATGTCGTCCGCCGACAGGTCCGCGCCTGCGCCGAACGTGAGGCTGGCGTCCCGCAGCCGCGTGCGGCGCGCGTCGGCCGTCACGCTGCCGCCGACGATGGGCAGGCTGGCGATCTCCGCGCCGGACGGGTCGTAGGCGAGGCAGCGCGCGACGATCCTCTGGACCGGAGCCCTGACGAGCTCGTCGAGCGAGGCCATCACGCACCCGCCTCGAGGTCGGTGCCGACCTCGGCGTAGGCGATCGAGTAGACGCGCCGCGGCGCCGCCGCGGCTCCCTGGCGGACCCACGAGATCGACGTGACGGCGACGTACTTGGCGTCGCCGAAGGCCGCCTCGAGGAGCACGATCCCGTGGCACTCGCGCAGCGCCTCTGCGGCGGCGACCTCCGCCGTGCCCCTGGCGGTGACCTTCAGCGTCCCTCCGGCGCCCGACAGGGCGCCGAAGGCGACGACCGGGCGCGTGCGCCCGAGCGGCGTGAACACCGCGACCTGTCCCTGGTCCTCCTCGGCAGGCTCGGTCGCGACGCCGGCGCCGATCCAGCTCGAACCCGGGTCGTCCAGGAGCTTCAGGTTCCAGCCGCCTGCCGCGGGGCCCGTCACGGACGCGGTCGCCCACGGCGAGTAGCGCGTGACCTCGTCGGCGGCGTGCCACATGGCGATGCGCGCGCGGTAGCTGCTCACGACGCCTCTGGCGGCCTCGTAGTCGCTGCCGATGGCCTGCGGGGACCCGAGGGTGAGCGGGGCCGCCTTCAGGGCGCGCACGACGTACCAGGCCCCTCCGGAGAGCCGCTGCACCTCGACGGTGGCGGTCGACGAGTCGTAGCCGGTCGCCGCCGCGCCGGTGACGGCGAGGTCGACGCGCTGCTCGTCGTCGTCGGCGACGAAGTCGAGCTCGGGGGACGCCGGCAGCGCGATGTCCTGCGTCCAGGCGACGGACTCCCAATCCGACCAATACTGCCGGGCGATCGTCGAGCTGCCCCACTTGAGGTCGCGGGACGCCCGCGCGAAGAGGACGTAGTCACCGTTCTCAAGCGGGGTCGAACACTCCATCGTGACGGTCGGAGTCTGCGCGCCGAGCGTCGACTCGGACCACCTTTGGAAGCCGGACCAGACCGGAGAGACTCCCGATGGCGGTTCCGAGCCGCTGACGTCGGCAGCCGCGTAGATGCGGTACTCGACGTCGCCGCCGCACAGGTAGGCGGCCGACGTGAGCGGCGGCAGCTGCCAGGCCTCGACCTCGACGTCGAGAGCGGCCTCGCAGTGCGGATACTGCGTGTCGGTGCCCCCCGGCTCGACGACGCTCGCCACAGTCGCCGGCAACAGGAAATAGGCGCGCAAGCCAAGCTCGGAGATGTCGACCCAGTCACCCGTTGAGTGCTTGGTCCCGAAGTACAGCAGGGCAGACGGGAGATCGTTGTAGATGTAGCTGCCGACTCCGAGCTCGGGCGAGTGATCCCAGTCGCTGAACGTCAGAACGTGCCTGATCGCGTCGGGCATCAGCGTTGGCCCGGAAGTGAGTTGAAGCACGAGGCTTGTGTATGCGGTGGACGCCGACGCTCTCGAGCGCGCCTTGACGGTGAAAGCTGTCGGCTTGCCGACCGGATTGATTAGGGGTTCCATGTTGAAGCCGCAAGCCGCGTCGAGGCCGGCGGCGTTTCTCACGTAGGTGGCATCCGACCCGTCTTTGAGCGTGTCGACAACACTTAGGCCACCGATGATGGTCGCGTTGATCAGTGAGGATGCGACGCTGTACGGCGCGAGATCGTAGACGGGCACCGGCTCCCCCTCAGTTCGCGATGATTGCCCGCGCCAGCTGCGCGAGCGCCGGGTCGACGCCGGCGCGAGTCGCGGCTGTCAGCTGCCCGGGCGTCATCGCGGAGATGCCTTCGTTGTGCACCACTACGGCGCCGGAGGCGATGTAGACCGGCCGCAGGCCCGTGAGAGCGCCGGCCTGGGCGAGGTCCGGCATGGCGACGTCGCCCAGGCTGATGGAGCGGGTCACCACGCCGAGCATCTGCGCAAGGCCGGGCATCCCGGCGTCGATGCCGTCGACGAGGCCGGCCATGATCTCCCGCCCGGCGGGCTGCAGGATGGTGCGGTCGTAGTCGAGCGGCCCCTTGAGGTCGCGGATCTTGCCGGCTATCGACGAGACTTCGCCCCACAGGTCGCTCAGCTTGTCACGGATGCCGGAGAGCAGACCGCCGATGAGACTGACGCCGGCGTTGTAGAGCAGGCGGCCGAGGTCGCCGAGGGCGTCCCTCACGCGACCCGGGAGTTCGCGCACGAACGAGACCAGGTCGGAGGTCCGGTCCTTCACCGCGCCGACGATGCCGTTCCAGGCGCTCGCGGCGAGGGACTTGATCGCCCCCCAGGCCGCCGAGAGGATGCCCCGCAAGCCGTCTGCGAGTCCCTGGACGACGGCCGAGAGCACCCGGCCGGCGCCGCGGACGATCTCCTTGATCGCGTCCCAAGCGCCGCTCCAGTCGCCGCGCATCACCGCCATGACGGCGCGCATGAT
The DNA here is from genome assembly GCA_963775255.1 of uncultured Thermoleophilia bacterium. Taxonomy (GTDB): domain Bacteria; phylum Actinomycetota; class Thermoleophilia; order UBA2241; family UBA2241; genus CAIXSE01. The sequence continues at coordinate 19,727 of CAVZIA010000015.1, read as the reverse complement.
GCCGGCGATCACCTGGAGGGCGCCGAGGATGATCTCCTTCACGTAAGGCCAGGCCCACTTCACGATCTGAACGATGGCGTCGAAGACGGCCTTCACGATCGGGGTGATCTTGTCCAGCAGCACGCGGGTCGTCTCGATCCAGTCCGAGACCACCGGGCCGATGATCGGCCACACCGCGTTGAAGGCGTCGACGATCTTGTCCTTCGCCGCGCCGGCGGCGCCGGAGATGGTGTCGAAGATGCCCTTGGCCTCGTCGCTGGTCAGCGCCTGGCGAGCGGCCTCCACTCCCCGCGAGACGGCGCTGAAGGCCTTGGTGAGCGCCGGCTCGAGTGCCACGAGCGCCTGGTTCTTGAGCAGGGTGAGCGACTCGCGCCAGTCGGCCGTGTCGGCGGCGGCCTTCATGATCGTGTCGCCGCCGCCCTTGATCGAGGTCTTCAGGTCGTCGTAGCTGAAGCGCTCCTCGCGGATCGCCGCGACCATGTCGTTGGCGGCGCGCACGCCGAACACCTTCTGGCCGATGCTCTTGCCCTCGGCCTCGGTGCCGTTCTTGATCGCCTCGATCGTCTCGTTCCAGACGTCGATGCCGTCACGGCCCTCCTTGGTCGCGTACTTGTTGAGCTGCCCGAAGCCCTGGACGACCTTGCTCGCGTTGACGCCCTCCTTCTCGAACTTCGCGAACATGGTGACCGAGCTGTCGAGGTCGAAGCCGAGCTGGCGCAGCGTGGCGCCGTTGTCGACGACGATCGTCATGAGGTCGTTCAGGCCCATGCCCGACTGCTGCGTCGCGCGGAAGAGCTCATCGAGCGTGCCGGCCTGGTCCTCGGTCGAGACCGACCAGTCGCCGAAGAGCCGCGTGGCGTCGCGGATGTTGGCGGAGACGTCGGTGCCGGTGATGCGCGAGAGCTCGAGGAACTGCTCCGAGAGGTCCTGCAGCGGCCTGCCGGTGAGGCCCAGGCGCGTGTTGAGGTCGGAGATCGCCGTGCCCGCCGAGGCGAAGTCGGTGGGCACGCTGGAGACGACCTTCTTGAAGTCGTCCTCGAGGCCGGCCAGCGCCTCGCCCGTCGCGCCGGTGCCGATGCGGATGGAGTCGAAGGCCTCGTCGAACTGCTCGCCGAAGTGCAGCGCCGCGAGGCCGCCGGCGAGAAGCCCGGCAGCGACCACCGCGCCGGCGCCGAGGGCGATGCCCTTGAGTGAGCCGAACTGCCCGAGGAGGCCGTCGAGCTTGCCGCCGAACCCCTGGTCGTCGATGCCCAGCGTGGCGACCAGCTCTGCGACGGTGACGCTCAAGACGCGCCTCCGCCGAAGGAGGAGAAGAACGAGGCGGCGTCGCTCGCGCGCAGCGGCCGCGAGTCAGCGCCATCACGGCAGGCGAAGCGGTAGAGCGACTCGGCGGAGAGGCCGCTGACGAGCACGCCGAGGCGGCGCCAGCTCATGCCCGCCTCGACCGCGCGGGGAAGGTCGATGCCGTACTCACGCGCCACGTCGGCCTCTAGGACCGCCCACTGGGCGAGGATGGCGTCAGCGGCCCCTTCGCGGGGCTCTCCGCTTCCCCCTCGGCCTCTCCCTCGCTGCCCCGGTAGGCGCCCATGACGGCCCTCAGCAGGCGCGCCATCTGGTCGACCGTCATGCCGCCGTCGAGCCAGGCGCCCAGCACCTCGCCGGGCACCAGCTCGGAGAGGAACTCCACCATCTCGGCGCGATCGAGGTCGCCCTCTTCGCCGGCCGCCTGCAGGCGCATGAGGCGCAGCACCGGCTTGGCCGGCAGCGCGGAGTAGAGCGTCCAGTCGCGGCCCTGGAAGCGCACGACGAGGGGCTCGTCGGCGGCCTCGGTGAGCGCGGCGTCGAAGTCGATGTAGCGGCTCACGGCTACGCCGCCGGGACGGGCTCGCCGATGACGAGCAGCTCGGCGGTCCAGGCCGACTTGCCGGCGCCGCCGAAGGGATCGACCGCACCGACGGAGGCGCCGAACTGGAGCTCCTCGGGCGTCGCCGCCGGACTCGAGATCTTGAACTCGCGGACGGCGTCGTAGACCATCTCGTGCGAGACCGCTTCGACGGCCGCCTGGCCGGCGTCGCGCGTGCCCGCGGTGACGTCCTCGAGCCGCGAGCCCTTGAGCTTGGCCGTCCAGCCGCGGCCGGTGACCATCGGGGTCTCGAGACCACCGTCGCCCGAGACCGCGAAGTCCTCCGAGGTGACCTTCTGCGTGAGGGCGATGCCGTCGTTGTCGAGGCCGCAGATCGGCGTCCAGACGGGCACCGCATCGGTGCCGGTGTTGATCGCGATGATGAAGTCCCGCGAGAGGACGATGGTCTTCTGGATCGCCATGGGTGGCCCTCCTAGTCTCGGTGCTCAGTCAGCGCCCTGACGTGCAGGGCGGCGTTGAGGGTGTAGCGGTAGCGGCCCTTCTGGTCCGCGCCGATGTTCACGGGGGCGGTCTGGGCGAAGCTGCAGAGGATGAGAAAGACCTCGTCCTCGCCGCCTTCGTCGAGCGTCACGTAGCGCAGGCCCTGGAGGGCCGCATAGGCGGACCAGGCGCGTGCGAGCGGCCTCTCCGGGTCGCCTGGCGCGCCGCGCAGCATGAGCTGCAGGGTGGGCTCGTCGTAGCCCCAAGTCGCGGCCGCCGGCAGCGGGTTGCCGCCGGTCGAGAGGATCTGCACGGCCTCGTCCGGCGCGTCGGGCAGGTGCTCGAGGAAGCAGTCGCCGCCGGCGCCTTCGCGGTAGGAGGCGAGGGCGTGGGCGTCGAGCCACTTGGCAAGGGCGCGCGAGATCATCCCAGCCGCTCCTTGACGCCGACGGAGATGATGAAGCCGAGCCGGGCAGCGTTCTCCTTGGCCGCCAGCTCGAGCCACTTGGCGCGGCGGCCGCCGTCGTGGGTGAGCGTCGTATCCTCGTGCTGCTTCACGGCGTAGGCCTCGGCCCCGCCGCCGTAACTCACCTGCGCCCTGAGCGCGGCCGCGTCGACGCTGACCTCGCCGGAGCCCTCGAGGATGCCCTCTTCCTTGGGCACCGTCTGGTTGGCTACCTGGAGCAGCTCGTTGGCGGCGTCTTCGAGCGCTTCGGCCGCAGCAGCATGCGCGTCGGCCTTGACCTTCGCCCGGTCGTCGCGGCGCACGATCAGTCCCGGCAGTCTCACCGGGGCCGCCCCGCCGCGCCGGCTTCGCCGATGGCCAGCTCGAGGAACTCGGTGCGGCTGAGGCCTTGGATCTCGGCAACAGCGAGCACAGTGAGATTGCGGCCGAAGACGACCGCCTGGTCACCGACTGCGACGGACGCATCGGGTCGCAGCCAGGCCACAGCGTCGCTCACCGTGACCCCACCGGAAGCGTCACGCACCTGGCGGCGCCTCGGCTCGATGCGGGCGGCGTGAGTAACAGGATCGCCGAAGACGGGCCCGGTCGCCCCTTCGCCGGCGCGCGGCCGGGTGGCGAGGCTCTGCCTGAGGAGGGCGCTCGGAATCACGCGCTCCGCCACGGATTCATGAGGCCGGCGGTGCGCAGCAGGTCGAGTGCCCGACCTGAGAGCCTGCCGGGGCGCTGCATCGAGAGGCCCCCGACGCTCACCTGGCTGCCCGCGCATCCGTCAAGGTCGTGAGCTTCGCCGACTTCGGCCCAGAACTCGACTTGGGCGCAGGCGGCGTCGCGTAGCGCCGCGGCGGCGTCGGGATCCGCCGGCAGGCCGGTCGCGGAGTCGACCGCGTAGGCGCCGTAGACCGTGGCGTCGAGCAGCTCCGAGGCGCGGCATAGCAGACGCTCGGCGTCTGCCGGCGCGTCAGTCCCCAGCCACTCGGCAAGTTCGGCGGTTGTCGCGTAGGCAGCCGCCATCACTCGGACTTGGTAGCCTTGGGTTCGGTCTTCTTGTCAGTCGGCTTCGCAGCCGGCGCGGGTTCTTCGATCTTCTCGAGGCCGGGGCGCTCGTGGTCGAACCAGATGCGGTGGCCGTCGGTGCGAGGGAGCTTGTACCAGGGCACGGGTCAGTCCCCCGGGCCGGCGTCGTTGACCGCGGCAACATCGTTCGACGGCGGACTCTCAGGCTCCGTCGCCTTGCGGGTCGTCTGCCTCGCGCCTTTCACGAGCGTGAGGCGGCCGGCGTCGATCAGTTCGCGGACCTGGCCGGTGTCGTCGACTTCCCAGACGGCGCCGCCTTCGCCGCGCACGGTCAGGGTGCTGGTCTTCTCGCTGGCCTTCGCCATGGGCTCTCTCCTTCGTGAGAGAGCCGGGGCGGAGAAGCACTCCTGCTCCCCGACCCGGCTCATCGCTAACTCGGGTGTGGGGGTCAGGCGACGGCGGTCTTGCTCGCCTTGAGCACGGCCATGGCCTTGGGCTCGACGACCTTGGCGCCGTAGAGGTGCAGGCCGCGGACCATGTCCGCGAACTCCTTCTCCATGCGCTGCGCCTCGGTCTCGTTCAGCTGGTCGGCGAAGCTGATCGCGTCCGAGGTCAGCGCCATGACGGCGTAGTCGTCGCCGGTGATGATCTTCACGTTGTTCGACTTGTGCATCATGAAGCCGGCGATCTGCCCGATCTGGCCACTCTGGATCGCCGCGTTGGCGGCCGTGAAGGCGGCGTTGGTCGCGTACTTGCTGGTCACGAGCAGGCCGAAGAACCACGGCGGCGCGATGCAGTTGCGCCCTTCCTCGGAGACGTTGGCCTCGTCGAGGAGCACGCCCAGGTCGATGAGCTGCTCGTAGGCGGCGTCGCCGTCGGCGATGTGCACGGCGTCGATGACGTTGCCCGCGTCGGCGCCGACGAAAAGGCCGGCGACGTACTGGTCGGCGGCGTCCTTCATCTTGTAGGCCGAGCGCTGCATGCCCTTGGTCAGGATCTCGCCGGCGGCCTGGCGCTTGTCGACGTCGTCGACCTTGAAGGCGAAGTACTTGCACTGGTCGATAAGCAGCGTCTGGTCGCTGGTCGCGAGCTCCTCGGCCGAGATCTGCGTAGTGCCGGGCACGTAGTCGGCGACGGTCGGATCGCCGATGGTGTTGATGTGGACGATGTCGCCGGCTTTGGCGATCTCGCCCTCGTAGTCCCGGTTGCAGAGGGACACGAAGACGAGCGCCTTTTCGTAGGCGGCGCGGAGCTCCTGGCTCCAGATCTCGGGCTTGAACGCATCGACGCTCATAAGGCTTCCAGCCTCCCATCCAGTGGTCGCTTCGGGTGCCCGCTTTGAGCCCGTCGGCTGCCTCTGGGTGGGAGGCCCGCGACCCCGGCCGCTAAGCGGCCCCGCTTTGAGCCCGTCGGCTATCTAGGTGAGGAGTCTAGAAGCGACGCCGAGGGGAGGCGCGGCCATCTGACTTGCGCTGGCGGTGCATCCTTGGCAAGACTCGCAGCTCCCCATGACCGCTTGGCTCGGCCCATGCCTCTCGGTGTAGGGTCATGGCAGTAGCGCGCAGCTAATAGTAGGGGCTGCTGCGCATGGGGCCAGCACATGAAGGGGGCAGCAATGGGGTCATTCTCGAGGCGCGAACGGCGAACTCTCGCATCTCTGGTCACGACGACGTTCGTCCTTGCCGTCCTCGCAGCTGCGCTGTCACTCGGCGGCTGCGGCTCAGGCACAGCAACCACGACTAGTCAGACGAATTCGGCGCCGACGGGCACAAGCGCCCAGTCCTTGGATGAATACCTCTCACAGGCCGCGGCGACTGCCAGCGAGTCGCCCTTGTCTGCCAGCTGGTCGTCAGCCGAACTCAAGAGCTCATCTTTGACCAAGGAGTTCGAAAGCCCGAGCAAGTACACCTGCGCCATCAAGGTGACTGTCTGGAAGCCAGTGCCGAAGACCGTCGATTCACCCGTGGACCACCCCGCCGACTCTGAAGCGGTGATCACTCCAGGGTCAGACTACGATCCCACCACGGATACGGTGATTCCGTTCGCTCTAACCCTGACGAATACGACTAGGGGGTTCGACCTTGAGAAGGTAGGTATCCGCTACAGACTCACTTCGCAGGAGGCTGAGTTCGATACCGCGACAGAAGCGAGAACTCTCGAAGCGTGGGCTTGGAACTCGGAGGGTGTAGACGTCACGACGTGGGATCTTCGGGGTTCAAAGGTCTCTCTGGAAAACGGTCTTGAAGACACATGGCCGTCAGTGGAGTGGTCTGAGCCACTGGCAACGGGCGACTCGGTGACGAATTACGGCTACTTCATCTACCGGGACCACCGCACCCCTGCCGAGCCGCATGGCACCAAGTCGGTTCTCGGTTCCGTCATCGTCGTGCCCACCTATACCGGAGGCTCGGCCGCCGGTCCACGGGCGACCAAGGGGCTGAGCCTGACCGGCAAGGTCGAGGAAACAGGCCTCGTGTGGTGAGCCCGCACTAGACCCACCGGTGGTGGCGGCACCGGAAGGAGAGGCGGGGGTTTGCGCTAGACGGCCGGTTCGGACATTGGCATTGACGCGAGGAGGAGACATGCGAGTCAAGAGACTCTGGCTGCTGACCATGGCGTGCTTCACGCTGTTGGGGACGCTGCTCCTCGCGCCCGGGGCCGCATCGGCGATAACCCGGTCCCAGGTCATCGCCAACGCGAAGTCGTGGACCGCCATCGCGGTGCCGTACTACGGCCACGACGGCGCCCCGCTCACGTACAACGGCTACCGCACCGACTGTTCGGGATTCGTCTCGATGGCGTGGGGGCTAAGCAAGCAGTATGGGGGCTTGAGCACGAGGGACATGGCCTCGCCGAAGGTGGCGCACCAGATCACAAAGGCCGAGCTGCTGCCGGGAGACGTGCTGCTTGACGCCAACGAGCACGTCGTCATCTTCGGGGGCTGGACCGACGCAAGCCGGTCCCACTACACGGCCTACGAGGAAGTCGGCCCCACCGCATGGTGCGCGCTCGAGAGCGTCATTCCGTATCCTTACTGGCCCGTCGGGCTCCACTTTGCGCCCTACCGGTACAACGGCATCCAGGACGACCCACCCGCGGGAGTCGCGGACAACTTCGACGACAACGTCACCGACTCGAGGCTCTGGTCGGAGACCTCGGGCGGGAGCGGGCCCTCGGTCGCGGAGGTCGGCGGACAGCTCCGCTTCACGATGCCGCCGGGATCGGTCGCGGAGTCGGCCGACTGGAACGGCGGCAGGTATGACTTCTGGGCGGGCTACACGAGCCAGTTCCGTCTGCACGGTGATTTCGATGTCCAGGTGAGCTTCCAGCTCCAGCAGTGGCCCTACGCGAGCGGCGCAAGGTTCGGCCTCTTCTTCGGCAAGGATGGGACCGCGGAAAGGCTGGGTTCCCTCGAGCGCACGAGCTGGGGCGGGTCCTCCGACTTCCCGGGCGAGCCGCGAGAGGTCTACGTGGCCTACGACATGCCGAGCGGACACATCGCCGACGTGGCCACGGCGGACGCGCGGGGCAAGCTGCGCATGCGCCGCGTGGGCGCAGCGCTCACGACCTACTACTGGAGCGGCGGCGCCTGGGTTCTGATCGAGACCAGGACGACAGTCACAGACAACATGTGGGTGAGCCTGCTCACGTTCGGCAACAACGGCGCCTGGAACAGCACGACCAGCGTCGTGGCCTCTCTCGACGACTTCTCTGCGACCGGCCAGGTTTTATGGCCCAAGAGCGGCGTGACCCCGAAGGTCACGCTCAAGCTGAGTGGCCTCAAGAGCGGCGCCCTGAAACGAGGCAAGAACCTAACCGCGACGGGCCTGGTGACGCCACTCAGTCTCGCCGGCAGCGGCGTCAAGATCACCATGCAGCGGAAGTCCGGCGGCAAGTGGCTCGGTGCCGCAACCAAGACGCGGACCATCACCCCCAGCGGCTTCTACTACTGGATCTGCAGGCCGGCCAAGAAAGGCACCTATCGCATGCGGGCGACGATCAGCAAGACGGGAAGGAACGCCGCCGCACGCACGGCGTGGCGAGTCTTCAGCATGAAGTAGTACGGGCGAGACCAAGAATAGGCCTCGACTGGGCGCCGCGACGCAAACTGGGGAGGAAGGCATCTGATGGCCAAGCCGCACAAACTCATGTGGACCGGGATCGACATCACTACATCGCTCGGGCCGGAGCGGGTGCAGCGCGCTGTTGCGGAGTCCCTGGTGGGGGTGAAGGGCAAGTTCACCCTCGCTGCCGACAGTCCGCTACTGAAGGTGTACGACATCAAAGGTTCGGAGACGTTCTTCTCGACGGCGCCAGAACTGTCCTTCGATGTCCAGATCTCCGATGAGGCGGGGGGCCGGCGCAGGGTTCGCACGCACATCACGCGGGCGTTGTTGAAGAGCGGGAGCGTCCCGTTCGGGCCGCAGAAGATGCTTGGGCACAAGGCCTACATGAAGTTCTCGCAAGCATTGGGGGCCCGGGTGGCCCAGGCTGATCCGTCGGCACGGGTGACTCTGCGCGAAGGCCCGATGCCGGAAGGCTTCGCGCTGGGCGCTCTGGCCAAGCAGGTCCGACCGCCCGCCCCCGCCGTGCGCAAGCGCAGGGTGACGCGCCCTAAGACTGCCGCCGGCTCTCATCGCCCCGACCCGGCAGGCCCGACTGGCGGCGCCAGCGGGGCGAAGGACATCGGCGAGAAGATGCGCTACTGCGTGGAGTGTGGCTCTGCAATAGGCGCCGACGCCAAATACTGCGGGTCGTGTGGTACGAAAGCGATTCGCTAGTCTGCCGACTCCCACCACGGTGCCACGATCCACTGGAGCGCCGCCTGGAAGATGCAGACTTCTTCGGTCGAGCTAGGCCCCGTCATTCCGCAAGGTAGAACTGGCCAGACTCTCCGGTCAGGCTGGGCCCTCTCATTCTCAGCTTCCTGAGGCTCGCAACGTCGCCGGCGGCGGTCTGAATGGAGTCGAGATAACCGAAGTAGGTCTCGTCCCAGTATAGGGCGTGTACCGCCAGGTACTTGAGAGTCCACGCCGAGCCGCTTGGTTCTACAGGAGTGCGCGTGTCGTGGTACACGAAGAAGCCGACGTGGCTCACGGAGTCGCCGGGCGCCAATGATGTTGACCAGCTCATTGATGGGTACACGTACTCCGGGGGCTTGGCGCTGACAACATGGATAGGATTGCCAGATCCACTCTGGTCCGTCTGAACGTCCACAGTCCAGCCCGTGACGTCCCATCCGGAGTCGTACCAGTCCCATGAATCCAGAGTTCTCGGCTTGTCAAGGCTTCTGTTCGCTTCCTGCACTGACGAAACGAACCCGTATACGAGCTTGGGGTCTTGGAGATCGAAGCTCTTTGTGGTGTTTGTCAGGGTGAACTCGAACGGGATCACTACGTCCGTCGTCGGGTCGTAGTCCGACGTCGGATCGATCGTCGCATCTGCATCTGCAGGATGCGCCACCGGTGCCTGCACAGACTCCGGGAGCCGATTCCAGATGGTCACCTCGACCGAGCACGTGTAGCCGCTGTCCAGAGTCTGATGCTGCGTGGCGGACGCGCTCTTCGGCGCAGCATCCGCCGGGGACGGGGTTGGACTTGACGATGGCTGTGGCACAGTCGTGCCATGCGCAGCAGCAGACGACTGCGTATTCTGCGGCGTCACTTCTCCGCTGCCGCACCCGGCCGCGAACAACACTGCAAGCCCAGACACCAGTGCGAGTGCGTACCCGAGGCGATTCTCTGGTCTCAACGCTTCCCCCCTGTGATGCGAATGCCAAGCGACCGTGAAGCGCGGGACCTTGCGCCATCTCCGTCGACTGCGAACAGCGCGACCATGAATTGGTCCCGCGGTTCGGACCTCCCTCCGAGCCCTGGCAACCGCATTCATGGCCTCGAGCGAGGTGGTTGGTCCCCGCTCGCAATACTACGCCTACTGCCGTCCTGTCATGGTCAGAACTTCAGCTTCCGCGGACGTGGACGTGGCCCCGAGAGACCCGGAGGCGGCGCGGAGCGCATCGCACACGCGCCTGCCGCTCTCGCGCAGTCTCAGCCGGTGCCCCAATCCTTCACCGAACTCCGCAGCCTCTGCGCCTCACACGTTCAGCCCGTGACCCTGTAGCCAGGCTCTCGCGGCTCCCCACTGATCACCGGCCCATGCCGCCGCCGGCCGCGTCCCGTCAAGTAGTGTACGAGCACGACCGCAGGGTCATCCTCGCTTTCGTGACGCCTTAGGCCGCGACCATCGGCACCGTCTCAGGAAAGATGCGAACAAGTTGCTACATCTGCAGGAAGCCGCAGGCCCGACCACACTCGGCCGGGGCCCTTATCGAGTAGGATTAACCCGTATTGGCCTCAAATGGACCCGATTTGGGCCGCAGGCTGCGGATCTAGGAAACCCGTGTTCTGACATCTCCGAGCGCCTGAGCGGCGCGGGAGTGGCGGGACAGCGTGAACCTTCACATGCGTTCCGCATGTGAACCGTTCGCATGCGCTCTCACTCGCTGTAGCGCCCCTCCCGCATCGCCGCCATGATCTCGTCGCGGTGACTCGTGTACTCGGCTGCGCTCATCGCCTTGACCTCGGCCGCCGTGAACGAGCGCTTGCCCTCGCCGGCAACGGTGAAGTCGCCGCCGCTCCGCGCCGGGCCGGGCACGGCGAAGAGCTCGGGGATCTCGGTCTTTAGGGCCTCGACCGTTCGCCGAACTGCAGCCGTATCGATTCGCCCGTCCTCGACTTCGACGCTGTCCAGGTCGAGGAGTCGAAGCGCCTTGGCGAGGCGCTCGGCCGGGGCGCCCGCAGCCAGGATGGCCACCTTCGCCTCGGAGTGCACGAGCACGCGATCGCGCTCGGCGCGTGCCTCCTCAGCGCGCAGGTCGGCCTCCTCCTTCTCCGCCTTCACGCGCTCAAGTTCGTCCATCTCGGCTCGCTGACGCTCGGTCTCGGCCTCCTTCAACGCCGCCTGGCGAGCGTTCTTCTCGGCGCGCTTCACGCGCTCGGCGACGAGTTCGTCGATCTGGGCCTGCTGTTCGGGCGTGAAGGTCGCCTTCGCCGAGTCCTGGGGGGCCTGATGGGTCGGCTCGGGCGGGGGTGTGGGCTTGGCTTCTTGAGTGATCTCGGGCTCTGGCGTGACGGGTGCGCTGCCACCAGCGCCGCCGACAGCGTCTCCGGTGGCGTCGGGCCGATGGGGCAGGAAGCTTGAATAAAGCATGAGTCAGTCCCTCCTTGGGGTCAGATTGCCTTGCCGATCTGCTCGCGGTAGCTGAGACGCTTGAGACCGTTCGCATCGACCTGCTCCCGCAGGCGCGCCTGCCACTCGCGCGCCTTGGCCTGCGCAGCCGTGGCCCGGGCCTCATCGAGTGAGGTCGCAGCGCGCATCTTCCAGGCGCGGACGCCGCGCTCCAGGTAGCGCTGCTGCTGGCGCGCCTCGTAGACGTCAGGGTCTGAGTGGGCGACGCGGGCGGCGTCGGTGAGTCCCGGAACGTAGGGATAGACCTGGTGCGTGCAGTTGTGAGTTACGATCGAGTTGCACGCATACCAGCCGCACTCGGTCTCGAGGTTGTACACGTGGCCCGAAAAATCACATCGGTCGACCCCGACGAGCTGGTCGACCTCTACCTCAGCGGTCACAGCTGCGCCGCGCTCGCCAAGAGGTACGGCGTGTCCGAGGCGTGGGTCAATAGTCAACTCAAGACCGTCGGCGCCATCCGAACTCGCTGCGAAGCTCGAAGGCTTCGGCCCAGACCCTCCCCTCCGGCTTGGCTGCCCGATGCCCTGGCCCTGTATCGCGCTGGCACGACGCAGGACGAGATCGCCCGGAGTGTTGGTGTCTCGCAAGCCACGGTCAGCAACTGGGTCGGACGCGCCGAAGAGCGCATCAGTCGCAGCGAGGCCAAGCGCAGAGAGATGGCTCGCTTGACGGTAGAGGAACGCGGCGCTGTCACGGCCGAAGCACATCGCGCCGTCCGTGGAATGCAACGCACGGAGGAGGACCTGTCCAAACGCGCTGCCGGCAAGGAGAGAACGTGCTCCGGTGCTTCTGCCCTCGAGGCGACCCTGGCCGGCTTCCTTCTTGACCGCGGGATCCGCGCCGTCCCGCAGAAGGCCATCGGCAAGTACAACATCGACCTCGCCGCCGAGCCCGTCGCCGTGGAAGTCTTCGGGGGCAATTGGCATGCTACGGGCCAGCATGCCGCTCGCCTTGAGGAGCGCAGCCGCTATTTGCTGAATGGTGGCTGGAACCTCGCCATCATCTGGGTCAACAGCGTTCATCACCCGCTCACCACCGAGGTAGCGGATGACGTGGTCGCCTTCGTGCAGCAATCCCGCAGCGACCCATCCTTCCGGCGTCAGTATCGGGTGGTTTGGGGTAACGCTCAGTTGATTGCCGCGGGCAGTCTCGAGGACGATCAGCTCACCCTCATACCGTCTGGCGAACGCGGCGACTACAGACGGGCCTAGAACCAGCGTGTCTCCTGTCACGCAGTTCGGGTGAAACAGCCCGGCGCCCTCGGCCTCGGCGAGCGTCGGATAGCCAGGCGTCACTCCGTCGAGCGAGACGACCTCGCCCTCCCAGTCGGTGCAGAGCTCGCAGCCGGAAGAAGAGCCGCCGATGAGGGCCAGGTCATGCCCGGCCGCGCGCATGCGGTCGAGGGCGCCCATACGGGCGGCGCCATTCGCCGCAGTCCGGCAGGCCATCTCGGCGTAGCTCGCGAGGCTCCACTGCCGCCCGGATGTGTCGACGAAGCCCGTGATGCCGCGGCCGGAGAACAGGTCGAGCGCGGCCTGCGCGGCCTGCCTGCGCGTGTACTCGCCCGTGAGCCCCTGCGCCGTGACGCGGGCGATCACCTGGCGAAAGACGTCGTTGGTCGCGCGCAGGATGCGCAGGTCGGCGGCGGCGAGCCGGCCGGCGAGGTCGCGCGTGAGGGCCGCGAGCGCGCTCGGCGGGGATCCCGCCGCGGCTGAGTCAGCGAGCAGTAGCGCCGCCTCGCGGGCTCCGACGCCGGCGGCGACCGAGACCAGACTCGCGACCTCAGCGTCGCGTCCCTTGGAGAGCGCTTGCACGATTCTCCGCACGTCGCGAGACAGGCCCGCCGCCTGAAGCTGCTGGTAGGCAGCCCACTCCTCGGAGTCGAGCCACTTGGCGAGGCGCCGAGCGACGAGCGCGAAGGCGGCAAGCTCGGCGCCTCGGTAGCGTTCGACGAGTTGCTGCGCGAGCCGGGCGAGCTGGTCGGGGTCGATCACGCTCAGAAGGCCGGCTCAGGCACGGGGGCACCGCGCTCTGTCTGGATGCGCCCGACTTCGGCCTGCACGAGCTTGTCGTCCCAATCGGCGTGCAGCATGCGCACCATGGTCTCGGTCGAGGCGGCCTCCGCGGCACGCAGCAGAGTGAGCGTCTGCGCCACCTCCTGTGGCGTCGCCGTCTCCTCGGGCCAGGTAACGCGCGGGCGCTCCGGAGTGACCGGCCGCCCGAAGATTGCCCCGTCGAGGATGAGCAGCAGCTCGCAGGCGTCGGCGAGCGCCGGCGCCCAGTAGCGCTGCTTGCGAGCCATCGTCTTGAAGGTGCGCGCCTCACGCAGGCGGAGGGCGGTGCCGCTCTCGGCGCGGCCCTCGATCTTGAGCCCGAAGGTCTGAGGCGAGTAACCGGCCTCGCTGACGATGCGCTCAAAGAGGTGCAGCGCCGTCTCGGCGTGCTCGGCCGTTCTCAGGTCGAACTGCACCGGCGTGATGTCCATGTGCTGCGGGTCGACCTCGAGCTCGGTGAACACCTCGCGGTCGGCGTCGAAGCGCTTGCCGGCGCCGCGGCCGCCGCCGAAGACGGCCGGCTCGAGCGCGTCGGCCGGCACCACGATGCGGCTCTTGCCGAGGCGGATGTCGCGCATCCACGAGGTGTAGGTCTCGTCGAGCGCGTCGAGGAGGCTCTCGCAGCCCTCGACGTCGGCGCGTCCCTGCGGCGAGGTCGGGCGGCGCTTGTCGGGGAGCACGTTGGGCACGTAGGCGACCGCCAGCCGCATGGCCAGGGCATCGGGCAGGGTGATGACCGGTTCCAGCCCCTCGGTGTCCGGCGAGGCCTTGAGGTCGATCGCGTGCCCGAGCAGGTCCTTCTCGCCGCGGTAGAGCCCGTGCAGGATGACGCCGCGCTCATGGCGCTCGAGGTGGCGCAGGACCACGCCCTTCTGAGCGTCGCCCGCTGCTTCGCGCCAGAAGGTGACCGCCGTCAGGCGCCCATAGCGGAACTCGGGCACCGCGTGGTGGGGCAGCATCGTCGTGAGGAAGGGTTCGTCGGCGAGGCCCTTGTCCCAGGAGGCGCGCAGGTAGGCGCCGCCGAGCGCCGCGCAGGTCTCGGCGCCCTCGAGCAGCTTGTTCTGCAGCGAGGTCTCGCTGCGCAGCGCATCGAGCCGCTTGGCCGCCGCCTTGTCGGCGACGGTGAGGTCGAAGGCGTCGCCGAAGAGCAGGTCGGCCGAGACCGATGCGAGCTCGCCCGCGAGCGGCATGTGCAGCCCGCTCTGAGGCTTGCCCACCGGCGTGCGCCGCTTCCAGAAGAAGAGGCGCGCCGTGCGGTTCTGCTGCGGCTGCGCATCGGCCGTGAGGCGCTGCGGGTCGCCGGAGTACCAAGCGGCCCAGGTGTCGAGGTCGCCGCCGTTCTCGCGCAGCGGCGGCCACGACTGCTTGGGGTTCACCGGCAGGGCCATCAGGCCGCCTCCGCGGACTCGCTCGGCAGCGTGATCCAGCTGCGCCAGTAGCGGCGCATGGCCATGACCGCGTACCTGAGCGCGTCGGGTCCGTGGTCGTCCTCTTTCAGCGGTGCGTCGAGGCCGCGCTCACTTGCCTTGGGGTCCCAGGCGTAGCCCTCGAGCTCACGGATGAGGGCCTCGCAGGACTCGTGGATGACGAGCCGCCCGGCGGCCAGCAGGCTGGCGATCGAGCGGATCCCGTCGAGCACGGCGTTGTCGGCGCCGCTCGCCCAGCTCCAGCCGTCGACGCGCAGCTGCGCGCGGAAGCTGGCGGCGCTCGGGTCGAGCACGACGTCGCGGAGTGGCACGGCGCCGTCCGTCAGCCCGCCGGCGCCGTCCCGCAGCCAGGTCATCAGGCGCCGTGAGTAGTCGGCGTCGGTGAGCTTGCGGTCATGGGCGCGGTGGTCGTAGCGCCACTCGCGGCAGACGTGCAGGCGCTCGTCGGCGCCGACAGCGACGATGAGCGCGTGGAAGGGGTTGGTCGTCCCGTAGTCGATGCCCAGCGTGTGGAAGTCGAGCGCCGGCAGCACGCTCTCTACGTGGCGGCCGCCGGCCGAAGCCTCAAGCATCTCGTAGACGGCGCCCTCGGCGGCGACCCACTCGCCGAGGATGAAGCGCTTGTGCCAGAGCCCGGCGAACTCGCGGCTGATCGCAGTCACGTAGGCGGCCGGCAGCGTCTCGTTGTCTGAGAGGCGGAAGGAGAAGCGCGCCAGCTCGAGCGCTTCTTCGCCTCCGAGGAGCATCTCCCCGTCGCCGCGGATCCACACGGCGGGGCGGTCGAGGTAGCCGCGCTTCAGCCAGTGCGTCGGGGAGTCAGGGTTGGTGGTCGCATAGAGGCGTGCGCCCTCTACCGAGAGGCGGGACAGCAGCATGCTCCAGAAGGACTCCGGCAGGGTCGAGGCCTCGTCGACGTAGGCGCCAGCGAGGGTGAGGCCGCGGATCTTCTCCTGGGCGCGCTCGTCGTTGGCGCCGACGATGTAGATGCGCCGCCCGAGCAGCTCGAGCTCGCCGCGGCCCTGCACGTACTGGCAGCGGTGCGCGCCGAGCAGCTGCGTCGAGGGGTCGATGATGTTGCGCTTCAGCGTGCGCTCGGTGCGGCCCACCATGAGCAGCGGTCCGGCGGGGCCACGGCGCACGAAGGCGAGCCAGGCGATCATACTGGCGATCGTCTTGCCCGAGCGCACGGCGCCCTCCCAGACGTTTAGGCGCTTCTCCGCGAGGGCGGCCGAGCGGCGCTGCTTGGCCGAGAGTGGCTGCATGCTCATGGCCGCAGCAGCCTCTCGAGGAACTCGTCGACGTCGGAGAGGTCGTCCTGGCCGGCGTCTTTGAGGCCGAGCAGCTCGACGATGCCGTTCTGGGAGCGGATCGCGGCGCTCAGCTCACCACGCGAGAGCGCCTTGGCGAAGATGGTCTCGTAGCGCGCGATTGCCTTGCCGATCTCGGCGCCGCGGCGCACCTTGGCCTCCTCCTCGAAGCGCTCCTTGGCCAGAGCGATGTAGGTGTCGATGGTCCGGGGCGAGACGTCCCAGCCGTGCTTGCCGCGCGCCAGCTTCACGATCTGCTCGCGGCGCAGGCCCGCGACCTGCATGTTGTAGACCTCGTTTACGCGCTCGAGGGTCTTCTTGGTCACCCGCATCTTCAGGGCACCCCGAGGTTGCAGCAGTCGCGCGGGTTCGGGTTCACCTCGGCCTGCCAGTAGGCGTAGTGCTCGGGCACATCCTCGCAAACGGTCACGGTCTTGCCTTGCGCCAGGATCTCATCGAGCAGCTCGACCTTGCGCTCCAGGGGCAGGTGCCGGTAGCCGCCGGCCTTGAGCGTGCAGGGCTCCGTGTCCTCCTTCTTCGCCCACTTCTTCACCCAGGCGTTCACGCGCAGGAACTCGGCGCAGACCTTCTCGACCTTCACAGCGCTGAGCGCCGAGGGGTCGATGAGGCGCGGGATGTAGGGGCTCAGGCGAAGGGCCGTGTCGATGCCGGCCGCGGCGAGCTTCTCCGCCGCGGCGATGCGCGCGCTGATCGGCGAGGCCTTCTCGTACTCGCGCCCGCCCTCGTCGCTGGTCGCCGTCACCGAGACCTGGACGTGAGCGAGCTGGGGGTCGTAGAGCCGAAGGTACTCGGGCGCCGCGACGAGCGCCGACTTGGTGACGATGAGGTAGGGCACGCCGGCGGCGTTCAGGAGGTTGATTGTCTTCCAGGTGTTGCGCACGCGGCGCTCGGCCGGCTGGAAGCAGTCGGTCATGCCGCCGAGGCGCACCGTGCCGCGCAGGCTGGGGATGAGGGCGCGGATCTTCGCCATGTCGGCGGCGAGCGGGGCACGCGGATTCCACAGGCCGCGGAAGTCGAGCAGGCTCTTGGCGTAGCAGTAGGAGCAGTCGTGGGCGCAGCCGCAGCCGTAGGTGTCGAGGCGCGCCGGGTAGGCGCAGCGGTCGCCCTCGGAGGAGTCGACGATGTGGAAGAAGGAGCCGAACTCGGCGCCGCCGGTCTCACGTGCCGCCTTCGGTCGCAGCTTGTAGCGCTCCCCGCTCAAGCGCGCTCCGCCTGACGCTTGGCGGCGACCTCGGCGAAGCTGGCGCCGGTGGCTTCGAGCACCGCCTCGGCGCCGCTCTGGCGCTCCCAGCGGCGCACCGCGACGTCCACGTAGGTGGGGTCGATGTCGATGCCGCGGCAGGCGCGGCTGGTGTGGTCGCAGGCCACCAGCGTCGTGCCGCTGCCGAGGAAGGGGTCGAAGACAAGGTCGCCTTCGGCGCTGGAGTTGCCGATCGCCCGGCGCACGAGCGCGACCGGCTTCATGGTCGGGTGCTCCTCGCTCCTGCGTGGCCTCGCGAACTCCCAGACGTCGTCCTGGTCGCGGCCGGCGCAGTAGCTGCTGGTCGCGCTCGCGCGCCAGCCGTACCAGATCGGTTCGTACCTGCGATGGTACTTGCTGCGCCCGAGCACGAAGGCGTCCTTGACCCAGATGATGGTCGCCGAGTGATGCAGGCCCGCGGCGCGCATGGCGCCGTCGAGCGCCGGCCACTCCGAGGCGCCCATGAAGCAGTAGACGTCGCCTTTCACTCGTTCGGCCAACAGTTGCGCCAACCGTTCGAGGAAATGCGCGAAGTCGGTTGCGGGAAGGTCGTCGTTCACGAGCCCGCGGCGCTGGCGGTGCTTCGGGTTGGAGTCCTTGCCGATGGCGACGTTGAAGGGCGGGTCGGTCAAGCACATCGCCGCGGTCTCGGATCCAAGCAGCTTGGCCACGTCGTCATCTACGGTCGCGTTCCCGCAGAGCACGCGGTGCGGCCCGCAGACCCAGAGGTCGCCGGGATGGCTCACCGGGAAGGCCTCGGCGGCCGGCAGCTCGTCGCCGTCCTCGGCGCCGTGGCCGGCGAGCTCGAGCGGGTCGCCGCTTGAGAGCACCTCGTCGAGGTCCTCCTCGAAGCCGGCGTAGGCGAGGTCGAAGTCGAGGGCGAGCAGCTCGTCGAGCTCATTGACGAGCAGCGAGTCGTCCCAGCCGGACTCTTCGGCCGAGCGGTTGTCCATGAGGCGCAGACCCTTGACCTGAGCGGGCGTGAGGCCCGTGGCCACGTGCACCGGCGCGGTCTCAAGGCCGAGCTTCTTCGCGGCGAGAAGACGGGTGTGGCCGGCGATGATGACGCCGACCTCGTCGACGACGATCGGCTGGCGCCAGCCGTACTCGCCGATGGAGAGCGCGACCTTTTCAATCGCAGCCTCGCTGATGACGCGCGGGTTCGCCTCGTAGGGGACCGGCTTGGATATCGACCACCACTCGACTGCGAGCGCTTCCTTGGCAGATGGTGACGTGGACATGCCGCTTATCCTGCGCGGTGCCGGCGCCCGCGGGCGCGGCCACTTCGCGCGGTGGTCTGACCGCCGTACTCGTAAGTGCCGTCGTGGCGGCCGACGATGCGATGGCCGTGGCGGCGAAAGCGACGGATGTGCACCTGGACGCAGCGCCAGGCGGGCAGGCCGCAGCGCTCGACGCCGAGCTCGCGGTAGACATTCACCGGTCGGCCGAGGTTCGCGGTCAGGAGGGCGAGGAGGGCGGCAGCGAAGTCGCGATCGTGGCGAGGGTCGTAGTCACGGCGGGCACTTTGGCAGGCGCTGCAGAAGAGGTCGCCGGCGTGGTCGTGGGCGACGGGGTTGCCGCAAGCGCGGCAGGAGCGGGTCTGTGTCGGCACCTCGTGCACGGCGCCAGAGTAGGGAAGAGGCGCCGCGGGGGGTGAATAGCGATGGCAAGGCGCTCATTCAGACCGCCTACTCCTGTCATCAAATGCGTGCTACCCTGCCTACACAGACAGGGGCCGTCTGGCCGATTTCCTCGCGCAGACTACCTACTAGCTATCTGGGGGTCCGCTTTCAATCGTCACAGGGCGTCAGTTTCCACGCCGGCAGTGACACGAGCGATGGCCTGGGTGAAAGGATGCGTAATGACTACCGTCGTCGCGGTCGCCATCATCATTGCCGTCATCGCAGGCGTCTTCATCTGGCGATGGCTGTCAAGCGCTGCTATTGACGCTGCTGCAGTCGCAGTCAACAAGAAGCTGCTCTACAAGTCGGAATACGAAGAGGGGCTGCAGATTACGTCTACTCCCCTCACCTTCGTGGTCCCCAAGACTCCAGCGGAGGTCATTCGTGCGTTGAGTGACCAGATCGTCGTAGCGGATCACGTACCGACTGCATTCAAAGCCGTACTGTACAAGTCACTTGAGAACTCCAAGGGAATCGCTTACCACTTCGGCAACAAGGCCGTGCCCATTCAGTTTCAAGTCGTGGTGAGTTGTTCGGCTATGGAGAATAGCGGCAATACCGTGGTCCTCTTCAAGGTGATGAAATGGAATGAGCGGGATGGCCTCGTCGTCGGTTACCAGTACCTCCGGAGGCTGAGAGACCAAGTTCAGGCCACGCTATCGTCTATGGGCGGACACGAATGAACGAAAGCCAATAAGCCACAGTAAAGGGTAGCCGATGCAGAAGAAGACCGCAGTGAGAATTGCAGGCGTTGTGCTGTTTCTGATTGCCGCCATATGGATGGCGGTCGGGTTCTATATGCGTAATGTGCCCTTGCTGCTCGGGATCTTGGCTGCCGCTGGAGTCTGCCTCTACGTTTCTTCCAAGATGAAGGTGGAGTAGCTCAGAAGGCACGGAACCCGACGTCGTCGCGGGTTAGCGCAG
>CAVZIA010000014.1:0-32308 GCA_963775255.1 uncultured Thermoleophilia bacterium | reverse complement strand
GGTGTGCGCGGCGATGACGGCCACGCCCTCGCGCGCCGCGCGCAGCGCGAGCCGCCCCTCCTCGCTGTCGTCGGAGAGCCGCTCGAGCGGGTCGAAGATCAGCGGGTGATGGCTGACGACGACCCCCGCGCCAAGGCGCGCGGCCTCGTCGAGCACACCGTCGTCCACCTCGAGTGCGACGAGGACGACCGGCGCGACGTCCGCACTGCCCTCCGCCCCGCACTGCAGCTCGTCGCCGGCCGCGCCGACCTGCAGACCGACGTGGTCCCACGGCTCGGCCAGCGCGAACGGCGCCAGACGGTCCACGGCGGCGATGACGTCACGTACCTGCATGACGCGATACTACCCCAGCAGCACGCCGGTTCCCCGTCATCCGTCACGGGATAGACTCGCGGCATGGCAACGCCGCACGGACAGATGCTGGATGAGGGGCCTGGCGGCGCAGCGCACCCGGCCCGCTCCGGTCGCCCGCCCGTCAACCCTTGGCTGATCGTGCTCGCCCTCGCGCCGGGGTCTTTCTCACGCTCGCCGACGCCACCGTGATGAGCGTCGCCGTGCCGCTGATCATCCGCCGGCTGGAGGGGTCGGTCATCTCCGTCTCGTGGGTGATGAACGGCTACAACCTGGTGCTCGCCGTCCTCTTCCTGACGATGGGCCGGCTCGCCGACCGCTACGGCCACAAGCTGCTGTTCGTGCTCGGCCTTGCGGTGTTCGCGGCCGCGTCCATCGGCTGCGCGCGCGCCGGGAGCATGGAGACGCTGATTGCCTGGCGCGTGGTGCAGGCGGTCGGCGCCGCAGCCGTGGTGCCCACGGCGCTGGCCCTGCTGCTGCAGGCGTTCCCGGACACGCGGCAGGGGTTCGCGGCCGGCCTGTTCGGCGCGCTCAGCTCGGCCGCCGCCGCCGCCGGACCGGTGCTCGGCGGCCTTCTCATCGAGCGCTGGGGCTGGCCGGCCGTGTTCTGGTTCAACATCCCGGTCGGCGCGCTCGGCGTCGTGCTGGCGCTCGCGCTCGTCCGCCGCCGTGGCGTGCGCACGCGCACGCCGCTCGACTGGCCCGGCGTCGGCCTCGTCACCGCCGGGCTCTTCTCCCTCACGCTGGCTATCATCCAGGGCAACGACTGGGGCTGGACCTCGGGCACGATCCTCGGCCTGTTCGCCGCCGCAGCCGTCATCCTCGCCATCTGGGTGTGGTGGGAGCTGCGCACCGCCGTTCCGCTGTTCGACCTGCGGCTCTTCCGGCGGCGCACGTTCGCTGCCGCCGGCGCCGCCATCATGACCGTCGACACCGCGCTCATGGGCACGATGTTCATGCTCGTGATCTTCATGATCGCGATGATGGACTACAGTGAGCTCAAGGCCGGCCTGGCGATCGCCGTCGTGCCGGCCGCCGTGCTGGTCCTCACCCCGTTCGCCGGCTGGCTCACGGATCGGATCGGGCCGCGGACGCCGGCCGTGGCCGGCGCGCTCGTCGCGGCCGCCGGCCTCGTCGCGCTCGGCTACCTGCACCGCTCCGACCCCATCGGGTCGGTCCTGTGGCGCAGTGCGCTCGTCGGCGCCGGCATCGGGCTCTCCCTGCCGGCGCTGCTCGCCGCCGGCATGAGCGTCGTGCCCGGCGGCGTCAAGGGCGCCGGGTCGGGCATGCTCAACACGGCGCGGCAACTCGGGTTCCTGCTTGGTGTGGCCATCCTCGTCGCCGTGTTCGCGCACACCATGCACGGCGCCGTCAACGGCGCCGCCGACAAAGGTCAGGCGCTCGTCCGCGCCGACTCCTCGATCAGCGACCCGGTGCGCGCCAAGCTGGTGACCGCGCTCGACCAGGCGCGCACCATCAACGCCACCGCCGGCATCGGCGAGCTCCGCCGCGTGGCCCACCCGATCGCCGAGAGCATCGGCCAGAACGTGGGCTTCTTCGAGGGGATCGAACTGCTGAAGCTCAAAGACACGCTCGAGAACCTGCTCTGGGACGAGGTCTCGTCCGCCTTCCGCTGGCCCTTCTTCGTGGCGGCGATCACCGCGGTCCTGGGCGCCCTGGCGGGCACCTTCCTGCCGCGGCGCCTCCGCGAGATGTAGCCCAGCCCTCGCGCGCCACGCCGGCCGGCTCGAAGCGGGCGATCGAGACCCGCTCTCATAGCCGCAACAACATCTCAACGTTTTCACCACAGGTAGGACAGATGTCGTTCGGGCTACGTACGCTCGAACGTCCGCGAGCGTTCCGGGCACATCCCTGTCCCCCACCCCCGGCCGGCCCACTCGCCCACTCGCCCACTCGCCCAGTCCCTCCCCCCCTGGAGCAGCCGGGGGCGGACCTCCTCTTCCCGCGCCGACGTGGTACCCTGAGCCCGCACATCGTTGTGCAGCGAGAGCAACGGCGCTCTCCGGTCTTTGCGGACCGGGGGGCGTTTTTCGTTGGCGGACCGCGGCGGAGGGAGGCGACCGGGCACACCAGACAGCTCCACGGCGAGTCACTCACGCCTCGCCGACCAGTACACGGATACGGGCCGCAAAGGAAGATGACATGACTGCACTCCCGACCAGCATCCGAAGCCTCGTCGACAGCGAGATGGTCACGGAACTCCAGCTCTGGTACACGGACGAGCTGGGGGAACTGGAGATCGTCACCCTCGCGGGAGACGGGCTCGACTCCTTCATGACGCGCGGTGTCGCGCACAACGACCCCGAGGCGGACGGCCGCACGCTCGGCTACGGCAGCGACATCGTCGCGGTGCCCGACTGGCACACGTTCCGCCTGCTCCCTCAGACCACCCACGGCCCCTCGGCGGCCGCGGTGTTCTGCTGCCTCGAGTCCTCCGGCTTCGTCGGCCTGGACGACTTCGCGCTGCAGTGAAAGGACGGGCGCCGGCCGGGACTTCCCGGACCGGCCGGCGCCCCCCACGTATACTGACCACATGCCCCGCGCGACCCCCACACTCGGCCTCGCACACGGCGTCATCGAGCACCTCGAGAACGTCGCGAGCAACCTACAGCTCATCGCCGACCTGTGGTACGGAGACGCTTCGCTGGCGGTGGTGAACCGGGCGGGCGACCTGGCGATCCTCGCCGACGCCCGCCCCAGCACAGCCGCCGACCCCATCCCCGGGTCGCGCGCCGGGCTCGTTCTGCGACGTGAAGATGAGCCCGAGGCCTATGCGGCGGCGGAGGGCCGCGAGCCCGTCATGGGTGCGCAGCGCACCACCAGGGGCGGCGGCACGGAGACCACCGAGGCCTACCCGATAGGCTCGCCGGCCTCCATCGGTGTGGTCCTGCGCACCTTCGGCGAGCAGGTCGAGAACACCACGAGCCGCATGGAGAACGCCTTCATCGAGTCCGCGCGGGAGCTGCTGGCCACGCTTCGCGACGGCCCGCTGCTGGATCGCCGCTCGGGCAAGCCGTACTGGGCGCTGCGCCGCGCCGGGGACGGCGTCCTGCGCGTCAGCCACCGCGGCATCGTCACCTACGCCTCGCCCAACGCCGTGAGCATCATGCGCAACGCCGGCGTCGAGAAGCGCGTCACCGGCATGCACGCTTCCGAGCTGCCCGGCGGCGGGCGCGGCATCGCGCCGCTGCTCGGCGCGTCGGGTGCGCTCGCCGCCGAGCTCGAGGTGGCCGGCCACACCCTGAGCTACCGCTCGATGGCGCTGGCCGCCAGCGTGCTGGTCCTCGTGGAGGACCTCACCGAGGCCCGCCGCCGAGAGCGCGAGATCACGGTCAAGGAGGCCACCATCCGCGAGGTCCACCACAGGGTGAAGAACAACCTCCAGACGATCGCCTCGCTGCTGCGCATGCAGGCCCGGCGAAGCAGCAGCGAGGAGGTGCGGCGCGCGCTCGACGAGGCGACGGCGCGCACCGCCTCCATGGCCGCCGTCCACGACCTGCTCGCGCACTCCGACGACGAGTGCGTCGACTTCGTCTCCGTCGCCCGCCGCGTCGTCGAACTGGTCCGCAGCGGCGCCGTCGGCAACGACGCCGGAGCGACCGTGCACGTCTCCGGCAGCACCGGCGAGATCGGCGCGAGCATGGCGACGTCTCTGGCGCTCGCGCTCACCGAGCTCGTGCACAATGCGCTGGAGCACGCGTTCGCGCCGGGCGCGCCGGGTACCGTCACTGTGGACGCGCGCCGCGAGGGCGGCGCGCTGACGCTGGTGGTGCGCGACGACGGCCGCGGACTGGCCCCCGGTGTGGATCTCACGACCTCCCGGGGCCTGGGCTTCTCCATCGTGCGCACGCTCGTGGAGGAGGACCTGCGCGGCACGCTGGCGATGAACGACACAGACGGCGGCACCAGCATCGCCATCAGCGTGCCGCTGGAACCCGGGGCGGTTTGAGGCCGCGCCAAGACCGAGGAGCACTGAGAGCCAGCATGCGTGTACTGATCGCCGAAGACGAGGCGCTCATCCGGATGGACCTCCGCGAGATGCTGGAGGAGGAGGGCCACGAGGTGGTCGGTGAGGCGCGCGACGGCGCCGAGGCCGTCGCTTTGGCGCGCGCCACCACTCCGGACCTCGTGTTCATGGACGTCAAGATGCCGAACGTCGACGGCATCCAGGCGGCGCGCACCATCAGCGACGAGGCCATCGCCCCGGTCGTCATGCTGACGGCGTTCTCGCAAGCCGGCCTGGTGGACGAGGCGGCGCAGGCCGGCGCCATGGGCTACGTGGTCAAGCCGTTCTCGCGCGACGACCTCCGCCCCGCCATGCAGGTCGCCGCCAGCCGCTTCGCCGAGATGCGCCTGCTCGTGCAAGAGGTCGACGACCTCAAGGAGCGGCTCGAGACGCGCAAGCTGCTCGACCGCGCCAAGGGCATCCTCATGAAGGGCGGCATCAGCGAGCCCGAGGCGTTCAAACGCCTGCAGAAGCTGGCCATGGACAAACGCCGCAGCCTCCGCGACGTGGCCGAGGCGGTCGTCACCGCCGACGAGCTCAAGGCGTGACGGGCGCGGCGGCCCTGCCGCCGGCCGCGCCCTCCCGCCCGCCGCGTTTCCCTTGCCCGCCCGGCGGGCATTGTGCTACTCTGCGGGCGGCACAACGGTGTGCCCAACTGAGTCGAGAGCAACGGTGCTCTCCGGTCCTTGGCGACCGGGGGGCTTTTTTGATGCCCCACCGGACGCGAGAGAGATGACCCCCGACAACGACGGGGCGCAAGCAACGGAGGCACGACATGACCACCAGCGGTTACAACCCCACCGCGATGCCAGGTCCCGAGACCCGCTACATCCCGCGGATCCCCGACTTCACGCCGCGCTCGACCGACGGCATCGTCACCGATGGTTCCAAGGCGGAAGGCGACTGAGGAATCCACGCCTCAGTCACCGCGGCGTCGCCCATGCCGCCGCGTGACGACCGCCGAGGGGCGGGGCCGCGAGGCCCCGCCCCTCTTCGTTGACCCTTTGACTCTGTCCGCCGCAGCCCATCCCTCGGCGACGGCCGCCTCTCGACTCCTCCTCGCTCCCGGGTATCAACCGGGCAGTGCCCCCGGAGCAAAGGACGACCGATGGACTGGAAGCTCGAACTCGTGCCCGTGCCCGTCTCCGACGTCGACCGCGCGATCGCGTTCTACCGCGATAAGGTCGGGTTCACCCTCGACGTCGACCAGCGCGTGAACCCCAAGCTCCGTTTCGTGCAGCTCACTCCTCCCGGGTCGGCGTGCTCCATCTCGATTGGCGAAGGCATCACGGACGCGACGCCGGGGTCGGTCAGGGGGCTCCAGATCGTCGTCGAGGACGCGGATGCCGCGCGTGCGGAGCTCGTCGGTCGCGGCCTCGATGTCGGCGAGGTCCAGGACCTCCCCTGGGGCCGCTTCGTATACTTCAGCGACCCCGACGGCAACACCTGGTCGCTGCAGCAGGTCCCGCCTCGAGACTGACCCGCGTCAGGCCTCGGCCGCCCGGCCGGCGGCGACGCGCTTGAAGACGGCGGCGATGTCCGCGCCGCCGTCTCCCGCCTCCGTCGCCTGGCGGCAGTAGTCCACCCAGGCGTTCGTCATCAGCGACTGCACGCCCAGCTCGGCGAAGGCGCCCAGGCGGCGCGAGGAACCGGCCACATGGATGTCGACCGTGGCCTGGTCGCCGGCGTAGTCGGCCTCCTCGATGCGCCGCGCCGCGTCGTCGACGTGGTCGAGCAGCAGCGCGACGATGCCGGGCAGGGCGGCGGCGAGCTCGCGCGGGGGCACTCCTCGCGCCTGCGCCAGGGCCGCCGCCTCCAGAAAGCCGCCCAAAGCGGCGTAGTAGAACGCGAACGACGACACGTAGACCGCGTTCATCGGCCCCGGATCCTCGCCGACGAAGCGCTGGCCGCCGGCCAGATCGGCCAGCGTGACCTGGTGCTGGGCGAACGCGGCGGCGTCGCCGGCGTACAGGATCAGCGCATCCGGGCGGCCGATGTGCCGCGGGTAGGCGGCGATGGCGCCGGACAGCATGCTCGCGCCGGCGCCCGACACCCGCGCGAGCTGCGCGCGCACCTCCCGCTCGGCGCCGTTGGTGAACTGGACGAACGTCCGCCCGGCGAGCGCCTCGAGCAGGCCAGGCGCGGAGAGCACCTCGTCGGCCGCCGCGTAGTCGGCGACGCACATCAGCACCAAAGGGGCTGCGCCGGCGGCCTCGGCCGGCGAGGCGGCTCGCGCCGCGCCGGCCGCGGCCACCGCGCCTGCCCGCTCAGAGGCGGAGCGGTTCCACACCGTCACCTCATGACCGCACTCGAGCAGGACCGTCGCCAGCCTGCTCCCCATCGCACCGAGCCCCAGTACGCTCACCCGCGCCACGTCACCCTCCTCGTTCGTGCTCCGCCCCTGCCGCCCCCGCCCACGCTGCGCCGCGGCCCAGCCTCAGCCCGCGACCGCGGCGATCGACTCCTCCAGCAGGCCCAGCCCCAGGTCGAGCTCCTCGACGCTGATGGTCAGTGCCGGGAACACGCGGATGCCGGTGCCCTGCGTCTGCCGCACGAACACGCCGCGACGCAGGCACTCCGCGGCCACGGCGGCGGCGGTCTGCTCGTCCACGAACTCGGCCAGCAGCAGCAGGCCGGCGCCGCGGGCGCCGGCCACGCCGGGGAAGCGCTCGCGCCACGAGAGCATGCGCCCGAGCGCCCGCGCGCCCAAGTCCTCCACGTGTGCAGCCACGCCCTGGTCGATGAGGTGGCGGATCACCGCCTCGGCCACCGCGCAGGCCAGCGGGTTGCCGCAGTACGTGCCACCGTGGTCGCCGGCCTCCAGCCGGTCCGCCACGGCATCCGTCATCGCGAACGCGCCCAGCGGGAAGCCGCCGGCGATGCCCTTGGCCATGGTGAGGAGGTCGACCTCCGCGCCGGCGGTCGCCGACGCGAACATCGGACCCGTGCGGCAGAACCCGGTCTGCACCTCGTCGACGACCAGCAGCGCGCCGTTCGTGTGGCACAGCCGCGAGAGCTCGCGCAGGTAGTCCGGAGCCGGGACGCGCACGCCGCCCTCTCCCTGGACGGGCTCGACGATGACGGCGGCGACCTCGTCGTCCATGACAGACACCACCGCGGCGGCGTCGCCGTAGGGCACGAACCGGTACCCGGGCATCAGTGGCCGGAACTTGTCGCGGTGCCTGGCCTGGCCGGTGGCGGAGACCATGCTGATGGTGCGGCCGTGGAAGCTGCCGTCGGTGGCGATGACGTCGGTGCGGCCGGTCGCCTTACGCGCGAGCTTGACCGCGGCGTCGTTGGCCTCCGCGCCGCTGTTGGTGAAGAAGACGCGGGTGAGCCCGGCGGGCAGGATCCCGGCGAGCAACTCGAGCAGGCTCGCCCGCGCCGGGGAGTACGTGAGCCCGGAGTCCGGGTTCTGGAGGATGCGCGCGCCCTGCTCCGTCAGCGCGCGCACGATGACGGGATGGGCGTGCCCGATACTGGTCACGCCCCAGCCGGCGGTGAGGTCCAGGTACCGCCGGCCCTCCTCGTCCCACACCCACACCCCCTCGCCGCGCGCGATGGAGATCGGGGTCTTGGCGAAGAACGGCGGCATATGCGCGTTCTCGACGGCGATGGTGTCGGGGGTGCCCATTGGTGACCTCTGGGTCGGGGAGATGGCGTGCCCGGCCATTCTGTCACGCGCGCACGCGCACGCGAAGGGGGCGCCGAGGCCCTGCGGCCCCGGCGCCCCCTTCGAAGAGCGCCTCAGATGGTGCGCCGGCTCACTCCGGCGGCACCTCGAGGAAGGCGTAGTTGACGTCGATGCCCTTGCCCTTGTTGTAGGCGCGGCCGATCCAGTAGCCGACCAGGGAGACGAGGAAGATGCCGGCCACGACGACGTACGGCGTGGTGCCGGTGAGGCCGTAGGCCGAGTTGGTCAGGAACATGATCAGCGCCCACAGGCCGAACACGAAGCCGATGACGCCGAACACGGTGACCAGCGGGAACCCGCCGAGGGTGTACTTGGCCCCCGGCGATGCCTCATAGAGCGCCTTGGCCCGGTACGGCAGCAAGGCGGCGGCGAGGCAACTGATGACGAAGACGTAGCCGCAGGCCAGCGTGACGCCCAGCGTCATGCTGGTCCACCAGCCGAGGTAGTTGTAGCCGACGATGACGGCGCTGCCGAGAATGAAGTAAAGAAGGTGCGCGTTGACAGGCGAGCGGAAGCGCGGGTTCACCTTGGAGATCCAGGCGGGAAGTGTGCGGTCGAGCGACATGCCGACCATGACGCGGGTCATGCCGATGTAGCAGTTGCAGGTGATCTGCAGCGAGGCGAGCATGAAGCTGACGGCCACGAGGATCGTGATGAACCAGTTGTTGGAGATCACGATCGCGAACATGCCCGGGAAGGGCAGCACACTGCCGATGCCTTCCCCGGACGCGCTGACTCCGTAGTAGTAGGAGTGCGACACGGCGTTGAAGAAGGCGGTACCGACGGCCCGCTCCTCGGCCCAGGCGATGAGCGCGAGAGCGATGCCCATGGCGATCATCGAGCCGACGATGATGAACATCTGGTTCTTGAAGACGCGGGCGCCCTTGATCTCGCCGCCCTGCTCCACCGAGTAGGTGGCCCACTGCAGGCTGGTCCACACGATCGGAGTGGCCAGCAGGATGGCGCTGAAGATGATCTTCGGGTGCAGGTTCACGCCCGCGCTGGAGACGTCCTTGAGCAGCCACTGATAGTAGCCCTGGCGACCGTCGACCACGCTGGCGAAGTGGTTGATGTCGAGCGCGAACTGCGCCGGTGAGGTGCGCAGGAACTGCACGAGCAGGATGACCACGAGGATGCCGGTCGCGGCGAACATGAAGTACTGCAGGCGCACGTAGTTCTTGAAGCCCGTGACCAGCAGGATCGCCATCGCCGCGGCGCCGATGATGCTGACGGTGACGACGCCGGCTGACGACTGCACCCAGACGGCTGCGTCGATGAGGCTCTGGTTGTTCCAGTTCACGCCCAGGCCCATGAGCAGCGGGGCGACGCCGAGAGTGGCGAGCAGCCAGCCGGCGAGCGCTACCCACTGGAGGATCCAGATGACGAAGCCGCTCATGACCACCGGGAAGCCGATGGCGCCGCCGAGCACGCGGCTCTGGAACACGTAGTCGCCACCGGAGCGTGGCATGGCCGTGGCCATCCACACGTAGGCGAGCGCGATCGGGAGCTCGAGGAAGATCGCGAGCAGGCATGCCTTCCACACGGAGACGCCCGGGAACGCCGCCGGCGCCCACACGAACGTCCACGGGAAGATCACGCCCATGGTCAGGAAGTTGTACATGAACGCCGACCAAGGTGACATCACCCTGGACAGCCCCGATGCCTTGCGGCTGAAAACTTCGGGTTTGGCTGCGGTTGTAGCCATCTCTCCCCCTGTGTCAGTCTCTTGGACCTTGTGACAGATACGTCCCGGCTGCGCGTGCGCAGCTCACCCCGACGTCATCTGATAACCGACGATCTTGCCCGGCTCGAGTGTCAGGATGCACCCCCTCAAGACCCCCTCGCCGTACTCGCTGCCCGGGTTCACGACAGTTGAGCGTTTGACCTTGACCAAGCCTCGTGACTCGTGGATGTGCCCGGTGAGCACCAGCAGCGGCTGATGGCGCTCGACCACATTGCGGACCGCGTGGCTCCCGGCCGGCGCCGACTGCGGCACGCCGGCGACGATGATGGGAGCCGGCGGATCCGTCGACCAGTCGAGCTTCGGACAATCGTCGAGCGTGGAGTCGTAGGGAGGCACGTGGAAGTTGAAGATCGCGCTGGTGAAGTCGTCGATACCCTGGAGCGAGTCCTCCAGGTACTTCTCCAGCGTCTCCTCGTCCGTCTCACGTGGTGTGTCCCACGGTGTGGGGTTGCTGTAGCCGCAGTTGGCCATCGGGAAGGTGTCGTCAAGCATGACGATGCGGCCTTCGCAGTTGATGACACGCTCGCTCTGCTTCTCCTCGAGCGTGTCGATGAGCTCCTGCGGGTCGTCGTTGCCGCCGGTCACGTACATCTTGATGTCGGTGCCGGCGAGGCGCTCGTCGGCGAGGGCGATCCAGCGCTCGAGCCGGGCGTGCGCCTCCTGCTTGAAGGCGGCGTCCACCAGACTCTGGTCGTCCTGCATCGCGCGGATCTCGTCCTCATCGACGATCACGTAATAGAAGCCGAGTGTCTCGATGCGCTCCTTGATCCCGTTGAGCTCGTCCTCGCCGTCGAGGTGGAAGAGCTCCTCCTGGAGCGTGACCCGATGGTGCCCGCCGCCCTCGTCCACGATCGGCACGAGGAACTTGCCCTCGATGTCGCCGCCCATGATCAGGTGGTCGACCTTGTAGAACTTGGCCGAGTTGACGAACTTGCGATAGGTGCGCTCCGACCCGTGCACGTCGGTCATGTAGAAAATCCGGATGCGCTTGCCGGCGGAGCCGCCCTTTTTACTGAAGAGTCCCATTCGTCAGCCGCCTCCGCCTAGTCGATCTCGTTGTACCACTTGACTTTGTCGCCCACCTTGGCGCGCAGCTTCCAGCGCGTACCCTTGGGGTAGTCGTCCATGGCGCTCTTCAGCTCGGCGACACGCTGCGCGACGATCGTCTTGTCCTCGTCCTGGAGATCGAGGTGCGGCAGGTAGTCGCGTACCTTCTCGAGGTTCATGCTGGTGGTGCGCCACAGCCCCCACTCCCCGGCGCACAGCTTGGCGACGCGCTGGGCGTTGATGTGGTCCTCATCGTCTCCGCAGATCTCGTGCTCGCGGAGCAGCATGATCGTGTCGATGATGTCCTTCTCGTTGATCTTGACGATCTGCATCTTCTCGAGGATGAGCTCGGCGAGCGGGATCGTCGGCGAGTCGACCTCCAGCCGGCCCTTCCAGGGGATGGGATGGCAGAAGTCGAGCTTGTCCATGAACACGTCGACATGGATGTGGTTCGTGGGATTGTTGAAGATGAGGCGGCCGCCCTCGGCGTGGAACGCGTTGATCTCGAGGTCCTCGCCGTAGCCGATCGAGACGAAGAACTTGCGGATCGCGTCGTTCTCCTTGCCATAGCCGGCGAAGTCGATGTCCGTGTAGACGCGGTTGAGCTTCTCCTGGATGAAACCGAACTGGGGGCAGTGGTGCCAGAACGCGAGGGCCCCGATGATGCGCAGGTGGACGCCCTGCTCCTCACCGGCCTTGACCACGCGGACGGCCTCCTCCTGGAACTGGCGCGCCAGCTCGGGGTCGACCTTGCCCATGCCGACGTCGGGGCCCATCTCCCCCGCCGGCCGTGTCATGTCGTCGCTCATAGGTTGCTCCCGTCCTTCGCTAGACCGTCGCGAGCCACGACGGGAACTCGGGCCTGGCGGCGTTGGTGTGGAAGCGCGCCACCCGGTTCATGCCGTACTCGTAGAAGTCGAAGTCGAGCTTCGACTGCCGCACCTGGATCATCGCCCAGATGCTCCACCATAGGTCGGCGACGAGCTTGTGCAGCATCATCCGCGCATATCGGGCCTCGTCGAAGGTCCCGCAGTAGCGCTCAATGATGAGATGTTCCTCGTCGTCGGACAAGGGGTGCTCGACACAGAAGTCACCAAGGTCGAAGTACGGGTCGGTCTTGCCGCCGTACTCCCAGTCGATGACCCACATCTTGCCGCTCTCCTCGAGCATGAAGTTCTCCGACAGCAAATCGCAGTGGCAGGCCACGTCGGCCGGCTGGTCGCGCTTCATCGCCTGCTCGATCTCGTCGCTCAAGCCGAGCATCCAGTCGATGTCCTCGGGGAACGGCGCGTCGACGCCGCGCGCCATGTCCAGATACTCGCGGATCATGTCGAAGACGTAGATCCGGTTCACGAACTCGGCCCTGTCGTGATACTGCCGCACCGCGTCGACGACCTTCTCCAGCCGGTCGCGGTGACCGGCGAGGTCCTCGGGGTGCATCGTGACGGCCTCGATGAACGGCACCACGGTGCACATCTCGGGCTCGAGGCTGTACAGCACGGGAGGTGAGACACCGGCCTGCGAGGCCGAGAGGGCGTTCTGGTGCTCGACCTCGCGGTCGATGAACAGGTCGCTGCCCTGGCCGGGAATGCGCATGACGTACTTGCCGCCCCATGGAAGGTCTGGGCGGCCGGTGACCGTCACGACGTAGTTGTGGTTGGTGATGCCGCCGCCCAGCGTCTCGACCTGCACGTCGAGGCCGTTCCAGTCTGGGATGCGGGCTATCGCCGCCTCCGGGGTCAGATGCTCGACCGTCACCACCTCGTCCACCCTTTCTTCGTCATCGGGCCTCACGGCCTCACACCACTTCACACTGAGGACCGGCGCGCTGGAACTGCTTGACCAGCGCGGGGTCGATACCGCGGTCGACCAGGACCACGTCGATCTGGTCGAGCGGGCAGATGACGAGCGGGCCGACCAGACCGATCTTGCTGGAGTCGGCAAGCACGATCACCTCGCCGCGCGTGCGGCGGATCATGGCCAGCTCGATCGTCGCCATCGCCATGCTCGGCGTGGTGAGACCGGCCCGCAGGTCGAGGCAGTCGGCGCCCAGGAACGCCTTGTCGGCGTACACCTGCTTGATCATGTCGAGCGGCCAGTTGCCGTCCACGGCGTCCAGTTGCGGCCTGTAGAGACCACCGAGAAACAGCACCTCGAGCCTCAGCCCGCGAGCCTCGGCCGCAACCGCGAGGCTGTGCGTGACCACGCGCGCCTCGAGGTCGGGGTCGACGTGCCGCAGTATGTTGACGACCGTGGTGCCCGAGCCGAAGAAGACGGTGTCCTGCGGCTCGATCATCTCCGCCGCCGCGGCAGCGATCGCGTCCTTCTGGTCCGCGTGGGTGACTACCGCCTCCTCCCAGCGCGGCTCGACCGAAAGCTGCCGCTTGAGCACCGCGCCGCCGTAGGTGCGGTCGAGCACCCCCTCCTGCTCAAGCAGCAGAAGGTCGCGGCGGATGGTGATCTCGGAGACGCCGAGGTCCTCGCTGAGGGCAGGTACACGCACGGCACGCTTGTCCTTGAGCGCCGCGACGATGCGGGCCCGGCGCTCTGCCGGGAGCATCTCGCGTGGAGCAGGTGTGGCCACTCCGTCCCCCTTTGAACCTCTGCGCCTGCGGGCCATCCCCCAACCCCGGACCGTGTCGATAGTGGAGCGGCAACAATCATGACCGTTCAAACTTGATCGCATCCTATGACCAGATGATCATGTGTCAAGGGGAATACGCACCGGATCATGATTGATCGTGAATGGAACCCAAACAAGCATGAATGATGTTGAACAGTCGGTCACCGGCAGAGTCGACGGCGCGCGCCTCCCTCGACCACGGGTCTGGGGCAGACTAGGCAGGAGAGCACGATGGTCTGCCCGTCGCCGGCGGCGGCGCAGACCCGGCAACAGCGGCGCCGGGAGGCGAGCGGTCATGTCAGGGCAGCGGGTCAGGGTCCTCATCGTCGACGACCACGAGATGGTGCGTGAGGGCCTCAAGGTACTTCTCACGCGCGACGCGACGCTGGACGTCGTCGGCGAGGCCGAGACGGGCCTCGAGGCGCTCGAGCTCGTGCCCCTGGCGAAGCCGGACGTGGTCCTCATGGACCTGACCATGCCGGTGATGGACGGCGCCGAGGCAACGGCGCGGATCCGCAGCGAGTACCCAAAGGTGCAGGTGGTCGTCCTCTCCGGCGGCGGGGAAAGCATACTGGTGGAGAATGCCCTGGACGCCGGCGCCATCAGCTATCTGGTCAAGGACTCCCACCCCGAGGTCATCGCCCAGGCCATCCACGACGCGACCAAGGGCCGTGGGCACGTGGACAGCAACGCCTTGCGGACGATCCTCGAGCGGCGGCACAGCAGCGGTCCGGGCGCCGATCTCACACACCGCGAACGCCAGGTGCTCGCACTCCTCGTGGAGGGCCTCAGCAACGCCGAGATCGCGGCGCGCCTGCAGCTCAGCACCGGGACTGTGCGCCTGCACGTGGGCAAGCTGCTGGACAAACTGCAGGCGCCCAACCGGACGGCCGCGGCGGCGATCGCCGTGGAGAACGCCATCGTCTGACCGGCTCAGACGCCCAGGCAGCTCTGCTTGGTCTCCTCACCCTCGCCCCGTTCCGGGCGGTCAGTGCACGTCGAGGCGACGGAACGCGGCGACGGCTGCAGCCAGCGCGCACACGCCCACCGCGGCGAGCACCAACCAGTCGGAGGCGCTCACCCCTGAGACGATCTGGTCGTGTCCTACGGCCCAGTAGAAGGGCGATACATATCGAGCCGGCCGGAGCCAGTGCACCACCGGCGCCAGTGAGCTGACCAGGTACGCGACCGCAGCGACAGCGCTCGCCGCCCCGAGCGCCGCCCCGCGACTGCCCGTGGCCGCGCCGACGGCCAGGGCGATGAGTCCGAAGTCCAAGCCCATGAGCATGGTGGTCCCTGAGATGGCGAGGACGTGCGCGGGCGTGACCGCCAGTTCGAAGGAGCGCCCCACCAGTACGGGGACCGCCACCGCGAGGCCCAACGCCAGCGCCTGGAGCGCCATGGTCCCCGCCTTCTGCGCCACGATGCTGTCCCGGCGCACAGGCAGGACGGCGAGCAGACCCAGAGTGCCGTCCTCATCCTGGCCCGCGACTGCGGCGGCGCCGTAGCCGATGGTCACCAGGAGCATGATCAGCGGGAAGAAGTTGGCGTAGATGTTGCCGTTGAGCCAACCGCCCGGCGAGGTGAGCGCGCCGGTGACCCCGAACAGCGCCGCCGCCGCCGAGCCGCCCTTGGTGATGTTGTCCAGGCTTGTCGAGTCCTTGAACTGCGGGTACAGCACGACGATGACCAGCACGTACAGCGCGAGCCCGGCAGCGTAGGCGAGCAGCAGTCGGCGGCGCAGCAGGAGGTCGAGCTTCAGCACCTCAGCGCGCATCTCCGACCTCCTCCGCGGGATCGCGATACAGGTCGAGGAAGAGCTCGTCGAGGTCGGGGCGACGTGAGAGAAGCTCGGCGGGCTCGTAGTCGGCGATGAGGCGCAGGAGCGGCGCGAGGTCGCCGGTAAGCTCGAACTCGAGCCGTGTACCGTCGGGCCCGTCGTCGCCGGCGCCGGCGTCGCTCCCACCCGACACCCCTGCCTCCGAGACGCGCACGCCGTCCAGCGCCAGAAAGCGCTCCCGGTCCACGGGGCGGGGGAACCGCACCTCCATCTTGCTGGGCACGCTCCGCCGCAGCCCTTCGACGGTGTCCGTCACGAGCAGGCGGCCCTTCTTGATGATGGCCACACCGTCGGCCAGGCGCTGCACCTCGTCCAGCTCGTGCGAAGAGAGGAACACGGTCCTGCCCTCGGCGACCGTCTCGCGGACGAGCGCCTCGAACTCGCTCTGCATGAGAGGGTCGAGGCCGACCGTGGGTTCGTCGAGGATCAGGAGCTCCGGGTGTGACATGAAGGCGAGCACGATGCCGATCTTCTGCCGGTTGCCCTTGGAGAGCTCCTTGACAGGGCGGTCGGTCACGACGCCGAACCGCTCGACGAGCGCATCGATGATCGCCCGGTCCGCGCCGCCCCGGGCGCGCGCGAACCAGTCGATCAGGCGGCGCCCGGTCAGACGGGGGTACAGCTCGAGGTCGCCGGGCAGGTACCCGACGCGGCGATGGATGGCGACCCGATCGGTGTGGGCGTCCCGGCCGAGCAGCCGGGCCGAGCCGGCGCTCGGGCGCTGCAGCGCCAGGAGGAGACGGATGGTCGTGGACTTGCCGGCGCCGTTGGGGCCCAGGAAGGCGAACACCTGACCGGGCTCCACCGTGAGGTCGAGATCGACGAGGGCGCGCACGGCCCCGTAGGTCTTGCTCAGCCCGCGGGTCTCCACAGCGGCGGTCACGTCGCCTCACCACCGCTGATGAACATGCCACGCGTGTAGATGTCCATGCCCTCGGCCGTCCAGCGCCCCAGACCGGGCATCGTGAACGGGTCCTCGCCGAGGACGCGTGTCACCTGCCGCCGCAGGAGCATCAAGCCCAGATCGCCGACGAGCAGGAACGCCGCGCGCACGCGCGCGTCGCGAGCCGGGCTCACGACGCCCTGCGCGACGAGGCCGTCCAGCGCCTGCACCGTGACCTCGAACAGCCGGTCGAAGAGCGCGTCCCCCGCGGGACCGTCGTCGATGAGCAGCCGGCGCACGTAGCCGGCAAGCGCCGGCTGCCGGTCAAGCTCCAAGGCCAGGGACCGGACGAACGCGGCCTCATCTTCCCCCGCCGGGACGTGCGCCAGCTCGGCGAGCATGGCCTCCACGGAAGCAGCCACGTGAGCGTCCACCGCCTCCCTGAGGCCCTCCTTGGAGCCGAAGTGATGGATGACGAGAGCAGGAGACACGCCGGCGGCGGCGGCGATGTCGCGGATCGTCACGCCGGCGACGCCGCGCTCGGCGAACAACCCGGCCGCCGTGTCCCGGATCACGGCTGACGTCTTGCGGTCTTCGGGTGCTGTCCACATGTTCATAGTGTTGAACATCTGTACAGCGGTGTCAAGGCCGGATAGGGGTCGCGATCTCCTGTCCGGCCCGCAGGTGATGCAAAGACTGCGTAAAATCTGGCCGCGATCACGCAATCCCGCGAGAGGCGCCGAATCTGGCCCTCCGCGAAAGATGCGCCGCCGGCGACGGTCGGCAATATCGCTGCACAGGCGCACTTCGGCGCGTGCGGGGGCGCCCCACCGACCCGCGCCATAGCTGTACGCGTCGCTCCCGCCTGCCGCGACGCAGGAGCCCCGCCTTCTTGAGAGCACCGACGCCCGTTGGTACCCTCAGGCGCGGAAAGGGGTGTGGGAAGCGCATTCTTCGTTCGACAGCCGGCGTGTCAGGCTCGTCCTCGTAGCGTTGGGGGCGGCCGTGCTCCTAGGTGTCTCACTGCCGGTCATCGCGAGCGGAGACGACGCCACCCCCACGTGGCAGCTGAAGAAGTACGTCTCGCAAGGATGGGACCGCAGCTTCAAGCTCGACGTGGCCGAGGAGATGCCGGACGTCCCGCGGGTCGTCGTCTTCGGGGGATCGCGCGCGCTCCGCATGGACCCGGCGACGATACGCAACCAGACGAAGCTCCCGGCGTTCAACTTCGCCTTCCACAACGGCCGGCCGGAGGACGCCTGGGCGGTGACCGACTGGCTCCTCAGGAACCACCCCGACCAGCCGCCGGCGGTGATCTGGTGCGTCCAGGCGACGACTCTCGCCGACGTGCCGATGGCTCCGGGCCTCATCGACGACGAGCGGCTCTCCCAGGCGTTCCCCGCGTCACTCATCGCAGCGGAGCTCCCGGCGGCGGCGAAGGCGCCGAAACGCAATCTGCTCAACGGGCGCCGCTTCGGCTTCGACGGGATGCTGTGGTGGAACAGCTACGACCGCAGGCGGGCGGCGGGACGCACGCTCCAGCAGTCGCTGCGAGGATATCTGAGCGCCAAGATGCTGGCCAAGGCGGGCAACCACAAGCTCCCTGGCAACACGCGCGCGAAGGCTTACTTCTCGCGCACGCTCCAACTGCTCAACCGCAACGGCATCCGGCCCCTCATCGTGATCATGCCGTATCAGCCGACGGTCCGTGAGGCCTTCGAGAGGGTCGGCTGGGGCGTCAAGCAACGCTGGCTGCGCAACTACCTCGCCAGGCTCCATGGGCACCGCCAGTTCTCCGTGGTGAACGCCCTGAACCTCAAGACGTTCGGCGGTAGCCCGAACGGCTTCTACGACGGCGCACACCTCACAGCCGGGAACTCGCGGCGCCTCATCCGCTACCTCGTGCGCGCGAAGCCGGGGTGCTTCCGCGTGCCGATGCCTCAGCCCACTCCGTCGCCATCGCCGTCGCCCAGTCCGAGCACGTCCGCCACCCCGAGCCCGAGCCCGTCGGCGACTCCGGCTCCGGCGCTCCTCTCGCCGCCTGCCTACCGGCCGGTGCCGGAAGACACGAGCACGCCGGCGGACTTCCTCGAATAGATCGCCTTCGAGGCGCTCTCGTCGGCGCCCGGCTCAAGTCGACCGGCCGCGCGCCGGGGCCGGCGACGACAACGGCGCGAGCCCGAGACGGACGAGCACGCGTCTAGACTGGGAGTGTCGGCGGCCGCGCCGCCGCCCAGACTCAGTGCCATGTTTGTTTCTGTCGTCTCCTTCCCATATAGGAATCATTGGCGATAAGATCCGCCCGCGCCAGGCCGAGCCTCGCGGAGAGGAGTGCGGTGACCGCCCGAGCCAGAGAAGTCGAGCGTCGCGTCGAGCAGCTCTCGCAAGGTCTCCGCAAAGCAGGCCTTCGCCTCACGCACCAGCGACTGGAGATCCTGCGCGTGATCGCCGCCGACGAGACACACCCGGACGTCGAGACTGTCTATCGCGCGGTACGAACACGAGTCCCGACCATCTCGCTCGACACCGTGTACCGCACGCTGGCGACCCTCACGGAGCGCGGGCTGATCACGCGGGTCCTGTTCACGCCCGGCCCGGCCCGCTACGACGCGAACCAGACCCGGCACCATCACTTCGTGTGCACGCGCTGCGGGCTCGTGCGCGACATCGACGACCGCGAAATCGGCACCATCCAGGCCACCGCCGAGGTCGCGCGCATCGGGCGCCCCGACGCGGTGACCGTCCAGTTCCGCGGCGTGTGCGCCGCGTGTCAGAGCAAGGAAGAGACCAGCGGATGAACACGGCGCGGACCCGTCCCCCAACGTCCGCGCCCGCATCACGAGAGGAGAGATCGACATGCCCGACGAGAACACGACCACGGTCCGCGCGGCCGGAGAGATGAGGGTCCGGGAGTGGTGGCCCGACCAGCTCGACCTGACGGTGCTGCACCGCAACCCCCCGGCCGCGGACCCGATGGGTCCGGACTTCGACTACGCCGCCGAGTTCGCCACTCTCGACCTCGAGGCCGTGCGGCGCGACCTCTTCGCCCTGATGACGGACTCGCAGCCCTGGTGGCCGGCCGACTACGGCCACTACGGCCCGCTCTTCATCCGCATGGCGTGGCACAGCGCCGGCACCTACCGCATCAGTGACGGTCGCGGAGGAGGAGGCGCGGGAGCACAGCGGTTCGCCCCCCTCAACAGCTGGCCCGACAACGTGAACCTCGACAAGGCACGCCGGCTGCTCTGGCCGATCAAGCAGAAGTACGGCCGCAGGATCTCGTGGGCTGACCTCATCATCCTGGCCGGCAACTGCTCCCTGGAGTCGATGGGGTTCACGACGTTCGGGTTCGGCGGCGGTCGCGAGGACATCTGGGAGCCGGACGACATCGACTGGGGCGCCGAGCGCACCTGGCTTGCGGACGAGCGCTACAGCGGCGAGCGCGAGCTCGCGAACCCTCTGGCGGCAGTCCAGATGGGCCTCATCTACGTGAACCCCGAGGGTCCCAACGGCAACCCGGACCCGCTCGCCGCAGCCGTCGACGTCCGTGAGACGTTCCGGCGCATGGCCATGAACGACGAGGAGACCGTCGCCCTCATCGCCGGAGGGCACTCCTTCGGCAAGACCCACGGCGCCGGCGACGCCGGCCACGTCGGACCGGAGCCCGAGGCCGCCCCGCTCCAGGAGATGGGTCTCGGCTGGAAGAGCAGCTTCGGCACCGGCATGGGCGACGACACGATCGGCAGCGGCCTGGAGGGCGCCTGGACCCCCACGCCGGTGAAGTGGGACACCAGCTTCTTCGACACGCTGTTCGGCTACGAGTGGCGGCTCACCACGAGCCCGGCCGGCGCCAAACAGTGGATCCCCACCGACCCGGCGGCGCAGGAAGCCGTGCCGGACCCCCACGACCCCGCGAGGCGCCACGCGCCCGTGATGCTCACGACGGACCTAGCGCTGCGCGTGGACCCGATCTACGAGCCCATCTCACGGCGTTTCCACGAGCACCCGGAGGAGCTCGCAGAGGCATTCGCGAAGGCATGGTTCAAGCTGACCCACCGCGACATGGGGCCGATCTCCCGCTACCTGGGCCCGCTGGTGCCGTCCGAGCCGCAGATCTGGCAGGACCCCGTGCCGCCCGTCTCTCACCCGCTGGTGGGAGCAGAAGACGTCGCGGCGCTCAAGGAGAAGATCCTCGCCGCGGGACTGTCGGTCTCGCAGCTGGTCTCCACGGCGTGGGCTTCGGCGTCGACGTTCCGCGGCACCGACAAGCGCGGCGGCGCCAACGGCGCCAGGATCCGCCTCGCGCCGCAGAACGGGTGGGCAGTCAACGAGCCCGCCCGGTTGAGTGAGGTGCTGGGCACGCTCGAGGCGGTCCAGCGGGAGTTCAACGGACAGAC
Organism: uncultured Thermoleophilia bacterium; assembly: GCA_963775255.1. Classification (GTDB taxonomy): domain Bacteria; phylum Actinomycetota; class Thermoleophilia; order UBA2241; family UBA2241; genus CAIXSE01. Next base: position 11,702 of record CAVZIA010000014.1, on the reverse strand, counting down.
GATGGGCGGCGCACAGGTCTCGCTCGCCGACCTGATCGTGCTGGGCGGCTGCGCGGCCGTCGAGAAGGCCGCGAAAGACGCCGGGTTCGATGTCGAGGTGCCGTTCACGCCGGGACGCACGGACACGACGCAGGAGCTGACCGACATCGAGTCGTTCGCCGTTCTCGAACCGGCGGCGGACGGGTTCCGCAGCTACCTGGCCGACGGTCAGTCCAAGCCGGCCGAGCACCTGCTCGTCGACAAGGCGAGCCTGCTGGATCTCACGGCGCCGGAGTTGACGGTGCTCGTGGGCGGCCTGCGCGTGCTGGGCGCGAACTTCGGCGGGTCGGACCTCGGCGTGCTCACCGACCGCAAAGGGCAGCTGACGAACGACTTCTTCGTCAACCTCGTCGACATGGGCACCGCCTGGCAGCCGGTGGATGAGCACGAGCAGACGTTCGAGGGCCGCGACCGGTCGACGGACGAGGTCCGCTGGACGGCCGGCCGCGTCGACCTCGTCTTCGGCTCGAACTCCCAGCTGCGCGCCATCGCCGAGGTCTACGCCAGCGACGACGGCGGGGAGAAGTTCGTGCGCGACTTCGTCGCCGCCTGGGACAAGGTCATGATGCTCGACCGCTTCGACGTCGCCTGAAGGCGCCGCGCGAGACGCGCGTCGGACCTGGATGAGGAAGGGCGGCCGGTCCCGAGGGACCGGCCGCCCGCACACGACGGCGGCGGACACGCCGCAGCGTCGTCTCCGTGAAGCCGACGGGGCTGTTCCGCATGGTATGGTCGGCCGTCATGAGCGAGGCTCAGATCATCCTCACCGTCATCCTCGCAGTCGGAGGCTACCTGCTCGGCGCCGTCCCCTTCGCGCTGCTCGTCGCGCGCGGCCTGTACGGCGCCGACATCCGCGAGATCGGCACCGGCAACGTCGGGGCCGGCAACGCGCGCCGCGAGCTCGGCTTCGGCGCCGGCGCGCTCGTCATGGCCTGCGACATGGCGAAGGGCTTCCTGCCGGCGCTGGCGGCCGTGCTCCTTCTGCCCTCGTGGCCCACGGCCCTGGTGGCGTTCATGCCGGTGCTGGGCCACCAGTACTCGGTGTTCCTGCGCGGCTCCGGCGGCAAGGGCATCGCCACGACCGCCGGCGCCGTCCTGCCGCTCTCGCCCATCGTGTTCGGCATCACCATGGTGGCCTGGATCGCCGTGGTGAGCGTGCGGAGGTTCAGGAAGGCGGGGCCGTTCGTGGCCGGAGGTACGTACCTGGTCTCGTCGTTCGTCGTGCCCCAGCCGGCCGCCTACCGCGTGCTCGCCGTCGCGGTCTGCGTCTCGGTGCTCGTCGCCTTCCGTGTGGAGCTGGCCGCGCGCAGCCGGGCTCAGGACGGGGTGCGCGACCTCGCGCAGAACGGCGGCGCGCCACCCGAGCGAGCACGCGCGGCCCTCGCGCGAGAGCGCGACAAGGAGTTCAGGCGTCGCCCCTGATCGCTTCTCCGTCGAACACCGGCACGACGTAGACCTGGTCGAACGCGAACGAATACGGGATCACGTCGTCCAGTCCCAGCCTCCCCAGGCGGTGGCGCTGGGCGGCCTTTTCGATGTAGCCGAGCACATCTCCCTCGGCCACGCCCCACAGGTCCATCGCAGCGTGGGCCGAGTCGCACTCCGTGTGGAACCGGCCCGTCTCCAGGAGTCTCGCGGTCAGCGCCCCCGCGAACAGCGTGTCCTCGAGGCAGAACTTGTTCTTCCAGCCCGAGCACAAGACGACCGCGTTCTGCTGCCGGGCCGCGAGCCAAGCCGTCACCGCGGAGATGTTGATGAACGCCCCCATCGCGACGCCGCTCGCGCTGCTCGCGATGTGGAGCGCCCGCGTGCCGTTGGTCGTGCAGTAGACGAGCGTCTTCCCGCCGATGGCCTCCCGCGTGAAGCTGAAGGCGGAGTTGCCGAAGTCGGCCCAGTCGAGCTGCACGCCGTCCTTCTCGGAGGCGATCAGATACCCCTCTGCCTTGAGGCGCCGCGCCTCGGCATGCGTAGCGACGGGGATGATCCCCTCCACTCCGTTCGCGACCGCGGTGCAGATGGTGGTCGTGGCGCGCAGGACATCCACCAGTACGACGACGAACTCGCCCTGTGTCACGATGTCCGGGAACAGCGCCGGCGAGAAACAGACTTCCACACTGCTCTTCTCGTGCAACTCCACGGTCCTTTCTCCGTATGGCCCGGAGCAAGTGACGATAGCAGAGCAGGCGAGGATGCACCCCGTCCCTCCGTTCTCGGACCACGTCTCCCCAGAGCCGTCGTTCTCGCGTAGCATTCAGCCGTGAGGACTGCGCAAGAGACGCCTGCGACGGCGGGAGGGATGCAGCCATGAGCGAGGTCCGCTACATCGTGCTCTCCGACGTGCACCTGGGCGCCGGCAACAGCATCCTGACCCGGCTGACGCCGGGGCAGTCGGTCGCCGACACGCACGACGCCAGCCCCGCGCTGCTCTCCCTGGTCGAATGCCTGCGGGCGCTGGTCGCAGGGTGCAACGGGGCCGGCCGGCCACCGACCCTGGTCGCCGCCGGCGACCTCATCGACCTCGCGCTCTCGACGCCCGCGCGGGCACTGCCCGTGTTCGGCCTGTTCACCAAGGCGCTCCTGGCGACCGGCGATCCGGTCGTCGCCGACGAACTGATCCTTCTCCCCGGCAACCACGATCATCTGACGTGGGACTACGCACGGGAGAGATGGCTCGAGGACGAGATGATCGCCTCGGGCGGACACCTCAGTCCCGACGCCGGCCGCCACACCGGCCCGATGCTGCTGGAGCAGGAGCCGGCCATCACGTCGACTCCGCTCACCGCGCTGATGCAGGCCTCGGCGCAGCGCGCGAGCGTGCGTGTGCGGGTGCTTTATCCCGACCTCGCCCTGCCCTCGGCCGACGGACGCCGGCTCGTGCTGGTAACGCACGGTCACTACATCGATCCCGTCTGCACCAGCATGTCCGAGTTCGCCCGGCTGTTCGCGCCGCACGCGCAGCTGCCCCACGACGCCGAGACCCTTGAGCGCGAGAACTGGCCCTGGATCGACTTCTTCTTCTCCTCGATGACGCGCTCCGGCAAGCCGGGGGCCCTCATCGAGCTGGTCTACGAGGCCCTGCAGGACGAGCAGGCGTTCGACCGGCTGATCGACACGGTGGCGCGCAACGTGACGATCGACGAGGGGCGACTGAAGGGCGGCGCCGAGCGCTGGGCCATCAAGCACGTGACCGACGCGCTCGTCGGCAAGATCTCGGCCGCCCGGGAGCGCGCCAACCAGAGCGGCGTGCTCAGCGAGGGCGCCCGTAAGGCACTCGCGACCTACATCGGCGCCCTGAGGCGACGGGTCGAGGCGGACCTGGGCGGACTCCCCGTCGAGACCTCCCTGATCCTGGGCCACACCCACAAGCCTTTCGCCGACCGGTGGACCGATGACGCCTGGCCCGGCGGCGGACTCGACGTGTACGACGCCGGCGGATGGGTGGTCGACCACCACGAGCCGCGGCCGTTCGCCGGCGGCGGAGTGGTCCTGGTCAGCGACGACCTGGAGGTCGCTCTGGTGCGCATGTACCAGCAGATCGCCGACCCATCCCGCTGGAAGGTCGCCGTCGAGACGGTCGGCGGCCATTCCTCGGAGTTCGCCGACCATCTGCGCGGGCTGATCGACCCGGGAGCGACTCCCTGGAGCACGTTCACCGCCGCCGCCGCTGAGCTCGTCGTCGAGCGGCGGCAGGAGATCGAGGCGGTCCTGCAGGAGGAACTCGACCACCTCGACACCTGACGACAGGTCGACTCGAAGGAAGGGATGACCCCCTCTTCCCCTTCCGCCCCCGATGTACGGCGCAGATGGGGGCTTGCGGCAAGAAAGACAATCTCGAGCGACTCAAGCGAGCGGGCGCCGAGCCGATGGACTGAACCTCCCGCGGCGGCCGGAACGCATCGGCCCGGTCAGTGTACGGCTATGGCCAGGAACGGGATGCCGGCTATGAACAGCAGGGCTCCAATGATGAGCGTTGCCCGGCGACTCAAGACGGTGTGCCGCCGCACAAGTCCGACGGCGATGGCGATGACACCGGTCACCGACAGGATCAGGCCTATGACGAGCATGCGACTGCCCTCGGTAGCTGTTTCACTTGGTTTCCTTTCTCGACTCCAGTGTGCCGTGGCGACTCATGACCTGGTCCCCGTGACGAGCCTCTCGCGGTCGAACATGGCGGACACGATGCGCCAGCCGAGAACGTCCACGAGCAGCAGCGCCGCACCGAGAGCGACACCGAGGACGACGCTCTGCCGGATCACCCCGAACGACAGAAGGGCCGTCACTGCCAGGGGCGGCAGACTGGCCAGCGTACCCAGTTGCTGGGCGACGCGGACGTCGCTCGAGCGCGCCGAGATGGCGATCCCCACCCAGATCGACCAGCCGGCCAGCAGCGGCGTGAAGAGCAACTGGATGAGCAGGTGCGGAGCCTGAAAGACGGCATGCGCGATGGCGGGTTGAGCGAAGAGGCCGACGCTGGCCAGGAAGATCCCGAAGACGGCGTAGGAGATGACCAGCGTCGGGACCAGCGCCGCAAGCGCCTTGCCGAGCAGGAACTCCGCCGGGCGGATGGGCGTCGTGAGCACCGGCTCGAGGGTGCCCTGCTCACGTTCGCCGACCACCGAGTAGGCGGCAAGCGTAGCCGGTACGACCGCCGGGATGATCAGCATGTAGAGCAACGCGAGGCCGATGCGCTTGTCGAGGGCGGCGCTCGCGGCCGACACGGGCAGGACGAAGATGTCGACGATCGGCACGACGATGAAGAGCACCGGCATGAGCGCCATCGTGAGCATGACGAAGCGGTTGCGCCGGTAGTCGCGCAGTTCCTTCACGATGACGGCGCGGATGCGTATCCAGCTCATGCTCGCCCCGCCTTCGCCTCGGCGTCCTCGTCGACGAGTTCGAGGTAGACGTCCTCGAGCGAGTGGCGCGACTCGGTGATCGAAAGCACATCGGCGCCGGCCGCCACGAGCGACCGCGTGATAGCCGGAGCTGCGACGGCTGGATCTGACACGGCGAGCATGTAGCGGCCCGGACCGTCCTCGCGCCAGCTCTCGACGCCGCGCACGCCGCCGAACACGCTCCCGGGCTCGGCCAGCGGGGCGAGAGTCCTGACGATGAGCGTCTTCTGGAAGAGTTGCTCGCGCAGCTCGTCGGGGCGGCCGATCGTGCGCAGGGTGGTGTCCAGGATCGCGACGCGGTCGCAGAGACGCTCGGCCTCCTCGAGGCGGTGCGTGGTCAGGAAGATAGTCACCCCGCTCTTGCGCAGTCCGTCGATCAGCTCGTGGACCTCACGCGAGGCGACCGGATCGAGTCCCGAGGTCGGTTCGTCCAGGAACAGCACCTGCGGGTCGCTGAGCAATGCTCTGGCCAGGCCGACCCGCTGGCGCAGGCCCTTGGAGAGGGCCGCGCAGGGGTCGCCGGCGCGGTCGACGAGGTTGACCGCGCGCAGAGCACGGTCAATGCGCTCGCGAGCATTGGGAAGTTCGTAGAGGCCGGCGAAGCAGCTGAGGTTCTCAGAGACGCTGAGTCGCAGGTAGAGGCCGGGTGACTCCGGCATGACCGCGATGCGGCGACGGATCTCGACGCCGTTCACCTTGCTCAGCGGGAGCCCGGCGACGGTCGCCGAGCCCGTCGTCGGAGCGAGCAGCGTCCCCAGGGTCCTCACGGTCGTCGTCTTGCCGGCGCCGTTGGGGCCGAGGAAGCCGAAGACCTCACCGTAGTCGACGGTGAAGCTCACGTCGGAGAAGGCGGTGCGGTTCCCGAAGCGCTTGGTCAGGTCTTCTACGACGAGAGCGTGGGCATCATCGGGTCGGTTCACTCTGCCATCCTTGAGGCGCCTCGCCAGGGTACCTCCCGTGAGTTACAATCTGATATCAGTTTATTACGCTCACGTGGCGACGACAAACAGAGGCGCAAGACGATGCCAGAGAGAAAGAGTCTGCTCATCCGTGTCGATCCGGCAGTCCACGATGCCCTGGCCCGCTGGGCGTCCGACGAGCTGCGCAGCACCAACGCGCACATCGAGCTCCTGCTGCGCAGCGCCCTCTTCCGGGCCGGCCGTCTGCCGCAGAACCTCGGCGAGTTGCCGCGAAGAGGGCGGCCGCCGAAGTCCGAGCCCGTCAGCTAGACGAGACGGCGCCGGCGAGCGCCGCGCCCGGGGGACTGCAACCTGGCCGCCCGCGCACGCGCACTGTAGGCTGGCGTGCAGCACCGGCAACTGGAGGAGAGGCGCATGGGCAGGGTCAAGTTCGAGCTGGAGCCGGGCGAGGCGAAGGTCGGCAAGTGGACTATCAACTACGTGCCGCCCACCGGTGGCAAGTTCGTGGGCAAGCTGCTCATCACTGATCGCCGCATCCTGTTCGCGCCGCAGAACCCCAAGCAGGACCTCTCCCTGGCAACCGCGATCGACGATTTCAGGGTCGACGGCGTCCGCGGCTACGGAGCGAGGAACCACTGGGACGGCGAGAGCCTGAGCATCTCACGAGCCGACGTGCGGTCCGTCCAGCAGAGGCGCAGCGGGATAATGAAGCAGGTCGTCATGACGCTGGCCGACGGGAAGGAGCTCGTCTTCGACTACGGCGTCCTGTCCGTGGACAAGCTGGTGACGGCGCTGACAGGCTGAGCGTCGAAGCCGCCGCCGAGCTCGCGCGCCGCTCAGTCCCCTATGCGCTTGAAGGTAAGCGAAACGAGGCACGGTCGATCAGGAGTTCCGACGCCACGAGACTACGAGAGCCGCCTGAGTCTCGGCCAGATCACACTCCACGGCACGCGGAGGCCGCTGCACACGGAGACGGCCTGTCCCTGCTCCTGGTTGCTGATCCCCAGCCCGTTGTTGATGCGCGCGACGGTCCGGCAGTCCGTGAAGTACGGGCTCCAGTCGGCCCTCGCCCAGTCACCCACGTGTACCACGACGGTGCGGTCGGCGGGGGGAGGTCCCCAGTACCAGAACCCGTTGTGGCCCGAGTAGACGGGAGGCAGCCCCTTGCCGAGCAGCTCGAGCGCGCCCGCCTCGCCGTAGTTGTTGGTCAGGATGACCGCGTGAGCACGCTCGTTGGCGGGTAGGGCCGCGACCACCCGCTGCACGGTCGCCACGAGCTGCGGCCAGCCGACCTGCTCGGCCGACGTCGGAACCTGGGAGGGCAGCGACGTCTTCGCGAATGTGGCGACCGGCAGGATGGGCAGGGTCACGTACGCGATGAGCATGCCCGAGAGGGTCGCAGCAGCGATGAAGCCCGCGATGCGCAGTGGTCGACGCCCGCGGGCCAGCCAGCGGTCGAGGAGAAGCGCGCCCGCCGCCATGAGGACAGGCAAGATGCCGACTGCGTAGTAGGCCTTGCCGCCACTGACCACCACCACGACGAGGATGGCGACGGGGGCCATGGCCATGGCGCGCCACGGTGCGGCAGCCTTCGCCAGCAGCAACCAGAGGAAGCCGGCGACGGCCACCGGGAAGAGAAACGGCCCGGCGATGAGCCAGAACACGGACACAAGCTCGACCCGGTTGGTGGCTGCGCTTCCGGCGATCACGTGAGCCATGGTCAGTTGCGGGAAGCCATGCGTCGCCTGCCAGGCAAGATTGGGCGCCCAGATGAGGAGCGCGACTCCGGCCGCCGCCCAGGCCCAGGACGAGCGCACGATGTCCCAGCGTCGAGCAAGGAGGACTCCGGCGACCAGCCCGATGAAGAGAAGCAGCAGCGTGTCCTTGTTCTCAAGGCCGATGCCGGCGACGATGCCCAGTGCCAGCCAGAGGCGCCGGTCGCCACCAGCCAGGAGCTTCACGAAGAGCCACAGGATGAGCGCCCAGAAGAGCAGGTCGAAGGTGCTCGTGCTGTCGAGGTGGCCGGCGCTGAGATAGCCCGACAGGGCGACGGTGACGGCGGCGAGCAGTTGCGCCCGGCGTGACCCACCGAGATCGCGTGCGATGAGGGCGGTGAGGACCACGGTGAGCGCCATGGCAAGGGCGGGCAGCACGCGGACCGCCGTCGGCGAGAGCCCGAGGACGGCCACGGAGGCGGCCGACAGCAACGGCGTGAGCGGCGGCTGGTCGGGATAGCCGAAAGCCGGGTGGCGCCCCGCGACGATGAAGTAGAGTTCGTCGCGATGGAAGCCGTAGGCGCCGGACACGGCCAGCAGCGCCACGACCATGAGACCCGCGACCAGCAGCACCGTCCACGGAATGCCCCTCACGGAGGAAGATGGGCCCGAGTCGAGGGCGGCGACTGTCGTTGTCCTCGTGTTCATCGCACTCCCCTTGCTCCAGGCCTAGCCCGTCGGCGTTGGATCGTGTTGTAGGTGGTTCGGCGCCATGGAGTCACGAGCGAACCGAGCGGCGCCGACGCAGTGCGTGGAGACCCGGAATGAGCTGTGGGACCTCTCGGCGGTACCGGGGATACTCTTCGGGAAACATCGCGAGCAGCAGGCGCTCCTCCTGCCGGATCTTGATCTCGAACAGGACCAGACCGACCGGGACGAGCACGAAACAAGTTGTAGACGCACCGACCGCCCACACGAGCGCGACCGAGCCCCAACATACAGCCAGGGCGAGTAGCACCATCGGCGGCATCACTCTGCCACTCCCGAGAGGCGAGGCTTCGTCGCGCCGATGAGCCCGCGGTGTCTTCTCTGTGCCTGCTGTGCGATTCGCGTCGGTTGAGTCATAATCTGATATCAGTTTATTGCGCCCGCATGCAGAAGACAAACGGAATTGAGGATTCCGACCCGGACGAGTTCGCCCTGATCATGGGAGAGCATCGAGCCAGTGCCTGAGAGCAGGCGACATGCCGAGACGTAGGCGACCGCGAAGACTGGAGCTGTGAGGTAGACGAAGCCGGCGTCCGCTGGAGAGTCCGAGTCCCGTCTCGATGTCTAGCCGGACAGCCCGAACTCAACGAAGAGAGCCTGCCGCCGACAGGAGTGGCAGGCTCGATGCTGGCGGCCAGGAGGGCATCGGGTAGTGCTGGTGCTTGGTGGGCCCAGCAGGACTCGAACCTGCGACCGGCCGATTATGAGTCGGCTGCTCTGACCAACTGAGCTATAGGCCCACGTCGCGGCGCGGGGCGCCGGGGCTCGACCCCGTGTCGGCGCCGTCCAATGATACGCTCTCGCGCCCGGACGCGGCAGGTCGCACCTGCACCCGCGCCGAGAGCAGCCCCGAGCCGCGACTCGGCAGCGTGGGCTCGGAGCTCGTGAGCACGTTGGCGGCGCCGGCCACGTCGCACCCGTCCTCGTCGAAGCTGGGCTCGATGCCTGCGAGGAGCGAGACCACGCCCTCCATGATGTCGTCCGTCACCCGGCAGGCGCAGCGGACTTTGCCACGGGCGCTCGTGACGACGACCCGGTCGCCATCGGCGATGCCGCGGGCGGCGGCGTCGGCGGGGTGCATCCACAGGCTGCGGTCGTCGCGCTCGTGGAACCACGGGATGGCCGCGAGTTGCGTGTGCACGCGCAGGCGCGACTTGGGCGAGATGAACGCGAGCGGCCGATCGGGCTCCGGCGCCGGGACGCGCGCCGCCGGCGTCGCCGTCAGGCCGGCGGCCGCGCAGGCGTCGCCGGCGAGCTCGACGCGGCCCGACGGGGTCGCGAGGGGAGAACCCTCGGGGTCCGCGGCGAACGCGGAGAGGCCCACCCGCTCCTGGTCCGCTCCCCAGTAGATGCCGGTGCGCCGGAACTCCTCCGAGTCGGCCACCTCCGAGTCGTCGAGGAAGCGCCGCAGCCACCCGGCGGCATCCAGGCCTTCAGTGAAGGCGGCGTCGTACCCGAGCGCGCCGGCGAGGTCGGCGAAGATATCGTAGTCGTCGCGCGCCCGGCCCGGCGGAGAGACCACCTTGTGCGAGTAGAGCAGGTAGTTCGCGGAGGAGAACACGATGTCGTCGCGCTCCAGCCAGTGGGTTGCCGGGAGGACGACGTCGCAGTACCGGGCCGTCGTCGTCAGGAACAGGTCGTGGCACACGGAGAACTCGAGCGCCTGCATGGCGCGGACGTTCGTGGCGATGTCCGGGCCTTGCACGACGTAGTTGCCGCCCGTGTTGTAGGCGGCCCGGATGTCGGCCGAGTGGCCGCCCGAACGCCCGCGCAGGATGGCGTCGGCCCAGTCGTTGGCGGGAATGCCGGCGGCGGCCGGGTTCGGCGGCACCGGTATGCTCCCGACACGCGGCTTGTGGAGCCCGCCCCAGGTGCGGCCGCCCGAAGACCCACCGAGGCGGCCGAGGTCGCCGGTCACGGTCTGCAGGGCGATTGCCAGGCGGACGGCCTCCTCGCCGCCGAGCACACGCTGGATCGAGAGGCCGGGGATGAGTGCGACGGGCCGGCGGCGCGCCCACTCGCGCGCCAGCGCGCGGATGCGCGCCGCGGGGACGCCGCACACTCCCTCGGCCCACTCCGGGGTAGCGGCGACGCCCGGCGGCGGCCCGCCGGCGTGGGGACCGCCGCGCCCGTCGCCGTCCTGACCGAGGACGCGCCGCCGCAGCGCCTCGTACCCGGTCGCGTGCGCGGCGACGAACGCCTCGTCCACCGCGCCGCCGACGACGGACTCGTGCAGCAGCGCCAGCATCAGCGCACTGTCCGTCCCCGGCCGGATCGCGATCCAGTCGGTGCCGAGCAGCCGAGCCGTCGCCGTGCGCCTCGGATCGATGACGACCACAGGCGTCCCGGCGCGCTTGGCCTCCCGCACTCGCGCGCGCCATTCGGACCCCATGATGCAGTCGACCAGGTTGGCGCCCCAGAGCACGATCATCCCCGAGCGACGCAGCGTCGCCGGGTCGACGCCCGCGTGCTGCGTGCCGAGGACGACCGGCTGCGTGTACGACGCCGCGGCCGAACTGTACGTCGAGGTCTGCTCGACGTGCCCGCCGCCGAGGTTCAGGAAGCGGGCGGTGAGGTCCTCGGTGTCGTGCAGCGCGCCACGACAGGAGCCGGACCCCCCCAGCGCCAGGATCGCGTCCCCGTGCCGGTCGCGGACTGCGGCCAGGCCGTCGGCGACCAGCCGCAGCGCTTCGTCCCAGCTCGCCTCGCGGAACCGTCCCGAGCCGCGAGGCCCCGTGCGCACGAGCGGAACGGTGAGCCTGTCGGCGGCCTGCTGCTGCCGCCAGGCCTGGATGCCGCGCGGGCACCCCGTCAAGTACGGCCCGCCGGCCGGGTTGTTCACGATGTGGGTCACGCGACCGCCGGAGACGTGGGCGAGCAGCGGACAACCGCCGCCGCAGTCGCGGTTACAGGTAACGGGCAGGGTGGTCGCGCCCGGTGAGGTCGTCACGTGGCGGGTCCTCTCGTGGCGGGTGCTCTCCTCGCAGGAACACCCTGGAGGATACCAGCGCGGCGCCCTCCTCGGCCGGCCGGTCCGCGATTCCTGACTTGGACAAACCGATTCACACAGTCCCGCGTCGGGAACCGTGACTCGTCACATGTCACTCACGAGGGAGGCGCTGCGATGGCCGCGGACTATCCCTGCCGTCATTGCAGGGCGGATTTCACGTCGCATCAGGAACTCAACGACCACGTCGCCGGGGTCCACCACGAGCGCAAGTACCGGTGTACCACGTGCGACGAGTCGTTCATGGCCGGGATGACGTGGCTCACCGACTACCGGCCGGCGGACGAGGTCACCTGACCCCGGGCCCGGCCGGGCCCGCACGCCGGCACGCGAGACTGAAGGGCCGGGGCCGCGCGCG
>CAVZIA010000013.1:0-17483 GCA_963775255.1 uncultured Thermoleophilia bacterium | reverse complement strand
TCGGCAGTCTTGCCGAATCAGAATAAATGTGCGCAGGCCGCACACCGGAAATCGCCAGGTGCAGGGAAGTATTGGAGGCGGCGACCGGAGTCGAACCGGTGATGGAGGTTTTGCAGACCTCTGCCTTACCACTTGGCTACGCCGCCCCGGCGCAGCACCTCACAGACACGAAAGGCAGACGACAAAGCACCTGGCTTCTGTCCTCTGCCTCGTCCCCGAGAGGGGGAATTGGAGCGGGTGAAGGGACTCGAACCCTCGACCTTCTGCATGGCAAGCAGACGCTCTAGCCAACTGAGCTACACCCGCAGCGCCGGCAGATGCTACCAGAGGCCACGCCGGGGTGCAATTCAGACCGCGGCCGTCCAGAGGCTGGAGAGCGGCGCAGCCTCGAGCCGGTCGCCGAACGGGAGCGCGGCGTCGCCGAGGTGCAGCACCACGCCGCGTACGAAGCGATCGCCGGCCATCTCCTGCAGCCCGCGCAGCCCATCGAAGTCGGAACTCCGTGGAGTAGCCGTGGCCCGTACCTCGATCCCCGCGATACGGCCCCTAGCGTCCTCGACCACGACGTCGACCTCGCGCCGCCCGCTGCTGCTGCGGAAGTGATACAGGCGCGCCTGCGTGCTCGCCCAGCCAAGGTCTTTGAGCAACTCGGTGACGACGAAGGTCTCCAGAAGCGCGCCAAGAGCCGGAGGGGATGCAGCGATGCCGCCAGCGTCGAGACCCAGGAGATGGGCCGCGAGCCCGGCGTCCACGAGGTGCAGCTTGGGCGCCCTCACCAGCCTCTTCCCCACGTTGGCCGACCAGGCCGGCAGGCGGTAGATCAGGAAGACCGCCTCGAGCAGCGCGAGGTACCGGTTGAGCGTGCTGAGCTTGAGCCCTGAGCTCCGCGACACCTCGCTGACGTTGAGCAGGCCGGCGCTGCGGGTCGCGAGCAGGGACAGCAGGGCCGGCATACGCGTGAGGCCCTCCACGTTGGCGATGTCACGCACGTCCCTCTGCAGAATCGTCGTGACGTAGGAGGAGAACCAGGCGGACCGGCGCCCGGCATCGCGCAGCGTCCCGACCTCGGGGAAACCGCCCGTCGCCAGCCGCGAGCAGACGCCAGGCAGATCGAGGGCGACTTCCGAACTCGAGGCCAGACGGGTACCGGCGAACAGCGCATCGACGAACGAGCCGCCGCCGCCGACCTGCTCACGCTGAGCGAACGGCCACAGGGTGAGCACCTCCATGCGCCCGGCCAGCGACTCGGAGAGCCGGGGCAACAGGAGAACCTGAGCCGACCCCGTGAGCAGGAAGCGGCCAGGCCGGCGGTCCCGATCCACGGTCGCCTTGAGTGGCCGGAAGAGCTCGGGCGCGAGCTGCGCCTCGTCCAGCACGACAGCGTCCCCGACCCCTCTCAGGAAGCCGACGGGATCCTGCAGCGCAGCTGCCAGCACCGGTGGGTCGTCGAAGGTCAGGTAGGTCGCCGGATGCTCGCTCTCGGCGACGGCGCGCGCGATGGTCGTCTTGCCGGCCTGACGCGGACCGACCACCAGCGTGACCGGCCGGTCCTCGAGGGCGTCCAGAAGGCGCGGGTAGAGCAGTCGAGGGATCATGACCGCATTGTACGTCCGAGGGGAGTGCAAATCAACCACGAAGTGGGTAATTTTTACCCACTGGGTGGACAATCTGCACGCCAAGCGGTCCGAAGAAGGCCGGCGACCTGTCTCGGGTCAGGCCATCGCGGCGTCTATCGCCTGATTGACCAGCGCGTCGGCGGCGGAGTTCTGCTCGCGCCGCACGTGCCGCACGTCCACCTCGTGGAACTTGCTGAGGAGCAGACAGGCCTGTGCGTGCAACGGCTTCAGGCCTGCGTCCTTGACCTTGTACTGGCCGTTGACCTGGCGGACGACGAGCTCGCTGTCGAGGAACACGTCGAGGCGCTCGACGCCCCGGTCGAGGGCGACCTCGAGGCCGGCGATGAGCGCCTCGTACTCGGCGACGTTGTTGGTCGCCTTGCCGATGTAGTCGGAGACGTCCTCGACGACGTCCCCGCCGGCCGTCATGAGGCGCGCGCCGATCCCGGCAGGACCGGGGTTCCCGCGCGCGCCGCCGTCGGTGTACAGGTGATACCGCTCGTCGTCGCGGTTGGCGCTGTGCACGCCCTCCGGAGGCGCGGCCTTCGCGTCGGGGGCAGGCGCGGGCACCGCCGGCTGCTCCCGGGCAGCGCCGTCACCCGACTGCGCCGCCGTGCCCTGCGAGTCGCTCCAGACGGCGACCGAGGGGTTGCGCCACGTCTCGACGGTCACGCCGGCGCCCAGCGCCTCCGCGAGCCGCTCGGCCCAGCGCAGCACGCCCTCCTGCTCGGTCACGCCGTGCGGCGCGTCGATGAGGGCGAGGCCCTGGGCCTGCGCCGCGCGGGCGTCGTGGTACTTGACGTCGCCGGTGACGAGCAGGTCGGCCACCTGAGCCACGCCGCGGCCGATGGCCTCGGCGCCGGAACCCGGAATGACGGCCACGCGGCGGATCTCGCGGCTGCCGTCGCCGGCGTAGCGCACCGACGGCAGCCGCAGCACGGCGGCGACGTCCGCGGCCACAGCCGCGAGGCTCGCCGGCGCCGGCAACGCGCCGAGCCGGCCGAGGCCGAGCGAGGCGATCTCGTTCTCCAGCGGGACGATGTCGAAGGCGGGTTCCTCGTAGGGGTGCGCGGCGATGTACGCGCCGATGACGCGGCGGCGCAGCCGCCGCGGGAACACGACCTCGAGGCGCAGCTCATCGACCTTCTCGTCGCGGCCGGCCGCACCGGCCGCGGGGCTGGTCGTCTCCTCGCGGCCGAAGAACGTGCCCTGCCCGCCCGCCGACCACGAGCAGTGCTCGTACTCGCCGATCACGCCGGCGCCGTTGGCGAACAGGGCCTTGCGCACGAGGTCGGCGTCGTCCTCGGGGACGAACCCGACGAGCTTGAGCACGTCGGCGGCCGCGGGCTGGAGCGGCTGGAGGGCCTCCAGCCCGAGCATGCCGGCGACGATGTCGGCCATGCCGCCGCGCGCCTTGTCGAGGCTGGTGTGCGCGGCGATGACGGCCACGCCCTCGCGCGCCGCGCGCAGCGCGAGCCGCCCCTCCTCGCTGTCGTCGGAGAGCCGCTCGAGCGGGTCGAAGATCAGCGGGTGATGGCTGACGACGACCCCCGCGCCAAGGCGCGCGGCCTCGTCGAGCACGCCGTCGTCCACCTCGAGTGCGACGAGGACGACCGGCGCGACGTCCGCGCTGCCCTCCGCCCCGCACCGCAGCTCGTCGCCGGCCGCGCCGACCTGCAGACCGACGTGGTCCCACGGCTCGGCCAGCGCGAACGGCGCCAGACGGTCGACGGCGGCGATGACGTCACGTACCTGCATGACGCGATACTACCCCAGCAGCACGCCGGTTCCCCGTCATCCGTCACGGGATAGACTCGCGGCATGGCAACGCCGCACGGACAGATGCTGGATGAGGGGCCTGGCGGCGCAGCGCACCCGGCCCGCTCCGGTCGCCCGCCCGTCAACCCTTGGCTGATCGTGCTCGCCCTCGCGCCAGGGGTCTTTCTCACGCTCGCCGACGCCACCGTGATGAGCGTCGCCGTGCCGCTGATCATCCGCCGGCTGGAGGGGTCGGTCATCTCCGTCTCGTGGGTGATGAACGGCTACAACCTGGTGCTCGCCGTCCTCTTCCTGACGATGGGCCGGCTCGCCGACCGCTACGGCCACAAGCTGCTGTTCGTGCTCGGCCTTGCGGTGTTCGCGGCCGCGTCCATCGGCTGCGCGCGCGCCGGGAGCATGGAGACGCTGATCGCCTGGCGCGTGGTGCAGGCGGTCGGCGCCGCAGCCGTGGTGCCCACGGCGCTGGCCCTGCTGCTGCAGGCGTTCCCGGACACGCGGCAGGGGTTCGCGGCCGGCCTGTTCGGCGCGCTCAGCTCGGCCGCCGCCGCCGCCGGACCGGTGCTCGGCGGCCTTCTCATCGAGCGCTGGGGCTGGCCGGCCGTGTTCTGGTTCAACATCCCGGTCGGCGCGCTCGGCGTCGTGCTGGCGCTCGCGCTCGTCCGCCGCCGTGGCGTGCGCACGCGCACGCCGCTCGACTGGCCCGGCGTCGGCCTCGTCACCGCCGGGCTCTTCTCCCTCACGCTGGCTATCATCCAGGGCAACGACTGGGGCTGGACCTCGGGCACGATCCTCGGCCTGTTCGCCGCCGCAGCCGTCATCCTCGCCATCTGGGTGTGGTGGGAGCTGCGCACCGCCGTTCCGCTGTTCGACCTGCGGCTCTTCCGGCGGCGCACGTTCGCTGCCGCCGGCGCCGCCATCATGACCGTCGACACCGCGCTCATGGGCACGATGTTCATGCTCGTGATCTTCATGATCGCGATGATGGACTACAGTGAGCTCAAGGCCGGCCTGGCGATCGCCGTCGTGCCGGCCGCCGTGCTGGTCCTCACCCCGTTCGCCGGCTGGCTCACGGATCGGATCGGGCCGCGGACGCCGGCCGTGGCCGGCGCGCTCGTCGCGGCCGCCGGCCTCGTCGCGCTCGGCTACCTGCACCGCTCCGACCCCATCGGGTCGGTCCTGTGGCGCAGTGCGCTCGTCGGCGCCGGCATCGGGCTCTCCCTGCCGGCGCTGCTCGCCGCCGGCATGAGCGTCGTGCCCGGCGGCGTCAAGGGCGCCGGGTCGGGCATGCTCAACACGGCGCGGCAACTCGGGTTCCTGCTCGGCGTGGCCATCCTCGTCGCCGTGTTCGCGCACACCATGCACGGCGCCGTCAACGGCGCCGCCGACAAAGGTCAGGCGCTCGTCCGCGCCGACTCCTCGATCAGCGACCCGGTGCGCGCCAAGCTGGTGACCGCGCTCGACCAGGCGCGCACCATCAACGCCACCGCCGGCATCGGCGAGCTCCGCCGCGTGGCCCACCCGATCGCCGAGAGCATCGGCCAGAACGTGGGCTTCTTCGAGGGGATCGAACTGCTGAAGCTCAAAGACACGCTCGAGAACCTGCTCTGGGACGAGGTCTCGTCCGCCTTCCGCTGGCCCTTCTTCGTGGCGGCGATCACCGCGGTCCTGGGCGCCCTGGCGGGCACCTTCCTGCCGCGGCGCCTCCGCGAGATGTAGCCCAGCCCTCGCGCGCCACGCCGGCCGGCTCGAAGCGGGGCGATCGAGGCCCACCCGCTCTCCGCGGCCGCAGCAGCATGTCAACGTCTGCGCGGCGGGCAGGACAGGTGCCGTTCGGGCTGCGTACGCTCGAACGTACGCAGCGTCAGAGCACATCCCTGTCCCCCACCCCCCGGCCGGCCCACTCGCCCACTCGCCCACTCGCCCAGTCCCTCCCCTCCTGGAGCAGCCGGGGGCGGACCTCCTCTTCCCTGCACCGACGTGGTACCCTGAGCCCGCACATCGTTGTGCAGCGAGAGCAACGGCGCTCTCCGGTCTTTGCGGACCGGGGGGCGTTTTTCGTTGGCGGACCGCGGCGGAGGGAGGCGACCGGGCACACCAGACAGCTCCACGGCGAGTCACTCACGCCTCGCCGACCAGTACACGGATACGGGCCGCAAAGGAAGATGACATGACTGCACTCCCGACCAGCATCCGAAGCCTCGTCGACAGCGAGATGGTCACGGAACTCCAGCTCTGGTACACGGACGAGCTGGGGGAACTGGAGATCGTCACCCTCGCGGGAGACGGGCTCGACTCCTTCATGACGCGCGGTGTCGCGCACAACGACCCCGAGGCGGACGGCCGCACGCTCGGCTACGGCAGCGACATCGTCGCGGTGCCCGACTGGCACACGTTCCGCCTGCTCCCTCAGACCACCCACGGCCCCTCGG
The DNA here is from genome assembly GCA_963775255.1 of uncultured Thermoleophilia bacterium. Lineage (GTDB taxonomy): Bacteria > Actinomycetota > Thermoleophilia > UBA2241 > UBA2241 > CAIXSE01. The sequence goes on along the minus strand of CAVZIA010000013.1, from coordinate 11,659 downwards.
CGGCCGCGGTGTTCTGCTGCCTCGAGTCCTCCGGCTTCGTCGGCCTGGACGACTTCGCGCTGCAGTGAAAGGACGGGCGCCGGCCGGGACTCCCCGGACCGGCCGGCGCCCCCCACGTATACTGACCACATGCCCCGCGCGACCCCCACACTCGGCCTCGCACACGGCGTCATCGAGCACCTCGAGAACGTCGCGAGCAACCTACAGCTCATCGCCGACCTGTGGTACGGAGACGCTTCGCTGGCGGTGGTGAACCGGGCGGGCGACCTGGCGATCCTCGCCGACGCCCGCCCCAGCACAGCCGCCGACCCCATCCCCGGGTCGCGCGCCGGGCTCGTTCTGCGACGTGAAGATGAGCCCGAGGCCTATGCGGCGGCGGAGGGCCGCGAGCCCGTCATGGGTGCGCAGCGCACCACCAGGGGCGGCGGCACGGAGACCACCGAGGCCTACCCGATAGGCTCGCCGGCCTCCATCGGTGTGGTCCTGCGCACCTTCGGCGAGCAGGTCGAGAACACCACGAGCCGCATGGAGAACGCCTTCATCGAGTCCGCGCGGGAGCTGCTGGCCACGCTTCGCGACGGCCCGCTGCTGGATCGCCGCTCGGGCAAGCCGTACTGGGCGCTGCGCCGCGCCGGGGACGGCGTCCTGCGCGTCAGCCACCGCGGCATCGTCACCTACGCCTCGCCCAACGCCGTGAGCATCATGCGCAACGCCGGCGTCGAGAAGCGCGTCACCGGCATGCACGCCTCCGAGCTGCCCGGGGGCGGGCGCGGCATCGCGCCGCTGCTCGGCGCGTCGGGTGCGCTCGCCGCCGAGCTCGAGGTGGCCGGCCACACCCTGAGCTACCGGTCGATGGCGCTGGCCGCCAGCGTGCTGGTCCTCGTGGAGGACCTCACCGAGGCCCGCCGCCGCGAACGCGAGATCACGGTCAAGGAGGCCACCATCCGCGAGGTCCACCACAGGGTGAAGAACAACCTCCAGACCATCGCCTCGCTGCTGCGCATGCAGGCCCGGCGAAGCAGCAGCGAGGAGGTGCGGCGCGCGCTCGACGAGGCGACGGCGCGCACCGCCTCGATGGCCGCCGTCCACGACCTGCTCGCGCACTCCGACGACGAGTGCGTCGACTTCGTCTCCGTCGCCCGCCGCGTCGTCGAACTGGTCCGCAGCGGCGCCGTCGGCAACGACGCCGGAGCGACCGTGCACGTCTCCGGCAGCACCGGCGAGATCGGCGCGAGCATGGCGACGTCTCTGGCGCTCGCGCTCACAGAGCTCGTGCACAATGCGCTGGAGCACGCGTTCGCGCCGGGCGCGCCGGGTACCGTCACTGTGGACGCGCGCCGCGAGGGCGGCGCGCTGACGCTGGTGGTGCGCGACGACGGCCGCGGACTGGCCCCCGGTGTGGATCTCACGACCTCCCGGGGCTTGGGCTTCTCCATCGTGCGCACGCTCGTGGAGGAGGACCTGCGCGGCACGCTGGCGATGAACGACACAGACGGCGGCACCAGCATCGCCATCAGCGTGCCGCTGGAACCCGGGGCGGTTTGAGGCCGCGCCAAGACCGAGGAGCACTGAGAGCCAGCATGCGTGTACTGATCGCCGAAGACGAGGCGCTCATCCGGATGGACCTCCGCGAGATGCTGGAGGAGGAGGGCCACGAGGTGGTCGGTGAGGCGCGCGACGGCGCCGAGGCCGTCGCTTTGGCGCGCGCCACCACTCCGGACCTCGTGTTCATGGACGTCAAGATGCCGAACGTCGACGGCATCCAGGCGGCGCGCACCATCAGCGACGAGGCCATCGCCCCGGTCGTCATGCTGACGGCGTTCTCGCAAGCCGGCCTGGTGGACGAGGCGGCGCAGGCCGGCGCCATGGGCTACGTGGTCAAGCCGTTCTCGCGCGACGACCTCCGCCCCGCCATGCAGGTCGCCGCCAGCCGCTTCGCCGAGATGCGCCTGCTCGTGCAAGAGGTCGACGACCTCAAGGAGCGGCTCGAGACGCGCAAGCTGCTCGACCGCGCCAAGGGCATCCTCATGAAGGGCGGCATCAGCGAGCCCGAGGCGTTCAAACGCCTGCAGAAGCTGGCCATGGACAAGCGCCGCAGCCTCCGCGACGTGGCCGAGGCGGTCATCACCGCCGAGGAGCTCAAGAGCGTGACGGGCGCGGCGGCCCTGCCGCCGGCCGCGCCCTCCCGCCCGCCGCGTTTCCCTTGCCCGCCCGGCGGGCATTGTGCTACTCTGCGGGCGGCACAACGGTGTGCCCAACTGAGTCGAGAGCAACGGTGCTCTCCGGTCCTTGGCGACCGGGGGGCTTTTTTGATGCCCCACCGGACGCGAGAGAGATGACCCCCGACAACGACGGGGCGCAAGCAACGGAGGCACGACATGACCACCAGCGGTTACAACCCCACCGCGATGCCAGGTCCCGAGACCCGCTACATCCCGCGGATCCCCGACTTCACGCCGCGCTCGACCGACGGCATCGTCACCGATGGTTCCAAGGCGGAAGGCGACTGAGGAATCCACGCCTCAGTCACCGCGGCGTCGCCCATGCCGCCGCGTGACGACCGCCGAGGGGCGGGGCCGCGAGGCCCCGCCCCTCTTCGTTGACCCTTTGACTCTGTCCGCCGCAGCCCATCCCTCGGCGACGGCCGCCTCTCGACTCCTCCTCGCTCCCGGGTATCAACCGGGCAGTGCCCCCGGAGCAAAGGACGACCGATGGACTGGAAGCTCGAACTCGTGCCCGTGCCCGTCTCCGACGTCGACCGCGCGATCGCCTTCTACCGCGATAAGGTCGGGTTCACCCTCGACGTCGACCAGCGCGTGAACCCCAAGCTCCGTTTCGTGCAGCTCACTCCTCCCGGGTCGGCGTGCTCCATCTCGATCGGCGAAGGCATCACGGACGCGACGCCGGGGTCGGTCAGGGGGCTCCAGATCGTCGTCGAGGACGCGGATGCCGCGCGTGCGGAGCTCGTCGGTCGCGGCCTCGATGTCGGCGAGGTCCAGGACCTCCCCTGGGGCCGCTTCGTATACTTCAGCGACCCCGACGGCAACACCTGGTCGCTGCAGCAGGTCCCGCCTCGAGACTGACCCGCGTCAGGCCTCGGCCGCCCGGCCGGCGGCGACGCGCTTGAAGACGGCGGCGATGTCCGCGCCGCCGTCTCCCGCCTCCGTCGCCTGGCGGCAGTAGTCCACCCAGGCGTTCGTCATCAGCGACTGCACGCCCAGCTCGGCGAAGGCGCCCAGGCGGCGCGAGGAACCGGCCAGGTGGATGTCCACCGTGGCCTGGTCGCCGGCGTAGTCGGCCTCCTCGATGCGCCGCGCCGCGTCGTCGACGTGGTCGAGCAGCAGCGCGACGATGCCGGGCAGGGCGGCGGCGAGCTCGCGCGGGGGCACTCCTCGCGCCTGCGCCAGGGCCGCCGCCTCCAGAAAGCCGCCCAAAGCGGCGTAGTAGAACGCGAACGACGACACGTAGACCGCGTTCATCGGCCCCGGATCCTCGCCGACGAAGCGCTGGCCGCCGGCCAGATCGGCCAGCGTGACCTGGTGCTGGGCGAACGCGGCGGCGTCGCCGGCGTACAGGATCAGCGCATCCGGGCGGCCGATGTGCCGCGGGTAGGCGGCGATGGCGCCGGACAGCATGCTCGCGCCGGCGCCCGACACCCGCGCGAGCTGCGCGCGCACCTCCCGCTCGGCGCCGTTGGTGAACTGGACGAACGTCCGCCCGGCGAGCGCCTCGAGCAGGCCAGGCGCGGAGAGCACCTCGTCGGCCGCCGGGTAGTCGGCGACGCACATCAGCACCAAAGGGGCTGCGCCGGCGGCCTCGGCCGGCGAGGCGGCTCGCGCCGCGCCGGCCGCGGCCACCGCGCCTGCCCGCTCAGAGGCGGAGCGGTTCCACACCGTCACCTCATGACCGCACTCGAGCAGGACCGTCGCCAGCCTGCTCCCCATCGCACCGAGCCCCAGTACGCTCACCCGCGCCACGTCACCCTCCTCGTTCGTGCTCCGCCCCTGCCGCCCCCGCCCACGCTGCGCCGCGGCCCAGCCTCAGCCCGCGATCGCGGCGATCGACTCCTCCAGCAGGCCCAGCCCCTCGCCCAGTTCCTCGCGGCTGATGGTCAGCGCCGGGAACACGCGGATGCCGGTGCCCTGCGTCTGCCGCACGAACACGCCGCGGCGCAGGCACTCCGCGGCCACGGCGGCGGCGGTCTGCTCGTCCACGAACTCGGCCAGCAGCAGCAGGCCGGCGCCGCGGGCGCCGGCCACGCCGGGGAAGCGCTCGCGCCACGAGCGCATGCGCGCGAGCGCCTCGACCCCGAGCTCGGCCACGCGCGCGGGCGCGTCGATGTCGATCAGGTGGCGGATCACCGCCTCGGCGACCGCGCAGGCCAGCGGGTTGCCGCAATACGTGCCGCCGTGGTCGCCGGCCTCCAGCCGGTCCGCCACGGCGTCCGTCATCGCGAACGCGCCCAGAGGGAAGCCGCCGGCGATGCCCTTGGCCACGGTGAGGAGGTCGACCTCCGCGCCGCCGGCCGCCGACGCGAACAGCGGACCCGTGCGGCAGAACCCGGTCTGCACCTCGTCGACGACCAGCAGGGCGCCGTTCGCGCGGCAAAGCCGCGAGAGCTCGCCCAGGTAGTCGCGCGGAGGCACACGCACGCCGCCCTCACCTTGGACCGGCTCGACGATGACGGCGGCGACCTCGTCGTCCATCGCCGCCTCGACCGCGCCGGCGTCGCCGTAGGCCACGAACCGGTACCCGGGCATCAGCGGCCGGAACTTGTCGCGGTGCCTGGCCTGGCCGGTGGCGGAGACCATGCTGATGGTGCGGCCGTGGAAGCTGCCGTCGGTGGCGATGACGTCGGTGCGGCCGGTCGCCTTGCGCGCGAGCTTGACCGCGGCGTCGTTGGCCTCCGCGCCGCTGTTGGTGAAGAAGACGCGGGTGAGCCCGGCGGGCAGGATCCCGGCGAGCAACTCGAGCAGGCTCGCCCGCGCCGGGGAGTACGTGAGCCCGGAGTCCGGGTTCTGGAGGATGCGCGCGCCCTGCTCCGTCAGCGCGCGCACGATGACGGGATGGGCGTGCCCGATACTGGTCACGCCCCAGCCGGCGGTGAGGTCCAGGTACCGCCGGCCCTCCTCGTCCCACACCCACACCCCCTCGCCGCGCGCGATGGAGATCGGGGTCTTGGCGAAGAACGGCGGCATATGCGCGTTCTCGACGGCGATGGTGTCGGGGGTGCCCATTGGTGACCTCTGGGTCGGGGAGATGGCGTGCCCGGCCATTCTGTCACGCGCGCACGCGCACGCGAAGGGGGCGCCGAGGCCCTGCGGCCCCGGCGCCCCCTTCGAAGAGCGCCTCAGATGGTGCGCCGGCTCACTCCGGCGGCACCTCGAGGAAGGCGTAGTTGACGTCGATGCCCTTGCCCTTGTTGTAGGCACGGCCGATCCAGTAGCCGACCAGGGAGACGAGGAAGATGCCGGCCACGACGACGTACGGCGTGGTGCCGGTGAGGCCGTAGGCCGAGTTGGTCAGGAACATGATCAGCGCCCACAGGCCGAACACGAAGCCGATGACGCCGAACACGGTGACCAGCGGGAACCCGCCGAGGGTGTACTTGGCCCCCGGCGATGCCTCATAGAGCGCCTTGGCCCGGTACGGCAGCAAGGCGGCGGCGAGGCAACTGATGACGAAGACGTAGCCGCAGGCCAGCGTGACGCCCAGCGTCATGCTGGTCCACCAGCCGAGGTAGTTGTAGCCGACGATGACGGCGCTGCCGAGAATGAAGTAAAGAAGGTGCGCGTTGACAGGCGAGCGGAAGCGCGGGTTCACCTTGGAGATCCAGGCGGGAAGTGTGCGGTCGAGCGACATGCCGACCATGACGCGGGTCATGCCGATGTAGCAGTTGCAGGTGATCTGCAGCGAGGCGAGCATGAAGCTGACGGCCACGAGGATCGTGATGAACCAGTTGTTGGAGATCACGATCGCGAACATGCCCGGGAAGGGCAGCACACTGCCGATGCCTTCCCCGGACGCGCTGACTCCGTAGTAGTAGGAGTGCGACACGGCGTTGAAGAAGGCGGTACCGACGGCCCGCTCCTCCGCCCAGGCGATGAGCGCGAGAGCGATGCCCATGGCGATCATCGAGCCGACGATGATGAACATCTGGTTCTTGAAGACGCGGGCGCCCTTGATCTCGCCGCCCTGCTCCACCGAGTAGGTGGCCCACTGCAGGCTGGTCCACACGATCGGAGTGGCCAGCAGGATGGCGCTGAAGATGATCTTCGGGTGCAGGTTCACGCCCGCGCTGGAGACGTCCTTGAGCAGCCACTGATAGTAGCCCTGGCGACCGTCGACCACGCTGGCGAAGTGGTTGATGTCGAGCGCGAACTGCGCCGGTGAGGTGCGCAGGAACTGCACGAGCAGGATGACCACGAGGATGCCGGTCGCGGCGAACATGAAGTACTGCAGGCGCACGTAGTTCTTGAAGCCCGTGACCAGCAGGATCGCCATCGCCGCGGCGCCGATGATGCTGACGGTGACGACGCCGGCTGACGACTGCACCCAGACGGCTGCGTCGATGAGGCTCTGGTTGTTCCAGTTCACGCCCAGGCCCATGAGCAGCGGGGCGACGCCGAGAGTGGCGAGCAGCCAGCCGGCGAGCGCTACCCACTGGAGGATCCAGATGACGAAGCCGCTCATGACCACCGGGAAGCCGATGGCGCCGCCGAGCACGCGGCTCTGGAACACGTAGTCGCCACCGGAGCGTGGCATGGCCGTGGCCATCCACACGTAGGCGAGCGCGATCGGGAGCTCGAGGAAGATCGCGAGCAGGCATGCCTTCCACACGGAGACGCCCGGGAACGCCGCCGGCGCCCACACGAACGTCCACGGGAAGATCACGCCCATGGTCAGGAAGTTGTACATGAACGCCGACCAAGGTGACATCACCCTGGACAGCCCCGATGCCTTGCGGCTGAAAACTTCGGGTTTGGCTGCGGTTGTAGCCATCTCTCCCCCTGTGTCAGTCTCTTGGACCTTGTGACAGATACGTCCCGGCTGCGCGTGCGCAGCTCACCCCGACGTCATCTGATAACCGACGATCTTGCCCGGCTCGAGTGTCAGGATGCACCCCCTCAAGACCCCCTCGCCGTACTCGCTGCCCGGGTTCACGACAGTTGAGCGTTTGACCTTGACCAAGCCTCGCGACTCGTGGATGTGCCCGGTGAGCACCAGCAGCGGCTGATGGCGCTCGACCACATTGCGGACCGCGTGGCTCCCGGCCGGCGCCGACTGCGGCACGCCGGCGACGATGATGGGAGCCGGCGGATCCGTCGACCAGTCGAGCTTCGGACAATCGTCGAGCGTGGAGTCGTAGGGAGGCACGTGGAAGTTGAAGATCGCGCTGGTGAAGTCGTCGATACCCTGGAGCGAGTCCTCCAGGTACTTCTCCAGCGTCTCCTCGTCCGTCTCACGTGGTGTGTCCCACGGTGTGGGGTTGCTGTAGCCGCAGTTGGCCATCGGGAAGGTGTCGTCGAGCATGACGATGCGGCCTTCGCAGTTGATGACACGCTCGCTCTGCTTCTCCTCGAGCGTGTCGATGAGCTCCTGCGGGTCGTCGTTGCCGCCGGTCACGTACATCTTGATGTCGGTGCCGGCGAGGCGCTCGTCGGCGAGGGCGATCCAGCGCTCGAGCCGGGCGTGCGCCTCCCGCTTGAAGGCGGCGTCCACCAGGCTCTGGTCGTCCTGCATCGCGCGGATCTCGTCCTCATCGACGATCACGTAGTAGAAGCCGAGTGTCTCGATGCGCTCCTTGATCCCGTTGAGCTCGTCCTCGCCGTCGAGGTGGAAGAGCTCCTCCTGGAGCGTGACCCGATGGTGCCCGCCGCCCTCGTCCACGATCGGCACGAGGAACTTGCCCTCGATGTCGCCGCCCATGATCAGGTGGTCGACCTTGTAGAACTTGGCCGAGTTGACGAACTTGCGATAGGTGCGCTCCGACCCGTGCACGTCGGTCATGTAGAAAATCCGGATGCGCTTGCCGGCGGAGCCGCCCTTTTTACTGAAGAGTCCCATTCGTCAGCCGCCTCCGCCTAGTCGATCTCGTTGTACCACTTGACTTTGTCGCCCACCTTGGCGCGCAGCTTCCAGCGCGTACCCTTGGGGTAGTCGTCCATGGCGCTCTTCAGCTCGGCGACACGCTGCGCGACGATCGTCTTGTCCTCGTCCTGGAGATCGAGGTGCGGCAGGTAGTCGCGTACCTTCTCGAGGTTCATGCTGGTGGTGCGCCACAGCCCCCACTCCCCGGCGCACAGCTTGGCGACGCGCTGGGCGTTGATGTGGTCCTCATCGTCTCCGCAGATCTCGTGCTCGCGGAGCAGCATGATCGTGTCGATGATGTCCTTCTCGTTGATCTTGACGATCTGCATCTTCTCGAGGATGAGCTCGGCGAGCGGGATCGTCGGCGAGTCGACCTCCAGCCGGCCCTTCCAGGGGATGGGATGGCAGAAGTCGAGCTTGTCCATGAACACGTCGACATGGATGTGGTTCGTGGGATTGTTGAAGATGAGGCGGCCGCCCTCGGCGTGGAACGCGTTGATCTCGAGGTCCTCGCCGTAGCCGATCGAGACGAAGAACTTGCGGATCGCGTCGTTCTCCTTGCCATAGCCGGCGAAGTCGATGTCCGTGTAGACGCGGTTGAGCTTCTCCTGGATGAAACCGAACTGGGGGCAGTGGTGCCAGAACGCGAGGGCCCCGATGATGCGCAGGTGGACGCCCTGCTCCTCACCGGCCTTGACCACGCGGACGGCCTCCTCCTGGAACTGGCGCGCCAGCTCGGGGTCGACCTTGCCCATGCCGACGTCGGGGCCCATCTCCCCCGCCGGCCGTGTCATGTCGTCGCTCATAGGTTGCTCCCGTCCTTCGCTAGACCGTCGCGAGCCACGACGGGAACTCGGGCCTGGCGGCGTTGGTGTGGAAGCGCGCCACCCGGTTCATGCCGTACTCGTAGAAGTCGAAGTCGAGCTTCGACTGCCGCACCTGGATCATCGCCCAGATGCTCCACCATAGGTCGGCGACGAGCTTGTGCAGCATCATCCGCGCATATCGGGCCTCGTCGAAGGTCCCGCAATAGCGCTTAATGATGAGGTGTTCCTCGTCGTCGGACAAGGGGTGCTCGACACAGAAGTCACCAAGGTCGAAGTACGGGTCGGTCTTGCCGCCGTACTCCCAGTCGATGACCCACATCTTGCCGCTCTCCTCGAGCATGAAGTTCTCCGACAGCAGATCGCAGTGGCAGGCCACGTCGGCCGGCTGGTCGCGCTTCATCGCCTGCTCGATCTCGTCGCTCAAGCCGAGCATCCAGTCGATGTCCTCGGGGAACGGCGCGTCGACGCCGCGCGCCATGTCCAGATACTCGCGGATCATGTCGAAGACGTAGATCCGGTTCACGAACTCGGCCCTGTCGTGATACTGCCGCACCGCGTCGACGACCTTCTCCAGCCGGTCGCGGTGACCGGCGAGGTCCTCGGGGTGCATCGTGACGGCCTCGATGAACGGCACCACGGTGCACATCTCGGGCTCGAGGCTGTACAGCACGGGAGGTGAGACACCGGCCTGCGAGGCCGAGAGGGCGTTCTGGTGCTCGACCTCGCGGTCGATGAACAGGTCGCTGCCCTGGCCGGGAATGCGCATGACGTACTTGCCGCCCCATGGAAGGTCTGGGCGGCCGGTGACCGTCACGACGTAGTTGTGGTTGGTGATGCCGCCGCCCAGCGTCTCGACCTGCACGTCGAGGCCGTTCCAGTCTGGGATGCGGGCTATCGCCGCCTCCGGGGTCAGATGCTCGACCGTCACCACCTCGTCCACCCTTTCTTCGTCATCGGGCCTCACGGCCTCACACCACTTCACACTGAGGACCGGCGCGCTGGAACTGCTTGACCAGCGCGGGGTCGATACCGCGGTCGACCAGGACCACGTCGATCTGGTCGAGCGGGCAGATGACGAGCGGGCCGACCAGACCGATCTTGCTGGAGTCGGCAAGCACGATCACCTCGCCGCGCGTGCGGCGGATCATGGCCAGCTCGATCGTCGCCATCGCCATGCTCGGCGTGGTGAGACCGGCCCGCAGGTCGAGGCAGTCGGCGCCCAGGAACGCCTTGTCGGCGTACACCTGCTTGATCATGTCGAGCGGCCAGTTGCCGTCCACGGCGTCCAGTTGCGGCCTGTAGAGACCACCGAGAAACAGCACCTCGAGCCTCAGCCCGCGAGCCTCGGCCGCAACCGCGAGGCTGTGCGTGACCACGCGCGCCTCGAGGTCGGGGTCGACGTGCCGCAGTATGTTGACGACCGTGGTGCCCGAGCCGAAGAAGACGGTGTCCTGCGGCTCGATCATCTCCGCCGCCGCGGCAGCGATCGCGTCCTTCTGGTCCGCGTGGGTGACTACCGCCTCCTCCCAGCGCGGCTCGACCGAAAGCTGCCGCTTGAGCACCGCGCCGCCGTAGGTGCGGTCGAGCACCCCCTCCTGCTCAAGCAGCAGAAGGTCGCGGCGGATGGTGATCTCGGAGACGCCGAGGTCCTCGCTGAGGGCAGGTACACGCACGGCACGCTTGTCCTTGAGCGCCGCGACGATGCGGGCCCGGCGCTCTGCCGGGAGCATCTCGCGTGGAGCAGGTGTGGCCACTCCGTCCCCCTTTGAACCTCTGCGCCTGCGGGCCATCCCCCAACCCCGGACCGTGTCGATAGTGGAGCGGCAACAATCATGACCGTTCAAACTTGATCGCATCCTATGACCAGATGATCATGTGTCAAGGGGAATACGCACCGGATCATGATTGATCGTGAATGGAACCCAAACAAGCATGAATGATGTTGAACAGTCGGTCACCGGCAGAGTCGACGGCGCGCGCCTCCCTCGACCACGGGTCTGGGGCAGACTAGGCAGGAGAGCACGATGGTCTGCCCGTCGCCGGCGGCGGCGCAGACCCGGCAACAGCGGCGCCGGGAGGCGAGCGGTCATGTCAGGGCAGCGGGTCAGGGTCCTCATCGTCGACGACCACGAGATGGTGCGTGAGGGCCTCAAGGTACTTCTCACGCGCGACGCGACGCTGGACGTCGTCGGCGAGGCCGAGACGGGCCTCGAGGCGCTCGAGCTCGTGCCCCTGGCGAAGCCGGACGTGGTCCTCATGGACCTGACCATGCCGGTGATGGACGGCGCCGAGGCCACGGCGCGGATCCGCGGCGAGTACCCGCAGGTGCAGGTGGTCGTCCTCTCCGGCGTCGGCGACAGCACGCTGGTGGAGGACGCCCTGGACGCCGGCGCCATCAGCTACCTGGTCAAGGACTCCCACCCCGAGGTCATCGCCCAGGCCATCCACGACGCGACCGAGGGCCTGGGGCACGTGGACAGCAATGCGCTGCGGAGGATCCTCGAGCGGCGGCACAGCAGCGGCCCGGGCGCCGACCTCACACACCGCGAACGACAGGTGCTCGCACTCCTCGTGGAGGGCCTCAGCAACGCCGAGATCGCGGCGCGCCTGCAGCTCAGCACCGGGACGGCGCGCCTGTACGTGGGCAACCTGCTGAACAAGCTGCAGGCGCCCAACCGGACGGCCGCGGCGGTGATCGCCGTGGAGAACGCCATCGTCTGACCGGCTCAGACGCCCAGGCA
>CAVZIA010000012.1:0-86608 GCA_963775255.1 uncultured Thermoleophilia bacterium | reverse complement strand
GGGAGGTGACAATACACATGGCAGAGATCAAGGAGCAGGTCGAGAAGGCCCTGGGCGACATCCGCCCAGCTCTGCAGGCAGACGGTGGCGACATCGAGCTGGTCGACGTGCTGGACGATGGCGTCGTCCAGGTGCGCCTCCAGGGCGCCTGCGCAGGGTGCCGATGTCCCAGCTCACGCTCACCAACGGCGTGGAGCGCCACCTCAAGAATGTGGTGCCCGGCGTAGAGCGCGTCGAGAACATGGGCTTCTGAGCACACAATCGTTCGGCGGCGGCCGGCGGATTCACCATCTGGTGACCGCCGGCCGCCGCCGTTCTGCTTCCAGACGCCGACACCGGTCGGGGCTAACGATTCGGGCATATACTGTCAGGTCCGGACGACTACAACCGGAGACGACATCAGCTGCCGGGACGCGGCGCCGCGCTCCCGGGCCGTCAGGAGGTACGCAGTGAGGGGCCAGGATCGGACGCGCGCGGAGGAGTACCACGGGCGGGAGGCCGTCAAGGCTACCACCCGGGCGGCACATGAGGAGTTCACCGGAGAGCTCGAGGGCAAGGCGTCGCTCGGCGACGCGGACCTGCGCGACCCCGCCCTCTTCATCAACCGCGAGCTCAGCATGCTCGACTTCTTCGACCGCGTGCTCGACGAGGCCCGCGACACCAACAACCCCCTCATCGAGCGCGTCAAGTTCGTGGGCATCGTCGGCTCGATCCTCGGCGAGTTCTTCATGGTGCGTGTCGCCGGCCTGCGGCAGCAGGTCGAGGCCGGCGTCACCGAGACGTCGGCCGACGGCTACACGCCGCAGCAGCTGCTCCCGCTGGCGCAGGAGCGTGCCTGGGGAGTCATGAAGGCAGCGCGCCAGTGCTTCAGCGAGCTCAGGCCCGAACTGGAGGCCGCCGGCATCCACATCGTCGACTACGCCGACCTCGCCGCTGCGCAGAAGGTCGAGCTGGGGAAGTACTACGAAGATCAGGTCTTCCCGGTGCTCACACCGCTGGCGTTCGATCCCGGGCGGCCGTTCCCGCACATCTCCAACATGAGCCACAACCTCGGCGTGCTCCTGCGCGACGCCAACGGCGACGAGCACTTCGCGCGGGTCAAGGTGCCGGATTCGCTGCCACGGCTGGTGCCGGTGCAGCAGCCCGCGGGCCTCGACCTCCCCGAGGACGGCGTGGAGCACCAGTGGTTCACCTGGCTCGAGCAGGTCATCGCCGCCAACCTCGCGAGCCTGTTTCCCGGCATGGACGTCGTCGAGTCGCACGCCTTCCGCGTGACGCGCGACGCCGAGCTCGCCATTCAGGAGTTGGAGGCGGACGACCTCCTCGAGACCATCGAGCAGTTCGTCCGCCGGCGCCGGTTCGGCTCGGTGATCCGCGTCACCATCGACGAGAAGATGCCGCCGCGTGTGCGCGACATCCTCGCCGAGAACCTCGAGCTGGGCCAGTCCGACATCTACGAGGTGCGCTCGCCGCTCGGCCTCAGCAGCCTCTGGGGCGCCGGCGCCATCGACCGGCCGGAGCTCAAGTACTCGCCGCTGGTGCAGTCGGTGCCGCCGTCCATCGCGGGGCTGGAGGGCGCCGAGCTCTTCGCCGCCATCCGCCACCGCGATGTGCTGCTGCACCACCCCTACGACTCGTTCGACCCCGTGGTCGAGTTCCTGCGCGCGGCGGCCAACGACCCCGACGTGCTCGGCATCAAGCAGACGCTGTACCGGGTGGGCCGCAACGCGCCGGCCGTCGAGCAGCTCATGGAGGCGGCCGCCAACGGCAAGGACGTCGCCGTGCTGGTCGAGCTCAAGGCGCGCTTCGATGAGGAGAGCAACATCGGCTGGGCCAAGGCGCTGGAGCGTGAGGGCGCGCACGTCGTGTACGGCCTCATCGGGCTCAAGACGCACTGCAAGGCGCTGCAGGTCGTGCGCCGCGAAGGCGACCGGATCCGGCGCTACACGCACCTCGGCACCGGCAACTACAACAGCGTGACGACCAAGCAGTACACCGACCTCGGCTACCTCACCGCCGACGCGGACATCGGCGCCGACGCCAACCTCGTGTTCAACCACCTGACCGGCGGCGGGCAGGCGACCGAGTACCGCAAGCTGCTGGTCGCCCCGGTGGGCGTGCGCCAGGGCATCGCCGACCGCATCGACCGGGAGATCGCCCACGCCGAGGCCGGGCGCGAGGCCCACCTCATCTTCAAGATGAACTCGCTCGTCGACAAGCCGATGATCCGCAAGCTGTACCGCGCCTCGCAGGCCGGCGTGAAGATAGAGCTCAACGTGCGCGGCATGTGCTGTCTGCGGCCGGGCGTGCCGGGCGTCAGCGAGAACATCACCGAGCGGAGCATCGTGGGCCGGTTCCTCGAGCACAGCCGCATCTACTGGTTCCGCAACGGCGGTGACGAAGAGGTGCTCCTCGGCAGCGCCGACCTCATGCCGCGCAACCTCAACCGCCGCGTCGAGATCCTCTTCCCGGTGCAGGACGAGGGCATCCTCCGGCACGTGCGCGACGTGATCCTGCCGACGTACATGAGCGACAACATGAAGACGCGGGTGCTCGCCGCCGACGGCTCCTGGACGCACATCTGGCCGGCGGAAGACGAGGAGCCGCTCAACGCGCAGGAGTGGTTCGTGGCCAGGGCGCGCGAGCGGGCCGTGGATGAGAGCGAGCACGCGTGACCAAGGTCTACTTCCTGCGGCACGGCAAAGCCGAGAGCCGGTCGGAGTGGCGCGGCGGCGACGGCGAGCGGCCGCTCACACCCGAAGGCGAGGAGGCGATGCGCCGTGAGGCTCAGGCCCTGCGCGCGCTCGACCTCGGACTGGACGTGATCGTGACCAGCCCGCTGGTGCGCGCTCGCCGGACGGCGGAGATCGTCGCCGACGGGCTTGGCCTGCGCGGGCGCCTGGAAGAAGACGAGCGGCTGGCGCACGGATTCGACGCGCACCGCCTGGCGCAGGTCCTGGCGGCGCACGAGTCCGCCGGCACGCTGATGGTGGTCGGGCACGAGCCCGACTTCAGCGCCACCGTGGCCGAGCTCATCGGCGGCGGGGATATCGTGATGAAGAAGGGCGGGCTGGCACGCGTCGACGTCACCGCGCCCGTGGCCGGCGGCGGTGAGCTTGTGTGGCTGCTCGCGCCGCCTCTCCTGGGGAGCAGATGACGATGGAGGTCGAAGCCAAGTTCCTGGTGCCGGACGATGAGACGCTGGCGCGTCTCGTCGAGACGGCGTCGCTGGCCGGGTACGACGTCAAGCCGGGCGAAGAGCGGCATGACGCCGACACGTTCCTCGACACGCCGGGCCGGAGACTGCTGGCGTCGGGGTACTACTTCCGTCGCCGCGAGACCACCGACGGCGTGCGGCTCACGCTCAAGCAGTTGGTCGCACCGACGGAGGGCGTGCTGCGGCGCGAGGAGATCGAGGCGCTCGTGGCCGCCGACGTGCCCGTGGCCGAGTGGCCGGCCGGCGACCTGCGTTCGCGCGTAGAGGGGCTCAGTGACGGCGAGCCGCTGGAGCCGATGCTGACGCTCTCGCAGGTGCGGGTCGCGCGCGTGGTGCGCAAAGGCCGCCGCGAGGTCGCCGAGCTCAGCCTCGACCGCGTCACCGCCAGTTCGCCCGACGGCGACCGCGGCTGGCTCGAGGCCGAGGTCGAGGCACGCGGCCGTGGCGGCGACGACGACGTCGCCGCGCTGGCGGCCGCGCTTCGCGACGACTGGGGTCTCGTGCCCGAGGGCCGCGCCAAGTTCACGCGCGCGCTCGAGCTCGCCGGCGACGAGGACGACGGCGTGCTCATGAGCGCGGCCGAGCGCGCCGTGCACGAGGCGCACGCCTCCGGCCACGACGCGCGCGCCCGCCGCGCCCAGGCGCTGCTCGCGCTCGACCGCGGCCTCTCGCAGGTCGAGGCCGGCCGCGTCGCCGGCCTCTCCGACCGGCGCGTGCGCTACTGGCTGGCGCGCTACCGCGCCGAGGGCGCCGGCATCTACGACGACGAGGCCGTCGACCCGGGGGCGAGTGCGGCCGCCGCCGCGGCGGAGCCCAAGAAGCGGCCCGACATCCTCCCGTCCGACACGATGACGGAGGCGGCCGCCAAGACCCTCAAGTTCCACCTCGCCAAGATGCTGGAGCACGAGGACGGCACTCGCCTCGGCGAGGACCCGGAGGAGCTGCACGACATGCGCGTCTCCACGCGCCGCATGCGCATGGCGCTGCGCGTGTTCGCCGACTACCTGGACCCGGAGGTGCTGCGGCCGGTGCTCAAGGGGCTGCGCCGCACCGGCCGCACGCTCGGCAACGTCCGCGACCTGGACGTCTTCAACGAGAAGACGCAGGTCTACCTCGACGGCCTGCCGGGCGACCGCGCCGGCGACCTCGACGGTCTGCTCGAAGCTTGGAAGGCCGCGCGCGACAAGCAGCGCGAAGTGCTGGTCCGGTACCTCGACTCCAAGCGCTACCGGCGCTTTGTCCAGCGCACCCAGGAACTGCTGGACGGGCCGGTGGAGGCGCTGGCGCCCAGGGACGTGATCGCCCCGCGCCCGCAGCGTGTGGCCCAGGTGCTCCCCGGCGTCCTCTACAAGGACATGGCCGTGGTGTGGGCGTTCGAGGGCCAGCTCGGCGGGCTCGAGACCCCGCTGCCGCGCTTCCACGCGCTACGCAAGGCGTGCAAGGGGCTGCGCTACACGCTGGAGTTCTTCGAGGACGTGCTCGGCCCCGGCGCACGGCCGCTGATCAAGCGGGTCAAGGGGCTGCAGGACCACCTCGGCGACCTGCAGGACGCCGTCGTGACCAGCGGTGTGCTGCGCGACTACCTCACCTGGGGCACCTGGCGGCACGAGAGTCACGAGCTGCCGGGTGAACTCGAGATCATCATCGCGCCGGGCGCGGCCAGGTACCTGGCCGCCCGGCAGGAGGAGATGGAGCGCCTGGTGCTCACCTTCTCCGAGGTGTGGCCCACGCTCGCCGGCAGCGAGTTCAGCCGCGACCTCGCCTCCGTGATCGCCGAGATCTGACGCCCGGCCTCACTCCTCGTCGACGGCGCGCACGGCGACCACGCCGAGCGGGTACCCGAACGCCTTCTCGAGGCTCTCCCGGCGACGCTCGAGCGACCACTCCTCGAGGCTCCAGTCGCCGACGGGGCGGAGCTCGAGGATCAGGCTGTCCGCCTCGCGGCGCAGCCGTGCGTGCCGGATCGCGCCGGTGTGGCCGCGGTCCAGGTACTCCGCGAGGCGCAGGAACGCACCCAGCCGGCGCACTACTTTGCGCGAGCGGCGGTCCAGCCCCGAGAACGCCTCGAACCGGGGCGCGGGGAGGGCCTTGCGGTGGAAGTACGCCGTGGCCGCCATGATCGCCACCTCTTCCTGGTCGAACCCGACGAGGTCGGCGTGGCGGATGAGGTAGTACGTGTGCTGGTGGTGGCGGGAGTAGCTGAGAAAGGTGCCGATGTCGTGCAGCAGCGCCGCGTACTCCAGCAGTTCGCGCTCTTCCGGGCCGAGCCGGTGCAGGCGCGCGGCGCGCGCCGAGTCGAAGAGCTCGAGGGCGAGACGCGCCACCTGGCGGGCGTGCGTCTCGTCGAAGGAGGTCGAGCGCGCGAGCTGCAGCACGCTCCGCTCGCGCACGCCCGCGCCGTGGCGTAGCTCGTGCTGTCCGGCGCGTGCGAGGTCGTCCAGCAGCAGGCCCTCGCGCAGGCCGCACTCGTCCAGCGCCGTGATCACCTCGATCCCGAGGTCGTCCATCAGGGTCTCGAGGATCGCCGATCCGGCCACTATGATGTCGGCTCTCGCCGGCGACAGGCCGGGGACGGCGCGCCGCTCCTCCGCAGTGAGCCCACGGAGGCGCTTCGCCAGCGTCCGGAGATCCTTGCGCGACAGCGGCTCGTCGCGGCCGGGCACGCTCCCGCGCAGGGTGCGCGCCGCCGCCGCGGCGAGGTTCACGGCGGTGCCCGACGTGGCGTAGGCCGCCGCGTCCGGCCGCC
This sequence comes from uncultured Thermoleophilia bacterium, assembly GCA_963775255.1. Classification (GTDB taxonomy): domain Bacteria; phylum Actinomycetota; class Thermoleophilia; order UBA2241; family UBA2241; genus CAIXSE01. The sequence goes on along the minus strand of CAVZIA010000012.1, from coordinate 80,645 downwards.
CGACGTCCCGCAGGGTGTGCTGGGACGTGATGCGCACGCGGTGCTTCAGGTCCTCGTAGTCGTCGGCGGTGTACCGGCCCTCCGCATCCGGCCGCGGTCCCTCCGTTGCCAGGCGGATGGCTCCGAGCGAGATGGACTCGACGGTGTCGGCGCCCGTGGCGTCGCCCACTGCGACCTCCGTGCTCCCGCCGCCGATGTCGATCACGAGCGCACGGCCGTTCACGTGGACGCGGCTCAGGAGGCCCAGGTAGACGAGCCGCGCCTCCTCGCGCCCGGAGACCACACGGACCTCGAGCCCGGCGGTCTCTCGCATGAGCCGGATGAACTCCTGCGCGTTGCGCGCCTCACGCGTGGCCGCCGTTGCGACGGTGACGAACCGGGTGGCCCCGTGCGTGCGCGCCAGGTCGGCGAACCGCGCGCACACCGTGGCCGCCCGTTCCATGGCCGCCGGCTGGAGGTCGCGCAGCTCGCCGAACTCGCCCTCGCCCAGACGGACCGTCTCCTTCTGCATGCTGAGGACGGTCCAGGAGTGGTCGGGGGCGAGGCGCACCACCATCAGCCGGGCGGAGTTGGTGCCGACGTCGATGTAGGCCACCGTCTCGGCGGCGATGGGCGTGGCCGGTCGGGTCATGCGGGTGGCCTTGGCCGGCGGGCTCAGACCTTGGCCTTCTTCCTGGATTTGGCCTTCTTGGAGCCCTTGGTCTTGCCGCCCTTCTTGCCGCCTTCTTGACGGCGTCGCGGTCGGCGTTCAGCTTCTCCAGGCCCAGCTTGCGGCCGCCGTACTTCTCGATGTAGGCCTGCGCTATGCGGCACTTCTTACAGCCCTTGCCGCAGCAGTCCTTCCACTCTTTGCGGCTGAACTCGTCGATGAGCTTGGTCACTGGTGGCTCCCTTCGCGGTGCGTGGTGCTGCAGACATACCGCGGGGGAGAGGTGCGAAAACGCTACGCGTCGCCGCCGTACGCATCCAGCTTGACGTCGTCGGCGACCGCGTACGCCATGTCGGTGCAGGCGGCGATGTCGTCCAGCGTGTGGCCGACGGCCACGTCCTCGAGCACCCAGCCCTTGTCGGGATAGCGGCGGAACAGCGCCCGCTCGGTGATGATGACGTCGGCCTCTTCCGCGCCGGTGAGCGGGAACGTGCACTGCTTCATGAGCTTTGACGCGCCGTCCTTGGAGCAGTGCTCGGTGACGATGTGGACGATCTTGGCGCCGGTGATGAGGTCCATGGCGCCGCCCATGCCGGCGAGCATCTTGCCGGGCACGATCCAGTTGGCGATGTTGCCCTTCTCGTCGACCTGCAGGGTGCCGAGGAAGGTGGCGTCCAGGTGGCCGCCGCGGATCATGCCGAACGAGGTGGCGCTGTCGAAGTAGCTGCCGCCGGGGATGAGCGTGATGGGCTGGTTGCCGGCGTTGGCGCGGTCGCGGTCCTCGCAGCCGGGGTCGGGCGCCGGGCCGACGCCGACGGCGCCGTTCTCGGTCTGGATGACCACGTCGACGCCCTCGGGCACGTAGTTGGCGATGAGCGTCGGGAGCCCGATGCCCAGGTTGATGATCTGCCCGTCCTTGAGCTCCTGGCCGGCGCGGGCGGCGATGATCTTCTTCGCGTCACTGGCCATTGAACTTCTCCTCCCGGATGACGCAGTAGTCGATGTTGGCGCGCACCACCGCATCGACGAAGATGCCGGGGGTGTGGATGGCGTTGGGGTCGAGCTCACCCATGGTGTAGAGGTTCTCGACCTCGGCGATGACGTAGTCGGCGCAGGTGGCCGCCGGCACGTTGAAGTTCCGCGACGTGCCGCGGTAGATGAGGTTGCCCCACGTGTCGCCGGCGTGCGCGCGGATGATGGCGACGTCGCACTTGAGCGACGGCACGAGGATGTACCTGCGCCCGTCCAGCTCGATGATCTGCTTGCCCTCTTCGGCGACGGTGCCGATGCCGGTGGGCGTGAGGAAGCCGCCGAGGCCCGCGCCGCCGCAACGCATCATCTCGGCGAGCGTGCCCTGCGGGGTGGGCTCCACCTCGAGGCGGCCCTCGTTCATGGCCTTGCCGATCTCGGGAGTGGTGCCGATGTGGCTGGCGACGACCTTCTTGATCTTGCCCTGCCTGACCAGCTCGACGACGCCGCGCTCGCGGTAGCCGGCGTCGTTCTCGTAGATCGTGAGGTCGCCGACGTCCATCGTCTTCAGGTGATCGATCAGCGTGAGCGGATCGCCCTGGCCGATGAAACCGCCGACGGCGATGCTCATCCCACTCTTGATGTGGGACATCGCCTCCTCGATGGGGACCACCTTGTTCTTGGGCACCGTTTGCTCCTTTGCGCGGAAGAGGCCGGCGACGCTCACACGTGGGGCGCCGGCCGGGCAGCTGCGTGTGCGTGAAGATTATCACCTCGCCGGACGGCCTCCGGCGAGGGAGGTCCGGCCGTTTTGGCCAGCCCGCCGGACTCTACCCGCCGTTTCGCCATGCGGTCAACATGTCCGTATCGTGGATGACAAGCGCCGCCCTTTGAGTGCGTCGCGCGCACCTGTATACTTCGCGCGGCTACCATGAGAAGGGAGGCGCCCGTGGCAGCAGTCACCGAGTCTGCAAGCGTCGGCGTCATCGGCGGGTCCGGGTTCTACGAGCTGCTCGAGAACGCTCGTGAAGTGGTCATCGACACACCGTTCGGACAGCCGTCCGACTCGTTCTTTCTCGGCGAGATCGACGGCGTGAGTGTGGCGTTCCTGCCCCGTCACGCGCGCGGGCATCGCATCCTGCCGGGCGAGGTCAACTACCGCGCCAACATCTGGGGCATGAAGGCGCTGGGGGTGCACTACGTGCTCTCCGCCAGCGCCGTCGGGAGCCTCCGCGAGGAGCTCAAGCCGCTCGACGTCGTCGTGCCGGACCAGTTGTTCGACCGCACCAAGGCGCGGCCGAGCACGTTCTTCGGCGACGGTGTGGTCGTGCACATGGGGTTCGCCGACCCGTTCTGCCCGTACACCAGCAGGCTCATCGTCGAGGCGGGCAGGGAGGTCGGCGCCACGGTGCACGAGGGCGGCACCTACGTCTGCATCGAGGGCCCGCAGTTCAGCACCCGCGCGGAGAGCAACGTCTACCGGCAGCTCGGGTTCGACATCATCGGCATGACGAACCTGCAGGAGGCCAAGCTGGCGCGCGAGGCAGAGCTCTGTTACGCCACCATGGCGATGGTCACGGACTACGACGTCTGGTATGAAGGCGAAGAAGACGTGACGCTGGACCAGGTACTGGGCAACGTCCGGCGCAACGTCGCCACCGCGCAGGCCATCGTCCGGCGCGTCGTGGGCGCTCTCGATCTCAGCCGCGACTGCGAGTCGTGCAATCACGCGGTCGAGTTCGCCATCAACACGCCGGCGGAGCTCATCCCGCCGGCGACCAAGCAGAAGCTCGACCTGCTCATCGGGAAGTACCTGAGCTAAGGGCATAAGCGACGGGCGCTCCCCCCGCGCCCGCGTAGGAGGGGTCAAGAAAGGAGCAAGACTGTGTCTTCGTTCGTATCCAACAACGCCATACTCGTGGCGGTCATCTGCGGGCTGATCGCCGTGATCTACGGTGTGCTGCTCATCAGGTGGCTGCTCAAGCTGCCTGCGGGCGACGAGGTCATGCAGCGGATCGCCGGCGCCGTGCAGGAGGGCGCCAAGGCCTATCTGGCCAGGCAGTACCGCACCATCGCCATGGTCGGCGTGGTGGTCTTCGTCGTCCTGCTGGTAGCGCTCGGCATCGGCAAGGACTGGACGTACGGCTGGCACGCCGCCGTCGGCTTCGTCATCGGCGCCTGCCTCTCGGCCGCCGCCGGCTACATCGGCATGATGGTCAGCGTGCGCGTCAACGTGCGCACCGCCGAGGCCGCGCGCCAGGGCCTTGGCCGCGCGCTCACCGTCGCCTTCCGCGGCGGCGCCGTCACCGGCCTGCTTGTGGTCGGCCTCGCGCTGCTCGGCGTCAGCATCTACTACTGGATCACCGGCGACGTCGCCGCGCTGGTCGGGCTCGGCTTCGGCGGCAGCCTCATCAGCGTGTTCGCGCGCGTCGGCGGCGGCATCTTCACCAAGGCCGCCGACGTGGGCGCCGACCTGGTCGGCAAGGTCGAGGCGGGCATCCCCGAGGACGACCCGCGCAACCCGGCCGTCATCGCCGACAACGTGGGCGACAACGTCGGCGACTGCGCCGGCATGGCCGCCGACCTGTTCGAGACCTACGCCGTCACGGCCGTGGCCGCGATGCTGCTCGCCTTCCTCACGTTCCGCGTGGGCGTGGGCGCCACCACCGCCGCCAAAGGCCTGCTGATCCACGTCAGCACCGACGTCGCCTACAAGCCGGCCGTGCTGTACCCGCTGGTCATCGGCGGCGTCAGCATCATCGCCAGCATCATCGGCACCTTCTTCGTGCGCCTCGGCAAGAGCAACAACATCATGAACGCGCTCTACAAGGGCCTCTCGGTGTCCGCCGTCATCGCGATCGTGCTCTTCTACCCGATCACGCAGTGGATGCTCGGCAGCCCGGTCGCCAGGGTCTTCGGCGTGCCTTCCGTCGGCCGCCTCTTCGCCGCCGCCGTCACCGGCGTCATCGTCACCGCACTCATCGTCGTCATCACCGAGTACTACACCGCGTCGCGCTACAACCCCGTCAAGAGCATCGCCAAGGCGAGCACCACGGGTCACGCCACCAACATCATCCAGGGCCTCGCCGTCTCCATGCAGTCCACGGCGCTGCCGGTGCTCGTCATCGCCGCCGGCATCCTCGTGAGCTACACGGCCGCGGGCGGCGGGCAGGCGGGCCTCTACGGCATCGCCGTCGCCGTCATGGCCATGCTCTCCATGACCGGCATCATCGTCGCCATCGACGCCTACGGCCCCATCACCGACAACGCCGGCGGCATCGCCGAGATGGCGAACATGCCGGAGTCCGTGCGCCAGACCACCGATCCTCTGGACGCTGTCGGCAACACCACCAAGGCCATCACCAAGGGCTACGCCATCGGCTCCGCCGGGTTCGCGGCCCTCATCCTGTTCGTCTCGTACACGCTCGACCTGCAGGAGCACTTCCTGCAGAAGTACAACTTCCACGACACCATCAAGTTCATGATCGACAACCCGTGGGTGCTCGCCGGCCTGTTCATCGGCGGCATGCTCCCGTACCTGTTCGCGTCGCTCTGCATGACCGCGGTCGGCAAGGCCGGCGGCCAGGTCGTGGAAGAGGTCCGTCGTCAGTTCCGCGAGATGCCGGGCATCATGGACGGCAGCCAGAAGCCGGACTACGCCACGGCCGTCGACATCGTCACCAAGTCGGCCATCAACAAGATGCTTCTCCCGGCCGCGATCCCGGTGCTCACGCCCATCATCATCGGCCTCGCCTTCCGCCAGCACGGGTTCGAGGTGCTCGGCGGCGTGCTCATGGGCTGCATCATCACCGGCATCTTCCTCGCCATCAGCATGACCTCCGGCGGCGGCGCCTGGGACAACGCCAAGAAGCTCATCGAGGACGGCGAGTACGGCGGCAAGGGCTCCGACGCCCACGCGGCCGCCGTCACCGGCGACACCGTCGGCGATCCCTACAAGGACACCGCCGGCCCGGCCATCAACCCGATGATCAAGGTCATCAACATCGTGGCCCTGCTCGTCATCCCGTTCCTCATCAAGTAGCAGGCACGTACAGGACGCGCGGCGAGAGCCGCGCTCAGCGAGACGCCGGCGGGTGGCCCTCGGGCCGCCCGCCGGCGTTTGCCGTGACGTCGCCGGGACGCCGGCGGACGGCGGCCGACACGGCGTGGTCCGGATGCGTCGTCAGCACGGGCTTTCTCGGCCTCGAGGAGTTGTCGACGGGTGTCTTGTACACGCTTGAGCCCGGTGGTACATTCGGCGTCCAGAGGCCGGCTCGCCCATCGGCGGGCCGGCTTCATGATGGACATGCTGAGAACCCGACAGATCATCGTCATCGTCATGGGCGTCCTGGGCGTCCTGCTGGTCGTCAGGGGGGCCTCGGGTGGCGTCTGGCCTCTCTCCATCCAGCTCATCGCCGGGGTGCTGTTGCTCCTGTTCGCCGGCCTGCGCTGGTGGACGATGAGGTAGCGGAGAGAGACGAGGGACCGTGGCACGCAGAAGGACACGCGAGGGACAGAGCCTCCACAAGGTGCTGGGGGTCCCGGCCCTGTTCAGCACCGCGTACGGCAACGTGGGCTCGTCGATCTACTACGCCCTCGGCGTGGTGGCGGCTTACGCCATGGGGCTCACGCCGGTCGTCTTCACCCTGACGGGCCTGCTTTTCGTGACCACCGCCTGGTCCTACGCCGAGGCGACGGCCATGCTCCCGGAGGCCGGCGGCTCGTCGAGCTTCACGCGCCGGGCCTTCAACGAGTTCGTGAGCTTCGGCGCCGGCTGGGCCCTCATGCTCGACTACATCGTCACCATCGCCATCTCGGCGTTCTTCGTGCCGCACTACCTCGCGGTCTTCTTCCCGGTCCTCAAGACGCACCCCACAGACTCCATCGTGGGGGTCCTCGTCATCCTGTTTCTCGTCACGATCAACGTGATCGGGATCAAAGAGGCCGCCCGGCTCAACATCATCCTCGCGGTCGCGGACCTCGCCACCCAGGTCCTCATCATGGTCATCGGCGTGGTCCTGCTACTGGCGCCGCGCCTGCTCATCGACCAGGTCCACCTGTGGACCGCCCCGACGCTGCGCCAGTTCATCTACGCGATCTCCATCGGTACCATCGCGTACACGGGCATCGAGACCATCTCCAACATGGCGGAAGAGGCCGCGAACCCCGACAGGGATGTGCCGCGGGCCATCAACATGGTCCTCGTCACGGTCATCGTGGTGTACATCGGCATGTCGCTGGTGGCGCTGTCCGCCATGCCGGTCGGCAGCAACGAGCTCCGCGTCGACCCGCGGACGGGCTACGTCCAGCAGGTCGAGGTCAAGCCGGGCAAGATCGAGGGCACCTACGTGCTCTCCGCGGATCCCTCGGTGACCGCCTACCTGCCCACCGAGGTCGTCGGGACGAAGACGCTCATGCCGGCCACCGCGACCACCGCGCCCACCGGCGCCGTCTACACGCGCGGCGGTGTGGAGTACACCAGGATGTACGGCACGCAGCTCGGCAGCAACTTCGTCGACGACCCGGTGCAGGGGGTGGTGCGCTTCGTCCCCGACAGCCTCGCCTGGCTGCGCGGCATCCTCGGCGTGTGGGTGGGCGTGCTCGCCGCGACCATCCTGGTGATCGCGACCAACGCAGGCCTCATCGGCGTCTCGCGGCTGGCGTACTCGCTGGGGCAGCACCGTCAGGTGCCTCCCATCCTCGGTCGCGTCCACCCGAAGCGCCTGACCCCCTACGTCGCGATCATCGTGTTCGGGGTCGTGGCGTGCCTGATCATCTTACCCGGCAGCACGTTCTTCCTCGCCGACCTCTACGCGTTCGGCGCCATGATCTCGTTCACGGCGGCGCACATCTCCGTCGTCGTGCTGCGCTTCAAGGAGCCGGAGCTCCGTCGTCCGTTCAGGACGCCGCTCAGCATCACCGTCCGCGGCAAGCAGCTGCCGCTGCTGTCGGTGGTCGGCGGCATCGGCACCTTCGCCGTGTGGTGCGTCGTCGTGGCGACGCACGCCGAGGGGCGTCTGATCGGCTTCTCCTGGATGGGCATCGGCATCGTCGTGTACGTGGTCTACCGCAGGGCGAAGGGGTACTCGCTCACCAAGACGGTGGAGAAGGTCGTCGTCCCCCTGAGCATGCAGGCGGACATCGACTACGACCAGATCCTGGTGCCCATCACCGGCACGCGCATCAGCGACGAGATGGTGGTCCTCGCCTGCCAGCTCGCCACCGAGAAGAAGTCGTCCATCAACGGCCTCTACGTCATCGAGGTGCCGCTCAACCTGCCGCTCGACGCGCGTCTCGTCAACGAGCGCGCCAAGGCCGACAAGGTGCTCAAGGCGGGCGCGACCATCGCCTCGCAGTTCAAGGTCAAGTTCACGCCCAACGTCGTGACCGCCAGGCAGGCGGGACGCGCGATCTGCGAGGAGGCCGCGCGCGTCCGCAGCGAGGTCATCATGCTGGGCACCACGCGCAAGCGGCGCATCGGCAACCTCATCTTCGGCCGGACGACAGACTATGTGCTGGACCACTCGCCCTGCGAGGTCCTCCTCAACCTCGTTCCCAAGGACTATCCTACGGAGGGTTCGAGTGTGGCCGACGCCCTGCAGCAACCGGCGTCGTCGGCCCCGGCCTCGAGCGGCGATGCCGGATCATCCGACACAAGCGCCAAAGACTAGGAGAGTGCCATGCATGTCGTGATCTGCGGGTGTGGCCGCGTCGGGTCCGGTCTCGCCCGTGACCTGGTGACCCAGGGGTTCGACGTCGCCATCATCGACGAGAGCCCCGACGCTTTCCACCTGCTCGGCGAGGACTTCCCCGGCGACTTCGTCGTGGGCAGGGCCCTGGACTGGGACGTCCTGCGCGAGGCCGGCATCGAGAACGCCATCGCCTTCGTCGCCTGTACGGACGGCGACAACACCAACATCGTCATCGCGCAGGTGGCGCAGAAGAAGTACGGCATCCGCTGCGTGGTCGCGCGCGTCTACGACCCGCTGCGCGCGGAGCTCTTCGCGCAGGCGGGCATCCGCACCGTGTGTCCCACGCGTGACGTGCGCATCGCGCTCTTCGACGCCGTCCGCTCCTGTCAACTCCCCGTCGCGGAGGGCTGAGCCATGTTCGTGCTCATCGTCGGTGGCGGCAAGGTCGGGCTCAACACCGCCCGGCAGCTCCTGCGGCTCGGCCACGAGATCGTGCTGATCGAGCAGCGCTCGTCGCGGTTCTCCATCATCGCCGAGGAGCTCGGCGACGAGTCTCTGGTGTTCGGCGACGGCACCGAGGTCTGGGTGCTCGAGAAGGCCGGCATCGGCCGCTGCGACATGGTCGTGGCGGTCACCGGCGACGACGAGGACAACATCATCATCTCGCAGGTCGCCAAGCTCAAGTTCGGCGTGCCCAAGGTCGTGGCCCGGGTCAACAACCCGTTCAACCAGCCCACGTTCGACCTGCTGGGCGTGGAGGCCACCATCTGCGCCACCACGGCGCTGCTCAACCTCATCATGCACGAGCTGCCGGTGCACAAGTTCGTGCACCTGCTGTCGCTGCGCAAGCAGAACCTGGACGTGGTCGAACTCGAGGTGGGTGACAACTCACCGTTCGCCAACACCTACGTGCAGGATATCGACCTGCCGGAGGGTGCGCTGCTCGCAGCCATCGTGCGCGCCGGCAACGCCCTGGTCGCCCGCGGGTCCACGGAGATCCTGCCCGGCGACTACGTGCTCTGCCTGCTGCCGCCGGGCAAGGAGCGCGACCTCGTCAAGGTGTTCCTGCCGGACGAGGACATCGAGAGCGTGCTGCTGCAGTCGGAGCTGGACACCTCGGAGGGCTGACGCCGCGACTTCATGAGACCCCGACGGGCCCGGGCCGCCATGCGGCGCCCGGGCCCGTCGCAGGTTGACCCTCTGCAGCCTCGCAGGTAGCATGTCGAGGCCCTTTCCGGGCGCTTTTTTCGTCCGGCGGCGAGGTAGCTCAGTTGGTAGAGCACACGACTGAAAATCGTGGTGTCGTCAGTTCAATTCTGACCCTCGCCACCACCCTCTCCTCTCTGACCGACGCGCTGGCCTGGGCACCGCCTTCGGTCGTGATCTCGGGTGTCCCTGGGACACAGGCCAAGTTCGTCCCGTAGCGCCCAACGTCACACCCCAACGTCAACGCAGCGGCGCTTCCGCGGTCTCGGGTTCCGCGCGATTCCTGCTTAGAACGTAGTATCATCACAGAGACCGTTCAGGTCGTTGCCTCTGGGGCCGATAGCAGAGGTAGCGAGGCGAGGAGACGCGCAGAGGCATGCAGTCCAAGAGGTTACTCAGACTCAAGCACGACCGCGTCGACGTGGGGTTCCTCAGCGCCTCTGTCAGCGAAGAGGAGATGGGGCGGGAGCCCTACTGGTCACTGCGCGTGGAGTCACCCGCCAGCACGGAGGAGTTCCGCGTGCACCTGAGTGACGGGTCGTGCATGGCCCTGAACATGGTCACGAGGGAGGGGTCGCAGTTGGCCGGGGAGGCCTACGTCTCGAGCATCAGCGACTGCGTTGACGCGGCCACGATCGTCGTGCTGGCGGGGACGGGCCCGCTCAGGCGCAGTTAGTCCGGGAAGACCTCGTCGCCGACCAGCTCGCGTACGCGCAGCATGTCGAACACGCCGCGCACGGCGGGGGAGAGGTTGCGGGCCACCAGCGGTGTGCCCTGGCTCTTCAGGTCGAGCGCCAGGCGCACGAAGATCCCGGTGCCGGACGAGTCGATGAACTCCACGTTGGCGAAGTCCAGCGCGACCATCTGTGCGCCCCGGGCGGCCTCGGTGACGGCTTCGCGCAAGGTGTCGGCGCAGTCGAGGTCCATCTCGCCGGCGAGGTAGACGGTGGGCGCCGGGCCCTGAGCGATCGAAGTGCGCAGCATTGAGTCTCCTGCCTCAGTTGGTCGTGCGGTCCAATAGTAACGTAGTACCGCCGGTTCCGGTATGCAGGGCGACGGCGTCGAGGTAGTCGAGGATGATCTTGTAGCCGTAGCCCATGGACGCCTGACCGCCCTTGGAGGGCGGCTCGATCCAGTTGAGGAAGCTCAGCCCGGGACCCTCGTCGGCGACGATGAACCGTAGACGGTCGGGGAGGCGGCGGACCACCATGTCCCCGTGCCCGCCGCCGTGCAGGAGCATGTTGGTGACGGCCTCGGAGATGCACAGGATGGTGCGCTGGCGGTTGATGTCGTTCACTCCCGCCTGCTGGAGCACCTCGTCGACCGACTCCCGCGCACGCTGGAGCTCGGTCGTGTCGCGGATCGTGAACTCGCGGACGGCGTGCCCCTCCTCCCGTCCGACCGCAAGCTCGCCGGGGTCGAGGATGCGCAGCTTGCCGCAGGCGACGGCCGCCGCCAGGTTGTTCAGGATCTCCACCAGGCTGCGGCGGTGGTCGCCGTGATGGCGCTCCCAGCCGTTGGTGCGGATGCTGAGTATGTCGCAGCGGTCGCCCTGGGGCACGAAGCAGAGCTCGTCGGCCACGAAGTCGTCCGGCTGCGACACCGCGTAGCACATGAAGGTCTCGCGTCGGAGCGCCTCGCTCGCGTGCGCGACGAGGTCCTCCTGCGGCAGCCCCGGCTCCAGCTCGCCGATGACGGCCTCGACGCGCTCGGCGCCGGCCCGGTAGCGATACACCTGCAGCGAAGCCGGCAACGCGCTCGTCTGATCGCCCATCTCTCCCTCAGCCCCGTGGTCGTCGTTGGCGCTCCGCTCGCCTCAGGTGAGGCGCGCCAGCAGGAGCGTTGCGTCGTCGGTCGAGGAGCTCTCGCCGCGGAACGCGGCGATGTCGTCCCAGACCCCTTCAAGTGTGTCACGGATGCCGCCTGTCTGACACCGTTCCAGCGAGCTCTCCAGCCTCTCGAGGCCGAACAGCGTGCCGGCCGGGTCGCGGGCCTCCGTGAGGCCGTCGGTGTAGAGCGCGACGGTGGTGCCGGGGGTCAGCGTGAGCTCGTCCTCCGGGAACTGGAGCCCCGTGCGCACGCCGAGGGCGGCGCCGCGGGACGGTACCTGCGTCACCGTCTCGCCGTCGGCGATGAGCACCGGGTTGTGGCCGCCGCCGGCGATGACGAGTTTGCGCGTCCCGGGGTCGTACACCGCGAGGGCCAGCGTGAGGAAGTACGGCAGGCGCTGGCCCTCGAGGTCGCGCGTCAAGCCGTCGTTGACCTCGGCCATGACCTCGGAGGCCTGCTTGCCGGGGGCGATGGCGTCGTGCAGCAGCGACCGCGCCATGGCCATGATGAGCGCCGCGGCGAGCCCCTTGCCCATGACGTCGCCGCAGACGATGCCCAGCCGCCCGTCGCCGAACGGGATGTAGTCGTAGTAGTCGCCGCCCATCTCGCCGAGGAACTCGATCCGCTGGTCCAGTGCGAGACCTTGGACCTTCGGCACCGAGGTGGGGAGGAGGTCAGTCTGGATGCGCCGGGCGCGCTCGATCTCGGCCGCCACCTTGAGTTGGGCGGCGCGGAGCTCGTCGTGGAGGGCCGTGGAGTCGGCAAGCTCCTTGTGGAAGCTGTCGCGCTCGGCGTCGAACGTGACCTTCTCCTTCGCACGCTTCACGTAGATGTCGTAGGAGTAGTAGATGAGGTAGAGCGGCGGGATGCCGAGCAGCATGCCGGGCACGCCTGCCCACACATAGAGAGCGGCGAGCAGCAGCGCGAGCGTCGAGCCCGCCAGGTAGCCGGGGAGCGCCCATTGGTAGTTCTGCCGCCAGACCTTCACTGCTCCGCCTGCCTGCGTGGAGAGCGCGATGACCCCGGCGAGCAGGGCGGTGTGCGCGACGAAGTCGACGACCGTCGCCCCGAACGTGGGCAGCACCTTGGTCATGAACGCGCCGCCAAGAGGCGCCCAGGCCAGGTAGAGAAGACCGGCCAGGTACGTGGAGATGACGTAATTGCCGACGTTGAAGGCGATCTTGATCGGGTCGCGCGTCACCCAGGCCGCCGTGATGCCGCTGACGGCGGCGACGGCCATGGCCGGCCAGAGTCCCAGGACGATGAGGCTGGCGAGCACCGGGACGAACGATAGGGTCACGTCGCCGACCCACGGAAGCTTGATCTCGCGGAGGTCCGTCAGTGTCGCGAGGATCATGAAGGCGACGAGACTGAGAGTGAAGGAAGCCGGCTCGTGGAGGGCGGCGGCGACAGAGGCAGAGGCCGCGCCCAGGCAGACGAGCCCCACATAGACGGAGACGGCCGTGCGTTTCCGCACGGCCGTCTCGTCTTCAGTCGTCAGTATCTGCTGCGCTTCTGCTGCGCTCACTGTCCTTCGATCAGGATCGTCCACCGGAACTTCGTCCAGTCGTAGTCCGCGGTCCACCGGAACTTCGTCGACTGGTAATCCGTCCACCGGAACTTGGTCCACGCCACGTCCGTCCACCGGAACTTGGTCGAGGCCACGTCCGTCCACCGGAACTTGGTCCACCGGAACTTGGTCCAGCGGAACTTGGTCCAGCGGAACTTGGTCCAGCGGAACTTGGTCCATCCGTACTTGCTCCAGGCGGTCTGGTCCCAGTTGGCGTAGTCGTCCTGTGTAAGGATTGTCGTTCCGTCACCGACATCCTCTGAAAGTGCATACCCTCTGGAGTGTTGGTTGCTCGCCAGTGCGCCGGCGGCGTCGAGCAGGCCGGCGCCCTGCCGGAACCGGCTCACGCCCGCGATCGGGTCGGCCGTGCTCATCATGCGCACTTTGACGTCGTCCGGGGTCAGGCGCTGGTTCTCACCGATCATGAGGGCCGCGACGCCGGCGTCCACCGGGGCGGAGGTGCTGGTCCCGGAGAGCATCAGGTAGCTCGGGTCGGCGTTGTCGGGCGCGCCCGGCACGTAGGAGGAGACCGCGATCAGGTTCTGCGGGAAGTTCGTGTCGATGTAAGAGCCGGGCACCCGCACCGAGATCAGGCGGTTGCCGGGGGCGAGCAGGTCAGGCTTGGCGTACTCGTCCCAGAGCGTCGGACCGACCGAGCTGTAGTAGGTGACCGTGTCGTCGCCGGTCGACGCCGTCTGGTGCGTGTCGGCGGCGCCCACGGTGATCACGTAGGGGCTGTCGCCGGGGGAGAGGATACCGCCGGGGCCGGTCTCGCCTTCGTTGCCGGCCGCGCACACCACGGTGATGCCGCTCTTCCAGGCCAGCTCGACGGCCTGCGCGATCGGGTCGAAGTCGGTCGGCGCGACGGGATCGCCGCCGATGGAGAGGTTGAGGACCCGGATGTTGTACTGCCTCTTGTGCGCGACCGCCCAGAGGATGCCGGACATCACCGAGGAGGAGCGTCCGGTGCCTGTGCTGTCGAGGACCTTGATGCCGATGATGTTGGCCGCTGGAGCCACGCCGCGGAACTGTACGGTGGCGGAGCCGCCCCCGTCGAGCGGCAGAGACGCCGTGCCGTCGCCGGCGATGAGCCCGGCGACGAACGTGCCGTGTCCGGCGTCGTCGTACGGCCTCCGCTGATTGTTGACGAAGTCCTTCCAAGCGGCGATACGGCTGCTGCCCAGGTCGGAGGTCGTGGCGATCCCGCTGTCCACGACCGCGACACCGACGCCGGCTCCGTCCGGACCGCCGGTGGCCGGGGAGGCGACCCTGTCGAGTCCGATGGACAAGTTGGTGATGTCCATCGAGCTTGCGTAGTCGAGGCCGAAGACCGGGTTGTCGGCGACGATGAGGTCGACGGAGTCGCTGTTGGACAGCGCGTCGATCTCGTCAGACGTCAGATACGCCGCGACGGCGTCGAAATCCGAGAGGTCGGTGGTGTCAACGCCGGCGGGGACGGCTTTGTCGACGACGCCCCCGTCCCCCGGTGCGGTGTAGACGATGACCGGGATCGCCTGGTCGTCGCCGGTGGCGTCAAGCACTGTCGCCACGCTGTCGTCGATCTTGGCGCTGTCGCCGTGGTCCTTGGCCAGTGCCGTAGTTGGCAAGGCCAGGAGACAGAGCAGCGCGATCGCGAGGAACAAGTACTTGGCTCGCATCTTCATCGCCTCCACACCAGTGCTCCTTTGGCCTGCCGACTTGCTCAAGGCCGGCGGACGTTTGCCTGTGTCGGTGTCTCGAGGCGGGACTAGCGAGAGGCGCTCGTCGCTGAGATCGAGATCCGCGACTGCGGTCCGGTTCGGCAACCGAGCTATCTTGACCATTTTCAAGACCTCTGGCTTTGCGTCCCTGCCTCACGACAGGTTTGCCTTTGTCGTTCGCAGTCCGTATCGGCTCTTCGCGCGTGAAAGTTGAGGGCTTCCTAGACGGATTGGCACAGGAAGTGTCTCCAGACTGGCTACGCCCGCGCTTGAGCGGATCTCACTCATGGGGCCGAGCGCCGGGGCGGCCCGTGAAAAGCGACCGCCCGCGCCGGTGTGGAGCGACCCGGCGCGGGCGATCAGCCAGCCAGCCTGGCAGCTGGAGGCGACCGGGACATCGTCCGCGGTCATCTCTCTAACGATGGGGAGACGCGAAACCTTTCGCCCGGGCGGACATTGCTCAGGATTTCTCGGGCAAGTTTGGTCCGGTACCGTCGACCCGGTGATAGACTTCGGCTCACAATACGCAGACCGTTGGAGGGGGTGCCGACGCGTCCAGGCGGCAGTCCGCGGTGTCGAGCCGCCCAGTCCCTCTCCTTTGGCCCACCACTGAACGACGGGCACGCGCGCACGCATGGACGCCTTGCGCGCGACGACAGAAGGGAGGAGATGGATGAGCCGTACCGGCGGCCTCTACACTGCCGCACAACGGCAGGTGATCAACCAGATGCTCAAGCTGGCGGCCAGCGACGACAAGACGAAGATCGTCAAGGCCTTCAACCTGGCTGAGAAGATCACCCCAGACCAATACAAGAGCTCGGTCCGCTTCGTGGCGGACAAGGTGGAGGACGACCATCCGGCGCTCCTGATCGCCAAGCACGTGACCTCGAAGCTCAGTCCGCGTTGTCGCGACGCATTCATCGAATGTCTTATCGTTAACACTCTTCTTCGCGGCGTCGACAAGCGGAAGAAGCTCATCGAGAACACGGGGAACAACGCGCCGACCACGATCCTCATGAGTCCCACCATGCGCTGCAACCTCGCTTGCGAGGGCTGCTACGCGTCGGAGTACAACATCGATCAAGACCTCGACCGCCGTCTGATGCAGAAGATCGTGGACGAGGGCAACGACATGGGTGTCTACCTGTTCACGCTGCTCGGTGGCGAGCCGTTCATGTGGGACGAGCTGCTCGACTTCGCGCGGGAGAACAAGGACGCCTACTTCCAGGTGTTCACCAACGGCACGCTCCTCGATCACGACACCATCGACGAGCTGGCCAAGGTCGGCAATATCGCCCCGATGCTGAGTCTCGAGGGCTCTCCCGAGCTCACCGACCGGCGGCGCGGCGACGGCGTGCACGATCAGGTCATGGAGAACATGGACCACCTCGGTCAGGCGGGCGTGCTCTTCGGTTACTCGGCCACGGTCACGCGCAACACCTGGCAGGCGCTCCTCAGCGACGAGTTCGTCGATCCGCTCATCGCCAAGGGTGCGCTGCTTGCGTGGCACTTCCTCTACATGCCGGTGGGGCGCGACCCCGACACGAGCCTCATGCTCAACGCGCAGGAGCGCAACGAGTTCCGCGTCGGCATCAACCGCATCCGTGACACCAAGGCTCTCTTCCCGGTCGACTTCTGGGGAGACGCGCCGTGGGTCAACGGCTGCATCGCCGGCAAGCACTACATGCACATCAACAGCGAGGGCTGGGTGGAGCCGTGCATCTTCACGCACTTCGCCACCGACAACATCCGCGACGTCAGCCTCATGGAGGCGTTCAACTCGGACTTCTTCCGTGAGATCCGGAGCAGGCAGCCCTTCAACCACAACCTGCTCATGCCGTGCATGTGGATCGACAACCCCACGCAGTCGCGCGAGATCATGGCGGCGACCGGGGCGCATCCCACGCATCCCGGCGGCGACGTAATGATCACCGATCTGCAGGACGAGCTCGACCAGTACGCGAAGACCGTCGACCGCCTCTACAGCCCCATCTGGAGCTGCATGAGCGCCGAGAAAGAAGACGAGGTCGACAAGCACGTCAAGACCGCGAAGATCGTCGAGGCGGCGCAGCGCTGAAGCATCGCTGAGGCTGCGCCGGCGCTTCGCGGCGTACCGGGCGGGCGGTGGGGCCTTGAGGGGCCCTGCCGCCCGCCTGAGGAATCCGTGCTAGGCTGTCGAAACCTGAAGTCAGCCGAACGGGCCTATGGCGACTGATCCTCACAACCGCGCCGCGCGTCGAGCGGCAATCTCCATCCTCTGCACCGTCGCGGCGGTCGCGGCGGTCTGGGCTGCGCCGCGTCTGAGCGACGCTGTGGCCGCGTGGATGAACGACCCGCCCGTCGCGCTGCGGACGGCGGTCCTGCAGGGCGGGCTCACCGTGGGACCGGTGGCGCCCACCGCGACCACGCGGAGCGCAGCCGGCCGCGCCGCCGGGGCAGCCGGCGCGGCGCCGACGGCCGGCGCCGTCACGGTCGACCCGGGCATGACCTTCACCATGGCCGGCGTCACGTGCAGACCGCCGGCCCGCGCCGGCGACGTGCAGGTGCTGCTGCGCACGAGCCGGGACGGCCGGGCCTGGAGCCGCTGGTATACCGTCACGCTCGAGCGCGCCGCTGAAGAGGGCGGGCCGGAGAAGGCCTTCACCGAGCCCATCTGGACCGGCGCCGGCCGCTACGTGCAGGTCGCGGCGCAGCGCGCCGGGGGCGCCGCTCCCGCGCCGGCGCGCCTCCGCGACGTGCACGTGGTCGCCATCAACAGCAGCGAGGACGCGGACACCGCCGCGACGGTCCTTGGGGCCGTGCGGCGCACCGCCGCCACCATTGCCGGCCTTCACTTCACGCAGACCGCGGCGGCGATGACCAGCAAGCCCCAGATCGTGACCCGCGCGCAGTGGGGCGCCAATGAATCCTGGCGCTCGGGCAAGCCCGACTACGCGCCGGTCAAGGTGGCCTTCGTCCACCACACGGACAGCGGCAACGACTACTCCGCCGCGGAGGCGCCCGCCGTCGTCCGCGGCGTCTACGCCTATCACACCAAGTCGCTGCACTGGAGCGACGTGGGCTACAACTTCCTCATCGACCGGTACGGCGTCATCTACGAAGGTCGCTACGGAGGCGTCTCCCGTGGGGTCATCGGCGCCCAGGTGCTCGGCTTCAACACCGGGAGCACCGGCATCTCCGTCATCGGGACCTTCACGCACGCCAATCCCACGTCGGCCTCGGTCACCTCGCTCGAGCGGCTCCTCGAGTGGAAGCTGGACGTCCACCACGTCGACCCGCTCGGCACGGGGACGCTGGTGTGCGGCTACGGCGAGAAGTACGCGACGGGCCAGCACGTGACGCTCCCGGCCATCGCCGGGCACCGCGACGCCAACTACACCGACTGCCCCGGCAACCGGCTGTACGCCCAACTGCCCAACGTCCGCAAGGTCGTGGCGCGCACCGGCCAGCCTAAGATCTACGGCCTGATGCCGGACGACCCGGCCATCAGCCCCAACGGCGACGGCGTCAACGACGAAGTGACCGTCGGGTTCACCATCTCGCAGCAGGCGACGTGGACGCTGGAGATCCGCGACGCCGCCGGACAGCTGGTGTGCCACGACGGCGGCGAGGGCAAGGTCATCCAGACCGTCTGGGACGGCCGGGACGACGACGGCAGACTGCTGCCCGACGGCGCGTACACCCTGCAGGTCGACGCCACCAGCGCCGCCGGCGTGGCGCGTCCCGCGACGGCCACGGTACGGCTCGACACCGCCCCGCCGCACCTGGAGAGCGCCGACGTGACGCCCGACCCGTTCAGCCCCAACGATGATGGGCAGAGCGACGTGGCGCAGATCAGCTACACACCGGCGGAGGCCGTCCAGGCGCGGGTCTCCGTGGTGGACGGCGACGGAAAGGCGCTTCGGCGTCTGACGTCCTGGACCTGGGTCACCGCCTCGGCGCAGAAGGCCAAGTGGGACGGCCGTATCCTCTCGGGCGGCAAGCTGACGCCTGCTCCCGAGGGTGCCGCGACCGTCCAGGTCGAGATCCGTGACGCGGCGGGCAACACCACGGCCGTGCGGCGCAAGGTCACGATCGACCGCACGCTTGCACTGGCTGCGGTCTCGCGCGTCACCTTGTCGCCGAACGACGATGGCGTTCGCGACGCCGTGACTCTGCCGTTCACGCTGACCCGCGCCGCCGACGTCACGGCCACGATCCTCCGGGGGCGCTCCGTGGCGCGCACCGTGGTTCTCGGGCATCTCGCCAAGGGCAAGCAGGTTGCGACCTGGGACGGCAAGCTCAAGGGGGGCGAGCCGGCGACGAGCGGCCGCTACACCTTCAGGCTGACGGCCGACGGCGCGCTGGGGGTCACCTCCGCGGCCCGGGTCGTCACTGTCGACCTTGTCGCTCCTCGCCTGAAGGTGCCCAAGATGGTGCGTGTGGCGCGCCGCAAGACCGCGAAGATCTCCTGCACGCCCATGGCTGCCTACAGCGCGACGGTCAAGGTCGGCGCGACGGTGACCAACGCCGCTGGCGCCGCGGTCGCCAGGCTGAATCTCGGTTGGGTCAAGCAGGGCGCCAAGCACGTCTGCGCCTGGAAGTCGCGCAAACGGGGGAACTTCACCGTCACGTTCAAGGCGGTCGACCTCGGCGGCAATCGCCTCGCCAAGCCGGTGGTGACGACCGTCAAGGTCCGCTGAGGCTGGACCGGGCCTGGAGACGCGAACGCCCCGGCCACCTGCCGGCGACCGGGGCGTAAGAGGTGAACCGACTCGCGCTATCTGCGGCCCGGCACTCCTGCGTGACGCGCCGGAGCTTTCGCGCCGTGCAACGAGCGGGCGATCAGGAAGACCGCTGCCACGATGCCGACGACGACGGCGATGCGGAACACGTAGACCAGCACCACGCCCGTCCAGGCCAGGATCTCCCAGAACATCTCTCGACCCCTTCCGTCTCGTACGACGGTCCCCGCACGACCGCTACATATAGTTTCTTTCCCGAATCGACCAGGCTGAAATAGGGGTTTCGCCCGAGTTGAGCTTGGGATTCAGGTGTAGATGCGGCGGCGGCGCAGGGACGCTGCCGTCCTGCGCCGCCGCCGCAGATCTGCCAGGAGCAGTCCCGTCAGGCCTCCGCGTGCTCCCGCCGCCAGCGGCAGTGCGGCATGGGGCACGCCGCCATGCGCGCCGCGTCGCACACCTCGCAGCGCTGGTCGGCCATGCTGATGGGGAGGTCGAAGCAGCCGTCGGGGGACTCGCCCAGGCGCAGCACCGCGTGCAGGGCGCGCGAGACCGCCTTCATGTCGGCGAACGTGTCGGCCTTCTCCGGCAGGTCGACGAGGCCCATGCGCACCGCGCGCTTACGCACGCGGCCGTCGGGGACGCACGCGAACCGGTCGAGTGACTCGTCCTCCCAGAGCCCGTAGCGACGCATCTCGCGCACCGCCCAGAAGGCGCGCGACTTGAGTGCGCCGCCGGAGGCGGCGTGCAGTACGTCGACCGCGACGTCGGGGTCGGGCGGCTGGGGCAGGAGCCGGCCCCATGTCTCGCGCGTCTCGGCGAGACGCACGAAGTCGATGATCTTGCCCTTGCTGTCGTTGCGGGACACGGGCGGGTCCAGCGCGTAGCGGGTGAGGTCGAACTCCCCGGCGAACAGGGCGTCGACGACCCCGGCGTCGGTGAGCCGGCGCCAGTCGGCGTCGACGACCGACTCGGGAGCCGGTTGCGCGGCGAGCGCGCCGTAACACAGCAGGACGTAGAACAGCCGGCTCTGCTCCGGCTCGTCCTGCAGGAAGATGTCCCGCTGCTCGGCGTCGAGGATCTCGGACGGCAGCCTCTGGGCGGCGAGGAACGCCTGACCCAGGAACGCGACGTTCTCGCGCCGTTCGCGGTTGGTGAGCGTGGTCGATTCGTTCACGATTGCCCCCACGGGTCGTGTGATGTGACGAGCGCGGGCCGGCCGGCGCGCCGCAGGAGCATGCTAGGGGCGCGCCGGCCGGCCGCACAGGGTCACGGAGCCTCTGCCGTGGTGACGTTCCGGGTCGCAGGGGGTCACGTTGGAGGCGCGCCCAGGTCGCCCGACGGCAGCGTCGACGGCGCCGCGTTGACGGCAAAAACAGACTCTTATAGTCTTCTTTGCAGGCGGTTTGCCCCGCGCGGGCGCGGACGGTAGTCTTTGCAGTCGGCGGGGCAGTCTTTTGCAGTCGGTGGGGCGCTCCGGCCCCCAGGGAGGACCACGTCGTACACCCATGACCACGCTTGGCATCGATATCGGCTGCATCAGCCTCAAGGCCGCGCTCGTCGGCCGGGCTGATGACCAAGGTCTGTTCTCTGACCTTCTCCGGCAGCATCCGGACCTCTTCCAGACACCGCGCGACGGCCTGACCGTCATCGACGGAGCGCCGGTGCTCGTGGCGCGGTACAGGCGCATCAAGGGCAGTCCGGCCGAGTCGGCGCAGGCGCTGCTCGGCGAGTTGCTGGCCGTCCTTCCCGAAGGCTCTCTGCACGGCGCCCGTGTCACAGGCTCCGGCGGCCGCCTGGTCGGTCCCGCGCTCGACGCGGCCTTCGAGAACGAGTTCAAGGCCATCACGCGCGGCGTGGGAGCGCTGAACCCGGAGACGCAGACCATCTTCGAGATGGGCGGCGAGACCTCCAAGTTCATCCGTCTGGAGCCCGGCGACGGCGGTCACGCCGGCATCGTCGACTACCAGACCAACGGCGACTGCGCCGCCGGCACCGGGTCCTTCATGGACCAGCAGGCGAGCCGCCTCCTCTACGACATCGAGGACGTCGGCGGTATCGTGCTCGAGGCCAGCAAGCCGGCCAGCATCGCCGGCCGCTGCAGCGTGTTCGCCAAGAGCGACATGATCCACGCGCAGCAGAAGGGCTACGAGCCCCCCGAGGTGCTTCGCGGCCTCTGCGACGCCGTCATGCGGAACTTCAAGGGCACGATCGCCAAGGGCAAGGTCATCGACCCGCCCGTGGCGTTCATCGGCGGCGTGGCCGCCAACGAGGGCGCCGTGCGCTCGCTGCGCGAGGCCTTCGGCCTCGAAGACGGCCAGCTCTTCATCCCGGAGTACCACGCGAGCATGGGCGCCATCGGCGCTGCGCTCATCGAGGCCGACGTCGAGACCGCTCGCGACCGCGCGATCCTCGGCCTCGACGTCGACAGTCTTCCGGCAGCGGAGTTCCCCACCACCGAGCCTCTCTCCATGGACCGCGTGGTGCTGCTGCGCGACATGGCCAGACCCTTTGAGTTCGAGGGCGACGAGGTCGTCGACGTGTACATGGGCATCGACATCGGGTCCGTGTCCACCAACCTCGTCGTCATCAACGACGCCGGCGAGGTCCTCAAGGAGATCTACACCAAGACCGACGCCCGCCCGGTGGAGGTAGTGACCAAGGGCCTCGCCGACATCCGCGACGAGATCGGCGACAACATCAATCTGCTCGGCGTGGGCACCACCGGCTCCGGTCGCGAGCTCATCGGCGAGCTCACCGGGGCGGACATCATCACCGACGAGATCACCGCCCACAAGACGGGCGCCGACTTCATCGGCCGCAAGATCGGCAAGCAGTGCGACACGATCTTCGAGATCGGCGGCCAGGACAGCAAGTTCATCAGCCTGCAGGACGGCATCGTCGTCGACTTCGCCATGAACGAGGCGTGCGCCGCCGGCACGGGGTCCTTCCTCGAAGAGCAGGCCGAGAAGCTCGGCATCAGCATCGTCGGCGAGTTCGCCGATCTCGCGCTCGGTTCTGACACGCCGGTGCGGCTGGGCGAGCGCTGTACGGTGTTCATGGAGCGCGACGTCATGGCCTACCAGCAGCGCGGCGCGCGCCGCGACGACCTGGTGGCCGGTCTCGCCTTCAGCATCGCCACCAACTACCTGAACCGCCTGGTCCGCGAGCGCCACATCGGCGACGTGATCTTCTTCCAGGGCGGTACCGCTTACAACGACGCCGTCGCCGCGGCGTTCAGCCAGATCCTCGAGAAGGAAGTCATCGTGCCGCCGCACAACGGCGTCATGGGCGCGCTCGGCATGGCGCTCCTCGCGCGCGAGCGCGTCCAGCGCACGGGCGAGCCCACCTCGTTCCGCGGCTGGGACCTGCAGCAGGTCGACTACACGGTGCTCGACTTCGTCTGCAAGGCGTGCTCCAACGAGTGCGACGTGCGGCAGTTCACCATCGAGGGCGAGAAGACGTACTGGGGCGACAAGTGCTCCGACCGCTACCGCAAGCCGGCCAAGGTCGACAAAGAGCCCATCATCGCCGACCTCATAGCCTTCCGTGAGGAGCAACTGCTGGCGCCGTACGAGGCGGCACGTGCACGCGTGCCCGAGACGGCGCCCACCGTCGGCTTCGCGCGAGCCATGTACACCCACGACCGCCTGCCCTTCTGGTCCGCCTTCTTCGCCGAGCTCGGCCTGCGCCCCGTCATGTCGCCGGAGAGCGACAAGGCCATCCGCGAAGCGGGCGTGGCGCTCACCGTCGCCGAGCCGTGCTTCCCCATCCGCGTGGCGCACGGCCACGTGCAGTGGCTGTTCGACGAGGGCGTCGACTGGGTCTTCCTGCCGAACCAGGTCAACGAAGAGACCGAGTTCATGCAGTACAACTCGCACGCCTGTCCGTGGGGCCAGACGCTGCCGTTCGTGGTCAAGCACGCGCCGGGGCTCCGGGCCCACCGGGAGAAGATCCTCGACCCGCGTGTGCGGTTCCGCGACGGCCGCGAAGGGCTCATCCAGGATTTCGCCGAGATGATGCAGAGACTCGGAGTGAGCAAGACCCAGGTGCGCAGCGCGCTGGACGCCGCCTACAAGGCGCAGGACGTGTTCCGCGGCAAGCTGCTGGCGGCCGGCGCCGAGGCGCTCGAGCGCCTCGACCTTGCCGGCGAGCTCGGGGTCGTCCTGGTGGGACGCCCGTACAACATGTACGACAAGGGCATCAACATGGACATCCCGCGCAAGCTGCGCAAGTTCTATGGGGTCAACGTGATCCCGCTCGACTTCCTGCCCATCCGCGGCATCGACATCGACCCGATCGTGCCCAACATGTTCTGGAACTACGGGCGCAAGATCCTGCAGACCGCGACGTTCGTGCGCGACCGCGAGAACCTGCACCTGATCTACATGACCAACTTCAAGTGCGGCCCCGACTCGTACATCAAGCACTACGTGCGCGACGCCTCGGGCAAGCCGTATCTGACCCTGCAGTTCGACGAGCACCAGAACGACGCCGGCGCCATGACGCGCTGCGAGGCGTACCTGGACAGCAAGGGCTTCCTTCGCTGGTGGTCGCAGGACGCGGCCGACGAGGCTCGTGAGTGTCGCGAGGAGGTGGCTGGTGGGGTCGAAGGCTGACCACGTTCAGGACGAGCAGATCCGGGAGGCCATCGCCGACTTCGGGCTGCAGGGCCGCAGGCTGTACCTGCCGCAGATGCCGTACGGCGGCTCCTACCTGCTCGCGGCCGCGATCCGCTCCATCGGCTTCGACGCGTGGCAGACCACCGACTCGGATGAGCGCACGCTCGACCTCGGAGGGCGCATGACCTCCGGCGACGAGTGCTACCCGCAGAAGATCGTGCTCGGCGACCTCCTCCGCATCATCGAGGACGAGGGCCGCGAGAACGTCGCCTACCTGATGCCGTCCGCGAACGGACCGTGCCGCTTCGGCCAGTACCTGCACCTCATCAGAACCAAGCTGGACGAGCTCGGCTACGACGACGTGCCCGTGATCAGCATCACCTCCAACGACGGCTATTCGTCGATCGGCAACTACTCGCAGGACCTGGTGCGCACGGCGTGGCGCGCCGTGCTGGCGCAGGACATCCTCATGAAGCTCCTGCTCAAGACGCGGCCCTACGAGCGCGACAAGGGCTCCACCGACGCGGTGTACCAGGAGAGCCTCGAAGACGTGGGCAAGGCCGTGAGCATGGAACACGTCTCGCACAAGGAGCGCATGGAGGCCATCGTCGCCGCCATGCTGCGCGCCCGCGACAAGTTCCGCGCGCTGCCGGCCGACTACGACGCCTCGCGGCCACTCATCGGGGTGGTCGGCGAGATCTTCTGCCGCCACAACACCTTCTCCAACTTCGACCTCATCCGTGTGGTCGAGGAGCAGGGAGGGGAGTGCTGGCTCTCGGATATCGGCGAGTGGGTCTGGTATACCGACGACGAGCAACGCCGGCGTCTCACGGAGGCCGGCAAGCGGTTCGGCAAGGACAACGCCATCCGCTACATCAAGAGCAAGGTCATGCGCATGGACGAGCACAAGCTGTTCGGGCCGTTCGCGGACGACTTCGTCGGGTACGAGGAGCCGCACGACGTGCGAGAGGTGCTCGAGATGAGCAAGCCGTACCTGCCGTACACCGGGGCGCTGGGCGAGATGGTGCTGAGCAGCGGCAAGTCCATCTACATGTACGAGAAGGGCGCCGACGGCATCATCGACATCAGTCCCTTCACCTGCATGAACGGCATCGTCACGGAGGCCGTCTACCCGAGCCTCTCCAAGGATCTCCACGACATGCCGATCCGGGTGTTCTACTTCGACGGCACCCAGGGCGACCTGGAGCGCGACGTCGGGATCTTCATCGAGCTCGCGCGCACCTATCAGCGCCGCAAGGCCAAGACCCGCCGCTACCCCGCGTACTTCGCCACCTGAGCCGCGGCCGCGGGCCTGCGTGCCCGGTGGACGCGGGTGTGGCGCTCATCCGGAAAAGGGGAAGGCCCCTCGCCTGATCCCTGGGATTCGGGCCGGAACCAGGGGGCGAAGGGCCTTGTGTCTCGCCTGGACGCGGCGCGGGGGAACGCCGCGCGCGGGACGGAGAAATGTCTCAGATACGCGTCTGTGTCAGCGCCCGTAGATGTGCTTGCCGTCGCCGACGTCGAACATGGTGTCGATCGGCACGTTGACGTGACCGCGAGCGTCGCCGGAAGGCGTACTCAGCACCGAGCTGGTGCCCTCGAAGAACTTGCTGATCGAGCGAAGAATACGATGCTGCATGGTGCTCACCCCTCCCGGGTCAATGTCCGTCGCTGTCGGCGCCGAACGTCTGATCGTCGAGCATGAAGTCCTTGCCGCGAAGCGGGCCGCGCACGCCTTGCGGGAGCGCGGCCACGGTCGTCACGGCGCGGGCGATGAAGTGCGTGATGCCGGTAGTGCTTTCGGCCATGACGAGCCTCCTTCGGGGAATAATTAGCTTTTCTTGTGTACCGTGGCACAAAGTATATTGCCATGTAATGTTTATGTCAAACGTGTCAAACGTGGCGCGCAATTGATCGCGACCTGGCAAGCGTCATGGGCCGGAACTGCAGGGCCCGGGTACCTTCGCAGCAGGAAGCTGCAGCGGATCCGGGAGGACCCTATGGACGTCGGAGACCCGGTCGTCGCCGACCTCGAGGCGATGGTGGAGGTCGCCGAGCAGGGCATCGTGAGCAAGGCGATCGTCGAGAACGAGCACCACAAACTCATCCACTTCACGCTCGCCGCGGGGCAGGAGTTGAGCGAGCACACCGCGAGCGTGCCGGCGGTGATCCAGATCCTGCAGGGACGAGGCACCGTCACCTTGGGCGGCCAGGCGCACGAGGGCCGGCCGGGGATGCTGTTCTACATGCCGGCCGAGCTGAAGCACGCCGTCGTGGCGGACGAAGACCTGGTCTTTCTGCTGACGATGTTCCGCACCTGAGGACGAGCCGGCCGTCTGTCGCCCGGGCTCAGCGGGCGTAGGGGAGACGGACGCGCGTCACGTACTCCTGCGGCGGCACGCCGTCGGCGCGAGTCACCTCGTAGACCTCTGTGACCGGCCCCGACGGCGTGTACCCCAGGGCGGCGCAGGCCTCGCGGACCGCCGCCCAGGCGTCGTCCATGTGGTCGTGCGGCCCGCGGTGCACCGCCTCGAGTACGTGGTGCAGGGGCACCCACTCGCCGCGCGCCTCTTCGACGGCGTCGGGGACCGAGCCATCGGGGCGCGGCACGACCGGCAGGGCGACGTCGCAGTCGGCGTCCGCACCCTCGGCGCCGTCGCTGTAGAAGCGTGCGCACATCGGCCCGTCGGCTTGGAGGCCCGCCGCGGCCAGGATCTCGCGCAGGCGGCGCATGGTGCCGCCGATGGCGGAAAGCGGACCCGTGTGGCGCAGCGACACCACGGGCCGCGCCGGCACACTGACGATGTCGACGTCGTAGATCACGCCACCCCCCAGGTCCCGGCCGTCTGTACGACCAGCCCGTCGCGTCCGAGGCGCTCGAGCAGGTCCGCGGCTTCCGCCGGCGGCAGGCCGAGAGCCGCGGCGAGCTCGGCCAGCGGCTGCGGGCCCTGGTCGAGCAGGCGCCGGAGCAGGCGGGCGCGTTTCTGCCGGCGGGACCCTTCGAAGGCGCCCTGCCGCGACAGCGAGGCGATGCCGGTGCTGCGCGCGGTGAGGACCAGCGAGCCGTAGTCCATGAGTGCGTTGTGCCAGTCGCGGCTGCGGCCGCGCGGCAGCACGGCGTCCGCGACCGTCTGGAGGTCTTTCTCGCCGAGGTGCTCGGGGAGGCCGAGCTCATGGGTGAGGACTCGGCGCACGTTGGCGTCCACGGCCGCGAGGTCGGCGTTGTGGGCGAAGATGAGGACGGCCCGGGCGGTGTAGGGGCCGACGCCGGGGAGCGCGCGCAGCCCCTGCGGCGTGCGCGGCAATCTCGCGCGGGCGCCGCGCGCCGCGTCGGCCACGGCCGCCTGCGCGCAGGTCTGCAGGCGTCGCGCCCGGTTGTTGTAACCGAGACCCTGCCACCGCTGCAGCACGTCCGCCAGCGGCGCCGCGGCAAGGCTCTCGAGGTCCGGCCAGGCCGCCAGCCAGTCGTGGAACCTGGGCACGACTCTCGGGACCTGCGTCTGCTGCAGCATGACCTCGCTGACGAGGATCGCGTAGGGGTCCGTGGTGCGGCGCCACGGCAGGTCGCGGCGGTTCTCCGCGTACCAGTCCAGCAGCCGCTTCTGCAGGGCGCGGGCGCGGCTGGGGGAGGGCATACCGGCCGCGCGGGCGCCGCTCGCGGCGGACAGGTCTGCCGGAGCGCCGCTCGGTGGTGTGCCGCCGGGGGTGACCATGCGCGAGAGCGTAACAGACGCCCGTCCCGCGTGCGGTCAGGCCTGGGCCCGTGCGTCCTCGTCGACGAGCTTCTCCCAGGCCGCGTACTCGCGCTGCAGCGCGGTCTCGACCCTCGTGCGCTCATCGAGGAGGCGGTTGAGCACGTCACGGTCGGCGTAGGTCTCGGGCTCGGCGAGCTCGGCGTCGATCTCGCCGAGCCGCCTCTCCGCCTTGAGGACGGCGGCCTCGGCGCCGCGCAGGCGCGCTCGCCGTCGGCGCGCCTCCTCGGCGCTCTCCTTGCCGCGCGTGGCGGCGGCGCCGGCCGGTGCCGCCCTGCCGACGCCCTTGCCGCGATTGGCCGGCTCGGGCTGCGGCGCGGGGAGGAGGCCCATGCGCTCCGCCCGGGCCTCCCAGTACCGCTCGGCCGAGAGGTGGCTCAGGAGACGGCCGCCGTGGATCTCCAGCACCCGGGTCGCGACCCGGTCGATGAGGTGCCGGTCGTGCGTGACCAGCAGGATCGTCCCCGTGTAGTCCTCGAGAGCGTCGGCGAGCGCCTCGACCGAGCCCATGTCGAGGTGGTTGGTCGGCTCGTCGAGCAGCAGGAAGTTGGCGTCGCCGACGAGCAGCGTGAGCAGGCGCAGGCGGCTGCGCTCGCCGCCCGAGAGCATGCCGACCTTCTTCTCGACCTCGTCCGGGCCGAACTGGAAGCGGCCGAGCAGGCCGCGGGCCGCCTGCTCGTCCTGGCCTACGAGCGGAAGCACGGTCTGCAGGACCGTGTCCTCCTCGCGCAACTCCCGGCCCTGCTGCGAGTAGTAGGCCGGTCGGACGTTGTGGCCGAGGTGCGAGGCGCCGGCCGCCAGGCTGCGCAGGCCGGCGACGGTCTCGATCAGGGTCGTCTTGCCCGAGCCGTTCGGTCCGAGCAGGGCCACCTTCTCGCCGCGCTCGAGCACCACGTCGACGTCGCGGACCAGGACGTGAGCGCCGGCCGCGTCGTCGGCAGAGCCGACGGTGACCGCCGGCGTCTTGAGCTCGAGCACCACGCGCGCGGACGGCTTAGGCTGCGGGAGCCCCAGCTTGAAGTTCCGCTTGTGCTTGGGCGGCTCCCGCAGGCCGGCCTTGATCCGCTCGATCTGCGTCAGCTTGGCTTTCGCCTGCTTGGCCTTGTCCTTCTTGGCGTGAAACCGGTCGTAGAAACGCTGCAGCTGCTCGATCTTCTCGAGGTCCTGCTCGTACTCGCGGCGCATGAGGTCGAGCCGGGCCTCGCTCTCTTTGAGGTAGGTGGCGAAGTCGCCTCCCTGGGTCTCGACGTGCTCGTGCTCCACGGCGAACACGCGCCGCCCGACCTTCTCCAGCAGGCGACGGTCGTGCGTCACGAGGAGGAAGGCGCGCTCGTACTCCGCGAGGAAGGCTTCGAGCCACTCCACCGAGTCGATGTCGAGGTGGTTGGTCGGCTCGTCGAGCAGCAGGAGGTCGGCGTCGGCGAGCAGCGCGCGTGCCAGGGTCACGCGCGTGAGCTCGCCTCCCGACAGCGACAGCAGGGCGCGCTCGAGCATGTCCTCGGGGAGGCCGAGGCCTTCGGCCACGCCGCCGAGGCGGTCGCGGTAGCCGTACCCTCCGGAGGCTTCGAAGCGCCGCTGGAGCTGCTGGTACGTCTTCATGGTGTCGCGCAGCTCCGGGCTGTGCTCGGCGAGGCCGGAGAGCCTCTCCTCGGTCTCGCGCAGCGCGGCCTCCAGCTGGACGGTCTCCCCGAACGCCTCGAGCAGGTACTCGCGCACGGGGCGATCGCGCTGCAGCTCAGGCGTCTGCTCGTGCAGCCAGATCCGGCGTCCGCGCGCCCGTGCGATGGTGCCGGAGTCCGGGTGCTCCTCGTCGGCGATGAGCCGCAGCAGCGTGGTCTTGCCGGTGCCGTTGCGCCCCACGAGGACCGCGTGGTCGTGACCGTCGACTGAGAACGTCACGGTGGTGAACAGGCGCTGCCCCGCGAAGGACTTCTCTACATTGTTGAAGGTGACGATGCTCATGGCGTGGGCCGCCGGTGCCGGGGAGAGGGCGGGAGCGGCAGGATACCACCGGGGGCGGCGGTGCGACAACGTCGCGCCGGACCGCCGGCCCTTGCTCACCGCGTCCCGGCGCGAGAGGATGCACGGCCGTGAGCACTGGTCGGGCAAAGGACATCCTCATCGGGCCGCGGACGACCGTGTACGCGCTGCTCCAGGCGTACGCATTCCTCGAGCCTTTCCTCCTCGAGCGGGTGAAGGGGTTCGAGAGGCTGGCCGACGAGCGCGCCCGTACGCGGTGGGCGCGGGTGATGACCCTGAGCGACGTGGCTGTGAGGCTCGGCGTGCCCTGGCGGCATCTCGTGGGGGAGATCGCCGCCGAGGTGGAGCGAAGCACGGGGCGGGCGCCGCGTGTGGCCGACGCGCCGCGGCGCATCATCGGCGACGAGCGGCGGCTCGGCGAGTTGCGTGAGATCGTCGCTGCGCTCGAGGCCGGGCGGTCCCTGCAGGAGACGGCCGACCGCTGGAAGGAGGCCACGGCCGACCTCGAGCGGGCGGAGACGGCCGCACTGGAGGCGGCGCTCTCGAACGAGGCGGCGTCGGGTCGCGAGGCCGAGAGCATCGCTGAAGCGACCGCCGCCGAGGCAGCCGCCGAGGTCCTCGCTCCGCCGCCCGGCCACCCGCTCGAGCTGTTCCGCCGCGAGGCCGAGCTCGTCCGGCGGTTGTGCCGAGGACTGGGAGAAGAGCTCGAGCGGCTCGGCGGCTCGCCGGCTCGGCTGCGCTGGCAGCGGGAGAGGCCGCTCGTGGCCCGCCTCGTGGACCGGCTGTCGTCCGTCGAGTCGCGGTTCCGGCGCGAGCAGCAGGCCTGGTTCCCGGCGCTGCAGGTGCACGGCGTGGACGGGCCGCAGGTGCTGCTCGCCGCCCGGCAGCGTGAGGCGCTCGAGTCGCTGCGGCGGCTCGCGCTGGCGGTGGAGCGTGACGATGCCGCCCGCGCCGTCGAGGCCGGCCTGCGGCTGCTCGGCGAGCTCGACGACCTGCTGGCACTGGACGTGCGCCTGCTGGAGCCGCTGGCGCGACGGCACTTCTCGGCCGGCGACTGGGCGGCCGTGCGGGAGCTCGAGGACGGCGTCGGCTGGGCGCTGATCGCGACGCCTCCGCGCTGGCCGGAGGGCTGAGCGCCGCCTCGTGGACGCGCCCGGCCGGCCGCGCCGGCTACGACGTCGCGGCGCGGCCGGCCTTGGTGCGCACGGCGACGCTCGCGTCGTCCGCGCGCCCGCCGAACTGCTCCTCGACCTCGGAGTACCAGCGCACGCGCTTGCCGATGCGTGCGCGCAGGCGCCAGCGCAGAGTCTTGGCCTGTTCGGTCATCATGTCCTGCGCCAGCTCGAGGGTGCGGCGCACGCGCGCGGCGTCCCGAGGGCTGAGGTCGTACTCTCCGACGTGCTCCACCACCGTGTCGACGTTGTTCATCACGTCGATGTAGAGGCCCCAGTCGGCGGCGCACGTCTCCGCCACGTGCTGCAGGTCGAGCACCCCGGGGTGCGGCTGGAAGTCCACATACACGTCCTTGACCAGGCTGATCGTGTCGTGCACGTCCTTCTCGTTGAGATTGACGATCTGCAGCTTGCTGAGAAAGAGGTCGGCGGGGTCGATGGCGTAGGTGTTGATCTCCAGCCGGTCGCGGAAGTCGAGATCGTGATCCATGCGCATGGCGTCGAGGAACACGTCGATGTGGTCGCTGGGAGGAGTCTCGGTCACCACGGGGAGGACGTCGTCCTCTCCCGCGCCCGCGGCGCCGCCCTCGGGCACGAAGAACTGCAACTGGCCGTTGCCGGTGGCCATGGCGACGTGCTTGTTCTCGACGTAGCCGAGGTCGCTGAAGACCTCACCGATCTCCACCACCTGGCGCTTGGTCCCGATGAGGTCGATGTCGCTGTACTCGCGCTCGGCGAACTCGAGGTCGATGGCGTAGTGACGAATGGCGAGGCCGCCGGTGAGGCGCAGGACCACACCGTTCTCGTTGCCGTGGTCGATGATCCCGCGCGCCTCTCCCATGAGACTGCTGTGCAGGCGCAGCGCCTCGTCGAGGGCGGCCCCCCGCAGGCGGGAGGTGAGGTTGAAGTCGTCCATCAGGTGAGTTGCACGTGGCTCCGGTCGCGCATGGTGTTACAAGGGTAGCAGGCGCCGGCAACGAGCACACGGGGCAGCCGCCGTGGCGGCGGCAGCCGTTTGCGCGTGCATGTGCGCGCGCTGACGTGAGCGAAGAAGAAAGAAAAGGGGGGACCGTGACCACGGCAGGAGGCCGGGGACCCGCTCCAGTCCCCGGCCTCCTGCTTCTTGCGGACCGTCGGCCACGATGGTGGTTCGCGCTCCACAGGGACGGGCGCGCCGGGCGTCGACAGTCCTGACGAAAGAATCCGCTCATGGAGCGGTCCGGCGGCGCGATACCGATAAGGTCAGGCGACGGCCGGAGTCGCGGTCGCGCGCCGTGAGTCCACCCCCGGGCGCACGCTCACGCGCCCGGCGAGAGGCCGCCCGGCCCAGGCCGTGCGGTGGTGGCCGGCGGCCGGCGGGCGAGGAGCAGCCCGCCGGCCGCTCTCGCCTCACAGACGCAACGGCGCGAGCGGCACCCGCCCGCCTCCGCCCGCCCCGCTCACCGTCCGGTCTTGCCGGCGTGCAGCGCGCGCGCCAGTTCGCGCCACGCGCGCGGGTCTTCCTGCCCCATCTCCCAGGCGTACACGCCGCGCAGGTGCGGGTGACGCGAGAGCAGCATCTCCGCCTTGGCGCGGATGGCCGCGGCGTCGGGGAAATAGGCCTGATGGAGCGCCCCGTCCTTGCGGTACGTGAGGTACAGCTCTCGCGAGCCCGTGCGTATCTCCTTGGGGTGGTCGGCGGCGCGGATGGCCCGGACGTCACTCCAGACCAGGTCCCTGGTCGTGGAGCCCTGCCAGTCGCGCCCGTAGAACCCGATGCCCATGACGATGTGGCGTCGAGGGACCTGCGACTCTGCATAGGTGAGCACACGGTCCATCCAGTCTGGCGGCGAGAGCGGTCCCGGCCCGGACCACGAGCCCGAGTAGTTGTAGGTCATGACCCGGAACTGATCGACCGCCCTGCCGAGGCGCGCCCAGTCCTGTGCTCGCGGCGTATCCCAGCTGCCCGGCTCCCGGAGCTTGGGGACGACGTCGACCGCGATGAGGCGGCCGTCGTTGCGGAGCCGGCTCGCCAGCTCCTCGACGAACGCCGAGAAGGCATCGCGGTCCGAGGCTTTGAGGGCCTCCCAGTCCACGTCCACGCCGGCCACGCCGTAGGTCCTGCACCAGGCGGCGACGGCCGCAGCGTGCCGGCGCCTCGTCTGCGCCGACGCAAGGATCGCCGCGGGGATCGATCGGTCGAACGTGTGGGTAGCCTCGTTGTAGTCGGTGAGGGTGACGAAGACGCGGCAGTGCTGGTGCTTCGCCTCGGCGATGAAGGCGGTGTCGAGGCGCGGAGCCAAGACGCTGCCGTCGGCCCGCGACTGCAGCCAGTCGACGCTCACCTCGTCGAGGGCGCCGGCCTTGACGGCCGTCGCGAGCGAGGCGCTGTCGCCGAAGCTCCACGCGCCGATGAGGTACGGGCCCTGCGGCCGGTCGTCGTCGAGCGCGGAGGCGAGCGCGAACGCCGCCGCCACGGCGATGACGCCGGCGACGACGATGACGGCGAGAGCGGGGAGGCGCCGCCGTGGTCTGCGCTCGCGGCGGCGCGTGCCGGGCTCGGCGGGCCTGTCGGCGTCCGGGGACATGCGACCATGATGAAGGCTGGGCGGCCGTGGCGAAACCGGGCCGGCCGCCGCGGCCCTTTCCGCCGCGCCGATTACGCGACGGCCCGGCGTGGGTAGAGAGCGGTCACACGCAAACGCCATCGCGACCAGTGAGGTCACCTTGAAGGAGAAGCTCGGATCGACCAACGCGCTCTACCCGCTCATCACCGCCATCGTCGGCGCGACCGTCGACGGGACGCCCGACTTCGCGACCGTCGCCCACGTCGGCATCGCCCACCTCAGGGGCATCACCCTCGGCATGGGCAACGCCCATCTGACCAACAAGGGCATCATCGAGAACAAGACGTTCAGCG
Organism: uncultured Thermoleophilia bacterium; assembly: GCA_963775255.1. Lineage (GTDB taxonomy): Bacteria > Actinomycetota > Thermoleophilia > UBA2241 > UBA2241 > CAIXSE01. Next base: position 46,883 of record CAVZIA010000012.1, on the reverse strand, counting down.
TGAGTCTGCCCTCCGAGGACATGGTCGAAGTCACGGACCACATCGGCATGGTCAGCGGCAAGAAGGAGGACAAGAGCGGGCTCTTCGAGTTGTTCTACGGCGAGCTCGACACCGCACCCATGATCCAGCAGTGCAAGGTGACGATGGAGTGCAAGCTCATCGAGCACGTCACGCTGCCGACCCACGACCTGTTCGTCGGGGAGATCGTGGGCACCTACGCCGACGTCGACGTCCTGACCAACGGTGTCGTCGACATCGCCAAGCTCAAGCCGCTGCTCTTCGACATGGCGAGCAAGAAGTACTGGGCTCTGGGAGAACCGGTGGCCAAGTGCTGGAGCGCGGGCAAGGAGTGGACGCCCGAGAGCTGACGCCCTGGAGCCGAGCATCGCCGCCGGCGGACGCGGGCGCTGCGATCGACGACCGTCAGTTGCTCGCGCCCAGCTCTCGCTCGAGCTCTTCTTTGGCGTTCAGCATCTGTGTCTTGAACTCCATGGGCCGGCGGATCTGCTTGAGGTCGTTGATCCCGGCGACCGCCGCGGCCGTCAGCACCACGATGTCGCCGTAGTCGAGGGCGCGCCCCATGATCGATTGCTTGAGCACGATGTCGGTGAGCTTCTCGAGCGAGGAGTCGGAGACACGCTTGCTGAGAACGCCGGTGGACTCGATCACGCGCCGGTTGGTGAGTACGTAGACGTTCATCTTCCAGGAGAGGAAGCCCCAGGCGATCCGCACCGCCGGGACGAGGAAGACGAGCAGCAGCCACCAGACCCAGCTCGCGCGCGGCAGCCACCAGACCTTGAGCAGGATGATCAGGGCGATCACGACCGCTGCGAACAGGATCCACTTGATCATCTCGGCGACGAAGAAGACCCAGTGATGACGGTCGGTGTACCGGATCCTCTCGGCGGCCCCGAGTTGCCGCTGGACGTACTCGATGCTCACATGCCCCTCCTCACGGCCGGTGTCGGCAGCACACTACCACGGCTATACTGGACGACGCAGTACCGGCCACCGTGGGGGGTGTGCTCGTGAGGGTCCGTCTTTCCAGCCTGTTCATCGCCTTGGCGTTCGTCCTCGTCGTGGGGGCGGCCGCGCCGCTGCCGCGTGCCGCGGCCGCGTCTGCACCTGTCCGCGCCTATCGCGGACTGGGCACGTGGTTCGACATGTACGACTACACGAGCGCGTGGAAGAACCCGGCCAAGGCCGCCGCGAACCTCGCCGGGGACATGAAGGCGCGCGGAGTCGGCACACTCTACGTCGAGACGGCCAACTACCACCTGCCGGAGGGCTCTGAGACGGTGTATCGGCGCGACGCCCTCGGCACGATCATCGAGCAGTGCCACGCCCAGGGTATCAAGGTGGTCGCCTGGTACCTGCCGGGGTTCACGGACATGTCCAAGGACTGGGCGCGCAGCAAGGCGGCCATCGACTTCCGCAGCGCCGGCGGACAGAAGTTCGACTCGTTCACCCTCGACATCGAAGCGACCACGGTCAGGCCGGCGAGCACACGCACGAAGCGCGTGCTCACGCTCTCGAAGAAGATCCGCGCCAAGGTCGGCAGCAGGTACCCGCTCGGCGCGTGCATCATGTCGCCTGCCGGGATGACCAAGTCCCCGAGCATCTGGCCCGGCTTCCCTTACGCCGGTCTTGCGGCCATCTACGACGTCTTCGTGCCCATGGGCTATTACACGTATCACGGCGACGGCTACGCGAACGCGTACCGAGATACGCGCGACAACATCCGCATCATCCGGGAGAAGACCGGCATGCCGAACGTCCCCATCCACGTCATCGGCGGTGACTCGGCGAAGTCGTCGAAGAGCGAGACCATGGCCTACGTGCGGGCCCTGCGCGAGAACGGGGCGCTCGGCGGCAGCCTGTACGACTTCGCGCACACGAGCGAGGCCTCGTGGGTGCAGTTGCGGAACGTGCGCTTCAACCCTCGCCAGAGCGCCGCCCTGCCGCCGGCTCTGCCGTTCGCGGCGCCGCTCGGATTCTGCGGCGCCGAGCGTACGCATCCCAAGGAGGTCTTCTACGAGACCACCGGTCAGAAGGGCGACAGGGTGCTGCGCTTCCGCCTGTTCGATGTGCAGACCCGAGAGGTCCGCCTGCTCGTGAACTGGCAGGACGCGGGGGCGCTCCGCGCCGGGCCGGTCAGGAAGTGGAGCCGGTACCGCACGGTGACGATCCCGGCGGCGCTGCTCAACCCCAAGTCGCGCAACGTCATCGGCTTCGTCGCCCGAGGCGCCTACCCGCACTGGCAGCGCTGGGGTGTGCGCAGCGTCAGTATCGCCGCTCCCTGACGCCGCCGGCCGCGCCGCCGTCCGTCTCCTTATGCGGCGCGGCCCGGGTCTGCTAGGCTGCGCCCATGGAACCGGGCCCGGTGGTCGTCGGTGTCGACATCGCCGCGAGCAGGCCGTGTGTGGCCGTCGCGGTGCGCTGCGGGCGCACGCTCGAGGTCGCCTCGTGGCGTGAGGCCGACGACCGCGAGGCCGGCGACCGGGAGCGGCTGTTCGGGTGGCTCGACGGACTTGGCGCGGTGGCCGTCGGCGTGGACGCGCCGCAGCGGCCGCGACGGGCGCGCGGAGGCGCGGCTTCACGCCCGCGCGCCTGTGACGCCGCACTGGCCCACAGGCGCATCTCCATCTACCAGGTGCCCACACGCGTGGTCGCCGAAGGGGCGGGTGGCCTCTACACGTGGATGGAGACCGGGTGGGAGTACTTCCGCGAGCTCGGCCGGCGCGGCTTCGAGCCCCCGGCCCCCGGCACGATGGCCGGCATGCTCGGGGAGGCGCCGGCGGCGCTCGAGGTCTACCCGCACGCCACGTTCGCGACCCTGCTGGGCGGCACGCCGCCGGCGAAGAGCACCCGCGCGGGCCTGCGCGTCCGCGTGGCCACGCTGCGCGCCGCCGGGCTTGTGTGGGACGAGTACTACGACCACGACTCGCTGGACGCGCTGGCGGCGGCGCTCACTGCCTGGCGTTTCGTGCAGGGTGTGGCCGCGCCGCTGGGCGACGACCGGGACGGCTACATCTGGGTCCCGGTGAGCGCCCACGAGGTGCTCCGGAGCTACGGCCGCCTGAGTGAGCGGGAGGCCCTGGCGGCCGCGCGCGCACTCACAGGCTGACCGGCGGGGCGGGGAAGAGGCGCTTCAGCGAGCGCCGGCCCAGCCTGCGGCCGCCGGCGCCTCGCGCTCCTACATCACGATCTTGTTCAGCGGGAACTCCACGATGCCCTCGCCGCCGGCCTCCTTGAGGCGTGGGATGATCTCACGGACCACGCTCTCCTCGAGGATCGTGTTGACGGCCACCCATCCGGCATCGCTGAGGTGTGAGATGGTCGGCTTGCGCAGGGCCGGCAGGACCGCCAGCACCGCGTCCAGGTCGCCGGTACGCACGTTGAGCATCAGGCCGACCTTGTCGAGCGCCGCCATCGCGCCCTGGAGCAACATCGAGATGTCCTCGATCTTGCGGCGCTTCTCCGCGTCCTCCCAGCTGGCCACGTTGGCGATGAACTGGGTGGTGCTCTCGAGCACCGTCTCGACGACGCGGAGCTTGTTGGCGCGCAGGGAGCTGCCGGTCTCGGTGACCTCGACGATCGCGTCGGCCAGCTCGGGGAGCTTGGCCTCGGTGGCTCCCCAGCTGAACTCGAGCCTGGCGGTGACGCCGCGCTCGGCCAGCCACCGTCGGGTGACCCCGACCAGCTCGGTGGCGACGATCTTGCCCTGGAGATCGGCGGGGGACCGCACCGGTGACTGTTCCGGCACGGCGAGCACCCAGCGCACCTTTCCGAAGCTCTGCTTGGCGTACACGAGGTCGCCGACCGTGTGGACCGTGGCCTCGTTCTCCACGACCCAGTCGTGGCCGGTGAGGCCGCAATCCAGGGCGCCGTCCTCCACGTAGCGCGCCATCTCCTGGGCGCGCACCAGCATGCACTCGATGCCGGGGTCGTCGATGGCAGGGAAGTACGACCGCTCCGCGACGGTGATGAGGAACCCCGCGCGGCGAAAGAGGTCGATGGTCGCGTGCTCGAGGCTCCCCTTCGGCAGCCCAAGCTTGAGTGTCATGTCGCCCTCCTTCCATCGGTCCCGGCCGGCGCCGGGTGCGCCGGCCTCGTGCGGGAGAAGGGCGAGTGTATCTCACGGTCGCGAGGCGCGCGCCTGCATATCAGTGCATCACGAGCCCTTGCGCCGGCGGCCCCGCATTGCGTAGCCTGTGTGCGCGGCGCCGGGGGGCGCTGTGCGGCCGCCCGGGGCGGGCAGCCGCCCGGCTCGCCGGCGAGGGCACGCCGCCTCAGCCCGCCGGCGCAGAAAGGAAGGCCCATGGCTGCGCTTCCACGTCGCTCCTCACGGCTCGTCCTTCTCGTCATCCTGGTGCTGGCCATCGGCCTGGTCTGGGGCCTCTCGGCAGCTCTGGCCGGCGCCTCGAGCCCGTCGCCGGCCGCCGGCCAGGTCACGCTCAAAGTGGGCTGGACCACCGAGCCCGACAACCTCAACCCGTTCGTGGGTATCGAGCAGTCCAGCTACGAGCTCTTCCACGTCAGCTACGACTTCCTGACCAACTACGACGACAAGTACCTGTCGACGTCGCCGGGGCTCGCCGAGAGCTGGACGACGAGCCCGGACGGCCTGACGTGGACCTTCAAGATCAGGCAGGGGGTCATGTGGAGCGACGGCGTGCCGCTCACCGCCCATGACGTCGCCTTCAGCTACACCTACCAGAAGGACCTGGAGCTCACCGCGTTCCTCTCCGCGCTCGACGGCATCAAGAGCGCCGTGGCGCCGGACGACACCACCCTGGTCATCACCTGCAGTCAGCCGAAGGCGGACATCCTCTCCATGTGGGTACCGGTGGTGCCGGAGCACATCTGGAGCAAGTTCAAGACGTACGACCAGGCCACGAAGTACCTCAATAGACCGCCGATCGTCGGGTCGGGCCCCTTCCAGGTCGTGGAGTGGAAGAAGGGCGAGTACATCCGCTGCGTGGCCAACAAGGACTACTGGGGCGGCAAGCCCGAGGTCGACGAGATCGTCTTCACGGACTACCAGAACCAGGACACGCTGGCGCAGGACCTCAAACTCGGCGCCATCGACCTGGCCATCAACATCCCGCCTGCACAGGTCAAGGCGCTGCAGAGCGACCCCGACCTCGCTTCGGATGCGTGCTCGCAGAAAGCTTTCGACTACCTGTCGTTCAACTGCTACACGGGCCCGTCGCTCGGCAACCCCGTGCTCAAAGACGCCAAGTTCCGCCGGGCGCTCAACTGGGCTGTCGACGAGGACAAGCTGACCGCTCTCGCCTACCAGGGCTACGCCGATCCGGGGACGTCCATCTTCGAGGTCAACTTCTACGACCCCAACCTCGATTGGCACTGGGAGCCTCCGGCCGATGTCAAGTACACATTCGACCTCGCCAAGGCCAAGCAGGCGCTCGCCGACGCCGGCTACAAGGACACCGACGGCGACGGCATCCTGAACGACCCCAAGAACGGCGGCAAGGACATCAAGCTGCGCCTCTGGTCACGAACCGAGTCGGCGCAGAGCCAGGTCATGGGCAAGCTCATCACCGGCTGGTGGCAGAGCCTGGGCCTCGACATCCAGTACTCCGTCGAGGACAACGGCACGCTCATCGACGGGGGCTGGAACTACGTCGGCAACACGTACAAGCCGGACTACGACATGTACATCTGGGCGTGGCAGCCGAGCGGCTCCGACCCCGGCCGCCGGCTCGGCTACTTCCGCACCGTGCAGATCGAGAACCAGAACGACGCCTGCTGGTCCGACAAGCAGTACGACCAGCTGTGGTTGCAGCAGTCCAAAGAGCTCGACCCGCAGAAACGCAAGGCCATCACCTACCAGATGCAGCAGATCCTGTACGAGCAGAGCCCGTACATCGTTCTGACCTACCCCAAGCTGCTCGAGGCCTGGAACACGGCCAAGTGGGAGGGCTGGCAGCGCATCCCGCAGCCCAACGGGGCAGTCGCGTACATCAGCGACAACGTCAGCAACTACTACAAGATCGGGCCCAAGGCGGCCGAGACGACGACGACGTCGAGCTCGTCCGACACGACGCTGATCATCATCGTCGTGGCAGTGGTCATCGTGATCGTAGCCGTCGTCCTGGTCCTTCTGAGGCGCAAGCCGAGGGCCGAAGAGGGCTGAGCCGGGGGGCCGCTTCGGCGGTGGCTCAGCCGGATAGCGGAGGGGCGGGGCGCCCGCCGGCGTCCCGCCCCTCCGCGCGTACGAGGCCGGTGCTGCCCGTGCGGTCTGTACGGCCCGTACGCCCGTGCGGTCTGTGCGGCCTGTGCGCCCGTGCGGCCCGTGCGCTGACGATGTGCGCCGGCCCCGGCAGGAGGGGGAAGTATGCGCGTCGGGGGTCGGAGCCTTGGACGGCGCCCTCGATGGCATCTCAGATGGCACCTCAGATGGCGCCAACGGAGGCTCCGACCCCCTGAGGACACCACCACCCCGGCGGGATGAGTACGCGCCGGCGCCGTCGGGCCTCAGCAGGCGCCGGTACTACTCGGGAATGACGGCAAGGAGCTCGCCGACCTCGTCGCCGGCGTCGTTCGTGATCGGCGGGCGGGCGAGGCGGCGCAGCTCGTCGGTCATCACGTCGGCGCCGGCGACCGCCTCGAGCGCCGCCAGACCGGCGGGCTCGTGGGCGCGGTCGGCGCCGTCGACGACCTTGACGGCGAGCCCGCGCCCGTCCGGAAGCGAGAAGCAGCTGAGGCCCTCGGCGCCGCACTTGCTGGTGGCGCCGGGGAGCGCGCGCATGACCTCGGTGTCGATCTCCCCGGGTCCCTCGACGAGCTCCGGGTGCGCGCGCATGGCGGCGCTGATCTCCGGCAGCAGTTCGGGGAGGAGGGCGAAGGCGGCGGCGGCGACCGTCACCGGCGTGGCGTAGCAGACGATGCCGCAGCCGTCGACGCCGGTGGCCAGCGCTCCGGCGGCGACACCGGTCAGCGCCGCGAAGGCCTTGAGCGCGGCCCGCTGCGCCGGGTGGTCCGGCTGCTGGTAGGTGGGCACGTCCCAGCCGTGGTACACGCAGGCGGCGAGGAAGCCGGTGTGGTTGCCCGAGCAGTTGTGGCGCGCCTTCTTCGTGGCGTCGCAGCGCAGGTCGGACTCGGTGAGGCCGAGGTCGGCGAGCATGCGTCGCACCAGGTCCGCCTGGAAGTCGAGCCCGTCGTGCGAGGCGCTCATGATGGCCAGCTCCTCGGCGCCCCAGCCGAAGTGCGCGATGGTGCCGTCGGCGAGCCACGCCTGCGCCTGCAGCGGTTTGGCCGACGAGCGCCAGTACGTGACCATGCCGGGGTCCCCCCAGCGCTCGACGATCTCGCCGTCCGGGCCGGCGAGCGCGGCGCATGCACGGTGCAGGCTCTCGACGATCCCGCCTCTGCGGGCTTGGACGAGGATCTCGGGGTGCTGGACGATCTTGGGCATGGTGTGGCTCCTCGGGACGACTGGGGCCGAGTCTATCGGCTGACTCGGCCGCGTGCGTCACCGCACGGCGGGTCCGCGGCGCGTCGCGGACGGCTCGAATCCGGTACGATACAAGTATGCAGTACCGCGACTTCGGACGCCTCGACTTCAAGCCCTCTGCCCTCGGCTTCGGCGCCATGCGCCTGCCGGTGCTGCCGGGCGACGACGGCAGGCCGGACTTCAAGAACATCGACCACGACCTCGCCGACGCGATGCTGCACCGCGCCATCGAGGGCGGTGTGAACTACGTCGACACCGCCTGGATGTACCACGAGAACAACTGCGAGACTTGGCTCGGCCGCGCGCTGCAGGGCGGCTGGCGTGAGCGGGTCAAGCTGGCGACCAAGATGCCCGTCTGGAACGTCGAGAAGCCGTCGGACTTCGACCGCATCCTCGCCATCCAGCTCGAGCGGCTGCAGACCGACCACCTCGACTTCTACCTGCTGCACTCGCTGGACGAGGCTCACTGGCGGACGGTCGTGGAGCAGGACCAGCTGGCGTCGGCCGGGCGGGCGCTCGCTGACGGCCGCATCGGCCACCTCGGGTTCAGCTTCCACGGCGTGTACGAGGACTTCGAGAAGATCCTCGGCGCTACGGACCTGTGGGAGTTCGTCCAGATCCAGTACAACTATATGGACGAGGACTACCAGGCCGGCCGCAAGGGGCTGGAGCTGGCGGCCGGCAAAGGCCTCGGCGTCATCGTCATGGAGCCGGTGCGCGGCGGCGCCCTAGCCAGCAACGTGCCGCCGCGAGTGCAGGCCGTGTGGGACGAGGCTCCGCTCCGGCGCACCCCGGCCGAGTGGGCGCTCCAGTGGGTCTGGAGTCACCCCGAGGTCTCGTTCCTGCTCAGCGGCATGAGCACCATGGATCACGTGGACGAGAACCTCAGGCTGGCCGGCGCCTGCCGCCCCGGTCTGCTGACGCGGGAGGAGCTCGCGCTGGTGGCGCGCGTGCGCGACCTGTATCGCGAGCTCAGCCCCATCCCCTGCACGGCCTGCCGCTACTGCATGCCGTGCGCGCAGGGCGTCGACATCCCCGGTGTGTTCGACCTGTACAACGACGCCCACATGTACGAGAACCTGCCGCGGCAGCAGTTCGTCTACAACACCTTCTGGAGCCCGGAAGAGCGCGCCGACCGGTGCACCGCTTGCGGCGAGTGCGTCGAGAAGTGCCCTCAGGGCATCGATGTGCCCGCCTGGATGGAGAAGGCCCAGGCGTTTCTCACCGGCTGCTGAACCGAGGCCGTCGATACAGCCCGCTCCCCCTGCGAGCATGCTTCGCGCGCAGGGGAGTGCGGGGCCGAAGGGGGCATGAGTGAGCGTCAGGATCCTGTTCGTCGAAGACAGTCAGGACGACGTCGATTTGCAGCTGCGTCGTCTTCGCGACGCGGAGCTCGACCCACAGTGGGACCGGGTCGAGTCGGAGGACGGGCTTCGCGCCGCGCTGGCCGCCGAGTCCTGGCACATCGCCCTGGTCGACTACAACATCCCGGGGTTCTCCGGCATCGAGGCGCTGCGCCTCATCGCCGAACTGACGCCCGACCTGCCGGCCATCACCGTGTCGGGCAGCATCGACGAGGACACCGCGGTCGCCACCATGTCGGCCGGCGCGGTGGACTACGTGCTCAAGGACAACCTCACGCGTCTGGCTCCGGCCGTGCGGCGCGCCGTAGACGGCGCCGACCTGCGCCGTGCGCATCGCCGGGCAGCCGAATCCGCGCGTATGGCGCTCTTCGCTCTCGACCACGCGTCACTCTCGATCACCACGACGGCGCCCGATGGCGCCGTGCTCTACGCCAACGACTTCGCATGCGGGACGTTCGGCAAGCCCAGGGACGAAGTCGTGGGCCGCGCGTTGTGGGACCTGGACCCCGGCCTCACGGAGGCCGACTGGCGGGGCCAGTGGGCGGAGGCGGTCGAGCACGGCGAGCTTCAGCTCCGCCTGGACAGGCGGCGCCCCGGCGGCGGGTTCGTGCTCGACATCACGGCAAACCACCTCCCGGCCGCAGACGCCCTCGTAGCCTATGGCCGCGACGTCACGAAACGCGTGGTGGCCGAGGAGGCCCTGGACGCCGAGCGCGCGAACCTGGCCGCGATCTTCGAGTCCTCACCCGTGGCCATGATCGTGTTCGACGACCAGGTCAACGTGGTGCGGGTGAACCGAGCCGCCCTGTGCCTCATCGGTGAGGGCGGCGTCGCGCTGCTCGAGCACCGACCCGCGAGCCGCACCCAGTGCGGCGACCTGCTCGGCTGCGTGCACAGCCTGGAGAACGAGCGTGGATGCGGCTTCTCGGACGAGTGCCCGTTGTGCCCGCTGCGCGATGCCGTGCAGGCGGCGCTCAAGGGCGGCACGTCGCTGCGCGGCCTGGAACTGGCGCTCGAGACCACTCGGAACGGCCGGCCGGACACGCTCTGGCTGCGCATGGGCGCCGAGCCTATGGTCATGGACGGCGCCTCCCACGTCACGGTCGCGCTCGACGACATCACCGACCGTCACAGGGCCCGGCTGGCGCTCGCGGAGAGCGATGAACGCTTCCGCAGTCTCGCCGAGCAGGTCCCGGGCTTCGTGACCATCAAGGATCCCGAGGGCCGCTATCTGTACCTCAGCTCACTCTGGGGCGCCATCGATGAGGGCGGATCAGATGGGTGGCTCGGCAAGCGCCCGGAGGAGATCTGGCCGAAGGACGTGGCCACGGCGTCCAATGCGGCCGCCGAGCGCGCCCTGGCCGGCGACATGGTCGACGAAGTGATCACCATGCGACGCAGTGACGAGGTCAAGTACCTCCACTCGCTGCACTTCCCCATCGTGTGCGACGGCGGGTCGCCGCTCGTGGGCGGCCTCATGATCGACGTCACCGGCCAGGTCCAGGCGCAGGAGGAGGTGCGCCGCCAGGCAGAGCAGCTGCGGCGCACCGTCGAAGGCGCCGTCCTGGCCATGAGCCAGGTGGTGGAGACGCGCGACCCGTACACGGCCGGGCACGAGCGGCGCGTCGCCGAGCTGGCCACGGCCATCGGCCGTGAGCTCGGCCTCGGCGACGCCGAGCTGAACGGCCTGCGGCTAGGTTCTCTCATCCACGACATCGGCAAGATCGCCGTGCCCGCCGAGATCCTCGCCAAGCCCGGACGTCTCAGTGACGTCGAGTTCAACCTGATCAAGCAGCACGCTCAGGCGGGCTACGAGATCCTCTCGGTCATCGACTTCGGCCGCCCCGTCGCCACGATGGTGCTTCAGCACCACGAGCGGCTCGACGGGTCCGGCTATCCCAGCGGCCTGACCGGTGAGCAGTTGCTCATCGAGACGCGGATCCTGTCGGTGGCCGATGTCGTCGAGGCAATGTCCTCGCACCGCCCCTACCGCGCGGCGCTCGGCGCGGACGCCGCGCTGGCCGAGATCCGTGACGGCGCCGGCGTGCGCTACGACCCTGACGTCGTGGCGGCCTGCGAGCGGGTCATGGTGGAGCAGGGGTTCCGCTTCACGCCGTGACCGCTTCTCGCGCGAACGCGAGACGGGTACCGCCGGCGGCCCATGCTCTTCAGAGGGCCGCCGGCAGCACCAGGAACAGACCGGTCCCCAGCGCAAGCGCCAGAAGCACGAGGATCACCGCGAGCAACAGCCCCAGTGCCGGGTCGAACCCCGGCGTCTCGTATGCCTTCACCGTCGTCTGACGGGTGTGTGTGCGTTGTTCCACCTGCGGACCCCAGGTCGGAGTTCTCACCTACGCCATCTGTATCGGCGCGAGTGCGCGTAGCGAAACCGTCGACGTCGCGAGGGGGAGCCGTCAGCGCACACGCGCCCCATAGATGTGGATGTGCGAGAGCACGCGGAGCGCCGGCCCGGCCTCCCACACCACACGGTGGCCGCTGATGGCGGGGAAGAGGTTGGTCTGCCTGGCCACACCGAGCGAGACGGCGCCCGTGCCGCGCGCGACGTTGCGCACGTAGATCCTGGCTCTGGCGACGTAGGAGATGACGAACTCGCCGCCGTGGCCGCCGCCGTCCCAGGTCACCAGCTGGCCGTCGATCCTGGGCCGGGAGCCGTTGTGCACGAACGAGCGGACCTTGGTCTTGAGGTCGCGCATCAGGATGCGTCCGCCGGACTCCCACCACACCACACGGTTGTGGCTGATGTCGGGCATCCACTCGAAGGTCGCCTTCTGGGAGATGACGAACGGGTCGCCGTCCGGCAGGTTGCGCCCGCTGATGTCGCCGTTCGCCGAAGCGTACACGGCGGTGTAAACGAGCTTGCCCGACGCCAGCCGGCGCCAGTCCACAGCGACGGGGCTCAGCACCTTGCTGGTGGCGACGAGGTAGGTCGTCCCGGTCGCCAGGTCGCGCGCCTTGATGCGGTACGGCCCTGCCGGGTCGTCGGACTCGATCCACACGACCCAGTTGCCGGAAATGTCCGGGTAGAGCTTGACCGTCGCGTTGCGGGCGACCACGAAGTTGCTCCTGCCGGTGATGTCGCGGCCGTAGATGTCGCTGGCGTCGCCGCCGGCGTGATTGCGCTTGTCGACCCACACGGCGACGTAGTGGACCTTGCCCGAGTCGGTGACGTAGCGCGTCACCGATGGGTTGTCCTGCTGCTGCCGGTTGGTGCAGACGGCGTAGTTCTTGCCGGTGCTAAGGTCCTTGCCGTAGATATCGAGGTTGCCGTTGCGGTTGTCCGTCCAGACCGTCATGGCTCCTGCGATGTCCGGTCCCGCCTGGCCGCCGAACTGGTTGCAGACCACGAACGGCGCGGGTGCGGCCGTAGCGGCGGCCGGCAGTACGGCCGCCGCGCACGCGAGGACCACTGCCGCGATGAGCATCCCTGGCATGCGCGTACTTGCGTGTGACGAGCCCCTGGTCATGAGCGCCCCCTCCTTGTCCTCGTGCACCAGACTCATGGTACCCCCGACGTCCACTTTACGGCCGCACGGGTCTCCGCTGAGTTCGGCGGCTTGCGCCGACGGGCGGCGTGCCCAGACGGTCCGGGAACCGTACCCCGTGGGAGGGGGAGAGTTGCCCGGAAGGTCGGGAATCAGTGCTCATGCCGGGCCTCCCTGTTTCGCCCGATGTCCCTGGGTGAAGGCGAGGCGGACCCGTGAGGAGGTCGTGATGCGCGGTGCGACGACGGCGAGAGTGGGTGCTCTTCTCGCGCTGCTGACGGGAGTGCTGCTCCTGACGGTGGTGATCCCTGCGAGCGCGTTCGCCGCATGGAGCGACGTGCGGGCGAGCATCGTCGACCCTCTCGGCACCGGCGTGGTGCCGCTTCTCAACGTGGACGTCGTGAACCACGCCAGCAACGACGCGTCTCCCGTGACCACCGTGCAGTTCTCCGACGACGGCCAGTCCTGGTACGCCGCGGCCTACACCGGGCATCCCGCGAGTTGGGTGCTCGGGGGGGCGTCGGGGCGCAAGGAGTTGCTGGTGCGCTTCGTCTCAGTCGACGGCGGCGTGAGCCCCGTCGTGACGACCTCGATAGACGTGGACACCGCCGGCCCCCAGACCGTCGCGCGCTCCGCGCGCCCGGCCCCGGGCGGCCGGACTGCCCTCCGCTTCAGCGTTCGCGACGCCGGCTCGAAGTCCGTGGACGCGACGCTGGTCGTCAAGGGCGGGGGCCAGACCAGGAGGATCGAACTCGGGCGCGTGCACACCGGCCGCGGGTACGCTCTGGTCAGGCTCCCCAAGGGTTCGTACACGTGGGCTGTGCAGGCCACCGACCTCGCCGGCCGCTCCCAGGTGAAGCAGACGACCGCCAGACTCGTGATCCGCTGACGCAGACTCTGCCGCGCAGCGCCGTGTAATCAAGCCCCCTGGTGCATGGACGGTGTCCCCCTTCGCCGTCCATCACCACGTCTTACGCTCCCGACGCCTCCGCGCGCGCCGCCTCGAGAAACGCCTCGTGTATCCCCTCGTCCCCTGCGGCCGTGAAGTACGGCGCCAGTCCCGCGAGCAGGTGCACGAGATCGGGCTGCGCGTCCACGGCCTGTTCGAGGGTCTGCCCCGACGCCGCAGCCGCGCGGTCGAGATCGGCGCGCGCCTCCCTGAGCCCCGTCACCGCGTCGGCCAGCGTGAACCACGCGCTCACGTACTCCTCCGAATAGCCGCCGGCTTGCTGGTCGGCGCCGGCGGCGAGCTCGCGCTCGGAGAAGTGCAGGTAAGCCAGATGCGCTCCTCGCGTGGCGAGCGCGGCCTGCTTGAGGCGTGCGAGCGCCTGTTCCGGACTGGGTGCTTGCGGCTCCGGCGGGACGTCCGGCACGGCGGGATTCGGACGGGCGGCCTCCGGAGTCGCGGGCGGCGGCGTCGGGGCCTGCACGCCGCCCTGGGGCGCGCCGGCAGCGGAGCGTCCGGGTGGGGCGAACGGCGGCGCCGGCGGCGCGCTGTAGGCAACGGGTGCCGCACCTCTGCGGATCACGACGGTACGCGCCGCGTGGTCCCCGAGCCGCTGGCGCTGCGGACTCGCCACGTAGGAGACCGCGGCGGGGACGTACAGGAGCATCGCCTCCGGGATGCGCACAAGGTTGCGGATCACCACGGCCAGGCCGGTGGCGCGAGAGCCGTCGCGCATCACCACGCGCATGCCGAACACGAGCTTGCCGACGCTGGCGCTGAAGATGGCCTCGAGGACCGCGTAGTAGAGAAACAGCGCCGCGAAGAAGAGGAAGTCGATCTGAGCGCCGGAGCCGGCGATCTGCCGGCTCAGCTCCTGCGCGGCGGCGGGGTCGCTGGGGTTGACCTTGCCCTGGCCGGCGAGCACGGCGACGTACACGGTCACGGCGAGGATGAGCAGGCCGAACAGCACCAGCGTGTCGACCAGGACGGCCGCGAAGCGCATGCCGAGGCTCGCGTAGCCGACCTGTTGCTGTGGGGGCGCTTGCTGCATCGAGGGCCGATTGTACACGGGCAGGGTGAGGCGGGCGGTGGCGCGGGGGCGCGGAGCTCAAGATTGGGCGTTCCGCAGCCGATTGTTCCCCTGAACAAGGCGTACGGGGGTGAGACTCTGCCGGTGGCAGTACGTCCAAAATACGGTGAAGAACCCGCAAATGGCCGGACAGCAGGGACCTGCCGGCACAGGCAATGGGAGGTTGCACATGGGAACTCGGAGACGTCTTGCGCTGCTCGCGCTCGCGGTGGCCATCGCGGTGCTCGTGATAGCGGTACCGGCACAGGCGGCGACGGTCAAATCGGGCAGTTCGCAGTTGACCGTCGGTCCCACGTTCACGGCGGAGCTTGCGGCCAAGGGCGTCGACGTGGCGCCGGTCAGCCCTGCGACGATGAAGGTCAAGTTCAACGCCAAAGGTAACGAGTACTTCTGGCTCCGCGTGCCGATGAAGACCGGTGGCACCTGGAACGCTTCCACAGGCAAGGGGACGTTCTTCCACAAAGGGTCGATCCGTATCGTGGACCCGAGCGGCACGCCGGACAACCTGTTCCGCGCCGAGGGGATCCGGATCATCGCCAGCGGCAAGAACAGCTATGCGATGTCGGTGAGCTACGCCGAGGCGGCGACGCTGGGCGTCAGCACGACGTACGACCGGGTCACGTTGGCCACCTCGACCCACGCCACCAAGATCACGCACAGGGGCAAGTCGTATCGGATCAACGGCGTGCAGTTCAAGCTGACCGCCGAGGGCGAAGCAGCCGTCTTCAGCGTGATCGGCATCCATCTCGACATGACGAAGGTCATCTTCAACACCGACATCCTGCCGGTGCTCAAGTAGGAGACCGCTACAGGCGGGCGAGAAGTCCGGGGGCGGCGGCGGGCACGCAGGTGCTCGCCGCCGCCCCTCCGTCGTTCTCAGGACTCGAGGACGGCCTCGAGCAGCGGCGCCAGCGGCGGCAGGTCGCCCTGTACCGTCTGCCACAGGATGGCGTCGTCGACGCCGAAGTACTCGTGCACGACCACGTTGCGCACCCCGCGCATGGTGCGCCACGGCACCGCGGGGTGCGCCTCCAGAATCACGTCGGGGATCCAGCGCACCGACTCGCCCAGGGTCAGGAGGTTGCGCACCACAGCGTCACGGGTGCGGCCGTCGGCGACGAAATCCTCGAAGGTCATACCCTCCGTGTAGGCGGCCACGGCGCGCACCGCCGCGAGGATGTCCCGCACGCGGAAGCGCCAGTCGCGGAAGCGCAGCTTGGCCTGGCGCTCGACGTACCCCGGCTCACCGTGGCGGCGCTCAGAAGACACGCACGGCCTCCGCGACGATCTCGTCGCGCATCTCCGGACGCAGCGCGCCGGGGGTGGCGAGGTCGATGCGCGTGTCCATGACGTTCGAGAGGAAGTCGAGGAGGCGCACGAAGGCGAAGAGGCCGACGGGCGCGCCGGGCTCGAACTCCACGAGAAGGTCGACGTCGCTGTGCACGGTCGCCTGGTCGCGCGCGGTGGAGCCGAAGACGGCGATGTGGCGCACGTGATGGGTGCGCAGCTTCTCGCGGTTGCGGTTCAGGCGGCGGAGCGCCTCTCGGGAGGTCACAGCCGTATAGTAGCCGACAGACCCCGCGGCGCCTACGGCCGGCAGCCGAGGGACGTTCTGCGCCACACCGGGTACGTTTGGGAGAGGTCATGACGCAGACGCAGCCGACCGTCGAGGAGTTCTACCGTGGTTTGGGCCGCATGGTCGTGCGGTTCTACGGCCGCAGGCCCGGCGCCGACTGCGTCGTCGCTCCCTCTGCGATCCTCGGCTGCAGCGGGCTGGGAAGCGTGTTCCTCAACTGCGGCGTCGTCTTCGGCGACGGCGCCGGCGGCGACGATCCCGCCGAAGGGCGCTTGCGCGAGTTCGTGGCGCGCATCCGCGGGCGGGGCGTCGGCGGCTACATCTGCTTCAGCGAGTCGATCCAGCGGCGGCTCGAGCCGCTCGCCCGCGAGCTCGGTCTCGAGCCGCTCCCGCCGATCCCGCTCATGGCGCGCGCCGCGGACCTCGCGTCGCCTGTGGACGCGCAGGAGGCGACGCGGGACATCCGTTCGGCGCTCGACCCGGGCGCGTTCTCGGTCGAGCGCGTCCACACGGCGGACCCTCTCGCAGAGTTCCTCGCCGTCAGCGAGGCCGCTTTCGACCTTCCGGCTGAGCTCTACGGCCGGGTCGTGACGATGGATCTCCTGGCCGATCCGGCCTTTGGTGTGTACCTCTGCCGGCTCGAGGACGCGCCGGTGTCCGCGGTGTGCGTCGTCTCCGACGAGGGCCTGGCCGGCATCTCGGGGATGGCCACACTTCCCGACCTGCAGGGTCGCGGCATCGGCGGGTTCCTTCTGGCCCGCGTGCTCGACCTGTACCGGCCGCAGACGCGGGCGTTCTATCTTACGGCCAGCGAGGCGGGACAGCCGCTGTACCGCCGGCATGGGTTCACGGTCGTGGACGCCGCGACGGCGTGGGTGGTCACGGCGCCGGGCGGCTGAGCGGGCGTCCGAGCCCGCGCTCCCGGACGTTCAGACGCTCACGCCAGGGAGCCGCCGCGCGCCTTGCGCAGTCGGCCGAGGAACCCCTTGCCGAAGTAGCTGTCGTCGCCCAGAGAGCAGAGCCGCTCGTACATCGGCAACGTGACGGTGAAGGCGAGCACCTCCCGCGGCAGGCCGTCGCGCATGGCGATGTCCGTGCCTCCGATGAAGGCGTGCGCGGCGTCGAGGTCCTGGAACTGTACGAGCTCGGAGCAGCCCGACCCGAACGGCACGCTCACCGGGTCGGGCTCGCCCCAGGCGTGGTGGTGGTACGCGCCGTGCTGCAACACGCAGAGCTGATCGGCGTTGACCCAGAAGGTGATGGTCTTGAGGTAGCGTGCCAGCTCCGGCTTCAGCGGCCCGACCATGACGTTGGGGTGCTCGGGGTGGTAGGTCGGCGCGTGGTCCACCCAGCCGGCCATGAGCTCACGGCTGGCGCGCAGTCCCTCGTCCCTCCAGAGGAAGTCGATGAAGTCGTCACGCTCGCGCACCTGCACGCCGAAGAGCGAGCGTCCGCAGCCGCCGCAGCCGAAGGCGTCGGCGGTGAGGTGCAAGGTATCGCCCTTGGCCCACCGCTTGTAGTAGTTGAACAGACACGGTCCGCGGCCCGGCCCCTTGGGTGGGGCCACCAGCGGCGCGAACGCCTCCGGATCAGGCGCATCGTAGAGGCCGATGACCGGTGTGCGCAGGTCGAGCTCGCGCAGCAGGCGCGAGGGGTCCGGCAGAGTGACGTGTTCGGCGCCCATGAGTCCTCCAGGGTCGCGGTGCAGGCTGGGGCCGATTCTACGCGCATGAAGCGCGTCGTCACGGGGAGCGCCAGCGACATCTTTCACGCCCGGCTGCCGGCGGGGCTCAAGGTGACCGCCAAGTGAGCGGCCACGCCGCCGGCCCGGCCACGCTGCGCGTGACGCGCTCAGAACTTCCCGACATAGGCTGGGCGCCGCACATGTCCGCGCCCCTCCAGAGTGTCAGAAGAGGCTGAGGACGAGCGACGCCGGCATGCCGAAGTCCCGCGGCGATGCGCTCGCGCCGCCCCAGTCGATGCACAAGACCAGGCCAAGCGCGAACAGGACGACCGCCGCGAGGGCGATGAGTGTGAGGACGAGAGCCATGTGACGACGGTACGCGTACATGGACCGAGTGTACTCTTCGCCGGGCAGACGCGACGCGGCGCCGCTACGGACGCTCCGTACCGGCCGGCAGGATACAATGGGAGGCAGTGCGTACCTTCCGCCTCTCCAAGTCACGTATGAACGCCGGGCTGCAGTGCGGCAAGCGGCTGTGGCTGGCCGTGCATCGCCCGGAGCTCGAGGAGTACAGCCTGGACACACAGCGGCGTTTCGCCGCCGGCAACGGCGTCGGCGAGGTCGCCCGCGAGCTCTACCCGGGCGGCGTACTGATCGGAGAAGGCGCGCCTCTGAGCCAGGCCCTCCTCGAGACCGAGGAGTCGCTCGCCCGGCCCGGCGACGTCACTCTGTACGAGGCCACCTTCCGCCACAAGGGTGTACTGATCCGCGCCGACATCCTCGAGCGGCGCGCCGGCCGCTGCCGCATGGTAGAGGTCAAGTCGGCCACGCGGCTCAAGGAGTACCACCTGCAGGACATCGCAATCCAGGGCTGGGTGACGGAGGGAGCGGGAGTACCGCTGGACGGGCTCAGCGTGGCCGTCGTCGACACGAGCTTCGTGTACCCAGGCGACGGTGACTACCGCGGTCTGCTGCGCGAGATCCCCGTCGCCGATCAGGCACGGCCGGTCATGGCGCACATCCCCGGCTGGGTGCGCGGCTTCAGCGAGCTTCTGGCCGGACCGCTGCCGGTCCTGCGCACCGGACCGCAGTGCCGACGGCCGTTCGAGTGCCCGTTCGTCGCGTTCTGCGAGGGGCAGGAGGGCAAGGTGCGCTGCGCGCCGGACGAGGAGCGCGACGCCGATGGCGAGTGCGCGCTCCCGCCAGACCCCGCGCTCGGTCGGCTCGACCCCGCGGCCACCGCGTTCCTCGAGACGCTGCCGTACCCGCGGTACTACCTCGACTTCGAGACTGTGCAGTTCGCGCTGCCGGTCTGGGCCGGCACAAGCCCATACCAGCAGGTGGTGTTCCAGTGGTCGTGCCACGTCGAGCAGACGCCCGGCGTGGTGACTCACCGGGAGTTCCTGGACACGAGTGGCCAGGCGCCCGTGCGCGCCGCCGCCGAGTCGCTGCTCGACGCACTCGGCGACCGCGGACCCATCTTCGTGTATCACGACTTCGAGAAGTGGCGTCTGATGGAGATGGCGGCCATGCTGCCGGACCTCGCGCCGCGGCTGAATGCCGCGACGGACCGGCTGGTCGATCTGCTGCGCCTCACTCGTGACCACTACGACCACCCGGCGCTGCGCGGCTCGTACTCGCTGAAGACGGTGCTGCCCACTGTGGACGCGGAGCTCGATCACGCCTTGCTTGAAGAGGTCCAGGACGGACTCTCGGCGCAAGCGGCGTACCACGAGGCGATCGACCCGGAGACGACGGACGAGCGCCGCGAGATGCTGCGGCGCTCGCTGCTCGAGTACTGCGGCCTGGACACCCTGGCCCTTGTTCGCGTGGCGCACAGGTTCACGAACGCGGAGGCCGGCTCGTGACGCACCTCACCGAGATCGAGGTCCGAGGAGAGCTTGTGCCGACGCTCGCCGATATCCTGCCTGAGCGCGGCGAGCTGCGCGCCCTGTTCCTGGGCAAGACGCCCTCGCCGGCCAGCATCGAGGTCGGCCACTACTTCGAAGGCAAGGCGGGCCGCGGTCTGTGGAAACGCCTCGGCGACGCCGGCATCCTGAGTACGCCGGCCGGCGGCTACGCCGACGACGCGCTCCTCGACGCCGGCTTCGGCGTCACCGACATCTGCAAGACGCCGCGGCCGTTCGGCGACGAGCCCGCCCGCGGCGAGTACGAGGACGGCTGGCAGCGCGTCTCGGACATCGTCTCGCGGGTGCGGCCGCGTATCCTGGTGTTCGTCTACAAGGGCGCGCTCGACCGGGTGCTGCGCTTCTCGTTCGGCTGGGAGCACGCGAGCGGCTACGGGTTCAACGACGACCTGTCGCGGACGTTCGGCCGCCGCGTGTTCGCGGTGCCGCTGCCGGGCGTGTCGTGCACGGCCCGCGAGGCGCAGCGGCACATGACCGACCTCAAGCGGGCGCTCGAAGTGCTGGAAGGAGACTGAGGGATGAAGGTGGTGGCGTTCAGTGGCAGCGCGCGCAAGGACGGTAACACGGCTACGCTGGTGCGCACGGTGTTCGCCGAGCTCGAGGCCGAAGGTATCGAGAGCGAGCTGATCCAGCTCTACAACAAGGGGTTCAGGGGCTGCACCGCCTGTCTCAAGTGCGCCGAGACCCAGGACAGCACCTGCTCGGGCCAGCCGGACGACGGCATGAACGAGTGCATCGCCAGGATGGTCCAGGCGGACGGCATCATCATCGCCTCGCCGACGTATTACGCGAACTGCACGGCGAACACTCAGGCGCTCATGGAACGTGCCGGCTACGCGACGCGCAAAAGCGGCAACCCGCTGGCGCGCAAGGTGGGCGCGGCCGTGGTCGCCGCCAGGCGCGGCGGCGCCATCCACGCCTTCGACAGCATCAACCACTGGTTCCAGATCAACGAGATGGTCCTCATCGGGTCCAGCTACTGGAACCTCGGCATGGGCTTGGACAAGGGCGACGTCGAGAACGACGAAGAGGGCATGCAGACCATGGTGACGCTCGGCCGCAACATGGCCTGGGCGCTCAAGAAGCTCAACGCCTGATCGCCCTTCGGCCGGCGCTGCTGGACCGGCGGGTGCGCCGTACGTGCCGGGGCCCGGAGGCTCTTCGGCCCCCGGGCCCTCTACTCACGACCCTCGCCGGCGGTCCGCTGCCGCTGAAGACGGCACACCTTCGGCGCACCGTCGGTTGACTCGGCCGCGCCGGTCAACCACTACTTCCCGTGCTTGATCTCGCCGATCCGGGTCGCGGGGTGGTGCATCGACTTGTTGGTCCAGGAGCGTGGCGCCTGGGTGGCTGCTCGAGGGTCGTGCCAGCGCTCGTGCGGGTGCTGGCCCTTCTTGGCCTCGCCCTTGTGGCTCAGGTCGTCCGGTCTCATGTGTGACCTCCCTGACGACGTCGTCACTCCGGGTCGTACCCGCCGCGCCGCCCGGCAAACTGGTGGCGCGGCGGGAGGAGCCCCGGGCTCCGCGGCGGGGCCGCGCCGGCCGCGCCGCGCCTGCCGCCGCCGCGCCGGCCGCGCCGCCCGGCTCAGCTTCCGCTCTTGGGCAGGTACGGGACGATCCAGTTGATGAACGCCTGCTCGCTGCGAGTCTGCGTGAAGAAGGTCCCGGGCCCGGTGAGCGTGACCACGAAGCCCTCGCCGGAGAAGAAGAGCGACTTCATCCCGCCGACCTTGTGCACGTCGATCGGCATCGCCTCGTGCCAGGCCACCAGGTGGCCGCTGTCCACGGTGTACTGCTGGCCGGCCTGCAGGTCCACGCGGCGTAGCGCGCCGTAGGTGGCGAAGATCGCCTTGCCGCGTCCGCTGCATTTGACGACGAAGAACGACGAGGCGCCGAACGCGCTCTTGAGGCCGCCCCAGCTGGTGTCGAGGTCGATGCCCATCTCCGAGGCGACAAAGCCGTCGCGGTGGTAGAGCCAGGTCTCGCCCTGCTGGTCGATGTACGACATGTCGCCGGGCAGGGAGTGGGCGAGCACGATCTCGCCGCCGCCCGCCGGCGCGGTGAACGTGTTCATGAAGAACGACTCGCCGGACAGCGAGCGCTTGAGGCCCTTGAGGATGCCGCCCTGGGTGGATGTCTCGATCTGCATGCCGGTGGTCATGCTGAGCATCGCGCCGCCTTCGCAACGGATCTGCTCGCCTGCGGCCATCTTGGCCACGGCGACGGTGAAGGCCGGGCCGTTCTCGAACGTGACATCCATGAGGTTCCCTCCCTGTCGTGCGCCACGGTCCCGGGTGGTCGCGGCGCGGTGCGGCGGCGCCGCACGAGACCTTATCGGCCAGAGTACCATCGCGACTTGAGGAGCCGACCATCTTCGGCGCGCTTTCTCCGCGTGCCCGGGGATGGCATACTCAGACGGTCCGGTTCACCGAGGGCAGGAGCTGACAATGAGCGGGGTCTTCAAAGGGTTCTTCCAGACTCTTCTCTTCATGGTCGTCGTCGCCGCGGTCCTCTTCGGCATCTTCACGCTGGTCAGCTACCTGGCCGGACCGGTCGGGGGCTGAGAGTCCGCCGGCGTTCGTCGCCGGCCGTTTGAGAAGAGAGTCCGTGGCTCGTTTCGTCGAACGCTCGGAGCGCGACTGGTTCGGCACGCTCTGGAAGCTCGCCATCTTCATCGGCATGCTCCTGTTCACCCTCGGCTACGTGCTGCCGCACCGCGGCGTCGCGTGGACGATCGTCCTGGTCATCGCGAGCCTCTGGATGTATCTCGCCCTCGTCTCGCGCGACCGCGGCTACGTGTGCGCCAAGTGCCACAAGCCGTTCCAGGTGCCCACCGCCGTCAACTTCTTCACCACCTCCAGTGTGGGCAAGAACCCCGACGGCACCTACTACAGCTACAAGACCCTCACCTGTCCCAGTTGCGGCGCCAGGACCAAGGCCCGGCTGGTCAAGCGCGTCGGAGCGCGCGAGGCGAGGGGCAGCGGCAGGATGCTGAAGTAGCAGGGGCTCGACGGGCTCAGATGGGCGCCGGGGCCTCTGCGGTGAGCCGCCGCAAGTGGTACCGCACCGCCGCGGCGAGCTCGGCCGGAGCGGCCTCCACGACTTCCATCTCCGGCAGGCTCGCGAGGAAGTCCTTGCGGTAGGCCTTCTGCGTCAACCGGTGGTCCAGCACGACGATCACGCCGGTGTCTGTCTCCGTGCGGATGAGCCGGCCGAAGCCCTGCCGGAACTTGAGCACGGCCTCCGGGAGGTAGAAACGCTCGAACCAGCGCTCGCCCGCCTCCTCGCAGGCCCTGCGGCGGGCGCGGAACAGCGGGTCCAGCCGCGGGAACGGCAGCTTGGCGATCACCAGACAGGTGAGCGAGTCTCCGGGGAAGTCCTGGCCCGTCCACAGGGTGTCCACGCCGAGCAGGATCGTCTCCGGGTGCAGACGGAACTCCTCGGCCAGAGTGGCTGCGCTGCCGTGCATGCCCTGAGCGAGCACGAGCACGCCGTCGTCCTCCACGTGCTCGCCCACGACCGCAGCCACGCGGAGCATGTCGCGCTTGTTGGTGAAGAGAGCGAGCGTGCGGCCGCCGGTGACGTCGGCGATGTGCTTGAGGCGCTCGCCCTGGCGGGCGGCGAGATCGTCGGGTCGCCAGGCGCCGCAGGGGTCGTGCTCGAGCACGAGCACCGCCTGGCGGCGGTAGTCGAACGGCGACGGGAACACCGCCTCGCGGGCTTCCACGTCGCCGGTGAGCCCGGTCATCTCACGGAAGTAGGCGAACGAACCGGCCACGGTGAGCGTGGCGCTGGTGAGCACGGCGCTGCGCAGGCGGTCCCAGAGGATCTCGCGGATGCCGCCGGCCGGCGTGACCGGCGAGCGGGTGAGCGCCCAGCGCGCCGCGCCGGAGGCGCCGCGCGCCGCGCTCTCCAGCTCGGCCCAGGCCACCGTCTCCGGAGCGCCGCCGTCGGGCACGTCGCCGAGCAACTCCGCCGCGGCGGCGGCATCGTCGGAGAGCGCGGTCAATGCGGCGTGCTCGCGGTGGCCGTCGGGCAGGACCTCGGCGCCGCCCGCCGCGGCCATGGACAGACGGCCCAGGCACTCGGCGAGCAGACCGGCGTCGACGAGGAACCGGTCGTGCTCAGGCAGGTCGCGCAGCCCGGCCGTGAGCCACACGGTGGTGGTGTACTCGTCGGTCCGCCGGCCTCCGCTCTGGTAGCCCTCGTCGCCGTCCTGGCCGGCGCGGGACGCCGCCGCGGCGAGCCCCGCGACCGACTCCCCGACCGCGCGGCTGAGCGCCGGCGCCTCTTCGGCCGCGCGCTCGCAGGCGTCCGCGGCCGCGACCAGCGCGCGGCCCTCGTCGGGCGGCAGCTTGTGAGCCGCGGCCCGCAGGCGCTGCGGCAGCGGGCGCTGCCGGTGCCGCCCGCGCAGGTCTCCGAGCAGTTGTTCCACGCCCTGCGCGTCCACGCGGTCGCTGAACGCTTCCGTGGCCTCGTGGTACAGCAGGTGAGCCTCGTCGATGACGACGTCCTCGAACGCCGGTAGCGTCTCCCTGCCCGAGAGGAGGAGCGCGTGGTTCACGCACACGAGGTGCGCGGCCTCGGCGCGGCTGCGCGCCAGGCGCCAGTGGCAGCCGCGACGCGCCGGACAGTAGCGCCCCAGGCAGGTGGCGCGGGACGATCTGAGCTCGCGCGCCAGGTCCGGCAGAGCCGTCAGGACCAGGGAGGCGCGGTAGGGGAGAGCGGAGAGGTCGACATCACCGCGGCGTGCTCGCCCCACGAGATAGGCGAGCGCGAGTGCGCGGTCCGCAGCGGGCAGGGTCTCGGCCTCGTTCGCCACCGCCTCGTCGAGTCGCCGCCGGCACAGGTAGTTCTCGCGGCCCATGAGGAGCGCCCAGCGCCAGCCCGGGGGCAGGGTCTCGGCGACGAGCGGCAGCTCGGCGCGAGCCAGCTGCCGCTGTAGCGCCTTGGTCTTGGTGCTGACCAGCACGCGGCGGCCGGCGGCCGCACCGGCGAACGCCGCCGGCAGCAGGTAGCCGAGACTCTTGCCCATGCCGGTGCCGGCCTCGAACACGCCTATGCCGCCGCGCTTGAACACGTGGGCGGCGGCCTCCGCGTACGCCACCTGGCCGGGACGCCGGCGAAAGCCGGCCAGCCGGCCGGCCATTCGCGGCTCGTCCATCTCGTCGCCGTCCAGCTCCGCGCGCCAGGCGTCCGAGGCGACCGGCAGCACCGCGAGAGGGCCGGGACCCTCCGGCGGCTCGTCGGCCACCAGCGGCGGCGGCGCCTCGTCGGCGGGGGCCCGGCAGGCGTCGAGCACGGCCAGCGGCGGCCAGTTGATGCTCGTCAGCAGGCTCCGCTCAACGTCCGCGAGGCCGGCGGCACGGCGCGCCAGACGCTCCAGCACCTCGGCCGTGGCCTCGGCGTCCGGTAGGGCGCGGTGCGCCGGACGGTCCAGGCCGAACTCTTCGACGAGCACCGGCAGCGCATGGCGGTCGAGCTCGGGGAACAGCAGCAGCGCCGCCTCCAGGGTGTCGAACCAGGCGGCGTCGAGCGGACGCGTGCCGGCGCGTCGCGCGGCCACCGCCAGCATCTCGCGGTCGAACCGCGCGTTGTGGCCGACGAGCAGCGCGTCGCCGGCGAACTCCGCAAGGCTTGCGAGGGCCTCGCCGATGGACGCGGCGCCGGCGAGGTCCGCATCGCTGATGCCGGTGAGCCGCGAGACGAACAACGGTATCGGTACGCCGGGGTCGACGAGCGTAGTGAACCGGTCGACGACGGCGAGATCCTGGTCCAGGCGCACGGCGCCGACGTCGATGATGTGGTCGGTCAGCGGGTCGAGACCGGTCGTCTCGGTGTCGACGACCACGAAGTGAGGGCGCGCGGGCATGGCGCGAGAATAGCAGAGCGGCGGGCGGAGCCCCGCGGCGGGGAAGAGTCCCGCGGGTGACGTCAGGCGGGGCGGCCGGACCGGATGGCGCCGGCGGCCATGGTGGCTACGAGCGTGAGGAGCTCCGTCTGGCCCTCGCCGGCCTCGCCGCCTAGCGTGAGAGTGAGCGTGACGAGGTCATCGCCGCATGGCGCCGACGAGACGATCACGTGCGCGCTGCCGCTCTGCGGCAGCGGCTGGTCGTAGGCGGACAGGCCCGATGCGCCGGCGCTGTCGCCGCCGCAGCTGGCGACGCAGGAGATGGCGCCCAGGGCCCGCGCCGCCACGTTGGCGGCAGCTCGCAGCACTTCGGCGCGCTCGTGCTGTGCGTGCAGCGCCTCGTACCCGCCGGCGATGGTGTCGATGGCGTGGCGCAGCGTGAGGGTCTCCTGGTCGCTGCGCTTGAGCTGCGCGAACACGGTGGCGTTGTGCAGGGCCACCGCCGCCTGGGCGGCGACGGCGTTGGCCAGACGCATCTCCTGGCGGCTGAACTTGCGCTCGCGTTGGTGGTCGAGCACCTCGATGAGGCCGATGCTCTCGCCCTGGTGGATCATCGGCAGGATGAGCAGGCACTTGTCGCCGTCGCGGCGCATGATCGAGACCTCGGCCGCGTCGGCGTGCGGGTCGCTCACGTTGACGGTGACGCTCTCGTGCTCCTCGATCGCGCGGCGGGCCATGGGGAACTGGCTGAGCGTGTACTTCATCGTGTCGGGCTGGCGGTTGCCGCGGTCGTCGTACTCGGCGCGAACGGAGACGGTTCGGGTGGCCCGGTCGTAGTCGGAGATGACGCAGAGGTGCGCGTCCATCAGCGTGGTCATCTGCTTGGCTATCTCGCGCAGGAGCGCCGTGGCGTCGAGCTGGCTGGAGACGGCGATGGCCGTGGCGACCAGGGTCTCGAGCTCGCGCTCGCGAGCCAGCCGAGCGGCGAGGTGGTTGCGGCCTCCGATCAGGTGCGAGAGCTCGTCGATGTCCTCCTGCTTGATGCGCCGGTGCCCGCCGGCGGTGCGCGTGCAGGGCAGGAAGCCCGAGGCCGTCCAGCGGCGGATGGTGTGGGGCGAGACGCCGAGGCGACGTGCGGCGAGTTGGACGCTCAGATACATGTGCAAACCGTAGCGACGCCGTGCTTCACCGTCAACCGCGCGAACTTCTGCGCAAGACCTCGTGGCAAGTTCGTGGAGCGGAAGCGGGGAGCAAACGACCAGCAAAAGCGCTTGTTTTCAAGTGTCTTACGACGACGGTGCGTGACGGTTTTGCGGCCAGAACGGCCGGATGGGGTGGAGGAACCGAGCGCTCAGCGCTTGGCGACGGCCGCAGTCACGGCGGCGACGAGGTCGAGGAGTTCGACCTGGCCGTCGCCCGGCGGGTGCGGCAGCGTCACGGCAAGGGTGAGGTCGGTGGCGCCGGACGGGTCGCGTGCGACGAGGAGGTTGGCGGCGCCGCCGCGGTTCCGCTCGCCCGACGGGGCGGCGGCCTGGCCGGCGCCGAACGCGCCGGCGCTTTCGCCGCCCAGGCTGGCGACACAGGAGATGGCGCCCAGCGCTTCGCAGACGGCTGCGGCGACCGCCGAGAGAGCGTCGCTGCGGCGACCGCCCTCGCCGATGTGCGGCACTGCGGCGGTGACGGTCGTCAGCGCCTCGCGCAAGCGGGTGATGTCCTCGTCGCTGCGGCGGCGTTCGGCGAAGAGCTTGGCGTTCTGGATGGCGACGGCCGCCTGCCCGGCGATGGCGCTCGCGAGACGCAGTTGCTGGCGCGAGTACTCGCGCGAGCGTGTCTGGTCGACCACCTCGAGCAAACCCAGAGTGCGCCCCTTGACGATCAGCGGCACCATGAGCAGGCTGCGGTCGCCCTCCCGGCGCAGCTCGGCGACCTCGGCGGGGTCCGCGTGCGGGTCGTCCACATTGACGACCGCCGTGATCTGCTCAGTGAGCACCCGGCGGGTGAGCGGAAAGTCGCGCAAGCGGTACGGGCTCGCGTCCGGCAGGCGCCGGCCGGCGTGGTCGTACTCGGCCAGCGTGCGCACCGCTTCGTCCTCGGGGTCGTACTCGGAGACGGCGCAGAAGTGGCAGTCGAGGAGGCTGGTCATGCGCATGGCGATCTCGAGCAGCAGCTCGGTGAGGTCGAGTTTGACGGCCAGCGCCGAGGCCGTGTTGACCAGCACGTCGACCTCGCGCTCCCGCGCGAGCTGGGCGGCCAGGTGGTTGCTGCCTCCGATCGCCTTGGCGAGGTCGTCGATGTCGTGCTCGTCGATGCGCCGGTGCCCCCCGGCCGTGCGCGTGCAGGGGAGGAAGCCGGTGGCGGTCCAGCGGCGGATGGTGACCGGCGACACGCCGAGCCGGTTTGCCGCCTGTTGGACACTCAGATACATACGACGAACCTAGCTGCGCCGCAGGGCCAAGTCAACGCGGAGGTTCGAAACAGTGGCCCTGCAGATCCACGAGCGCAGGGCGGGCCGCGACGTCAGGATTCTCGGCCGCGGCTGCGAGGTTCGCGGGCCGCTCGCGACGGTCCCCGGCGCCTCGCGTCCATTCCCGCTCCGTTAGCATGGGCAGATGACCTCGCGCGTGAGCACCTCCCTGCGCCGCCTCGCCGCCTTCCCGCGGCAGTTCTGGGTGCTCACCATCGGCATCTTCATCTACGTAGGAGCCGCCGCCCTGGCTTTCCCCTACGAGGCCATCTACCTGCGCACGCAACTCGGGACCTCCATGTCCATGATCGGCGTGGTGTTCGGGCTCGTCCCGCTCGCCGTGATGCCTGTGCAGTTCTGGGGCGGAGCGCTCACCGACCGGCTCGGGCGCCGGATGGTGATCATGCTGTCGGTGCTGGTGGGCGTGGTCTGGTTCGTGGGCTTCGCCTTCATCACCCAGCTCTGGCAGGTCGCCGCGCTCGTCGCCTTCGAGAGTGCGCTGGGGTGGCCGCTGTTCCAGACAGCCAGCAACGCGATGATCGCCGACGTCCTGCCACCGGAGCGGCGGCAGGAGGGATTCGGCGTCACGCGCGTGGCCATGAATCTCGGAGTGGTCATCGGCCCCGCCGTCGCCGGTGTCGCGTTGGGCTATGGGGCCACGTTCCGCGAGTTGTTCCTCTCGGCTGCCGCCGGCTGCGTGTTCATGGTGGTCATCATGGCCGTCTGGATCCGGGAGAGCCGGCCGGAGAGCGCGCTCCTGAAGGTGCGCCACACCGACCGCCACGGTCGCAGCGGGTACCGCATCGTGCTGCACGACCGTGTCTTCCTCATCTTCTGCGCGGTCGCGATCCTGCCGGTCTTCTGCATCGGCAACTTCGGCTCGATCTACGCGGTCTACGTGACCGACTACATCGGCCTGCCGTACCGCGAGTGGGGATTCCTGCTGGCGCTCAACGCGGGAATCGTGGCGCTGGTGCAGTACCCGCTGGTGAGCGCGCTGAGGCGCCGCAACCGCATGGCCCTGCTGGCCATCTCCAGCGCGCTGCTGGCGGTGGGTATCGGAGGATCCGCCTTCGCCGGACCGCTGTGGTCGCTGGTGTTCCTCATCACGGTGATGAGCGTAGGGGAGACGCTGCTGTCACCGATCGCCTCGGCCGAGGTCGCCGACCTGGCCCCCGAGGCCGTCCGCGGACGCTACATGGGCGTCTGGACGGTGGTCTGGAACGGAGGGGCCGCGCTGGGTCCGGCGTTCGGTGGGTGGGCCATGGACAACATCGGCGCGCGCCAGGCCTTCGTGGTGCTGCTGGCGGTGGGGCTGATCGGCGCGGCGCTGTTCTTCACGCTGGCCGCGCCCTGGCGCCGCCGGCACCAGTCGAGAACGGCGGAGGCCCGGGCGAGCGCGTAGCGCCTGTCGCCCGGGCCTCCGCCGCCGGTCGCCGGGTATGCGCGAGACCCGGCTTCTCAGAGGTCGAGCGCGTCCTGCAGGTCCCGCGCGTGCTCCTCTTCCGTGATCAGGATGTCTTCGAGCGCGCGGCGCAGGCCGTACTCCTGCAGCATCTCGGCCTGGGCTATGCGCTCGCGGTAGCGGGCGATGGCGTCGAGCTCGCCCTCGAGGTCCTGCTCCAGCATCACCTTGGAGTCGGGCGAGATGTGCGCCTCGGCGACGTCCACGCCGGGCACGCCGCCCATGAAGTCGATCTGGTCGGCCAGCGAGATGGCGTGGGCGTGCTCCTCGTTCGAGTGCACGACGAGCTCCGCCTTGATGGCGTCGTACTGCGGGCCGGTCATGGCGGCGGCGTGCTGCACGTACTGCACCAGCGCCTGGAACTCCTTGGCGAGGTCGTCGTTCAGCAGGTCGACGAGCTGATCGCGGGTGACCTTGCGCGCCGTCCGGCGTTCGAGGTCGGCGGCGGTGAGCGTCTTCGTGGACCTGGCTTTCGCGGCGCTCGCGGTCTTCTTCGGGGCTGGTTTGGCCACGGGCTCTCCTCTCGTGAGACGGGTACGGCGGCCGCGCCGATCATACGCGCGACCGCGCCCAAGCGTATCGCAGGGCAACGGCGGCGTGACGCGCGGTCGCGCCGCCGTGCCGCGCGTCAGCTCGCCGGCGCGGGCTCCGTAGCGGCCGCGAAGTCCCCCTCATCCGGTTCGTAGGCGCCTTTCGGCCGCAGGCGGTCGAAGGAGAGGTACAGCACCGGGACCAGGATCAGCGTCAGGAAGGTCGAGGTGAACAGGCCGCCGATCACCACCACGGCGAGCGGTGTGGAGAGGAACCCGCCCTTGCCGCCGATGCCGAGCGCCATCGGGATCAGCGCCAGGATCGTGGCGATGGCCGTCATGAGGATCGGCCGCAGTCTGCGGCGCCCGCCCTCGATGACGGCGGTGCGGGCGTCCATGCCCTTGCGCCGGAACTGCTCGACGAGGTCGAGCAGCACGATCGCGTTGGTCACCACGATGCCGATGAGCATGAGCAGGCCGATGAGGCTCGGCATGCCGAGGCTCGTGCCGGTGATGACCAGCGCGAGGATCGCGCCGACCGCCGCGAACGGGATGCTGACCAGCAAGATGAGCGGGTTCAGCAGGCTGCGGAACGTCGCCACCATGATGATGTAGACGAGCAGGATGGCGACGAGCATGGCGATGCCCAGCGAGCGGAAGACGTCGTTGGTCATCTGGGTGGCGCCGCCGAGCTCCCAGGTCGCCCCTTGCGGCAACTGCACGCCGTCGAGTGCTTTGGTGACGGCACTCGACGAGGCGCCGATGTTGTTGTCGACGGAGGTCGCCGTGATGCTGGCGGTCCGAGCCCCGTCCACGTGCGTCACCTGCACCGGCGCCTTGACCTCCACGACCTTCGCGATCGAGCTCAGCGGGACCATGCCCTCCGAGCCCGGCACCGGGATCACCGAGAGCATCTTGCTCACCGCCCCCGGCAGTGGCGGCACAGCGATCTGCCCGACCATGATCTGTGCCGGCAGGACGCCGGTCGTGGTCGGCACAACGCCGAGCGGGTAGCCGTTCAGGATGAGCGTCACGTACTGGCCGAGCGTTGCAGGGGTGACTCCGGCCGCGGCCGCCTTCGCCTGGTCGACCACGATGGTCGCCGACGGCCGTCCTTCGCTCAGGTTGGAGGTCACGTCGGCGAGGCCGTCCACCGTCTTGACCTTGGCCAGGACGGTGTCGTTGGCCGCCTTGAGCACGGCGGGGTCCGCCGCCGACACCCGCACCTCGAGCTGCGACATGCCGCCGCCGGTGGAGGAGTCGTCGCCGGTGACCGTGATCGTCCCCGCGTTCTGGAGCTTGGCCACCTGTGCACGGACGTTCTCGATGATCGCGTTCTTGTCCGCGTTCGGGTCGGTCGTGATGGCGAAGGTCGCCTGGCTGGACGACGCGTTGGTGCCTCCGCCGGCTCCGAAGAGGCTGCCGGTACTGCCGGCGGTGTACTGGTAGATCTGCACGCCTGCTGTGTCCTTGAGGATCGCCTCCACCTTGCTCGCCGAGACCTGGGTAGCGTCGAGGCTCGAGCCCGGCGGCAGCGTCTGCGTGATGCTCATGGTGTTCTGCCCCGAGCTGTCGAACAGGTTGGTCTTCAGCAGGGGGCCGAGCATCATCGTGCCGGCGAACACCGCGAACGCGGCAACCAGGGTGACGATCTTGTGGTCCACCGCCCAGCGCAGCGCCGGCAGGTAGGCGTTCTGCAGACCGTTGAGCTCCTTCTCGTCAAGGTGACCCACCTGCTTCTTGGACAGCAGCCAGCTTGCGACCACTGGCACGACCATGAGTGCGACGGCAAGGCTGCAGAGCAGAGCGAACGTCACCGTGAGCGCGAACGGCCGGAAGAACTCGGAGGCGAGGCCGTGCACGAAGCCCAGCGGAAGGAAGACGGCCACGGTGGTCAGGGTGCTGGCGGTGATGGCGCCTGCGACCTCGCGCGTTCCCGTGTACGCCGCCTGGCGGATGCTGTCGCCCTCCTGCAGGTGCCGGTAGATGTTCTCGATGACGACGATCGAGTCGTCGATGACGCGCCCGATGGCGATGGTGAGCCCCCCGAGCGTGAGCATGTTGAGCGAATTGCCGCGGCTCCAGAGGATGATGAGCGCGCCGACGATGCTGAGCGGGATCGAGAGCCCCGCGATGACGGTCGAGCGCCAGCTGCGCAGGAACACCCAGATGACGATGATCGCGAACACGGCGCCGATGAGGCCTTCACGCAGCAGCGACCTGATGCTGTCCTTGATGAAGATCGACTGGTCGACGACGGTGGTCACCGTGGCCTGGCCGCCGAGGTCCTTCTGGACCGCGGGCAGCTCGGCGGCGACCGCGTTGGCGATGTCGACCGTGTTGCCGCTGCTCGCCTTGCTGATGGAGATGCCGATGGAGGCTTTGCCGTTGGTGCGCGTGACCGCGGTCAGGGGCGCGGGGGCGATCTTGACCGTGGCGACGTCGCCGAGCCTGACGGGCTCGGTCGTCGCGGTGGACGCGGCGGCGGCCGCGGGCGAAGCGGCCGCTGCCGGAGTGGAGACCGCCGCCGAGGCGGCGCCCGAGGTGGCCGTCGCCGCGGTGGCTGCGGACGGCAGCACCAGGTCCTCGATGGCCTTCACGGTCTCGGCCGAGGCGCTGACCGTGACGGGATAGACGAGGCTGCCGGACGTGACGCTCCCGGCTCCGCTCGTCACGTTGGCCTGTGTGAGCGCCGAGGAGATCTGCGTGGGCGAGACCCCGAGCGCCGCGATCTTCTTCGGGTGCAGCTGCACCTGCAACTGCATCTGCCGGACGCCGGAGAGCGTGACCGCCTGGACGCCGTCGATGGCCTGCAGGCTGGGCACGACGCGGGTGCCCAGCAGAGTGGCGAGCTGCTGGGGCGGGAGCGCCGACGACACCGCGAGCTGCACCACGGGCATGCTGTTGAAGTTCAGGGCGGCGACCTGCGGCGCCATGGCCGTGGTGGGGAGCATCGCCTGCACCCCGGACACGGCCTGCTGGACCTCCGCCTCCTTGGCCTTCATGTCCGTGCCGAACTCGTACTGCACGGTGATGATGCTCATGCCGTCGTTCGAGAACGAGTCGTACTCCTTGACGCCGTTGGTGGTCTTGATCGCCTGCTCGAGCGGCGTGGTGACGCTCTGCTCGACGTCCTTCGCGGAGGCTCCCTGGTCCACGGTGAACACCGTCAGATACGGGAACGTCAGGTCGGGGATCAGCTCCTGCTTGAGGGACGTGATCGCGTAAGCTCCTACAAGCAGCACGGCCAGCACGGCGAGGCCGACGATGGAACGGTTACGCAGAGAGAACCTCGTCAGCCAGCTCAATGGTCGCCTCCGTGATCTCTGGCGGATGGGTCAGTACCGGTGACCCCGGCCTGCAGGGCCTCTCGGTGTGCCTGCCAGCGGCTGACGAGGCCGGGGATCTCGGCCTCAAGGAAGTCGAGGAACGCGCGCATCTCTCGCAAGAGGGTGTAGTTGGACTGCGTCTGGTCTCCGCCGGAGACGAGCTCGAGGCTACGGTCCACGAGGCGCCCAAGCGACGTCACGTGGTCGAGGTGCATGATGCTGTCGAACTTGCCGGGGATGGCGCGGTAGTAGTCGCCGCGCTGCCCCGGCTCGCTGACGCGCTCGACGGCTCGAGACTGAAGTAGGCTGCGGGCGGAGGTGCTCACCGCGGCCTTGCTGACGCCGAGGCCCTGGGCGATCTCGGTCAGGGACTGCTCCGGAGGCTCGGCGAGGAGGAGCCAGGCCATCACGCGCCCCTCCATGCGGGTGCCGCCCATCTCCTCGAAGAGAAGTCCGTACTCCTCGACGAGCAGTCTCTCTGCGCGTGTCCGGTCACGGTCGTCCATCGCCCCTCCGTGTGATCACGATGTCAGCGACGTAAAGTATCTAGTGAACGCTCAGTCCGCAACCTGAGGCTGTCGTTGCCTGCTGGCGTGGAGCGGGTGGATCTGGGTCGGGAGTCAGCGACCGACGCCGGCGAGGTCCGCCAGCCGGTCGGCGACCGCGGTGACGTCGTCCCGCACGGTCAGGGCGTCGAGCCAGCGTGCGGGGATGCCGGACTCGCCGTGTACCGCGCCGGCGAGGGCGCCGGTCGTCGCGCCGGCCGCCGTGGCGTCGTTGCCCATGTTCACGGCGATCGTCACGGCGTGCTCGAAGTCCGCTCCGTGCAGGACGGTCCAGAGCGCCGTCTGCAGGGTGTCGAGCACGAAGGACGAGCTGACGACCTCCTCCGCCTCGGCCTCGGGCGTGTCGCGCAGCACCGCCGCGACGCGCTTGTCCTCGTCTTCGAAGGTGTGCGCGATGGCCGGGATCTCTTCGCGAAAGTCGCCGGTCAGCGCCGCCGAGATGAGGTCGCTGAAGGCGGCGCACGACCAGCCGGCGAGCCGGTCGAAGTGAGTGAGCATGGACTCGCGGTGCGACACCTCGTGGCGCGTCGGCGCGTCCGTGGCGTAGAGGAGGCCGACCGGGGCGCAACGGATGAGGCTCCCGTTGCCGGCGGTCGGCCCGCCGAGGATCTCGAAGGCGCGGCGCGAGGCCACGTCCCAGTGCGTGCCCGAACGGTAGCTGATGAGCGCGGCACGCACGGTGAGGCTCACGTGGCGCGGCTGGCTGTCCAGCCACGCGGCGTAGCGTGCCATGATGTCCTCGGGCTCGAAGCCGCCGTTGTCGGCCAGGCTGGTCGCCATGCAGAGCATCATCTCGGTGGCGTCGGTGATCTCGCCCGGTGTGACGTCGTACACACCGCCGCCGATCATCTCGGTGATGACGCCGTACTTCTCCACGACCTGCTCGGCTGTGAGAAACTCCGCCGGCGTACCCAGCGCCTCGCCGGCGGCCAGGCCCAGCAGCGTACCGCGGAAGCGGTCGCGCAGGACGGCGGCGTCCGGGAGCGGGCTCACGTCAGCAGGTCCCGCGCCAGCCGTTCGAAGAACAGCGCCTGGTAGACGACGTCCTCCACCATGATGCGTTCGTCCGGCTCGTGGTCGCGTCCGCCGTCCATGGCGTGGAAGCTCTCGGCCACGAACGGCGCGAACCCGTAGGCCACGCAGTCCGGGAACCGCTCGCGGACCCAGCGTGAGTCGGTGAAGCTGCCCGAGGTCATCGGCGCCAGCACCGCGCCGGGCACGTCGCGGCGCAGCACGCGCGCGATGCTCACAGAGAAGGGGGTCGCGTCCGGGGAGGTGTTCGGCGTGGTGACGTCGACCCACTCGAACTCCCAATCGATGCCGAGGGGGTCGAGGACGCCGGCCACGTGGTACTTGACGTCGTCGAGGTCCATCTCCGGCAGGATGCGGCAGTCGATGCACGCCTCCGCCCGCGTGGGAATGACGTTGACGGCTTTGCCGGCGGCGAGCACGGTGGGCGTGACGGTGGCGCCGAACAGCGGCTCGATAAGGCCGGCGACCACAGGGTCGAGCGCGCGCAGGTCGGCGCCGGCGGAGCGGGCGGTACGCGGGTCTTTGAGGCGGGCCGCAAGGGCCGTGTCGGGCACGAGGACGTCGATGAAGCGGGCTGTCGTGCCCGAGACGATCGCGGGCGGGTCGGCCAGGCCGAGAGCGACGACGGCGCGCGCCAGGTCGATGACGGCGCTGCGCTCCTTCTCGGGCACGGACCCGTGACCGCCGCGGCCGCGGGTCCGGATGCGGAACTGCGCGAACGCCTTCTCCCCGACGGACAGCAGGAACACCTTCTGGCCGTCGACGGGCAGCCACAGGCCGCCCATGCCCTCGTTGATGCAGTAGTCGGCCTCGAGAGCCTCCGGCCGGTGCTCGCAGAGCCACTGTACGCCGCAGTGCGCGCCGACCTCCTCGTCGGCCGTGGCGGCGTACTTGACGGCGCCGGCGAAGGGGGCGCCGCCGCGCTTGAGGCGCACGAGGGCGACGGCCTCGGCCGCCACCTGGTTCTTCATGTCGGTGGCGCCGACGCCCCAGACGTAGCGGTCCTTCACGAGGCCGGCGAACGGCGGCACGCTCCACTCGCCGGCGTCGGCGGGCACCACGTCGAGGTGTCCCATCATCGTGAGCGTCTTGCCCGGCCCCGACCCGTCCAGCCGGGCCACAAGGTTCTGCCGGTCGGCCAACTCGCCGTCGAGGTCGCTCGCGATGCCGTTACCGGCGAGATAGGCCTGCACGACGCGCGCGGCCTCGGTCTCGTTGGCGTTCGTGGTGTCGACGCGCAGGAGGGCCGTGAACAACTCGAGGACCTCGTCCTCGAGCGCTTTCCACTCGTGCGCGTCCAGACCGTAGTGGCTCACGGTCTCCTTCCACTGAGGGGCGAATCGGCGTACCGCTCGCGCCATGATAGCCGTCTGTACTTCGCCCCGCGAGTCTCGTAGGCTCGGATGAGGGCAACAGGTAGTCAGGGCGCAGGAGGGCAACATGAAGATCGCCGTCGTGGGCGCGGGCGCCATGGGTCGCTGGGCCGTCAAGGGACTGGGGCTGAGCCCCGACGTCGACCAGATCCTGGTGGGTGACTTCAACGAGGCCCGGGCTCGCGAGGTGGCCGCCGTACACGGCGGCGGCAAGGCGACGGCGCGGTTCGTCGACGCCCGCCAGCAGGCCAGCGTGCAGGAGGCCGTCGCCGGTTGCGACGCCATGGTCAACGCCACGCAGCACTTCTGGAACATCACCGTGATGCGCGCGGCCGCGGCCGCCGGCGTGCACTACACGGACATGGGCGGCCTCTTCCACGTCACCAAGCAGCAGGTCGAGTTGCACGAGGAGTTCCGCAAGGCCGGCGTCACCGCCGTCATCGCCATGGGCGGCGCTCCTGGCGTCACCAACATCCTCGCCAAGTACGGGGCCGACCGCCTCGACATCGTCGAGGAGGCCCACGCGCTGTGCGGCAACGTCGACGACACCGACTGGAGCGGCTACGACGGCTGGGTCGTCCCGTACTCGCTCGAGACGCTCTGCGACGAGTTCAGCGTGGTCGCACCCGAGTTCATCGACGGGCACTGGGTCATGGACATCACCGGCGGCGAGGGGCGGGAGCTCCTCGACTTCGGCGGGCCCGCCGGCGCGCTCGAGGCACACTACACGATCCACTCGGAGCCGTTCACGTTCTGGCACGCGTGGAAGGACCAGGGCCTCAGGTCCGCGAGTTTCAAGCTCGCTTTGCCGGCGGAGTTCACCGGCCAGATGCGCTTTCTCAACACCATCGGCATGACGCGCACCGACGAAGTCGAGATCAAAGGCGCGCACGTGCGGCCGCGCGACGTGCTCCTCAAGGTGGTGAGCGAGATCCCGCGGCCGGCCGACGTCGTGCTTGACGACGTGGACTACCTGCTGGGCGTGGTGCGCGGCCTCAAGGACGGTCGCCGCATCGAGTGGCGCGTGCGCGCCGTGGTGCCGGCGCACAAGGAATACGGCGCCGCCGGCGGCGACATCGACACCGGCATCCCGCCCGCGATCGTCGCGCGCATGCTGGCGCGCGGCGACATCTCCGGCCCGGGCGTCTTCGTGCCCGAGCAGGTCGTGCCCTGCGAGCAGTTCTTCGCCGAGTTCGCGCGCTGGGGCGCGACCGTCGACGCGCAGATGCGCGAGCTCCTCGCCGCGCCCGGCTGAGTCCTCCGGCCGCTTCTGCTTCAGCTGATCTCGAGCTGCGTCTGCGGCGGCCGGCGCTCGACCCCCAGCAGGTGCGCCATGCGGCGTGCGTTCTGCATGCCCCAGTCTTCGTAGTTGTTGTTGAACAGCACGTGGACGGCGCTCGACCGGGAGGCCAGCTCGCGCACCCTGGGGACCCACTCCTCGAGCTCCGCGTCGGCGTAGAGGTACTTGAAGCGGTCCGACGCGACGCCGGTGCGGCTTTCCCAGGTCTCGGCGTTGCGCCCGTGCAGGCGCACGACCGCGAGCGGCGCCGTCGTCGCGGTCAGCGGCGGCGTGCTGTTGGCGAACCCCTGCGGCTCGTCCACGGCGACGTAGGCCAGGCCGGCCTCCTCGAGCAGCCGCAGGGTGCCGGCGGCGGCTTCGTCCGTCATCCAGCCGCCGCCGCGGAACTCCACCGCCAGGGGCCAGCCGGGCAGCCGCTCCGGAAGTGCGCGGAGGTACTCCCGATTCGCGCGCGAGCGCACGAACCAGGGCGGGAACTGGAACAGCACCGCGCCGAGCTTGGCGGCGTCCGCCAGCGGCGCCAGTGCTTCACGGTGCAGCTGCCAGACGAGCTCAATGTCCCGCTCGCTGATGTCCCGGGAGTAGACGGAGCGTTTGCCGCGCACCTCGTCCGGCAGCCGGTTCCGCAGCCAGTCGGGCAGCCTGTCCGGGGCCGCCGCGTGATGGGTGAGCCAGGCGAAAGCCTTGACGTTGAAGACGAAGCCGGGAGGGGTGCGCGCCGCCCAGAGCTCGCTGTTGCGAGCCGACGGCGGCGCGTAGTACGTCGAGTCGACCTCGACGATGTCGAACTGCTCGGCGTAGTACCGCAGCCGCGCTTCCGCGCTGTTCGCGCCGGGCGGGTAGAAGCGCCCGCTGGAGATCAGTGTCGGGTCGGTCCAGGAGCAACTGCCCACCAGGATGCGCGCGGACATCGGTACCTCCGGTCGAGGTGTTTGCGCAGTCCAGAAACGTTGTACCACCTCCGCGCCCCGGCCTATACTCCGGGTCGAGGACTCAGTCGGCGCCACGGTCTCTGAAGACCACGGCCTCGGGAAGAGGCAGCTGAAGGGGGCGCCGCGGATGGGCGGGCTTTTTCACGAAGGCTCGCCCATCGTCATGACTGAGGTGGCCTCGCGTTGACCGTCCGGGCGGCGTCGGCCTATACTCTCAGTCCCTCAGTGTCGGAATGGCGGAATTGGTAGACGCGCTAGGTTGAGGGCCTAGTGAGGGTATAACCTCATGGGGGTTCAAGTCCCCCTTCCGACACCATCTCTCTTCCTCCGCGTCACCCCTCCGTTTTCGGGCGTTTCGAGACCGTCTACCCCAGCCCACCTTCGCGCCGGCCGGTGGCGTTCTGCCTCACAGGCCGCGCCAGAGCCCCAGCCCGGTGACCTCGTCGAACTCCCGCTCGAGCGGATCGCCGATCAGCTCCTGCAGGAGCAGTTCGCAGGCGAAGATCTCGCAGCCGGACGCCACGTGGCCGCCCACGCAAGCGCCGTCGTGCCCGGCGAGTGTGGCGTGCGCGTGCACGAAGGTGGCGCCGTCCTTGCGGGAGACGTTGCCGAGGAGCGCCACGAGCTCGACCGGCCTCTCGACGGCGAACTCGCCGTAGGTGTGCGCCGCCTGGTCGTAGAAGGCGAGGCGGGCGGTCTTGAGCGCGCCGATGGCGCGCAGTTCCGCCGCCTGCATGTCGTGCGCGTCGGCGACGGCGGTGATCTCCTCGAGCAGGTCGCCGCCGTGCGGCAGCCTCGCCACCACACGCCTGCCGCGCGCGTATTCACGTGCACCCATGTGCCTCTCCTCCCGGCGCTGTCGGCCGGCCGTCGCCGGTCCCTCTCGCGAGTCTACAACCGGGGTGACCGGCCTTGGTCCGCCGGCGGGACTGCCGTTCGTGTACGGGGGGCATGGGCGGGGTATCAGCCTGTTGCGACCGTGAGGAAGGCCGCGGGAGACTGCGGAGGCACTACGATGAGCGAGACACGCAAGGCCGGCCACGCCTCGTCCGCCGAGGTCCGGCGGTGGCAGGCCGATTTCGACGAGCTCGAGTTGCGCATGGATGCTCTGCGCCAGGCGTTCACCGAGGCGATGAGGTCCTACGAGATGACCGAGGAGATCGTCGAGCGCATCCACGCGCGCTTCGACGACGTGGGCGAGCAGGTCCACGCCATGCATTGCACCTACCCGTTCGGCGGATGGCCGGGGCAGGAGGTCTGCCGGTTCGAACCCCCGATCGCGTCGGACAGCGAGTCCCGGACCGGACGGGCCTGAAGCCGACGTGTCCCGAAGCGTCAGCACCGAACTGCGCGGCGACGTTTGCGTGATCCGCTGCGGGGGCGTCGAAGGGCGCAACCTGGCAGAACACCTGCCCGGCGAGGTCGGGCGGTGTCTCAGCAGGGGCATCACCGCGGTCGTCGTCGATCTCGACCCTTGGGAGCCGATGGACGACACCGCGCTCGAGGCGCTCCAGCTCGCCGCGCGCGCCTTCAGCGAGGCCGGCACGGCGCTCGTCGTGGCCGTCGAGGAGCCCGAGGCGCGCAGAGAGCTCGCCGGCGCCGGCCTGATGCGCGCGGTGCCGCCGGCCCCCGGCCCGCCCGAAGGCGATGACTCGACTCCCCTCGCCGCCGGCCAGCACCCGCGCTGGGAGCACGAGTTCAGCTTCCCGGCGACCACTCAACAGCTCCGGGCCGCACGCCGCAGGATCGGCGCCTTCGCGGAGTTCGCCGGTCTCGACGAGACGAGCCTGTTCGAACTCAACGTCGCCGTCGCCGAGGCCCTGGCCAACGCCGTCGTCCACGGCTCGCCACACGGCTCCGACGACGATGTCCACGTCCGCTTCTTCTGCTATGAGGACGAGGTGGCCGTCGAGGTGCTCGACGGAGGCGCCGGCATGGACGCCCTGCCGATCTGCGCGCCCTCGACGGTCGCCACCAGCGGCCGGGGCATCCACTTCATGCGCGCTCTCGCGGACGCCGTGCACTACACATGCGGTCCGATGGGGACGCGGGTGCTGTTGATCAAGGAGCGGTCCTAGAAGGGCGAGGGGCCGGGGCAGGTCCGCGAGCTGGCGATGACGACCTTGTACCCGCTGCTGCGGTCGTGGCCGCAGTCGCTACCGGCGGAGAGAACGTGGTGCGCCGTCATGGAGGCCGGGCGTGGGCGGTGGGCGCAACGGGTAAAGGTGCGACGGTGCGCTTCACAATAGGGTACGGGGAGGGCGAATGAAGGAGCATCGCTTGATCCTTCTCGTGGAAGACAATGACGACGACGTCGAGCTCACTCTTCGGGCGCTGCGTCGTAACCGGGTCGCCAACCGCGTGGACGTGGTCCGCGACGGCGAGGAGGCGCTCGAGTATCTCTTTGCGACGGGCAGTTACGCGGGGCGTGACATCCGTGACACCCCCAATCTGGTGCTCCTCGACCTCAAGCTGCCCAAGGTGGGCGGTCTCGAGGTGCTGGAGCGACTGCGGGACGACCCGCGCACGCGGAGGCTGCCGGTGGTCATCCTCACGTCCTCCAACGTGGAGAGCGACTTGGCGCGCAGTTACGACCTCGGCGCCAACAGCTACATCCGTAAGCCGGTGGACTTCACGCAGTTCATGGAGGCGGTCAACCAGCTGGGCCTCTACTGGCTGGTCCTCAACGAGGTCCCTCCGCTAGGAGAGTGATCGACGTAGTCGGGTTGCCGAGCGGGGCGCCGGAGGCGCACCGCTCAAGAGCGGCGGCGTAGCGTAGAATCGCCGCATGGCCGATCCTCAGCTCCACGACCGTCTCTTCCTGCTCGACGGCAGCAGTCTCGCGTTCCGTGCGTTCTTCGCGCTGCCCGAATCCATCTCTACGCAGGCCGGGCAGCCCACCAACGCGCTGTTCGGGCTCAGCCAGATGCTCCTCAAGCTGGTCTCCGAGTACCGGCCGGGGTGCATCGTGTGCGCCTGGGACGCCCGCGAGAAGACCTTCCGCGACGATCTCTACGACCAGTACAAGGCGCAGCGTCCGCACATGCCGGACGGGCTCTCGGCCCAGTGGGCGCTCCTGCCGGGCCTCATGGAGGCCTTCGGCGTGGTCAACCTCGTCAAGCCCGGCTACGAGGCCGACGACATCCTCGGCACGCTCGCCGAGGAGGCCAAGCGCCAGGGCATCGGGTCCGTGGTCGTCACGGGCGACCGGGACGCGATGCAGATCGTGGACGACGACATCTGGGTGATGAGCACCGGTCGCGGCGTGACCGACGTCAAGATCTACACGCCGGCCGCGGTGCTCGAGCGCTTCGGCGTCACGCCGGCGCAGATCCCCGACTACATCGGCCTCAAGGGCGACACTTCGGACAACATCCCCGGCGTGCCCGGCATCGGCG
This sequence comes from uncultured Thermoleophilia bacterium, assembly GCA_963775255.1. Taxonomy (GTDB): domain Bacteria; phylum Actinomycetota; class Thermoleophilia; order UBA2241; family UBA2241; genus CAIXSE01. The sequence continues at coordinate 5,073 of CAVZIA010000012.1, read as the reverse complement.
AGAAGACCGCGGCGCAGCTGCTGCAGCAGTTCGGCTCCATCGACGAGATGTACCGGCGCCTCGATGAGGTCAAGTCGGAGAAGCGCCGGGCGCTGCTCAAGGAGCACGAGCCCGCCGCGCGCCTCTCGCTGCAACTGGCGACCATGGTCTGCGACGTACCGCTTGAGCACGACCTGGTCGAGATCGTCACCACGTGCGGCTACAAGCTGCCGGTCGAGACGGTCGGAGCCGTCTTTGAGCGCTTCGAGTTCCGTAACCTCCGCCGCCGCCTCGAGGAGGTCGCCGGCGACGCGCCGGCGCCCGCCGCGGCGCCGGCGGCCGTGAGCGGCTCGCTCGTGCGGCTGGTCGCGGAACCGGACGTCGGGCCGGTCGCGGCGCTGCTCGAGAAGGGTGAGGCGGCGATCGCGTTCGAGCCTCGGGGCGAAGGGGACGGGCTCGCCGTGGCGGCTCACGCCGGCGGCGACGCCTGCCTGGTGGCGCCGGCCGACGTGCGCAGGGCCGGCTCGCTCTGGCTGCTCGCCGCACACGCCGTCGTCCACGACGCCAAGGCGCAGCCCGGGTTCGTGAAGGCTCCGGCCGGCCCGGCGTTCGACACCGCCGTAGCCGCCTACCTGCTCGCGCCGGAGCGGCCGGAGAAGGAGCGCACGCTGTTCGCGCTCGCCGGCGCGGACGACGGCGCGCAGCTGGTCGAGGGGCCGGCGGCAGAGGCCGCCGCGGCCACGCGCGCCACCCTCACGTGGCGCGTGGCCGAGGCCCAGCGGCCGCGCCTCGTCGAGCTCGGCGTCGAGCGGCTGTTCCGTGAGGTCGAGCTCCCGCTCGTGCGCGTCCTGGCCCAGATGGAGGCCGCCGGGGTCAAGATGGACCCGTACCGGCTCGGCGAGATCACGGCGCGCGTACGCGACCGCATCGACGAGCTCACCGACTCCATCCACCGCGAGGCCGGCGAGCCGTTCACCATCGGCTCGCCGCAGCAGCTGGCCGACGTGCTGTTCAACCGGCTGGGCCTGGAGACGGCCCGCAAGGGCAAGACCGGGTACTCGACGGACGCCCGGGTGCTGCGCGGGCTTCGCGACCAGCACCCCATCGTGCCGCTGGTCGAGGAGTGGCGCGAGCTCACCAAGCTGCTCAACACCTACCTCGAGCCGCTTCCGGCCCGGCTCGACCCGGTCACCGGCCGGCTGCACACCACCTTCAACCAGCTGGTGGCCTCCACCGGCCGGCTCTCGAGCTCCAACCCCAACCTGCAGAACATCCCGGTGCGCACCGATCTCGGCGCCGAGATCCGCGCCTGCTTCGTCGCCGACGACGGCTGCCAGCTCCTCGTCGCCGACTACTCGCAGATCGAGCTGCGGCTCATGGCGTCACTCTCGCGCGAGCCCGCTCTGCTCGACGCGTATCATCGCGGCGAGGACGTGCACCGCGTCACCGCCGCCGCCGTCGCCGGCATCCCCGTGGAGGAGGTCACCAAGCGGCAGCGCGAGCGCGCCAAGGCCACCAACTTCGGGATCATGTACGGGCTCTCCGCGTTCGGCCTCTCGGAGCAGGTCGACATCCCGGTGGATGAGGCCAGGGCCTTCATCGACGCGTACTTCGCCAAGTACCCCAAGGTCAAGGAGTTCCGCGAGCGCGTGATCGCGCAGGCGACCCAGGACGGCTACGTGACCACGCTGTTCGGCCGTCGCCGGGGGGTGCCCGAGCTGCGCTCGTCCAACTTCCGCAACCGTTCGCTGGGTGAGCGGCTGGCGGTCAACACCATCCTCCAGGGCACCGCCGCCGACATCATCAAGGTCGCCATGGTGACCGTGAGCCGCGAGCTGGAGCGCCGGGGCCTGGCCTCGCGGCTGGTGCTGCAGGTGCACGACGAGCTCGTCCTGGAGTGCCCCGAGGACGAGCTCGACACCTGCCGGTCGCTGCTTCGCGAAGCCATGTGCGGCGCGCTCGAGCTCGACCCGCCGCTCGAGGTCGAGATGGGCGCCGGCGCCGACTGGGTGGCGGCGAAGACCTGACGGCCGCGTCGGCGCCGGGCGTGCCTCGCGCACGCGTAGCAAGAGGTCCATCGTGCTATACTTTTGCGGTTCGGCCCGCTGCGGTCCGCGGGTCGGCCTTTTTGTCAGCGACGGACCGCCGAAGTGACCGGGAGGCCAACCGACACATGACCGACAATCCCACCGACACCACCATCACCGATCCAGCGAGCGCTCCGAACGTCGTGGAGGGCAGCGAGGGCTACCTCATCGAGGTAGACGGGGAGATCATCCCCAACTACGACATGACGCTGACCAACTTCAGCGAGGGCGACATCGTCACCGGCAAAGTGGTCCGCATCGACAAGGATGAAGTGCTTGTCGACATCGGCTACAAATCCGAGGGCGTCATCCCGGTCAACGAGCTCAGCATCCGCAAGAACGTCAATACCTCCGAGGAAGTCGCGCTCGACGAAGAGATCGACGCCCTCGTCATGACCAAGGAAGACGCCGACGGGCGTCTCATCCTGAGCAAGAAGCGCGCCAAGTTCGAGAAGGCCTGGAAGCGCATCGAAGGCGCCTTCGAGAGCGGCGAGCCGGTCACGGGCACGGTCATCGAGGTCGTCAAGGGCGGCCTCATCCTCGACCTCGGCGTGCGCGGCTTCCTGCCCGCTTCGCTGGTCGACATCCGCCGCGTGCAGGACCTCCAGGAGTACGTAGGCCAGGAGCTCAACTGCCGCGTCATCGAGATGAACCGCAACCGCAACAACGTGGTCCTCAGCCGCCGCGCCGTCCTCGAGGAGGAGCGCAAGGAGGTCCGGCAGCAGATCATCGACGAGCTCAATGTGGGCGACATCGTCGAGGGCACGATCAGCAACATCGTCGACTTCGGGGCGTTCGTCGACCTCGACGGCATCGACGGCCTCATCCACATCAGCGAGCTCAGCTGGACGCACATCAACCACCCGTCCGAGGTGCTGCAGGTCAACCAGAAGGTCAAGGTCAAGGTGCTCGACATCGACCGCGACCGCCAGCGCATCAGCCTCGGTCTCAAGCAGACCCAGGAAGACCCGTGGCAGAAGATCGTCGCCCGTCACAAGGTCGGCGACGTCGTCGATGGCCGCGTCACCAAGATCGTCGCCTTCGGCGCCTTCGTCGAGATCTACGAGGGCATCGAGGGTCTCGTGCACATCAGCGAGCTGGCCAACCGCCACGTCGAGCGTCCGGACGAGGTCGTCTCCGTCGGCCAGCAGGTCAGCGTCAAGATCATCGAGGTCGACTCCGAGCGCCGCCGCCTCAGTCTCAGCATCAAGCGTGTGGACGGCGACAACGTGAAGCCGCTGCGTCCGCTCGAGCCTGAGGTGGACGAGGAAGAGGCCGAGGAGTTCGAGGAGGCCGTCGAGGCGGTCGAAGAGGCCGATGAGATCCTCGAGGCCGAGGCCGAGGTCGAACTGGCCGCGGCAGTCGTCGAGGAGGAGCTCGCCGCCGCCGAGACGCCCGAAGAGGTCGAGCAGGCCATCGAGGACGCTGTGGTCGTGGCCGCCGCCGCCGAGGTCGTCGAAGAGGCCGCCGAGGAGTTCGTGGAAGAGCACGAGCCCGAGCTCGGCCTGAGCGACGACGTCTTCCCGGCCGGCGCGGCCGCGGACGACGACGCCGCCGGCGAGGCGTCCAACGAGGAGTCCGGCGAGGCCTGACGCCCGAGCACGGGGGCGGCGAGGACGACTGTCGTCTTCGCCGCCCCCGGCTTGCGTCTGCACACTATGAGCACATCCGCACAACGCATCCCGGTGCTCGGCCTGACAGGCGGCATCGGCTCGGGCAAGTCCACGGCGCTCGCCTACCTGCACGAGCTGGGCGCCGCGACCATCTCGAGCGACGACATCGTCCACGGCCTGTACTCGACGGCCGAGGTGGTCGACCTCATCCGTGAGCACTTCGGCGACGACGTCGTCGACGGGGCCGGCGGCATCAGTCGCCCGGGGCTCGCCGGCATCGTCTTCGCCGACGAGGCCGAACTGCACTGGCTGGAGGACCTGCTGCACCCGTTCGTCCGCGCGGCCGTGGCCGACTGGGTGGAGCGGCAGCAGAAGGCCAGACCGCGCCCGGCGCTCATCGTGGTCGAGGTCCCGCTGCTCTTCGAGACGGGGTTCGAGCAGCGCTTCGACTACGTCATGCTCATCACGGCGCCCGTCGACGTGCGTCGCAAGCGGGTGGCGGCCAAGCTCACCGACAGTGAGTTCCGCCGCCGCCGCGCCCAGCAGATGTCCGAGGAGGAGAAGATCGGGCGCAGCGACTTCGTGTTCGAGAACGGTGGATCGCGCAAGGAACTCAAGGAGTTCGTGGGGCAGACGATGGCGACCATCCTCGCCGGAGACGACCTTGCCGTGGGGGACGGCGCCCAAGAGACCGTCTCGTGAGGCGCCTCTTCATCGGCCTCGCCCTCGTGGCGGTCGCCGCCGCGGCAGCCGCCGGAGTCGCCCATTGGGCGGGTCCGCTGTTCGCCGGAGGCGGCGGCCCGTCCTGGTACACGAAGACGGTCTACCCGCTCTCGTACACCGGGGCCATCCGTGCCGGCGCCGCACGCTACGACCTCGACCCGGCGCTCGTAGCGGCGGTCGTCTACGCTGAGAGCAAGTTCGATGAGCACGCGCGCTCCTCCGCGGGTGCTGTGGGCCTCATGCAGATCCTGCCGGCGACGGCGGGCCAGATCGCCGACCAGTCCGGGGGAGTGACGTTCACGGCGGCCGACCTGGAGAACCCCCGGATCAACGTGCGCTACGGCTCCTACTACCTGCGCCAGGCGCTCGACGCCTTCGACGGCGACGTGCGTGCGGCGGTGGCCTCCTACAACGCCGGCATGGGCGTTGTGGGGGACTGGGTCCTGCAGGCGCACGCCGAGGGGCACGAGCTCCGGCTCAAAGACATCCCGTACCCCGAGACGCGTGCCTACGTCCAGAAGGTCCTCGAGGCGCGGCGGGTATACCGGGAAGAGTACGGCGACAGCCTCGGCACGGCATCTGGCTCACGCTGAAGCGGGCTCGCGGCGGGTGCGCCGCAGGTCTCTCCGTCCCCTTGCGAACATGTGTTCGTATTGGTAGCATCGAGGGTG
>CAVZIA010000011.1:0-304173 GCA_963775255.1 uncultured Thermoleophilia bacterium | reverse complement strand
GATTATGAGTCGGCTGCTCTAACCAACTGAGCTATAGGCCCACGTCGCGAGCATCCTACCTCCGAACCTCGCTCGCCGCCTCTCCTGCGCGTGGGGCACTACCTGGCAAGGGCCGTCCGACTCGCGCCGCTCCCGGACGGGAAGGCCACGTGCACCCCTCAGACACTCGACACGGGAGGGCAAGCGCTGTCCCTCGACGATCGCTGCCCCCACGGCCGGGCGGATTTCAGCTCACACCAGGCCTTGACCGGCCACGTCGACTCGACCCACCGCGCGACACACCGGGTCACAGGCTTCGCTGCACCACGGGCGACGAGGCCTTCATGGCCGGGATGAGGTGGCTCGACGACCACGAACCGCCGGAGACACGCGAAGTGAAGAAGGGCCGGGGCCGCGTGAGCGGCCCCGGCCCGGGCGCTCCGGCGAAGCCGTCTCTCTCCGGCGGAGCAGCTTGAGGTGTGATGCTGCAGGGCGCGGCCGGCGGCGTGCCGCCGCGCCCCGACGCAGGTCACACGGTCTTGAGACGCTCGACGAGCGCCGGCACCACCTCGTACAGGTCGCCGACCAGGCCGTAGTCGGCCATGGCGAAGATCGGCGCCTCCTTGTCCTTGTTCACGGCGGCGATCAGCTTGGCGCCGGCCACGCCGACGGTGTGCTGGATCTGGCCGGAGACCCCGACGCTCAGGTACAGGTCCGGAGCGGTCTTCGCGCCGGAGAGCCCGATGATGCGGTCCTCGCCGAGCCACTCGAAGTCGGCGAGGCTCTTGGTGCAGCCGACGACGGCGCCCAGGGCGTCCGCGAGCTGGTCGCCGAGGGCGAGATCCTCGCGGGCGTTGAAGCCGCGGCCTACGCCGACGATCAGCGGCGCGGAGTCGAGGTTGACGTGGTCGCCCTCCTTGGGCCGCTTGTCGACAACCGTCACCCTCGACTTGACGTTGAGGGTTGGTGTCTTGAGCGCCCCGGCACCGGCCGTCGCGCCCTCGGCGCTGAACGTCTTGGGCATCACGGCGAACACCTTGACCGGCGTCGTGACCTTCTCGCGCGCGACGGTGGCGCCGCCGAACGCGTAGCGCGCGGCGACCAGGTCGTCGCCCTCGGCCATGAGGCCGTTCACGTCGGTGACGCAGCCGGCGCCGAGCTTCTGCGCCAGCCGCGGCGCCGTCTCCTTGCCGCGCCGCGTGGACCCGACCAGCACGACGGTCGCGCCGGCGATGTCGGCGACCTGCGCGAGGCCGGCGGCCACGGCGTCGGCCGGCCAGCCTTCGAAGGCGCCGTCCTCGCTCACGTACACGGTGTCGGCGCCGGCGGCGGCGAGCTCTGCCGCCGCGCCCCCGGCGCCCGGCCCCAGGGCCACGGCGCTCACGCCGAGGCCGAGGGCCGCACCCAGCTCCTTGGCGCCCGCCACGAGCTCACGGGCAGTGTCGATCCTCTCGCTGTAGACGAGCAACTCGGCCATGACTACCTCCCCAGGACGCCTTCTCGGATCAGGGCGTCGACGAAGGCGTCGGCCTGCTCGGCCGCGGTGCCCTCGAACAGGATGTGCTTGCGGTCCTGCTCCTCCGCCAGGTTGCTGATGATCTCACGCACAGGCTCGGGCTTCTCGACCCCGAGGTCGGCGAGCGACCACACCTGCAGCGGCTTGCTCTTGGCTTTCATGATCTGCATGAGGCCGGGGATGCGCGGCTCGTTGATCTCGCTCACCACGGTGACCACGGCCGGGAGCGGCGCCTCGACGGTCTCCATCATGTCGTCCATGCTGCGCTCGCAGCGCACCGCGCCGTCGGCGGCGTCGACCTTGCGCGCGTAGCCGATCTGCGGCAGGCCGAGCAGCTCGGCCACCCGCGGCGCGACCTGGCCGGTGTAGTTGTCCGTGGAGCCCTCGCCGAACAGGAGCAGGTCGCAGGAGCCGATCTTCGTGACCGCGGCGGCGAGCGCCGCCGCTACCGCCGCCTGGTCCGGCTCGGCCAGCGCCGGGTCGTCGATCACCACGGCCTCGTCGGCGCCCATGGCCAGGGCGACCTTGATGTCCTCGGCGGCCTTGCGGTTGCCCTCGGCGAGGCAGAGCGCCGTCACCTTGGCGGCCGCGCCCGACTCGCGCAGCGCGACGGCCGCCTCCAGCGCGTTCTTCTCGAGATCGCCGATCTTGTACGGCACGGCCTCGGTCTGCGCCACGCGATCCTTGATGCGGACCATCTGGAGGTCCGGGTTGGTCTTCACGCACACGACGATGTCCACGCCGTCACCTCCTTCAGCTCATGCGGTACTGGACCCCGAAGGGGCCGTTGGGATACTTCCAGGTGAGTGCGCGGTGGTCGCAGCAGATCATGCAGGTGCCGCACTCCAGGCACCCTTCCCAGTTGACGGTCATGCGGCCCTGGTCGTCGCGCTCGTACAGGTCCGCGGGGCACACGTAGATGCAGGCCTCATCCGTGCAGACGGCCTTGCACACCTCGGTGTCGATGACGATGTGCGGCTCCTTGTCAAGCTTGAAGACGTCGAGGCCGAGCTTGGCGTCGATCTTCATCGGCATGGCTGCTCCCCTCAGATCTTCCGCATGGACCAGGCGTCCTTGAAGGTCGCCACGTTGAGGAAGTCGCGCCTGGCGCCCTTCCAGGCCTTCTTGACCAGGCCGGCCTGCGGCTGGTCGTCGATGGTGTACACGCTCTCGAGCAGCCGCCCGATGGCCTGCGGGTAGTGGGTGAACAGGCGCGGGTTCTCCATCACGCTCGGGATGGACTTGGCCGTCTCGAGGTCGCGGAGCACGAAGCTGTCGCGGAGCGACTGCTCGTAGGAGGCGAGGCCGGCGGCGGAGTAGTCACCGGCCGCCTTCGCCTTCTTGACCGCCTCGGCGGCGAAGTAGCCCGAGGCGATGGCGAAGTCCATGCCGCGCACGGTGACGAGGGCGTTGAGGCTGAGTCCCGCGGTGTCTCCGGCGACGAGGTAGCCGTCGCCTGCCAGCCGCGGGACCTGGCTGATGCCGCCCTCGGGGACCGCGTGCGCCGAGTACTCGGCCACGGCGCCGCCGGCGACCAGCGGCCGGATCTGGGGCAGCTCCTTGAACTCGTCCAGGAGCTGCCAGCTCTCCGTTCCGTCCTGCCGGCGGCGCATGTCCTCCATGCCCACGACCATGCCGAGCGAGATACTCTCCTTGTTGGTGTAGAGGAACGCGCCGCCCATCATGCCCCTGGTGCAGTCGCCCATGAAGAGCTGGGCGGCGCCCTCGCCGGGGTTGAGGTGCCAGCGGTCCTCGATCACGCCCGCCGGCAGCTCGATGATCTCCTTGTAGCCGAGTGCGTGGTGCCTGGCCTGAGGCTCTGCCACCAGCCCGGCCGCGCTGCTGAGCAGCCGCAGCACGCCCTCGGCGACGATGACGACGTTGGCGCCGATCTCGTCGCCGCCCGCTTTGATGCCGATCACGCGGCCGTCCTGGCGCAGCAGCTCGTCGACCTTCATGTTGGGCACCACCATGGCGCCCTTCTCCGTCACCCTGTCGGCCAGCCACTGGTCGAGCTTGGCGCGCACGACCGTGTAGCTCTGCGGCTTGCCCTCAAGGAACCGGTCCGACGCGATCTCGATGGTGGTGTGCGCTCCGCCCGCAAGCATGGTGACCAGCTCCCGCGCCACCGGACGCTCGAACGGCGCCTCGTCCCACAGCTCCGGGTAGAAGCCGCGGATGGGCTTGACGTACAGGCGCCCGCCGGTGACGTTCTTGGCGCCGGAGTAGTCGCCGCGCTCGAGGACCATGACCTCCATGCCGGCCTCGGCCAGGCCGTAGGCCGCGGAGAGGCCGGCGAGGCCGCCACCGACGACGATGCACTCGACTGTTTCCATGTGGCGGCCTCCTTACCGACCTTCGGTTCAATCCTCTGTCACGTCACTCGGTCAGCCTTGACCCAGTCACTGTCGGGTGCCGCTACGCCGCACCCGACGAAGATGCCGCTGTGCCGCGCCGGGGGAGCGGGCATCGCCCGCTTCCCCGGCGGCCCAGATCAATCTTTGAAGGGGTTGTGCGTCTCGCCCCACTCGTCGCGGGCGATGACGCCGCGCATGATCTTGAGGCCGCCCTCGGCGCCCACCTCGTAGCTCATGACGCCGCGCAGCAGCATCTCCAGCGGCGTCTCCTTGGTGTAGCCGAAGGCGCCGTGGTACATCATGCCGTGCCGTGCGATGTCGTGGGTGAGGGCGGGGGACAGCGCCTTGACGGTGCTGATGACCTTGTTGATGTCCTTGCGGCTGAACTGGCCCGGGTTGGTGTGCTCCTGGCCGATCATCCAGGCGCCGCGCAGAAGGTTGAGCTTGAGCATGTCGAGCTGCATCCAGTCGTCGACCATCTCGAACGAGATGCCCTCGTACTTGCCGAGCGGCTTGCCGAACGTGGTGCGCTGGGCAGTATATTCGCCGCTGATCTCGAGCGCCTTCTCGCCGCCGCCGAGGCAGGCGGCGGCCACGAGCACGCGGGCGGCGTTGAAGCCGTCCATGTTGACGTAGAAGCCCTTGCCCTCTTCGCCGAGCACGTACTTCTTGGGCAGCTCGACGTCCTTGTAGATCCAGCCGCCCGTGCTGAGGCCCATGCGCCCCATGTCCTTGTAGACGGTGTAGCTGATGCCGTCCAGGTGGGCGGGGACCCAGATGAAGGTCATGCCCTTGTGGCCCTGGTTCGGGTCGGTCTTGACGAGCGTACAGTGGCCGCTCGGAGCGCCCCACTTCTCGCACTCCCTGGGGCCGCTGACGTAGGCCTTCTCGCCGTTCATGACGTAGGCCTGCTTCTCCTCGCTCCACGGCGCGATGGTCTTGATGGCGCTGAGGTCGCTGCCGCCGCCGGGCTCGGTGGTGTTGATGCCGGCGAACGCCTTGCCGGCGGCCACGGCCGGGAGCAGCTCCTGCTTGAGCTCCTCGGTGCCGTAGCGGTTGACGATGTACGCCCAGCCGATGGTGAGCAGCGTGTAGACGGGCGTGCTCATGCTCAGGTCGGCGCGAGCGATCTCGTGCACGGTGATCATGGCGTAGATGAGGCGCTCCTCGTCCGGGAGCGGCATGCCGCCGTACTCCTCCGGGATGGTGGTGCCGAACATGCCCATCTCGGCCATACCGGCGGTGATGTCGTCCGGGATGCCGTCCTCGGCCTCGTCGATGCCGCGGGCGCGCGGCTCGAGGTTCTTGACCAGCCACTCACGGATGGCCTGGCGGTACATCTCCTGCTCGGTGGTGTAGCGGAAGTCCATGCAGCTCCCTCCTCAGGAACGCGTTGCTTACCCATGGCCAGAGGGGCCGGCGGAGCCGCGGAGCGGCGTCTCCGGCTACGAGGTAGCCGTCGCCTGCCAGCCGCGGGACCTGGCTGATGCCGCCCTCGGGGACCGCGTGCGCCGAGTACTCGGCCACGGCGCCGCCGGCGACCAGCGGCCGGATCTGGGGCAGCTCCTTGAACTCGTCCAGGAGCTGCCAGCTCTCCGTTCCGTCCTGCCGGCGGCGCATGTCCTCCATGCCCACGACCATGCCGAGCGAGATACTCTCCTTGTTGGTGTAGAGGAACGCGCCGCCCATCATGCCCCTGGTGCAGTCGCCCATGAAGAGCTGGGCGGCGCCCTCGCCGGGGTTGAGGTGCCAGCGGTCCTCGATCACGCCCGCCGGCAGCTCGATGATCTCCTTGTAGCCGAGTGCGTGGTGCCTGGCCTGAGGCTCTGCCACCAGCCCGGCCGCGCTGCTGAGCAGCCGCAGCACGCCCTCGGCGACGATGACGACGTTGGCGCCGATCTCGTCGCCGCCCGCTTTGATGCCGATCACGCGGCCGTCCTGGCGCAGCAGCTCGTCGACCTTCATGTTGGGCACCACCATGGCGCCCTTCTCCGTCACCCTGTCGGCCAGCCACTGGTCGAGCTTGGCGCGCACGACCGTGTAGCTCTGCGGCTTGCCCTCAAGGAACCGGTCCGACGCGATCTCGATGGTGGTGTGCGCTCCGCCCGCAAGCATGGTGACCAGCTCCCGCGCCACCGGACGCTCGAACGGCGCCTCGTCCCACAGCTCCGGGTAGAAGCCGCGGATGGGCTTGACGTACAGGCGCCCGCCGGTGACGTTCTTGGCGCCGGAGTAGTCGCCGCGCTCGAGGACCATGACCTCCATGCCGGCCTCGGCCAGGCCGTAGGCCGCGGAGAGGCCGGCGAGGCCGCCACCGACGACGATGCACTCGACTGTTTCCATGTGGCGGCCTCCTTACCGACCTTCGGTTCAATCCTCTGTCACGTCACTCGGTCAGCCTTGACCCAGTCACTGTCGGGTGCCGCTACGCCGCACCCGACGAAGATGCCGCTGTGCCGCGCCGGGGGAGCGGGCATCGCCCGCTTCCCCGGCGGCCCAGATCAATCTTTGAAGGGGTTGTGCGTCTCGCCCCACTCGTCGCGGGCGATGACGCCGCGCATGATCTTGAGGCCGCCCTCGGCGCCCACCTCGTAGCTCATGACGCCGCGCAGCAGCATCTCCAGCGGCGTCTCCTTGGTGTAGCCGAAGGCGCCGTGGTACATCATGCCGTGCCGTGCGATGTCGTGGGTGAGGGCGGGGGACAGCGCCTTGACGGTGCTGATGACCTTGTTGATGTCCTTGCGGCTGAACTGGCCCGGGTTGGTGTGCTCCTGGCCGATCATCCAGGCGCCGCGCAGAAGGTTGAGCTTGAGCATGTCGAGCTGCATCCAGTCGTCGACCATCTCGAACGAGATGCCCTCGTACTTGCCGAGCGGCTTGCCGAACGTGGTGCGCTGGGCAGTATATTCGCCGCTGATCTCGAGCGCCTTCTCGCCGCCGCCGAGGCAGGCGGCGGCCACGAGCACGCGGGCGGCGTTGAAGCCGTCCATGTTGACGTAGAAGCCCTTGCCCTCTTCGCCGAGCACGTACTTCTTGGGCAGCTCGACGTCCTTGTAGATCCAGCCGCCCGTGCTGAGGCCCATGCGCCCCATGTCCTTGTAGACGGTGTAGCTGATGCCGTCCAGGTGGGCGGGGACCCAGATGAAGGTCATGCCCTTGTGGCCCTGGTTCGGGTCGGTCTTGACGAGCGTACAGTGGCCGCTCGGAGCGCCCCACTTCTCGCACTCCCTGGGGCCGCTGACGTAGGCCTTCTCGCCGTTCATGACGTAGGCCTGCTTCTCCTCGCTCCACGGCGCGATGGTCTTGATGGCGCTGAGGTCGCTGCCGCCGCCGGGCTCGGTGGTGTTGATGCCGGCGAACGCCTTGCCGGCGGCCACGGCCGGGAGCAGCTCCTGCTTGAGCTCCTCGGTGCCGTAGCGGTTGACGATGTACGCCCAGCCGATGGTGAGCAGCGTGTAGACGGGCGTGCTCATGCTCAGGTCGGCGCGAGCGATCTCGTGCACGGTGATCATGGCGTAGATGAGGCGCTCCTCGTCCGGGAGCGGCATGCCGCCGTACTCCTCCGGGATGGTGGTGCCGAACATGCCCATCTCGGCCATACCGGCGGTGATGTCGTCCGGGATGCCGTCCTCGGCCTCGTCGATGCCGCGGGCGCGCGGCTCGAGGTTCTTGACCAGCCACTCACGGATGGCCTGGCGGTACATCTCCTGCTCGGTGGTGTAGCGGAAGTCCATGCAGCTCCCTCCTCAGGAACGCGTTGCTTACCCATGGCCGGAGGGGCCGGCGGAGCCGCGGAGCGGCGGCACCGGCCCACCTTCGATGCCCCCGGAAACGACGAAGACCCCCAGGGACGCCGAAGCGTTCGCTGGGGGTCCATGACCTGAAGTGCGGCCGACGGAGACGGCGCCGGCCGCGGTCATGTGTGCAGCACTGGCAGCATAGACCCGCCTGCGCCGACCGCGCAAGCCCCGCCGTTACGACAAGATGGAGGAACATTCGGACGGCTGTACGACCGCCCGCTCAAGTCCGGAACGGAGTCAGCTCGACGGCGACCCGTCGATGTCCCGGATGGCGCCCTTGGCCGACCACGACGGCAGCCAGTCGTAGATGATGGCCTGCCGGGTCAACGCCTGGAGGCGCTGGGCTGTGTTGACGACGTCGCCGGCCACGTGCCGGTCACCGAATGCGTGGTCGGAGGCCGGGGTCACCAGCAGCTCTCCCGCCCTGACCCCGGCCCGCGCCCGCAGGGCGCCTCCGTCGGGCCGGCAGAGCCCCTCGACACCCTCAAGCAGGCGCAGCGCGAGGCGCACTGCCCGTTCCGGATCGTCCTCGTGCACGACCGGGACGCCGAAGATGCCGACCACGGCGTCCCCGATGAACTTCTCCACCGAGCCCCCGTACCGTTCAATGACCTGGCGCGCCAGCGCCCCGAAGGCACGCGGGCACACGTCGACGTCCTCTGGGTCGGCGTTCTCACTCATGGCGGTGAACCCCACGAGGGCGCAGAACAGCACCGATACCGTCTTGCGCTCTTCGGGGAGCGGAGAAGCCGGGAGAAGGCGGGAGCCGCATCCCGGGCAGAAGCGAGCGTTCTGCGGCACGCACGCAGAACAGGCGGGACACGAGGTGTTCGCGAGGCTCGCCACCGTGTCTGCCTCGGCGCCGGCCCCTGCCGCGTCAGCCCCGAGCGAGCAGCCCAAGCTCGCGCGCCCGCTCGACGGCGTCGGCGCGCGACGAGACCTCGAGCTTTCGGTACAGACTCTTCACGTGCGTCTTCACGGTGTTGCGTGAGACGAACAGCTGCTCGGCCATCTGCGCGTCGGTCAGGTGCGTGGGGAGCAGTTCAAGGACGCGCCGCTCGGCCGGCGTGAGCGGCTCGGCCAGGCGTGTCCGCTCGACCGCCTCGAGCAGGCGCTCGGCGCGGCCCCGTAGGATGCCCGCGTCGGGGTAGCGCGCGAGCATGGTCTGTGCGGCGAGCGCATGTGCCTGGGCGACCGTCATGTCGGCGCGCTCGATGGCGCCCTCGCCGAGCACCACGTCGGCCAGCAGAGCCATCCACGGGTGCGGCACCATGTGGCGGAGAAGCCGCGCGATGTCGGACGCCGCCTCCGCCCCCTCCGCCTCGCTCTCGCGGCTCCGGAGTTTGACCCGCGTCAGCAGCATCGGCAGGCAGCGGCGGTGGGTGCCGAACCCGAGACTGGTGAGCAGGTCGGTCGCCCGTCCCTCGTACTCCGCGGCGACCTCCCACTCCGCCTCGTCGGCGGAGATGAGCGCCAGATAGCCGAGCGCGGCGAGCTCGGCCGACTGGTTGCAGACCGAGCCCTCCCGCGCGCCGACCGCGAGCGGGTGGAGCGCGCGCTGGGTGGCGCCCGAAAGCCAGCGCGCGACGCCGAGCGCGACCTGCGCGTCGGCGTACCAACTGGTGCCCGGAGTCTCTTCGAGGCGGGCGGCGAGCTCCGCGTCCTCACGCATCTGCTTCACGCCGCCGGCGCCCACGGTGGCGCGGAGCAGGGCCTGCGACGAGCGCAGCGAAACGGCTCCGTCCGGCGACGGCGAATCGTCCATCGGCGCGGCGCAGGCCGCCTCGCACCAGCGCTCGCCGAGGCGGCCGGCGTCGAGGGCGGAGTAGACCCAGCCGGCGGTGAGCGTCAGCGGCGGCTGCGTGAGCAGCTGGCGGTCCGTGAAGGACCCGAGCCAGCGCCGGACCGTCTCGGCCTGGCCGCGGCTCCACATGCCCGGCCAGGCCGCCGCGACGAGCTCTCCGGCGGCCGCGGGCTCTCCCGCGGCGAGCAGGTGGTGCACCGCCTGGTCCGGCAGATTCTCGTCCCTGTACCAGTCCGCGACGGCGCGATGCAGCGTGTCGGGCAGCCCCGGATGCCGCTTCTCCAGCTCGTCCTGCAGCATCTCGGCGAACAGGTGGTGGTAGCGGTAGTGGCAGCCGTCGTCGCCCAGAGGCGCGACGAAGAGCTCCTCGTGCGCCACACGCGCGAGCAGCTCGCCGGCGTCGTCCCTGCCGGTGACGAGCGCGCACAGGCGCGGCGTGAGCTCGAGCAGCACGGAGGTGCGCAGCAGGAACTCCTGGACGTCGTCCGGCTGCGCCTCGAGCACCTCGGAGGTGAGGTACTCGGCGATCTCCCGGCGTCCGCCGCGGATCTCGCCGACCCAGTCCGCCGCCGGCCGGCCGGCGCCCGCCAGGCAGGCCAGCTGCAGACCGGTGGCCCAGCCCTCGGTGGCCGCGAGCAGCGCGCCGGCGGTCTCTGCGTCGGCGTCACAGTCGTGCAGGCGCAGCAACTGGGCGACCTCGCCGGCGTCGAGAGACAGCTGCGAGGCGTAGAACTCGGCAAGCTCGCCGGACGCGCGCATGCGCGCCAGCGGCAGCGCTGGGTCAGTACGCGACCCGATGGCGAGTTGCGCACCTGGCGGCAGACCGCGCAGCACCGTCGCGACCAGGTCCCACACCTTGTCGCCGCGCGGCAGGTGGGCGTCGTCCAGGACAAGGACGAACGGCCGGGCCGCCGCCAGCGCCTCGCCCAGCAGCGGCAGGATGCGCTCTCGCACCGGCGGCGCCGCGAGTGACAGCGAGGAGCGCACGCTCGGATCCACGTGGGTGACGTACTCCAACGCCTGCGCGATGTACGTGAGGAAGACGACGGGGTCAGAGTCGGCCTCGTCGAGCTGGATCCAGGCGAACGGCCGGCCGTCGGCCTCGGCCCATTGCCGGAGCACCGTCGTCTTGCCGGCTCCGGCGGGCGCGCAGAACGCCACGAGCGGCGCGTCCGTGCCACCGAGCTCGTCGAGCAGCGCTCGGCGCTCGACGAGCCGCGCGCGCGGCCGCGGCGGACGTAGCTTCGCCGGCAGCGCCGCTTCGTCCGCCGGTACCTCTGTCGTCGCGCTCACGGCACGCCAGCGCGCACGGACACGCGGGGTCGACTCAGTCGGTGCCCCTTCTCGAGCCGTCACCAGCCCTCCCCCTCAGGCGACATGCGCTCCAGACACCTCAGTTTACGTCACCCAACGGTGACCGACCAGAGGCCGCGCCGTGGCGCGAGGACCCCATCGCTTCAGTACAGGTGCGGCCGCACCCGGCCGTAGCGCAGGTGCGCCGTCGTCTCGCGCAGGGAGCACCACGCCCGCGTCCTCTCGTCGCCCCTCCGCGGCTCGACGTGGTCACAGGCCGGCTGCCCGCTGAACACCAGCCGGCCCTCCCGCTCCGCCCCCGGACAGGTGCAGACAGCCCGTCGCTGCACCGCGTACAGCTGCGCGTGCCGGCACTCGCTGCACACGAGGTGAGCGCGGGCCACGAAGGTGTCCTCGCCGTGCCCCGGCCCGGCGTGATCGCCGGCGAAGAACAGCCTGATCATCTCGCGCCTCCTCACTCGGGCGGCGGCCACCCTCCGCGCGGCTGCACCGCCTGGGCCAAGCGTAGGGAGGGCGAGGAGAGGAGTGCATCACCCTCTTCGGGTGGTACTTCGTCCGCAGGGCCGCGCGCCCGCGAGAGCGGCGCGGCCGCCGGAGATCAGCCGCGCTCTTTGGCCGTGCCGTCCGGCCGCGCGCTCGGCAACGGCCCCGCGGCCTCGCCGAGGACGAGCGGGCTCTGGTCCACGGCCTCGAAGGCCTTGTGCAGCGCCGAGACCAGCGCGCCCTGCGAGTGGCCGCGGTAGCGGTAGCGGACCGTCGCCTCTATCTCGTCGCGCTCGGTGAGCACGTTGCGCCCGAGCAGGAGGCGCTCGAAGAACCCGGAGGCCGCCTGCATCATGAGCGTCGTACTGGCGGCGAGGACGACGCCCCTGTCGTCCACCTCGAACACGATGCCGACGCGCTTGTACATGGCCTGGTGGCTCACGTCCTGTGGCAGACGGGCGTAGCCCGAGAAGAGGAAGGTGGTCGGCTCGTCCATGTCGGCACTCTAGCAGCAGGCGTGCGCCCGGTCGAGGCTCGGCGGCGGGGCGCAGACAGTTGCGCCGCCGCCGCCCGCATGTATCATGATGCCGCTGCCGCAGGGCCCGGGCCGGCGGCGTTCCCACCGGCCCCTCCGTCAGGCCCTGCTCCCCAGCTGAGACGCACCGTGCTCGCTGGGGATTCTTTCGCCGAGGACCCCCGGCAGACTCGAGAAGGGGGACTCAGGTGGCAGAGCACAACGGGCTCGACGGCAAGCTCATGACCGTCGGCGAAGCCGTCGAACGGTTCGTGCACGACGGCGACCAGGTCTGTGTCGGCGGGTTCACCATCACCCGCAACCCGATGGCCGTGACCTACGAGATCGTCCGTCGCAGGGTCAAGGACCTCTACCTGGTGGCGCACTCCAACGGCCAGGCGCTCGACGTCCTCGTCGGCGCCGGCTGCGTACGCCGCCTCGACATCGCCTACGGCGGCAACGGCCGGTTCGCGCCGACCTGCATCCGCTTCCGCAAGGCGGTCGAGCGCGGAGAGCTGCAGGTCGAGGACTACACCAACAACATGATGAGCCTGCGGTTCCTTGCCGGCGCACTGAACGTGCCGTTCATCCCCAGCAAGTCCGGTCTGCGGACGGACGTGGTCGAGAAGAGCGGCTTCCCGCCCGAGCTCCGCGGCGAGGGCGGCGTCCCTCGCGAGAAGGTCATCGTCATTGACGACCCCTTCGGCCACGAGGACGACGAGGTCGTCCTCCTCCCCGCGCTCACGCCCGACGTCTCCATCATCCACGCCCAGCAGGTGAGCACCGACGGCACCGTGCGCATCAAGGGCCTCACCTTCGCCGACCTCGAGCAGTGCAAGGCGTCGACCGCCGTGATCGTCACCTGCGAGGAGATCGTGCCCGAGTACTACCTGCGGCTCGATCCCGACCAGAACGCGCTGCCGCCCTTCCTGGTCGACGCCGTGGTGCCGGTGCCCTACGGCGCCCACCCCACCGCCTGCCCGTACTTCTACGACTACGACCCGGCGCACCTCAACCACTACAAGGCGGTGGCCAGGGACGACGAGCAGTTCGCCGCCTGGGTTGAGGAGTGGGTGTACGGCGTCGAGAGCTGGGACCACTACCTGGACAAGGTCGGAGGCGCGCAGCTGGCGCGCATCCGCGCGAACACCGTCGCCGGCTACGCGCCCGGCCTGGACCGGAGGTGAGGGAGATGGAGTACTCGCCTCGCGAGATGATGGCCATCGCCGCCGGCCGTTTCATCAAGGACGGCGACGTGCTGTTCGCCGGCACCGGCGTGGCCATGCTGGCCGCCACCGTGGCCAAGCGCATCCACGCCCCTCACGCGCACATCTTCTTCGAGACCGGCGGCATCGGGCCGCTCCTGGAGGAGCTCCCGATGGCCGTGGCCGACCCGCGCGTGATGGCGTTCAGCAACCTCAACGCGGGCCTCGTCGAGGCGTTCAGCTACGTCGCCAACCGCCGCCTGCACACCATCGCCTTCCTCGGCGCCGCGCAGATCGACAGGTACGGCAACATGAACTCCACGGTGATCGGCGACTACCTGGCGCCGAAGGTCCGCTTCAGCGGCAGCGGCGGCGCCTGCGACGCGGGCTCCCTGGCCAGCGGGTTCATCGTGTTCATGCAGCACGGCACGCAGAAGTTCGTCGAGAAGCTCGACTACCTGACGACGCCTGGCTGGCTCGAGGGCGGCGACTCACGGCACCGCGCCGGCTACCGTCGCGGCGGCCCCATCGCCGTGGTGACCAATCTCTGCGTGCTGAGGTTCGACGATGACACGCACGAGATGTACCTCGCCGAGCGCTACGAGGGCGTCACGGCGGAGCAGGTCCAGGAGAACACCGGCTTCGCGCTCGACTGCACGCGCGCGTCGGTGGCGACGCCGCCGACGGCGGAGGAACTGCGGATCCTGCGCGACGACGTCGACCCGCAGCGTCTGATCCTGGGCTGAGCGTGAACGGTGCGAGGGCGGGCCGCAAAGGACCAACCCGCCTCGCGCCGTCACATGAGCCTCGGCCTTACCCCGCGGGGCGCCCGGCGGCGGCTAGTCGTTCCAGCGCACCGACGGCAGCGGCACGTGGGGCAGGTGCGGCATCGTCGGCAACATCTTGCGCGCCGACTTGGCGGTCTGCAGACTGACGATCGCCATCAGGGCGAAGCAGACCACGCCCACCAGCGGGAACAGCATGAGCACGGCCATCGGGCGCACGGGGTCGACGATCCGCTTGTACTCGGCCCTGCCGCCGCTGATCTCGATGTAGCCGAGAGGGGCGGCCTGCACCCCGCCGCCGTGACCGTACCCGACCTCTTCTGCCACACCGTCGCCGGCCTCGCGCTTCTTCTTGCGCCCGGCGCCGCGGCCTCCGCCGCCGCCGACGCCGTAGCGCACACGCGCCACGGGCACGACTGTGACGCCGTCCTTCTCGACCGGGTCGCCGAACACGGCGCTCGCCGAGGCTGTGCCGCCGAGCGACTCGACGAGCCGGGTGAAGCGGTCTGGCGACGCGCTCACATCGGCCTCAGCCTCG
Organism: uncultured Thermoleophilia bacterium; assembly: GCA_963775255.1. Classification (GTDB taxonomy): domain Bacteria; phylum Actinomycetota; class Thermoleophilia; order UBA2241; family UBA2241; genus CAIXSE01. The sequence goes on along the minus strand of CAVZIA010000011.1, from coordinate 289,878 downwards.
CTCTTGGCCTCCTCCATCGGATCCGCCATGGTCCCCTCCTTACGTGGCGGCCGCGCCGGCGCGGCCGCAGACACAGGTCTTGTCCTGTGTACCCTGATGACCAAAGCGGAAGCCGTCGGCGGGAGCGCCCGTCAGGCGCGCGGACGCGTGGGCCGAGGGGCGGCGGGCCAGAACGGCGCGCCGCCCCTCTCCACGCTGGCCGAGGCGGGGATTGACCCCGCGGCCGGCGCCACGGAGGCTCGACACAGAGCCAGCGGCGCGCCGTCCGGAGGGGGCGGGCGCGCCTCGACAGGCCCGATCTTCCAGGCTTCCGGGGGGACGCCTCGCGCCTCACGCGCGCGACCCCGTCTGCAGGGCGGGCCGCACACCGTGGAGGGTGCCCGATGAGTCACATCAACCCCGGCGACACCGCGTTCGTCCTGCTGTGCGCCGCACTGGTCGCTATCATGACGCCGGGGCTCGCCTTCTTCTACGGCGGGCTCGTGCGCCACAAGAACGTCATCACGATCATGATGCAGAGCTTCGCCTCGCTCGGCGTCGTCACCCTGATCTGGGTCACGGTCGGCTTCACGCTCGCGTTCGGGCACGACGTGCACGGCGTCATCGGCGGTCTGAACTACCTCTTCCTCAACGGCGTCGGCCAGACCCCCAACCCCGAGTACGCGCCGACCATCCCGTTCCTCGCCTTCTTCGTCTTCCAGTTGACGGTCGCGGCGCTCACGCCGGCGCTCATCACCGGGGCCTTCGCCGACCGCGTGCCGTTCGGCAGCTACCTCATCTTCCTCGCCGCCTGGAGCCTGCTCGTGTACGTACCGCTGGCGCACTGGATCTGGGGCCACGGCTTCCTCGAGCAGTGGGGCGTGCTCGACTTCGGCGGCGGGATGGTCGTGCACGGCGCCGCCGGGTTCTCCGCGCTCGCGTCGATCTACGTGGTGCGCAAGCGCGTGTTCGCACCCGGCGAGGAGGAACGGCCGAGCAACATCCCGCTCATCGCCATCGGGCTCGGCCTGCTGTGGTTCGGCTGGCTCGGCGACAACCCGGCCGGCGCGTTCGCCGCCAACGGCGTCGCCGCGCAGGCGTTCGTCAACACCTTCATCGCCGGCGGCTGCGCGATGGTCGTCTGGATGTTCACGGACTGGGTGCGCACGGGCAAGGTCAGCATGGTCGGCTCGCTGACCGGCGTGCTCGCCGGGCTCGTCGCCGTGACGCCGTGCGCGGGCTTCGTGCCGACGTGGGCGGCGGTGTTCATCAGCCTCGCCGCCGGCTGGATCTGCTACGGCGCCCTCCTCCTGCGCAAGAAGCTCGAGTGGGACGACTCCCTGGACGTCTGGGGCGTGCACGGCGTGGGCGGCCTGTTCGGCTCGCTCATGGTGGGCTGGTTCGCCTACGGCGCCGTCAACGGCGCGAAGGGCCTCATGGACGGCAACCCCAGGCAGTTCGGCCTGCAGCTCGCCGCGGTGGGCGTCACCCTCACGTACACGTTCGCGGTCACGTGGGTGATCTTCAAGGTCATCGACGTGGTCGGCAGCCTGAGCGTCAACGCCAGCGTCCAGGTCCAGGGCCTCGACGAGGAGTTGCACGGCGAGACCGCTTACGCGTTCGACTGACGGTCGCGCAAAGACCAGTTCCCGGTGAGAGGGGGCGGCGCTTGATGCGCCCCCGCCCCTTCTCACCGTCTCCGCGGCGCCGCACCGAGCCACCCACTCGGGCGCCCTCGCGCCAGTTCGTCCACGTCCGGCGACCCGGACCTGCCCTCGCGGCTTCTTGCGCGGCCCGTCACAAGCTGAGAGACTCCCGCCAATCGGGCGATGATGGCTGGAGGGAATCCCCATCCGGAGCCCGGCCAGAGTCCGGTCATGGGGCGAGGGTCACCGACGTACTCCCTTGAGGGGCCCGATCCACGTGCGCCGGGCACGAGTTCATAGGAGGGTCTCGCATGGGCGGACTCACCACCATCAACACGGGCGACACTGCGTTCGTCCTCATCTGCGCCGCGCTGGTGGCGCTGATGACGCCAGGCCTGGCGTTCTTCTACGGAGGCCTGGTCCGCCGCAAGAACTTCCTTGCGATCATGATGCAGTCGTTCATCTCGATGGGCGTCGTCACCACGATCTGGGTGTTCTTCGGCTACTCGCTCGCCTTCTCGGGCGACGTGGGCGGCGTCTTCGGCAACCTGCACTGGGCGATGCTCACCGGCGTCGCCCACCTGCCGGGCCCGTGGGCGCCCAACATCCCGGCACAGGCGCACTTCGTCTACCAGGAGATGTTCGCCATCATCACCCCGGCGCTCATCACCGGCGCGTTCGCCGACCGCGTCAAGTTCAAGAGCTACCTCTGGTTCCTGGTGCTCTGGAGCATCATCGTGTACATCCCGTTCGTACACTGGATCTGGGGCGGCGGCTGGCTCTACCAGCACGGTGTGCTCGACTTCGCCGGAGGCCTCGTGGTCCACGTGAGCGCCGGCTTCGCCGCCCTCGCGTCGGTGTTCGTGGTCGGCCGTCGCAAGTTCGGCCCTGGCGAGCGCGGCCTGCCGCACAACGTGGCCTTCGTGGCTCTCGGCACCGGCCTTCTGTGGTTTGGGTGGTTCGGATTCAACGCAGGGTCGGCGCTGGCTGCCAACGGCATCGCCGCGCAGGCGTTCGTCAACACAGACATCGCCGGGTCGATCGCCATGTGCACGTGGCTGGCCATCAGCTGGCGGCACGACGGCAAACCCAGCCTCGTCGGGGCGCTCACCGGCGCCGTCGCGGGCCTCGCCTGCGTCACACCGTGCGCGGGCTACATCCCCACGTGGGCGGCGTTCATCGTCGGCCTGCTGGCGGGTTCGGTGTGCTACTCGGCCGTGATCTTCGTGAAGCGCATGAAGTGGGACGACGCCCTCGACGTCTGGGCGGCTCACGGTGTGGGCGGCTTCATGGGCGCCATCCTGCTCGGGGTGTTCGCCCTCAAGTCGGTCAACCCCGCCGGCGCCGACGGCCTCATCGCCGGCAACTGGACGTTCTTCGGCTGGCAGGTGCTGGCGACCATCGTCTGCGCCGCGTACGCCTTCATCGCGACGTTCCTCATCCTCAAGGTCATCGGGCTCTTCATGGAGATCCGGGTGCCGGACTCTGTGGAGCTCCGCGGCCTCGACGAGACCGAGTTCGGTGAGGCTGCCTACGACCTCACGTGACACTCAGGGCGCGGCGCAGGACGACCGGTCCCGCGCCGCGCCCGTCACCAGCCCGAGGGCGGGGCCGGGGCCGAAGGGAGCGGCCTCCCCGCCACGACGGCACTGACAATCACAATCGCAGGACCGGAGGAACACCGATGAGTCTGACCAGTGCCCTCGAGGCGGTTCTCGAGGCGGCGCTCCGCGACGCGGACGCCGTGGCCGACGACGTTCTGCTGTCACGCGGCCTCAAAGGAGCCGCCGACGGCATCATCACCAGGCACGCGGTCGCGCCGATCAGGCTGCGCCGGTTGATGTTCGACGCGCCGCGCGCGACGAAGCTGGCCGTGGCCGGAGACCCCGGCCGCGAAGAGCACCGCGTCGTGCGCGGCACCGCCGTCGAGTTCCTCGTGTTCGCCGACGGTGTGGCCACGATGGCCATGGCCGCCGAGGGCGACGAGGAGCTGGACCACGCCGGGGTGGCCGTCGACACCGAGAACGACAGGATCGTCGTACGCTACGCCGCGGAACGCCCGCTGGCCCAGGTGGCCAACCGGCACGCAGAGGAGGGCCTGCGCCTCATCGAGGAGCGGGTGGTGGCGATCAACAAGGAGGTCGCGGCGTTCAACGAGCGGCTCGACGCCAGCGTGCACGTCGAACTCGACGACTGCAAGGCGCTGGCCCAGGAGCGCGAGAAGTTCGCCGCCGGCCTCAAGCTGCCGGAGTCGCGCGAGCGCTGGTGGGGCCGGCCCTGAGACCGGGCCGGCCCTAGCTGTCCTGGTCTCCGGGCCCGGCGGAGCTCCCGGGCACGGCGAACGCCCGCATCCACGCGGAAGGGTCGTCGATCAGGAACGCCGCTTCGGCGCCGTCGTCGAGCGTGAGAACGAGGCGGTGCCGGTGATCCGACGCCGCCTCGCGGCGCCGGTCCTCCACGCGCACGCCGTCCACGCGCACGCGCGGGATGCCGACCGTCGCGCCGGCGATGGGCAGGAACAGCACGCGGCGGTCGGTGAGCCCGAGCACGCCGTGGCCCTTGCTGCGGCCGGCGGCGGGGGCGCCGCCCTGGTAGGCGGCCCCGCCCAGCGGGATCACCCACTGCTCGCCGAGGCGATCGACGTCGGACCGCAGGGCGTCCGCCCGCCGCTCGGCCTTGTCGCCCACGCGGCGCAACACGAGCAGCGAGACCACCAAGGTCGCCGCCATGACGAGCGCGAGCACCAGGACGACGACCACGACTCCGTTCATCTCTCCCCCAGAGGCAGAAGGGGCGTCGCGGTCACATGGACCGCGACGCCCCGCTGATGACTGGCTCCTCGGGTAGGACTCGAACCTACAACCCTTCGGTTAACAGCCGAATGCTCTACCATTGAGCTACCGAGGATCTCTCCGGCCGAAAGAGTATAGGCGATGCCTCCGCCACCGACAAACGTGTTCGGCGGCGTCGCGGAGAGGAACGAATGCCGATACACCGCACCACCGAGGCGCCGGCGACGACCGGAGTCGCGCCAGACGACGACACCGACAGATGCCCGACCGATCCCACGCTCTACCAGTACGAACGCTGTTGTGACGACTGGCGCCATCACGACGCCATCATCTGGGAGCTACCGGTGGCGAGCATCACCGCGAACGCGGTGATCGTGTGGGCGGCCGCGAGCGCCGGGCATGCGTGGCATCTGGCCCTCGCCTGGGGCATCGCGGGGCTGGTCGTCGCGATCATGTCCCTGGGCCTCCAGAAGCAGCTGGCCTACGCCGCCCAGATCCAGACGCGCATCCGCGCCATCGAGCGGGAGTTCGGCCTGCCCAAGGTGACGTCGCAGGTCGGCCGGGCCGGCTTGGTCAGCGCGGCCATGCTCTGGCTGCTGCGCGGCCTGGCCGTCGTCGACCTCGTGATCGCCGCTCTCTACGTCGTGCAGCCCGGCATGCTCATGTGAGATCCCCGCGCCGTCTCAGTGCCAGCGCGGCTCGGTCCACCACCCGTGCGGCACGCCGTAGGCGGCCGATCCCACCGTCTCGTGACTACGCAAGCCGCGCCGCGCCTTGGTGGTGAGCTTCGCGTCGAGCTCCCGCTGCAGCCCCTCGAACCGCGGCCGCCAGTAGCCGTCGTCGCCCGGAGGGCGGGCGGCGAGCTCTGCGCTCGCCACCACGGCCGTCGCGAGCACGCGCGAGTCCGCGTGCTCCTTCCACCACTCGGGGTGCTCGATACGCGTGCCGAAGCGAGAGGCCGGCGCGTCCACGTCGGCCTCGGGCTCGCTGATGGGCTGGAACGCCCACGCCTGCGCGTCGATGGTGACGGACGTGTTGGGCACGGTGGCGATGAAGCGCTCGAGCGCGTCGAGAGTCTCGGCCGCCGTCTCCTCGGTCTCGCCCGGCTGGTTGAACTCGAAGCGCGCATGCGCGGCGACGCCCTTGGCCCCGAGGTACTCGAGCAGTTCGAGGGTGTGGTCCACCGCTTTGCGCGGGTTCGGCGCCTGGCCGGTGCGGCCGAGTAGCGCACGGGAGAGCGTGCCGACCTCGAGGACGACGCCGACGCGCGCCCTGTAGAGCTTGTCCGCGTCCAGGCGCTGGAGTTGCTCCGGGCGGGCGGTGACACTCAGCGCCAGGTCGCGGCGGTCCTGCCCGGCGAGCAGGTCCAGGACCGCCCGCCGCCAGCCGGCTTCGTAGCCGAAGGCGGGGTCGAGCACAAGGAGCCGCTCCGGCCGCAGCTCCGCCACCTGGTCGACCGCCCGCACGGCGACATCCGGCGGGTAGGCGTGCCAGCCGCCCCCGCCGGGTCGAAGCATGCACGACGGCGAGTTGTACGGGCAGCCGCGGCTGAGGAACAGGCCGAGCTCCTCGAGCCCCTCCTCGGCGTAGGGATACGCCGCGTAGTCGGGCAGGTGCGCGGCGTCCAGAGCGAGAGGCGTGCCCTCCAGCGAGTGGCACGCCCCAGTCTCGCGCTCGCCGGCGGACACCTGCTTCGCGAGCGTGATCACCGCACTCTCGGCCTCGCCGGCGACGAGCCAGTCGAACGGCGCCCCGGGGTCGTTGAAGTCGTCGGGGCGCACCGAGACGTGGTGGCCGCAGACGGCGGTCACGGCGTCCGGCCAGAGATCCCGCGCGCGCTGCGCGAACGCCACGGCGGCCGTGTACTGAAGCGCCGACCAGCACGAGATCACAACCAGGTCGGCCTGCCTCTCGGCCAGCAGGGCGCCGCCGATCTGCAGGTAGCTCTCCCTGGCGACGTCGTCTTGCGGGTTGCCCAACTCGGCCTCGAGGTCGAGGACCTCGGCCCTGAACCCCTCGCGGCGGAGTTCGGTGAAGAGCTGGACCAGCTCCGGCTTCACCCTCGGCCCGTCGGCCCAGCGGCCGCCGTACAACGAGCCGGGGAACACCAGCAGCACGCGCGTCTCCTGCATGTCGTCTCCTCGTGTGCGCGCGGCCAGACGCCGCGAGATGTCTGAAGGGCTACTGAGGTTATGGACGAGGTCGCGAGACGGAAAACGCCGGGCCGCGTGTCGCGGCCCGGCGCCTCATGGTGCTCGTGCTCGGCTTCCCGATTACTCGACGAAGTCGCGGAGGCTCCTGGCCTCGCGATACGCGCGGAGCTTCGCCAGCGTCTTGGCCTCTATCTGGCGGATGCGCTCGCGCGTCACGCCGAACTGCACGCCGACCTCCTCGAGCGTGTGCGGGCGGCCGTCGGTGAGGCCATACCGCATCTCGAGTACGCGCCGCTCGCGCGACGTGAGCAGCTCCAGCACGCGGCCGAGGTCCTCGCCCTGCATGAGCTCGCCGACGGCGTCGCTCGGCGCCACCGACTGCTCGTCCTCGATGAAGTCGCCGAGCTGCGAGTCGCCTTCGTCGCCCACGGGGTTCTCGAGGCTGACGGGCTCCTGACTGATCTTCTGGATTTCGCGCACCTTGTCGGGCGTGAGGCCCATGTCGGTGGCGATCTCCTCCGGCGTGGGCTCGCGCCCGAGGTCCTGCAGCAACTGCCGCTGCACGCGGATGAGCTTGTTGATGGTCTCGACCATATGCACGGGGATGCGGATGGTACGCGCCTGGTCGGCGAGCGCGCGGCTCACCGCCTGGCGGATCCACCAGGTAGCGTAGGTGCTGAACTTGAAGCCGCGCCGGTAGTCGAACTTCTCCACGGCACGGATGAGGCCGAGATTGCCCTCCTGGATCAGGTCCAGCAGCGTGAGCCCGCGGTTGGCGTAGCGGCGCGCGATGCTGACGACGAGGCGCAGGTTGGCCTGGATGAGCTGGTTCTTGGCGTCCATGTCGCCGCGCTCGATGCGCTTGGCGAGCGAGACCTCCTGCTCCGCGGTGAGCAGCGGGACTTTGCCGATCTCGCGCAGGTACATGCGCACAGGGTCGTTGCTCGCCGTCTTGATGGAGAGGTCGAGCTTGGACTCGGCGGCCTCGCCCTCCTGCTCCTGGTCGCCGCCGCTCTGGCCGGGCTGCTGGTGGTGAACGCCGTCGGCCCCGACCACGTCGATGCCGAGGTCGTGGAACGCCACGTACACGTCGTCGATCTGCTCGGCCGTGAGGTCGACATCGGCGAGGACCTCGAGGATGTGCTCAGCCGCGAGGTAGCCCTGCTCCTTGCCCTCCTCGAGGAGGACGCGGACCTCCTCCACGCTGTTGAGGATGCTGTCGTCGGGCTGACGATCTGCTGCTGACTCTGTCACTGACTTCTTCAGCTCCTTGCTATAGCCGAGATGGGAGCGAATGGCTTCGCGCCACCCCGCTCCCGGCTCCGCGGTCGTCTTTCGTGGTCGGGGCCGGAGCACCTTGCTCCGGCTGCCGGCCGTGATCTAATCGAGGAAGTCGCGGAGCCGCTGGGAGTCGCGATACGCCTTGAGCTTGGCCAGCGTCTTGGCCTCGATCTGGCGGATGCGCTCGCGGGTCACGCCGAACTTCTGTCCGACCTCCTCCAGCGTCCTCGGATGCTCACCTTTGAGTCCGAAACGCAGCTCGATGACCTTGCGTTCGCGGTGAGTGAGCGTGCCCAGCACTGCGGCGAGCTCCTCCTTCTGCATGATCTCGCTGACGGCCTCGACCGGCATGGTCGCGTCCTCGTCCTCGATGAAGTCGCCGAGCTGGGAATCCTCCTCTTCCCCGATCGGCGTCTCGAGGCTCACCGGCTCTTGGCTGATCTTGAGGATCTCACGCACCTTCTGTGGAGTTGTACCCATCTCGGCCGCGATCTCCTCAGGGGTGGGCTCGCGGCCGACGTCCTGGAGAAGCTGCCGCTGCACGCGGATGAGCTTGTTGATGGTCTCGACCATGTGCACCGGGATGCGGATGGTGCGCGCCTGGTCGGCGATGGCGCGGGTGATGGCCTGGCGGATCCACCACGTGGCATAGGTGCTGAACTTGTAGCCCTTGCGGTAGTCGAACTTCTCCACGGCGCGGATGAGGCCGAGGTTGCCCTCCTGGATGAGGTCGAGAAACAGCATGCCACGCCCCACGTACCGCTTGGCGATGGACACCACCAGGCGCAGGTTGGCCTCGGTGAGCTTGCGCTTGGCGTCCATGTCCCTGCGCTCGATGCGCTTGGCCAGCGACACTTCTTCTTCGGCGGTGAGGAGCGGCACCTTGCCGATCTCTTTGAGGTACATCCGCACCGGGTCGTTGGTGGGCGTCTTGACCGAGAGGTCGAGCTTGGGGATGACCTCTTCTTCGGGCTTGGCGTCCGGGCCGGCGGCGACCGCGCCGTCGGCCTCGAGGATGTCGATGCCCAAGTCGGCGAACAGGTTGTAGATGCCGTCGATCTGGTCCGGCGTGAGCTCGACGTCCTGCAACGCGTCGGCGATGTGGTCGCCGGCGAGGTAGCCCTGTTCGCGACCCTCGTCGACGAGCAGGCGGACCTCCTCGATGCTCAGCTCCGGAGCCTCGACCGACCTGTTGCGCTCGTCCGCCGCGGTCACTTCAGCGGTCCTCAACGTCGCCCGGGGTCTTCGTCCACGGGGAGGGCTCGGAGAGCCTCGCGCAGGCTGCGGCGAACGGCTTCGAGTCTTGCAAGCTCCTCACCCTGCCTCCCGCTGTCGTCACTCTTCATCGTGACCTTGGCCCCTGCGATGAGCCGGCCCACCCGCGCCTCCTGGAGACGCAGGAACAACTCTTCTACGACGGTGGGCGTGAAGCGCTCCCGGCCCGCGCGCACGATGACCTCCGCCAAGACCTCCGCGCCGTCGCCCCCTGCCGCCTCGTTTCCTGAGGTTTGCAGGGTATTCCCTACCCTGTCCGCAGCCAACCGCGCCTTGACCGCGGCCAGCGTCACGCGCGTCTCGGCGGTGGCGAAGAAGCTCTCGTCAACGCCCGTCAGGGCCTTCTGGCCGGTCTCCGGCTGCGCCAGACAACCGGCCAGGAACCTGACCTCGAGCTCGTGGGCGCCGCCGGGAGCGACCGCGGGACCAGGGCTGCGCCTGGTCGTCGTCCGGCTGCTGCCGGTGGCGGACCCGGAGGGGTCGCCGCCGCCGGAGAGCAGATAGCGTACGCTCTCCGGGGAGAGCTGCAGCCGGTCGGCGACGTAGCGAAGCTCGTCGTCGCGCTCCATCGGCGTCGCAGCCTCGGTGAGGACCTCCCTGATCTGCGCGAACGCGCGTGCCCTGCCGTCGGGCTTGTCGAGGTCGTGGCTGTCGAGCGCCAAGCGGACGTGAAATTGTAGCAGCGTCTGTGCGTCGTCGGCAAGCCGGCGGAAGCCCGCGCCTCCGGCGCCGGAGAGCACGTAGTCGGCCGGGTCGAGCCCGTCGGGGATGCGCACCACGTGCAGGGCGAGGTTCATCCTGCGGCCCAGCGTGAGCGCCCGCTGCATGGCGCCGATGCCGGCGGCGTCGGCGTCGTAGCACAGATAGATGGTCCGCGTGAGCCGCGCCATGCGCTCCAGTTGCTGCTCCGTGAGCGCGGTGCCCATGCTGGCCACCACGTTGGCGACGCCACCCTGGGCGAGGGCCATGACGTCCGTGTAGCCCTCGACCACGTACACGCGGTCCTCCTGGCGCACCGCCGCTTTGGCCTTGTCGAGGCCGAACAGGGCCTCGCTCTTGTGGTACAGCGGGGTCTCCGGGGAGTTGAGGTACTTGGGCTTCTCGTCGCCCATGGTGCGGGCGCCGAAGCCCAGCGTGCGCCCGCGCTCGTCGCCGAGTGGGAACATGATGCGGCCGCGAAAACGGTCGTATGGACGGCCGCGCTTGCCGGGGATCACCAGGCCCGCGTCGAGCAGGTCCTGCTCGCCGAACCCCTTGACGAGCGCGGCGTCGCGGAGCTTCTCCCAGCTCGGCAGGCTGTAGCCGACGCGAAAGGCGCGGCAGAAGTCCTCGGAGAGGCCGCGCCCGATGAGGTACTCCCGGGCGGGCGCGGCCGCCGTGGTGTCCCAGAGCACGCGCTCGTAGTAGGCCGTGGCCTGCTCCAGCAGCGCCCGCAGGCGCTCACGGCGCCGGCGGTCCGCGTCGCCGCGGGCGCTCGACTCGTCGTACTCGAGGGCGATGCCGTACTTGTCGGCGAGGTACTCGACGGCTTCGGGGAAGTCCATGTTCTCCTTGGCCATGACGAAGCCGATGAGGTTGCCGCCCGCCCCGCAGCCGAAGCAGTAGTACAGCTTCTCGACAGGGTTCACGGAGAACGACGGCGTGCGCTCCTCGTGGAACGGACACCGCCCGCTGAAGTTGGCGCCGGCCTTCTTGAGGTCCGTGTACTGGCCGACGACCTCGACGATGTCGGCCGTGGCTACCACCTGCTCGATGCTGCTCTGGGCGATGAGGGCCACGCTAGTGGCCTCCCCCCTGCGGCCCGCGGCGCAGAGCCTCGTCGCGTTCGCGGTCGTGTCGCCGCCGCGCCTCGCGCTCCTCGCGGCGGCGCAGCGCCTGCATGGTCGCCTGCTGTTCGGCGCCCATGTGCCTCGCAGTCGCCCGCGCGCGCCGCCGCGACTTCTTGTGTGCGGGCGGCGTACTCTCGTAGTAGCGCCAGCTGTGACCGACGTGGTCGAACGCCCAGACCATGAGCACCACGAGACCCACCATCCAGAACAGGTAGAAGACGGCGAAGAGCGTCCACGCCTCCAGCGTGGTGGTGTCCCGTGCCGGCGGCGCACCCCAAGGCTGGATGTGCGGCAGGCGGAGCCAGCCCAGGCCGAAGGTGACGAAGGCCGGGAGGCACGCAAGCACGATGAGACCGGCGGTGATGAGCCAGATGAGCGCCGTGCGGCGGTGCATGGCGACGATCACGGGTCTGTGAGAGGACGAGCCATGAGCACCTCATCATGATACTCGTCGCCGCGGCGGTATTGCTGCGACCGCAGCCCCTCGCGGACGAAGCCGTGCCGCTCATAGAAGGCGATGGCCCGGGCGTTGCTTGGAAAGACGCCGAGGACGGCGCGCCGGAAACCTGCCGCGGCGGCCCACTCCAGCGCCGCCTCCAGCAGGGCGCCGCCGGCGCCGGCGCCGCGCCAGCCGGCGGCGACCGACATCCCGACCCAGGCTACGTGCGCGGAGGCCGGGTTGCCGTCGGGCCAGAGGCCGAGGTTGCCGACCACCCGGCCGGCGGCGTCGGCGACGAGGAAGAGCCCGCGCGGCGAGCGGAGAGCCTCGGTGATGCGCCGCCGCCAGTCGGACGGCCCGGCCTCGCCGGGCCGCAGCACCAGCGTGGCCTGCGGCTCGGCCGCCACCGCGTCGAGCATCTCGGCGACGCCCCGCGCGTCGCGCTTGCGCGCGTCGCGCACGACGAGCGCCCGCCCGTCGGCGAGCGTCACGCGGATGTCTCGTGCCAGACTGCCCAAGACGTGGTCCCCTCGTGGCCGCTGAGTGAGAAGCGCCGGCCCGGGCGCGCCTCTCGGCGGCCCGGGCCGGCGCCCGTGGTGACCGCTGCTACTTCTCCAGGCGCAGCTCGCCGCTCGCCTCGATGGCCGCCTGGGCCGCGGCCAGGCGCGCCACCGGGAGCCGGAACGGCGAGCAGCTGACGTAGTCCATGCCGGCGCGGTGACAGAACTTGACCGTCTCCGGGTCACCGCCCTGCTCGCCGCAGATGCCGACCTTGAGGTCGGGCCGTGTCTTGCGGCCGCGCTCGATGCCGATCTCGACCAGCTGACCCACGCCGCTCTGGTCGAGCGTCGCGAACGGGTCGGCCGGCCAGATCTCCAGCGCCTCGCTGGTGTAGAGCGGCAGGAACTTGCCGGCGTCGTCGCGGCTCACGCCGAGCGTCATCTGCGTGAGGTCGTTGGTGCCGAAGCTGAAGAACTCCGCGACCTCGGCGATCTCGTCGGCGGTGAGCGCCGCGCGCGGGATCTCGATCATGGTGCCGACCAGGTAGTCGACCTGGGTGTCCTGCTCGGCGAACACGTCGGCGGCCACCTCGCGCACGATCGCGGCCTGGTGCTCGAGCTCCTTCTTGGTACCCACCAGGGGGATCATGATCTCGGGGTGCGGGTCGAGGCCCTCCTTCTTGACCAGACAGGCGGCCTCGAGGATGGCACGCACCTGCATCGCCGTGATCTCGGGGAACGCGATGCCGAGGCGGCAGCCACGGTGGCCGAGCATCGGGTTGCTCTCGTGCAGGTCTTCGACCTTGCTGCGGACCTCGTCCTCGGAGACGCCGAGCGCCGCGGCGGTCTTGGCCGTGTCCTCGGCGTCGTGCGGCAGGAACTCGTGCAGCGGCGGGTCGAGCGTGCGGATGGTGACGTGGCGCGAGCCCATCACGCGGAAGATGCCGGCGAAGTCGTCGCGCTGCATCGGGAGGAGCTTGGCCAGCGCCGCCTCGCGCGCCTCGCGGCTCTCGGCGAGGATCATCTCTCGCACGCTCATGATGCGCTCGCCCTCGAAGAACATGTGCTCGGTGCGGCACAGGCCGATGCCCTCGGCGCCGAACGCGATGGCGTTGGCGCTCTGGTCCGGCTGGTCGGCGTTGGTGCGCACGCCGAGCGTGCGTGCCTTGTCGGCCCACTCCATGATCTTGGCGTAATAGCGGAACGACCCGGAGTCCTCGGGCTTCATGGTCTCCTCGAGCAGCACCTGGAGGACCTCCGGCGGCCGCGTCTCCAGCGCGCCGAGGATGACCTCTCCGGTGAAGCCGTCGATGCTGATCCAGTCGCCTTCCTTGACGGCGGCGTCGTCGGCCTTGAAGCTGCGCGACTTCATGTCGATGTCGAGCGCGCCGCAGCCGACGATGCAGACCTTGCCCATCTGGCGCGCGACCAGCGCGGCGTGGCTGGTCATGCCGCCCTGCGCCGTGAGGATGCCCTGGGCCGCGTCCATGCCGCGGATGTCGTCCGGGCTCGTGAAGTCGCGGACCAGCAGGACCTTCTCGCCGCGCGCCGCCCAGGCGACCGCGTCCTGGGCGCTGAAGACGACGCGGCCGGTGGCGGCGCCGGGGCCGGCGGGCAGGCCCTTGGCCTTGACCCGGCCCTCTTCGACCGCCTTGAGCTTCATGTCGGGGTCGAAGATCGGGCGCAGCAGCTGGTTGAGCTGCTCCGGCTCGATGCGCATGAGCGCCTCGTCCGGCGTGATGAGCCCCTCGTCGGCCATGTCGACGGCGATGCGGATGGCCGCCAGGCCGGTGCGCTTGCCGTTGCGCGTCTGGAGCATGAAGAGGCGGCCCTTCTCGATGGTGAACTCGAAGTCCTGCATGTCGCGCATCTCGGACTCGAGCGTCTGGCGGACGGCCATGAGCTCGTCGTAGACGTCCGGCCACACCTCTTTGAGCTCGATCACCTGGCGCGGCGTGCGCACGCCGGCGACCACGTCCTCGCCCTGCGCGTTGACGAGGAACTCGCCGTAGAACGCGTTCTCGCCGCTGGCCGGGTTGCGCGTGAAGGCGACACCGGTGCCGCTCTCGTCGCCGGTGTTGCCGTAGACCATCGTCTGCACGTTGACCGCCGTGCCCCAGTCGTCGGGGATGCCGTACAGGCGACGGTAGGCGACGGCGCGGTCGTTGCCCCAGCTGCCGAAGACGGCGTTGATCGCGCCCCAGAGCTGGTCGCGCGGGTCGTCGGGGAAGTCCTTGCCCGTACGCTCCTTGACCGCCTTCTTGAACTCGGCCGTGAGCTCCTTGAGGTCGTCGGCGGTGAGCTGGGTGTCGTACGCGACGCCCCTGGCTTTCTTCATCGCCTCGAGGCGCTCCTCGAACACGTCGCCCTCGTTGTCGCCCTCCGGCTTGCAGCCGAGCACGACGTCGCCGTACATGCTCACGAAGCGGCGATAGCAGTCGTAGGCGAAGCGCGCGTTGCCGGTGGACTCGACGACGCCCTGGACGGTCACATCGTTGAGGCCGAGGTTGAGGATCGTGTCCATCATGCCCGGCATGCTGGCGCGGGCGCCGGAGCGGACGCTGAGCAGCAGCGGGTCGGAGGCGTCGCCGAACTTCTTGCCGGTGTCGGCCTCGAGCGCCTTGAGCGCCTCCTCGACCTGGACGTCCACGCCGGCCGGGTAGTCGCAGTGTCCGGAGTAGTAGTTGCAGACGTCGGTGGTGATGGTGAAACCGGGCGGCACGGGCAGCCCGATGGAGGTCATCTCCGCGAGGTTGGCCCCCTTACCGCCGAGGAGCTCTCGCATGGTCTTGTTGCCCTCGCTGAAGCGGTAGACGTGCTTGTCGCTCATCCTTGTTGCCTCCCCTGGCATATGAGTCCGCCGAGTCGCGGCGGTCGCGGTGGGATGTGTGGGGTCTCCTGATCCTTACGCCTGCGTGAGCGGCAGGCGGCTGAACTCTCCGATACGGCCGATGAGGCCGGTGACCGCGGCGAGCTGTGCGAGACGGTTGGCGCGCACCGCGTCATCCTTGTCCATCACCAGGACGGCGTCGAAGTAATCGTCGACGGCCGGCCTCAGGCCGGCCGCCGCGGCGACGGCGCTCTCGAGATCGAGGTGCTGGAGAGCGTCGAGCAGCGGCGCGCGCGCAGCCTCACAGGCCGCGAACAGCACGCGCTCGGCGTCGTCGGTGAACAGGGCCGGGTCGACGGGGCGAAGCCCGGCCGCCGGGTCCTTTGCCGCCAGTGCGGAGCACCGGTTGTAGGCGGTGACGGCGTCCTCGAACACGTCCCTGCCGGCCATGGCGGCGAACACGCGTGCCCGCGCGGCCAGCGCCGGCAGGTCCGCGGCTGGGGCGGCCATGGCCGCCTCTACGCTCGGGAACGGCAGGCCCTCGTCGAGCAGCAGCACCTGCAGGCGCTCGCGCACGAAGGCGGCGGTCTCTCGGACGATCGTCGCTCGGCGCGCCTCGTCGAGGCCCTCGATGCCCTGCAGTTCGAACTGGTCGACGGCCGCTGCGAGCAGGCCGGCCAGCGGGAACCGCAGGTCGTAGTCCAAGGCGACGCGCACGATGCCCATGGCCGCGCGCCGCAGCCCGTAGGGGTCGCGCGAGCCGGAGGGCTTCTCGCCGGCGACCCACGCGCCGGCGATGTTGTCGAGCTTGTCGGCGACTGCAAGAAGGGCGCCGGCGACGGTGGTCGGCAGCGGCGCCGTCGCGCTCAGCGGACGGTAGTGCTCGCCCACCGCGTGGGCCACCGCGTCGCCGAGACCACCGGCCTCGGCGAACTTGCCGCCCATGACGCCCTGAAGCACGGGGAACTCGATGACGGTCTGGCTGACGAGGTCGGCCTTGGCGAGGCGAGCGGCGGTGCGCAGCGTCTCGGCGAGCGAGGCGCCGGAGCCGTTGCCGCCGTCGCCTGCGCCGCCGGCCAGCGCGGCCGCCAGGCCGCCGAGGCGGCTCGCCTTGTCGGCGAGCGAGCCGAGCTTCTCGTGGAACACCACGGCGCCGAGGCGCTCGGCCATGGCCGGCAGGCCCTCGCCCAGGTCGCGGTCGTAGGCGAACTCGGCGTCGTCGAGGCGGCCGTCGAGCACACGCTCGTTGCCGCGCGTGACCAGCGGGGCCGCCGCCGGGTCGCCGTTGGCGACGTAGAGGAACGCGGGCATCAGCTTGCCGTCGGCGTCGCGCACCGGGAAGTAGCGCTGGTGGCTCTGCATGGCCGTGACCAGCACCTCGTCCGGCAGCCGCAGATGCCGCTCCTTGAAGGCGCCGCGGGCTGCGCTGGGCCACTCGGCAAGGTAGATGGCCTCGGCGAGCACGTCGCCCGGATCAGACCACGTACCGCCCAACGCATCGGCGGCGGCGTCGAGACCGTCGCGGATGACCCGCTCGCGCTCGTGCTGCGAGACGACGACCTTCTGGCCGGCGAGCAGCCGCTCGTAGTCGGCGGCGGCGGCGATGGTGACGGGCCCGCCGAGCACGCGGTGGCCACGCGAGACCTCGCCGAGCGGGAGGCCGTAGAACTCCCCGCTCAGGGTCTCGCCGTCGAGCTTGGCGACGAGCCAGCGGATAGGGCGCGAGAACCGCAGGTACTCGCTCGCGCCCTGGGGCCTGGCGCCCCAGCGCATGCCGCGCGGGATCTGCAGGCCGGTGATGACGCGCGCGACCAGCTCGGGTACGACGTCGCGCGCCGTACGCCGCCCGGCCTCGACGCTGACGAAGACGAACTCGGTGCCGTCGACGACCCGGCGGAGCACGTCTCCGGCGGCCGCGCCTTTGGAGCGCGCGAACCCGGCGCCGGCCTTGGTGAGCGTGCCGTCTTCAGCGTAAGCGACCTCGGCCTTGGGGCCGCGGAACTCCTGCACCTGCGCGAGCTGCTCGGCCGGCACGCCGTCGACGAGGAAGGCGATGCGGCGCGGCGACACCAGGACCCTGACCGCCGCGCCCTCCTCGAGCAGCCGCTGCTCGCCGAGCAGCGAGAGCGCGAGGCCCGGCCGCTCGGACGTGCCCTCGAGCTGGCGTACGACCGACTCGCAGACCTTGTACGGCAGCTCCTCACAGCCGATCTCGACCAGCAGCTTCATGTGCCGGCCTCCTGAGCTGTGTCCTGGCCGGCGTCCGCGTCGTCTCCGCCGCGCCCGTCTCCGACGACCTCCAGATAGAGGCCGGCGACCTTGCGCGCGAGGTCGCGCACGCGCGCGATGTGCGCCGTGCGGTCGGTCACGCTGATCACGCCGCGCGCGTCGAGCATGTTGAACGCGTGGCTGCACTTGAGCACGTGGTCGTAGGCGGGGATCGGCAGGCGCGCCTCGATGCAGCGCAGCGCCTCCGCCTCGTGCTCGCGGAAGTGACGGTAAAGCATCTCGGTGTCGGCCACCTCGAAGCTGTAGCGGCTGAACTCGCGCTCGTTCTCCTTGAACACGTCCCCGTAGGTCACGACGTGTTCCACGCCGCCCTCGTCCCGGCGCGACCAGACGAGGTCGTAGACGCTGTCAACTCCCTGCAGGTACATGGCCAGGCGCTCGAGGCCGTAGGTGATCTCGATGGTGATCGGGTCGAGGTCGAAGCCCCCCAGTTGCTGGAAGTACGTGAACTGGGTGGCCTCCATGCCGTCGACCCAGACCTCCCAGCCCTGGCCCCAGGCGCCGAGCGTGGGGCCCTCCCAGTTGTCCTCGACGAAACGCACGTCGTGCTCCACGAGGACGATCCCGAGAGCCTCGAGCGAGCGCAGGTAGATGTCCTGGATGTCGGCCGGCGACGGCTTGATGACCACCTGATACTGATAGTAGTGGCCCAGGCGGTACGGGTTCTCGCCGTAGCGCCCATCGGTGGGGCGCATGGACGGTTCCACATAAGCGGCGCGCCACGGACGGGCGTCGAGGCAGCGCAGGAACGTGGCGGGGTTGAAGGTGCCGGCGCCGACCTCGGTGTGGTACGGCTGGACTACGACGCAACCCTGACCCTCCCAGAAGGCCTGCAGGCGGCCGATGATCTGCTGGAACGTGGGGGCTGCGACGTCTGCGGTCGGGGCGTGGCGGATCAACGGGTCCTTTCAAGTCGGAGCCGCGATTCTACCAGTCTCACGCAGAAGTGAACAAACAGTTGCGACCCGGTGCGAGACGGCTGACCTTCCCCACCATAGTACGACGGATGTTCCATGGCGTGCCGGTCCGTGGGGGAGGACACTGGCCGCAGACCGGGGCCGTCAGCGACGGCCGGTCCGGGCGGCGCGACAGCGACGCGACGAGGCCCGCTCGGGCGGGTCGCCGGCGACGCGAGCGAGCGCCCGCAGGTCCTCCCTCTTCCCCCTCAGCGATGCGGCACGCGCCGGCACGCAGCCTCTGCGCGGTGCTCCCGGGGGGGCTCAGCCGGCGCCGGCGATACGCAGGGCGCGCAGGCGTGAGCCCGTGTGGTAGGCGTACAGCTGGTGCACGTCACGGAGCGCCTCGCCGGCGGCGGCCGAGGCGGACAGCTCGCGCAGTTCGGCCAAAGGCAGGGAGATGCCGTCGCGCATGGCGGCGACGGCCTCGGGCGTCACCGGCACCCCCTCGCCGACGCAGTCGCCGCAGAGCAGCCCCCCGCGGGCGGCCGAGAAGCCCAAGGCGCGGCCGCCCGAGCCGCAAGCTGCGCACTGGTCCAGCACCGGCTGGTAGCCGGCCTCGTACAACAGCTTGAGCAGGGCGCCGAGCACGAGCGGCGACTCGACGGCGCGGCCGGGGAATCCGTGGTCGAGCTCACGCAGCGTGTTGCGCAGCAGGGCGAACACGCGCTCCTCCGGCTCGTGCTCGGGCGTGACGCCGGCGGCGGCCTCGCAGACGATCGCCGCCGCCGTCAGGCCCTCGCGGTCCGCGCGCAGATGGACGAAAACGTCCACCATCTGCGCCTGAGTGACGGTGTACAGCGACCTGCCGGGGTGCAGCAGCAGGTCGCAGACGTTGAAGGGCTCGAGGCGGCCGCCCCAGCGCGACGTGGTCTTGCGGACTCCCTTGACCACGGCGTCCACGCGGCCGAGCTCGCGCGTGAACAGGCGGACGATGCGGTCGGCCTCACCGAGCGGCCGCGAGCTGAGGACGACGGCGCGGGCCTTCTCGGGGCGGGCCATCAGGCGCGCCTTTCGGGACGGGGGCGGCGCGGCGTCACACCGTGCCTCCGCCGCGCCGGTGCGCGTGCACCACGCGCGGCACGCCGGCGAGATCGTCCCGCGTCTTCGGCGCCGTGAACGCTCCGGCAGCCTCGATGATGCCGGCCACCGCCTCCGCCTGACCGGCCCCCACCTCCACCGCCAGCATCCCGCCCGGACGCAGCAGCAGCGCAGCGCCGGGGACGAGGCGGCGGTAGAAATCCAGACCGTCGAAACCCCCGTACAGAGCCAGCCGCGGCTCGTACACACGTACATTGGGCTCCAGCGCCACGTACTCGTCCGCGGGGATGTACGGCGGGTTGCTGACGACGAGGTCGAACGGCCGCTCGCCGACGTCGTGGAAGAGGTCGCTGAGCACGAGCTCGACGCGGCGCGCCAGCCCGAGGCGCGCGGCGTTGCCGCGCGCCACCGCCAGCGCGCCGGGGTCGATGTCGGTCGCCACGACGTGCACGAAGGGGTCCTCGGCGGCCAGCGAGAGCGCGATGCAGCCGGAGCCGGTGCCGACGTCGATGGCCAGCGGCTCGTCCTCGGGGTCCGGTCCGGCCAGCGGCAGCGCTCGCAGCTCCTCGAGCGCGACGTCGACCAGAGTCTCGGTGTCGGGGCGCGGGATGAGCACGTCGCGCGTCACCTCGAGGTCGATGGTGCGGAAGGCCCGGTGGCCGAGGATGTACGCGACCGGCTCGCGCTCGAGGCGGCGGCTCAGGAGAGCCTCGAACTCCGCCGCCTCGTCCGCCGCCAGCACGCGCCCCGGCTCCCGGAACAGGTCGGAGCGCGTGACGCCGAGAGCCTTGGTCAGCAGCAGCTCGGCGTCCAGCCGCGGCGAGCGTGAGACGTCCGCCTCGCGAAGCACGCGCAAGCCGTGTCGCACGGCTTCTCCCGTGGTCATGACCGGCTCCGCTCAGTCATACAACGGCACGCCGACCTCGGCGGCCGCGGCCGCGAGCCGCTTGTCCAGCGTGGCCAGCGGCAGCCCGTGGGTCGCAGCCAGGTCGAGGTAGGCGGCATCGTAGACTGACAGGCCCGTTTCGCGGGCGATCGGCAAGGCGCCGTCGACCATGGTCAGGGTCGGCGTGCCGTCCACGTCGATCGGCAGCTGGTGCAGGACCTCCAGAAAGTGCATCGTCTCGGCCCTGCTCACTCGCCCGCCGCGCTCGGCGACGACCAGCGTGTTGCCGACCTCCAAAGGCCAGATCGCGGGGACCAGAGCCACGTCGGCCTCGAGCCGGTCGCGCACCGCAGCGGCGTGCGGGTCGTCTTGATCGTCGAAGACCCACGCCATGGTCACGGAGCAGTCGAGCACGAACACGTCAGTACCTGCGGCCTTCGTCGATCGCCGCCCGGATGTCGAAGTCGCCCCGGCGGCGACCGCGGGCGAACTCCTTGAGCGCCGCTACCGCGGCAGCAGGATCACGTCGAGGGTAGTCGCCCACCGGGATGAGCACAGCGACCGGCGTACCGTGCCGCGCGATGGTGATGTGCTCACCGGCCTCGACGCGCTTCAGGAGGTCGGGCAGGTGGGTCTTGGCCTCGTAGGAACCGACGGTCGTCACGATGTCACCTCATCAGACTGGTCTACGACTGGTCTGATTGTACCCGGACCAGACTGCCGCGTCACTCCCCGCCGGCGGCCGCCAGCTGTTGGCGGCGGTCCTCCGCGGCGAGCGCCTCGGTGAACTCGTCGAGCTCGCCCTCCATGACCCCGTCGATGCGATGGCTGGTGAGCCCGATGCGGTGGTCGGTCACCCGGTTCTGCGGGAAGTTGTAGGTGCGTATCTTCTGCGAGCGGTCGCCGCTGCCCACCATGCTGCGGCGCGCGGCGCCGCGCTCCTGGTCCTGCCTGGCCTGCTCGAGCTCGAACAGTCGCGCGCGCAGGATGCGCATGGCCTTCTCCTTGTTCTGGAGCTGGCTCTTCTCGTCCTGGCAGCTGACACTGACGCCGGTGGGCGTGTGGGTGATGCGCACGGCAGAGTCGGTGGTGTTGACGCTCTGGCCGCCCGGGCCGCGGGCGCGGAAGATCTCCACGCGCAGATCGCCCGCGTGGACGTCGACCTCGATGTCCTCTGCCTCGGGGAGCACGGCGACGGTGGCCGTGGAGGTGTGGATGCGGCCGGCGGCCTCGGTGACGGGTACTCGCTGCACGCGATGCACGCCGCCCTCGTACTTGAGCTTGGAGAACGCACCCTGGCCCTTGACCTCGAGCGCGACTTCCTTGTACCCGCCGTCGTCGTTCTCGTTGGCGGACATGAGCTCGACCTCGAACCCGTTGGCCTGGGCGTAGCGGGTGTACATGCGCGCGAGCTCGCCGGCGAAGATGCAGGCCTCGTTGCCGCCGGTGCCGGCGCGGATCTCGATGATCACGTCCTTACCGTCGTTGGGGTCGCGCGTGAGCATGCGCACGCGGATCTCTTCGCTGAGCTCATCGAGCCGCTTACGCCCCTCGATGAGCTCGTCCTGCGCGAAATCGCGCATCTCGGCGTCGCTGGTGTCGTCGCCGAGGAGGCCTTCGGCGTCGGCCACCGTCCGCTCCGCCTCGCGGTACTGCTCCGTGAGCTCGTGCACGGGCTGGAGCTCGGCGTGGGCGCGCATGGCGTCGGCGTAGCGGGTGCGGTCGCCGAGCACCTCCGGGTCCGTGAGCTGACCCGTGACGTCGGCGTAGGAACGTTCGATCTCGCTGATCAGGTCGTCGATGGTGGCCATGGACCCAGCTTACGCCATGACCTCCACGCCCTTGACCGGCGGGCGGTCCTGCGGTTCGAGCTCGATGACCTTCTCGAGCGCGGTGATGGCCACCTCGATCTGCGAGCCGTCCGGGTGCTTGGTCGTCATCCACTGCAGCGCGAGGCCGGGCGCCATGACCACGCGCACGACGGGGTTCTCCTCGTGGCGGCCGGCGAAGCGGATGATCTCGTAGCTGATGCCGGCGATGAGCGGGATGAGCACGATGCGGCTGAGGACGAGCAGGTACCAGACCGGCCGGCCGACGAAGGCGAACACGAAGATCGACACCACGAGTACGATGAGCAGGAAGGAGGTGCCGCAGCGCAGGTGCAGCGTCTTGTACTTCTCCACGTTGGCGACGGTGAGCTCGTCCCCGTGCTCCAGCGCATGGATGCTCATATGCTCCGCGCCGTGATACTCGAACACGCGGCGCAGGTCCTTGATCTGGGTGACGATGAAAAGGTACACGAGGAAGATCGCGACGCGCACGCAGCCCTCGACGAGCCAGAACCAGAAGCCCTTGCCGATGAAGTCCTGCATCAGGCCGGTGAGGAACAGCGGCGCCAGGAAGAACAGCCCCACGGCGAAGGCGAAGGCGATGATCAGGGTGATCCCGATCTCCTTCTTGCCGAGCTCCTCCTCTTCCTCGCCGAGCGACTCGTTGGCGGAGATGGTGAGCGCACGCACGCCGATGACCAGCGACTCGACCAGCGCGACCATGCCGCGGATGATGGGCCACCGCAGCACCCAATACTTCTTCTGATAGCTGACGAGTGGGTACTCGTGCACGCCGATGGTGTCGTCCGGGCGGCGGACGGCGAGCGACCACCAGTCGACGCCGCGCATCATGACGCCCTCGATGACGGCCTGCCCACCGACCTGCGCACGGCGCGCGGATAGGGCGGGCAGCAGGAAGGCGATGAGGGCGAGGCGGCTGAGCATGAGCCGGACCCGGCCGCGCTACGTGCGCGCGGCCGCCGCCGGCCCGTCGACGTCCTCAGGCTTGTACGGCTTGCCGCAGGTCATCTTGCCCTCGGGGCACGTGCCGTACAGGCAGCCGGGACCGCTGCCCTCGAAGAGGTTGGGCGCGAGCTCCTTGACCATGCCGCGCATCTGCCAGGCGAGGTCGCGGATCTCCCACTGGGCCCGGTTGCAGCAGCGCACCTGGAAGAAGTGGCGCAGCTCGCGCGCGTTCATGGTGACGACGATCTTGGTCTCGGCGGCGTTGGGCAGTACGAAGCGGGCATCCTCCTGGACGCTCTCCCGCGTGCGGCCCTCGGCGAGGCCGAGCTCGACAAGCCTGTCGTAGGCCACGCGCGCGTCTTCCATGGCTTTGAGGAAGACCGCCCGCGCCTCCGCGTTCTCGGCGACGCTGGGCGGCACGATGAAGCTGTCGCCCTCGCCGAAGTTGACGTAGCGCTGCGACTGCTGGTTGTAGCTGGCCATACGATGGCGCACCAGCTGGTGCGTACAGGCGCGGCTCACCCCGTCGACGGCGAAGCTGAATGTGGCGTGCTCGAGCGCCGAGTGGTGCCCGCTGCGGACCAGGATGCGCACGAGCTTGGCGACCTCCTCGTCGCTCATCGCGTGCTTGAGGTCCGCCGCCGACACGGGCGCATAACAGAGCCGACCCGCGATCGCAACGGCGCGATCGGGGTCGGGCGTGTGCTGGAGGAGACTGACGCGGAGCGGTGCCCCTTCGGCGCCCCGCTCCATAGCGTGCCTACGGGGGCTCTTCACGACGTCAGGACTCGTCGGTCTTCTCGGCCTCGGGGGCCTCCGGAGCGGCCTCGGCGGCGACGGCCACGGGCTCGGGCTTCTGCGGGCGCGCCTTCGGGGCCTTCTCGGCCTTGGGCTCGTCGGACTTCTTCTGGAGGCGCTTCTTGAAGCGGTCCACACGACCGCCCGAGTCAACCAGCTTCTGCTTGCCGGTGTAGAACGGGTGGCACTGCGAGCACAGCTCTACGTGCAGTTCCTTCTTGGTGCTTCGCGTGGTGAACGTGTTGCCGCAACTGCAGTGGACTGTCGCCTCTTCGTACTGCGGATGGATGTCCTTCTTCATCTTACGGATCCCTTCTGGGAGCAAACCCGGTGGTGACGCGAACGATCAGACCCCTGTGGGCCGAAGCGGGATGATACCACGAACCGCGGCACTGCTTCGAATCCTTCCCCTTCTGAAACTTCCGGCCCGAGCGCCGCTCGACAGCGCGCCGTCCATCCGTATAATCCCCCTCGCTCCGCATCATGCGCGCGCACGTGAAGGATGGGACCGATGCCGGATATGCTTGCTCACTATCTCGTTGCCGACACCGCCGCGCGACAGGCAGGCGATTGTCTGGGCGGATTCGTCAACCGTGCGTTCGACGCTTATAAGGTGGGCGCCCAGGGACCCGACGTGTTCTTCTACTCGCGCGTCCTCCGCCCACGGCGGCGCTCCGACCTCGCCCGGCTCACTCACCAACAGCACACGACGGCGGCGCTCCGTTTCATGCTCGATCGCGCTGCGGCTTTCCCTGAGGGACGGAGAGACATCGCCTACGCGTTCGTCGCCGGCTACGCGTCGCACCTGTGCCTGGACGCGGAAGTCCATCCTTGGGTGATGTACTGGACGGGCGACATCACCGGCGGTGCCGGGCCAGAGGAGACGGCCGAAGCGTTCCGCCGCCACGGGATCCTCGAAGCGTCGATCGATGTGCTCCTGCGCGGCGAGCGGTCGATCCGCACGGACTGGTTGCGCAAGCAGCGCCTGCTTCATCTCCCGCCGCTTCAGGCCGAGGTCATATCGGAACTCCTCAGCGAGATGCTGCGCGACGTGTACAGCGCCGCGTTCACGCCGGCCGACGGGCGTGCAGCGTTCCGCGCCATGGAGTGGATCTACGCGACCATGTCGGACCCCCGCGCCGTGCCCACGCGTCTGCTCGCCGCCGCCGCCCCGCTCAGCAGGCATCGTCACATGGTGCGTTCGCAGATCTACCCGGTGGCCCCCTCACCGACCGCCGCGAGTCTCTACGCCAGGCGGAACCCTTGGCGGCATCCGTTCGCACCGAACGAACTGCGCACAGAGACGTTCGCCGAGCTGTGCGACACCGCCACCGCCGAAACAGTGCTGTGCCTCCAGGCGATCGGTGGGGTGGCGCGAGGAGAAGCGGCAGCCGACGACGCCCTTCGCATCGTCGGCGACCGCAACATGTTCACCGGGCTCGCCTGCGACGACCCTCGCCCGGCCACTGTCTTCGCCCCGGACATGCAACTCCTCTGGAGCGGACGGGACGGTGCCGCCGCCAGTCTGCTCAGCGCGAATTCTTGATCAGCGCGTTGAGGAACTCGGCGTTGTTCTTGGTCTCGCGAGTCTTCTTGATGAGCAGCTCGATGGCTGCGGCGGGGTCCAGGCTGTGAAGCACCGAGCGGAGCTTCCACACGGCCGCGGCCTCGGCCGGCTCCATGAGCAGCTCCTCCTTGCGCGTACCCGTCGTCTCGATGTCGATGGCCGGGAAGATGCGCTTCTCGGAGAGCTTGCGGTCGAGGCGGATCTCCATGTTGCCTGTGCCCTTGAACTCCTCGAAGATCACCTCGTCCATGCGCGAGCCGGTCTCGACGAGCGCTGTGGCGAGGATGGTGAGTGAGCCGCCCTCCTCGATGTTGCGGGCGGCCCCGAAGAACTTCTTGGGCGGGTAGAGCGCCGTGCTGTCGACACCGCCGGAGAGGATGCGGCCGCTCGCCGGCGTGTTGAGGTTGAAGGCGCGAGCCATGCGCGTGATGGAGTCGAGCAGGACGCAGACGTCGTGGCCCATCTCGACCAGGCGCTTGACGCGGTCCAGCACCAGTTCGGTGACCTGCACGTGGTTCTCGCTCGGCTGGTCGAACGTGCTGGCGACCACGGTGCCCTTGACCGAGCGCTGCATGTCGGTGACTTCTTCAGGGCGCTCGTCGACGAGCAGGACGAAGAGGTCGACGTCCGGGTTGTTGGTGGCGATCGACGCGGCCAGCTTCTTGAGGATGGTGGTCTTGCCGGCCTTGGGAGGCGAGGTGATGAGGCCGCGCTGGCCCTTGCCGATCGGGCAGAGCAGGTCCATGATGCGCGCCGCGGTGTCGTGCTCGTCGGTCTCGAGGCGCAGCCGCTCCTCGGGGAACAGCGGCGTGAGTTGCTCGAAGACGGGGCGCTGACGCGCGGCGTCCGGGTCCATGCCGTTGATGCCGTCGATCTTGAGCAGCGCGTTGTACTTCTCGTTGTCCTTGGGCTCGCGGACCTGACCGGCCACCTCGTCGCCGCGGCGCAGACCGAAGCGGCGGATCTGGCTGAGGCTCACGTACACGTCGTGGTCGCCCTGGGTGAAGCCGTTCGTGCGCAGGAACCCGAAGCCGTCCGGGAGTACGTCCAGGATGCCCGTGCACGGGATTGTGGGACGGTCGTCGCGCACCTGCTCACCGCCGCCGCCGCCCTGGCGCTGCTTGTCGCGTCCGCGGCGGTTCTTCTTGCCTTGACGCTGCCCCTGCTGCTGGCCGCCGCCCTGCTGCTGGCCGCCCCCTTGCTGCTGGCCGCCGCTTTGCTGCTGGCCGCCGCCCTGCTGGGGCTGCTGCTGGCGCTCACCGTCGCCGGACGGCCTGCCTCCGTCGGCGGGCGCCGTCGCCGACGCGGGCGCGGCGTCGGCGGCGGGTGCTTCGGCCTGAGCGCCGGCGGCCTTGCCGTTGGACGCGACCTCAGCAGCCGGCGCGGAAGCTGCCTCGGGGGCCGGCGCGGTCTCGGCGGCGGGGGCGGACTGAGCCTGCGCCTCGGCCGGAGCCGGATCCGCGGCGGGCTTGTACGCCGCGGCGGGGGCAGAGGCCTCCGCGGGCTTCTCGGCCGGGGCGGCCTCGGCGTCCGCGGCAGCCTTCGGCGCGGCCTTCTTCGCCCTGGGCTTGGGCGCCGGCTTCGCGGCCGGCGGCTCGGCCACGGCGGTCTCGACGGCCGGCTCGCTCGGAATGGTGATCTGGTCTGTGGGTTCGTTGGTACTCATGGGCTCCCGGGACTCCTGGCATCTCGCGTGGGGCGCGGGTGCGCGGTCACGCAGGGGAGATGCCGTACGAGTAAGTGGCAGGTGCGATGGAAGACGGAGTCCGTGCGGGCTCCGATGCAAAGTATGTCATACCGCGCAAGAGATTCCCAGTAACCTCTTCGACGCTCGGCTGCGGGATCGTGGTCCGGCTGCGCGCCTGAAGGCGGCCGAGCGGACCGAGGGTGCACCTGGTGTATCGGCCGTGGGCGCCGGACCTGAAGCGGTTCGGGTGGTCAGGGGTGCGGCGTGGCGCCGGGCGGGTCGCCGTGGGCGGCGGGCGTATCCGGCTCGACCGCCTCCTCAACGCGCCTCAGGATCAGGCCGAGCACCTCGCTCAGGTTGTCGTCCAGGCTCGGGCCGTCGATGATCGGCACCCCGAGAGCCTGCGCCCGCCCCACGATGTACTTTTGGATGCGGCGGATCTCGGCGAAGTGCTCCATGTACCGGCGCAGCGGCCTGATGCCGCCGGTCTCCCACTCTCGCACCGTGAAGTTGCCGCGGTGGCGCTCCTTGTCGGAGATCGCGACCAGGAACTCCAGCACGATGGCCTCTCCCCAGCGCGAACGGTCGAGGTAGCCGGGTACGAGGTGGACGCCTTCCACCACCATGCGCTGCGCCTCGTCGACGCCGCGGCGCACCAGCGCCTCGATGCCCACCGACACCGCCTTGGTCTGCTCGATGAATCCCATCTTGCTGAGGTCGGTCTCGCGCGCGACCGGCACACGCACGGCCGAGGCGGCGTCGAATGAAGACGTGTGAATGGCCGGCATGAGCTCGGGCGCGAAGAACGCGCGCATGGTCTGCCGCACCATGTCGGTGCCGATGACGCGGGTGATGCCCATGCGATGCGCCAGTTGCGTGGCCAGGGTGCTCTTGCCGACGCCGGTCGCGCCGCCGATGAGGATGATGAGCGGCGTCTCGAGGCGGCGGAGCGTCTGCCACTGGCGAAAGCGCTCGATGAGCTCGTCGCCGTGCTCGGGACCCAGCTGGTCGCGCGCAATGCGTCGCAGGTCTTCGAGGGTGAGGGCCGCCGCGCCGCGGCGCCGCAGGCGCCGCTCCACGGCGGCCGCCACGTTGTAGGCGAGCTCGGGCGCGAGGCCCGTCGACATGAGCGTCTGGGCCATCAGGCCCTTGCTGAACGGGCTCGCGTCGTGCTCGTCGATGAGCGGGATCTCCTGGTAGCGAGGCATCAGGAGGCTCCGCGCGCGGCGAAACGTTCCGCGGCCAGCCCGGCGAGCCGGTCGACGGCGGCGCCGAGGTCCCCGGCGAGCGCCACCGGCTCGTTGTCGCAGAACACGAGCTCGCGGCCGGCCGCCGCGGCGCCCTCCGCGACCACGTCCACCGCCGCCGCCTTGATCTCCGTCAGGAACACATCCGCCTCGG
Organism: uncultured Thermoleophilia bacterium; assembly: GCA_963775255.1. Taxonomy (GTDB): domain Bacteria; phylum Actinomycetota; class Thermoleophilia; order UBA2241; family UBA2241; genus CAIXSE01. The sequence goes on along the minus strand of CAVZIA010000011.1, from coordinate 261,734 downwards.
CGGCGGCGCGCGCGACTGCGGCCGGCAGCCGGCGCCGGTCGGCGAGGTCGCACGAGACGAGCACGACGTCGGCGCCGTACTCCTCGGCGAGCGCCGCGGCGAGCCGCGGCGCGGCCGCCTCCGGCGCCGTGGTGAAGAAGGCCACGCGGCGGCCACGTACGTCCTGCGCCGGCCGCGGCCGGAACACCGTCGGCACGACCTCGAGACCAGGCGCCACGCCTCGCGCCGCCGCCGTCAGGGCGGCCACGGTGCCGGGCCCGGCGAACGGCGGCTCACACTGCGTGAGCACGAGAGCGTCGCTGAGCAGCAGCCGGTAGCTGCCGAGGAAGCCGGCGACGTAGTCGGCCGGCTGGCCCGCTCCTGCGACGCACAGCGTGGCGTCGGCGCGGACGGGCGGCACCACGGCGCCGCTGCCCTCGACGACCGCCAGGGCGGCGGCGCGCTGCTCCAGCAGCGGGATCGCCTCGCGGACGTTGTCGTCGAACGTCATGCCGGCCAGGCCGCCGCCGCAGCGGCGGCAGCCGACGGCGGTGACGCCGGCGAGCACGGCGTCCTCGTAACAGTCGCTGGCCGCGTGGCGGCCGGCGCGGGACGCGGCGAGCAGGTCCGAAGGACCGAGGTCGCCGCCCGGGATCAGCTCCGGCTCGGGCGGCCCGCCACGGCCCATGGCGAGCACCACGACGCCGCCGTCCGCCCGCCGGGCGGCGTCGAGCCGCCGGCACAGCCAGCCGCTCACGGCGGTCTTGCCGACGCGCTTGCCGGTGCCTATCACGGCGAGCGAGGGCGTGCGCGCGAGCCGGGCGAACCGCTGCGGCCGCACCTCGGTGTCCGGGGCCATGTAGGCGGCGCCCTCTGCGAGCGCCGCGCTCATGAGCAGGAAGCGCTCGTGGTAACCGACGACGGGCTCGTCGGAGAGGTCGACGAGGACCTCGGCGCGCGCCGCACGCAGCGCGGCACGCACGCCGTCGAGCACCACGTGCGCCGCGGCGCCCCGCGGTTCCACCGCGTCCAGCCGCGGCACCCCTATCTCGGCCGCCAGGACGGCGAGCCCGGCCCTCTCGTCGCCTCCCTCCCCCGCGCCGGCGGCGCCGTCCGCGCCGCGCAGCTTCTCGCGTCCGCCGGCGAACAAGCCCGCTTCGACGGCGTACGTGCGCCGCAGCCGCTCCACCGCGGCCGCGACGACGGGTGGGTAATGTTCGCCGTCGACGAGCACGACGGCGCGCGGCGGGCGAGGATCTATCTGCTCTCCTCCTGGAGCCGGCAGATGTACTTGTCGAAGGCGGCGGTCGACGGCACGAAGTCGATCAGCTCCTCCTCACCGTGGAACGGGTACTTGCGCGCTACGCGCACCCGGTCGTCCTCGATCCGGATGAGGTTGTAGCACGCCTTGGTATTGCCCCGGAGGCGTAGCGAGCTGCAGGTTCCGGCGTTGATGACGAAGAGGCGTTCGAGCCGCCAGGCGTAAGGGACGTGCTTGTGACCCGACAGCACGAGGTTGACGTTGCATTCCTGCAGCACCTCGAGAAGGTCGCCGGCGTCGAGCGCCATGCTGCGTTCGCGCCCGGTGCCGGGGATGGGCAGCACGTGGTGGTGCAGCATGAAGATGCGGAACGCCGCCGGGCGGGCGTACTCCTCGCGCAGGAAGTCGTAGCGCGCCCTGCCGATCTGCCCGTAGTCCAGGTCCGGCTCGGAGGAGTCGAGCGCGACGATCTTGACGTCCTCGATGAGGATCGTCTGCCAGCGCGGCCCGATGAGCTCCTCGAAGTGCACGTACCCGACGTTGCGCGCGTCGTGGTTGCCGGGGACTACCACCCGCGGCGCCTCTATGCGGTCCAGGTACTCCTTGGCGGTGACGTAGTCCGGGCGAAAGCCCATCTCGGTGAGGTCGCCGGTACACAGGACGATGTCCGGCGCCAGCTCGTTGATCTCGACCACCACCCGGTCCATCATGCTGGGCACGAAGTACGGCGAACCGGCGTGGATGTCGCTGATGTGGGCGATGGTGAGCTGGGTCATTCGACCACCACGATACGCCCCGGCCCCTGCTTGTCCAGCACCGAGAAGCTCGTCTGCCCGCCCTCGCGCCGAAAGCGCAGGCGCATGGTCGTTCGGCCGACGCGGAGGTTGCTCAACGTCACCTCGCCCAGCCAGCGCGGCAGCACGGGGTTGTGCACGTACACGATGTTCTCCTCGGCCTGGGCGTAGATGCCGAGCATCGACTGCAGCACGAGGAACAGCGCCGCGGCGGAGTTGGAGTCCGGAGAGCAGGCCATGGGGAACGAGACCGGTCGGTCGACCGTGTGCCGGGTGAAGCCGCAGAACATCTCCGGCAGACGCGAGTACTCGTGGGCGGCGGCCGCCTCCAGCAGGCCCCAGGCGAGGCGGCCGGCCTCCTGCACGTAGCCGTGCTTCTTGAGGCCGTTCGCGATGAGGGCCGTGTCGAACGGCCACACGCTGCCGTTGTAGAAGCTCACGGGGTTGTAGAAGCGCGCGTCCTTGCTGAGTGTGCGGATACCCCAGCCGGTGAACATGTCGGGAGCCATGAGCCGGTGCACCACGTCGGGGATGTGCTCCTCGGCCACGATGCGCGACCACAGCGCGTGCCCGACGGTGGACGATACGGTCCTCACCTGGCGCTTGCGGCCGTCCAGGGCCAGGGCGAAGAACCCCTGGTCCTCCATCCAGAAGCGCTCGTTGAAGGAACGTTTGAGACGCGCGGCGGACTGCGCCAGCCGCTCCGCGCGCTCCACGTCGCCGAGCTGCCCGTACACCGCGGCGAGGCGCCGCTTGGCGTAGTACACGTAGCCCTGCGTCTCGGCGAGGGCTACCGGACCCTCGGCCGGGGCGCCGTCCTCGTGCACCACCGCGTCCTGCGAGTCGCGCCAGCCCTGGTTGCGCAGGCCGACGCGCGAACGACGCTCGTACTCCACGAACCCGTCGCCGTCTGGGTCGCCGGGTCCGTCGATCCACGCCAGCGCGGCGTCCACGGCCGGGGAGCGCATCTCGAACCCGTCCAGGTCGCCGGTCCACACGGCGAGCTCGGCCACCAGCAGCAGCCACAGCGCCGTGGAGTCCACCGAGCCGTAGTACGGCGTGTGCGGGACTGCGCGGATCGCGGCCAGCTCGCCGCGCCGCAGTTCGTGCATGATCTTGCCGGGCTGCTCCTCGCGGAAGGCGTTGTCGCTCGTGCCCTGGCGGCGGGCCAGGAACGACGCCGCCGCCCGCGCCCAGCGCAGGTCCAGCAGCAACGTCTCGAGCCCGACGAACGCCATCTCGCGGCCGAACGGCGCCACGAACCACGGCACCCCGGCGAGCGGCACGCGGTCGCCGTCGATCACCGTGCTCAGCATGCGCAGGTCCTGCTGGCCGCGGCGCAGCGCCCGGTTCAGCTCCTCGTTGTCCGTGAAGATGTCGGTGGCCTCCGACTCCCAACGCTCGTGCTCGTGGCGAAGCGCCCCGATGCGCGCGTTGAACTCCCCGCCGGCCTCGCCCGGGGCCCCAGGGGAGATCACCTGCACGTCGTAACGCAGGATGGCTCGCCCGCCCGGAGGCAGGTGCAGCCGGAACCGCGCCCGGCCCTGCTTGACCGACTCCGGCCGGTCGTGAAAGCGGATCACCGTCTGACGGGTGACATCGTCCAGGCCAAGGTACGACAGCGTCAGCGAGCCGTCGCCGACCTTGGGGGCGAGCCGCGATCCCCGGCGCCGGCGACGGCTGCCACGCACCTCGAAGAGGTCGGCGAAGTCGGCGTCGAGGTACAGGTCCAGCACCAGCTCCACCTCGCGCTGGTGGTAGTTCTGCACGCGCAGCAGCTCGTAGAGGCGGTCGGAGACGAAGCGCGTGCGGCGCACGTGGATGGTCGCCTGCGGCAGCACGTGACCATCAGCGGTGCGCGCCTCGAGGTTGGTGAGCTCCCCCGTCGCCGCGTAGCCGCGGTCGGCGCTGGCGCTGAGGAACACCGGCTGCCGCCCCGCGATGCTGAGTTCATAACGGCTCAGGTAGCGCGTGTCGCGGTAGTACAGCCCCAGCGCCGAGTTCTCCGTGCCGGGCACCTGACCCAGCTCATTGGCATACAGGAAGAGGTCGCCCTCCTTGATGACGAGCCGAGAGGCACGGCCCCCGCCCATCACGTAGCGCTCGGCGCTGGTGGTGGCCACGACCGGCTCTTCGGAGACGCGGTCGCGCGCGAACCCGGGCCCGCGCCCCCGCGCACCTGCCGACCGATCCGGTTGTTCCTGAGACGCGCTCATCGCGGCGGCTCCTCCCGCAGTCCTTGCCTGAGGCGCCCGTGGGGCGGCGCCACCGGCGGGTACTTACCCCGTCGCCTCGAGGAACAGCCGCATCAGCGCGCTGCCGCTGCCGACGTACAGCCCGGTGGCGGCGGCCTGCGTCTCGCCGAAGTTCATCGCGCCCCCGCCGCCGGAGCCCGGCAGGGACTCGCTGATGACGAACGGCACGGCCCCGGCGGCGTGCGTGCGCGTGCGCAGCGGCGTGAGGTGGTCGGGGACCACAAGTACGCCGGGACGCCGACCGGACGACGCCATGATGGGCGCGAGGATCTCCCGGTCCACGCGCTCGATGGCGCGGACCTTCTCGCGCAGGTCGCCCATGTGGCCGGCCTCGTCGGGGGCCTCCACGTGCACCCACACGAGGTCGTGGTCCTCGAGCGCCGCCAGAGCGGCGCTCGCCTTGGCGCCGTAGTCGGTGTCGAGTCCCCCGGTGGCGCCGGGCACGTCGATCACGTCCAGCCCGGCGAGACGGCCGATGCCGCGCACCAGGTCCACGGCGCCGACCACAGCGCCGCTGAGGCCGAAGTGCTCGCGGAACGGCTCGATGTGCGGCGCCGTGCCCTCGCCCCAGAACCAGGCGCTCGTGCCCGGCCGCTCGCGCGCGAGCACGGCGTCGGCGGCCTCCTGGAGCGCGGTCAGCGTTGCCGCCGGCGTACCCTCGCCGGCCACTCCCGCGGCTTCGCCGGGCAGGTGGCCGGCCACCGGCCGGTCGAGGATGTCGTGAGGGTGTGTGCAGGGCACCACGTATCCGCCCCTCCACACCAGCAGGTGCCGGTAGCTGACGCCGACGTAGAACTCGAACGCGCCGCCGCCCAGCTCGGCCTGCAGGGCCTCGACGCAGCGGCGCGCCTCGTCGCTGGGGATGTGGCCGGCGGTGTTGTCCTTCAGCAGCCCGCCGGCCACCGTGACGAGGTTGAGCCGGTAGGCGACGTCGTCCGGCCCGAGCTCGACGCCCAGGCTGGCCGCCTCCAGCGGGCTGCGCCCGGTGTAGCAGGCGGCCGGGTCGTACCCGAGCACGGCCAGGTTGGCGACGTCGCTGCCCGGCGTCATGCCGTCGGGCACGGTCCTCACCAGCCCGCAGATGCCGCCGCGCGCGAGTGCGTCCATGACGGGTGTGTCGGCGGCCTCGAGCGGGGTCTTGCCTCCCAGCGCGGCCTGGGGCTCGTCGGCCATCCCGTCGGGGACCAGGAGCAGGCGCCGGCGCATCAGGCCGCCTTCCCGACGGCGTAGCTCACGCCGAGCCGCCGAGGACCATGAGCGGCGAGAGCTCGAGAGCATCGTACTTCGGGCGGTAGCGGTCGGTGTCGTAGTAGCGATCCACGTCCACGACCTTCTTGGTCGAGACGACCTCGTCGATCGGCACCGAGCCGTACTTGCCGTCCCGCAGCGCGACCATGCGCCCGGTCTGCCCCTTCATGATCAGGTCGACAGCGAGATTCCCGTAGGCCGTGGGGACGACGCAGTCGATCGCGTCCGGCGCGCCGCTGCGCACCAGGTAGCTCAGGTTCATGGAGATCATGTCGATCTTCTTGCCGCCGTTATGCTGAGGCGCGAGCTCCTTGACCTTGTTGCTCACGTTCTGGCCGATGCCGCCGAGCTTGGCGTGGCCGAACATGTCCTTCTCGCCGCCCATGAACACCATCTCGCCGCCGGCGGGCATGGCGCCCTCGCTGACGATGCACACGGAGTAGCCCTCGGGGCGGCCGTTGCGGTCTTCGACGAGCAGCCGCGCAAGCTTCTCCATGTCGAACTCGTGCTCGGGGATCACGCAGCGGTCCGCCGCGCCGGCGAACGTCGGCAGCAGCGCCGTGAAGCCGGCGTAGCGGCCGAAGACCTCGAGGATGACGATGCGTTCGTGCGAGGCGGCCGAGCTGGTCACCTGGCGGGCCATCTCGATGGTGCGGTTCACGCAGGTTCCGAAGCCCATGCAGTAGTCCGTGCCCGGCACGTCGTTGTCCATCGTCTTCGGGATGGCGACCACGGGGAACCCGCGGCGGCCGAGCTCGACCCCGTAGCTGAGGGTGTCGTCGCCGCCGCTCGGCACCAGGTAGTCGACGCCGAGGAACTCGAGGTTGGCGATCACTTCGTCGGTCAGGTCGTTCTTCTCGGCCGTGTACTTGTCCTTGAGGTGCGCCGGCACGTCCTTGAGCGGCACCGTGCTCGGGCGTGTGCGCGACGAGTGCAGGAACGTGCCGCCGGAGTACGCGTAGCGCTCGACGATGCCCTTGTCGAGCGGCACGATCCACTCGCTGTTGTCGGCGCCGGCCTCGCGCTTCAGGTTGATGAGCCCCGCCCATCCGCGGCGGATGCCGATGACCTCATACCCCTCGTGCAGCGCGCGCAGCGTCACGCCGCGGATCGCCTGGTTGAGACCGGGGATGTCGCCTCCGCCGGTGAGGATGCCGATGCGGCCCTTCTTGTCACTCATGATCTCTCCTCTCCTCCGAGGCGCCGCCGGCTAGGCGTCGCCTTCGACGCGGATGACGGCGGGCTCGCCGTGTACGTCGGGCAGTGCGCTGATCTGGCGCAGGGCGGCGAAGAACTGGGCCTCGCGCACCGGGTGCAGCAGCAGGACGAGCTCGGCCTGCTCGCCGCCGCCCTCCTGGACCATGGAATGGATGCTCACTTCGTGCTCGCCGAACAGCGCGCTGACCTTGGCGAGCACGCCTGGCTGATCGTTCACCCTCAACCTGAGGTAGAACCTCGAGACCATGTCGTCGTCGGGGAAGAACGGGACGTCCTTGTAGCAGAGACAGTTCTGCACGAAGCTGCCCTTCACCGTGTTGACCACGGAGATGACGTCGCCGATGACGGCCGAGGCGGTGGGCACGCTGCCGGCGCCCGGGCCGAACAGCATGATCTCGTCGAACGCGTCGCTGGTGAGGAACACGGCGTTGTACGCTCCGGTGACGCCGGCCAGCGGGTGCGTACTGGGCAGGAACGCGGGGTACACGCGCACGTTCATGCGGCCGTCGATGAGCTTGGCCACGCCGAGGAGCTTGGCCGTGAGGCCGAGGCGCACGCCGTGGGCGATGTCGGTGGACGAGACCTTGGTGATGCCCTCATACGGAACGTCGTCGAGACCGGTGCGGCTGTGGAAGGCGATCGAGCTGAGGATCGCCATCTTGGCCGCGGCGTCCTTGCCACCGACATCTTCGGTGGGGTCGGCCTCGGCGTAGCCGAGACGCTGGGCCTCCTTGAGGACTTCGTCGTAGTCTGCTCCGGTCGCGGCCATCTCGCTCAGCATGTAGTTGGTGGTGCCGTTGACGATGCCGAACACCGTGTTGACCTCGGCGGCCACCAGCGACTCGCGCAGCACCTTGATGACGGGGACGGCGCCGACCGCGCTCGCCTCGAAGCGGAGGTGCACGCCGCTCTCCTCCGCTGCCGCGAAGAGCTCGGCGCCGTGCTGCGCCAGGAGCTGCTTGTTGGCCGTCACCACGTCCTTGCCGGCCCTGAGGGCGCGCAGCTGGAAGTCGAGCGCCGCGCCCGTCCCCCCGATGAGTTCCACGACGATGGAGATCTCGGGGTCCTCGAGGATGTCCTCGAAGCGCGTCGTCACGACGCCGGGGTCGAGCTCGGGATGACTGAAGCCCGGGTCCTTCTCCAGCACTCGCTTGAGCGCCACCTGCTTGCCGGTCGCCAGCGTGATGTCCTCGGCGTTCTTCTTGAGCAGCTTGCCCACGCCGGACCCCACGGTGCCGTACCCGAGGAGCCCGATGCCTACCTTGTCCACTGCCTGTCCTCCGCGGTCGTGAGGTGGTCAGGGGACGAGCGGGCGCTGCAGGCGCAGCACGTCGTCCCAGGTCTCTCGCTCGATGATGACGCGCGCGCGGCCCTCGCCCACCAGGACGACGGCGGGGCGCGGCTGCGCGTTGTAGTTGTTGGCCATCGCGTAGCCGTAGGCCCCCGTGCTCGGCGTGACGAGGACGTCGCCGGGCTCGGGCGGAGCGATGTGCACATCGCGCACCAGCACGTCGCCCGACTCGCAGTGCTTACCGGCGATGGTGACGACGTCAGTCGGCTCCTCCTCCACCTTGTTCGCCAGCAGCGCCTCGTACTTGGAGTCGTAGAGCATGGGTCGCAGATTGTCGCTCATGCCGCCGTCCACGGCCACATAGGTACGCACGCCGGGGATGACCTTGACGGTGCCGACCGTGTACGCCGTCACGGCGGCCTTGCCGGCGATGCTGCGCCCGGGCTCGACGAACAGGCGCGGCATCGGCATGCCGTGCTTCTCGGCCCCGGCGCGGACGGCGCCGACGGCGATCTCGGCGAATTCGGCGATGGAGCTGGGCTGGTCCGCCGTCGTGTAGCGGATGCCGAGCCCGCCGCCGATATTGAAGATGCGGCACTCGAAGCCGAAGTCGCGACGCCACTCGTCGATGGCGACGAAGAGCACCTCCACCTCGCGCTGGTACGAGTCGAGCTCGAAGATCTGCGAGCCGATGTGCGCGTGCACGCCCACGAGCTCGAGGTGGGGCGCGTCCTTGAGGCGGCGCACCGCCTGGTGCGCGCGCCCGTCGGCCAGCCCGAAGCCGAACTTGCTGTCCTGCTGGCCGGTCTGGATGAAGTCGTGCGTGTTGGGGCGTACGCCCGGCGTGACGCGGACGATGACGTCCTGGGGGCGGCCCCGGGCGGCGGTCGCCGCCTCCAGCCGCTCGATCTCCTCGAACGAATCCACGACGAAGTGGCCGATGCCGGCGTCCAGGCCGGCCTCGATCTCGGCCACGGACTTGTTGTTGCCGTGGAAGTAGACACGCTCCGCCGGGAAGCCGGCGGCGACGGCGGCGGCGAGCTCGCCGCCGGTGGCGACGTCGATCGAGAGGCCTTCCTGCGCGACCAGCTGCGCCATCGCGCGGCAGCTGAAGGCTTTGCTCGCGTACACGATCTCGAAGAGCTCGGTGCGCGCGCCGAACGCCGCCTTGTACGCGCGGCACTGGTCGCGCAGCGTCTGCTCGTCGTAGATGAACAGCGGTGTGCCGAACTCATGCGCCAGGTCCACCACGTCGCAGCCGCCGATCTCGAGGTGGCCGGCGGCGTTGTGCACGGTCGTGTGCGGGTAGATGAGCGTGTGCGTCATGCGCGGCCTCTCAGAACTCGATGCCGGGCCGCGCGTGCACGCCCGCGTCGTAGTAGTGCTTGAGCGGGCGCATCTCGGTGGCCAGGTCGGCCGCCGCGATGAGCTCCTCGGCGGCGCGGCGGCCGGTGATGACCAGCTCCACGCCCGCCGGTTTGGCGGCGATGAGCTCCAGCACGCTGCTCAGCGGGACGAGCTCGAAGAAGACGGCCGTCACGAGCTCGTCCAGTACGACCAGGTCGTAGTCTTCGCTCTCGACGAGCGCCCGGCCGCGGTCGAAGCCCGCGATCGCCGCGGCCCGGTCCTCGGCCGAGACCTTCCCGGCGTGCACCCAGTGCTCGAGCCCGCACTGATGCACCGGCACGCCCAGCTTCTTGAGAGTCACGATCTCGCCCCAGTTCGGGTCGGCCTTCATGAACTGCAGGACGGCCGGCCGCAGGCCCTGGCCGAGCGCGCGCAGCACGAGGCCGAGCGACGCCGTGGTCTTGCCTTTGCCGTCGCCGGTGTAGACCTGGACGTAGCCGCGTTCGAGTGGGCTCACGAGGTGGTCACTTCCCGTAGTCGTAGAACCCGGAACCGGACTTGCGGCCGAGCTTGCCCGCGTCCCTGAGGTCCGTCAGCGCCGGACTGGGCTTGTACTTGGCGTCGCCGAGCTCGCGCTCGAGCGTCTCGAGGATGGCCGACGTGGTGTCGAGGCCGACGAGGTCGGCGAGGGCCAGCGGACCCATGGGCCAGTTGGCGCCGAGCTTCATGCCGGTGTCGATGTCCTCGGCGCTCGCCACCTTCTCGTGGTAGGCGTTGGCGGCCTCGTTGATCATCGGGAAGAGGATGCGGTTGACGACGAAGCCGGGAGAGTCGGCGACGGTGATGGGCGTCTTGCCGACGGCCTCGGCGTAGGCGCGCGCGGCGGCGACGGTCTCGTCGCTTGTCGCCTCGCCCACCACGACCTCGACCAGCGCCATCATCGGCACGGGATTGAAGAAGTGGATGCCGACGAAGCGGCCGGGGCCGGTGACGAACTTCGCGAGGTCACCGATCGGCAGGCTCGAGGTGTTGCTGGCCAGGATGGCATCTTCGCGGAGAGTCGCGGCGGCGCGCGTGAAGAGGTCCTTCTTGATGTCCATGGACTCCGGCGCCGCCTCCACGAACAGGTCGGCGTCGGCGCCGGCGGTCATGTCGGTGCTCGTGGTTATGCGCGCCAGGGCGGAGTCCCGGTCCGCGGCGTCCATGCGCCCCTTCTCCACCAGCCGGCCGAGGCCCTTCTCGATGCCGGCCATGCCCCGTGCGATGAACTCGTCGGCGACGTCGATCATCACGACGTCGAGACCGGCGGCGGCGGAGACCTGGGCGATACCGGCGCCCATCTGGCCGGCGCCTGCGACAAGTACCTTGTTGACGCTCACGGTGGTCCTCCTCGTGGTCTGAGACCGCGCGCGCCGTTCAGGTGGCCGCGCGGGTGTGTCGTCCCGGGTGCGAGAGGACAATGCTATCGCAGGCCACCGGACCCCGTACACGTGCGCGGCGCGGGCAGGACCGGGACGGTCCTGTTACCATGCAGCCATGGCTGTTCCACCCAGGATCGTCAGCTGTGAGGTGCTCCGCAACGAGATCGAGGCCGTGATCGAACGCGACGGCCGCGGCCTCGAGGTCGAGTTCGTCGACGGCGCGCTGCACGACTACCCCGACAGGATGCGCGCCGCCCTGCAGGAGCGCATCGACGGCACGCCCGGCGACTGCGACATCTACCTCTCGTGCGCGCGCTGCAGCAACGGCACAGTCGGCCTGTGCGGCGGCGACCACCGCCTGATCCTGCCGGCCGCCGACGACTGCATCTCGCTCCTGCTCGGCTCCCGCGCCCGGTACCTCGAGGAGCACGGCGCACAGCCGGGCACCTACTACTACACTCGCGGCTGGATCGACTTCATCCGCGATCCCTACACGGAGTATCGCGAGATCGTCCCCAAGTACGGCGAGGAGAAGGCGGCGAGGGTGGCGCGCCTCATCATGGAGCACTACACGCGTCTGGCGGTGATCGAGACGCCGGGCGTCGCCGGGCTCGAGGACAAGATGCAGTACCTCGAGACGGTCAAGCGGTTCTACGACCTGCCGCTCGAGAGGCTCACCGGGTCGCTGCGCTTCCTGGAGAAACTGGTCGCCGGGCCGCACGACGAGGAGTTCATCGTCGTGGAGCCCGGCGACGAGCTCGAGGAGTCCCGCTTCTGGGAGCTCTCGAGCGTCTGACGCCCGTGCCCGATCAGCTCTCGCCGGCCGGCTTCTTCTTCACGGCCGGCTTCTTCTTCGCCGCAGGCTTTTTCGCCGCAGGCTTCTTCGCGGCCGGCTTCTTCGCAGCCGGCTTCGCGGGCGCCGTTCCGGACTCTTCGGCCGGCCGCTCGCCGACGTCAGCCGCGTCCGCCCCGGCCGGCTCGTCCGCCTGAGGCGCGGCGTCGTCCGCAGCGGCGTGCGCACCGGCGCCGCCCCCTCCCTGCGCCGCCTCCCGGCCGGCGTCTCTCTCCGCGCTGTCGAGCTGCACCGCATGCGCGTAGGCGAGCTGCATCTGCGCCAGGGCGTCGTGCAGCCCGCGCGTGCGGTCCGGCCCCTGCTCACGCTCTATCACCTCGAGGATCGCCCGCACCAGCTCGATGGACAGACGCGCGTCGGCGAGGTCACGGACCTCGCGTGTCTCCTCGAGCAGGCCCATCTTCTGCGAGCCGAAGTTGACCAGCCCCACCATCGTCTCGTAGGCGAGGTCGAAGGTGTGCACGCTCTTCAGCTGCTCGAGGATCTGCTTCGCCCGCTCCTCGTCGGGGATCACCCTGCCGTGCTCGTCGTCCGCCATCGCTCTCTCCTCGTTCCTTACTCCCGCGGGACGGAGCTGCGGTGGGCCGCCTCGACCGTCCCGGCAAAGACCTCTCTCAAGCTCTTGCCTTCCTGAAAGGCGCGTGCCTGCCGCTGCGCGCCGTTGCCGTCCCGCAGCATGCGCTCCACGTCGGCGAGGTGCGGGCTCAGGCCGATGGCGTCGGCGTAGGGCGCCGCGAGCTCGACGAGGTGCCGGATGGCGTCGGCCGCCGGCAGTTCCTCGCCCATGTTCCAGTCCACAAGCTTGCCGTCCAGCCCATGGCGGATGGCCCGCCAGAGGTTCTCCTCCACGTACCGCGTGTCGAGGATCGGCAGCGGCATGCCTTCGTCGTACACGCGCGCCAGGTGTGCGACGAGTCCGACGGTGAGCGACGAGATCGCCAGGCTCTGCCAAGCCTCCGTCTGCGCGTCGCAGATGCGCACTTCGACCGTGCCGAACTTGTGGTGCGGCCGCACCGACCACCAGATCTGCGTGAACTCCTGGATGCAGTTGGTGCGGATGAGCTCCTCGTAGAAGCCGCGGTGCTCCGCCCAGGTGCCGAACACATCGGGGATGCCGCAGCGCGGGAACATACGCACGAACGTCTGTGTGCGCACGGAGTGCAGCTGCGTCCAGACGTCCTCGATGAAGGGCGAGTTGGCCGAGAGCGCCAGGATGTGCGGCAGGTAGGTGCGGAGGGCGTCGCAGACGGCGACGGCCCGGTCGCAGCCGCGCACGCCCACGTGCACATGCGCCGCCCAGGTGTTGTTGCGCCACGCGACGTACTTGAGCGTGTCCTCGACCACCCGGTAGTGCGGCGTGTCGATGATCTGCTGGTCCTTCCAGCCGGAGAACGGGTGGGTGCCGGTGCAGCCGAGCGCGTACCCCTGCTGATCGGCGTGGGTGAACAGCTCGACGCGGTTGAGCAGGAGTTGCTTCGCCGCCTGCCCGAAGTGCAGCGTGCGCGGCGTGCTGACCTCGATCTCCGAGGTGAGCAGCTCGCCGGCGATGCGCTCGCGCAGCCGCTGCGGCGCGGAGTCGCGCAGCTCCCTGAAGGCGCCGGTGAGCGCGAGCGTATCCTTGTCGAGCACCTGGAACTCCTCCTCGAGCCCCAGGTCCAGGTCGTGCGCGTTGTCGAAGCGCGCCTCGACCTCCTCGAAATATGCGGAAAGGTCGGCCTCCATCGAGGTGCACTCTACCGAATACGCACGCCCTTCACACACGGGCGGCGCGGCGAACGACGGGGACCGCGCCCGAGACGCCGCCGGCCCGGCCCGCTGGTCGCGAGCCGGGCCGGTGCCCATCGTCGGCAATCGCAGCGGGCCGCGCGGGGCGGCGCGTCCGTGAGGCTCGGGGCGGCGCCGGAGGGACGACCCGGCCGGACGTCAGGGCGTCAGGTCGTGGTACTTCAGGTTCCTGATCGTGTAGGTGAGGGTGGTCGTACCGTCGCCGTTGTCGACCTTGGTGATGACGCCGCGAGCCTTGACTGTGTCGCCCGCAGCCACGTCAGCGAGCGTCTCGGCGACCGCGTGGCGCTTGCCCAGCAACCAGACCTTGGCGTCGGCGGCGACCACGAAGGACGCGTCCGTGCGGCGCAGCCCGCGGACGGTCTTCGTGCCGGCCTTAACGTGGATCACGATCGTACCGGCGCTGGTCTCGCCGCCCGTGGACGTGTCGACGGAGACGACCTTGCCTACCAGGTTGAACTTGGCATGGCCGTGCTTCCAGCCGCCGCCCGGGGCGGCAAGCGCCAGCGGTACCAGCGTCAGAGCCAGAGCGACGACCACGACGACGAGGAACAGCTTCTTCACGTTCTACCTCCTCCGGCCACGGAGGCCGGGACAGGACGGCTCGATCCTCTACATACCCTTAACGGACCGGAGGCCTAGAACCTGACGGCCGCGGGCCGTGCCGGCCGTTGTCTGGCGCGACGACACCCGGCGGCGGCGCCGGTTGCCGCCCCGTCCCCACCCTCCTGACCCCGACCGGGCGGCGCGCCCGGGAGACCGGAGGGCCTGCTCGCGGACCGGTCTCAGCGGGGCCGCGAGAGGGGGTTGCGCGCGGTCCCAATGCGTATAGCATTACGCGCGGCGCACGGCGGGACTCGGGAAAGGAGGCCGTGTGAGACTCAGCTTGGTCCCCAAGGAACACGACTACTTCCGGCTGTTCTCAGAGCTGGCCGCCAACCTCGATTCGGCGGGGCAGCTCCTGGTCAAGTTCATGAACGACGGCGACCGCAAAGGCATCGCGGCAGCCATCCTCGAACACGAGCACGTGGGCGACAAGATCGTGCACGACATCATCCGCAAGCTCAACAAGTCGTTCATCACGCCGATCGACCGCGAGGACATCTACGACCTCGTGTCCACCACCGACGAGATCCTCGACAACATCGAGGCGGCCACCGACATGGTCATGCTGTACCGCGTCGGCGAGATCACCGAGCAGGCGCGCCGCCAGGCGCAGGTCATCGCCACAGCAACTCCGCTGCTCAAGGAGTGCATGGACAACCTCGAGAAGCCCAAGGGGCTCGACGAGCGCATCATCGCCATCAACAGTCTGGAGAACGACGGCGACCGCATCCTGCGCGACGCCATGGCGAGCCTCTTCGAAGGCGACATGCACTGCACCGACATCATCAAGTGGAAAGACATCTACGAGATCCTCGAGGCCGCCATCGACGAGTGCGAGCACGTGGCCAACGTCATCGAGAGCATCGTACTCAAGCACAACTGACCTGAGTACAGACCGTGGTCATCCTCATCACGATCGTCCTCCTGGCGCTCGTCTTTGATTACACCAACGGCTTCCACGACAGCGCCAACGCGATCGCGACCTCGGTCTCCACGCGCGCGCTCTCGCCTCGCGTCGCGGTCCTCATGGCGGCAGGCTTCAACCTGTTCGGGGCGCTCGTCTCGACGAATGTGGCGAGCACGGTCGGCAAGGGCATCGTCGACACCAACCTGGTGACGCTGCCGCTCGTACTCGCAGCACTGGTCGGTGCAGTCGTGTGGAACCTCGTCACCTGGTACTTCGCCCTTCCGTCCAGCTCGTCTCAGGCGCTGTTCGGCGGCCTCATCGGAGCCATGCTCGCCGCCGTGGGCGTGTCGGGGGTGGAGTGGAGCGGGGTCGTGGACAAGATCATCCTCCCCATGGTGTTCTCCCCGGTGATCGGCTTCGCGGCGGCGTATCTGCTGATGACCATCCTCATGTGGATCGTGCGCAAGCGCCCGCTCGCCCCCGTGAACCGCACGTTCCGTCGCCTGCAGCCGTTCTCCGCCGCGTTCATGGCATACGCACACGGCGGCAACGACGCCCAGAAGACGATGGGCGTCATCACGCTGGCGCTCGTGTCCAGCGGCCATCTGGCCACCTTCACCATCCCGCTCTGGGTGAAGCTGGCCTGCGCGCTCACCATGGCGGCCGGGACCTACTCCGGTGGCTGGCGCATCATGCACACCCTCGGAGCCAAGGTCATCAAGCTCGACCCGATCCACGGGTTCGCGGCCGAGACCAGCGCCGCCACCGTCATCCAGATCGCGACTCACTTCGGCTTCCCGGTGTCGACCACCCACACGATCACTGCCGCCATCATGGGCGTGGGCGCGACGAGGCGGCTCAAGGCGGTGCGCTGGGGCGTCGCCGGCAACATCGCAACGGCGTGGGTCCTCACCCTCCCGGCCGCCGCGGCCGTCGCGGCCGGCGTATACCTCGCCGGCGTCGGCATCACCTCTCTCTTCTGATCCGACCGCGCCTCTCGCGCGATTGACCGAACGTAACTGTTACGTTATCTTCGTGCCGAGCCGCGCCCGGCGTCGTGGCGCTCCAGCGCGGCAGGGCACCCGTCCCCGACCTCCCGGACACCTCATGGCTCGCGTGTTCAACCGCGGAGAGCTCAAGCTGGCTCTCCTCTCCGTGATCGCCTCGCTCGGCGAGGGGCACGGTTACGCGATCATGCAGGAGCTCCAGCGCCGAGTCGGCAGCCAGTGGCGTCCCAGCCCGGGGGCGATCTACCCCGCGCTCGTGACACTGGAGGAAGCCGGCCTCATCGCCTCCGACGAACGCGACGGGCTGCGCGTGTACCGGCTCACGCCGGCGGGAGCGGCCGAGCTGGCGGGTCAGGACCTTGGACCCAGCTGGCGGGACATCTCCCGCCGCGCACACGCGCGCCGCGCGCGCGTCACTCTAGGCCGCCTGCTCGACCGCTTCGAGCTCGGCCTCCCCCGGCGCGTGGGTCTCAGCCCCGAGCAGGCCGAGAGCATCGACGCGGCGCTCACGCGCACGCGCAACGACATCGCCGCGATCCTTGACGAAGGAGCAGAGCATGGATGAATTCGGGAAGGCCGCCCTGCGCGAGCGCGAGGCGGTACGCATAGCGCGGCGCCAGTGGTTCTGGATGGACCTCATCGTCTGGGCGGCCATCAGCGTCTTCCTCTTCGTCATCTGGTGGCTCGCCGGCGGCGGGTTCCCCTGGTTCGTGATCGCCGTCGGGGCGTGGGGCATAGTCGTCGTCGCCCACGCCGCCTTCGCCTTCGTGCTGCGCAGCCCCGAGGACATCCTCCTCGAGCGCGAGGAGAAGGACCGCCGGCAGCGCGAGCGAGAGCAGTCGTGAGGAAATCGCTTGAGTGAACGTAAGTGTTACGTTATGGTCGTAGGGCGACGCCGGCACGCCGGCTTCACCCAGACCGTCCAGTGGGAGCACCGTTCGGCCGCCTCCCTGTTCCAAGGAGCACAATGAAGATCCGCCTCATCGAGCCCGAGCCGCCCGGGATGCACGTCTGGGCGAAGGTACTCCTCCCCCGCCTGGGCCTGCCCATCATCGCGGCCACCCTAAAGGAGCAGGGGCACGACGTGCTCGTCTACAACCCCACAATGGCGCCCATCGACTGGGACGACGTGAACAGCTCGCAGCTCGTCGGGCTCTCGAGCACCACGTCGACGGCGACGACCGCCTACGAGTTCGCCGACCAACTCCGCGCCAAGGGCATCCCGACGGTCATCGGCGGCTCGCACGTGACCTTCATGGCCGACGAGGCGCTCGAGCACGTGGACTACGTCGCCCGCGGCGAGGGCGGCGAACAGCTCATGCTCGAGCTCATCGACGCGCTGGACGGCGGGCGCGAGCTCGACACCATCACCGGCCTGTCGTTCACGCGCGACGGCCTCGCGGTGCACAACCCGCCGCGCGATGCCCTCGCGGACCTCGACGAGCTGCCCTTCCCCGACCTGCGTCTCCTGGTCGGCAGCGACAAGATCAACACGGTGCCCATCATGACCAGCTGGGGCTGCCCGTTCGACTGCACCTTCTGCTCGGTCACCGCCATGTTCGGCAAGAAGTACCGCTTCCGCAGCGCCGAGAGTGTGATCGCCGAGCTTAAGGACAAGCGCCCCGAGCGCGTCTTCTTCTACGACGACAACATGGCCGCCAACCGCAAGCGGCTCAAGCGGCTGCTGCAGATGATGATCGACGAGGACCTCGTCGTCCCGTGGTCCGCGCAGGTGCGTACCGACGTCGTGCGCGACCCCGAACTGCTCGACCTGATGCGCCGGTCCGGCTGCAACCTCGTCTACCTGGGTCTCGAGTCCGTCAACCAGGAGACCCTCGACAAGTTCGAGAAATCGCAGACCGTAGCCGACATCGAGAAAGCCATCAAAGTGCTGCACGACTACGGCATCAAGAGCCACGGCATGTTCGTCCTCGGCGCAGACAGCGACGACGTGCAGACCGTGCGCGACACCGTCACCTTCGCCATCAAGAACAAGATAGACACCGTGATGCTCAACATCCTCACGCCGCTGCCCGGCACGCTTCAGTTCCAGGAGTTCGACGAGGCGGGCCGCATCTTCGACAAGCGCTGGGAGCTCTACGACGCCCACCACGCCGTGTTCGAGCCGGCACGGATGACGCCCTACGAGCTGCAGATCGAGGTGCTCCGCGGCTACACGCGCTTCTACTCGGTGCGCACCTGGCTCGGCTACATCTTCAGGCTGCAGTTCACCAAGCAACTGCTGTTCCACTGGTGGGGCATGGCGATCATCCGCAACTGGCGCCGCGACGAGCGCAACAAGACCTTCATCAAGGCTCTCGAGCAGATGTGGCCGAGCCCGACGCCGCGCGGTACGGTGCGCGGCTCCACAGGCCGCGCGGGCGTCGACTGACGCCCGAGAGGACGCCGGACCCAGGGTCCGGCGTCCCGCGTCGGCAGACGCTCCGCACGCTCGAAATGGGCTCAGCAAAGCGGGCCTGCCGGTTGTCATGCGCCCGGCCGGATGTTAAGGTCTCGTACTTGAGTCTGGTGAGTTGGCACGCGAGGGCTCACCTCAACGAGGGCGGTACGGTGCCGGCCCGCAAGGAGGCGATGCAGTGAACGGCAAACGGCCAATCCTGACCACCTGCGTTCTGCTCGGTACCCTCCTTCTCGCCCTCGCTCTCGCCTCCTCCGCATTCGCCTCTCCCATCAGCAGCAAGAAAGCACAGCTGCGCCAGGTGCAGTCCCGTCTCCAGACCGTCTACCAGCAGGTCGACGTCGCCGTGGAGAAGTACAACGAGGCCACCTCGCAGCTCTCCATCGTCCAGTCGCAGGTCAAGCAGAACGAGCACCTGCTCAAGGTCGCCGAGTACAACCTCGACGTGGCCAACAAGCAGCTCAGCGCCCGCGCCCTGGACATCTACAAGACCCGTGACGTGGGCGTGGTGGACGTCCTGTTCGCCGCCAACAGCTTCGACGACCTCGTGACCCAACTCGACCTGATGGAGCGTCTGGGCAACAGCGACGTCGACACCGTGCACAGCATCAAGGCGTACCGCCTCGAGATCAAGGACCGGCGAGTCAAGCTCGACGCCGACAAGAAGTCCGCGACCAGGCTCGTGGCGGCGGCGGCGGAACACAAGGCTGAGGTCCAGAGTCTGCAGAACAAGCTCGAGGGCATGACCGCCGGCCTCAAGTCGCAGATCAGCCGGCTCGAGGCCCAGCAGGCAGCGGCCGCCAAGGCCGCGGCCGAAGCCGCCGCGGCCCAGGCGAGCAGCGGCAGCGGCACGGGCGGCAGCACCGGCGGAGACGGCGGCACGGTCGTCGACCCGGGCGGCTCCGGCCACTCGGCCGTCGTGGCCATCGCGCAGCGATATCTCGGCGTGCCCTATGTGTACGGCGGCGCCAGCCCAAGCGGCTTCGACTGCTCCGGCCTCGCCATGTACTGCTACGCGCAGATCGGCATCGGCCTCTCGCACGGCGCCACCGACCAGCAGCACTCGAGCACCCCCGTGCCGCTCAACGCGCTCCAGCCGGGCGACCTCGTGTTCTTCGGCAACGCCAGCTACAGCTACCACGTCGGCATCTACGTCGGCGGCGGCAGCATGATCAACGCCCCGCACACCGGCTCCGTTGTGAGCTATGGCTCCATCTCCGGCGCCTGGATCGGCGGCCGGCCCTGAGTCACCCGCGTCTGAGGACGCGTTCCCGCACGACCGCGTAGGGAACGCGTCCTCAGACGCGAATACTTCTTCACTCCGAACCACGGCAAGCGACCGCGCGTCACCTCAGGCGTGACGCCGAAGGACAGCACCCGAGTGAGCCCGCCCAGGAACGTCATCCGCACCGCCATCTTCGTCTTGGTGGGCATCGTGGCCGTGCTGCTCGCCGCCGCCCCTGCGGCCTCCGCCGCCGGCGAAGTCGCCAAGGCCAAGGACCGCCTCCAGGCGGTCGAGCAGCGACTCTCCGACGTCAGCACGCAATCGGAGATCGCCGTCGAGAAGTACAACCAGGCGAGCAGCCAGCTCGAGGCCGTGCGCGCCAAGATCGACGAGAACCAGCGCCTGCTCGAGACGACCCGCAAGAATCTCACCACGGCCAACGACCAGCTCGTGCAGCGCGCCCGCAACATGTACAAGGCGCGTGACGTCGACGTCATCGACATCGTCTTCCAGGCGAACGACTTCGACGAGTTCATCAGCGAGCTCGACATGATGGAGCGCCTGGGCAACAGCGACGTCGACACCGTCCACGCCATCGCCGCCTACAAGCGCGACATCAAGGACCGCCGCGTCCGGCTCGAGGCCGACGAGAAGACGGCCACGCGGCTCGTCGCCGACCGGCAGCAGCAGAAGAACGAGCTCATCGCCTTGCAGGGCGACCTGCAGAACCTCACCGGCAAGATCAAGAAGCAGATCAAGAAGCTCAAGTATCAGGCCAAGCTGCGCGCGCAGCTGGCGCTCCGGGGCTACTCCGGGCCCATCCCGGGACCCGTCGACCCCAACAGCCCGGGCCACCCGGAGATCGTCAACATCGCGCAGCAGTTCTTCGGCGTGCCCTACGTGTGGGGCGGCGCCAGCCCCGGCGGGTTCGACTGCAGCGGCCTCACCATGTACTGCTACGCGAAGATCGGCATCGGAATGTCGCACGGCGCTACCGACCAGCAGCGCTCGAGCACGCCGGTCGCCCTCAGCGACCTCCGCCCCGGCGATCTCATCTTCTTCGGCAACGCGAGCTTCAGCCACCACGTGGCCATCTTCGTCGAGGGCAGCACGTGCATCGAGGCGCCGCACACCGGTGACGTCGTCCGCTACGGCACCTGGACCGGCCGCGACGCCTGGATCGGCGGCCGCTTCTAAGGGACTCCCCCGCGAGCGCCGCCCACGACGCCCCTTCACGCTCGCCGACGCGATCAGAGGTAAGCTTTTTCGTGGTTCTGCCGAACAAAGACACGGAGAGAGAACCCGAGCGACTGGGGCTGCGATGAAACCGATCGATGATCTGCTGAGCGAGATGATGGCGCGCACTGCGTCGGACCTGCACATCAAGGCGGGAAGCCCTCCGGTGATCCGCGTCGACGGCGAGTTGCTGCTGCTCGACGAGCCGCCGCTCACGCCCGAGGACACCAAGGACGTCGCGGCGTCGATCATGACCGACAAGCAGATCCGCCGCTTCAGCGAGCACAACGAGATCGACTTCGCCTACTCCGCCGCCAACCTCGGCCGCTTCCGCGTCAACGTGTTCCGGCAGCGCGGCAGCATCAGCATCGCCATGCGGCAGGTCACGACCAAGATCCCCACCTTCGAGGAGTTGCACCTCCCCGAGATCATCAAGCGCCTGGCGCTGGAGCCCCGTGGCCTCGTGCTCGTCACCGGCACCACGGGCTCGGGCAAGACCACCACGCTGGCGGCGATGATCGACCACATCAACAACACCATGCGCCGCCACGTCGTCACGGTGGAGGACCCCATCGAGGTGCTCCACAAGGACAAGAAGTCGATCATCAACCAGCGCGAGATCGGCCTCGACACCGACACCTACGCCTCGGCGCTCAAGTACGTGCTGCGCCAGGACCCGGACGACATCCTCATCGGCGAGATGCGCGACCCCGAGACCGTCTCAGCGGCGCTCACGGCGGCCCAGACCGGCCACTTCGTGATGAGCACGCTGCATACCATCGACGCGACCGAGACGATCAACCGCATCATCGACTTCTTCCCGCTGCACCAGCAGAAGCAGATCCGCATCATGCTCGCCGGCACGCTCAAGGGCATCATCAGCCAGCGGCTGCTGGTACGGGCCGACGGCGAGGGCCGCGTGCCGGCCATCGAGATCATGGTGTGCACCAACCGCATCCGCGACTTCATCCTCGACCCGGACCAGTCGGGGCTGATCCCCGACGCCATCAAAGAGGGCGACTTCTACGGCATGCAGACATTCGACCAGGCGCTTCTCAACCTGTACGAGGAGGGGCTCATCACGCTCGCCGACGCGGCGCAGGTGGCCAGCAACCCGCACGACTTCAAGCTCCTCGTGCAGTCGCAGGGCCACGACGTGAGCCTGACGACGTTCTAGCGGCGCCGGGCGGCGCCGGCGCGGAGACGCAACGGGCGGGGTAGCCTCACGGCCACCCCGCCCGTTGCGTCGTTCTGGAGTCCGGCGCCGCCGTCAGCCCGGGACCTTGCGTCCCTCGAGGTGCAGGTCGACCTTGCGCTTGATGCGCTGCAGCGCGTTGTCCACGGTCTTGCAGTCGCAGCCGAGGTGGTCGGCGATGCGCTCGTAGCTGAGTCCCTGCAGGTAGAAGCGCAGCACCTTGCCCTCGAGATCGGAAAGCATGCTCGTGAGGCACCAGGTGAGGCTGTCGACCTCCTCGGAGCTGATGACCTGATTCACCGGGTCGTGCGTGGTGGGACCAGGGAGCACGTCGGCCAGCGAGCAGTCACCGTCGTCCGACGAGTCGCTGGGGGACTGGCTGAACGAGAGGTAGCCGTTGAGCGGCACGTGCTTCTGGCGCGTGGCCGTCTTGATGGCGGTGATGATCTGGCGGGTGATGCAGAGCTCTGCGAAGCTGCGGAAGCTCGCCAGCCGGTCGTCGCGGTAGTCGCGCACGGCCTTGTAGAGGCCGAGCATGCCCTCCTGGATCAGATCCTCGGCGTCTCCACCGGCCAGGAAGTACGAACTGGCCTTGAGACGGACGAACTGGTGATAGCGCACCATGAGAGCGTCGAGGGCGGCCTGGTTGCCGCGCCGGTACGCCTGGACGAGAGCGAAGTCGGAACTCTCGTTGAAGACTTGAGGGTTATTGGACGACCCTGAGCCACGGCTGCGGTCCGCCTTAGGCGCCATGCCTGAACCCCACCTCCGCTACGTTTGCCCCTGCACGTTCCAGTGTTTTCCCCTCCTGGAACGGTCACTCGGGCTTGCGGCGCAACTCCTCGAGACGACGCAAAGTCTCAGGGTCAACTTTATCCTCAAGCCTGGAGGGCATTCTAATGGACTCTGGGGCAGAGTCAAGAGCCTGCCCCTGTTGCGGACCGACGCCCAGCTCGGAAGCGAGTTCGAGAGGCGTCATGCGGCTCACGCCGGCCCGTGAGGCCGTGCGCTGGACCTCCTGGTCGGCGGAGACGACCACGATCTCGGCGTCGGCGGGCCGGCCGGCGATGCGCCGGGCGATCAGCGTGTCGGCGGTGAAGCGCCCGCCGGCGAACACGACCTCCACGGGCGCGCCCTTGATGGGCTCGCTGCTGGTGCTGCGCGGGCCGGTGCCGTCGAAGACCAGCACGGCCCGCGCGCCCTGGACGGCGGCGAAGCTGGCGAGGCGGTCGGCGAGCCAGTCGCGGCGCGCGAAGATCTCCTCCTTCTCCGCGCCGCGAAACAGCGCGTGCAGGACGTTGTAGCCGTCGACGATGTAGACGGTGCCGGTCACCGCGCGGCCGCCTCGCGCTGCCGCCGCGCCTCATAAAGCAGGAGCGCGGCGGCTACGCTCACGTTCAGGCTCTCCACAGCCGGGTCCATGGGGATAGAGATCAGGGCGTCGCAGGTGCGCGCCACCAGCGGCCGCAGCCCGCGGCCCTCGGCGCCGAGGACGAGCACGATGCGGCCCGTGAGGTCCGTGGAGAGGTACGGCGCGGCGGCCTCACCGGCCGCTCCGTAGATCCAGAAGCCGTGGTCGCGCGCGCGCTGCAAGAAGCTCACCACGTTGGTCACCTGCGCGACGGGCAGCAGTTCGAGGATGCCGGCCGACGCCTTGACGGCGGCCGGAGTGACGTGAGCGGAGCGGTGCCGGGGCACCACCAGCCCGCCCGCGCCGGCGGCCAGGGCGCTGCGCGCGACGGCGCCGAGGTTGTGCGGGTCGGTGACCTCGTCCAGCACGACGAGCACGTCTGCAGCCAGGAGCCGCTCGGCGTCGGCGTAGGGGTAGCCGTCGACCTGCAGGGCCACGCCCTGGTGCTCGCGCGTGGCGAGCAGCTCGTCGAGCTGGTGCGCGCCGACCGTGTCGACCGGCAGGTCCTCGGGCACGAGGCCGGCGACCGCGTCGAGGGCCGGCGTGGTCGCGGCGAGCCTGTGGGCTCGCCGGCGCGCGCCGGCCCTCAACGCGATCCTCACCACGTTCCTGCCGTACAGCCACTCCACCCGCGTCACGCGTCCAAGGTCCGAAGGTACACTCCCGGTATGCCCATCGACGTCTCTCCCGGCTCCTTCGCGGCGGTCGCCATCTCGACGCTGTTCTGGTGGACGGTGCTCTCGCCGGCAGCCGTGCTGGCGGTGACCGCGCTCTGCGGCCGCCGGGCGCGGCTGCGCGGCGCCCTGACGCTGGTCGTGCTCGTCCCGCCGGTGGTGACGCTGCTCCCCGTGGCCGTCCTGCACGGCGGCGTCGGGGCCGTGGCCGCCGGCGTGGGCGTAGCGGTGCTGCTGGCAGCCGTGGCGCTCGAGGTGCTCGGCCTGGCGCGTTTGCGCACGGACGAGGGGCGCGCCGACCGCGCCGCCACCGCCGCGCTCCTCACGGGGGTCGCCGGCGGCATGGTGGGGTCGTTCGCACTCGTGGGAGCGCTGATCTTCAGCTGAACCGGCCCTGCTTCCGGACGACCTGGGTGCCCTGCGGCGTGTCGCGGACCTCGAAGCCGGCCGCCTGGATCTCGTCGCGGAGCCTGTCGGCCTCGGCCCACTGCTTCTCCGCGCGGTAGTGGTCGCGCAGCACGCAGGCGTACGAGGCGTCCTCGCACGCGAGCCGATCGGTGTACACCAGGGCCACGTCGTCCCATCGGCCGTCTTCGGCGAGCCGGGCCGCAGGCAGCAGCGCGACGCCGCCGGTGACGCAAGCCTCGGCCTCCTCGCCGGCGACAGTACCGGCGCTGGTGATGCCCGCTCCGGCGCCCGGCACGGGGATGAGCAGCACGCCGAGCGACTCGCGCAGGACGTCCCCGACGGCCGTGAGCGCCTCCGTGTCGAGCGGCATCTCGCCGCGGTCGACCTGCGTGAGATAGCGATGCATCTCGCCGACCAGGCCGAACAGCTCGCCGACGGCGCCGGCGGTGTTGAGGTCGTCGTCCATGTGCCCGGCGAAGGCGGCGCGGGTGGCCTCGGCGCGCAAGGCGAGGTCCGGGCACGCACCGCGGGACGCGGCCTTACCCGCGTTGGCCACGCGGAAATCGATGTCGGCGAGTGCGCCTGCGAAGCGGCCGTAGGCGGCCTTCGCCTCGTCGAGCTTCTCGGTGCTGAACTCGAGCGGGCTGCGGTAGTGCGTCGTGAGGAAGTACGTGAGCACGACGGCGGGGTCGTACCGGTCGAGCACCTCCCGGAGCAGGAAGATGTTGCCGACACTCTTGGCCATCTTCTCGCCGTCGCTGCGGATCATGCCGTTGTGCATCCACAGCTTGGCGAACGGCAGGCCGGCGGCCTCGCTCTGGGCGATCTCGTTCTCGTGGTGCGGGAAGATGAGGTCGCGGCCGCCGCCGTGCACGTCGAACCCGGCGCCCAGGAACCGCAGGCCCATGGCCGAGCACTCGATGTGCCAGCCGGGCCGGCCCCTGCCCCAGGGGCTGTCCCAGGCCGGCTCGCCGGGCTTGGCGGCCTTCCAGACGGCGAAGTCGAGGGGGTCGGCCTTGCCCGGCTCCGAGTCGATGCGCACACCTTCTTCGAGGTCGTCGATGCGCTGCTTGCTGAGCTTGCCGTACTGGTCGAAGCTGCGCACCTTGAAGTAGACGCTGCCTTCCGCCTCGTAGGCGTGCCCCGTGTCGATGAGCCGGCAGACGAGGTCGAGGATCTCGGGGATGGTCTCGGTGGCCTTGGGCTCCACGTCCGGACGCGGGATGCCGAGCCGGTCGGTGTCCGCGACGTAGGCGGCGGTGTACTCGTCCGCCACCGCCACGGAGTCGCGGCCCTCGTCGTTGGCCTTCCGTATGATCTTGTCGTCGACGTCGGTGATGTTGGTCACCAGCGTCACGTCGAGGCCGCGGTACGCGAGCCACGAGCGCAGCACGGCGAAGGTGACGTACGGACGCGCGTTGCCGATGTGCACCAGGTTGTAGACCGTCGGGCCGCAGCAGTAGACGCCGGCCTTGCCGGGGTCGCGGGGCTCGAACGGCTCCTTCTGCTGGGTCATCGAGTTGAAGAGGCGGATCACGGCTGGTCTCCTGGCTTGGGTGTGGGCTCACCGGCAGGGTTCCCGGCGAGTACGAGGTCGAGTCGCGCGAGGGCTGTGTCCCTGTCGAGCGCGGCGAGCACGAACGGCAGCTCCGGGCCGTGCTCGGCGGAGGTGAGGGCGATGCGTAGCGGCATGAGCAGGTCGCGGGCGCCGATGCCCTGCTCCTTGCCCCAGGCGCGGTAGGCCGTGAGAAGCTCGCGAGCGCCGGCGGGCGCCAGCCACTCCGGCGCTTCGGCGCGCAGGGCGCGCAGGAAGGCGAGCTGGGGCGCGGCCGCGAGCGCAGCGGCTAGGAGGCCCCCGGTGAGCGACGGAGGCGTGAGCACCTCGGCCGCGGCGGCCGGCGCGTCGCCGTAGCGGACCAGCGAGGGCTGGAAGGCGGCCGCGAGCGCGGCCGCCGCCTGCGGCGGCGTCCCGGCCGGCAGCCGCTCCGCGAAGCGGCGCTCGTGCTCCTCCGGCGCGAGCGCCATGATGCGCTCGTGGTCGAGCCAGTCGAGCTTGGGCAGGTCGAACACGGCCGGGCTCGGCGAGAGCCTGCGGAGGTCGAAGTCGCGGACGAGGCGGTCGAGCCCGAGCACCTCGTCCTCGCCGTGCGACCAGCCGAGCAGCGCCAGGTAGTTGACGATCGCCTCGGCCAGGTACCCGAGCTCCCGGTAGTCGCCCACGGCGGTGGCGCCGTGGCGCTTGCTGAGCTTGCCGCCGTCCGGCCCGAGCACCATGGAGTGGTGGGCCCAGCGCGGAACGGGCCCGCCGAGAGCCTCGAAGAGCAACTGCTGGCGGGCCGTGTTGGTGAGGTGATCGTCGCCGCGGATGACGTGCGTGATGCCCATGTCGCGGTCGTCGACGACCGTGGCGAAATTGTAGCCGGCCACCCCGTCGGAGCGGACGATGATGGGGTCGCTGAGCGCGTCGGCGCCGATGACCACCGCGCCGCGGATGAGGTCGTCCACCACGACCTCGCCGGGCGGCACCTTGAAGCGCACTGCCGCCGGCTCCCCGGCGTCCAGCCGGCGGCGCACCTCGCTCGCGGGCAGCGCGAGGCAGTGGCGGTCGTAGCGCGGCGTGTGGCCGGAGGCCAGGGCCTCGCGGCGCAGCTGCTCGAGACGCTCTTCCGGGCAGAAGCAGTGATACGCCCGCTCCGCCGCGAGCAACTCGCCGGCCGCCGCGCGGTGTCGTTCCAGGCGCTCGCTCTGCCGGTACGGGCCGGAGGGACCTCCGACGTCCGGCCCCTCGTCCCAGGCGAGATCCAGCCAGCGCAGGTCGGCCATGATGCTCGCCTCGAGCGCCGCGTCCGAGCGTGCCGCGTCTGTGTCGTCCACGCGCAGCACGAAGCTGCCGCCGTGATGACGGGCGAAGAGGTAGTTGTAGAGCGCGGTGCGCGCCGAGCCGATGTGCAGCGTACCCGTGGGGCTCGGCGCGAAGCGTACTCTCACTGTGTGGTCGAGGGTGATAGCTGCTCCCCTGAGAGGCTCGTTTCCCCTGCAAAAGCAGGTCGAGTCTATCATTCCGCCTTGGTATGCTTGCGGCCACGACGCGGCGGGCGCTCAGCCCGCCGCCGGCAGGGGAGGACCTAGTGCCCTACGACCAGCGGGAGACGCCGTACCTCGACGCCGCCATGCGTTACCGCGCCACCGGCTACACGCCGTTCCACACGCCGGGGCACAAGCTCGGCAAGGGTGCGCCCGCGGGCCTGCGCGAGTTCATGGGCGACACGGCTCTCGGGGCCGACTTGGCCATGGCCGGCGGCGTGGAGGACACGCGCGAGTCCACCGGGCTCATCCGGCTCGCAGAGGACTACGCCGCCGAGGCGTGGGGCTCCGACCGCTCCTGGTTCCTGGTCAACGGCTCCAGCAGCGGCGTCCACGCGCTGCTGCTCACGCTCGGCGGTCCCGGTGAGACGGTCATCGTGCCCCGCAACGCCCACAAGTCCATGCTTGCGGGGCTCATCTTCACCGGCTCCCTGCCGCTCTACATGGAGCCGGCCATCGACCCTCTGTGGGGCATCCCGCTTCAGGTGCGCACCGCCGACGCCCTGACGGCCCTCCAGAAGGCGCCGCACGCACGCGCCCTGTTCGTCACTTCGCCCACCTACAACGGCCTCGGGGCCGACCTGCCGGGCATCGGGGAGCTCGCGCACCGAGCGGGCGTGCCGTTCGTCACCGACCAGGCGTGGGGCCCGCACCTGCGCTTCTGCCCGGAACTGCCCGTGGACGCCATGACTGCCGGCGCGGACGCCGCCGTGGTCAGCACGCACAAGCTCATCAGCGGCCTCACTCAGTCGGCCGTGCTGCTGGCGCGCGACGAGCGGATGAACCTCGCGCGCCTGGACGGCATGGTGCACATGACGCAGAGCACCAGCCCGCAGGTGCTCATCTACGCCAGTATCGACGCCGCGCGGCAGCAGATGGCCGTGCACGGCGCCGAGCTGTGGCGGCACGCCATCGAGCTCGCCGAGTGGGCCCGCGCCAGGGTCGGCGAGCTGCGCGGCCTGCGCTGCCTCGGGGCCGAGCTGCTGGAGCGCGACGGGGTGAGCGAGTTCGACCCCACCCGCCTCACGGTCTCGGCCTGCGAGCTCGGCCTCAGCGGGTACCAGCTGGAGACCGTGCTGCGCGACGACTACCGCATCGCCGTCGAGGCAGCCGACCCGCTCAACATCGTGCTCAACGTCACCTTCGGCGACGGCCAGGACGACGTGGACCTGCTCGTCGGCGCGCTGCGCGACCTCTCCGCCCGCTACGCTGCGGCGGCGGGCTCGGACGCCGCGGCCCAGGCGTGCTCCACGCTCCTCGCCCACACGCCGCCGTTCACCCGCCAGGCGCTCTCCCCGCGCGATGCCGTGTTCGCGGCGGCGGTAGCAAGGCCGTTGCGGGATTGCGCCGGAGAGGTCAGTGCCGAGATGGTGACCCCGTACCCGCCGGGCATCCCGGTGCTGGGGCCCGGCGAGGAGATCTCGCCCGAGATCGTCGCCTACCTGCGCGAGGCGTCTGCCACCGGGCTCAAGGTCCATGGGCCCGAGGACCGCACACTGCGCACGCTGCGCGTCGTCGCCTAGGGTCTCAGGGTGTGAGCCGGCGTCCGACCAGAGCCTCAAGCAGTCGTGGAGTGACTCGCGGACGATTCCACGACACTCCGACGGAGGAGGCAGCACGATGATCACGATGCGACGGTGGCTGGCGCTCTCGCTGGCCGTGGCCGCGGCGGCAGTCGTGTTGACGGCGTGCAGCGCCGGCATGGGTACGGGCGACAGCGGCAGCCCGGCCGGCGGCGGCACGACCACCGCCACCAGGACGTACACCAACGACCGGTACGGCTTCACCATCACCTACAGCGACAGGTTCACGCAGGGCGACGCCGCGGTGGGCGAGGGCGAGGGCGACAGCTCCGTCCTCGACATCGCCTTCGCCGACCAGGACGGCCCGGTGGTCTCTGACCGGTACGTGAACGCGATCCAGGCGTCGGTCTACGAGCTCGCGCGCTCTATCAAACCCTCCGAGGTCAAACAGATCAAGGGCGAACTGCAGGGCATCGTCGACCGGCTGATGGCGTCCCTGCCGGGCAGCACCGTGGTCGAGAAGCTGAGCCCCGTCACGGTGAACGGCGTGCCGGGATTCGCCTTCACGTACACCTACGGTGAGGGCGGCAAGGAGATGACCGCCACCGCCTGTTTCCTCTTCAAGGGTGCGCGCGAGTACCAGATCACGGCGCAGGCCGTGAGCTCGGACTGGGAGTCGCTCAAGGGCGAGCTCGAGAGCGCCGTACAGTCCTTCACCGTGAAGTGAGGCGGCCGCTGCGCCGGCCGGCCGGCGCAGCGGCGGACCTACGTGGGCTTCTTGATGCCCAGCGTCGTGGAGGTGAACAGCGGGTCGAAGACCAGGCCCTTCTCCTCGATCTGCGCACGGCCACCCTCCTCGCGGTCGACGACGCACAGCAGGGTGTCCACCTCGAGGCCCGACGCGCGCAGCGCGTCGGCGGCCATGAGCGCGGCGCCGCCCGACGTGACGACGTCCTCGATGATGACGACCCTCTGCCCCGCCTCGGCCTTGCCCTCCATCACCTTGTCGGTGCCGTAGCCCTTGGCGCCCTTGCGCACGATGACGAACGGCTTGCCGCAGACGAGGGAGACGGCGGCGACGATGGCCACGGCGCCGAGTTCGGGGCCGGCCAGCAGGTCATAGGGCTCGTACTTCGGCAGCTTCTCCGCGAGGCCGGCGGCGATGTCGCGCAGCAGGTCCGGTCGCGTCGAGAACAGGTACTTGTCGAGGTAGAACTTGCTCCGCCGGCCAGACCGAAGGACGAAGTCGCCCTCGAGAAAGCTGGCGTCGAGCAGGCGCTGGCCGAGTTCGCTCACAGGGCTCCCTCAGTTCGTCTGTGGGCTCGTGCGACGCGCCCGGGCAAGCCGCGTCCCGCAGACTCTATAGCGGGTG
Organism: uncultured Thermoleophilia bacterium; assembly: GCA_963775255.1. Taxonomy (GTDB): domain Bacteria; phylum Actinomycetota; class Thermoleophilia; order UBA2241; family UBA2241; genus CAIXSE01. The sequence continues at coordinate 231,215 of CAVZIA010000011.1, read as the reverse complement.
TGCCCGCGGCGCACCCCCAGTCGACCCTTTGGCGTCGGCCGATCAGGTGCCGCCGATCGCCATGCCGTCGATGACGACGGACGGCGTGAAGATGCTGCCCCCCGGCACCCAGCGTGCGTCGTCGCCGAGCGCGCGGATCGACGTGAGCATGCCGACGATGTCGCCGGCCAGCGTGATCTCGTGCACGGGCGTCGTGTACCTGCCTCTCTCGATGAGGACGCCGCTGATGCCCACCGAGAACTCGCCCGAGATGGGGTTGGCCCCCGAGTGGATGCCGACGGCATCGGTGACCAGCACGGCCTTCTCCATGCCGGCGACGATGTCGTCGAGCGGCGTCGCCGGCCCCGTGACCACCAGATTGCTCGGGCGAACGCCGGGCAGGCTCGAGTAGCCGCCGCGCATGCCGTTGCCGGTGCTTGCGCGGCCCGCCTTGCGCGCGGTGTAGGTGTCGTAGAGGAAGCCCTGGAGCACGCCCCCCGTGATGAGCGGCGTTCGCCCGCTGGGGACGCCCTCGCCGTCGAACGGCGCGCTGTCGAGGCCGTCGGGCAGTGTGCCGTCGTCGACCAGTTCGAGGAGCTCATCGGCGACCTGCTGGCCCTCGCGCCCGGCGAACAGCGAGCGGTTCTTCTGCACCGCGTCGGCGGTGAGCGCCGAGCTGAGCACGCCGAAGAACGCCGCAGAGACGAACGGGTCGAGAATCACCGGCGCCTTCATCGACGGGCACTTCTCCGCGCCGAGCAGGCGGGTGGCGCGTCCGGCCGCCTCCGTACCGACGAACGAGGGGTCCAGGTCCTGAACGGCCCGACCGACGGAGTACGAGTAGCCCGTCTCGACCTGCCCCTCCTGCTCGGCGAGCACATAGGCGAACGCGTAGCACTGGCCGGCGCGGAAGCTGCCGCGCACGCCGGACGTACTGGCGATGAACACCTCGCCGTCGCCGTCGACGTACATGGTGTCCTCGACGGTCTTCACGCGCGGGTCGGCCGCCAGCGCGGTCGCCTCGACCTCGAGGGCCACCTCGATGCGCTGCTCGTCGGTCGCCTCGGCCAGCCGCGGGTCGTACGGATCGACGTCCGCGGGCTCGCCCTGCGGCTGTGGCAGGACCATGTACTCGTCGGGGTCGCTGACGGCGGCGTTGTCGACGGCGCGCTGCACGACGTCGTCGAGCGCGCCCTCGCTGAGGTCCGACGTGTACGCGTGACCCACGGCCCCGCCGCTGAACACGCGCACGCCCACGCCGCGCCGCTGGGCCGCGGTGAGCTGCTCGACCTCCTGCCGGTATACCTTGATGCGGTGAGACGTGGACCGCTCGCCGAAGACTTCAACGTCTGCCGCGCCGCGCGCCTGCGCGCGCTCGAGCACGGCGTCGAGGATGTCGAACATCAGCCCGTCCCTCCCACCGTCATCTCCGCGATGCGCAGAGTGGCCTGGCCGGTGCCGACCGGCACGCCCTGGCCGTCCTTGCCGCACACGCCGGTCTTGACATCGAAATCGCCGGCGATCATGTCGATCTTCATGAGGATGTCAATGCCGTTGCCGACCAGCGTGGCCCCGCGCAGCGGCGTCGTGATCCTGCCGTCCTCGATGAGATAGCCCTCGGCGACGCCGAAGACGAAGTTGCCGCTGGCCGGCTCGACTTGCCCGCCGGCCAGGCTCTTGGCGTAGAAGCCCTTTGGCGTCGCCGCGATGATCTCCTCGGGCGTCGCGTCACCGGGCGCGATGTACGTGGTCGTCATGCGCGGTATCGGCACGTGACGGAACGATTGGCGCCGCCCGTTGCCGGTGGGGGCGGCGCCGGCCTCCCGGGCGCGCAAGCGGTCGTAGAGGTAGCCCGTGAGGCGACCCTCCTCGATCACCAGCGTCTTCTGGGTGGGCACGCCCTCGTCGTCGTAGGCCTGCGAGCCCCACCCGTTGGCGAGGGAGCCCTCATCGTAGGCGCTCACGCCGGACGCCGCGATGAGCTCTCCCATCTTGCCTGCGTAGATGCTCGCGCCCTTGGCAATGGCGTCGGCCTCCAGCCCGTGGCCGCAGGCCTCATGGAAGAGCGTGCCGCCGAAGCCGTTGGCGAGCACGACTGGCATGGGGCCCGCGGGCGCGGGCCTGCTGTCGAGCATGGTGAGAGCCTGCTCGGCCGCGGTGCGCGCGGTGAGCCTGGCGATCTCCTCGTCGAGCAACTCGAAGCCGGCGCTGCCGCCGACGGTCTCGTGGCCCGTCTGGATGACGTCGCCGCGGGCGGCGACCACCTGCGCGATGAACCGTGTCCTCGTGCGGTCGTCGAACACCAGGTCGCCGAGTGAGTTGGCGATGAGCACCTTCTGGCGCGTGTCGCCGTAGCCGACGGTGGCCTGCACGATGTCGCCGGAGACCGCTCGTGCGGCCTCGTCGCCGGCGCGGACGAGTTCGGCCTTGTGCGCCGTGCTCACGCCGCCCGGCGGCACCCGGACCGGGTTCCTGGTCGGGTCGGAGACCACCGCCCCGAGGTTGACGATCGGCGAGCCGGCGGCGCCGGCGCTGACCGCCGCGGCAACGGCGTCGGCGGCGGCCGTCAGGCCGGCCTCGTCCACGGCGTCGCTGTACGCGTAGTACGTGCGCTCGCCGGTCAGCAGGCGCACGGCGGCGCCGGTCTCCCGGCCGCCGCTGGTCTGCTCGATGCGCCCGTCCTCCAGGCGCAGGCCGAGGCTCTCTCGGTCTTCGATGAAGACCTCGGCGAAGTCCCCGCCCCGCCGCAGCGCTCTCTCGATGGTCGCGTGCAGCAGGCCGGTGTCGAACGTGGCGACATCCATCAGGCGCCTCCGGTGGACGAGTCGCGCACGCCGGCTGCCAGGGCCTGGAGCTCGGCGGACGCGGGATCTGTGGGTGCAAGAGTGTGGACGGAGCCGTCCGCCAGACCGAGCTGGACCACGGGCTCCGGGGGGCGCGCCGACCGCCGCCGCCACACGACGAGGCCGGCAAACGCCGCCGCCAGCGCGAGAACTGCGACACGGCGCGCCTTCACTGCGTCTCCTCCTTGCCGGCGAACGCGTCACCGAGACAGGTGCGCAGATCGAAGAGCAGGAGCGCGACGGCGGGATCCGGCCCCGTGACGGCGACCGCGCGCCGGCCGTGAGCCTCGACGACGGCGACGACACCGCCGTCCACCGGGACGACCACGTGCTCGAGCACGGCAGAGCCCGCTTGCACCGCCCTGCCCGCAGCCTCCGCCCAGAGCCGGGTGGCCGCCTCGGCGACTCCCGTGCCGGCGGGGCCGGGACCCGACGCCACGACGGCGCCGCCTTCGTCGAGGACGGTGATGGCGGTGACGTCCGTGGAGACGTCGAGCAACTCGCGGATGGCTTCGTCGATGGTCAGGGGGTCCTCCCGGGCACTCGGATGCCCCCGTACACTACCCCAGCGGGCGGTTCTCTCACGCCTCAGCCGAGGAGAACGAGCAGAGCAGCTCGCAGCGGTCGCCGCCGCAACTGATGCGGCATTCGTCCGGAGCGATGGCGAGCCGGCCGAGACCGGCGGTGGCCACCTGCAAGATGCCCTCAAGAAACGCCCGGTGCATGGCGCAGACCAGATCCGGGTCGGCGCCGGAGAGCTCCCGGAAGCTGCAGTTGTTCACGACGACCAATAGGGAGCCGTCCTGCCAGTCGACCTCGGGCAGCAGGCCCTGCTCCTCGGTGATCTTGGTGACGAGGGCGCCGACCGCGGCCTTGTCCCGCGGCAGGTCGGCGTCGCCGGCGAGCGCCCGCCGACCCTCGGCGGCTCCGGCCTCGCGACACACTCGCAGCGCGTCGTCGCGCGTGCCGCCGGCGGCGAGCGCGTCGAGCGCCAGCCGCGAGAGCAGGTCGTAGCGGCGCGGCGGGAACCCGAAGGTGACCACCATGTCGCTCAGCCGGTACAGCTTGGCCGGCCGGCCGCCCCCAGCCGCCCGCCGGAAGCCGGTGGCCAGGAAGCCCGCCTGCTCGAGCTTCGCGAGGTGCATGCGGGCGACGTTGGGATGTAGGCCGAACTGCTCGGCGACGTCGGCGACGGTGACGTCGGTCGCCGGTCGCCCGGCGACCCAGCGGTAGATCCGGTAGCGGGTGTCGTCGGCAAGCACGGCCGACAGCTCATGATCGCGGTCCACGCGCCTTCCCCTCAAGCAGGAACAGTCGTTGGCGATACTACCGTCCGCGACCTTCTCCTGTAAACACGGTGCGGGGAGTGCAAACTCGATGGCTTCGCGGAGATTCCCGCCGGCGACGCCCGTCAGCGTTCGATCTCGTATCTCGATGTGATCGGCAGCGCCGGCCTGAGCGTCGCCTCCACCGAACAGTAGCGCTCTTCGGACAGCTGGATGGCACGCTCCACCTTGCGCTCGTCGAGGTCGCCCTTGAGCCGGTAGACCACCTCGAGCGACGTGAAGCGTTTGGGATGCTCCTCGACCCGCTCCCCGGCGACCTCGACGCTGAAGCCCTCGAGCGGCTGGCGCATCTTCACAAGGATCGAGGCGACGTCCATGGCGGTGCAGCCGCCCAGAGCCGTCGCCAGCAACTCCATCGGAGTGACGCCGTTGCCCGGCTCGTCCAGCCCGGAGGCCAGGTCGACCGTGCCGTGCGCCGTCGTCGCCTCGAACATCAGCCCTTCGTTCTTCCATACCAGCTTCACCGGAGCGCTGCGCGCCATCTCGGCCTCCATCCTCGCGGCGGACCGCCGCGGTCGCCTCGTCCGCCCCAAGGGTATACCGTGCCCTAAACGCGCCGGCACCTTCGGTCCGGGGCGCCGGCCACGCCGTCTTCAAGGAGCGTCATGACCATCCTGCAGGCGATCATCCTCGGCATCGTGCAGGGGCTCACAGAGTTCCTCCCGATCTCGAGTTCAGGGCACCTCATCCTGGTCCCCTGGCTCTTCAACTGGCACTTCCTGCTCGAGAACCCCGGGCTGAACAAGACGTTCGATGTGGCACTGCACCTCGGCACGTTCGTCGCGGTGCTCGTGTACTTCTGGCGCGAGGTCGTGCGCCTCATCGCCTCGTGGCTCCGGAGCATCGCCCGGCGCAGCCTCGCCGAGCCGGAGGCGAAACTGGCCTGGCTGCTCCTCGTCAGCACGATCCCGGCAGCCATCGTCGGTGTCGCCCTCGAGAGTTTCATCACAGACCAGCTCGGCAAGCCATGGATCATCGCCGTGGCGATGATCGTCTTTGCCGGCTTCATGTACGCGATCGACCACATCGCACGGCTCGACCGCGACCTCGAGTCGCTCGGCTGGGGCGGGGCCGTGCTCATCGGCGTCGCTCAGGCCCTGGCGCTCATCCCCGGCGTCTCGCGCTCCGGCGTCACCATGATGGCCGGCCTGTTGCTGCGCTTCGACCGGGAGTCGGCGGCGCGGTACTCCTTCCTGATGAGCATCCCGGTCATCGGCGGCGCCGCCGCATACAAGGCCCTCGAAGTCGCCAGGGACGGTCTGCCGGCGGGCACGACCACGCCGTTCCTGGTGGGCATGGCCTCGGCGGCCATCAGCGGCCTGGGGGCCATCTGGTTCGTGCTCGCCTACCTGAAGCGGCACAACTTCAACCTGTTCGTGATCTACCGCATCGTGATCGGCGTCGCCATCCTGATCCTCATCGTCACCGGCGTGCGCTCGGGCATGGGCGTCTGACTGGCCGGCGTTCCCGCGGCGCCCCGCCGGATGAAAGGCCTTCGCCCCCGATTCGTATAGAATCGGGGGCCCGAACGACCCCCAGCAAGCGACCAGGAGTCACCGGTGCGCGACCTCTCACGCGGCGAGCGCGGCAAGGAAGTCCTCGACGTCCAGACCCGTCTGCGCGGGCAGGGATTCGAGCTGGGCCGCGAAGGCGTGGACGGTTTCTTCGGCCCCAGCACCGAGGTCGCCGTGCTCTCGTTCCAGCAGGAGCGCGGCCTCCTCGCCGACGGGTGCGTGGGCGCCAACACCTGGCGTGAGCTCGTGGAGGCCGGCTACGCGCTCGGCGACCGTCTGCTCTACCTGCGCGAGCCGCCGTTCCGCGGCGACGACGTACTGCACCTGCAGGTGAAGCTCAACCTCCTCGGCTTCAACGCCGGCGCCGAACGAGGCGTGCACGACGAGGAAGTCGAGCACGCCGTGCTCGACTTCCAGCAGAACGCCGGGCTGCCGGTGGACGGCATCGTCGGCGAGAGCACGCTCAAGAAGCTCGAGGCCGTGCGCAAGGCCGAGTCGGGTCGCGAGGGCAAGAAGATCCCCGAACGCGACCGCGGCTGGGTCGCGGCGCGCACGCTCACCGGACAGGCGGTCACTATCGACCCGGGGCACGGCGGCGGCGACACGGGCTGTCTCGCGGCCGACGGCCTGGCGGAGAAGGACGTCGCCCTGTCGCTTGGCATCCGCCTCGCGGAGCTCCTGCGCGCCGAGGGCTGCCGCGTGCGCCTCACGCGAGAGAGAGACGAACGGGTGCCGCTTTACGCGCGCTGCGAGGCCGCGGACGACGGAGCGCAAGACTTCTTCATCTCGCTGCACTGCAACGGCGACGCGTCGCCGGCGGCGCGGGGCTCCGCCACGTACTACTTTCAGCGCAGCCATTACTACTCCGAGCACGGCCGCCGGCTCGCCGGCTACGTGGGCGTGCGCCTCGAGGCGGCCGGCGCGCCCTGGCTGGGCCGCTTCGGCCGCAACTTCGGCGTCTTGCGCGAGACCAGGGCGATCGCCCTTCAGGTTGAACCGCTCTTCCTGACGTCACCGGAGGACGAGGCGCTGGCGCGACGGCCGGAGCATGTGGAGAGACTGGCGCGCGCACTGGCCGGCGGCCTCGCCGACTACCTCGCGCGTGTCCCCTTCCCGGACGACGAGCCGTGACGCCGGACGAAGCAGACTCCCTGCGGATCCGCCTCACGGCAACGCAGTCGCAGAGGCTGCGCGAGCTGGGCGCGGACCCGCTGGTCCTGGACGAGCTGTTCGAGGACTCCGCGTCGCGCGACGCGGCGTTCAAGCGCCTCGAGAACGAGCTGGTGCGCGACGGGCGCGAGCGTCTCCGCGAGCTGCGCAAGGGCCGCCGGGCCCCACAGCTCGTGGAGCTCGAGCGCGCCCTCAGTGACGCACTCACCGATGTGGGGTTCGTGCGCGTCGTCACCCCTCTCATCATCGCCTCGGACTCGCTGCGCAAGATGGGTATCGAGCACGGTCACCCGCTGCGCGAGCAGGTCTTCTGGCTGGACGACGGCCGCTGCCTCCGGCCCATGCTGGCGCCGAACCTGTACACGCTGCTGCGGCGCCTCGACAGGCACTGGACCAAGCCGTTCGGTATCTTCGAGATCGGCCCGTGCTTCCGCCGCGACAGCAAGGGAGCCAGCCACCTCAACGAGTTCACGATGCTGAACCTGGTGGAGCTCGGCCGGCCGGAGGAGGAGGGCCGCGAGCGGCTGGAGGAGCTGGCGGCCCTCGTCATGGGCGCGGCCGGCGTCGCAACCTACGAGCTCGAGGTCACCCAGTCCGAGGTGTACGGGGCGATGATCGACGTCACGGTGGGCGGGACCGAGGTGTGCTCCGCCGGCCTCGGCCCGAACCCCCTAGACGGCAACTGGGGCATCGTCGACCCGTGGGTCGGGCTGGGCTTCGGCCTCGAGCGGCTGATCATGACACGCGAGGGCTACCCCAACATCGAGCGCGCCGGCCGCAGCCTCAGTTACGTCGACGGCGTGCGGCTCAACCTCTAGCGCGGGCGCGACGAGGCGCGGTCAGGCCCGCCTGACCGCCTGTCCCACCCACTTCGTGTCCGACCAAGCGGAGCCGTCCGGCTCCGTGACGTGCGCGATCAGGCGTCTGACCTCTGCGGCCGAAGCTCCCGTGCACCCCGTCGCCGACAACCAGTCGGCGATGTCGTGCCGCTTGGAGAAGGTCGCCTCGACGCGCAGTTCCAGCCCGGCGGCTCCGAGAAACCCGGCGAGCTGATCGCGTGTGTACTGCAGCACGTGCGTGGGATCGCGCAGCTTCTCCGCCTGTGTGACCAGGTCGTCGACGAGCAGGGTGTCCTCAAGGACGACCAGGCGGCGTGTGACACGGGCCATCTCGGCGACCGCCCGCGCCGGGTCGGTGAAGTGGTGCGCCGCCACGCGGCAGACGACGACGTCGAAGGAGCCGTCTTCGAAAGGCAGCTCCTCGGCCGGACACACGACGTCGGGCCGCATGCCGGCGGCGGCGTCGCAGCTGGTCACGTCGCATCCGAGCTCACGCAGACGGCGCGCCACGTGGCCACCGCCGGTGGCCACGTCCAGCGCCGTCACGCCTGCTCCCGGTTCGCACCAGGCGACGACCTGCTCCAGGTCGTCGCCCTCGGCGTGCGTAGGGCTGCCCGCGTAGTACTCGAAGCGCGTGTCCCACTCGTCCATGGCCGACACCATATCCGATGATATCGCGCCGCTCTGCCGTCGTCCCCAAGGCGGGAGGGGGCGGGAGCGCCCTGCGCTCCCGCCCCCTCCCGGGGTCACTCAAACAGCTGCCGGCGAGTCTTACTTGCCGAGCAGCGCGTCGATCTTCCTCACGCCGTCGTTGGCGTCTTCGGCGTAGGCGTCGGCGCCGATCTGGTCGGCCCAGCGCTGCGTGCACGGCGCGCCGCCGACGACGGTCTTGAAGGGCAGGCCCTCTTCCTTGACGACCTTGATGACCTTCTTCTGCTCTTCCATGGTGGTGGTGAGCAGGGCGCTCATGCCGATGACGTCGGCGTTGAGCTCCTTGGCCTTGGCGATGAAAGTCTCGGCGGAGACGTCGCGCCCGAGGTCCGTGACCTCGTAGCCGTTGGCCTTGAGGTAGGCGATGACGATGGCCTTGCCGATGTCGTGCACGTCGCCCTGCACGGTGCCGATGACCATGACACCCTTCGCCTCGGCGGCCGCGCCCTCGAGCGCGGCGTTGGTGATCTCGGTGGCGCCCGCCATGGCGTCAGCGCTCATCATAAGCTCGGGGAGGAAGACCTCACCACTTTCGAAGAGGTCGCCCACCTCCTGGATGCCCTTGACGAAGCCGTTCTGCATGATGTCTGCCGGCGCGAGGCCGGAGTCGAGCGCGCGCTTGGCGATCTCCTCCGCACCCGCGCGGTCCGCGTTCACGATGCTTTCGGCTGCTTCCTGGTAGATGTCTGCCATGACCCTGGACTCCTCCCGACTCTGCTCACGACTGTCTCCGCGCAACTAGGTATGGCGGCTGCGGAAGTTGGGCGGTGACACCGCAAGCCCGAGGAGTCGGTGGCCGCTCCACACTCGGCCGTGACGCTCCCCCGGACGCCCTCCTTCAGCACTCCGCGGAGTATATCAGCGATGTGCGCCGTCAACCACAAGTGCACACTGCCGAACAGGTCAGAACGTCGACGCCGGGTCCCGCGCCCCGAGGGACGCGCCGCCCGGCGGCCCGTGCTAGCATCGTCGGCGTGAGGTACCACGGCGCCGTCATCCGTCCCCCCAGTGAGGCCGACAGCCTGATCGTGCAGGTCACGTACGGCTGCTCCAACAACACCTGCGACTTCTGCGGAACCTACCTGGACAAGCCCTTCGGGGTGCGCCCGTTCGACGAGGTCGTGGAGGACGTCACCGGCCTGCCGGTGACCGTGCGCCAGCGCGTGCGCCGCGTGTTCCTCGCCGACGGCGACGCCATGGCGCTCAGTACGCGCAAGCTCGACCAGGTCCTCGACCTGCTGCACCGGGCGCTGCCCAACCTCGAGCGCGTGAGCAGCTACGCCAACGCGCGCAACCTCCTGAACAAGCCCGTCGCGGAGCTCGCGGCACTGCGCGAGCGCGGCATCGAGCTCCTCTACCTCGGCCTCGAGTCGGGCGACGAGCAGACGCTCGCCGACATCCACAAAGGCATGACGGTCGCCGAGCAGATCGAGGGCTGCAAACGGGCCTCCGACGCCGGCATGCAGCTCTCCGTGACCGCCATCCTGGGTCTCGCCGGCCGGGAACGGTCGCTGGTTCACGCCGAAGCCACCGGCGAGGCCCTCTCCGCCATCGACCCAGAGTACATCGGCGTGCTCACACTCATGCTCACCCCGGGCACGGCGATGGAGCGCAAGGTCGCGACCGGACAGGTGATGCTGCCGGACTCCATGGGCATGCTGCGCGAGCTGCGCGAGATCGTCGCGCACCTGGACGTCAGCGACTGTCTCTTCCGCTGCAACCACGCTTCCAACTACCTGCCCGTCGGCGGACGCCTGCCGGGCGACAAGGCGGCCATCCTGGCGTCGCTGGACAAGGTACTGGACGCGCCGGCCGCCACGCGCCTGCGGCCGGAGAGCTGGCGGCTGCTCTAGGACGGAGCGCGGGCGGGCGGAGAAGCTCATCGCCGCGGGCCCGCGTCCGGACGGAGTCAGAGATCCCTGAGATGCGACCCGTAGCCCCGCTTGAACTGCGTCGACGCGTACTTCTGCAGCTTCCACTCGGGGATGCGGCACTGCGGGCAGGGCTCCGCGTACCACTTGTTGCGCAACCACCGGGCGGCGCGGCTCGTCTTGGAGTCGTGGACGACCATGCGCTTGTTGCAGTGCGTGATCACGACGGCGTAGGAGCCGCGCTCCTCGAACTCCTTGATGCCGTGCAGGATGCCGCGCCGCGAGGGCCACAGCTTCAGCTTCTCGACCAGGCGGAAGAGGGGGACCTGCTTGCGGTAGTAGCGTGCTTTGGTGGGGTCGGTCGGCATCGGGAGGGCCAGTCTAGCACGGCCCGCAGTACGGCCTGTCGCAGCCCCCGCCGGCACCCCACGCGAGCACGCGTACGGGCAGGACGCGCCGTCGTCGCGTCGAAGGTTCGACCCCAGTCCACTCCGACCCGAGGTGCCCGATGACCCGTCGCGCCGCGGCCGGCATCGGCCGCCTGCTCCCTCTGCTCGTGATCGCCGCGGCGGTCGTCATCGTCGCCGGAGCCGCTCTGCTCGCCGCCTGCGGCAGCTCGACCGGCGGCTCCACACGGGAGCCGACCGCGACCGGCACGCCGGCCTCATCCGGCACAGGGACGGAGCAGCCGACGGCGACGCCGTCCGCCTCCCCGTCGACCGCGGCCACGACCACCCTCCGGTTGTACTTTCTCCGCCAGGGCAAGCTCGGCGTCGCCGAGCGACAGGTCCCGCACACCGCCATGCCGGCCACGGCATCGCTCAAGGCGCTGCTCGCCGGGCCCAAGGGCGGCGAGCCCGCCGCCGGGCTGCAGACGGCCATCCCGGCGGGTACGAAGCTGCTGGACTTCAGCATCGCGAGCGGAGTCGCCCGCGTGGACCTGTCCGACGACTTCGCGGCCGAGGACTCCGAGGAGGCGGCGGCCCAGCGGACCGCGGAGGTCGTGTACACACTGACCCGGTTCCCGACCGTGCGTCGCGTCGCTCTTACAGTGGGCGGGGCCCCGTACTCGGCGGCCGGGAGCGGCAGGTACCCGTCGGCCGCACTGAGCCGGAGCGATTTCCGCGACCTCGAGCCCAACATCTTCGTCGAGACGCCCGGCGTCGGCGCCGATCTCTCGAGCCCGTTCACCTTCAGCGGCACGGCCAGCGTGAACGAAGGGACGGTACTGGGGCGGCTCGTGGACTCGTCGGGACGCAGGATCGTTGAGGTACTGGTGACGGCGAGCCGCAGTGCCCCCGGCCGCGGCAGGTTCTCGAAGGTGGTCCCCTTCTCGACCTCGGCCAAGTCCGGGACGCTGATCGTGTTCGACCAGTCCATGGAGGACGGCTCGCGCCTGGACGAGGTCAAGATCCCCGTCAGCTTCGCAGCCGACTGAGACAAGAAGAAAGAAGCTGGCGGGGAGTGCGGGAGTCACACCCGCCTACGTGGGTTTAGAGCCCGCGCTGATCCTTCCGATCGACCCCCCGCGCCCGGCGATTGTACACCTGCGGCCCGGCCGGGGCGGACCGGGCGACGACCCCGCGCACGGCGGGTGTCAGCGCAATGCGCGCGCCGCCATCACCGCGACGCCGATCGCCAGCGGCTCGTGGATGTGGCACACGCCGAGGACTTCCTGAGCCGCCGCCGTGAACGCCGACGGCATGCCGGGCACCGCGGCGATCGTGCCCGGGCGCACGTCGGCCGCATCGATCAGGTCCGCCGCCGGGGAGGCGTCGAACACGAGGGTGCAGCGCGCCAGGCCGTCGGCGAGCGGGACGACCGAGAACGTCAGCCCCACGGATCGAGCCGCCTCCACGCGCTCCTCGTCCGGCTCGGACACCAGCACGATCGCGCCGTGCGCCTCCAGCCGGCGCACGGCGGCGCGGCCCACCGAGCCCAAGCCGAGCAGGAGCACCTCGCGGCCCTCGAGCCCGCCTGCGGCCGCGTCGAGGGCCGTCACGTAGCCGTCGGCCGTCGCCGGGTCGTCGTCGACGCTGCAGGCCTGGTTGACGTTGAGCGCGATGAACCGATGGTCGTCGGCGAGGAACACCACATGAGCGCCGGCGGCCACCGCCGCCTGGATACCGCGCACGTCGGGCTGCGTGGTCATCCACGCGTCGCAGCCGAGGTGCTGCAGTGTCGCCACCACGCAGGCGCAGAAGCCCGGGATCACTCCCTCCCCGGAAGACATGGGCACGGCGGCGACACGCGCCCCGTGAAGCTGCACGCAACGGTCGCCGTCGGCGACGGTGCGGAGGGCCAGGTCGCGAAGACCCAGGCCCGTCGCCTCGTGCAGCCGACCCTCGACGGCCGCCAGCTCGGCCGTCAGCGCCGTGACGTCGGCCTCGGTCAGTCGTGTCATCGGGCACCTCCCTCGCTCGGAGTCGTCGTGTCGTCCTCAGGCTCAGCCAGCAGCCCCTCGTGGCGCGCCAGCTCGGCGACCACCTGCGCCGCCCGGGCCCGCGCCTCGTGCGCGTTCTCCGCGGCGACGATCAGCGTCGCCGCCCAGCCCTCGCGCCCCGGCGAGTAGTCGGTGAGCGCCTCGTCCGCGCCGAAGAAGCCGGACACCAGCTGCAGCGGCCCAGCCGAGCCCATCACGTGCTCGCCGAGCACCTCCAGCATACCCCCCGAGGCCCGGACGTGCTGGTACACGCAGGCGCGCCGCGGCGCACGGTCGACGCGCGGCAGCGCGCCGTCCGTCACCATCCGCGCCAGCAGTTCCACGATGTTGAGGCCGCTCGACCAGTACACGGCCGTCGGCGTCTGGCTTGGCAGACGCGCGTCGATCTCCAGGAGCCTCGGCTCGCCGCCGCGGACCATCACCTCGACGTCCATGAGCCCCTGCAGGCCGAGCCCCTCGGCCACGCGCACGGAGGCGGCGTCGAACGCGTCGAGGACGCCGGCCGGCACGGCGGCGCTCCAGTCGCAGGCGCCGCCGGGGCCGGGGGGGCCAGGCTCACCGGCCGCCTCGCCGACCGGGGCAACGACGCGCCGGCAGTCGTAGGCCGCGTCGAACTCGAGGCCGGTGACTTGGAGCGGCGCCGCGCGGCCGCCCCAGGCGAGCACCTCCAGAGAGAGCGACGGCCCGGCTACGTACTCCTCCACGACCACGTCGTGGCCGCGGGCCTCCAGTGCGGCCCGCGCAGCGGCCAGGGCGGCGGCGTCGTGCACCACCGTGACGCCTTCGCTGCCGCTCGCGGTGCTCGGCTTGACCACGGCCGGGAACCCGCAGCCCGGCCACTCGCGCGGCCGCGGCGCGTCCAGCTCCGCGAACAGGCGCCGGGAGGCCAGCTTGGACTCCGTCACCCGATAGGCGTCCAGGTCGAAGAGGAACGGGACGCCCCACGCCGGCACGCGCTCCGCCAGCCAGGCGAGTGTGGGCTCGTCCTCGCACGCGGGCAGCACAGCGTCGCAGGCGGCGACCAGCCTGCGCGCCAGGTCCTCGTCGGCGGTGACGTCGGCGACCACGTGGCGATCGGCGAGACCGGCCGCAGGCGGTGCGTCGCGACGGTCCACCAGCACCGTCTCCCAACCGGCCTTGCCGGCCAGGTACGCGGCCTCGGTGCCCTGTAGCTTGCCGCCGACGATCAGAAGCCGCACGGCATCACCGCGGCGCGAGCCGCCGCACGGCGGCCATGCGCCGGCGGTACTCGTCCACGCCGGCGGGCCGCAGGCCGAGGCGCTCGAGGTGGGGAAGCACGCCGTGCACCGTGCGGTACCCCTCGTCGATGTCCAGCTCGGCCTGTGAGACGCCGGCGAGCCCGACCGTGGGCGGCACGATGGAGGTGACTACGTTGGCGCCGGCCTGCAGCCGGCGCTCGAGGCCGGCGATGCCGTCGACGTCGAGCGACGCCGGGATGAACCGTCCGGGCATCGCCAGCCGCAGGCAGGCGATGGTGAGCAGCTCGGCGGTGTCGCCGGCCGGCATGACATTCTCGAGCGGCGTGCCGGCCTGCGGCACGAACGTCATGACGCGCACCTGCTCCCAGCCGGCCACCCGCATGGCGACGATGGAGGCGGCCCGGTCGGAGGCGGTATCGCCGATCCCGGTGAGCAGGCCGTCTTCGACGAGCAGGCCGGCGCGCCGGGCCGCGTCGCGGGCCTCCACTCGCTCCTCGAACGGCTGCCCGACGCGCAGACGGTCGTACAGCTCGCGTGTGTGGGTCTCCTGGTACAGCGCGTACCAGTCGGCCCCGGCCTCGCGCAGGTCGCGCAGCACCGTCGCGGGCAGCACGCCCGGAGAGATCATGACGGGCGTGCCCGTCGCCGCGGCCACCGCGCCCACCAGCTCACTGAGCATGGCGGGGTCGTCATGCACCAGGGGGTCCTCCCCCATGGTGAGGTCCAGCAGCACGACGCCGGAGGCGGCGAGGTCGCGGCAGATGTCCACCACCTCGTCGGCCGTCTTGCGGTAGCGCGGGCACTCGTCGTTGTCGGCGCGGTAGAAGCAGAACGCGCACTCGTTGCGGCAGTAGGTGGAGAAGTAGACGAATCCGTACAGGAAGACGGCGTCGCCCGTGTGCCGGGAGCGCATCTCACGGGCGGCGGAGAAGACGAGCGGAGCCTCTTCGTCGGCCTCGAGGAGCGTCTCGAGATCGTCCTGGTCGGGGACGGCGCCCGCGAGGATGTCGGCGCAGAGGCCGGCGACAGAACGGTGCTGGCCCATACTCAGCGAAACTCGAGGACGTCGGAAAGCGGGTGGCGGCTCGACGGCCTTGAGGCCGTGGCCGGCCGCCCGACGGGCACCACGGCCACGAGCTGGGCCGGCGGGACCACCCCGAGCAGCTCCTCGATCGCCGGTGCGGCGAGCACGGGCGCCGTCATCCAGCACGAGCCGTAGCCCATGGCGTGCGCCGCCGTGCAGAGCAACTGCACGGCGCCGCCGATGCTCTGGATGTCGGGGCGCTGGCGCATCCGGTCGCGCTCCTCAGGCGGCACGCCGTGCTCCTGCAGGAGTGCGTCGGCGATGGAGCGGTACGGCATGCTGAAGACGGCCACCACCAGCGGCGCGTCGCCGAAGAATGTCGCGTACGCGCGGTACGCCTCGAGGTCCCTCTCGCGCCCCCCGGCCTCGGGCCATGCCGCCATCTCGTCGATGGCGGCGTGCACGGCGGCCTTCATGGCGGCGCGGGTGACGGAGTCCTCGACGGCGACGAAGCGCCACGCCTGGGCGTTACCGGCGTTGGCCGCGCGCACCGCAAGACCTACCATGGCCTCCACGTCCTCGCGGGACACGGACTCGTCCGTGTACTTGCGCACGCTGGCGCGCCCGTGGACGGCGTCGGCGAGGCCGGTGGTCTCGAGTCTGGATCGATGCGGCTCGGTCATGTGACAAGTCTACCAATGCGGACGGGGCGGGCGCTCCTCACGAGCGCCCGCCCCGTCCGCGGCATACGCGAGGCTCCCGTCAGCCGCCCGACATGGGCGGGAGGACGCTGAGCTTGTCGCCTTCGCCGACCGCGGTGTCCATGCCGTCGTAAGCGTTGACGTTGCGGCCGTTGAGGAACACGCCGGCGAACATGCGCCCGTCTTCGCGGAAGATGCGGGAGCGCATGCGCGGTTCCGCGGCGACGGCCTCGTCGATCACCTCACGGACCGTGACGCCGTGGCACTCGACCTCTTTGCGGCCGTCGGCGGTGGTCATGCCGACGGGGAGTCTCACGTAGCTCGTCGGCATGGTCAGGCAGGAGCCGCCTGCAGGTCGCGGTCGGCCTTGTCGATCTTCAGGTCGACGGCCAGGACATGCGGGTTCTGGCAGAAGGCGATGCACTGGGGGTCGCCGTCGCACAGGTCGCACTTGAAGGCCACCTGCCGGTCCGGATGCTCGTGGATGACGCCGGTGGGGCACACGTCGTAGCACTCGCCGCAGTTGGTGCACAGCTCCTCGTCCACGACGAGCACGTAGCCCTTCACGCTGTCGCCGACCTTCTCCTTTGCGGCGAAGTCGCCGGCGATGTTCAACGTGATCTCTTTGGTCACGATGGCGCCGTTGGGACAGGCCTTCTGGCACTTGGCGCAGCCGAGCTGCAGGCAGGTGTGGCCCTTGGTGGCGCCGGTAGTGGCGTTCACCTCGCTGAAGAGGCGGGCCACTGAGGGGCGGTACACGCCCTCATGTTGGGCAGAGCAAGCCAGCTCACACATGTGGCAGCCGGTGCACTTCTTGCTCGAGATCATCACGTGAGGCATCGGTTCTCCTTCGTCCGGCGTGGCGCCTTAGAGGCGCACGTCCACGCCGATCTCGGCGAGTTTGGCTTCGCTGGGTACGCCGTGCTCGTCCCACCCGCGGATCTGGTAGAACTCCTGCAATGCGTTCTTGAACGTCTCGGCGCCGATGGCGCGGCCGGCGGAGGCGCCAGTGGTGTGAGCGCCCTCCTCCATATACAGCTTGTGCGGGATGTCGTCGGGCTCGACACCCTCACGCAGGTTGAACAGGCGGCCGAGGTTCCAGATGCGCTCGCCGACCTGGAACACCTCGTCGTCGGTCCACTCGTGCTTCCAGGCGTGCTTGAAGATCTGGCCGATCTGCTCTGGCGTCACGGCCCAGAAGTCGCACCAGATGCCGCTGAACTTCACGGAGCTGAAGTTCTCGCCGATCATGCCCTCGGCCGGGTTGCCCCAGACGACCTTCATGGCCTTGCCCTCGAGAGTGTCCGGCGGCAGCGCGCCGCCGACGATCTCGTCGGCGATCGGATAGGTGCGCATGTGGCAGCCGCCCCGGTCGGAGGTGGCGTAGCCGAGGCTCATGCCGAACGAGCCGCGCGGGTCGTAGCCCGGCAGCTCCATGTTCTTGACTTCCATGGCCAGCTCCGGCACGCCGTACTTGGTGGCCAGGCCACGGGCGCCGAGCGCGAGCTCCTCACCGATGCCCTCGCGGCTGGCGATGAGCTCAGGCGCCTCGAGGTAGCCCTCGGTCTCGCCGAAGCGCATGCCGAAGTCTTTGATGCCCTTCTCCGTGAGGTCCATGGCCAGGCCGACGACGCTCCCCGTGCTGATGGTGTCCAGGCCGAGCTGGTCGCAGAGCTCGTTGAACTTGACGAGCGCAGCGATGTCGCCGATGCCGCAGTTGCCGCCGCAAAGGGCGATGGTCTCGTACTCGGGGCCCTCGCCGGCGACACCGTCGACCTCGTGGAACTGGCGGCAGCCGATGGCGCACTGGTAGCAGGCGCGGTTCTTGGTGCGGATCTTGAGGAACGAGTCGGAGTTGATGCCTTCGACCAGGTCGAACGTACCCGACGACCAGTTGCGCGTTGGCATGACGCCCGCGTCGCTCATGATCTGGGCGAGGACCGGCGTGCCCTCCTCGTTGGCCCACAGGTTGTCCTCGGTGAGGACGAACTCGCTGTGGATGCGGCGCATGTCGGCGAGGAACGCCTTGGCGTCGCCGACGCTCACGGTGCCGGTGCCGCGCACCGCGATGGCCTTGAGCTTCTTGTGACCCCAGAGTGCGCCATGACCGCCTCTCCCGGCCTTGTGATACTGGTCGGTGGAGAGGCAGGCCCAGAGGATTTCCTTCTCGCCGCCGGGGCCGATGGAGAGCGTCTTGGCGCCCGGGTCGAAGTCGTCGCGCATGGCCTGCTCGATGGCCGACGTCTCCATGCCCCAGTACCTCGGCTCGGCGGGGATGAACTCGACGACGTCGTCTTTGATGGTGACGACGACCGGCTCGGGCGACTCGCCGGTGATGATCACCACGTCGTAGCCGGCGAACTTGAGCTCCGGGGCGAACGAGCCGCCGACGTAGCTGTCGTTGAGGATGCCGGTCTGCGGGCTCTTGCAGCCGACGACGAGACGCGAAGCGGTACTGACATTGGTGCCGGCGAACGGCCCCGTCATGAGGATGACCGGGCTCTCCGGCGCCCAGGGGTCGATCTTCGGCGGCACCTCGTCCCACATGTAGCGCAGCAGCAGACCTTTGCCGCCGATGTACCGCTCTGCCCACTCCATGTTGAGCGGCTCGACCGTCGAGGCGCCTGCGCTCAGGTCGATCCTGAGCACCTTGCCCTTGTAGAAGTCCACTGAGTCCTCCTGAAGACGCGCGATAAGAATCGCCACGGCCCCCGGTCGTCCGCAGCGGCTCCAGCCGCGGACACGGGAGAACGTGGGAGTACAGGCTCTCCCATTCTAGCCGACGGGGCCCCGGCGCGGCAACGCTCCGAAATCAGCGGAATGCAGGGCAAAAAGGAGCCGAAGGGCGCGCGTTGTTGGCCATTCTGGCGCGCAGAGAGCGGCGTGGACGAACTGGCGTTCGCCGCCGCCACGGTAAGAGTCCTTTTAGGGCGCGGCCCTCAGACGGGGGCCGCGCAGCCAGGGTGCCGTCTCAGACCTCGTCGGAGGCCTGCAGTCGGGTGAACCTGAGTCACACCCGACGAAGGCTACTCTTCCGCAGGCCACTGTCGGGTGTACCTGCGGCACACCCGACGAAGGCTACTCTTCCGTAGGCCTTTCGTGCCCGGGCGCTTCCGGCAGGTTCTTGATGTTCTCCGCCTGGAGCCACTTGGCATAGTTGTCGTTCATGGCCTCCACGAGCTCCTTCATGAACCGTGCCGAGAGGTTCACTCGGCTCACAACGACGCCGTTGAGCTCGCCGGCGCCGTCGTCGCTCTCGTGGTCCAGGCGGACGAAGGTGATCGAGAACTCGTAGTCCGAGTGACTCACGTTGGCGAAGTTGGCGTAGACGCCCGACATCATCTCGGGCGTGGCGTGCAGGTTGATGTGGCGCTCCTCGTCCATGACGATCCTCCTCGAGGGACGGGCCGCCCGGCGCGACGCCGGTGACCCTCCCGTCAGCCGGCGATGCGGGCGGCGATGGCGGCGGCCATGCCGGCAGTGCCGGCCGAGCCGCCGAGGTCGTACGTGACGTCCTTACCCTCGGCGATCACGGCGGCGATGGCGTCCTCCATCTTCTGCGAGGCCTCTTCCTCACCGAGGTGGTCGAGCAGCAGCACGCCGGAGCGCAGCAGGGCCGTCGGATTCACCTTGTCCTGGCCCGCGTACTTGGGCGCGCTGCCGTGCACGGGCTCGAACACGGCCGCGTCGTCGCCGATGTTGGCCCCGGGCGCCACGCCGAGTCCGCCGATGAGCCCGGCGCAGAGGTCGCTGACGATGTCGCCGTACAGGTTGGGCAGCACGAGCACGTCGTACAGTTCCGGCTTCTGAACCAGCTGCATGCACATGTTGTCGACGATCCGGTCGTCGAACTCGATGTCCGGATAACCCTCCGCGACCTCGCCGCACACGCGCAGGAAGAGCCCGTCGGTGCACTTCATGATGTTGGCCTTGTGCACCGCGGTGACCTTCTTACGGCCGTGGCGGCGCGCGTACTCGAAAGCGAAGCGCGCGATGCGCTCCGTGCCCTTGCGCGTGATGATCTTGATGCTCTCCGCCGCGTCGTCGGTGACCATGTGCTCGATGCCGGCGTAGAGGTCCTCGGTGTTCTCGCGCACCACGACGAGGTCGATGTCGTCGAACCGGGTGCGCACGCCCTTCATCGTTTTCGAGGGCCGCAGGCAGGCGTACAGCTCGAGCTCTTTGCGCAGAGCCACGTTCACGCTGCGGAAGCCCTTGCCCACCGGCGTGGTGATCGGACCCTTGATCGCCACCTTGGTGCGGCGGATCGACTCGAGTACGTGCTCGGGTAGCGGCGTACCGTACTCCTCCATCACGCCCAGGCCGGCGTCGTGCACCTCCCAGACGATAGGCACGCCGGTGGCGGCGATGACGGTCTCGAGGGCGGCGGCCAGCTCGGGGCCGGTGCCGTCGCCGGGGATGAGGGTCACAGTGTACGTCATGCTTGGGGTCCTCCGGGCAGCGCGAAGCCGCCGTGCTTCTTGACGTGAGCGACAAGGCCGCCGTCGTTCAGGATGGTCACCATCACCGGCGGCAGCGGGACGAACGGGATGACGGCGCCGGTGGTCAGGTCCTTCACCTCACCGGCGCTCAGGTCCACCTGCAGTTCGTCCTGCTCGCCGATGCCGCTCGTGTCGCACTGCAGCACGGGCAGGCCGACGTTGATGGAGTTGCGGAAGAAGATGCGCGCGAAGCTCTGCGCCAGAACCGCCCCCACCCCTGCGAGCTTGATGATGCGCGGCGCGTGCTCGCGACTGGAGCCCAGGCCGAAGTTACGGCCGCCGACGACGAAGTCGCCGGGCGTCATCTCGCCGGCGAACTCCGCGCGGGCGTCCTCGAGCACGTGCTTGGCCAGCTCGGGCATGTTGGTACGCAGGTGGAACAGGCGGCCGGGCGCGATGAGGTCGGTGCTGATGTCGTCCCCGAAGAGCCACGCCCGGCCCCGGAGGAGCTCGTCACGGAGCGGTGACCCTCCGGTGCTCCGCTCGACAGCATCACTCCGGAGGCTGGTCACGTGACCCACTCCTCCTCGACGATCTTGACGGAGTCCATCACGGTGCCGGGCGCGGTCGCGCGCATCGGGTCGCGCTCGGGGATCGCCTCGAGCACGTCCATCCCCTCTATCACGCGCCCGAACACGGTGTGCCGGTCGTCGAGGTGCGGCGTCGCCGCGTAGGTGATGAAGAACTGCGAGCCGTTGGTACCCGGTCCCGCGTTGGCCATCGAGAGGATGCCCGGCTGGTCGTGCCGCAGCGCCGGGTGGAACTCGTCGGCGAACTTGTAGCCGGGGCCGCCCCGGCCGGTGCCGGTGGGGTCGCCGCCCTGGGCCATGAAGCCCTTGATGACGCGGTGGAAGGTGACGCCGTCGTAGTAGCCGTCCTGCGCCAGGAAGACGAAGTTGTTGACGGTGGTCGGCGCCTTGTCGGCGAACAACTCGACTACGATGTCTCCGCCGGCGGTGCTGATCGTCGCGGTGTAGCGCTTGCTGGGGTCGATGACCATGGGCGGGGGTCCGCTGTACTGCTTGGCCACGGCCGCCTCCTTTCTAGAGAAGCTCGCGGGGGTCAGTGATCTCGCCGGCCACGGCCGAAGCGGCCGCGGTGGCCGGCGATCCAAGGTAGATGAAGGCTTCAGGGTTACCCATCCGCCCGTGGAAGTTGCGGTTGGCCGTGCTGACGCACACCTCGCCGTCGGCGAGGATGCCCTCGTGGACGCCGACGCAGGCGCCGCAGCCCGGGTTGGTGATCACGGCGCCGGCGTCCCAGAACACGTCGAACAAACCCTCTCTCGCGGCCGCGCGCGCCGTGGCCTGCGAGGCCGGAGTCACGATGAGCCGCGTGCTCGCAGCGCGGCGGCGCCCGCGCAGGATGCGCGCCGCCGAGCGCAGGTCTTCGAGGCGGCCGTTGGTGCACGTGCCGATGAGGACCTGGTCGACCCCGGTGCCCTTGAGCTCAGCCGCCGACGCCGTGTTGTCCACTGTGTGCGGCTTCGCCACCGTCGGCACGATCGCGCCCAGGTCGAAGGGCACCACGCGCTCGTAGGCGGCTCCGGGGTCGGCCGCGAGCGGCCGCCACGCGTCGCCACGGCCCTGGGCCTCCAGGAACGCCCGCGTGGCCGCGTCGCTCGGCATGAGGCCGCACTTGGCGCCGGCCTCCACGCTCATGTTGCTCAGGGTCAGGCGGCCGGGCATGGGCATAGCGTCGATGCCCGGCCCGCCGAACTCGAGCGCCTTGTACGTGGCGCCGTCGGCGCCCAGATGCCCGATGAGTGTGAGCATCAGATCCTTGGCCTCGACGCCGTCGGCGAATGCGCCCTCGACCTCGATGCGGAACGTCTCGGGCACGCGCAGCCACGTCTTGCCGGTGGCCATGCCGACGGCGACGTCGGTGCTGCCCATGCCGGTGCCGAACGCGCCCAGGGCACCGGCCATGCAGGTGTGCGAGTCGGCGCCGATGACGAGGTCGCCGGGTTTGGCGTAGCTCTCGGCGACCCGCTGGTGGCACACGCCCATCTCGACGTCGCTCAGCGTGGCGCCAGACTCGGCGCAGAACGCCCGGATAGTCTTCTGCGCGTTGGCGAGCTCGCTGCGCGGCGCGGGGGCCGCGTGGTCGATGAAGAACACGCATTCCGGCGCCTGTACCCGGGCGATGCCGAGCTCCCGGATCTGCTCGACGGCCAGCGGCCCCGTGCCGTCCTGGGCGATCGCCACGGAGACGTCGCAGACGGCGATCTGGCCGGGCGTCACGGCGTCGAGCCCGGCCGCGCCGGCGAGCAGCTTCTCGGCGAGGGTGGCGGCGTTGCGAGGGCTGCTCACGACGCCGTCTCCGAGGCCGGGGCGGCCGGCGCCGCGTCCACCTGACCCGCCGACCTCGTGGTGCCCATTGGCACGGCGTCGCCCAGGCGGCCGAGGTAGTCCTGGTAGATGTACATGAGCTCCTTGTCGAACAGCGCCCGCTTGAGCTCCACGGCCGTCTTGCGCACGAGCGCGAGGATGCCGTCGCAGTCCTCCCGCGTGAGCTCCAGCCCGAACTCCTGGAACTTGCGGTAGATGGTGCGCGAGCCGGAGTGCTTGCCCACCACGATCTGCCGCTCCAGCCCCACATCCTCGGGAGCGAACGCCTCGTAGTTGAGTGGGTTCTTGATCACGCCGTCGGCGTGGATGCCGCTCTCGTGAGCGAAGACGTTGGTGCCCACGATGCTCTTCCACGCGGGGATAGTGCGCGCCGACGCCGCCGCGACGTACTCGCTGAGCTCGCGGAACCGGCTCGTATGCAGGCCAACATCCACCTTGCCAAGGTATTTGAGCGCCATCACGACCTCCTCGAGCGCGGCGTTGCCCGCGCGCTCGCCGAGGCCGTTGACGGTGGTGTTGACGTACGTGGCGCCGGCCTTGATGCCGGCCAGGGCGTTGGCCGTCGCCATACCGAAGTCGTCGTGCGTGTGCATCTCGATGTTCAGGCCCTCTTTGATGAGGAACGTGATGACGTTGTAGGTGTCGAACGGGTCGAGGATGCCGAGCGTGTCGCAGAACCGCAGACGGTCGGCGCCCTCCTCCCTGGCCGCCTGCCCGAAGCGCAGCAGGAACTCAAGATCGGCGCGCGAGGCGTCCTCGGCGTTGACCGAAACGTACAGGTTCTTGTCCTTGGCGAATGCCACGCACTCGCGGATCTGGTCGAGCACCCACTGGCGCGACTTGGCGAGCTTGTGCTCGATGTGGATGTCGCTGGCCGACATGCTGATGGCCACGGCGTCGACGCCGCAGTCGAGCGAGTGCTTGACGTCGTCGATCACGGCGCGGTTCCAGGCGAGGATGGACGTGTCGAGGCCGAGGTCGACGATCTCCTTGATCGTCGTCTTCTCGTCGCCTCCCATGGCCGGGATGCCGACCTCGATCTGGTGCACGCCCACTTCGTCGAGCAGCTTGGCGATGCGGATCTTCTCGTGGTTGCTGAAGACCACGCCGGCGGTCTGCTCGCCGTCGCGAAGAGTGGTGTCGTCGATGCGGACAGCCGGCTCGGCCGGGCGGTTCCGCGGAGCGATGACGAAGCTTGAGAGGTCGCTGGTCATGGTCACCTGCCTCAAGGGGTAGGACTGATCACACCGGTCACGCCGGTCTGTCTGGTCACGCGTCGAGGGCGCGCCGGAGCAGGTCGTTGACGACCTGGGGGTTGGCCCGCCCGCCGCTGGCCTTCATCACCTGGCCGACGAAGTAGCCGATGACCTGCTGCTTGCCGCCCCGGTACTGCTCGACCTGGGCGGGGTTGCTGGCGACGACCTCGGCCACGATGGCCTCGAGCTCCGAGGTGTCGCTGATCTGGCCGAGCCCGTGCTGCGCGAGCACGGCCTCAGGTTCCGCGCGCTCCTCTATCATGAGCGCGAAGACCTCCTTGCCGGCGCTCGTCGACACGCTGCCCTCCTCGACGAGCTTCACCAGCTTGGCGAGCCGCTCGGAGGTGACGTGGCCGTGGCCGGCCTCGAGATCGGCGGCGTTGAGATGGGCGAGGTACTCGCCCATCACCCAGTTGGCCGCCGGCTTGGCGCCAGCCCCGGCCGCCACGACCTCCTCGTAGAACCCCGCGAGCGCGCCGGCCGATCCGATCACCGCCGCGTCGGCGCGCGACAGGCCGTACTGTTCCATGAAGCGCTCCACGCGCGCCTCGGGCAGCTCCGGCTGCGTCGCGCGCAACTCCTCGACCCACGCCGGGTCGATCTCGAGCGGCACCAGGTCGGGCTCGGGGAAGTACCGGTAGTCGTGCGCCTCTTCCTTGCTGCGCAGCGGCGTGGTCGTCCCCGTATCCGGGTCGAAGTGCAGCGTCTCCTGGTCGATCTTCTCCCCCGCCTCGAGGGCCTCGATCTGCCGCGGGATCTCCGCGTCCAGCGCCTGCTGCAGGAAGCGGAAGCTGTTCATGTTCTTGAGCTCGGTGCGCGTGCCCAGCTCGGTACCGCCCTCCGGACGGACGCTGACGTTCGCGTCCCAGCGGATCTGGCCCTCTTCCATGTTGCACTCGCTCACGCCGAGCTCGACCACGAGGTTCCGCAGCTGCTGGAGGAACTCGCGCGCCGCCTCCGGCGACGGGATGTCCGGCTCGGTGACGATCTCGATGAGCGGCGTGCCGCCACGGTTGAAGTCGACCATGGAGTAGTCCGACCCGGCGATGCGCCCGGTCTCGCCACCGGCGTGGATGAGCTTGGCGGCGTCCTCCTCCATGTGCACGCGGTTGATGCGGCAGCTGAGCAGCGCGCCGTCCACCCAGTACTCGAACGAGCCGCCGGTGGCCAGCGGCGCATCGAACTGGCTGATCTGGTACGCCTTGGGCAGGTCCGGATAGAAGTAGTTCTTACGGTGGAAGATGTTGCGCGGCTGCACGGTGCAGCCGAGCGCCAGCGCGATGCGCGCCGCGTACTCGACGGCGCGCCTGTTCACGACAGGCAGCGCGCCGGGGTGCGCCAGGCACACCGGGCAGGTGTGCAGGTTGGGTCCGTCGCCCTTGGTGACGGCGCAGGAGCAGAACATCTTGGTCTGCGTGTCGAGTTCGACGTGCATCTCCAGGCCGATGACGGGTTCCCAGCCACTGCTCACGACTGCGCGTCCTCGGGCCGGTAGGTGATCTCGCCCGGCGTCCACCCCACGGCCTCCGGGCGCACGCCCGGATCGGTGAACAGCGGTGCTGTGTCGAAGCCCACAGCGCCCTCGATCGCGTGAGCCGCCTCCAGCATGCGGTTCTCGCTGAAGGCGGGCCCGATCAGCTGGAAGCCGACCGGCAGGCCGTCGCTCAGGCCGCACGGGATGCTGATCGCCGGCAGGCCGGCGAGGTTGGCCGGGATGGTGCAGATGTCGCTGACGTACATCGCCAGCGGGTCGGCGGTGCGCGAGCCCGCCTTGAACGCCACCGTGGGCGACGTGGGCGAGGCGATGAGGTCGACCTCCGCGAACGCCTTGTCGAAGTCGCGGCGGACCATGGTGCGCACGCGCTGCGCGCGCCCGTAGTAGGCGTCGTAGTACCCGGCGGAGAGCGCGTAGGTGCCGATCATGATGCGCCGCTTGACCTCCGGGCCGAACCCCTCGCCGCGCGTGCGCTCGTAGAGGTCGGTGAGGTCCTCGGGGTCGGTGCAACGGAAGCCGTAGCGGACGCCGTCGAAGCGCGCCAGATTCGCGGAGGCCTCGGCCGGCGCGATGATGTAGTACGCCGGCAGCGCGTACTCGGTGTGCGGCAGGCTGATCTCCACGCAGGCGCCGCCCAGGTCCTCGATGCGCGCCAGAGTCTCGTCGAAGCGCGCACGCACCCCGGGCTCGATGCCGGCGGCGAGGTACTCCGCGGGCACTCCCACGCGCAGGCCGTCGAGCCTCTCGGCGGACGGCAGGGCGATGGGCCCGGGCATCTCGACGCTGGTGGAGTCCCGCGGGTCGCGGCCCACGAGGTGTTGCAGCAGCAGCGCGCAGTCGTACACGGACCGCGTGAGCGGGCCGATCTGGTCCAGGGAGCTGGCGAACGCGATGAGGCCGTAGCGGCTCACGGCGCCATAGGTGGGCTTCATACCGACGATGCCGCAGAGCGCCGCCGGCTGGCGGATGGAGCCGCCGGTGTCGCTGCCCAGCGCCCAGAGCGCCTCGCCGGCGGCCACGGCGGCGGCGGAGCCGCCGCTGCTGCCGCCCGGCACCGTGCTCAGGTCCCAGGGGTTGGCGGTGACCTGGTAGGCCGAGTTCTCGGTGCTGGAACCCATGGCGAACTCGTCGAGATTGGTCTTGCCGAGCATGACCACGTGGTCCTCCCAGATCTGCCGCACAGCCGTGGCCGTGTAGACCGGCTGGTAGTTCGAGAGGATCTTCGAGGCGCACGTGGTGGTGACGCCCTCGGTGACCATGTTGTCCTTGACGGCTATGGGCAGACCGGCCAGCGGCCCCCGCATCGCCTGCATCTCGCGATCGACCTTGGTGGAGTACTTGGCCGCGTTGTCGGGCGTGACCAGGATGAAGGCCTTGACCTTGGCCTCCACGGCGGCGATCTGGTCAAGGTACACCTTGGTGAGCTCGGCGGAAGAGACCTCCCCGTCCACCAGCAGCCGCTTGGCGTCGCGGGCGGTGAGGCGCAGGGGGTCGAGTCCGGTCACGTCAGCCCATCCTCGGCACGCGGAAGCAGTCGTCACTCACGGCGGGCGCGTTGCGCAGAGCTTCGTCGCGCGCAAGGCTCGGAAGCTCCTTGTCCTCGCGCGTGACATTGACGACGTCGAGCACGTGCGCGGTGGGCGGCACTCCGTCCAGATCCAACTCGCTCATCTTGTCGATGTGGGCGAGGATCTTGGCGAGTTCGCCGGTCATGCGAGACGACTCGTCCGGCTCGAGACGGAGACGGGCGAGGCGCGCGACGTAACGCACG
The DNA here is from genome assembly GCA_963775255.1 of uncultured Thermoleophilia bacterium. Classification (GTDB taxonomy): domain Bacteria; phylum Actinomycetota; class Thermoleophilia; order UBA2241; family UBA2241; genus CAIXSE01. The sequence goes on along the minus strand of CAVZIA010000011.1, from coordinate 204,179 downwards.
TCGTCTTCGGAGATCATGTCGCGTTCCTCCTGCTGGGCCGCCAAAGCGGGACGGATATCCTACTCCAGCCTCAGATGGGCCACAAGAAAGGGGCCCGCCGGCGACGAGCGCCCGCGGGCCCCTCACGCACGTGCATCGATCAGGCGACGGGCCTCACCGTCGAGGCCTGCAGACCCTTGTCGCCCTCGGTGATCTCGAACTCGACGCGCTGCCCCTGGACCAGCGTCTTGTAGCCGTCCATGGTGATCTCGGAGTAGTGCACGAACAGGTCGTCACCGTCTTCCCGCTCGATGAACCCGTACCCCTTTTCGTTGCTGAACCACTTCACGGTCCCCTGAGCCAAAACCCATGCCTCCTACTTGCAGCCCTGTGCCGGCCCGAGGGCCAGGCGAGACCCCCCATGCGGTCCCGTCACACGAGGCGAGCGTACAACACGGTTTGGGACGTGTAAATGACCGCCTGGTGACAGTGCCGGCGTGATCCGAGCGGCGCCCGCCACGGGGTGGCGTTCAGGCGCCGGAGCCGGACAGGAGCGCACCGCGCAGCATGCTCTCCCAGAGCTCGAAGAGAGGCTCCAGCCGCACCCCGTCCGGGTCGAGGAGCTTCTGCACGGCGAGGCCGTCGGTCATGGCCACCATGAGCGATGCGAACGCGCGCAGACGCGTCTCGTCCACGGCAGTAGCGTCGCCGAGGCCCTCCACGTAGAGGTCGCGGTACCACTCGTAGAGGGCCGCGACCCGCTCGCGCAGCTCGTCGTCGAGCACCACGTGCGGCAGGATCGCGAAGAAGTCGCGAAAGGCGGCGCGGTCGCCCACCAGGCGGCGGTCGCCGGCGACAAGCCCGTGCACGCGCTCGTCCCCGCCCGGCGCCGCCTGCGTCTCGGCGACCGCGCTCAGGCTCTGGTCGTGGCTCAGCGAGTCGACCACGGCCGCGATGAACGCCGCTTTACTCCCGAAGTAGTACCGCACCGAGTCGCGGTAGGCGCCGGCCTCGGCGGCCACCGCCTCGACGGTGAGCGCCTCGTAGCCGCCGCGCGCCAGCAGTCGCCGCGCGGCGGCGACCAGCTTGCGCGCCGTCGGCGACAGCTGTGCGGTCGGGTCCTCTCTGGTCAGCTGTTCCTCGTCCATGACGTCCTCGTGTCGCACACCCTACCACCCGCCGCCGCGCGCCCGGCCCGCGGACCGGAGGCTCTTGACGCGCAAACGAGTCGGCGTTGCGTGCTGCCCGCCGCCGCTGTACATTGATGGATATCGTTCGGTTGTACGACCGAATCTCGCTGCACATCAGGGGATTCTGCAGCGGACAGCGTGAGACTGGGGGAACGAATGCAGGACGCAGTGAAGCAAGAGGCGTTGCGAGAATCGCGTAAGGCGCTCGACCTGATGACGAAATCCGTGCTCAACGCGGAGGAACAGCAGGAGGTGGTCGAGGACTGCGTCACCAACTTCGACCGCTACGTCAACCCCGGCATCCTCGAGTACCGCAAGTCGGTATCCACCGACTACACGGCCGTGGAGTGGTCCGACGAGGGCTGCATCTACCGCGACATCCACGGCAAGGAGTACATCGACTGTCTCGGCGGCTTCGGCATCTACATGCTGGGTCACCGTCATCCCACGGTCGTCAAGGCGGTCCGCGACCAACTCGAACACCAGGCGCTGCACTCGCAGGAACTGCTCGACCCCATGCGAGGCCACCTCGCGCACCTGCTGGCCACGGTAACGCCTGGCGATCTGCAGTACTCCTTCTTCTGCAACTCGGGCACCGAGGCCAACGAGGGAGCCATGAAGCTGGCCAAGCTCTACGCCTGGCGCCGCAAGAAGGACCACAACAAGGGGATCATCAGCACCACACGCGCGTTCCACGGCAAGTCGATCGGCAGCCTCAGCGTGAGCGGCAAGGCCGAGTTCCGCGAGCCCTTCCACCCCCTCGTCCCCGGCGTGCGTTTCGTCCCCTACGGCGACGCCGAGGCGCTGGACAAGGAGCTCGCCGTCTGCGACGCCGTCGGCTTCGACATCGCCGCCTTCATCGTCGAGCCCATCCAGGGCGAGGCCGGCGCCATCGTGCCGCCGGACGACTACTTCCCCAAAGTCCGCGAGGTGTGCGACAAGTGGAAGATCCTCATGATCGCCGACGAGGTGCAGACCGGCATGGGCCGCACCGGCAAGCTCTGGGGCCTCGACAATTGGGGCGTCGCACCCGACATCATGACCATGGGAAAGGCGCTCGGCGGCGCCGTCATCCCGATCGGCAACTTCATCGCCACCCCCGAGGTATTCGAGGCGTTCTTCGAAAACCCGTACATCCACTCCACGACCTTCGGCGGCAACCCCATGGCCACTTCAGCGGCCATCGGCGCCCTGCACGCCACGCTCGAGGAGGACATCCCCGGCCAGGCCGCGACGAAAGGCGCCTACCTCAAGGGCAAGCTGGAGGAGCTGGCCGCCGCCTATCCGGACCTCTTCGAGGAGATCCGCGGCATGGGGGTCATCATCGGCATGCAGTTCAGGGACTCCGACATCGGCTACGCGGTCAGCCAGGGCCTCTTCTCGCGCGGGGTGCTCATCGGCGGCACGCTGTTCAACTCGCTGACGCTGCGCATGCAGCCGCCGGCCGTGATCAGCCGGGAGCAGATGGACGAGGTGCTGGAGCGCCTGGAGCTCACGCTCGCCGACGTGCGCAAGCTGGCCGAACACGGGGAGCTCGTCGGCGCACCTTGAGACACCCGCGAGGGCGGCCGGCGCGCCGGGGGTCGCCGGCCGCGGCGCTCGCAAGGGCCGGCGAGCGCCACAGACGACGAGGGCCGGGATGCTCGCGCATCCCGGCCCTCGTCGCTTCCACAGCAGCGGGCGGCTTCGGCAGCGGCCGGCCGCCCTCCGCGGATCACCAGTCGGAGAACCCGGTGTTGTACCAGAGCTTCTTGGTGCCCTTCTTGGCGCGCTTCTCCCACTTCTTGGTCTTGGGCTCCTGGTCGATGCGAGCCTTGACCTCGTCGGCCACCTGCTTGATCTTGGCCTTCTGCTCGTCGCTCAGTGCCCCGACGCCGTCCACGTGGTCCTTGACCCGCTGGAGGTTGGTCGTGGCCGTGTACCAGAAGCCCCAGTCGTCGGCGAGGCGCTCGGCGATGTAGCGGACGTTGACCTTCTTCTCGTCGTCCTCACCGAAATCCGCCACGGTGAAGAGGTACTCGATGTCCTTGAGGTCCTTGTCGTTGATCTCCCAGATCTGCAGCTTCTGCAGCAGGATGTCCGCCAGCGAGACGCTCCACGGGTCGGCCTCCAGCCGGCCGGCGTAGTTGACCTCGTGACAGTAGTCGAGCTTGTCGATGAAGATGTCGATCATCGGGACGGGACCACCGAAGTAGATGTGGCGGGTCGTGCCCGTCATCGCCATCGTCTGCATGTCGCACTCGTACCCGACGGACGCCATGAACTTCATGAGCAGCTTGCGGGTCTTGCCGTATGTGGCGTAGTCGATGTCCGTGAAGTACCGGTCGCCGAGACGCTCGAGCTTGGCATACAGGTCGATGTTGTCCGGGAAGTAATAGTGAAGCGCGAGGGGGCCCATGACACGCATGATGATGCCCTGCTCCTGCGCCGCCTCCGCGATGCGCTTGCCTTCCTCGAGAAACACCTCAGGCTTGGGATAGCGGTCGAGCGGGATGTCTTTCGGCAGGATGAATTGTCCCATAAGTGTCTATCGCCCCCTTCCGGGTCGGGCGTCGTAAATGCAGTCCGACGGAGTGTACGCGTGGATCACCCGGACGTGAAGACGTAGTCCTTGACCTTCTTCTTGTCCAACATGATGATGACGCCCTTAAGGATGCCCTCAGAGTACTCGCTGCCGGGGTTGATGAGCAGCGTGCGGCCGGCCTTCTGGGCGCCGCGCGACTCGTGGATGTGGCCGTGCAGGCCGAGCAGGGGCTGGTTCTCCTCTATGACGCGCTTGGCGCCGATGCTGCCGGCATGGATCTTCTCGTCGGCGGCCATGGTGAGGTTCTCGTCCAGCTTGGGGCACAGGTCGAGCGAGTACCCGTACGGCGGTACGTGGAAGTTGTAGATCGCCGTCTCCTGGTTCTTGATCTTGGCGGTGAGCTCGCGGAGCTTCTTCTCGAGGTCTTCCTCGCTCATCTCGCGCGGCGTCTGCCAAGGGGTGGGGTTGGAGTCGGAGGAGGTGACCATCTCGTGATGGTCGATCTCCACGACGCGCGCGTCGCACGGGTGCACGAGCTTGGCGTTGTCGATCATGTCGTCGATGACGAACCAGTCGTCGTTGCCCGGCGCCATGTACATCTGGTACGGCTTGCCCTCGAGGCGCTCGTCCGCGAGGTCGAGCCACTCCTGGACGCGCTGGAACACGAGGCTCTTGAACAGCGCATCGATCTTCGCGGGGTCGCTGCGCGTCTCATCGAACTCGGCCCGCGTCTGATGCGCCCAGTAGTAGCCGGCGTTCTCGACGATCTTCTTGATGTCTGCGAGCTGTTCTTGCCCGTTGATCTCGCGGTACTGCCCCATAAGGGTGCATTCCCACTGGTCCCCGCCCTTGTCGACGAGCGGCACGAGGACCTTACCGGTGAGGTCACCGAGGAGGACGGCAACGTCGGCGCCATAGATCGGAAGTGCATTGAGGAACTTCCGATAGCACACGTTCGAGCCGTGGATGTCGGTGACGAAGAAAAGTTTGATCATCTACACACTCCAAAGGCCAGTGAGGGGGTGGGGGCGATTGCCCCCACCCCCTCAAAGTTACCGTTGCTTCACTCAGGCGGCAACTCGCCGTAGGTCATGGAGACGTCGACGCCGACGCTCCGGCTGCGCTGCTTCCAGAAGAAGTACCAGGCGACGCCGAGCACCCACGCCGTGACCAGGATGATGTTGCCGGCCATGGTGAACTGCTTGGCGGCGTCGTTGAAGACGAAGTAGTAGAGCAGGATGCCGAGGTAGACGAAGCTCACGAGAGCTCCCCAGACCACGACCGGCAAACCGAGGAACTTCCACGTCTTGTAGGGCGACGACTCCCACACTCCCTTGGCGCGCTTGACGTAGGGGAACAGGAGCGCGGAGATGGCCGTCGGGATGAACACCGACGTCACCTGGAAGCCGGTGACGATGATGTTCTGCATCGCGTTGGTGAGCAGCGTGTAGTAGAGGATCAGCAGGCCCTCGCCGAGGACGAAGCACACGATGTAGTTCTTGACCGGGCTCGCCCAGCGCGGGTTGATGTCCGTGAACCACTTCGGGCCCATGCGGTCCATACCCCAGGCGAACAGGATGCGCGGGAAGGCAAGGTACGAGAGCGCGACCCACCATAGCGTGAAGGCCACATAAGAGAAGCCCATGTAGGCGGCGAGTATCTTGGTCCACCACGAGGCGCTGTAGAACGTGTACACGGCCAGGTCGATGAAGTTGCTGCCGAACTTCATGTTGAAGCCGTCGATGGGGCCGTTCTGGTCGTTCCAGGCGGCGGCGTTGAGGAACGTGTAGCCCACCGTCTTGTTGAGCACCAGGGCGATCCAGAGGAGGAACACGAACGGCACCGCGATGGCGAAGAAGTTGGACCAGATGATGGTCTTGTCGGGGCGCTTGACCTCGCCGCCGATGAACGAGATCGAGTACGCGTAAGCGAACAGCCACGACATCGCGACCATGCAGCCGAACGTCGCGCCCCAGCTCCAGGTGGTCGGCATGACCTGACCCGCGGCGGCGCCGACCTTCGCGATGAAGTCGGCGTACTTGGGTGAACCGGTGGTGACGGCCTCGGCGTTCCAGTTGGCGACGAAGTTGGCGCGGGAAGAGAAGGTCAGCGCCAGGCCGATGGCGATACAGCCGCCGATGCCGAAGAACATGATGATCTTCTGGGTGAGCGCGAAGATCTTGATGCCGAAGACGACGAACAGGAAGCCGATGACGTTGAAGATCGTCGCCAGGAAGAACGTGATCCAGGCGCTGCTGACCACCCACTCCGCGGCTCCCGTCCAGCCGAGGTAGTTGAAGGTGATCGTGAGACCGGGGTCAACGGCCAGTGGAGCCAGCACGTAGATCCACATGATCCAGATCATCGCGTCGCCGAAGCTCTGGGCGATGCCGAAGATCGGATGCACGATGCGCGAGTTGTAGACGTACTCGCCGCCGGATCTCGGCATGGAGCCACCGAGGACACCCCACACGATCGGGAAGCCGAAGCCGGCGAGGGCGAACGAGATGAGGCCGGCGATGATGAGGTTGCCGCCGATGAAGACGCCGAGACCGAATGTGATTGCAAACCAGATGCTCGGCGTGAGCCCCTGGTTCATGAAACCGACCGCGAACGCGTCCGTCATCGACAGGCCGCGCACGAGTCCGCTTGCCTTGCGGGCGAAGGCTAGTTCTTCCGCCACAGTTCCCCCTTCGTAGTACAACGTTTCGCTGACGAGGCCCATGCCAGCGATCCCATGCTCGACGCGCACGGGACACAGGAACAACACTACACGTCAGCCGATCGCCCTCCCTTCCTCAGCGGCGTCGGAGGGCACATGCCACTGATACACGTCCTTGAGCTTCCACGGCACCATGGCGAGCTTGGTGCGCGTCACTCCGGGAACTTTGCCGATGACTTCGTTGACGAAGCGGAGTAGCTCCTCTGTGTCGCGAGCGTAGACCTGCACGCTGAGGTCGCCTTCGCCCACCGATCCCGCCACGTAGCTCACGTTGGGGAACTCGACCAGTTGAGCGGCGACGTCCTGCAGTTTGCCGGGGGCGACGTCGATGAGGACATCGCCGATGACGGGGAAGCCCACAGCCTGGGGCATGACGATGGCGCTGACGCGCATGACCCCGGTGCGGATGAGGCGGTCGATGCGGTAGCGCACGGCGCGCTCGGAGACATGGCCGATGCGCCGGGTGATCTCGGCCGACGACGTGCGGCCGTCCTCTATGAGTAGAGACACGATCTGACGGTCGATCGCGTCGAGAGTGAATGGCAACTCGACCCCCCTAGCCGGCCCGTTCGTGAAGCTATTTCGATACCTCACGTCGGAAAATGTCAAGGGCCGTCACTCGTGTGCAGGATTCGGAACAACACGAATTGCAAACGCTACCGATTCCCACAAGTCGAAGTTCTCTTGCGCCCGCGAGAACCCGCCCGGCGTCGGCGGTCTCTGTCGGCGGGTCGGCCGAACCGTGAGAACGCGGCGCTCAGGCTTCGTGCCCGGATGAGGCCGGGAAGGCCGGGGCGGCGCATCGAAACGGCACTCAGGCACAAGACGCCGTCGGGAGCAAGAATGCAAGACGACAAGGGCCGGGGGCCGGGGAGACGCAGCGGCGTCCCCGGCTCCGGCCCTCGCGTGCGAGCCGCCGTCAGGTGTGCTGCGCGCGGACGGCCGCGGCGATCTCCTCGGGCCCGCTGACGACCTTGACCGCGTCGAACTTGCAGGCCGCGCGGCAGGCGTCGCAGCGGATGCAGAGCGACTGGTCGATGACGTGCGGCTGCTTCTTCTCGCCCGTCGCCGCGTCGACCGGGCACTTCTTGGCGCAGAGCATGCAGCCGGTGCAGGCCACCGGGTCGATGGTGTAGGCGATGAGCGCCTCGCAGGCGAGCGCCGGGCAGCGGTGCTCGAAGATATGCGCCTCGTACTCGTCGCGGAAGTAGCGGATGGTGGTGAGCACCGGGTTGGGAGCCGTCTGGCCGAGGCCGCAGAGACTCGTCTTCTTGATGTTGACGGCCATGCTCTCGAGGCGCTCGATGTCGCCCTCTTCCCCGTCGCCAGTGGTGATGCGCTCGAGGATCTCGAGCATGCGTTTGGTGCCGAGGCGGCAGGGGACGCACTTGCCGCAACTCTCGTTCTGGGTGAACTGCAGGAAGTACTTGGCGAGGTCGACCATGCAGGTGGTGTCGTCGGCCACGACCATGCCGCCGGAGCCGACGATGGCGCCGGTGGCGGCCAGGGACTCGTAGTCGACCGGCGTGTCGAGGAGGTGCGCCGGCACGCAGCCGCCGGAGGGGCCGCCCAGCTGCACCGCCTTGAACTTCTTGCCGTCCTTGATGCCGCCGCCGACCTCGAAGATGACGTGGCGGAGCGTTGAGCCCATCGGCACTTCGGCGAGGCCGCCGTTGACGACCTTGCCGGCGAGGCTGAAGGCCTTGGTGCCCTTGCAGGTCTCGATACCGAAGGCCGCGTAGGCCTCCGCACCGTTGGCGACGATCCAAGGGATGTTGGCCCAGGTCTCGACGTTGTTGATGTTGGTCGGCTTACCCCACAGGCCGCTGACGGCCGGGAACGGCGGGCGCGTGCGCGGCATGCCGCGCTTGCCCTCGATGGAGGCGATGAGCGCCGTCTCCTCGCCGCAGACGAAGGCGCCGGCGCCCTCCTTGATCTTGAGGTGGAAGCTCCAGCCGCTGCCGAGCGCGTCCTCGCCCAGCAGGCCGCGCTCCTCCGCGGCGGCGATGGCCATGCGCAGGCGTTTTACGGCGAGCGGATACTCGGCGCGCACGTAGATGTAGCCCTCGTGCGCGCCGATGGCGTAGCTGCCGATGAGCATGCCCTCGAGCACGGCGTGCGGGTCGCCGTCCATGATGGAGGCGTCCATGAACGCGCCGGGGTCGCCCTCATCGCCGTTGCAGATGATGTACTTGGTCTCGCCCGGCGAAGCGGCGGCAAACTTCCACTTCATGCCGGTGGGGAACCCGGCGCCGCCGCGGCCGCGCAGGCCGGAGGCGAGGACCTCCTCGCGGATCTGCTCCGGCGTCATCGTGGTGAGGGCCTTGCGCGCGGCCTCGTAGCCGCCCCGCGCCAGGTACTCGTCGAGGCTCTCCGGGTTGATGACGCCGACGTCGCGCAACGCGATGCGGTGCTGCGCCTTGTAGAACGGGATGTCGTGGGCGCAGGCGATGCGCTCGCCGGTGGCGGGGTCGGTGTAGAGGAGCTTCTCGACGACCGAGCCGCCGGCGAGGTGCTCGCCGACCACGGTCGCGACGTCCTTGATCTTGAGTCGCGGGTAGTACGTGTCGCCGTCGGAGACCACGGCCAGCGGCCCCTGCGAGCACAGCCCGTGGCAGCCGATGATGCTGACCTCGACCTCGTCCTGCAGGCCGGCGGCGACGATCTGCGCCTCGAACTCGTCCTTGATCTTCATGGAGCCGGCGAACACGCAGGCGGTGCCGGCGCAGACGGAGACCCGACGCCGGCCGTCGGGCGACGACGTGACCCCGACCTTGACGCCCTCGGCGGGCACGGCGGCCTCAGACATCGGAGCCTCCCTGCGCCGCGACCGTCTCGAGCAGCTTGCGCGCGATCTTGCGAGTCTGGTCCGCGGAGAGGTTGCCGTAGGTCTCGTCGTCGATGCGCATGACGGGCGCCTGCGAGCAGGCGCCCATGCAGGCCACGGAATCCAGGCCGAACTCGCGGTCGGCGCGCGTCTCGCCGTCGGCGACGCCGAGCTCCTGCTCGAGCGCCTCCGTGATGCGCGTGGCTCCGGCCACGTGGCAGGCGGTGCCGTGGCAGACGAAGCACTTGTGGCGCCCGGTGGGCACGGTGGTGAACTGCGCGTAGAACGTGATGATGCCGTAGATGCGCGAGGCGCGGATGCCGCTGAGCCGGGCGATCTCCTCGACCACCGGCTCGGGCAGGTACCCGTAGACCTCCTGGACGCGCTGCAGCAGGGCGATCAGGTTCCCGTGGGGGTCGATCTCCCGGACGATCCCGGCGACCTGCGTGAGGTCGAGCTCGAGGTCGGTGCTTGCGGCGGCCCCGCCTGCCGCTGGAGTGGCTTCTCGCCTGGGCATCACATCAACTCCGCTTCCCGGTTTCGCGTGCGTCGGGCGGCCTCGCCGGCCGAGGCGGCCGCCCTTTCTGAACCTAGTGAACCATACTTGGCGGGCGGCGGGTACCGCGGCCCAAGGGCCGCAGCGCCCGCCGCCCGCCGCCGTCTTGCGCCGGCTCAGACGCCCGTCTGCGCCTTGCAGGCGGTGAGGGCGTTCTTGAGCAGGATGACGTTGGTGACGGGGCCGACGCCGCCGGGCACCGGCGTGACGCGCGAGGCGACCTCACACACACCCTCGAACTCCAGCGAGCCGACCTGCTTGCCTTCAACGCGGATGGTGGTCACGTCGATGACGATCGCGCCGGGCTTGACCATGTCGGGCTTGATGAGGTTCTGCACGGGAGCCGCGCAGATCAGCACATCGGCCTCGCGACAGGCGGCGGGCACGTCCTTGCTGAACACGTGCACGACGTGGACGGAGGCGTTGCGGTTGAGGCAGAGCAGCGCCACCGGCTTCCCGACGATGTTCGAGTGATTGACGATGGTGACGTCGAGGCCCTGCAGCTCGACACCCTCCCGGTCGAGGATCTCGATGCAGGCGCTCGGCGTGGCCGGCGCGAACAGCTGGTCTCCGAGCAGCACATGGCCGATGTTGGCCGGGTTCACGCAGTCGAGGTCCTTCTCGGGCGCGATCGCGTTGAACACGGTGTTCTGGTCGATCTCGGCCTGCATCGGCATGAGCGCGAGGATGCCGTGCACGGACGGGTCGGAGTTGAGCCCGGCGATGAGGTCGAGGATCTCAGCCTCGCCGGTGCCCGCCGGAAGCGTGTGGTTGAAGTACTCGAAGCCCACTGTGGCGGTGTTCTTCTCGATCTGGCCGCGGTAGAACTGCGCGCCGCCGTCGTCGCCCACCAGGATGGTGGCGACGCCCGGCTTGACGCCTTTGGTCGCGAGCGCCGCGACCTCGCCCTTGATCTCCTCGCGGACCTGCTCGGCGATCGCCTTGCCGTCGATGATCTGTGCTGCCATGGCTTTCCCTCTCGTGTGCGTCGTCAGGGGGTGATGATCAAAGCTTGGAGAGCGTGATGGCGAGGACTTCCTCGCGCAGCGCCGCGGCCTCCGCCTGGATCTTGTCGATCTCGGCGGCCGCGGCCGTCGTGTAGTCGCAGTCCTCGATGGAGCCGAGGTTGATGCGCACGTTGAGCGCGGCGCCCACCACGGCGGCCTCGCCGAGGATGGCGCCGATGCCGGCGTCCGTGATGGCCTGCGGATTGCCGAGCTCGGCCGCCGTCTTGCTCAGGCGGCAGACGTCGATCGCCACGCGGCAGATCTCGAGCGGGACGTCGGCGGCGACGATGAGGCCGGCCTGCACGGCCGCCTTGCGCGCCGCCTTCTCCGCGTCGGTGTCCTTGGGCATCTTGTAGGCGTCGATGACGCCGTTGTATGCCGTGGTGTCGTCCTGCAGCAGCCTCTCGAGCTTCACCCGGTCGGCGTCAGCCTTGGCGACGAGGGAGACCATCTCGTCCTCGACTGCGGCGAACTTCTCGCGGCCCTGGGTGAGATTGCAGACCATGGCGACCAGGGCCGCGCCCAGGGCGCCCGCGGCCGCGGAGACGCTGCCGCCGCCCGGCGCCGGCTTCTTGCTGGCGGCGTCGTCGAAGTAGACCTGCAGGGGCTCAGTCGCGTAGGTGGTGGGACCGTCGCTCACCATGTACCTCCAGCGCGGCGCGGGCGCCGCGGACGGGGAGCGACCGGCGGGGCCGGCGGAACGCCGGCCGGTCGGAGCCCTGGAGGGGCTCCGCGGGGCGCCGGCCGCTGGCCGACGCCCCGGGTCGCTCCTTCAGGTTCTCAGAACAGGCCGATGATGCGGCCGGTCTCGACGTCGATGTCGACGTCGACGGCGGCCGGACGCTTGGCCAGGCCGGGCATGGTGCGCATCTCGCCGAGCAGCGGGTACAGGTACCCGGCGCCGGTGGCGGGACGGATGTCGCGGATCGGCACGCGGAAGCCGCGTGGACGGCCCTTGAGCGCCGGGTCGTGGCTCAGCGACAGGTGGGTCTTGGCCATGCAGAGCGGCAGCTTGTCGAGACCCTGCTCGGTGAACTGCTTGATCTTGGCCTCGGCCTCGGGCAGGTAGTCCACACCGTCGGCGCCGTAGATCTGCGTCGCGATGGTCTCGATCTTCTCCTTGATGGAGGCCTCGAGCGGATACAGGAACTTGAAGTCGCCGCCCTTGTCGGCGGCCGCCTTGACGACCTCGGCCGCCTCCTGGCCGCCGTCGCCGCCCATGGCGTGGACGTTGATCGGCACCGCGTCCTCGGCGCCGGCCTCGATAGCGGCCTTGCGCACGATCTCCACCTCGGTGTCGCGGTCGAAGGCGAAGCGGTTGATGGTGACCACGACGGGCACACCGAAGTACTTCATGTTCTCGATCTGCTTGGCGAGGTTCTCGCAGCCCTTCTCGAGGGCCGCGTTGTTCTCTTCCTTGAGCAGTTCGGGGTTGACGGGCAGGCCGCCGTGCATCTTGAGCGCGCGCATGGTGCAGGTGATGACGACGGCGCTCGGGGCGAAGCCGCCGTAGCGGCAGATGATGTCCATGAACTTCTCGGCCCCGAGGTCGGCGGCGAAGCCGCTCTCGGTGACGACGTAGTCGGCCAGCTTCATGGCGACCTTGTCGGCGATGATCGAGTTGTTGCCCTGGGCGATGTTGGCGAACGGGCCGGCGTGGATGAGCGCGGCGTTGCCCTCGAGCGTCTGCATGAGGTTCGGCTTGATGGCGTCCTTGAGGAGCACGGCCATCGCGCCGCCGGCGCCGATGTCGTCGGCGGTGAGCGGGTTGCCCGAGGTGTCGTAGGCGAAGGTGATACGGCCGAGGCGCTCGCGCAGGTCCTTCAGCGAGGTGGCGAGGCCGAGGATCGCCATGACCTCGCTGGCGACGGTGATGTCGTAGCCGGTCTGCCGCGGGATACCGTTGAGCTTGCCGCCGAGGCCGTTGACGATCTCGCGCATGGCGCGGTCGTTGAGGTCCACGACGCGGCGCCACGAGATGCTCAGCGGGTCGATGTTGAGCTCGTTCCCGTGCATGAGGTGCGAGTCCACCATGGCGGCCAGCAGGTTGTTGGCCGCGCCGACGGCGTGGATGTCTCCGGTGAAGTGGAGGTTGAGGTCCTCCATGGGGATGAGCTGCGAGTAGCCGCCGCCCGCCGCGCCGCCCTTGATGCCGAAGACCGGCCCGAGGGACGGCTCGCGCAGGGCGAGCATGGTGTTGATATCGACGGCGTTCATGCTCTCCGAGAGGCCGACGGCCGTGACCGTCTTGCCCTCGCCCAGCGGCGTCGGGGTGATGGCGGTGACGTCGACGATCTTGCCGTCCGGCTTGTCCTTCAGCCGGTCGAGGAGGGCCATGTAGTCGATCTTGGCCTTGTAGCGGCCGTAGAGCTCCAGTTCATCCTCGAGGATGCCCGCCTTCTCGGCGATCGCCTGGATAGGCTGCATGGTGGCGGCCTGGGCGATCTCGATGTCGCTCGGCACCGGGGACTTGCGAACGATCGAACTCAACGCGTCCTCCTTTGGTCTCCACTATCCCGCGCGTCTCGACTCTGGCTGCCGGGCCCTTCGCGGGGGGCGATGCCCGACGGTATGGGCCGGGAGAAACCCGGCGACTTGTGCCGGATTCTACTAGCGGCACACAAAAGCGGTCAATTTCGAACATCGGGTGTCCGGCGGACGGGACGGAGACGCTTCGCGCCAGTGGATCTCGGCGCAGCGAACTTCGCGCGGCGAAGGTCCCGAAGTCGCGCCGGACGCGCCGAGCGGCGGCGTCAGGCGGTCAGGAGCCGCTGAAGCGGCTGCGCGCGGCGGACTGCGCGGCCTCGTACACGACCCGCGCGGGTCGTCCCACGGCCGCCGCCACGCGGCGGACGTCCTCGTACTCCGGCGACACGCTGGCGAGACGCCCGCCGACATAGCTGAGGCGGACGCCCACCTTGAGCTTGCCTATCTTCACGCTCTCGCGCTTCTCCTCGGCGTAAAGGCGGTCGCACGCCAGCACGCGGAGGCCGAACGTGGTGGTCTCGGAGAAGATGGCGCCGGCGAGGCGCTCGCGGTCGGCCGCGTCGGCGAGGACGTGAAGCACGACGCCGGGACGGCCCTTCTTCATGAGCGCCTGGCTCATCCACACGTCGAGCGCCCCCGCCTCGCGCAGCGCGTCGGCGGCGTGCGCGAGCAGCTCCGGAGTCATGTCGTCGATGTTGGCCTCGAGGACGACGTGGTCGCCGGGGCCGTGGCCGCCCTGAGCGACGGGAGAAGCCGCCTCGAGGCGCGCGCCGGCGCCGGTCGCGTCGGCCGGCGCGGCGTCCGGGTCAACCAGGACCGCGCGCAGCACGTTGGGCCGGCCGGGGATCTCGCGGCGGCCCGCCCCGTACCCGACGCGCTCCACGCGGCCGCGCGGCAGTCCGCCGAAGGCGCCCGCGAAGTGCGCCAGCAGGGCGGCGCCGGTCGGCGTGGTGAGCTCGCCGAGCGGCGCGGCCGGTGTCTCGCCCGCCGGCACGGCGGGCGCGCCGCCGGCCGTCGGCAGACCGGACAGCAGTGAGAGCACGGCGGGAGCCGGCACGCTCAGCCGGCCGTGCGCCGTATCGATCTCGCCGTCGCCCAGCGCCGGCGGCGAGGCGACGATCTGGTCCGGCGCCAGCTTCGCGAGCAGCGTCACCGCGCAGATGAGATCCACGGCGGTGTCGACATCGCTCAGCTCGTGCAGGTGCTCCTCTTCCTCGCCGCGGCCGTGCACCTCGGCCTCGGCCGCGGCCATGCGCTCGGCGATGGACGCCACGGCGTCGGCCACGGGGTGCTCCAGGTCGGACGCGTACAGCGACACGATGAGCTCGTCGAAGGTGGCGAACCCGGGCTGGTCGGCCACCTTGAAGCGCAGCGCCGTCATGCCGCCGCGGAGCACGTCCTCGATCTGGACCAGCCGGGGGTCGATGCCTGCCGACGCCAGCGCCGGGCGCAGGACGTCGTCCAGGGGGCCGGGGTCCGCTTCGCGCGCCCCGGCCAGCGAGAGCAGGGCGCCGACGAGCATGTCGCCGCTGATGCCGCTGGAGCAGTCGAGGTAGAGGATCATGCGGTCACTGTATCGCGTTGTCAGGCCTGACGACGAGTCTGCCCGGACCGGCGTGTGCCGGACGCCGAGCGTGTGCTGGCTCACATCGGCACGTCCGGCGCGATGCATGAGCACTCAGGGCGCACGGCAACGGCGGCCCTGCGGGCGGGCAGTGGCCGATCGCCGTCCGTCCTATAGAATGCCGCCATGAGGATCGCCCAGATCGCACCTCCCTGGATCACCGTCCCGCCCGCGGGCTACGGCGGCACGGAGTGGGTCGTGCAGCAACTCTGCGACGGGCTCACGGCGTGCGGCCACGAAGTGCGCCTGTACGCCACCGGCGACTCACACACCGCAGCCGAACTCTGCGCGCTCTTCCCGGAACAGATGCCGGACCTCATCGGCGTCACGCCGTTCGACGCCCGGCATACCTCGTTCGCCTTCGCCGACATAGAGCAGGGCGAGTTCGACCTCGTGCACGACCACTCCGGCTTCATCGCAGTCGCCTTCAGCCGTTACCTTGCGACTCCGATGGTCCACACCATCCACTGCGCGTTCGACGACTTCGCCTGCGGCTTCTACCGGCAGTTCGCGCGCGAGGTCGGCTACATCGGCATCAGCGAGTACCAGCGGTCCATGGCGCCGCCGGGCATGGACTGGGCCGGCCTCGCCTACAACGCCATCGCCGTCGAGCAGTGGCCCTACACCACCGAGAAGGACGACTACCTGCTCGCATTCGGACGGGTGTGCGAGGCCAAGGGCTTCCACAACAGCATCGAGACCGCCAAGCGGCTGGACCGCAAGCTCATCATGGCCGGGGTGCTGCAGGAGCCGTACCGCCAGTACTTCGAGGAGCACATCGCGCCACACATCGACGGCGAGCAGATCGTCTACGAGGGCGAGGTCAGCGACGAGCGCAAGCGCGAGCTGTTCGCGCGCGCGAGCGCGTTCATCTTCCCCATCACCTGGCCGGAGCCGTTCGGTCTGGTCATGATCGAGGCCATGGCCTGCGGTACCCCCGTGGTGGCCATGCGCCAGGGTTCCGTGCCCGAGGTCGTGGACGACGGCAAGACGGGGTTCGTGGTCGACGCGGACGACCTCGACGCCTTCGTGGCGGCTGTGGGCCGGGTGGACGAGATCGACCCGGCCCTGTGCCGCCGCACGGTCGAGGAGCGGTTCACCGTCGAGCGCATGGTCGCCGACTACGAGGCGATCTACCGGCGCTACCTCGAGAGGTGAGCAGCGGCCGCGCCGGCCTGGCGGCCTACCTCGACGCCGCGGGCGGAGAAGCCCACCCCGCGCCTCTCTTCCTCCGCGGCGACGCCGCCGAGACGCTCGAGCTCTTCCCGACGGCCTCCGTCGACTGCGTCGTCACCAGCCCTCCGTACTTCGGACACCGCCGCTACGCGGGCGGCGGCATCGGCGCCGAGGGCGGCTGGCAGGAGTACGTAGCCGCCCTCGGCGCCGTCACGTCCGAGCTCGTCCGCGTGATCAAGCCCACCGGTTCGCTCTGGCTGAACCTCGGCGACACGTACCGCGGCAAGCGGCAGCTCGGCATCCCATGGCGGGTCGCCTTCCACCTGACCGACGAGCAGGGCTGGACGCTGCGCAACAGCGTCGTCTGGCACAAGGTCAAGGGCGGGCCGGACACCAGCAAGGACCGGCTGCGCAACGTGCACGAGCTGCTGTTCCACTTCGTGCGGCAGCCCAAGGGCTACCACTACGACGCCGACGCCGTCAGGCGCGCGCCGCGCGCCGCGCGCGTGGAGGGCGGCGCCGTCGTCAGCGCCACCGGCGTGAGCGGAGTGCGCTACCGCCGCCAGATCGAGCTCTCGACGTCCCTGGACGAGCTCGAGAAGGCGGCGGCTCTCACCGCGCTCGAGCAGACGCTCGCCGAGGTGGCTGCCGGTCGCCTCGGCGACTTCCGCATGGTCATCCGCGGCCGCCAGCGGGCCACGCACTCGGACGTAGGGGCGGTGTCCGGCCGCGCTCGCGAGCTCGAGGAGCGCGGCTTCTACTTCCTCCGCTACCACCCGCGCGGCGCCAAGCCCGGCGACGTGTGGGACATCATGCCCGAGGACACGCAGGGCCGGGGCCTGCACTTCGCCCCGTTCCCGGCCGACCTGTGCCGCATCCCGATCCTCGCCACCTGCCCGCCGGCCGGCGTGGTGCTCGACCCGTTCTGCGGCACCGGCACCGCGATGCTCGTCGCCGCCGGGCTCGGCCGCCGCTCCGTCGGCATCGACCTCGCCGGAGAGTATCTCGCCCTCGCTCGCGAGCGCGTGGCGCGCGGCTGACGCGCAACCCCGCGCCGCAAACGGCTCCGAGCTCAGGCGCGCGAGCGCTCCGGGGCCGGGGCCTCGGACACCGTACCCAGAGCCGCGATGCTCTCTTCGCCGCCGAGCACCGAGAGCCGGTCGCCGGCGAGCAGCACCGTGTCTCCCGTCGGCTGGATCACGTCCCCCTCACGCGCGATGGAGGTGACGAGTACGCCGCGCGGCAGGTGGGCGTTGCGCAGTCGCACGCCGACGATGGGAGAGTCGTCGGGGATGGTCACTTCGTACGCGGACGTCCCGGAGCCCAGGGCCGTGAGGCGCGCGAAACTCGCCTGCAGTTCCCGGCGGTACGCGCGCACCAGGTCGGAGGTCGACAGCGTGCCGACCACCCGGCGGTCCCTGTCCAGCACGGAGACCCAGCCCTCGGAGCCTTCGTTGAGCGCCTCCAATGCCACGTCGAGACGGCTCGCCAAAGATACTGACGGAGCTCCGGCGTCCACGCGCCGGCGCAACGCGCGGGCGCCGTCGGGCTCGGACTCCAGCTCCTTGCCGGTCACGGCGCCCTCGAAGCGCCACTCCTCGTCCACGACCGGCGCGCCGGGGAGTCCCCCGTCCTCAAGCCGCCGGCGCGCCTCCTGCACCGTGAGCGGGACCTGCAGGACAAGCCGTGGCGGCGCCATGGCGCGTGCCGTCGGGATGCGCGAGAGCAGCGGCAGGCCGACGAGCACGCGCTGGGCCGGCGCCTCCGCCCGAGTCCTGAGCTGGCTGCGGTAGATCGTCGCGTCGACGCGTCGCACGATGAGCCACGAGGCCCCCACGGCGATCATGGCGGGCGCCAGCATGGAGAGGCTGCCGGTCATCTCGGCCACCATGAGCATGACGGCGAGCGGTGCCCTGGAGATGCCGCCGAAGGTGCACATCATCCCGATGATCACGTACGGCGCGGGGTTGTGCCCCATGGACGGCGCCATGGGCTCGAAGACGCGCCACACGGCCGCTCCAAGGAAGGCTCCGACGACCATACCAGGGCCGAAGATGCCCCCGGAGCCGCCTGATCCGATGGAGAGTCCCGTCGCGAGGATCTTGGCGAACGGGAGCACCACGATCACCCAGAGTGGCATGGTCAGGAGGCTGACGCCGAGGCCGAGCTGCACCCAGCCGTAGCCGGTGCCGATGGCCTGCGGGATAACGAGGCCCATGAGGCCGACACTCACGCCGGCGACGGTGGGGGCGACCCAGCGCGGGAACGGCCACCGGGAGAACCAGCCCGCGAGCGCGTAGAAGCTCTTGGAGTACAGCAACCCCACCAGCCCGCCCAGGACGCCGATGAGGGCGAACCAAAGCAACTGGACAGGGTCGGAGAACTCGTAGCCCCCGACGAATCCGAAGAGCGGGAGCCAGCCTTCGAAGGCGCCGAAGACGGAGAAGCTGACGACGGAGGCGATGAAACACGGAAGGAGCGCCGTCACGTCGAAATCGTCGCGGTAGAGGATCTCACTCGCCAGCACAGCGCCGCCGAGCGGAGCTCCGAAGATGGCGCCGATCCCCGAGCCGATGCCCGTGGCGACGGCCACCCTGCTGTCCGCCGGCTCCAGGTCGAGCACGCGGGAGAGAAGCGAGCCGAACCCGGCGCTGATCTGAGCGGCCGGCCCTTCGCGGCCACCGGACCCGCCCGAGCCGATGGTGAGCGCCGACGCCACGATCTTCACGACGACCGCGCGCGTGCGGATGCCGCGCGGGTTGTGGTGCACGGCGTGGATCGCCGCGTCGGTGCCGTGCCCCTCCGCCTCCGGTGCGATCCGGAACACGAGCAGCGCCCCGAGGAACGCCCCCAGTCCGGTCACCAGAGGGAGCAACCAGGGGCGCGTGAACACGAGCGAGCCGACGGCGCCTCCTTCTCCGACGGGCGTCGGCACGTGCGCCCCGACGAGCGTGCCTAGGAAGAATCTCGTGCTCAGCTGCAGCGCCTCGAAGAAGACGACGGCGCCCAAGCCCGCGATCAGGCCGATGACTCCGCCCAGCACGACCCACTTGGTGAGGTAGGACCTCCTCGACAGCCAGCGGCCGGCGGCGGCGCCGAACGCCCTGCCCCTGACGCCGTAGCGGCGCGGACGCGGCTCGATCACAGGTCCCACCCGCTGCTCCACTCCTGCTCGGGCACCTCGCCGGCGCTCGCCGCCAGCCGGTGCAGGGCGCCGGCCACCGCCTGCTGCTCATGCGAGCTGAACGCCTCGAGCAGCAGGGCGATCTCCTCCCTGCGGCGAGCCGTGACCGTGTCGATGAGCCGCCGCCCGGTCTCCGTGAGCCCGATGCGCACCTGGCGCCGGTCGCGGCGGTCGGCGCGCCGGCGTACGAGGCCCTTGCGGACCAGGCGGTCGCACAGCCGTGACGCCGTGGGCGGCGTGACGGCGACCGCCTCGGCGAGCGCGGCGACGCTCTGGGGCCCGCGCGAGGCCAGTACCACGAGCGCGCGGTACTGGGTGAGCGTGACCTCCTCCCCGGCATCAGCCAGGGAGCGGGCGGCGATGGCCACGAGTACGCGGCTCGCCGTCAGCACGGCGTCGACGACGTCCTCGGAGCTGGTCGGAACGTGATTCTCATGCATAGGCTAATTATTGCACAGTCTGTCCATCAGGGTCTGTTTCTGGTGCGGCGAGTAACGAGCTGCGCCTCACCGCCGATCGCCAACTCGTGCACGGCTCCCGCTCAACGAAGGCGTCGCGTCGCACCCGGGCCGAGCACTACGCCCGCCTTGGTATCCTCCTTGCCGGCTTCCTCTTCCTGATGCTGTCGGCCAGAGGTTCGAGATCAAGGGGGTCCGCTACGCGATCAATGTGGTCGCGGGATGCTTCCCCATCCACTGCCGGGTTCCCGTCGCCAGTATCCGCACGCCTGAGCGAACGGGGCCCTGCGAGCGGTTGCTGTAGCATGTGCGGTCAGCTACAGCGCCACGCACGAGCGAAGGAGACGCACATGCCGGAGGGCAACATCAATGCCGAGATCGCCGAACACCTGCGCGAACACGGCGCTCATGACGAGCACGAGGCGCATCAGCCCAGCAGGCGCCGCATCGAGACGATCGAGATCCTCGAGGCCATCCTGCTCGCCATCGTGGCGATCGTGACCGCGCTTAGCGGCTACCAAGCCGCGCGATGGGACGGCGAGAGCGCCAAGGAGTACGCCACCTCTTCACGCCTGCGCACCGAGTCGAACACCACGCAACTGACCGCCAATCAGACGCTGGTCTACAACGCCGGCAACGTCACCGCCTGGATCCAGGCGCAGGAGTCGGGGAACACGAAGCTCGCAGGTATCCTCGCCAACCGCTTCACACCCGACTTCAAGCCCGCGTTCGAGGCGTGGGTCAAGACCGATCCGCTGACCAACCCGGACGCACCTGCGGGTCCGAGCAAGATGCCCGAGTACCACGACCCCCTGACCGATCAGGCGAACGAGCTCAGCAAGGAAGCCTCGCACGCCTTCGACCTGGGTGTCGACACTCGCGTCACCGCGGAGAGATATGTACGCATCACCGTGGTCCTCGCCGCCGTGCTGTTCCTGATCGCCATCGGACAACGCTTCGAGATCCGCGGCGTGCGCTACGCGGTCAACATCGTCGCGGGGATCTTCCTCGTGTACAGCCTGTACCTGTTCGCGGTCTACCCGCACCTCATCGGCGGCGGGTGAGCGGACGGCCAGGTCAGGCGTCCGCGGCCAGCTTGGCGGCGATGTCGGAGAACTGCGCCTGCACCCACTTCTCGACGCTGTTCTCCTCCACCACGCGTCGCAGCATGCCGGCACGGTCCGCGCGCTCCTCCGCCGGCATCGTGAGCGCGCGGTGCAGCGCCTCGGCCTGGCCCTCGATGTTGAACGGGTTGACGCCCAGGGCGAACGCGCCGAGCTCCTCGTAGGCGCCGGCGTACTCGCTGAGCACGAGCACGCCGTCGTGGCGATTGAGGATGGGTCCCTCCTTGGCCACCAGGTTCATGCCGTCGGCGATGGCGTTGACGAGCAGAACGTCGTACTGCGCGTAGGCGGCCAGTGTGGTCGGGAAGTCGTCCTGGATGCGCAGATCGATGGGCATCCAGTCGGGTGTGCCGTGCCGCGTGTTCACGTCGGCGACGATGCGCTCAACCCGCTCGCGGTAGGTGACGTACTCCTCCACGTCCCCGCGCGACGGCTGTAGCAGCGCGAGGAACGTGAGCCGCTCCTTGAACTCGGGGTGCAGCTCGAGAAAGCGATCCAGCGCGCCGAACCCGCGGATGATGTTCTTGCTGAGGTCGAGCCGGTCGACGCGGAGGAGGAGGAACTCGCGGCGGCGCGTACGCAGCTCGCGCTCGGCCGTGCGCGCCCGGCGGGAGTCGGCGGCCGCGCGCAGCGAGCCCGGATCGATGCTCACCGGATACGCGCGCACCCAGACCTCCCGGCCGTCGTAGCGCACGATACCGCGAGCTGCGTCGACCTCGAGTTCGAGCAGATCCTCGCAGCAGCGCAGGAAGTTGCGCACGTAGCCCTGAGTGTGGAACGCGACGACGTCGTTGCCGAGGAGCCCATGGAACACGGCCTCGCGGATGTGTGTGGGGAGCACCCGCCAGTAGTCGCTCTGAGGCCACGGGATGTGCACGAACTGATGCAGGAACGCGCCCGGACAGGCAGTGCGGACGTCGGGTGCGACCCGGTAGAGCTGGTAGTCGTGCAGCAGCACCAGAGCGTCGCCGCCGTCGCCGGCCGCGCCGCGCCGCTTGCGCCCATCCGCCCCGCGACGCACCTCGTCGACCACCGCGCGGGCGAACGCGTCGTTGACCACGACGTAGCCGTTGTGCCAGGCGTCGAGCTCGTTCGCACCGATGTCGGGGTGACGGCCGAGATCCCACAGGTAGTGCTGGATGAACCACAGCATCGGGTTGGAGACGACGTTGTAGTACTTGTTGTAGGCGTCGGGAGACGGGGCGACGTACCGCACGCGGTACTCCTCACCGTCCAGCGCCACCTCGACGGCGCGGCTCTCGGCGGCGAGCCGACGCTCCGCGTCGCTCAGCGCCGCCGCCACCCACGTGCCGGGGTGGTGGCGCAGCACCTCGGTGAGCACCGTGACAAGCCCTCCCGGCCCGCGTGTGACGACCGGCTCGCCCGAGGGGTCGTCGTGGAACGACACGGGACCGCGGTTGGCAGCCACCACAAGCCGGCGCTGCGCGAGATCGATACCCTCCAAGGAGCCCCTTCCGTTGGCTGGTCAGACCCCTATCTTACCTTCGAGCAGGTCGGCGAAGAGGCGGAGGTCGTCCCGTAGCAGCCGCGGCGTGAGGAAGTCGCGGCGCACCTTCTCCTTGCCGAGCAGCGCCATCGCCCGGTGCCTGGACGGCTCGGCCATGATCTCGAGGCACCGTTCCGCGCACTCCGCGGCCGAGCTGACCAGGTAGCCGGTCACGCCGTCCTCGATCTGCAGCGGTATGCCGCCGACGTCGCCGCCGACGACCGGCCGGGCCTTCCACAACCCCTCGGCCACGGTGAGGCCGAAGCCCTCGCGCGTGGACTTCTGCAGGATCACGTCGGCGTGACTCTGGAACGCGTTGATCTCCACCGACCCGACGTTGTCGAGGTTGGAGAGGATGAAGACGTCGGGGTCGCCGCCAACGTAGTCGATGACCCTCTGCAGGTACTCCCAGCCCTCCGGGTCGTCGCTGGCCATGGAACCCACCAGCGCCAGCTGCGCGTCGGCGTGCTTCGCCTTGACGGTGCGGTAGACGTCGACGACCCCCAGCGGGTCCTTCCACGGGTCGAACCGGGAGACCTGAAGCAGGAGCGGCCGGTCCACGTCAATGCCGAACTGGCGCACGATGTAACGGGCGTCCTCTGGAGAGAGTTGCATGTTCTTGGGCGCCAGCGGGTCGATGGTCGGCGCGATCTCGCGCACGGGTACGGTGAGGCCCTGCGGCACGTAGTCGCGCAGGGTGTACACCGCGGCGTCGTACCGGTTGATGGACGGGAGCAGGTAGTCGTACAGGCCCTGGTCAGGCGTGGACGTGTCGATGTGGCAGCGCCAGATCCACCAGGTGGAGCGATCCTGGCTCAGGGAGACGAAGTCGCGAACGGCGAGCGGCTGCGGGTCGTGGATCACGACGAAGTCGTAGGGGCGCGTGAGCTCGGCGGCGTTGGCGCGGCAGACGTCCTCGTAGAGGGCGCGCGCCTCGGGCGGGAAGTCGACCGCGTGCCCCTGCAGGCCGTTGTGGAAGCTCTTGGTGACGTTGTAGAACTCCGGCGGCGCCGTGAGGACCTGCCATCGCGCCTCCAGACCGATGTCGTTCACGAGCGGCACCAGCGTGTAGAGGATCTCCGCGACGCCCCCGCCGAAGGCGGTGGCGTTGACATGCAGGACCTGGCGGCCCTTGAGCTGCTCGCCGAGCTCGTCGATCTCGGCCATCAGATCCCGGGGGACGATGCTGCGGTAATCGGCCAGCGATCTGCGGCCGACGTTGACTTCGTGCATGAGACCTCCGTCGTGGAGTAAGGACGGTAGTACATCACACCGTTCCCGCTCACATAAACTCGGGGTGATGGGACCGTCTTTCGCCAGCTCCGCCCCACCCGCGCCACGGCCGCTCGTCATCGGCTCCGGCGGCGTCGAACTCGCGGGCCGGCTGTTCCTGCCGGCCGTCCGGCCCGAGGGCGCGCTCCTTGTGTGCCACGGCGCCGGCAGCCGCAAGGAGAACCACGAGCTCATGGGCGAGCAGGCGGCAGCAGCCGGGCTCGCCGCGCTGACCTTCGACTTCCGCGGCCACGGCGAGAGCGGCGGCGGCATGGGTCCGGACGGCTGGCAGGACGCCGTCGTCGCCGGCGAACGGCTGCTCGCCGAGTCCGGCGCGCCGTGGCTGGCAGCCCGCGGCGCCAGCATGGGCGGCAGCATGCTGTTGCTGGCGGCGCACGCGACGCCAGGCCTCTTCCGCTCGCTCGTCCTGCTGTGTCCGGCCGACGGCGCTTCGCTGCTGGCCGGGCTCGACTACTTCGGGAGCGATCCGGGCACCGCACCGAGCGGCCCGCAGGGCTGCGAGCACGGGGCCCGCTTTGACGAGCCGGCGCTGCGCCCGTTCCTCGAGACGCTCGACCTGGTTGCGGCCGCGACCGGCGTGCCGCGCGTACTCCTCGCGCACGCGCGCGACGACGACGCCGTGCCGTTCGTGCACAGCGAACGGCTGGCGGCGGCACTGGCGGCGCCCAAGGAGTTCATCGCGCTCGCGGAGGGCGGCCACCACGGTCCCGGCCGCTCGTCCCTGGTCGCGCGCGCGACCATCGACTGGGTGAAGGCGAACGCGGACTGAGGCCGGCGCAACCGTCGCGCCGGCGGCTCCGTGGGTGACGCCGGCCCCGCGGCTGTGTCGTCAGTGCGCCGGCCGCGCCGGCGAGAAGCCGCTCTGGTGGCCGCCAAGCCCGAGCCGGCGCAGCCGTGTCTGCATGGCCGCACGGCTGACGCCGAACCGGTCGGCGAGCTTGGTCACGTCCGGGCCATGCAGCACGACGGCCTCGCGCACCAGATCCTCGGGCATGAGGACCTCGGCGGCAAACTGGTCGGCCTCACGCTCCTGCCGCTGCCACACCGCGTTGCCGGGGTCGCCGCCGCGCTCGGGAGCCAGCCGGTGCGGGTGCAGCACGAAGTGACCGATCTCGTGGGCGATGGTGAAGCGGCGGCGCTGCTCCGAGGTGGCGCCGCGCAGGACGATCTGGTGCCCGTCGCCGACCTGCTCGAGGGCCGCCTCGCAGGCGAACGGCTGGCCGGCGACTCGGACGACCTCGAGGTTCAGCGCGCTGACGACGTCGCGCAGTGAAACGGGTTCACGCGAGACGCCGGCGCTCTGCAGCAGGCGCGCGGCCTGACGGCGGATGTCGGCGGTTGAGTGGCTCACCAAGGTCCTTCTTCGGCAAATGGTACCACCGGCTGGAGACGCCATCCGCGGCCGTAACAACACTCAACGGGCGGCCGCTCTCTCACTCGGCGAGCGCTTATCCGATCAGCGGCAGGACGCGAGCCACGACGCCACCGACCAGCAACGCGATACCCAAGGTGCCGGCGCAGATGAGCGCCGTCCGCCGCCACCCGAGCTCGCGCCCCAGCACCGCGATGGTGGCCACGCACGGGATGTACAACGCGTTGACGATCGCGAAGGTGACGATCTGCGACGTCGTCATGAACGACGAGATGCTCACCACCGTGCCGCCGGCGGCCACCGTCGCGAACACCAGCAGAAGTTGCAGGGCGAGCTCTTTGCGCAGCACGGCGAACACGAGCGTAAGACCGGCGACCATTGGCAGGAGCAGCACGCCCTGCACGATCGGTCCGAGTACCTTCCCGATGTCCCAGATCCATCCTGTCTCGTAGAGCACACCGAGCGCCATGCTGCCCAGAAGGATGATGGGGGCGGCGTCCCAGACGAACTCGCGGAACCGCCGCCACGTCTTGCGCACGACCTGCCGCAACACCGGCCGCCGGAAGGGGAACATCTCCATGACCAGCACACCCTTGTCGCCGGGCATGAGCCGGTTCATGGCCAGTCCCGCAAGGACGATCACGACGATCAGCACCAGGTAGGTGAGCACGGCGTACTGCCAGCCGGCCACGCCGGCCACAGCGCCGATGATCACCGCAGTGCGCGCACTGCACGGCGTCAGCGTGGCCAGGACGGAGGCGATGGTGCGCTCGCGCTTGCTGCTCAGCGTGCGCGTCGCGATGATCGCCGGCACGTTGCACCCGCCCGCCGCAATGAGCGGGATGATGGCCCGCCCGTGCAGCCCGACGCGGTGCATGATGCGGTCGCTGAGAAAGGCGGCCGCGTTCATGTAGCCGGTGTCCTCCACAAGGGCGAGGATGAAGTAGAAGGTAAGGATGTACGGGATGCCCACGGCGAGCGTCGCGAGGATGCCGCCGTCCACGCCCCAGAGCACCACCTTGCCGACGATGCCGTTGCCGAAGATCGCCGTGACGACGTCGATCACGGCCGGCGAGATCCAGGCCGTCCACGCCGCCGTGAGCACGCGCGAGAGCAGGTCGCCGACGATGAACAGCGTGGCGAACACCGAGACGATCACGCCGACCAGGATGGGAATGCCGGTGCGCGGCGCGGTGGTGAGGCGCCACCAGCGGTCGGCGGCGGCGCGGGTGTCCTGGGCCGCCGCCGCCAGCGCGCGCGCCTCGGCGTGCCGCGCCTTGGCTATCTCGAGCGCGAGGCCCTCGTCGTGGTCGGTGAGGAAATCGCCGAGCTCAAGATCGAGCTCGGCGGTCACGGCCGCGTCGCCCTCGAGCACGGCGAAAGCCGCAGCGCGTGCGCTGAAGCCGCCCGGCAGCGCCCTGCCGACGTCCTCGGCATGCGTCTCGATATGGAAGGCGAGTTCTGCGAGGCGGCTTTCGGTCTCGGGCGGTAGCGGCGTGCCGGCGGTCTCGCCGACGTGGTCGCCGGTCACGCGCTCGACGTCGGCGACGCGGAACACCTCTGACCGCAGCTCGTCAAGACCCTGGTTCCGCGGCGCCACGGTGGGCACGACGGGGACACCGAGGTCCCGCGAGAGCATCTCGGCATCCGGCTGCCTGCCTCGGCGCCGGGCTTCGTCGGAGAGGTTGAGAGCCACGACGACCCGGTAGCCGAGGTCGAGCAACTGCAGCGGCAGATAGAGACTGCGCGCCAGGTTCGTCGCGTCCGCGACGGCGACCACCACATCGGGCCGCCGCTCAAGCAGCGCACGGCGAGCGACCTGCTGATCCTCGCTCGGCCCATCCAGCGAGTAGCTGCCCGGCAGGTCGACGACCTCGATGGGCTCGCCCGCCCAGGACGTGCAAACGGAGCAGGCGTCGACGCTCACTCCGGCGCAGTTGGCCGTCTCGCGTGACGATCCCGTGAGCGAGTTGAAGAGGGTGGACTTGCCGACGTTCGGATTGCCCGCGACGAACACGACAAGCCGGTCCTCAGTGGGGCACGGCTCCGGAGGCCGGCGAAGGAACTGTGGGAGCGTCGTGGCCACGGCTCTAGGCCAAGACCATGATCTTGTCGGTCACCTCGCGCCCGAGCGCGTATTGCGACCCGCCCACGCGGACCAGCAGAGGGCCGTTGAACGGCGCCACGCTCTCGACGGCGACCGGCGTGTCGGGGAGCAGCCCCAGGGAGGAGAGGTACCGCAGCAGGTCGCTCTTCTCCTCGGCGATGCAGCCGATGACGCCCTCGTCGCCGGGCTCCAATTCCGAGAGGGGACGCATCTCCAGTTCCGGCAGGGAACCGTCCTCGCCGGGGATAGCGTGCCCGTGGGGGCACGTGAGGGGGTTGCCCAGTTGCTCGGCGAGCCTCGCCTCGACCTCCGGGCTGAGCACGTGCTCGAGCTTGCAGGCCTCCTCGTGCACGGCATCCCACGGCATGTCGAGGTAGTCGACCAGGAAGCGCTCGCTGAGCCGGTGCCGGCGTACGAGCGAGGCGCCCTCTGCCGCACCCTCCCGCGTGAGCGCGATGGTGCGGTCCTCGCCCGGCTGCTCCACGAGACCGGCCGCCCGTAGCCGGCCGATCATCTCGGACACCGAGGGCGGAGCTACGCCGAGCTCGCCGGCAAGTCGTGTGACGGTCACCGGGTCGGGACCGAGCTTCAGCTTGAAGATGGCCTCGAGGTACTCCTCGGCGTTCTGCGTGCGTGGGCTCAAGGATGCTCTCCAGACTGGGAGGGGCGGGCTCGCTGTTAGGATACCCTATGTATCGTCCTGAGGGAATCCTGACTTAAGTCAAGAGGAGCTCCGACCAAGGTCGTGAAGTCTACCCTCAGCCGTCGCCGCGCCGGGCTTGCGGCCTCGCCGCCGCTGTGGTCAGATAGGGCACCCGGGCGGATGTGGTGCAGCTGGTAGCACGTCAGCTTCCCAAGCTGAAGATCGCGGGTTCGAGTCCCGTCATCCGCTCCAGCCCTCCACCGGTCGTCACGGCCACGCGGCCGCGGGCGCCGCTCAGCCCTCCGACTCCGAGAGCCGCAGGCACGCAAGGAAGCTTCTGTAGACCTCCGCGAACGTCTCGCCGGCGATCTCGAGCGTGCGCCCGTCCAGGCGCGTGGTGCCCGGGCAGATCTCGGCGAGGTCGCAGAACTGCACGCGCGTGAAGGTGAGGCGCATCGGTCCGCCGTTCCACCGCAGCGGCGCCGGCCGGGACTTCGCAGTCAGCGCCGCCTCCACGTCGCGCGTCATGCGCGCTCGAACCTCCTCCGGCGGGTAGAAGCCTGCAGCCTCCCGCCGGACGCCCTCCTTGACGACGGTGGCGAAGATGCCCGGCACGAGCGTGCCCGCCTCGGCGACGACCTTGTCGTCACCGGAGAGATAGACCGCGGGCACGCCCATCTCGCCGGCCAGCAGCGCGGCCACGCCGAACTCGCCGACCTCGAGGTCGCCCACCGCGACCGAGTACGTCTTGTAGCTCCACGTGTGCTCGAGCACCGCACCGAGCGTACCGGCCCGCCCGTGGTACCCCACAAACAGCGCGGCGTCGCAGTCGGGCGCCAGGCCCTCGAGCATACTGCCGGGTGCGGGAGAGCCGCTCACGAGCGTCACCCAGCCGAGCAGGCCGGCGGGGTCCAGGTTGCGGCCGTCGTCGTGCGCGTCGCAGACGACGACCTCGTCGGCGCCGGCCGCGGCGCAGCCGGCCAGGACGGCGTCAAGGTCGGCGCGCATATGAGCGCGGGCGCGCTGCGCCGCCGCGCCCTCCCGCGCGGTATCCGCCTCGGACACCACGCCGCAGATCCCCTCGAGGTCGATGGCGATGAACAGCTTCACGGGCCCTCCCCTCGGGCGTCAGGTCGCCGGTCTGGTCGCAACGTCGCCGGCGCGGCGCGCCAGCGCGGCAACGAGCCGCGCCGTGGCCTCGAGGTCGTCGACGCAGGCGACCTCGTAAGGCGAGTGCATGTACCGCATGGGCAGGCCGATGGTGAGTGTGGCGGCACCCTGAGCCGCCATCAGTTCGTCGGCATCCGTCTGCGTCTCTCCTGGATAGGCCTTGATTTGCACCGGGATACCTTCACTCGCGGCGATGTCCCGCGCGAGCGCCACGAGCTTCTCGTCGCTGCCGGCGCCGCGGCTGAGGATCGGCCCGGCTCCGAGCTTGACCTCGCCGGCGAGTTCCTTGGCCCCCGCCGCCGGCGTGTCGCTGCAGAAGTCGCCGTCGAGCACCACCATGACGTCCGGACGCAGCCGCAGGGCCAGCGCCTTGGCGCCCATGAAGGTGGTCTCCTCGTGTACGGTGGCGTACCCGGCCAGGGTAGCGCCGCCGGGCGCTTCCGCGTACAACTCCAGGGCGCGGATCATCGCGTAGACACCGGCTCGGTCGTCGAGCGCCTGAGTCGCGACCACCCCCGGCGACAGTTCGACGAAGTCGGGCATGAAGGTGATCGGGTCACCGACCGCGACCCGTTCGAGCGCCTCCGTCCGGCTCCGCGCCCCAACGTCGAGGAACTGTTCGTGGAGTTCCGGGGCCGAGCGTCGCTCCTCCATGGGGACGATGTGACCCGGCTTACGGCCGCCCACGGCCTGGACGTCACCGCCGCGGCCGTGGATGACGAAATGCCGGCCGGGCACGAGCAGGGGCGCGAGGCCGCCTACGCGATCGATGAAGATGTACCCGTCCTCGTCGACGTAGGTGACGATCAAGCCGATCTGGTCGGCGTGCGCGGCCACCGCCACCAGCGGGACTCCGTCGGCCGCCCCGACTTGGGCCCACACATTGCCGAGCGGGTCACCGGCCACCGGCGCGAGCGGCGCGAGGCGCCGGCGGACGACCTCCTGAACCGGCGCCTCGAACCCCGTCGGACCCGGCGCCAGACACAGATCTTGCAGCAAATCGATAGGATTCGGCACTATCTCCCCCTTTCTCACGCACAGACGACGGTACGTAATACTTTAGTGCACCGGCCAACGCGTGACATCGGCATGAAAGGGAATACGTACCGTGTCATACGTACTGCACAGCGTCGGAGGCAGCGCCCGGTACGTGCTGAACACACTCGCGACGGAGGGAGTCGTGATGGATGATGCAAGGCCAAAGTGGTTGCGCAGCACCAAAGGCGCACCGTTCACCGGCATAGGCTCTCTCGAGGCGGACATTCTGGCTGTCGTCTGGGAGAAGGGTGAGACCACGGTGCGCGCGGTCTACGAGACGCTGCGCGAGCGGCGGACGATCGCTTACACGACGGTCATGACCGTCATGAACAACCTCGTCAAGAAGCACCTGCTCACCCAGGACAAGACGGCCATCGCCTACGTCTACACCCCGGCCATCCCGGGCCGTGAGGTCGCGCAGACCGTGCTCCAGAGCGTTGTCCACAAGCTGATCGACGACAAGACGGGCTCCGCGGTCTCCATGCTCCTCGGGCTCGACAAGGACCTGACGCAGGATCAGGTGGACGAACTGCGCAGCGTCGCCAAGGACAAGTTCGGCGCCTGAACGCACGGGCCGGTGGGCGCGGGGCCGCCCGGTCTCCGTCATTGACCGGCGCGGCCGGGTCGTCTGGCGGTGCAGCGAAGGCACTCCGCCTACATCGTTTCGGGCGCGCTGACGCCCAGCAGTCCAAGCCCAGCGGCGAGCGTGGACCGCACGGCCGCGCACAGTCCGGCGCGGAACGCCGTGACGTCGGCGTCATCGCTGAGCACGCGGCAGTGCCGGTAGAACACGTGGAACTCCGCCGCAAGCTCCCCCAGGTACCCATGCACGCGATGCGGCGCACGCTGGTCGGCTGCGCTCAGCAGTACGTCGGGGAAGCGCGCGAGGGCGCGCAGCAGCGAGCGCTCGTGCGACGTGACATCCACGGCCGGCAGGGCTGCGCCGGCCGGCCGCTCCCCGCCGCCCGGCAGGTTGCGCAGGATGCTGCAGATGCGCGCGTGCGCGTACTGCACGTAGTACACCGGGTTGTTGTTGCTCTGCTGCACGGCCAGGTCGATGTCCAGGTCGAGCGTGGTGTCCTGCGAGCGGCCCACCAGCAGGAACCGGGCCGCGTCCACACCGATCGCCTCGACGAGGTCGTCCACGGTGACTATGTCGCCGCGGCGCTTGCTCATACGCCGTGACTCCCCGCTCTCGAGCAGGTTGACCAGTTGCCCGATGATGAGCTCGAGCTTGTCCGGGTCGTGCGGCGGCAGCGCGGTGAAGGCCGCCTTCATGCGAGGCACGTAGCCGTGGTGGTCGGCGCCCCAGATGTCGATCATGTGTTCGAACCCGCGGTCCATCTTGTCGCGGTGGTAGGCGATATCGCTGAGGAAGTAGGTGGGATCGCCGGTCTGCCGGATGAGGACGCGGTCCTTGTCGTCGCCGTACCGCGTCGTCGTGAGCCAGCAGGCCCCCTCGTCGTCATACAGGAGCTTCTCGCCGTCGAGGTCGGCGAGCGACTTGCCGACCTCGCCGCCGAAGCCGCGGTGCTCGCCGTCGCCGGCGTACAGCGTGCTCTCCGGCGTCCAGACGTCGAACGGCACACGCAGGCGCTCGAGGGTCACGCGGAACTGCGCGAGGATCGCGTCCCTGCCCCAGACCTTGATCGCGTCGATCGCGCCGGCCGGCAGCGCGGTCACGTCGGGGGCGGCCGCCTCCAGCAGGTCGCGGTAGCGGCCGCCGACCTCGGCGATGAGCTCGTCGGCCAGAGCGAGCAGGTAGTCGCCCTGGTAGCCCTCCTCCGGCACCGGCGTGTCCAGTCCGAGGCGCTGCCCGTACCGGGCGGCGAGCGACTGGCCGAAACGCGTCATCTGCGTGCCGTAGTCGTTCACGTAGAACTCGCGCGTCACGTCGTGCCCCACGAACGCGAGGATGCGGCACAGCGCGTCGCCGTAGGAAGCGTACCGCGCGTGACCCACGTGCAGGGGCCCGGTGGGGTTCACGCTGACGAACTCGATGTTCATCTTGAGGCGCCGCGCTTCGGGCAGCGAGCCGCCACCGTAGTCGGCGCCCTCCGCGAGCAGCCGGCCGAGAGCGCCGCGGTACCAGGCGTCGTTCAGGAACAGGTTGAGGAATCCGGGGCCGGCCACCTCATAGCGGTCGCACACCTCGGCGCCGGGGCCGGCCATCCAGCGCGCGCCGAGCGCCTCGGCGAGCTCTCGCGGCGCCCGGCCGGCGCGCTTGGCCGTCACCAGGGCCGCATTGCAGGTCAGGTCACCGTGCTCGGGACGCGCCGGCAGGCCCAGTTCTACGGCCGGGACAGCCGCCTCGGTGGCCCCGCCGGCCACCAGTTCTTCCTCGAGCGCGGCCTGCAGCGCGGCCGCGAGTCCGTTCAGGTCATACAGATCGCTCATGGTCACCGTCGTCCGTGTCGTGCGCCCGCCGGGCGGCGGGTCCGCTGATTGTACCGGGCCGCGAGACGCGGCGCGACGGAGGCGAGCTTAGTCCGTACGCCGCAAGAGCCTTCGGGCCGGCGCCCGCTCAATAGCGCTACGGCGCCTTCGGGACCTACGGGCAGTAGTCCGTGCGCCGCGGGGCCCTTCGGGCCGGCGCCCGCTCAATAGCACTACGGCGCCTTCGGCGCCTACGGGCAGTAGTCCGTGCGCCGCGGGGCCCTTCGGGCCGGCGCCCGCTCAATAGCACTACGGCGCCTTCGGCGCCTACGGGCATTAGTGGTGATAGGGCTCGCCGCGAAGGATCTTGCCGGCCCGGAACAGCTGCTCCAGCAGGACCACGCGCGCCAGCTGGTGAGGCAGCGTCAGTGCCGAGAGGGAGAGCTCGTCGCCGGCGCGCTCGCGGACGGCGCCGGCGAGCCCGAGCGAGCCGCCGATCACGAACCCCGCGCCGCCCCGCTCGAGGGCGCGCTGGAGCCGGCCGGCGAAGGCCTGCGTGTCGAGCGGCTCTCCCTCCACCGCCAGGGCGGTGACGGAGGGAGCCTGCGGCCACGCCGCGAGCAGACGCTTGCCCTCTTCGCGGAGCACCTCCGGCTCGCTGCGGCCGCGCAGGGGGACCTCCTTGACCTCGCGCACGGTCACCGTCATGAGCGGTCTGAGCAGGTCGAGGTAGTGCTGCGCGGCGGGCGCGAGGTCGCGGTGCAGCGACCCTACGACGAGGAGCTCGACGCGCGCCGCCACGTGATGCTCAGGGGCGCGGCGGCCCGGAGTAGAACGCCACGCGTCCCGGCCCCGAGGCACGCGCCGTGTACACGGTGGTGGCCGCCTTGGCCACCAGTTCCTCGGCGCTGTGGCCGTCGCGCGGGAAGCTGGCGATGCCGGCCGAAGCGGTGAGCGCGATGGGCTGGTCTGCGGTCTCCACTGCCAGCTGCCGCATCGCGCCGAGCACCCGCGCGAGCGCGGCGTCGGCCTCCTGGTCGGCCGTCTCGGGCATGACCAGCAGGAACTCGTCGGCGCCGTACCGGCACACGAGGTCGCAGCTGCGCAGCTGCGCCGTGAGCGCCGCCGCCCAGTGACGCAGGACCTCGTCCCCGGCCTCTCTGCCGGCCGATTCGTTGACCTCGGCGAAGCCGTCGAGGTCGAGCATGGCGAAGGCGACGCTGCGGCCGTGGCGCTCGGCGCGCGCCAGCTCGTAGGCGGCGCGCTCGCGCAAGGAGCGGAAGTTAAGCAGCCCGGTGAGCGGGTCGTGCGTCTCGTGCTCCTTGCGTTCGTTGAGCAGGCGGAGGTTGTCGAGCGCGATGTCGGCCTGGTCGGCGAGCTGCGTCAGGAGCCTGCGCTGCTCGACCGGGTGGAACCCGTTCTCGTTGTAAAGGTAGCCGACCTGCTTGCCGGCGTAGCCCTCGAACTGGCACACCGTGTCGCCGAGGCTCCAGCACATCGTCTCTTTGGTGAGCACCTCGGTGCCGGTGATGTCTTCGAGCACGCCGTCGATGAAGCCGCGCTCCACATCGCACACCGGCGTACCGGTGCGCGGCAGCCGCTGCGTGGTGAGGGTGCGGCTGAGCTTGACCAGCACCCTCTCCTCGTCGAGTTCTACTTCGAGCTCGCCCAGCTGCATCTTGGCGAACCAGTCTTTGAGCCCCTGGATGGAGGTGATGCCGAGGTCGCGGCTGGAGCGCTTGCTGGCCAGGTACAGCGCCGGGCCGGCGCTCTCGCCGAGGATCTCGGGCAGGATGGAGAACTGCAGCAGGCGCACGAGGGCGACCGGCGCGGTCTCGTCGGCGCGCGACGCGCGCAGGACCTCGCCGGCATCGGGGTAGATGCGGCGGTCCTCGGCAGCAGTGAGCGCGATGACGCTGCGCAGCGTACGCGCGAAGATGGCCGCCAGCGATACTTCTTCCTGGGAACGCAGTGCCATGCTTATCCTCGCGGGCACACGCCCGCAGGCTCACACATCCGGTGTGACCCTTCCCTCCATGCGCAACTCGCACGCCCGCGCGGGCTGCGCTGCCTATACTATAGGCGAACGGGGTGTCGCCCATGCGTCGAGCCGATACCCAAGCGTTGCCAGCTCAGTGTACGACGGAGCGCGTGTATGAGCATGACGCAGCCTCAGGAAGACCCCATCGCAGGGAGCTGCGCGCTGCCCAAGGACGCCGCACGGCGCCACGCGCTGGACGCGCGAGGCGCACTGTCGCATGAGGAGCGCGAGTGCCTCGCGGAGGCCGTGCGCGCCCGGGCGCTCACACTACCCGAGCTGGCCGACGCCGGTACGGTGATGCTCTTCGCCTCGTTCCGCACCGAACTGGACACCATGCCCGTCGCGGAGTGGGTGCTGCGGCAGGGCAAACGCCTGTGCCTGCCGCGTGTGCTGGAGCCCCGCAGGATGGCGGCGTACCAGGTGCGCGACACGGCTGCGGACCTCGCCCCGGGCAAGTGGGGCATCCCCGAACCTCGTGAGGGCCTGCCCGAGGTCGCGCCGGCAGAGATGGACCTCATCTTCGTGCCCGGCTCCGCCTTCGACGAGAAGGGACGCCGCTGCGGCTACGGCGGCGGCTTCTACGACAACTACCTGCCGCTCACGCGACCGGGCGTGCCGTGGGTCGCGCTCGCCTTCGAGGCCCAACTGGTGCCGGCGATCGACTGCGAGTCGCACGACCTGCCGGTCACGGCGATCGTCACGGAGGAGCGGGTCATCCGGCCGGTGTGAGTCGCGGCCGCGACCCACGGAGCGCCGGTCAGGCAGGTGTGAGGCCGAGCTCCTCTGCGAGCGCCCGGCCCATGGCGCGCGCCTCGGAGAGCAGGGCCGCGTCGCCGGCCGCCTCCCCGGTGTCGCCGGCGCAGCCCCCGCAAGTGTGGGTGGGGATCTCACCCTCGGACGAGAGGCTCACGTACCGGCGCAGCGCCTCGAGCGCGTCCTGCAGACCGGTCTCGGCGGTCACCGCGACCAGGCCCACAGCCGTGGCGCGCAGCCACTGGTCGTGGGAGTAGCGGAAGAGGTTGCGGTCGATGAAGGCCTTCATCTGGGCGGAGACGTTCTCGTAGTACACCGGTGTGCTCAGGATGAGGCAGTCCGCCGCGTACACTCGCTCCAGCACGGCCTCCGCGTCATCGCCCAGAGGGCACGCGGCGTAGTCGGCGCAGTCGTCGTGGGCGAGGCACGGCGCGATGCTGACGTCGCGCAACGCGATGGTCTCGCAGGCGCCGCCGGCAGCCTCAAGCTCGCCGAGGGCGGCGGCCACGAGCGCGGCGCTGTTGCTCCCTCGACGCGGACTGCCGACGACTGCGACGACGGTAGGACGCTTCGGCCCGAGTGCGGGCATCGTCGAGCCTCGTCAGCCGTTGTGGAGCGCGACCTGGACCTCGTCGCGCAGGCGCAGCAATGCCGCGGCGACGGTGTCGGGGTCCTCGTGGAACCGGGCGGCCGGCATGGGTACCGAGATGGACGCGATGCTGCCGTCTATGTCGACGAGCGCGACCCCGACTCCGCAGATGCCGGCGTGGTGCTCCTCGCAGTCGAACGCGAGCCCGGACTGGCGGATCTGGTCGAGCTCGGCGAGCAGTTCCCGCCGGCTCATCTGCCGGTGCGTGGCCGGAGCCTCCAGCCGCTTTGGCAGACGGCGCTTCACCTCGTCCTCGGGCAGTTGCGCGAGGAGCGCCTTGCCGTTGGCGGTGCAGTAGGCCGGGAACCTGGCCCCTACACGCGACACGACCATCAGGGAGCGTTGCGGCGCCGGGTGCTGGGCGATGAACAGCACATGCATGCCGTCGAGGACGCCCAGGTCGACCGTCTCGTTGAGCTCGCGCGCCAGCTGCTCGAGATACGGCCTGACCACGGTCGGAAGATCGCGGTGGGACATCGCGAGACGCATGATGCCGGACCCGAGGTGCAGCCGCCCGGTGGCCGCGTCGGTGGCGATGAACTCCTCGTGCTCGAGAGCGCCGCGGATGCGGTGGACCGTCGTCCGCGGCAGACCGGAGCGAGCCACCAGTTCGCTGAAGGTCAAGCCCCCGGACGAATCCGCAGCCAGGAGCCGCAGGATAGTGGCGGCGCGCGCGAGCACCTGCACGCCGTTGCGCTGTTCCCTCTCTTCGTCGCGATCGGTCTCGATCACGTCGCCTCCGTCCTCCTGACCAGCAAGCCCCGGCCCCCGGGGCGACGGCTGGTGAGTGTGCCTCACCGACCGCGATCAGCCGTGCGTCGCGGCGGTGCGCCGCTCCCCGCGGCGGGTGCCCGGTGAGGGTCCCCGCCGGGCGCCGTCTCGCGGCGCCGGGCGAGGACCTCCTCACCTCGGCTGGATCAGACGGACTCCGCCATGGGCGCGGGACCCGGCTTCTCCGCCGGCTTGACTTGTTCTTCGACCGGCGCGTCGAGCACCAGCCGGCGCCTGACCGGGAAGAGGTGGATGTCCCACTTCTTCACGATGAAGCCCCAGATGCCCTTGGGCGCCACGGTGGCCATGACCACGGCCACGATACCGAGCAGAAGCATGTAAAGCGTACCGTACTGGCTGAGACTCTGAAGCAGCGCGAAGTAGATGACTGCGCCGATGATCGGGCCTTCGATGGTACCGAAGCCGCCGATCACGACGATGAACAGCGCGTAGGCCGTCCAGTTGATGGTGAACGCCGCCGCCGGCTGGATGCGCAGCAGGTTCATGGCGACCACGGCGCCCACGACGCCGCACGCGTAGGCCGCGAGGACCCACACGAACAGCTTGGAGCGGAACACGTTGACGCCCGAGCTCTGCGCCGCGACGTCGTTGTCGCGGATCGCAGTGAGCGCGAGGCCCGTGCGCGACCGCAGGAGGAAGTAGACGAGCAGGATGGATCCGACCGCCACGGCCAGCGCCACCAGGTAGGTCCCTGTGATGCGCGTCTCGATCGGGAGCCTGGCGGCGGAGAGCACGGTCTTGCCGGAGCCGCCGCCCGTCGCCTGGATGTTGCTGACGATGAGCCGCACCACCTCGGCGATGACCCAGGTGCCGATGCTGAAGTAGCCGCCGCGGAGCCGGAAGATCAGCGGCGCGACCGGCAGGGCCACGGCCACTGCGAGCAGGCCCGCGGCGAAGACGGCGATGAACGGGTTCAGGCCGAACACGTCGCCGATCAGCCACAGACCGTAAGCGCCGAGCCCGAGGTAGGCCTGCTGGCCGATGGAGACGAGGCCCGCGTAGCCGGCCAGCAGGTTCCACATCTGCGCCAGCGCCAGCAGGGTGAAGAACGTCACCATGGTGCGCATGAACGCGTTCTGGGCAAACAGCGGGACCGCCGCAAGGACGGCGATGATCGCCACGCTCAGGATCAGCACGACCTTGTGCATGCGCGTGGAGCGCGAGATGCGGTACCCCGGCACGGCGGGAACACCCTGGGTGATGTCTGGGGTACTCATGCGGTCACCGTCTTCGCGAAGAAGCCGCTGGGCTTCACGGCGAGCACCGTCAGGAACACGAGGTGACCCACGACGAGCCCCCACCCGGCGCCGAACGCCTGGGTACCCAAGGTCTGCGCCACACCGAGGATGATGCCCCCGGCGAGGGTGCCCCACATGGAGCCCATGCCGCCCATGATGACCGCCTCGAACGCGTAGATGAGACGGAACGAGCCCTGCGTCGGGTCGAAGGTGGTACGGATGGCGAGCAGCACGCCGGCCAGCGCCACGATCGCGAGGGCGATGGCCATGGCGAGCGAGTAGATGTGCTTGTTGTTGATGCCCATGAGCTCGGCCGCCTCGCGGTCGTCGGACGTTGCCCGGAAGGCGCGTCCCAGCTTGGCGCGCGCCAGGAACACCTCGAGCGCCACGATGACCGCCACGGCGGTGAGGAACACGATGAGCGGGAACCAGCCGATCGACATCTGGTTGCTGATCTTGATGCTGATGTTCTCGATCTTGCCGGCGTCCAGGCCCTGCGAGTCGGCGGAGAACTTCAGGATCAGCGCGTTCTGGATGATGATCGACAACCCGAACGTGACCACGATGGGTCGCGTGTCGTCGGTACCCAGCGTGAAGTTGAGCAGACCGCGCTGCAGCGCGTAGCCGAGCAGGAACATGATGGCGATGGTGAGCGCGGTCGCCCAGAGAAGCGGCAGGCCGAGCGACTGCACTATGAACAGCGCGATGAACGCGGCGAGGATCCCGAGGTCGCCGTGCGCCAGGTTGACCATGCGCATGACGCCGAACACGAGCGCCAAGCCGGTCGCGAACAGGGCGTACAGGCCGCCCAGGAGGATCCCTTGGAGAGTCACATTTGCCCAAACCATGGCGTCACATCCCGAAGTACGCTGCGGTGATCGCTTCAGAGCTCAGATCCGCCGGCTTACCCTCCAGCGAGATCTTGCCCTCCAGAAAACAGGCCACGTAGTCGGAGACGGTGAGCACGTGCCCCACGTCCTGCTCGACGACGAGGATCGTGTGGCCGCTGCCGACGAGCTGCACCATGGCCTCGTAGATGCGCTTGATGACCACCGGCGCGAGCCCCAGAGAGACCTCGTCCAGCAGCAGCAGCTCGGGGTTGGACATGAGCGCCCGCCCGATGGCCATGGCCTGCTGCTCCCCGCCGGAGAGACTCCCGGCGCCGCGCTTGAGAAGCGGCTTGAGCAGCGGGAACAGCTCTACCACCGAGTCGACGTTCCAGTCGCCCTTGCGGCCGCCGTAGGCGCCCATGAGCAGGTTCTCCCGTACCGTGAGGCTCGGGAACACGCGTCGCCCCTCGGGGACGAGCGCGATGCCCATGCCCACGCGGGTGTGCGCCGGGTACTGGTCGACCGGCTCACCGTGGAACAGCACGTGGCCGGAGGCCGGGCGCTGCAGGCCGGCGATGGTGCGCAGCAGCGTGGACTTGCCGCCGCCGTTGGCGCCGATGAAGGC
The DNA here is from genome assembly GCA_963775255.1 of uncultured Thermoleophilia bacterium. Classification (GTDB taxonomy): domain Bacteria; phylum Actinomycetota; class Thermoleophilia; order UBA2241; family UBA2241; genus CAIXSE01. The sequence continues at coordinate 164,887 of CAVZIA010000011.1, read as the reverse complement.
GAAGGTCATGCCGTCTTCGACCGCGAAGGAGACCTTGAAGAGCGCCTGGAAGTCGCCGTAGAAGACGTCGACGTCCTTGAGCTCGAGGACGATGTCGCTCATAGCGGCGTCCCCCCCATGTAGCAGGCCTGCACCTCGTCGCTGCACATGACCTCGTTGGGCTCACCCTCGATCAGGTTGCGCCCGAAGCTGATCGCCATGATGCGCTGCACCACGGCGAGCAGGGCGTGCACGATGTGCTCGATCCAGACGATCGAGAGGCCCTCGCGGTGCAGGTCCTTGATCGTGTCGATGAGGATCTCCACCTCGCCCTCGGTGAGTCCGCCGGCGATCTCGTCCAGGAGCAGGACCTTGGGGTCGCCGGCGAGCGCGCGGGCCAGCTCGAGCCGCTTGCGGTCGAGCAGCGGCAGGCTGCCGGCGCGCTGGTTGGCCTTGTCCGAGAGCCGCGTGATCTCGAGCGTCTCGACGCAGCGCCGGTAGCTCGCGCGCTCCCTCATGTTGCGCCCGTAGGCGGCGCACACGAGCACGTTCTCGAACACGCTCATGTCTGTGAACGGCTTGGGGATCTGGAACGTACGGCCGATCCCTTCGCGGCAGCGGTTCTGCCGCGAGAGACCGGTGATCTCCTTGCCGTCGAACGTGACCTGACCCGCGTCGGGCCGATATACGCCGGTGATGAGGTTGAACAACGTTGTCTTACCGGCGCCGTTCGGCCCGACTATGCCCAGGGCCTCTCCGTCATCCAGCCGCATGCTCAGGTCGTCGATGACCTGAACGCCGCCGAACGACTTCATGAGACCTGCGGTCTCGAGGACCACGGTCATGGGATATCACCACCCTGCATCAACATCAGCCTCCTCATTGCAGGGCACCCATCGGCTGCGGGTCGGATCCTGCACGTCGTATCAGTACTGAATGGGCTCGAGCTTGCCGTTCGTCGGAATGGTGACGTTGAACGGCGGCTCGGCCGCGTGCTGCGTGTCGACCAGCAGCATTTCGAACGGGTAGTCGGTGCCCTTGGTCCACATGCCGCCCACGAGCACGCTGCGGCAGACGTTGGGGACCGGGTTCAGCGGAGCGCCGGCAGTCCATGTGACATGACCCTGGATCGTATCCATATCCGTCGCCTTGATGGCGTCGAGGATAGTCTGCTTGTCGTCGACGTTCTTGGTGCGCTTGAGCGCATCCACGACGATCTCGTACACCGCGTAGTGCAGGAGCGTCTGGTTCCACTCCTTGCTGTTGTCTGTCGTCCAGGCGTCGGACAGCTCCTGACAGGTCTGGCCGGTCAGCGACGACTTGAACGGATGCCACGGGGACCACCAGCACTCGGTGGTGAGCCCATAGCCGATCGAGCCGATGGCCTCCATCTCGGCCGGGAACAGCAGCGCCTTGCCGACGGTAGCGGCGACCGGCCGGAACTGCTGCTGGTACGACTGCTTCCAGAAGTTGACGAAGTCCGGCGGGATGAACACGCCGCTGAGGATCTGGCAATCGGCCGACTTGAACTTGCTGATCTGCGGCGTGTAGTCCTCGGTGCCGTCCTGGAACCGGCCGCCGTCGACCACCGTGTAGCCGGCCTTCTTGAGCATCGGCGGCTGGCCGGTCTTGGGATCGGCCCAGCCGAGGCCGTCGGCGTCGTTCGGCCACATGGCGCCGACCTTCTTGTTGGTCTTGAGCTGGTCCCACATGCCGGTGAACACAGCGGTGACGTCCTCGAGGCCCCAGAAGACGTGGTAGGTCCACGTGAAGGGCTTGTCGGGGGTGGCGCCGCGGCCGAAGAAGTACGGCTGCCACGGGCAGTCGTTGGAGACGCAGGGGACCTGCAGGGCCTCGGCCTGGTCGGCCACGGGGTTCACGGTGTCAGGCGTGGAGGCGACCATGATGATGTCGACGCCGTCGTTGGTGACGAGGTCGCCGGCGACGGTGGCTGCGCGGTTCGAGTCGGACTGCGAGTCCTTGATGATGATGTCGACCGGGTGCACCAGGCCGTCGCCGCACATGACGCCGTCCTTGGTGGCGGCCTTCCACTGCTCCACCAGCCACTGGTCGGTCTCGCCGAACGCGGCGAGGTTGCCCGTCAGCGGGCTGACGAAGCCGACCTTGATGGCGCGGCCGTCGCCGGCGCTTGCGGAACCGCCGCCACTGTCGCTGCTGCTGCCGCACGCAGCGAGGACGCCGCTCAGACCGCCTGCGGCTCCCACGGCGACGCCGGCGACGCCGGCCGTCTTGAGGAAGTCGCGACGGGTGATCGGCGTCTTGATGCCGTCTGTGGTCCTGCTGGTCTTGTCCTCGGAACTCATACCGCCTCCTTATGTGGCCAAGCCGCCCCGCCGTCCTACCTGGACGACGTCAGCGGTCGAGGCCCCCCCGATGGCCTTCTGTTCTCAGAAGCTGCGAACGGGTGTTCGATGGCCTCCACACCCGGCGTACTCCTGCGCTCGTGACTAGGATGGTGGTGCCGACACCTCCCGGGTATCCGCAATACGGACGCTGCATCCCACGATACGGGCATCATAGAGAAGGGTGCCGCATTGTCAAGGCTGCTTGCGCGAACGCGTGTTCCTGAGCGCACGGACTTCAGGCAGGGTTGACCAGCTCCGGGTGGAGTTTGAGCCGATCCACTACCTCCGCGACCGTGGCGGGATCGAGCTGCATGGACCGGGCGATACCGACCAGCCGCTCGACGAGCTGCAGGTTGGACTTCGCCGGCACTCCCTTGGAGAGCGTCAGGGTGTCCTCCATGCCGGTGCGGGCGTTGCCGCCCATGGCGAGACCTATGGTGGTCATCGGGAGGTTGGCCTTGGCCACGGCGATGACCTGCCAGCTGGTGCCGGCGGGCAGCTCCTTGACAAGCCACGAGAGGATCTGCGGGTCGCCGCGCATACCGCCGCGGACGCCCATCACGAACGACACCTGGAGCGGCTCGACGAGCAGCCCCTTGTGCAGCAGATACAGCATCATGTCGAGGTGACCGGTGTCGTAGATCTCGATCTCGGGCTTGACGCCGAGCTCGATCATCCGCGCCGCCAGCTCCATCATCTGCTTGGGCGGGTTCTTGAACTCGGCCTCGCCGAACGTCATCGTGCACGGGTTCAGCGTGGCCATGGCCGGCTTGGCCTCCACAAGCGCCATGCGCTGCTCGTAGGTGAACGCCAGGCCGCCGGTGGACAGCTGCGTGATACCGGGACACACCTCGCGGACGGCCTCGACGGTCCGCCTGGCCACGTCCAGGTCGGCCGTCATGTTGCCCTGGTCGTCGCGCAGGTGGATATGGATGACGGCGGCGCCGGCGTCGTAGCACTCCCTGGCGTCCTTGGCGATCTCCGCCACGGTGCCCGGCATGCCGGCGTTGTCTGCCTTGGTCGCCACGGGTCCCGTGAGCGCCGCGGTGATGATGGGTCTGGGCATGGAGGCCCTCCTCGGACGTCGTGTGGTCAAGCGGGCACGCGCGCGTGCGCGCGCGACCCGGCGGAGCCGGCGGGGGCGCGCCTCAGGCGCGCCCCGACCGGCGAGGGAGCGTGCAGCGGACACGGAGGGACGCGCGGCGGCAGTGCCGCCGCGCGTCCCCGTCCCGTCCGCTCGCCTGCGTGAGTCGTCCCCATAGGGGGGCCCGGGACACGCTCGCGGAGGCCCGCGTCAGAACTCGCGGGGCTCCGGATACGGGATGGCGACGAGCATGGTCGCCGGCGAGTTGGTGTGGTTCAGGATCGAGCGAGCCTCGTCCGGCGCCAGATAGATGGAGTCGTACTTCTTGAGGACGACCTCGCCCTCTTCCGTCTTGACGGTGACCTCGCCCTCGAGCACGAAGTACACCTTCTCGATCGGCGTGGCGACGTACTCGCACCCGCCGCCGGGGAGGAAGTGCGAGATGCTCATCCAGAAGTTGCGGGTCTTGCTGACCTCGAAGCCCTGCAGGCGCAGGCCGTACACATCGAAATGCCCGGGGGCCTCGTAGCTCGGGGCCTCGTCGTAGCGCGTGACTTCCATGCCTCACTCCTTCTCGAGCCGTGTCCGGCTTCTCTGGACGAATACGAACGCTGACAGGACAGGCGCCGAACCGGTGCCGCCCCGTGGCGAACGCCTGCGGGCGCTGCACTGTCGGCCCCTTGGGGGCGACAGACGATTCAGTAGCCGGCTCCCGGACCGTAGCCGGTGCCGGCGTAGGTGTACGTGCGATCCGGCACGTCGTTCAGGTCCTCCTCGTCGATCTCGGCGGCGCAGCGCACCATGGAGCCGTCGCCCATGTACCAGCGGATCGGGAAGCAGAAGAAGCGGAACCGCTTGCCCTTCACCTTGTCCAGGTCGCCGCCGAGGTTCTCGACGCCGACGATGCCGTGGCCGAGCATCTGCTTGTGGCAGGGTTCCCAGGTCCCCTCGCAGCCGATCGCCTCGAGGTCGCCGAACTTGGCGTCGTAAGCGTCCCGGCCGTGCACCTCGATGTAGACGGCCTTCTCGAACTCGGCATAGGCCTCGATGCCGTACTTCTCGATGTACTCCTCGGTGATCGGACGGCCGGAGGCGCCCGGGAGGTTCATCTGCGGCGGACCGTTCTTGCCCATCGCGGTGTGGAGCGGATGGTCGAGGGCCTGCATGTCCATGGCCACGACCTTGACCTGCTTCTCCACGAACCACCTGCCGGCCTCGACGCCGGTGCCGCAGGAGTACTGGTAGTAGTCCATGGAGTCGTCGAACTTGCGGTGCATGCCGGTGTTGAGGCACACCACCATGCCCTTGAGCTCCTCAGGCTTGATGCCGGCGCGCTCGCAGGCGTCCTCGAGATGCGCGGGCAGGATGAGGCCCCACTTCTCGATCTGGATGTCGAGGCAGACGGCGTCGCCGGTGTAGGCGTCGACCGGCATCTCGTGCGTGTAGCGCGCACGCTTGCCGTTGAACTCGCGCTCCATGACGTGTCGAGGAGCGTCGGCGTGGGTGCCCGTGTGCTGCACGCAGTCGATGCGCTGCGTGAGCACGCCCCCCTTCGCCAGGGTGTGCATGGAGTCGATGACCGGCTTCACGAAGTACGGCCACCGAGGGATCTCCGCGCTGAACGGATGTGTGAGGTCGACGAATACTTTGTTCCCCATGGGCTTCTTCTCCTCGCTACTGTCCGCATCTCGGACACTTGATGCCGTATCGTGGATACGCTACAGGTGTTTCGAAGCCGGTGTCAATACGTTCCGGGCGTTGCCGGGACGCGCCGGTCAGACGGCGTTGATCACACGCTGGATATCCTCCCGGGCGCGAAGGAGGGCGGCGGCGACGCGCTCCTCCTGGCCTTCCAGACGGGCGGCCGGCATGGCCACCGTGATCGCGGCCATGGCGCCGCCCGAGTCGCGCAAGGCGGCGCCGACGGCGGAGACGCCGAGCGTGTGCTCCTGGTGGTCGAAAGCGACGCCGGCGGCGCGCGCCGCCTCGATCTCGCAGAGAAGGGCCCCCCGGTCGATGATGGTGTGGCTGGTGAGCGGGGTGATCGGCTGCGGGACGAGCCGCTCCGCCTCCTCACGCGGGAGCTCGGCCAGCAGGACCTTGCCGCAGGCGGTGCAGTAGAGGGGGAACCTGTCGCCCACCTCGGCCACCACCCGCAGCGAGCGCTGTGGGACGTACTGGTCGGTGAAGAGGGCCTCATCGCCGTCGAGCACGACCAGCTCGACGGTCTCGTGAAGTTCGAGCGAGAGCTTCTTGAGGTACGGCGCCGCCTCGTGGCGCAGCTCGCGGCGCGCGGCCGCGGCGATGCTGATGAGGCCGGCGCCGATGTGCAGCTTGCCGGACGGCGCCAGCCTCATCAGCCCCTCCTGGCACAGCGCGCCCACGATGCGATAGCAGGTGGACCGTGGCAGCCCGACGCGGTCGGCGAGCGCGATGGGCGTGAGGCCCTCGGGCATGAGCGACAGCTCGCGCAACAACAGTGCCGCGCGCGAGATCACCTGTACGCCGTCGCGTCTCTCCGTCGCCATGCTTCCTCCCCGCCTCTGTGTCCCCCGACCGGGGCCTTGCCTAGAACCCGCGCTCCGGGTCCGCGAGCACGTGCACCAGGTACGCGACGAGGCGCTTGCGCGACGCGTCCGCGGCCTCCTGCGGCCAGTCGAAGAAGCCTTTGCCGCTCTTGAACCCGAGGTCGCCGACGCCCACCTTCTCCTTAAGCAGCGGAGACGGCTCGGGAGACGCCTCCAGGTGTGGCAGGATGTAGTCGTGGATGGCTAGCGTGAGGTCCAGGCCGACCATGTCGGCGTTCTCCATAGGCGCCAGGATGGGCAGGCGCAGGCCGGGACCAAAGCGGATGCTCTCGTCCACGGTGGCCGCGTCGGCGATGCCGTGCTCCACGATGGAGATGGCCTCGCGCCACAGCGCGTGCTGCAGGCGGTTGGCGACGAACCCCGGCACGTCCTTCTTGCAGTCGATGGGCCGCTTGCCGACCCGCCGGAGCAGGTCCATGGTGCGGTCCACCACGCCCGGGTCGACGTGCTCGGTGCGCACGACCTCGACCAGCGGGATGAGATACGGCGGGTTCCAGAAGTGGGTGCCGACCACGCGCTCCTTGTGCTTCGCCCTCTCGCCGATCTCGGTGATGCTCATGACCGACGTGTTGGTGCACAGGACGGTGCCGGGCGGGCAGGCGGCGTCGAGTCGCGCGAAGACGTCCTGCTTGAGAGCGAGGTCCTCGAACACGCACTCCACGACCACGTCGGCGCCCTCGCAGGCGGACGGGAGGTCGGTGGTGGTGCGCACCCGGCCGGCGGCGTCCTCGACGCCGCCGGCCGGGAACAGACCGTTCTCCGCCAGGAAGGACAGGTTGGCCGTGATCGCGCCGGGGGCGCGCTCCAAGGCCTCGGGGTAGACGTCCTGGAGCGCGACCTCGTGCCCGGCGGCGGCGAAGACCTGGGCCACTCCCACGCCCATCATGCCGCCGCCGATGACGGCGATGCGCTCGTGACTGGTCACGACCGACCTCCTCAGCGGCCGGCGATCAGCCGGCCGTGCTGCCGCCGTCGACGGCCATGATCTCGCCGGTGACGAAGTCGGCGGCGGCGGACGCCAGGTACACCACGGCGCCGATGAAGTCCTGCGGGTCGGCGACGCGGCCCCACGGGATCCGGGAGAGGAAGACTTTCTTGAGCTCCGGGTCCTCGATGACCTGCTGAGTCAGCGGGGTCCAGAAGATGCACGGGGCGATGCTGTTCACGTTGATGTGGTACTTGGCCCACTCGGTGGAGAGCTGCTTGGTGAGCAGATGAACGGCGCCCTTGGCCGTCCCGTAGGCGGAGTAGCCGCCGGGGTGACCGAACTCGCCGCGCACGGAGCCGACGGTGATGATCTTGCCGCCGCCCTGCTTGATCATCTGGCGGCCCGCCGACTGGCAACACAGATACGTGCCCTTGACGAGCGAGTCCATGACCATCTGCCATGCGTCGATGGGGAAGTCCTCGGCCGGATGACGGTCGGCCTGGCCGGCGGCGGTGACGAGGACGTCGACGGCGCCGAACTCATCTACGGTCGCCTTGACCATGGCCTCGACGCTGTCGGGGTCGACGGCGTCGCACGAGACGGCCTTGACCTTGGCGCCGGTGGCGTCGGCGATGTCCTTCGCCGCGGCCTCGAGCGTCTCGGCGCGGCGACTGGTGACGACCACGTTGGCGCCGAAGGCGGCGAGGCCCTTGGCGGCGTCGTGGCCGAACGCGCCGGACCCACCGGTCACGATCGCCGTCTTGCCGGTCAGGTCGAACAGGTTGCGGATCTTGTCGACGCTCCAGATCTCACGGTCGGCCATCGGACTCTCCTCTCACGACTTTTCTCGGTTCGACCGGCGCGGGCACGCCGGGGCGGCCGACCGGCGCGAAGCCCTCCCGGTGGCCGCCCGGCCTGCGGCCGGACATCCCCTCACGCCGTTCCGCGCCGGGGCATGGTGCCCACGATGCGGAACTGCCATTCCATGATGCGAACACTAGTGCAGCGCCCGCAGGCAGGTCAAGCATTGACGAGGAGCTTCCCGGGAGGCCCGGGTGAGCAGAATGACGCGTCAGACGCGTGCGGTGAGCCCGCCGTCCACGTAGAGGATCTGGCCGGTGACGAAGCTCGCCGCCGGTGACGCGAAGAAGAGTACGGGCCCGACGACATCCGCGGTGTCGCCCCAGCGCCCCATCGGGATACTGGCGCGCAGACCTGCCGCGAACTGCTCGTCGGCGAGGACTGCCCGCGTGAGGTCGGTCTCGACGAACGTGGGAGCCACGGCGTTGACGCGGATGCCGAGTTCCGCCCACTGGGCGGCGAGCGACCGCGTGAGTGAGTCGACGGCGCCCTTGCTGGCCGAGTACTCCGTCTGGCCGAAGGTGGCGCCGAAGCGACCGCGTACGGACGAGAGATTGATGATCGCGCCACCGCCGGACTCGGCCATAAGCGCCCCGGCCGCCTGACAGCACAGGAAGGTGCCCGTGGCGTTGATGTCCAGGACACGGCGCCAGTCACCCGGCGCCAGGTCCTCCGCCCGCGTGCGCACGGTGACGCCCGCGGCGTTGACGAGCACGTCCACGCCGCCGAGATCACGCGCGACAGCCGCGACCAGCTCGCCGACCGACACCTCGTCGGTGACGTCCACGGCGACGCCGGCGGTGAGGACACCGTGCTCGGCGGCCAGGTCGTCCGCGAAGGCGAGCGCACGTGCGCCGTCGAGGTCGGCCACGGCCACGGCGGCGCCGTGGGCGGCGAAGCCGGCGGCTATTGCGCCGCCGAGGCCGCCGGCGCCGACCACCAGCACGCGGCTGCCGGAGAAGTCGAACTCGTCCATCACACCCTCCTCAGGCGCCGCGCAGGCGGGCCTCTGTCGTGTCGCGGAGCTCGAGCAGCCGCTCGGCCACGTACCCCTCGCTCTCCCTGAAGCGCGCCGTGGGCATGGGCACGGCGACGGAGGCGGCCCGGCCGTCCACGTCCGTGACCGCAACGGCGACGGCGCAGATGCCATGGCGCATCTCTTCGCGTTCGTACCCGAGCCCGGCGCTCCGCACCTCGTCGAGCTCTCGCAGCAGCGTTTCTCGAGTGCGCGCGCGGCCGTCCAGCGCCGGCTCGAGCCGGCGCGGCAGACGGCGCAGGAGCTCCTCGCGCGGCAGCAGAGCCAGCAGCACCTTGCCGCTGGCGAGGCTGTAGGCGGGGAAGTGCGCGCCGACGCGGGCGATGGCCATGAGCGCCCGCTCCGGCGCCGGATGCTGCGCGACGAACAGGACTTCCCCGCCGTCCAGCACCGCGAGGTCCACGGTCTCGTTCAGCTCCATCGACAGCCGCCGGAGAGACGGCTGCAGCATCTCCGTCAGGTCGCGCCGGCCGGAGAACGCCAGCCGGAGCAGACTCGGGCCGAGCTCCCGCCGGCCGGAGCCCGCGTCGGTGCGCACGTAGCCCACCTGCTCGAGCGCCGTGCAGATGCGGTGCACGGTCGTCTTGGGCAGCCCGGTCTGGACGGCCAGCTGCGCGAGGCTGCGGCCGCCGTCGGGCTCGGCGAGCGCGCCGAGGATGGCGGCCGCTCGCGTGATCACCTGCATCCCACCGTCGGGACCCTCTTCGTCGGACCGCCGCCTCGGCATGTTTCCCCTCTCGTCAGGAAGCGCCGCCCTCCTCCCATGCCTCGATCTCCACGAGGCACGAGTTGGCCGCGAGGGCGTGCGCCTTGCGGATCATCATCCGGCTCGGCGTGAGCACGTTCATGCACCCGCCCCTGTCGGCGGAGTGCCCCGGCTCGCCCACGGGCTCATAGCGGGCGGACGACTCGTACGAGTGCACTGTACCTGCCGGGACGCGTTCCGTCAGCTGGACCGCGCAGATCACGGCGCCGCGGTCGTTGAACACGCGGACGAGCTGGTTGTGCTTGAGCCCCCGCGCGGCTGCGTCGGCGGGGCTCACGCGCACGACCCAGTAGTACCGGCCGTCGACGAGGACGCGGTGGTCACGGATGTCGTTGGTGACCGCGTCCTTGCCGTCGCTCTGCGTGTGGAAGCTGTGACGCGGGTGCGGCGTGATGAGCTGCAGCGGATACTGCGCGTAGAGCTCCTCGGCGTGCGGGCCCTCCCACGCGGGCACGTACCGCATGATCGGCGCGCGCTCGGGGTCGTCGGGGTCGAACCTCTTGAGGCTCGAGGCCTCGAACTCCAGCTTGCCGGACTGGGTCTGCAGGCCCATGCCGAACTCCTCGGTGTAGTCGGCAGGCAACGGCGTGAGCTCCGGCGTGTCCTTGGCGCGACCCTCCGCGAACCAGCGGTACGACACGGGGTCGCGCCGGTCTGCCGGCGAAGGCGGGATCACGTAGTACCCCTTCTTGAGGAAGTCCTTCCACGAGATGGCGCGGGGCAGGTCGGTGCCGTCGAAGAGCCGCTTGCACCAGTCGAGCTCGGTGACGCCCTCGGCGTACATCGTCCCGAGCCCGAGACGCATGGCCAGGTCGAGAAAGATCTGGTGGTCGGACTTCGACTCACCCAGGGGCTCGATGCACTTGTGCTGCATCACCGCGACGCGGTGGTTGCACTGTGTGTAGGCGTGCTGGATGTAGCCGCCGCAGTTGGCGAACTCGCTGATGTCCCAGCGTTCGAAGTTGGTGCAGGCCGGCAGGATGACGTCGGCGAACTTCGTCTCCCCCTCCATCCAGATGCCCTGGTTGACGACGAACTCGAGCTTGTCGGAGCGGTACATGTGGGCGAACCGGTTGGTGTCGGTCATGGTGCCGAAGTGCGAGCCGCCGTACTTGTAGTACATCTTGACGGGGCTGTGGCCCGGCGCCGGATACTCGAAGCGCTGGAACTGGCCTTCGATCGACTTGGAGTCGGTCGGGTAGCCCTCACAGTGGCCGTCGAGGACCGCCTCGGGGATCTTGAGCCGCGGCACGGCCTGCGAGATCGTGTTGACTGTGGGGAGCTGCGGCATGCGCTGGTACATGTTGATGCTTAGCGCGGTGCCGTAGAGGTCGCCGGAGTAGCCGCCCTCCGCATAGCCCGGGAAGAAGACGTGCGTGTCGAGCGGCGTGCCTTGTTGCAGGCAGCCCATGTTGACACCCGGCTTGCCGAGGCCCTGCATGGCCATCAGGTAGACCATGCCGCGAGCCCAGTCGCTGCCGGTGGCCGTGCGGCAGGCGCCTCCGAAGCCGATGAGGCCGCCGGCCGCGAGGTAGGTCTTGCGGCTGCCCCAGGCGCGCGCGAGCGCACGCACCTCGCGCGCGGGGACGCCGGTCTCCGCCTGCTGCCACTCCGGCGTCTTCGGCACTTCGTCCTCCTCCCCGAGGACGTAGGCGCTCCACTTCTCGAAACCCAAGGTGCGCCCGGCCACGTACTCCTTGTCGTACAGGCCCTCGGTCATCCACACGTGCGCGATGGCGAGCACCATGGCGCTGTCCGTGCCCGGCCGGGGAGCGATCCACTTGCCGCCGAGGAACTGCGCGGTGTGGTTGTGGAACGGGTCGATGTGCACGCAGGGGATGTCGAGATCCTTGAGCCACTGCCGGCGGATGGTGCCGTCGTGGGCGCCGTAGACGCCGCTCGTCGCTTCCGGGTCCGAGGACCAGAACACGACCATCTCCGCGTGCTGCAGCAGGTCCTCGACAGTGCCGTAGGTCTCTCCGCCGCCGTTGCGGGCGGTCTGCCCCCAATGGTGCGAGGCGCCCCAGAACCAGCCCTCCCAGCTGTCCGGATTGTGCACGATCGGCGTCCAGCCGATCATGTTGAAGAAGCGGATGCGGGCGCTCAGCCAGTAGCCGAGCACACCCCAGGTGTGGTGCGAACCGCTGCCGTTCATGATCGCGCCGGGACCGTGGTCGCGCTTGACCCGCTTGATCTCCGAGGCGACCAGGTCGAGCGCCTCGTCCCAGGTGATGCGCTCGTAGCCGGAGCTCCCGCGGTTCTGCGGGTTGCGCTGGCCGTCCGGGTCGAAGTCCACCCGCTTCATCGGGTACAGCAGCCGGTCCGGCGAGTAGATGAGGCTCTTCCATGCCATCGTGTGCGAGTTGACGGTCGTCTTGCGCGGCGGCGTGAACCGGCGCCCCCGCGCCTCGATCGTCCACGGCTCGGCGTCGTCGTCGTCGAACTCGATGGGAGTGATGCGCAGGATGCGCCCGTCGCGGACGTACACGAACACGGGCCCGCCGTTGGTGTTGCTGGTGTAGCGGCGCACGCCGCCGCCCGCGTCGACGCCGGCCTCCGCTCCGATGGTGAACATCACCTGGAGGGTCTCGGAGAACCACACCGCGAGCTCGTCGGGGCCGTCGACGCGCATCTGGAAGTTCTTGAGCGCGTTGATGAACTCGAGGTAGTCGCGGTTGGGCCGCATGATGCGCGCAGCGACCTCCGCCGAGTCGAAGGACATGGTGAGGTCCGGGGCAGGGTGCAGCCCCATACGCGACCGCACCTTGCCGCCCTTGATGGTGTAGGCGCGGCCCCTGACGCGGCCGGCGAGGCGGATCTGCACCACGAGGTCGTGCTCGCGAAGACGCGCCGCGAACTCGGGGTAGCGGAGCGCCGTGGCACGCAGGAGGACCTCCAGGCCTGCGAGCGTCGCCGTGAACTGCGCCTCGGCGGCGGCCTTCTTCGCCTGCGCCGCGGCCCTCCTGGCCTGCCCGGCCGCGCTCTTCGCCTGTCTTGCCGCGCGAGCCGCGCGTCGCTCCCTGCCTGCCATCGCTTCCTCCGAACCCGGCCACGCCCGCACTCTGGGTGGCGTTCCGCTTAGCGGAACGGTGATTCCATTCACCGGTACGGTACTCCGCCACGTCCGGAGAGGTCAAGCGTGTGGCGTTGAAGCTGCGCGGGACGTGCGGACCAGTGCTGGAGCGTACGGACCGGACGTACGAGCGGACGGCCGCGGCTCTTATAGGTCCCCTCATATCGCATGTCGGTAGCAGGCGGATCGCGACGGGAACAGGCGTTCGCGTCCGCGGTGTGATGCGGACGCAGGGGCAGGCGGGCGGGCTTCGGGAGTCCGCGAGGACGGCGCAGCGCGGCTGACGTCAGCGAGGAGCCGGGGTCTTGAGCAGCGCCGCCTGCGCCTCGTCGCGGGTGCGGGAGACCGCGGCGACGATGGAATCCTCGTCCTTCGCGTAGCGGATCGTGGGCACCACGGCCGCGAGCGAGACGACGTCGCCCATGACGTCCTGGACGTAGGCGCCGACCGCGACGACCCCGTCGGCGTACTCCTCGAGGTCGTACGAGATGCCCGTCTCGCGCACGCGCTGTACCTCCTCGAACAGACGGCGCCTGTCCGTGATGGTGTTGCGCGTGAGCGGCTCGAGCTTCTCCGGCACGACCGAGTCCACCTGCTCCGGCGTCAGCGACGCGAGGAGCGCCTTGCCGTTGGCGGTGCAGTGCAGCGGCAACCGTCCGCCGATATGGGCGACGATGCGCAGCACGTGCGGCGAGACGTACTGGTCCACGTAGAGCGCCTCGCCGGCGAACAGCACGGCGAGGTCGGCCGTCTCGTCCAGCTCGTCCGAGAGCTTCTTGAGGAAGGGGCTGACCTCGTGCCGGATGTCGCGCCGGCTGGAGATGGCTACGCCCATCAAGCCGGGTCCGATGGCCAGCTTGCCCGTGGGCATGATGCGCACGAAGTCCTCGACCGCGAGAGCCTTGCCGATGCGATAGATCGTCGGGCGAGGGATGCCGGAGAGGTCGGCCAGCTCCTGCGGCGTGAGGCCGTCGGGCACCGTGGCGAGGTGCCGCAGGATGTCCGCGACACGCGCGACGACCTGGATGCCGTCGCGGCGCTCGCCGTTCCGTATGCCGTTCTCTCCCACGTGCTCTTCCCTGTTCGCCCCGGCCGGGTCGCTCGAGAGGTGGGCGGCCGGCAGCCGCCACCTGTTGACACTAGTATCACATCCACGGGGCCGCTGGCGCGCGGCCGGCGTCGAGGGCCCCATCCGCGGGGCCGAAAGCGACGAGGGGGCGCGGTCCCTGTACCGGGACCGCGCCCCTCAAGAGATTCACGCTCCGGCGCCGCCCCGCGACGGCCGGCGCCGGACCCTGCCTTTGGTCACGTCTTCTGCAGCACCACCGTACCGGCGTTGAGGCTGTCGTCGACCTGCAGCGTCAGCTCCGCCGGCTGGTAGCCGTCGGCGGTGATCTTCACCACGTACTCCCGGCCGGGGTCGAGGCGGTCGACCTTGACCTCGCCGAAGATGTCAGCCACGGCCTCGCCCACCACGTCGCCGCCGTGCGACACCGTCACGGCGGCGCCCTCGGCGCACTCGTCGGTGTCTCCGAACACGATGCTGCAGCCGACGAACGCCTTCTCCCAGCGGTGCAGGTTCCTGTAGTACACGCGCGGCCTGGTGCCCAGGGAGTCGCGGTAGCGCTCGAGCTCCTCCTCCGCGACCAGCGCCTCGATCTCGGCCTCCTCGGCCATGACGAACCTGATGGCCTCGGTGGGGCACACCTGACTGCAGCGCGTCTCAGTCCAGCCGTCGTCGAGCAGGTGGGCGCAGCCGGTGCACTTCTGCGCCAGCTCCTTCTCCTCGTTCCAGTAGATGACCGAGTACGGGCAGCTGGCGACGATCTCCTTGCGCCCCTTGGCCTTGACCGGATCGATGATGACGAGGCCGTCCTCGCGCTTGTAGACGGCGCCATCGGCGGTGAGGCACGGCGCCGCGTCGCAGTGCATGCACGGCGTGGGCAGGTACGCCGTCTCGACCAGCGGGTACTGCCCGCGCTCTTTGCGCTTGATGTTCATCCAGCGGTGGCCGTGCCACGGCTGCGCCGCCGAGTACGGAGGGAAGTCGTTGTCGACGAACTCGTCCTTGTCGGCCAGGAAGCAATCGTTGCAATCGTGGCAGCGGGCGACGTCGATGATCAGGTGCCAGCTCTTCATGAAGCCTCCCCGTCCCACTTCTCGACTTCGATAAGGCAGGAGTTGTTGGACATGGCGATCGATGTTGGCGTGATGAACCGCTTGTTGGTGAGGATGTTGACGCAGCCGGCGACATCTGTCGACTCGCCGGGCTCACCCTGAGGCTCGTAGGTGGCGCAACTCTCGTAGGAATGGACGGTGCCGGGAGCCACGCGCTCAGTGAGCTGCGCGCTCAGGATCACGGCGCCGCGGTCGTTGTAGGCGCGGATGAGGTCGCCTTCGGCGATGCCCCGCGCCTCCGCGTCCACGCTGTTCAGGCGCATGATCCAGTAGCGGTGACCGTCGTCGTGCAGGATGCGGTGCTCTTCGACCTCGTTGAGCCACGTGCCCTTGGAGTCGCCCATGGTGTGGAAGCTGAAGCGCGGGTGCGGGCTCACCATCTGCAGCGGGTACCTGCCGTACAGCTCGGTGGTGTGGTGGCCCTCCCAGCTGGGGATGAACTGCGGCCCCATGGCCGGGCGCTCCGGGTCGACCACGTCCATCTCGAGGTTCTTCAGCGTCTTGCTCACGAACTCGATCTTGCCCGACGGCGTCTGCAGACCCTGGAAGGCAACGGTGTCGCCGGGCCGCGGGCCCCAGTCCGGGGTGTCGCGCTTGCGCCCCTCGGCGAACCAGCGCATGGCCGGCGTGCTCTCGTAGTCGTCGGGCATCGGGACGACGACGTAGCCCTTCTTCTCGAACTCCTCCCACGTGGTGATCTGCGGGAGGTCGGTCGCGTCGAAGTACGCCTTGCACCAGTCGTACTCGTCCATGCCACCCTCGGTGAACACGTCGCCCATGCCCATGCGCTCGGCGACGGCCGCAAAGATGTCGTAGTCGCTCTTGCTCTCGCCGAGCGGCTCGACGCACTTCTTCTGGAAGACGATCACCCGGTGGCTGGTCTGGGTGTGGTTGTCCGGGATGTAGCCCGAGCAGTTGCCGAACTCGCTCATGTCCCAGCGCTCGAAGTTGGTGCACGCCGGCAGGATGATGTCGGCGTACTTCGCCTCGCCCTCGAACCAGATGGACTGGTTGACCACGGTGCGCACTCCGCCCTCGCGGTACGCCTTCACGTAACGGTTGGTCTGTTGCATGGTGCCGAAGAACGAGCCGCCGTAGCGCCAGTACATGGTGACGAAGGGATAGCCCGGCGCCGGGTACTGGTACTTCTGCATCTGGCTCTGGATGCTGGGGCCGCAGAAGCCTTTGCCGCGCCACTCGAACTTCTCGTGCATCATGGCCTCGGGGATGCGCAGACGCGGGATGGCGATGCCCTCCGGTGAGTCGTGCGCGTTGACCGTGGGGTGCAGGCCGGTCTCCGGCTTGAAGATGCGGTAGAGCATGCGGTAGCCGGCGGCCGACTTCTCGGTGTCGCCGGACATGCCGCCCTCGGCGTAGCCGGGGAACACGAACGAGCAGTCCGACGGCGCGCCCTGGGAGGTGCCCCAGATGTTGACGCCCGGCTTGCCGTAGCCCTGCATCGCCGCGAGCGCCACCATGGTGCGCGCCCACTCGTTGCCGGTGGCGGAGCGGCAGGCGCCGCCCCAGCCGCCCAGGCCGCCGGCGGCGAGCATGACCTTCTTGCTGCCCCACTCGCGCGCGAGGGCGCGGATCTGGCGCGCGGGGATGCCGCACTCGGTCTCGGCCCACTCCGGCGTCTTTGGCACGTTGTCGGTCTTGCCGAGGACGTAGTCCTTCCATTCGTCGAAGCCGGTAGTGCGCTCGGCGATGTATTCCTTGTCGTAGAGGTCCTCGGCGAGCCAGGTGTGGGCGATGCCGAGGCCGAACGCAACGTCGGTGCCCAGTCGCGGCGCGAACCACTTGTCGCTGAAGAGCTCCGCGGTGGGGTTGTAGTACGGATCGACGAACACCATCTTGATGCCGAGCTCCTTCATCCAGTAGCGGCGCGAGGTGCTCTCGAAGGCGGAGTAGATGCCGCCGCCGGTGGACTCCGGGTCGGCGGACCAGAAGACGACCATCTCGGTGTGCTTGAGCGCGTCCTCGAGCAGGTCGTACTGCTCGGGGATGCCGAGACGGTGGCTGTTGCCCCACATGGGCATGGCGCCCCAGTGCCAGCCCTCCCAGCTGTCCGGGTTGTGAGCGCTGTGGACCATGCCCATCAGATTGAGGAACCGGTAGTAGGCGCTGTGCCGGTAGCCGAGGTTGCCCCACAGGTGGTGCGAGCTGCAGGTGGTGAGGATGGAGCCCGGGCCATTCTCGCGCTTCTCGCGGACGAGCTCGGTGGTGACCAGGTCGAGCGCCTCGTCCCAGCTGATGCGTTGGTAACCGGAGACGCCGCGGTTGTGCGTGTTGCGCTCGCCGTCGGGGTCCCAGTCGACGCGCTTCATCGGATACAGGATCCGGTTCGGCGAGTACACCATGGAGCGCTGCGCCTGCGCGTGCGGTGACAGCGTCGTGCGGCGCGGCGGCGAGAACTTGCGGCCCCGCGCCTCGATCACCCAGTCGCCCTTGTCGTCGTCGGCAAGGTCGATCGGGTACATGCGGACGATCCTGTCGTCTTCCACATCCACGAACACCGGACCACCGGTCGTGCAGTTGGTGAGTCGCTGGACTTCAGCCATACGGAGACCTCGCTTCCCAAGATGCGCCTGGCGGCCGGCCGGGGCCGCCTGCGTTCCCCCGAACGCTTGCTATTCCACGATGCGGACTAGCTGTCCCGCATCATGGGCATCGTATCGAGGGCGAGGGGGAAGTCAAGCACGGCGGCGGGCCGCCTCTCGCCCGATGAGCTAGACTCCTGTGTCGCGATGGACCCTCTGGACACAGCTCCGCGCGCGGTGCGCGTCGGCGTCCTGCTCGCCGGCGGCGAGTCGAGGCGCATGGGCCGCGACAAGCGCGGGCTGCGCCTCGACGGCGAGACGCTGCTGCGGCGCAACCTCGCGTTCCTCGGCAGCGTCTTCCCCGTCGTCGGCCTGTCAGTGCGGAGCGCCGCACAGGCGCCGGCCGACCTCCCCGACGGCTGCGTGGTCATCCCGGACGAGGTGCCCGGCTCGCCGATGGGCGGGCTCGCCGGCGTCCTCGCGCACTTCGGCGAGCCCATCTTCGCCCTCGCCGCAGACCTCATTGCGCCCGACCCCACGGCGGTGGCGCGCGTGCTGGGCGCCTTCCGCGACGTGGACGTCTCGCTGCCCGTCGCGGAGGACCACCTTGAGCCTCTGCACGCGGTGTACGGGCCGCGCTGCCTGCCGCACATGCGACGCCTGCTCGCGGCCGGGGCGCACAGCATCCTCGACCTGTTCCCGCTCGTTCGCGTGGCGCGCGTACCGTTCGCAGACACGGCGCCGTTCTTCAACGTCAACACGCCGGCCGACTGGGCCGAGGCGCGGCGCCGGCTGCACGGCGCGGACGCCGGCGCACCGGCGTCCGGCCTCGCGGACGACGCGCCCGTGGGGGCCGGCGGCGCGAGTACCGTGAGAGCCGTCGGCGCACCGGCCGTCCTGGGAGTGGTCGGCCGCCCGAACAACGGCAAGACCACGCTCATCGAGAAGATCATCCCCGAGTTCAACCGCCTCGGCCTGCGCGTCGGCGCGGTCAAGCGGGTCGCGAAGCTCGAGATCGACGTCCCCGGCAAGGACTCCTGGCGGCACTCGCAGGCCGGCGCCGACGCCTACGCCGTCGGCTCGCCGGGCAAGGTCGCCTTCGTGGAGCGGCAGACGGGAGAGGTGACCCTCGAGGACATCGTCGGCCGCTACTTCGGCGGCTACGACGTAGTCGTCTGCGAGGGGTACAGACGGGAGGCGCCGGACGTGGTGGAGATCTTCCGGTCCGGCGCAGGGTACGAGTCCACGGTCTGCGAGCCGGGCGAGCCTGTCGCCCTGGTCACCGACGCCGACCTCGCGCACCCGCACCGGTTCGGCCTCGACGACACCAGGGCGCTGGTGGAGTTCCTCATCGAGCGCCTCGGGCTGACGACTCACGCGTGAAGGCCCGGGTGCGGCGCCTGGCGGCGCCGCTCCCGGGCCTTCGTCGCTCCCCCGAGCGAATGTGCCGTGTGGCCGTCAGGCGTCCGTCTCCATCGCGCTCTCGAGTACGACGAACTCGGGCATGGAGATGTTGCCGGTGGCCCACTTGATGGCCTCGTTCAGCTCGAGGGTGCGGGCGTGCTCCCGAGCTTGTCCGGCGTTGTCGTACTCGAGCACGACCCAGACGTCGTTGGGGTCGTCCGCGTTCAGCAGTACCCTCGCGCGCGTGCTGCCCGTCGAGCGGCGCCGCTCTTCGTCTTCGAGGAAGATCTTCTTGAACGTCTCGTAGTCGCCGACCTTGTGACGGATGAGCAGTTCAGTCATGGGAGCGCCTCCGGTCCGGGGGAACGAGCGACCTGAACCTACCCGACGCGAGCACACGAGAAAAGGGGCCGGCGCCGCATGCGGCGCCGGCCCGATCCCGTCCCGCTTCTCAGCGCGTCACTTGAGGATCTGGTACCAGGGCTTGACCGCTTCACCGGTCAGGTCGATGTACACGTGCTTGGTGTGCGCGTACTCGTCGAGCGCCATCGTCGAGAGATCCTTGCCCCAGCCGGACTGCTTGCAGCCGCCCCAGGGCGTCTCGCAGAAGATGATCAGGTGCTCGTTGATCCAGACCGTCCCGGCCTCGATCTGGCTCGCCATCACCATGGCCTGACGCACGTCCTTGGTCCAGACGGAGGCGCTGAGGCCGTAGGGGGTGTCGTTGGTCAGGCGGACGGCCTCGTCCGGAGTGGAGAAGCGGGAGAGGCCGATGACGGGGCCGAAGACCTCGTGCTGCATCACCGACATGTCGTTGGTGCAGTCGCCGAAGATGGTCGGCGCGACCCACAGACCGGCGTCGAACTCCGGTCCCGACGGCCGCTCGCCGCCCAGCAACAGCGTGGCGCCTTCCTGTTTGGTCGCCGCGATGTACGACTCGACCTTGTCGCGGTGACCCGGGTAGACCACGGGGCCGATCACCGTGGCCGGATCCATCGGGTCGCCCATCTTGAGCGCCGCCGCGGCGGCGACGAACTTCTCGGCGAACTCGTCGTACACGGAGTCCTGGACGTAGAAGCGGCTCGCGGCGGCGCACACCTGGCCGGAGTTGAAGAAGGCGCCGAAGGCCGCGCCCTCCGCGGCGCCGTCGATGTCGGCGTCCTCCATCACGATGAAAGCGTTGTTGCCGCCGAGCTCGAGGCCGATGGGCTTCACCGTCTCGCTGGCCACGGCCATGATGCGCTTGCCGGTCTCGGTGTCACCGGTGAAGCCGATCTTGGCGATACCGGGATGCCGGACCATCGCCTCGCCCACCGTGCCGCCAGGGCCGGTGAGGACGTTGACCACGCCGGGCGGCGCACCGGCCTCGGTGGCCAGCTCGGCGAGGCGCAGCGTGGTGAGCGGCGCCACCGTCGGCGGCTTAACGATGCAGGCGTTGCCGGTGACCAGCGCCGCGCCCAGCTTCCAGACGACCATGAGCGCCGGGAAGTTCCACGGCGTGATCAGGCCCACGACGCCGAGCGGCTCGCGCACGGTGTACGAGGTCGCCCACGGGCCGACGGGCAGCGTCTCGCCGGTCTGAGCCCGGGCCACCCCGGCGAAGTACTCGAACTGCTCTGCGCAGAGCGGCACGTCGAAGTTCATGGTCTTGCGCAGCGGCGAGCCGTGCTCGCGCGTCTCGAGCTCGGCGAGCTCGGCCGCGTTCTCCATGATCAGCTGCGCCAGCTTGAGGAGCACCTTGGAGCGGTCTGACTGCGGCCGGCCGGCCCAGCCGGGGAACGCGGCCTTCGCGGCCGCGACGGCCGCGTCGACCTCGGCCTGGCCACACAGCGCCACGCGCGCGATCTCTTCACCGGTGGCGGGGTTGGCGACGCCGAAGGTCTCACCGGTGGAGCTGTCGGCCCACTCGCCGTTGATGTACGCCTTGTACGTCGTCGTCGCCACTGACAACCTCCTGGGGAGTGAGGGTGAAACGGACGGTACGGGTCCTCGTGCTCCGAGTCCTCGCGAGAGTGCGAACGAGCGTAGGAAACCCCCCCGGGTTTGTCAATGACGTTTGGCCCGGGCCCGGAAGTAGCACCGCCCGGGCCGCCGGTGATAGCCTCACCACGTCCATTCTCCAAGCCCTCCGCCCTACGGCAACGCTACGGGCGCAGGGCCGTACCACGGACAGACCGTGGGGTGGCATCACATCGCCACCGTGGGCCCGGGTGGAAACGCCCGGACCTCCCCGTGCTTGGAAAGGAGCCTGGGACATGATCGACCCGACCCATGACCATGGGGCCGTCGCGGCGGTGCCGCACGGCAAGACGAAGGTGCCGGACCGCACCCTCGACGGAACCGACAGGGGTACTGCGCCCGGCGAGCGACGCCGGAGCCGCCTGAGATGGCGCCTTCCGGCCGTCGCCATCGTGCTGCTCCTGGCACTCCCGCTCGCCTCCTCAGCCTGCGGCGGCTCATCCTCCGGTGCCGCGTCGGGGCCGCGGGAGCTCAACGTATTCGCGGCCGCATCGCTGACCGACGCGTTCACGCAGATCGGCAAGGACTTCACCGCAGCGCATCCCGACGTCACCGTCACCTGCAACTTCGCCGGCAGCAACGACCTCGCGACGCAAGTGCAGCAGGGCGCGCCCGCGGATGTGTTCGCCAGCGCGGACACGACCAACATGGACAAGGTCGCCAGTCTCGTCGCCACACCGCAGACGTTCGCGCGTAACAAGCTCTGCATCGCCGTGGCGCCCGGCAACCCGGAGGGCATCACCGGGCTCGATGACCTGTCGCGCAAAGACCTCAAGGTCGTGCTTGCGGCGCCGGAAGTCCCCGCCGGCAAGTACGCCGGCGAGATCCTGGGCAAGGCCGGCGTCACCGTGCACCCAGTCTCGCTCGAGGTGACCGTCAAGGGCGTGGTCACCAAGGTCGCGCTCGGCGAGGCGGACGCCGGCATCGTGTACGTCACTGACGTCTCGGCGGCCAAAGGCGAGGTGGACGGCGTCGGTATACCCGACGCTCAGAACGTGATCGCCGTCTATCCCGTCGCGACGGTCGCCTCAAGCAAGCTCCCCGACGACGCCAAGGCCTTCGTCGACTTCGTCCTCTCCGCCGATGGGCAGAAGGCCCTGACCGGAGACGGGTTCCTGCCGCCGCAGTGAACCACCGCGCCGACACCGCCGGCCGCGACGGCGGCCGCAAGGCCGAGGCGACCGGCAATCTGGCGGTCGTCGCCGGTGACTCCATCGCTCCCCCGGCGGTGGGGGCCGGCCGCCGGTCGCGGCGGGCGTGGTGGCGCGCAAGCGCCGGCGACCGGCCGGCCTCCGGCACGGCCCGTCGCCGGCCGCAGGCGCCCTTCGGGTTCCTGCCACTGGCCGTCCTCGCGGTCGCCTTCCTCACGCTGCCGGTCGTCGGCCTGCTGGTCCGCGCACCCTGGAGCCACCTGGCCACCGACCTCGCGGCGCCCGGCGTGCTCACAGCCCTGCGCCTTTCGCTCGTCTGCTCGCTCGGCGCGCTCGGCGTCTCGGTCGTCCTGGGCGTGCCCCTGGCGTGGCTGCTCGCGCGAGTCCCCTTCCGCGGGCGCAACGTCGTCCGCGCCGCCGTGACTCTCCCGATGGTCCTGCCGCCCGTCGTGGGGGGTGTCGCCCTTCTGCTCGCCTTCGGGCGCAACGGCGTCGCCGGCCAATGGCTCGACCGGTGGTTCGGCCTCACCTTCCCGTTCACCACGTGGGGCGCGATCATGGCCGAGGCCTTCGTGGCCATGCCGTTCCTGGTGATCACGGTCGAGGCCGGCCTGCGTGCCATGGACCGGCGGTATGAGGACGCGTCCGCGACTCTGGGCGCCGGACGCTGGATGACGTTCCGGCGCGTCACACTCCCCCTCATCGCCCCCGCCCTCGGCGCCGGCGCCGCGCTCTCGTGGGCCCGGGCCCTTGGCGAGTTCGGCGCCACGATCACGTTCGCCGGCAACCTCCCGGGCAAGACGCAGACGATACCGCTGGCGGTGTACCTGGCGCTGCAGAGCAACCCTGACTCGGCCATCATCCTGAGTCTGGTCATGCTCCTCATCTGCCTGGTCGTCCTGGTGGCCCTCCGCGACCGCTGGTTCCCGTCGCGCTGATGACCTCGCAGCCGGAGAAGGGAGAAGTACGGTGAGCCTCGAGGCCAAGGTGGCCCTGCGCAAGGGCACGCTCGACCTCGACGTGGAGCTCTCGGTCGACCGGAGCGGCGTCGTCGTCCTGCTCGGGCCCAACGCCGCCGGTAAGACGACGTTGCTCCGCGCCCTCGCCGGTCTCGTCCCTCTGGAGCGCGGCAGGGTGATGCTGGACGGCCAGGTGCTCGAGGACACGGCGACGGGCGTCACCGTCCCGCCCGACCAGCGGTCCATCGGCGTGGTCTTCCAGGACTACCTCCTGTTCCCGCACCTGACGGCCGTCGAGAACGTGGCGTTCGGACTCCGCGCGCGCGGCATGCGCCGGGCCTCCGCCCGCGCCCGCGCCCTCGCTCTGCTGGAGCGCATGAGCCTAGCCGATCAGGCCTCGGCGAAGCCGAGGGCCCTGTCGGGCGGCCAGGCTCAACGGGTCGCCCTGGCGAGGGCGCTCGCCACCGACCCCGCGCTCCTCCTGCTCGACGAACCTCTCGCGGCGATGGACGCCGGCGCGCGCGCCGAACTGCGCCGCGGCCTCTCCAGGCATCTGGCCGCCTACGAGGGCACGTGCCTGGTCATCACCCACGACCCCATCGAGGCCATGACGCTGGGAGACCAGCTCGTCGTCCTGGAGGCGGGGCGCGTCGTGCAGTCCGGCACCCCCGAGGAGCTCTCCGCGCACCCGCGCTCACGGTACGTGGCGGAGCTTCTCGGGCTGAACCTCTACCGGGGCCGCGTGCGTGACGGCAGGGTGCTGCTCGCCGGCGGCCGCCACCTTGTCGCCGCCGACCCCCTGCCGGACGGCGAGGACGTGTTCGCCGTCGTCTCTCCACGCGCCGTAGCGCTGTACCGCAGACTGCCCGACGGGTCGCCGCGCAACGTGTGGAAGGGCGTGGTGGAGGACCTCGACTACGTCGGCAACCACATCCGCGCCCACGTGTCCGGCGACCTGCCGATCATCGCGGAGGTGACGCCCGGCGCCGTCGCCTCGCTCCGTCTGGACGAAGGTGGCGAGGTGTTCGTCGCCGTGAAGGCCATGGAGATCGAGGTCTACGAGGCCTGAGAGCCGGCGGCTCCCGCCCTCGTCACCCCCGGCGCCCGCGGGTTTCCCCACGCTCCCGTCTCCGTTACGCTCCACGCCATGACCGACCCGCGCACAGGCAAGCCGGCCCTCGTGGCCATCGTCGGCAAGAGCGACTCGGGCAAGACCACCCTCGTCGAGAAGGTCGTGCCCGAGCTCGTCAAGCTCGGACTGCGCGTCGGCACGGTCAAGCACGACGCGCACTCCTTCGAGATCGACCACCCCGGCAAAGACTCCTGGCGGCACGGCCAGGCCGGCGCCGAGGCCTACGTCATCGCCTCGCCCGCGCGCCTCGCTTTCATCGCCAAGCTGGAGCAGGAGCTCGAACTCGTCGACATCGTGAACCGCTTCTACGACGGCTTCGACATCGTCGTCGCCGAGGGATACAAGCGGACCGCCCCGCACCGCGTCGAGCTCTTCCGCGTCGGCGCCGGCCACGCCGAGCCGCTCTGCGGCCCCGGCGAGGCCATCGCCCTCGTCACCGACGCCGACCTCGAGCATGAGCACAAGTTCGGGCTCGAGGACGGCGCGGCCCTCGCGGCCTTCCTCGCTGCGCGCCTCGACGCCCTCCGCGAGTATTGACCGGGTTGCGCCGGCGCCACGCCCCGCGCCCCCGCAGCGTCCGTCCCTCGCGTCCGCAGCAAACGCGTCCCGCTGCTTGACATCACCCTGCGAGGGTTAGACGATGCCCATGATGCGGTCGTGCTAATCCGCATCGCGGACTACCTACTGGAAACCGGGCGCGCCGGCCATCGCGTCCTTTCCGCGTCAGCGACCATGGGGAGGTGTGGGTATGGCGGAGGACATGAGCAAGACCGGGACCTCCGGCGAGACGACCCTCATTCGGGACATCAGCTTCTGTGGCGTCCCCGAGAACGGGTCCAACGCGTCGATGGTGGACGTCAAGGACGGCAAGATCGTCCGCATCCGCCCGATGCATTACGACTGGAAGTACAAGAAGGCGGATCTCAACCCCTGGAAGTTCGAAGTGCGCGGGAGCTCCTTCGAGCCCAGCATGAAGACCCTGATCCCGCCCTACAGCATCGCCTACAAGAAGCGCGTGTACTCTCCAGCGCGCATCCGTTACCCGATGATGCGCGTGGACTTCGACCCTGACGGCGAGCGCAACCCGCAGAATCGCGGTGTGAGCAAGTACAAGCGCATCTCCTGGGACGAGGCTCTCGACGTCATCACCAGCGAGATGAACCGCATCAAGGAGAAGTACGGACCGACCGCCCTGCTCTACCAGTGCGACCAGCACGGCGAGAACAAGGTCGTCCAGGCCTGCCACGGCGCCGGCCGCAAGCTCCTCCGCGCCTGGGGCGGCTTCACCCTCCAGATCCGCCAGCCCGACAGCTGGGAAGGCTGGTGGTGGGGCAACAAGCACTTCTGGGGCTGCGAGCCCGTCGGCCAGGGCCAGCAGAGCAACCTGCTCTGGGACATCTCCAAGAACGCCGAGCTCCTGCTGTTCTGGGGCTGCGACCAGGAGACGACCCCCTGGGGCTGGCAGGGCCAGCTCCCCAGCCGTCTGAGCTACTGGTGGAGTGAGATCGGCATCAAGCAGATCTATGTCTGCCCCGACCTCAACTACGCCGCCGCCGTGCACGCCGACCGCTGGATCCCGGTGCTCCCCAACACGGACGCCGCACTCTACCTGGCGATCACGCACCGCTGGTTCAAGCAGGGCACCTACGACAAGGAGTACCTCGACACCCACGCCGTGGGCGTCGACAAGTACGAGGCCTACGTCATGGGCGACGCCGACGGGGTCGAGAAGTCGCCGGAGTGGGCCGAGCCCATCTGCGGCGTCAAGGCCCGCGTCATCAAAGCCCTCGCCGACGAGTGGGCCGGCAAGCGCACCACGGTCGTCATCGGCAACGGTGGCCCCGGCATCCGCGGTCCGTACGCCACCGAGCCGGCGCGCCTGCAGGGCATCTGCCTCGCCATGCAGGGCCTCGGCAAGCCGGGCCAGAACCAGGCCAAGATGATCGAGTGGGGCCTGTTCGACAAGCCCGACCAGTACGCCCAGCCCAAGCCGCTGCGCGTGCCGTACCTGCGCAAGGCCTACACCGGCGGCCACCCGGACGAGAGCAACCACCCGTCGTTCATCCCCAAGACGTACATCCCCAAGGCGATCCTCGAGGGTGAGTGCGACTGGTGGGGCTGCGAGTCCGAGACCGCCGACCGCGTCAACCAGTTCGAGCACTACAAGTACCCGGCCGACGGCTGCTCCAAGATCCACATGGTCTGGACCGACTCGCCGAGCTGGATCACCTGCTGGAACTCGGGCAACGACTACGTCGAGTCCATGCGCCACCCGGACATCGAGTTCATGTTCGCGCAGCACCCGTGGCTCGAGAACGACTGCCTGATGGCCGACGTCATCCTCCCCGTGAACACCAAGCTCGAAGAGGACGACATCGCCGGCGACATCTTCAGCGGCCAGACCAACCTGCTCTTTCCCGAGCACAAGTGCATCGAGCCGCTCGGCGAGAGCTACAGCGACTACGAGATCGTCGTCATGCTCTCCGAGCGCCTCGGCCTCAAGGAGGAGTACACCGGCGGCAAGACCATCCCCGAGCTCATCAAGTACGGGTACGAGACCTCGCGCTGTGAGGACCTCATCACCTGGGACGAGCTCAACGAGAAGGGTTACTACGCGGTACCGACGGATGAGGGCTGGGAGGACATCCCGGCCGGGTTCTACAACTTCTACAAGGACCCCGAGAAGTACCCGCTCACCACGCCGACCGGCAAGCTCGAGTTCGAGGCACAGGGCCTCGCGGAGAACTTCCCGGACGACCTCGAGCGGCCGCCGGTCCCCGGCTGGGTAGCCGAGGGCATCAGCCACGAGGAGACCATCGGTACCGAGCGCGCGAAGAAGTATCCGATGCTCACCATCTCCAACCACCCGCGGTGGAGCGTCCACTCGCAGCACGAGGACATCACCTGGCTGCGTGAGATCGAGACCTGCAAGGTCACCGGTCCCGACGGCTACCAGTACCACCCGGTGTGGCTGCACCCGTCGACCGCCGAGAAATACGGCATCCGGAACGGCGACGTGGTCACCATCTTCAACGACCGCGGCGCCGTGCTCTCAGGCGCCTACATCACCGAGCGCATCATGCCCGACGTCGTGTACATCGACCACGGCGCCAAGTGGGACCCGATCGTCCCCGGCGAGCTCGACCGCGGTGGCGCGATCAACACCATCGTGCCGCGCAGCACCACCTCGAAGAACGCCGTCGGCCACGCAGTCAGCGGCTTCCTCGTGGACATCGAGAAGACCGACATGGAAGCGCTCAAGGCCAAGTATCCGGAAGCGTTCGAGAAGCCGTTCCACCCGTGTGCGGGACCCGGCTTGGAAGCCTGCATCTGGGGGAGGGCGTGATGGGTAAGGTCCTCGTCATCGACTACACCATCTGCAACGGCTGCTACAACTGCCAGGTGGCCTGCAAGGACGAGCACGTCGGCAACGACTGGTCGCCCATCGCCAAGCCGCAGCCGGACACCGGCCAGTTCTGGAACAAGATCGACGACATGGTGCGCGGCCAGGTGCCCAAGGTGAAGGTCACGTACCTGCACAGTATCTGCCAGCACTGCGACGACGCACCCTGCATCCCGGCGTGCAACGTCGACGCGATCTACCAGCGCGAGGACGGAGCCGTGGTCATCGACCCGGACAAGTGCCGCGGCAACCAGCTCTGCATGGAGGCGTGCCCCTACGACAACGTCATCTACTTCAACGACTCGCTGAACATCGCCCAGAAGTGCACGTTCTGCGCGCACCTCCTGGACGACGGCTGGACCGAGCCGCGCTGCGTGGACGCCTGCCCCACCGGGGCGTTCCGCTTCGGCGATGAGAACGACCCCGAGATCCAGGCGCTCATCGCCAAGGCCGAGGCGCTCAAGCCGGAGCTCGACGTGAAGCCGCGCGTGTACCACATCGGTCTGCCCAAGCCGTTCATCGCCGGCGCGGTGTTCGACAACGAGGCCGACGAGTGCACCGGCGGCGCCAGGGTCACGGCCCAGAAGGTCGGCAACGGCAAGGCTTACGAGGCCGTGACCGACAGCTACGGCGACTTCTGGCTCTACGACGTGGAGCCCGGTGAGTACACGGTGCTCGTCGAGAAGGACGGCTACCTGCCCCAGAAGCTGGGCCCGGTGGACGCCAGCAAGGACATCAACGTCGGCGACATCGCTGTCTGGAAGAAGTAAGACCGCTCTGGCCGGCGGGCGCTGGAAGCGCGCCCGAACCGGGGAGACGGCGAAGGGCCGGGTCCTCAGGGACCCGGCCCTTCGCGCATCCGGGGCCATCGGCGCCGTAAACTTGATTGCCGCGAGGGCAGGCCCTACAGTGTGAAGTGCGACAGCGTCAACGGCTGCGCGTACCGCAGCCGCGGCGCGTGGAGAGACGGGAGACTAGGACATGCCAAACCTCGGTGCACCAGAACTCATCATCATCGCTCTGGTGATCCTGCTGCTCTTCGGCGCGACAAGGCTGCCGAAGCTCGGCAAGTCGATGGGCCAGAGCATCAAGGGGTTCAAAGACGGCCTCAACGAGGCATCGGAAGACGACGACATCGTGGACGTCAAGAAGGACACCACGGCCGAGTCCAAGGACGACGCCAAGGTCTCCTGAGCCACACGAAGTCCCCGCTTGCGACGGCCCGCCTCCGGCGGGCCGTCGCCGTCAAGACGCCGAGCCCACGTCTCCGAGAGGGCGAGGCAAGCGGGCCCTCAGCGGCAGAGCAGGCAGACTGCCTGGGCGGCGATGCCCTCCCCGCGCCCCTCGAAGCCCATGCCCTCGGTGGTGGTCGCCTTGACGCTCACGGCGTCGCTGCCGATCCTGAGCGCCGCCGCGAGTCGCTCGCGCATCTCGAGACGATACCCGGAGAGTCGCGGCCGCTCGCAGACGATGGTGATGTCGGCGTTCTCCACGGTCCAACCAGTCTGGGAGAGCCAGGCCACCACCCGCTCGAGGAGCGCCACGCTGGACGCACCCTCGAAGGCCGGGTCCGTGTCGGGAAACAGCTCGCCGATGTCGCCCAGGCCGGCAGCGCCCAGCAAGGCGTCCATGAGCGCATGCACGGCGACATCGGCGTCGGAGTGCCCGGCCAGGCCCTGAGCGTGGTCGATGGCGACCCCGCACAGCACGAGGTCGCGCCCGTCGGCGAAACGATGCGCGTCGTAGCCGCCGCCGACCCTATACGTCTGCCTCGACCTCCCAGGAGAGCAGCGCGCCGGCAAGCGGGAGATCTGCGGGCGTCGTGATCTTCACGTTGGCCGGCGTGGACGGGACGAGCGTCACCTTGTAGGCGGCACGTTCGAGCAGCATGGCGTCGTCGGTGGCCCCGTTGGTGTCGGTCCGCTTGTACACATCTCGTAAGGCGGCGGCGCGAAACACCTGGGGCGTCTGCGCCGCCCACAGGCCGGCGCGGTCGACGGTGCCGGCCACCGCGCCGCTCTCGCCCTCGCGCTTCAGCGTGTCGCTCACCTCGACGGCGGGTACGGCGCCGTCGGCCGTCGCGAGCGCGTCGAGGCAGCGCTCGAACACGTGCTTGGCGAACAGCGGGCGGGCGCCGTCGTGGACGGCGATGGCCGTCGCGCCCTGCGGGACCAGTTCGAGGCCGGCGCGCACCGAGTCGGAGCGCGTGGTGCCGCCCTCGGCAACGAGCAGTGGCTTGGAGTCGTCGAACATGGTGAGCTCGTTGGCGAAGCGCACCGTGTGCGACGGGTGCAGCACGACGACGATGCCGTGCACGCAGTCCATGGCGAGCAGGCGCTCGACCGAGTGCGACAGGATGGTCTCGCCGCCCAGGAGCAGAAACTGCTTGGACTCTCCGTCCGGCAGCCCCATCCGCCGGCTCTCGCCGGCGGCGGCGACGATGACCCAGGTCTCCGCGGCTTGCTGGTCCTCCATGCCCGTACCCCTCCCTGTCAGTTGCCAACCGGCGGAGCGGAGCTCACGCGGCTGAAGATCATCTTGCCCGAGGGACTCTGCAGCACACTGGTCACCTCGGCCTGGACGCGGGAGCCCACCATGCCGCTGCCGGACTCGACGACGATCATGGTGCCGTCGTCGAGGTAGCCGACGCCCTGGTCTTGCTCGCGCCCTGCGCGCAGGATCTTGACCTCGATGACCTCGCCGGGCAGCACGGCCGGCTTGACCGAGTTGGCGAGGTCATTGACGTTGAGCAGCTTCACACCCTGGATCTCGGCGACCTTCTTGAGTGTGTAATCCGTGCTGACGATCTGGGCGCCGGTGTCCTTGGCGAAGCGTACGAGCTTGGCGTCGACGGCGTCGATGTCCGCGTAGTCCGTACCGTCGATGGTGACCGCGCCGGAACTGTTCTGCAGGCGCTTGACGAAGTCCAGGCCGCGACGGCCCCGCACGCGCTTCTCCGCGTCGGCGGAGTCGGCGAGCCGCTGCATCTCCTCGACGACGAAGCGCGGGATGAGCAGCTCGCCCTCGACGAACCCCGTATCGATGATCTCGAGGATGCGACCGTCGATGATGGCGCTGGAGTCGATCAGCTTGGCCGGCGTGAGGCCGGGGATGACCTCGAAGGCGCCGCGCACGCCGAGCAGACGCAGGATCTCGATGTGCTTCTTGGCGGCGAGGTAGGCGGTGAAGTACCCGGCGAGCAGGTAGATCGGCACCGTGAGGTAAGGCCCCACGATCGGGATGCGCACGAGGGCCACGCTGATGAGGGTGGCGATGAAGAGGCCGACGACCACGCCGCCGATACCCACCACGACCTCGGCGCCCGTTGCGCGCACCATGACCTCGTCCACGCGGTCCAAGCCGCGGCGCATGAGACGCGAGAGCACGACGCCGAGCACGTACCCGACAAGAAGGCCCGCCGCCGTGAAGACGACGAGCCAGATGATCTTTCCGTCCTGGTCGAGGACCGGAGAGAACGACGACGCCCGGATGCGATCGGCCAGCTGGTACCCGACCAGGGCGCCGAGCAGCGCGAAGACCGCACGGATGGCCGGCTGCAGGACGCCGCGCGGCCGGCGCGGCTTGCCGCCCGGGCCGGGCTCAGACGACGGGAGCGGGCTCTCGGGAGTCGTCGGCAAGGGTGGTACCGTCGACATGGATGTCCTCGAGCACGGTCTCCAGGAACGCGTTCGCCTCGTCCTCGTCGAAGTCTCGCGCGTACATGAGCTCGCTGGCGAGGATCTTCTTGGCCTTGGAGAACATCTGCTTCTCGCCGGTCGACAGCCCCTTGTCGGCGTGGCGGATGGCCAGGTTGCGGACCACCTCGGCGACCTCGAAGATGTCGCCGGTCTTGAGCTTGTCGCGGTTGTGCTTGTAGCGACGGCTCCAGTTCTTGGGCATCTTGGTGGGGTCGCCACGCAGGACCTCGAGGACCCTGTCGACGACGTCGCTCTCGATGACCTTGCGCAGGCCGGCGCGGTCGGCGTTCTCGACGGGGACCATGACGGTCATGTCGTTGTGCAGGATCTGGATGGTGAGGTAGTCGCGCTGCTGGCCGAGCACTTCCTTCTGCTCGATCTTCATGATCTTGCCAGCGCCGTGGTGAGGATAGACGACCTTGTCTCCGACTGAATACAACTCAAACCCCCCACTCGTCGTTCGTGGCCCCGGAGGCCGAACGGGTCGCGTCGCCGAGGGCTGCGGCGAACGCTCCACGCAGGTCAGCCACACCGGTGACGCCCCCACCGGCACGGCGCGCATCTGCCGAGGGGACGACCACACTGACGAAGCCGGCGCGCCTGGCTTCAGCGGTGCGTCGCTCGCTCTGGCTGCAGGATCGAAGTGAGCCGGTCAGGCTGATCTCCCCGAACACCGCCGCCCCGGCGGGAAACGGTGTGTCGCGCTGCGCTGAGGCGATAGCGAGTGCGACCGCGAGGTCCGCCGCGGGCTCGTCGATGCGAATTCCGCCTGCAATTGTAACAAAAACGTCGTAGGACGACAACTTCACTCCTGCATGCCTGCCGAGGACGGCTACCAGCATCGCCAGACGGTTACGGTCGAAGCCGACGGCGACGCGCCGCGGCATGGCCAGCTCCGTCTGGTTGACGAGCGCCTGGACCTCGACGAGGAAGCAGCGCGTGCCCTCCACGGCGACGTGGACCACGGAGCCTGCCGCAGGCGCCGCTTCGCCCAAGAAGAGGGCGGAGGGGTCGGGCACCGTCTTGAGACCCGACCCAGTCATCTCGAAGATGCCGAGCTCGTTGGTGGAGCCGAACCGGTTCTTGGCGGCGCGCAGCGTGCGGTAGAAGCGGTAGCGGTCGCCCTCGAACTGGAGCACGGTGTCGACCATGTGCTCGAGCACCCTGGGGCCGGCGATCGCGCCCTCCTTGGTGACGTGACCGACCAGGAAGACGGCGGCGCCGGTGTCCTTGGCCAGGCGGAGAAAGCGGCCCGCCGCCTCGCGCACCTGGCTCACGCTCCCCGGCGCAGAAGTGAACGAGTCGCTGTAGAGCGTCTGCACCGAGTCGACGACCACGAGCGCGGGGCGGGCGGCGGCGACGGACTCGAGCACGGTCTCCAGTTCGGTCTCGGCGAGGACGTCGATGTTGCCGGCGCCCCGGCAGATGCGCTCGGCGCGCATCTTGACCTGGGCCGCGGACTCCTCGCCGCAGACGAGCAGCGCCGGGCGGCCGGCGGCGACGTTGTCGAGAACCTGGAGCAGCAATGTGGACTTGCCGATGCCGGGCTCGCCGCCGACGAGGACCAGCGAGCCCGGGACGATGCCGCCGCCGAGCACCCGATCGAGCTCGTCGATGCCGCTCGAGAACCGCTCGGCGGCCGACGACTGCACCTCGGACAGACGGACGGGGCCGGCGGTTGCACCACCGTGGGCCCCGTCTCCGGTCTTCTTGCGGCGGGCCCTGCCGGCGTAGCCGACCCCGCCCGTCGGGATCGCTTCTTCGACGAACGAGTCCCAGGCGCCACAGTCCGGGCAGTGGCCGAGCCACTTGGCCTCCCTGCGGCCGCACTCGCCGCACACGAAGACGGTCTGCGTCTTCGCCACGGTCAGCGGCCCTCGCGGCCGCCCGCGTGGAGCGTCGTCACGACCCCTCAGACGCCTGCGGCCGCGCCGCCGGCGTCGGGACCTTCGCCCTCGCCTCCGACCGGCGGGCCCGAAGGACCGACGCCCTGGGAGACCGGCTCGTCGAGGCCGACCATGGGCAGCTCGACGCTGCCGCCGACGACCTCGCCGTTGACCGTGAGCACGGTGTCCTCGTTCTGGCCGTCGACCATCACCACGGTGCCCTCGGGGAACGCGCGCTCGAGCATGGCGTCGCTGAGCTTGTCCTCGATGTAGCGCTGGATGGCGCGGCGCAGCGGACGCGCGCCGAGCATGGGGTCGTAACCCTTCTCGACGAGCACGTCGCGGCCGGCGTCCGTGAGCTCGATGTCGACGCCGCTCACCTTGAGCTGCTGCCGCAGCCGGTCGATCATCAGGTCGACGATGGCTCCGATCTCGGCCCGCTCCAGCTTGTGGAAGACGATGACCTCGTCCACACGGTTCAGGAACTCGGGCTTGAAGACGCGCTTGAGCTCGCCGGTGATGCGCCCCTTCATGTCGTCATACGTCATGCCCTTGTTGGCCGTCTGCGTGAAGCCGAGCGGCGTGTCCTTGGTGATCATCGAGGCGCCGATGTTGCTGGTCATGATGAGGATCGCGTTGCGGAAGTCCACGGTGCGGCCTTGCGAGTCGGTGAGCCGGCCGTCCTCCAGGATCTGCAGGAGGATGTTGAACACGTCCGGGTGCGCCTTCTCGATCTCGTCGAACAGGATGACGCTGTACGGCTTGCGACGCACGATCTCCGTGAGTTGACCGCCCTCGTCGTGCCCGACGTAGCCGGGCGGCGAGCCGACGAGGCGGGACACGGAGTGCTTCTCCATGTACTCGCTCATGTCGATCTGCACGAGGTGGTCCTCGTCGCCGAAGAGGAAGTTGGCCAGCGTGCGGGCGAGCTCCGTCTTGCCCACGCCCGAAGGGCCGAGGAAGATGAACGAGCCCGTGGGCCGCCGCGGGTCCTTGAGCCCGGCGCGGCTGCGCCGGATGGCCTTGCTGACGGCGCGGACCGCCGGGTCCTGGCCGACGAGCCTCGTGTGCAACTCTTCCTCCATGCGGAGGAGCTTCTTGGTCTCGGCCTCGGTGATCTTGACCACCGGGATGCCGGTCCACATGCTGACGATCTCGGCGATCTCGTCTTCGCCGATGCTGGCGCGCATGCCCTCGTCGCTGGTCTTCCAGGCGTCCTCGAGCTCGAGCTTCTTGTGGCTCAGCTTGCGCTCCTTGTCGCGCAGGTTGGCGGCCTTCTCGAACTCCTGCGCCTCGATGGCCGCCTCCTTCTCCTTGCGCACCGAGGCGATCTCTTCCTCGAGCTCGCGGTAGCTGGGCGGAGCGGTCATGGTGCGGATGCGCATGCGGCTGGCGGCCTCGTCGATGAGATCGATGGCCTTGTCGGGCAGGAACCGGTCGCTGATATAGCGGTCGGCGAGCTCGGCCGCCGAGGAGAGCGCCTCGTCGGTGATACGGATGCGGTGGTGGGCCTCGTAACGATCGCGGAGCCCCTTGAGGATCTCGACGGTCTCCTCGACCGACGGCTCGGCCACCTTGATCTGCATGAAGCGCCGCTCGAGTGCGGCGTCGCGCTCGAGGTACTTGCGGTACTCGTCCAGCGTGGTGGCTCCGACGGTCTGCAGCTCGCCACGGGCCAGCGCCGGCTTGAGGATGCTGGCCGCGTCGATGGCGCCCTCGGCGGCGCCCGCGCCGACGAGGTTGTGGAGCTCGTCGATGAACAGGATGATGTCGCCCGTCTCGCGGATCTCCTTCATCACCTTCTTGAGGCGTTCCTCGAACTCGCCGCGGTACTTGCTGCCGGCGACGAGCGCGGCGAGGTCGAGCGTCCACACCTGCTTGCCCTTCAGCAGTTCGGGGACCTCATGGTTGGCGATACGCTGGGCGAAGCCCTCGACGATGGCCGTCTTGCCGACGCCGGGCTCGCCGATGAGCACGGGGTTGTTCTTGGTGCGCCGGCTGAGGATCTGCATGACCCGCTCGATCTCGGTGACGCGGCCGATGCAGGGGTCGAGTTTGCCCTCTTCGGCGAGCTTGGTGAGGTTGCGGCCGAACTGGTCGAGCACCTTGGCGGCGCGCTTGCCGCCCTCGCCGCCGCCGCTGGCCTGAGAGCTGCGGCGGCCGGGGCCGCTGAGTGCGCGCATGACCTCGTTGCGGATCTTCTCGGGCTCGGCGTCCAGGTCGAGCAGGATGCGCGCGGCAACGCCCTCGTCCTCGCGCACGAGGCCGAGCAGGATGTGCTCGGTGCCGATGTAGTTGTGGCCGAGGCTGAGGGCCTCACGGAGCGCCAGCTCGAGGACCTTCTTGGCGCGCGGGGTGAACGGGATCTGGCCCTGCGGTGACTCCTCGCCGGAGCCGACGATGCGGACCACGGCGGCGCGGACCTCCTCGACGGACACTTCGAGCCCGTCGAGCACGCGCGCCGCCACGCCCTCCTCCTCGCGGAGCAGGCCGAGCAGCAGGTGCTCGGTGCCGATGTAGTTGTGCTTGAGGGAACGGGCCTCTTCTTGCGCGAGGACCACGACTTGTCTGGCGCGTTCGGTGAAGCGTTCGAACATGCGGCCACTCCTTCGCGATACGGTCGCCGCTCACTTCGTCGGGGGGAGGAGGCGGCTTCCGGTGCTTGCTCTTCAGTCTCCGGCATACCCGATGAAGCCCCGCCGGAGACACGACGTAGGTACATGGTACCCGATTCACCCGGCGACGCGACCCGTAGCCGAGGCCCTCGAGAGGCGGCGGCGCGGGCACGCGGCAGCCTCCGGAGATTGCCCGGGAACGTATGATGGTGCCTCCTAAGACACACACAGCTCCCACCACCGGGGCGAGAAGGAGAACCGGGCATGCGTCGCATCATCACCTGGTCCGTCAGAGGCAGACATCCGTGGATCGTCATCGCCGCGTGGATCGTCGTCGCCGGCGCGCTCTCCATGGGACCCAAGATCCAGAGCGTCACCACCAACGACGCCTCCAAGGGCCTCTCCGACAAAGTGGAGAGCAAGCGCGCCGACGCCCTGTACCAGGCGTCGTTCCCGAACGCCAAGGGCACACCCGTCATCGTGGTGTACAGCTCGGACGCCGCGCTCACGTCCGCGCAGAAGGCGGCCATCACGCAGGGCGAGACGTGGCTCCAGAGCGGCGCCGAGCCCATCAACAGCGCCAGCGTGCAGTACTCCCCGGACGGCAAGGGCGCGTTGATCTTCGCGAGCCTGGACGGCAATCCGGGGGATGCGTCGTTCCGCGACTCGGTGCAAGCCATCCGCGACCACTTCGGGACCAGCGTCAATGGGATGCAGGTGGAGGTCACCGGTCCCGGCGGCCTCATCACCGACGTCTACAAGATCTTCCTCAACGCGGACGTGAAACTGCTGGTCGGCACGGTGATCCTCGTGCTGGCGCTGCTCCTGCTGATCTACCGCTCGCCGGTGCTGCCGTTCGTCCCCCTCGTCGCCGTCGGGTTCGGGTACTTCGTCGCCGGCGGCATCCTCGCGCTGGTCGCCAAGGCCACCGGCACGACGCTCTCCGGGCAGGCCACGTCACTCATGGTGATCCTGCTGTTCGGCGCCGGGACGGACTACGGCCTGCTCCTCATCTCGCGCTATCGCGAGGACCTGCGCGCCGAGGGGGACGCCCGCGTCGCTCTCGCCACTGCGCTGGGCGAGACGTGGGAGGCCATCGCCGCCAGCGGCCTCACGGTCACCCTGGCGGTGCTGACGCTGCTGTTCGCCCAGTACGGCGACTACCGCTCGTTCGCGCCGGTGCTCGGCGTCGGTGTCTTCGTCACCCTTATCGCCGGCCTGACGCTGATGCCGGCGCTGCTCGCGCTGCTCGGCCGCCGGGCCTTCTGGCCGCGTGTGCCGAGACAAGGTGAGGCGACGCGGCACAAGACCTGGGGTCGTGTCGCCGAGTGGGTGGCGGCGGGTCCGCGGCGGGCCGCCTTCGGAGTCCTTGCGATCCTCGTCGTCCTGGCGCTCGGCTGTCTCTTCTACAGCCCGCGCTTCAGCTTCACCGAGGACTTCCTCAAGAACATGCCGTCCAAGCAGGGCTACGCACTGCTGGAGCAGCACTTCCCGAAGGGCGCCCTGGCTCCGACGACGGTGCTCATCAAGGCGCCGCAGGCGCCGCCCGAATCAGTCACCGGCATGATCACCGGGGCGCTGGACAAGAGTCCGGGGGTGGCCGCCGCCTTCCCGACCGGGACGGCCGACGACGGCAAGCTTCTGGCCTTCCAGGTGATCCTCAAGGGCGACCCGTACTCGAGTCAGGCGCTCGAACAGGTGCGCCAGTTGCGCACGGTGGCGCGCAAGGCGGCCGCCGCCGGAGGGGGCACCGCCCTCGTCGGCGGCCCGACGGCCATCCAGGCGGACACGTGGGCGCAGAGCAACCGGGACACGATCGTGGTGGCCGTCGCCGCGCTGGTGGTCGTCGGCGTGATCCTCATGCTCCTCCTGCGTGCAGTCGTGGCGCCGGTCTACCTGCTGCTCACCAACGTGCTCTCGTACCTCGCGGCCCTCGGCCTGACGATCGTCATCACGGAGAAGCTGCTGGGCTGGGAGCACATCAGCTACCGCATCCCGCTGTACATGTTCATCTTCCTGGTGGCCTTGGGCAGCGACTACAACATCTTCATCACGACGCGCATCCGCGGCGAGGCGATCGTGCGGGGACTTCGTGACGGCACGGTGAGGGCGCTCTCGGCCACCGGTGGCGTGCTCACCAGCGCCGGCATCATCCTGGCCGGCACGTTCCTCATCCTGCTGTCGCAGCCGGTGAAGGACCTTGCCGAGATCAGCATCGGCGTGGCGCTCGGTGTGCTCATCGACACGTTCCTCGTGCGCACGGCGCTGGTGCCGGGAGTCACGCTGTGGATCGGCCCGAAGGCAGGCTGGCCCGGGCCACGGTGGACCAACAAGACGTCGGCCGCGGATGCGGCCGCGGACCGGCCGCGGGGCGGCGGCGTATCGGGCGAGCCATTGGGCGACGAAGCGTAGAGAAGAGCCTGAGCGCAGCCAGGAGGGACCGCGAGCCTCTCCCTAGCTGCGCAGCGCCGGGAAGAGGATGACGTCGCGGATGCTGGGCGCGCCGGTGAGGACCATGACCAGGCGGTCGAGGCCCATGCCCAGTCCGCCGGTGGGCGGCATGCCGTGCTCCATGGCCTCGAGGAAGTCCTCGTCGAGCCGGTGCGCGGTCTCGTCGCCGTCGGCGAGGTCCTGCATCTGCTGCATGAAGCGCTCGCGCTGGTCGTCCGGGTCGTTGAGCTCGCTGAACGCGTTACTCAGTTCCATACCGGCGATGAAGCCCTCGAACCGCTCCACGAAGCGCGGGTCGTGCGGGGTCTTCTTGGCGAATGGGCTGGTCTCGAGCGGGTGCTCGGTGATGAACACGGGCTGGATGAGCTTGGGCTCTACACACTCGCTGAACAGGTCGTCCACCTGGGCGCCCCAGGCGGGGGCGAGCGGCACTGCGTCCTCGAGCCCCTTCTCCTTGATCCTGGCCTGCAAGTCACCGACGGTCCGCGCGTCCTCCGCGCCGATGTCGATGCCGGTCTCGTTCTCGATGGCCTTGCGCATGGTGAGGCGCGGCCACGGCGGGGTGAGGTCGATCTCGTGCTCGCGGAACGTGACCTTTACAGCGCCGATGGACTCGGCGGCGAACACGGTCATCTGCTCGACCATGTCCATGACGTGGTTGTAGTCGACGTAGGCCTCGTAGGTCTCGAGCATCGTGAACTCGGGATTGTGCTTGAAGCTCACGCTCTCGTTGCGGAAGTCCTTGCCGATCTCGTAGACGCGGTCGATGCCCCCGATGATGCAGCGCTTGAGGTAGAGCTCGGTGGCGATGCGCAGGTAAAGGTCGCGCTCCAGCTCGTTGTGGTGCGTGATGAACGGCTTGGCCAGAGCGCCGCCGTAGAGCGGCTGCAGCACCGGCGTCTCGACCTCGACGAAACCGCGGTCGTCCAGGAACCTGCGGACCGCGGCGATGACCTTGGCGCGCTTGATGAACACCTCGCGCGAGTCGTCGTTGGCGGCGAGGTCCAGGTACCGCTTGCGGTAGCGCGTCTCGACGCTGGTGAGGCCGTGGTACTTCTCCGGCATGCCGCGCAGCGACTTGCTGAGGAGCTGCCACGAGGTGATGCGCAGGCTGAGCTCGCCGCGGCGGGTGCGCATCATGGTGCCCTCGGCGCCGACGAAGTCGCCCAGGTCGACGTTCTCGAGCGCCGCGTAGCGCTCGTCGCCGAGCGCGTCGAGCTGGCAGAAGAGCTGCAGCTCGCCGCTCATGTCCTTGAGCACGACGAAGGTCAGCTTGCCGTGGACGCGTCGCGCGACGACGCGGCCGGCGACGCGGCGGACTTCCGCAGAGTCCTGACCGGACTCGAGCGACTCGTAAGCGGCGTGCAGCGACGCGATCTCGTCGCGCGGCTGGAACTTGGTGGGGTAGGCGGCGCCGGTCTCACGCCAGACGGCCAGCTTGTCACGCCGATCGGCGAAGGCGTCGCCGTGCTCAGCGTGCTGCTGCTCGTCCACGGCGCGGTCCGTCAGGCCTTCTCGATGTCCAGGACCTTGAACTTCTTGGAGCCCTGGGGAACGGCGACGGTGACCTTGTCGCCCGGCTTGTGACCGATGATCGCACGGCCCACCGGGGACTCGTTGGACAGCTTGTGCGCGCCCGGGTCCGCCTCGGCGGAGCCGACGATGGAGTACTGCACGATGTCACCGCGCTGCATGTCCTGCAGGGTGACCTTGGTGCCGACCCCTACGACGTCGGTCGCGATGCTGTCCGAGTCGATGACGATGGCGCTGCGCAGGCGCTCCTCGAGCGAGAAGATACGCGCCTCCAGCATTGCCTGTTCGTTCTTCGCGTCGTCGTACTCGGAGTTCTCTGAGATGTCGCCGAAGTCGCGGGCCGCACGGATGCGCTCGGCGACCTCGTCGCGCTTGACGGACGAGAGATACTCGACCTCTTCCTTGAGGCGCTGGAAGCCCTCAGGGGTGAGGATGATCTCGCGGTCGACCACTGGATTCCTCCCTCTTCAACGCGGCAACGCGGCCCCGATGGGGAGCCGCGTGCCGAAGTGGCGAGCAAGTATAGGGCATGCCCGGAGAATGCGCAAACGGAGCGCAAACGGTGTGTGTCAGAGGCCGAGGAGCGCGCGCAGCGCAGCCTCGTCGCGCGCCTGCATCAGCTCGAGGGAAAGCGCCTTGTCGAGGGCGCCGTGGCGGCGGAACCTGGGCCAGAACTGGCGCAGATGGCCGACGGTGCGGGCGCCGAGCTCGTCGAGCGCCTCCGCCGCGAAGCGGCGGACCTCCTCGCGCTTGTCGGCGACCGCGGGCTCGGCCGCGCCCAGCACCTGGGCGAACAGCCACGGCGCGCCCACGGCGCCGCGGGCCAGCATCACCGCCGCGGCGCCGCCCTCCAGAAGCCGGAGCGCCGCCGCCCGCCCGTCCACGTCACCAGACGCGATCACGGGGACGGGGAGCTCGGCGGCCAGCGCGAACGTCACGGCGTGGTCGGCCTGCCCGCGATACATCTGCGACGCCGTGCGCGGGTGGATGCAGACCGCCGCGGCTCCGGCCTCGGCCAGCCGCACCGCAGCGGCCCGCCCGAGCCCGTCACCATCGCGCAGACCCGAACGGATCTTGACGGTCACCGGCACGGGACGTGCGGGCGAAGCCGCCTCGACGGCGCTCACGACGTCGGCGACCAGGACTGCCGCCCGCGCAGGGTCGCTCAGCAGCGCCGCGCCGGCGCCGGTCTTGACGACCTTACGCACCGGGCACGCCATGTTGAGGTCGACCAGGTCGGCGCCCGACTCGACGGCTCGCGCCGCCGCGTCGGCGAGCACGTCCGCGTCGGCGCCGAACAGCTGGAACCCCAGCGGGTGCTCGTCCTCCCCGTGCTGGAAGTAATCCAGCGTTCGCCGGTTTTCGTAGTGCACGCCGTAGGCCGAGATCATCTCGGTGAAGACGAGGCCGGCGCCCCAGCGGCGCACGCTGCGCC
Source organism: uncultured Thermoleophilia bacterium (assembly GCA_963775255.1). Classification (GTDB taxonomy): domain Bacteria; phylum Actinomycetota; class Thermoleophilia; order UBA2241; family UBA2241; genus CAIXSE01. Next base: position 123,802 of record CAVZIA010000011.1, on the reverse strand, counting down.
GGAACGCCGGCGTCGTGAGCCCTGCCATGGGCGCCATGACCAGGCGCCGGTCGAGCTCGAGGCCACCAATCGAAAGGGGCCGCAGAAGCGGGTCGCCGGTCACCGAGCCGGGCGCTCCACGCGCGTCACACCCGCCGGCTCAGCCCCGCTGCTGGCGCCGCATCACGATCTCGATGCCGCGCAGCGTGAGGAGCTGGTCGACCTTCTCGATCACGTCGGTGTGCCGCGCGATCATCTCGGCCAGGCCGCCGGTGGCGATGACGGGGCACTTGCCGCCGAGCTCGGCCCAGATGGCGTGCACCACACCCTCCACCTCGCCGGCGAAGCCGTACACGGCGCCGGATTGCAGCGCCTCGATGGTCGACTTGCCGATGGCGTGGTCGGGCTCTATGAGCTCGACCTTGACGAGCTTGGCCGCGCGCGTCGTGAGCGCCTCCAGCGAGACCTCGATGCCTGGGGCGATGGCCCCGCCCAGGTAGTCGCCGTCGGCGGAGATCACGTCGAATGTGGTGGCCGTGCCGTAGTCGGCGACGATGCACGGCCCGCCGTATGTCTCAAAGGCGGCGACGGCGTTGACGATGCGGTCGGCGCCGACCTCGGCCGGGTTGCGCGTCTTGATACGCATGCCGGTCCGCGCCCCGGGGCCGACCACAAAGGCCGAGAGACCGAGATGCTTCTCGCACATTTCCTCCCACTGCTGCGTGAGCCGCGGGACCACGGAGGCGACGCCCACCTCGTCGATGACCTCTTTGAGACGCTCTCCCTTGAGCGAGAACAACCCCTGGAGCATCCCGGCGATCTCGTCGCTCGTGCGATGCCTGACGGTGGCCATGCGCCACTCGTCCGTCACCTTGCCGTCGTCGATGACGCCGATGTGTATCTGGGTGTTGCCGACGTCGACGACCAGCAGCACCTCACACCTCCAGGTCGAGGGCGAGATCGATCCACGGGGCGCGCGTGGTGAGCGCGCCGGCGGAGATGACGTCCACGCCGGCTTCGGCGAGCTCGCGCACGCGCTCGAGCCGTACACCACCGGAGACCTCGACGAGGGCGCGGCCGGCCACGCGCTCCACGGCCGCGCGCACCGTCGGTGTGTCCATGTTGTCGAGCAGCACGATGGTGGCGCCGGCGGCGAGGGCCTCGTCCAGCTGCTCGAGCGTGTCGACCTCGACCTCCAGTGCGTGCAGATGCGCCGCGCCGGCGCGCACGCGCGTGACCGCGGCGGCGACGCCGCCGGCTGCCGCCACGTGGTTGTCCTTGATCATCGCGCCGTCGAACAGGCCGAAGCGGTGCGGCGTGCCGCCGCCGTCCACCACGGCTTGTTTCTCCAGGGCGCGCAGGCCCGGCGTGGTCTTGCGCGTCGCGGCGATGCGCGCCCGAGTGCCGGCGGTCTCCGCCGCATAGGAGGCGGTGAGCGTGGCTACGCCGCTCAGGCGGCAGAGGAAGTTCAGCGCGGTCCGCTCGGCCGCGAGGATCGCCGCGAGCGGGCCGCGCAGCTCGGCGATCGCGTCGCCGGCCGTGAAGCGCTCGCCGTCGTGGATGAAGACCTCCACGGCGAGCGCCGTGTCCACCTGTCGCGCCGTCTCCTCGAGTGCGGCGCCGCCGGAGAGCACGCCGGCCTCGCGCGCGACGACGCGCGCAACGCCGTCGCCTTCGAACACCGAGCCCGTGAGGTCGCCGTACCCGGCGAGGTCTTCGCGCAGGGCGCGGCGCACGGCAACTGCGGCGGCCTCCCTGTAGCTGCGCGCGCTCATGACGCCTCCTCTTCCGGCGCACACGAGCGGGCCGCCAACGAGCTGGGGAACCGGCTCGCATGGCGAAGACCAGGCGGACCGCTCATCCGGCCTCGTCCCTGCCGTGGTGTGGGGTGACCTTGCCGACGCCCTCCGTGCGCTCGTGCTCGGGCAGCCGCAGCGTGATGTGCCTGAGCCAGCGCTCGTCGTCCAGGTCGGGGAAGTCCTCGCGCAGGTGCACGCCGCGCGACTCCTCGCGCAGCAGCGCGCACTTGGCGATCTGCGTGCCCAGCGTGAGCATGTTGAGCACCTCGTACTCGGACTCGCCCATGCGCCCGAAGCGCAGCTCCGACGTCAGCTCGCCGAGCTCGTCCAGCGCGGCCTGCAGATCCGGGGCGCGGCGGAGCACACCGACCTTGTCGCGCATGACCGTGGTGAGGCGCTCGCGAGCGGCGGCCGCGTCGCTGCCGCCGCCGCCCGCGACCGCCTCCGGGATGTCGAAGCTCAGGCGGCGTACGTCTTCACCCAGCCGCCCGATGTAGCGATCCAGGTCGCGAACGACGCGGTCGGAGAACACCAGGCCCTCGAGCAGCGAGTTGCTGGCCAGCCGGTTGGCGCCGTGCACGCCGGTGCTCGCCACCTCGCCGCTGGCGTACAGACCGGGCACCGTTGTGCGGCCCCAGACGTCGGTCACCACCCCGCCGACGAAGTAGTGACACACCGGCGCCACCGGGATGAGCTCCGTCGCCAGGTCCAGCGCGTGCTCGCGCAGTCCTGCCGAGACGCTGGGAAACCGCTCCGCCAGATAGGAGGCTTCGAGGTGGGTGGCGTCGAGGTACACGTGGTCCGAGCCCTCTTTGCGCATCTCGGCGACCATGCCGCGCACGACGATGTCACGTGAGGCGAGCTCGCCGCGCGAGTCGACCTCGAGCATGAAGCGCTCCCCCGCCTCGTTGCGCAGATATGCACCCTCACCACGCAAGGCCTCGGTGATGAGCTGCACGGTCTGCTGCCCCGGCACCGCCAGGCCCGTGGGGTGGAACTGCACGAACTCGAGGTCACGGATCGCCGCGCCGGCGCGGTAGGCCATGGCCACGCCGTCGCCGGTGGCCGCCGCGGGATTGGTCGTGCGCCCGTAGACCTGCCCGGCGCCGCCGGTGGCGAGCACGGTCACCATGGCGACGTTCAGCGTGAGGCCGCCGTCGGTGAGGTTGAGCGTGAGCGCGCCCACACAGCGGCCGTCCACGGTAAGCAGGTCGATGACGAACTCGTCCTCGTAGAGCTGCACCCGGCTGCCGACGCGTGCGGCCTCGGCCAGAGCGCTGGAGACCTCGCTGCCGGTGGCGTCGCCGCCGGCGTGCACGATGCGCGGCAGCGAGTGGGCGCCCTCGCGCCCCAGCACGATCTGCCCGTCGACCTTGTCGAATCGCGGGCAGATCTCCATGAGCTCGCGCACCCGGTCCGGACCCTCGCTCACGAGGACGCGCACGGCCTCGTCGTCGCAGAGCCCTGCACCGGCCTGGAGCGTGTCCTCGAAGTGCAGCTCGGGTGAGTCACCCTCGCCGATGGCGGCGGCGATGCCGCCCTGGGCGAGGAACGTGGTGGTCTCTTCGAAGGTGGACTTGGTGAGCAGGCCGACCCGCCAGCGACGCGCGGCGCCGATGGCGGCGGTAAGACCGGCGATGCCGCCGCCGAGCACGAGAACGTCGAAGCTCCGCCGGTGCAGCGGCTCGGCGGAGCGGCTCGCGGCGTAGGGGCGGGTCATGGGACGCGCCTCAGCGCCGGCTCATCATCGGTCACCGCTCACCCTTCCGTGGCGTCGTACAGCCTCACCCGCTGGGCACGGGAGGTCGCCTCGCCCAGCCCTGCGACGTCGATGTCCAGCATGCCCCTGGCGTGGTCCCAGATCTCCGCCAGCGGCACGAGCACGAAGGCCCGCTTGACCATGCGCGGATGCGGGAGCGTGAGCTCGGGGTCGTCGGACTCGGCGTCCTGGAAGAGCAGTATATCGATATCGAGCGTGCGTGGCCCGAAGCGCAGCTCGCGGGTACGCCCGTGTTCGCGTTCGATGCGCTGGCACTCGTGAAGCAGATCCAGCGGCTGGAGCCTGGTGTCCAGGCACGCGACCTGGTTGAGGAACGCCTCCTGATCGGGGAGGTCCTGCGGCGCCGTCTCGTAGATGCGGGAGACCGCGACGACGGAGGTGCCGGGCAGCGCCGAGAGCGCTTCGCGCGCGGCGCGCAGGTAGCCCTCGCGGTCGCCGAGGTTGGAGCCCAGCGACACGAACGCACGCCTGCACGATCGTGAGCTCACGAGGTTCGCATCACTTCGACACGCGCGGCGTGCACCGGCAGCGACACCGGCGGCGCGATCTTGCTCACGGCCACCTCGACCAGCATCGGCTCGAACTCGTCCCACAGGCCGTCGCACAGCACCGTGGCGAGGCGCTCCAGCAGGTGGAACTCGCTGCCTTCGACGACGCCTCGCACGTAGTTGACGATCTTGCTGTAGTTCACGGTGTCGTCCAGGCTGTCGCTCTGGCCGGCGCCGCGCGGCTGCGGGTCCAGGCGCACGTCGATCGAGAGCGTCTGGCCGATGGCGCGCTCTTCGGCGGTCACCCCGCAGCGCCCGCGCAGCTCTATCCCGTTCAGGATGATGGAAAGAGTCCGTGACATCCGGGGCCTCCTTGCCCTCGGCCGCCGTCCCCGTCAGGGGGCGACGACGCCCTCACGCACGGCCAACGCGACCCGCAGCGCCTCGAAGTTCGGCTTGACGTCGTGCACCCTGAAGACGTGCGCCCCCGCGAGATAGCCGATCACCGTGGTCGCCACCGTGCCGGTGGCGCGGCCGGCGGGCTCCGCGCCGAGGACCGCGCCCAGGAACCGCTTGCGCGAGGCGCCGAGCAGGACGGGACGGCCGAGCGTGGAGAACCTGTCGAGGCCGTCCAGCAGCGCCAGATTGTGGGCCACGGTCTTGCCGAACCCGATGCCCGGGTCGACCATGATCTGCTCCTCGCGCACGCCGCGCGCCAGCGCGAAGGCCATGCGCCCCTCGAGGAAGCCGAGCACCTCGTCCACCACGTCGTCGTAGCGCGGATCGTCTTGCATGGTCTTGGGCATGCCCTGCATGTGCATGAGGCAGACGGGACACCCCGTCTCCGCCACGACGTCGACCAGCTCGTCGTCGAAGCGCAGGGCGCTCACGTCGTTGATGAGCGCAGCGCCCGCGGCCAGTGTGCGGCGGGCGACCCCGGCCTTCATCGTGTCCACCGAGATCGGGACGCCGACGCTGCCGGCGAGCGCCTCGACCACCGGCAGCACACGGCGCAGCTCCTCGTCCAGGGTGACCAGCTCGGAGCCCGGCCGCGTGGACTCGCCGCCGATGTCGACGACGGCGGCGCCCTCACGCACCAGCGTGAGGGCCTGGGCCAGCGCGTCGTCGGCAGCGAAGAACCGCCCGCCGTCCGAGAACGAGTCGGGCGTGACATTGACGATCCCCATGATGGCGGGGAACTGGAGGTCGAGCGAGAAGGTCGGCGCGGCCGTCGACATCGGTGGGCGCGTCAGCGCGGAGCGTTGATGAGCGCGAACACCTCGGCCCGCGTGGCGTCGTTGCTCTGGATGAGGCCGCGCACGGCGCTCGTGACGGTCTTGGAGCCCGGCGTGCGGACGCCGCGCATGCTCATGCACAGGTGCTCGGCCTCTATGAGGACGAGGGCGCCCGTAGGCTTGAGCGCGGTCTCGATGGCGTCGGCGACCTCGCTGGTGATGCGCTCCTGCAGTTGCGGCCGCGCGGCCACCAGACGGACGACCCGCGCCAGCTTGCTGAGGCCGGCGATGTGGCCGTGGGCGCTCGGGATGTAGGCCACGTGCGCAACTCCGTGGAACGGCAGCAGGTGGTGCTCGCAGATCGAGTAGAAGTCGATGTCCCGGATGAGCACCATCTCGCGATGGTGATCACCGGGAATCGCCTGGAGCAGCTCCGCAGGATCGGGCGCGTGGATGCCCGAGAAGATGTCCTGATACATGTCGGCCACACGCTGCGGCGTCTTGCGCAGTCCCGGCCGGTCGGGGTCTTCGCCTATCCCCTCGAGGATCAGACGTACGCCCGTCTTGATCTTTTCCTGGTCCACGTGGTGACGAAGGAGCGCGCCCGGCGGCTCAGGTCGCCTCAGGATTGACGGGGTTCACGTGCGCGGGCTTAGGCACCGGCGGCTGCTTGACGCGCGGCCGCTTCTCGGGCTCGGGCGGCCCGCCGGCCAGTCGCTGGCGTTCCTTCTCGTCCTTCTCGCGGAAGACCTCCTCCTCGGGGACGCCGTCGACCAGCGCCTCGAACTCGCCGGCCTCGATCGTCTCGCGGACGATGAGGATCTTGCTGATGCGGTCGAGCTGCTCGCGCTTTTCGGCGAGCAGGTCCTTGGCGCGCTGATGAGCGTCTTCGATGATGCGCCGGATCTCGTCGTCGATCTGCCTGGCGACCTCGTCCGAGTAGTCGGCCTGAGCTTGGAACTCACGGCCCAGGAACGGCTGCGCCTGGTCGTGGCCGAGCGTGCGCGGGCCGAGCTCTTCGCTCATGCCGTAGCGCATGATCATCTGCTTGGCCATGGCAGTGGCCTTCTCGAGGTCGTTGGCCGCACCCGTGGTGATCTCGCCGAACACGACCTCCTCGGCGGCGCGGCCGCCGAGCGTCATGGCGAGCGTGTCCATCAGCTCCTGCTTGGTGGTCAGGAACTTGTCCTCGGTGGGCAGCGAGATGGTGAAGCCGAGCGCCTGGCCGCGGCTGACCACGGAGATCTTGTGCACCGGGTCGGTGTACTCGAGGAAGTGGCCGACGAGGGCGTGGCCCATCTCGTGGTACGCCGTGATGGCCTTCTCCTTCTCGCTGATGATGCGTGTCTTCTTCTCCGGGCCGGCCAGGACACGCATGATGCCCTCTTCGAGCTCCGTCATGGTGATGAGCTTCTTGCCGTGGCGCGCCGCGAGGAGGGCTGCCTCGTTGACCAGGTTGGCCAGGTCGGCACCGGTGAAGCCCGGCGTCTGCGCGGCCAGAGCGTCGAGGTCGATGTCCTTGTCGATCGGTTTACCGCGCGAGTGAACCTCGAGGATCTGCTTGCGGCCCGGGCGGTCCGGGCGGTCGACGACGATCTGCCGGTCGAAGCGGCCGGGACGCAGCAGCGCCGGGTCGAGGATGTCCGGGCGGTTGGTGGCGGCGATGAGGATGATGTTGTCCTTCATCTCGAAGCCGTCCATCTCGACGAGCAGCTGGTTGAGGGTCTGCTCGCGCTCGTCGTGGCCGCCGCCGAGGCCGGCGCCGCGATGGCGGCCGACCGCGTCGATCTCGTCCACGAAGATGATGCAGGGCGCGTTCTGCTTGGCCTGCTCGAACAGGTCACGCACGCGCGAGGCGCCGACGCCGACGAACATCTCGACGAAATCGGAACCGCTGATGCTGAAGAACGGGACGCCCGCCTCGCCTGCGACGGCACGCGCCAGCAGCGTCTTGCCGGTGCCGGGCGGGCCGTACAGCAGCACGCCCTTGGGGATGCGGGCGCCGAGCTGCTGGAACTTCTTGGGGTTCTCGAGGAACTCCTTGATCTCGTAGAGCTCCTCGACCGCCTCTTCGGCGCCGGCGACGTCCTTGAACGTCACCTTCGGCGAGTCGACGCTGACGCGCTTGGCGCGGCTCTTGCCGAAGCTCATGACCTTGGAGCCTCCACCCTGCATCTGGTTCATGATGAAGAACCAGAACACGATGATGAGCACGAGGGGCAGCATGATGGACAGAAGGCCCGACCACCACGCCGACTTGGGACTCGTGGCGTCGTAGGGCACGTTGTACTGGTTGAGGAACGTGGTGGTGGCCGCCGGGTCCGTGTATGCGACCGAGTACGTCTGCGACGCCTTGTCGTTCACGGGCTTGAGCGTGACCTCCATGGTCTGGTCCTTGACGTTCATCACCACGCCCTGGACATTGCCGTTGACGACGTCCTGGGTGAAGGACGGCTGGATGTCACTGGACTTCGGCGGGGTGACCGTACCCTCCGACACGTTGACGGACGGTTCGTTGGTCTTGATCTGGGCCGGCGTGAGCGAGGGCTCGGTGATGCCGGTGACGTAGTACTGCTGCCCCCCGGTCTGGGTGACCTTGGCCGTCGACGGGTCGCTGCTGCTGAACACGATCGACTGGATGAACGCGTTCTGCAGGTCGTTCTGCAGCACCGTCTGGCTGGTGACGAACGGCGCCGCGTAGATCGCCTTCGGCGTGGCGGGCGTACGGTTGTTGGAGATGACCCATTCGATGAACATCGCCACGATGATGACGATGAGGATGGGGAACAGCGCGCTGCGGATGAATCTGCTCAACGTGACCCTTCTTGACGGGGACGGTCCCCGGAGGCTCGTGCCGACGGATGTGCCTGCAAATCAAAGCGTCCGGTGACGCTAACATACCCTCACGACTACAGCAAAGAACCAGCCGCGTCGAGGATTTCGTCGGCGGCCTCCTGCGTGAGGACACCGATGTAGTCGAGGGTGCGGAAGTGGTCGGCGAGGTCGAGGCCGTAGCCCACTACGAACTTGTCGGGGATCTCGAAGCCTACGTACCTGCATGGGATCTCAGTGCGCCGGCGTGACGGCTTGGTGAGCAGCGCGCAGATCTCGAGCGAGGCCGGCTTACGGCTGCGCAGGTTCTTGAGCAGGTAGCTCAGCGTGAGACCCGAGTCGATGATGTCCTCGACGATGAGCACGTCGCGGCCGGCGATCTCGAGGTCCAGGTCCTTGAGGATACGCACCACGCCGGACGAGTCTGTCGACGAGCCGTAGCTGGAGACGGCCATGAAATCAAGCGCCACCGGGACGTCGATGCGGCGCGCCAGGTCGGCCATGAAGAACACCGCCCCTTTGAGCACGCCCACTAGGAGGATCTCCTTGCCCTCGTAGTCGATCGTGATCTGGGTGGCGAGCTCTTCGATGCGGGCGGCCAGGGTCTCCCGGTCGACGAGTACTTCAGCGATCGGCACGTTCACGTTCCCTCCTGGACGACGTGCAGTGTCAAAACACTACTGTGGGCCACCCGGTAGCTGTGCGCAACCCTGCCGGGGAACGCGGCGGGGCCGCCGACCCAGGCAGCCGCGCCGTCCACGTCGAGCACGACTGCGCGAGGTCGCAGCGACGCCGGTACCCGCGCGGCGGCGAGATAGCGGGCCACCGTGGTCTCGCGGCCGAGGTCCGACGGGGCGAAGCGCTCGCCGCGGCGCGGGTGCCGCAGGGTCACGCTCCGCGGCCCGGCGGAGAGGCCGGCGAAGGCCTCGCCGGCGTGCGCGGCCCGGCGGTCGAAGGCCACGCCGGGCAGCAGGCGCAGGCGCCAACGGTCTCCGCAGAACCCGGCCGTGACTCCTTCCGCGCCGGCCTCCTGAAGAGCCGCGCAGTCCACCGCGACGGGCGCACAGGCGTGCGTCGGCGCGACGCGGCGCACGTGCAGCAAGCCACGTTCGCGCACCGCGACCAGGCCGCGACCGAGGTCGGCGCGCCCGGCGTCGTCCCGGCGCGCCGCAAGACGCAGGAGCGCCCGCACGAGGGTGCGCTCTACGAGTGCGTCGCCTCCCATGGCTTCACGCACCATCTCGTGCAGGACGAGGGCGCGCAGGGCCTCCGGCTCGGCGGCCAGGGCGGCTACGTCCACGGCGGCCAGCTCGCCGGCCGCGGGCGGGCGCACCACCCGCGCCCGCGCCTCCGCGGTGACGGCGGCGAGCACGTCGGCCTCGGCCGCGGCGAGCTCAGCGCCGGCCGCAAGCGTCTCCGCGAGGCGGGGGTTCAGTCCCTCGAGCAGCGGCAGGACCTCGAGGCGCAGCAGGTTGCGCGCATACACGGACGACGCGTTGCTGGCGTCTTCCCCGTACTCGACACCGCTGAGCCGGCAATACTCGCGGATCTCGCCGGCGCCCAGCCCGAGCAGCGGCCGCGCCACATCCCCGTCACGCGGCCGCATGCCGCCGAGGCCTCGGGGCGAGGCGTACTTGGCGAGCCGGTACACCACGGTCTCGGCCTGGTCGTCGCGGTTGTGCGCCGTGACCAGCGCCCGGCACCCGTGCTCGGCCGCAAGCTCACGGGCGCGCGCGTATCGGAACTCACGGGCGCGCGCCTGGAAATCGGAGCCTTTGAGTGCGCCGTGGAGCCGCTCGACGTACAGCGGCACGCCGGCCGCCGCGCAGGCGCGCTCGACGATGCCGCGGTCGCGGTCCGACCCTGCGCCGCGCAGACCGTAGTCCACATGGAGTGCCATCAGGGTCAGGCCGAGGCTCAGGCGACTGTCGGCGGCGGCAAGCAGCGAGAGCAGCGCCATCGAGTCGGCGCCGCCCGAGAGCAGCAGGAGGGCGCGCTCGCCCGCGCGTAGCGCCCCGGTGCGCGTGAGGTCGTCTTCCACGCGACGGCGGAGCCTGAGGCACGCGGCGGGCAGACGCGCCACGGCCGTCCTCAGAATGGGAGGGCGCGCTCGCTGCGCATGGTGGCCTCAGCGGGGTGGTGGATGCTCGTCACGCGTGCGTGTGCGACCAACTCCGCCCCTGTGAGCCCTCGGGTGGTGCAGGAGGCCCCACAGCCCCGGCCGGCGTGGGCGGCATCGACGGCGTCGCCCATGAGGAACACCTCGACGCGCTCGTCACGCGTGGCGAAAGCGCCCGCCACGCGGAATGCGCTGTGTGGACCCTCGCTCCCATAGGGAGGGGTCTTGACCACCGGCAGCACCGGCATCGGTCCTCCTTCGCGGCCCGGCGCCGCGGCGCCGGGGGATGCAACGAGCATAGCAGAGGCCGGGGCGCCGGCAGGGCCGCCGACGACGGCTCCATCGGCGCCCCGGTCCTGTGCCTCCCGGGCGAGGGCTACTCCGTCGCCTCGCCCGGCCCTTCGATCTTGTCGCGCTCCTCGGCCTTGACCTCGAGCAGGTATCGATAGGCCAGGCCGCCCAGGATCCCTCCGATTATCGGGAACACGATGAACACCCAGAGTTGGCTGAGCGCCCAGCCTCCGACGAAGAGTGCCGGGGCCAGCGAGCGGGCCGGGTTCACCGAGGTGTTGTCCACCGGGATGGCGATCAGGTGGATGAGCGTCAGCGTGAGGCCGATGGCCAGCGGGGCGAGGCCGACGGGCGCACGGCGATCCGTGACCCCGTGGATGACCAGCACGAAGACGAGCGTGAGCAGGATCTCGATGACGATGGCCGCGGTAAGGTTGTAGCCGGCCGGCGAGTGGGCGCCGTAGCCGTTCGCGGCGAAGCCGTCGGACAGACTGAAGCCGGCCTTGCCGCTCGCGATCACATACAGGACGGCGCTTGCGCAGATGCCGCCGATCACCTGGGCGACGATGTAGATCGCGACCTTGCTGCCGGGGAACCGCCCGCCGGCCCAGAGGCCGATGGTGATCGCCGGGTTGAAGTGCGCGCCGGAGATGTGGCCGACGGCGTAAGCCATGGTCACCACGGTGAGACCGAACGCGAGCGCCACGCCGAGCCAGCCGATGCCGCTGTTCCCCACCGAGGCCGCAAGCACCGCGGCGCCGGTACCTCCAAAGACGAGCCAGAACGTCCCGAAGAACTCGGCGACCGCGGCCTTTCCTGTGTTCATATGCCCTCCACCACTTCTCGGCGTTGCCTACTATCGAGGCGGTGGATACCCGATGCACAACGATTCACACCCGGCATTGCGGTACGCGGCCTGCCGGCCGTGTCACAAACGCACCACGGAAACGAAAAAGGCGCCCGGAAGGCGCCTGAGAAAGTGATGGTAGCGGGGGCAGGATTCGAACCTGCGACCTTCGGGTTATGAGCCCGACGAGCTACCGGACTGCTCCACCCCGCGACGTTGGACGACAGATTGTATACGTAGAGACACTCGATTGTAAAGTTGCCCGGCAGGAACCCTCCTCACACGCGGGGTAAAGGGCAGACGGGAAGTTCCGATACACTTCTTTGTGATGGCCGGGCTCAGGGGGACAGGCGAGGGGCACCCGACGCGACCTGCGGCGCTGGCCGCCTGCGTCGCCGCGTGCGTGCTCGGCGTCCTGGTGCTGGGGGCGGCCCTCGTGCCCGCCGCCGCGCCGGCCTCGCCCTCCGTGGACGACCTCGAGTCCCAGGCGCGCTCCGTGCGCCGCGAGGTCGCGCGGCTCGACCACCGTGCCGAGGTCCTCACCGAGAAGTACGACGCGGCGCGCGCGGCGCTCGACGCGCTCAACATCCGCCTCGGGCAGACTCGCGCCGATCTCGAGCGCTCGCGGGCGCAGCTCGACGCAGCCCAGGCGCTGCGCAACGAGCGGCTCGTCACCATGTACAAGAGCGACGGCTACGACATGCTCGACGTCCTCTTCAACCTCGGTGACCTCGGAGAGGCCGGCGCCCAGCTGGGCTACTTCCGAGCCATCGACCAGGCCGACCAGGACACGGTCACCCGCATCGCCGGCATGCAGAAGCAGATCCAGCAGCTCACGCGCCAGATCGAGGACGACCGCTCCGATGCGCTCAAGAAGGAGATGGACCTGCGCGAGCAGCAGGCCGTCATCGAGGACGAGCTCGGCGCGCGCCAGCAGTTGCTCACCGACCTCGACGCGCAGGTCAAGAAGCTGCTCGCGCAGCAGGCCAGGCTCGACGCGGCCGCGTCCGCCCGCCTGGCCAAGGCGGCCGGCGTGGATATGGCCACCATCCACGGCACGCCGGCTCAGATCGCCGTTGTCAAGGAGACGATGAAGTACCTCGGGATCCCCTACGTGTGGGCCGGGGCGACGCCCTCGGGAGGGTTCGACTGCTCGGGTCTCGTGCTCTACGTGTACGCCAAGTTCGGTGTCCAGTTCCCTCACGGCGCCACCATGCAGGCGCACATGGGCCACCCGGTGCCCATGTCGCAGGCCCAGCCGGCGGACCTGGTCTTCTTCGGCACGCCGGCGTTCTACCACCACGTGGGCATCTACATCGGCAACGGCCTGTTCATCGAGGCGCCGCACACCGGCGACGTCGTCAAGGTGAGCGTGCTGGCCGGACGCGGCTGCACGCTCATCTGCCGCTACTCGCTCCACGCGCGCTGACGTCCACGCCGACGGCGGACTGTCGCGGTCCGGCGCGACGCGGTACACTCCCAGCATGCCTTGGTACGTAGTACTCATCATCGCTCTGGTAAGCATCGCGTTCGTGCTGGCCGTTCTTGCGTCGGTCGCCCTCAGAGGCTGGCGCGTCGCCAAGCACGCCGCGAGCGTCTCGAGCCGCGTCACGCCCCTGGTCGACGGACTGAGCCGCAGGGGCGACGAGATCGCGACCGCCGTCGAGCACCTCTCTGCCGACGCAGAGCAGCTCAACGAGAGCATCGCCGGCATGCAGCGGTCGCTGGCACGGCTGCAGGCGATCGCCAAGATGTTCAACGACGCGCTGCGTCCGTTCTACGTCATCTCCGGCTGGCTGTCCGGCGAGCGCGAGTGGGGCGACCTGGGCTACTGATGTCGTGACATCCGAGGCGGGCGGCAAAGCCGCCCCGCCCGAACGCGGACGGGCCCGGGACTCTCCTCGCGAGACTCCCGGGCCCGTCCGCGTCTGCCGCCCGCCGCACGCACATTCGGCGGGCGGCCGAGCTGCGCTAGTCCTCCAACGGCGGCAGGTCCCCCCAGCCGCGAATCTCGTAGTACTCGCCCAGCATGAAGGTCATCTCGTCCTGCGGGAACGTGAGCGCGCCTTCGTCCTCCATGGGCTTGTCCGTCACCCACTCGGGGAGCTTCTCCGACTCCCGGCCGATGCCCCGTTCGAGGTTGAAGTCGTGCGTCATCGTGATGATGCGGTTGGCGATCGCGTGCAGGTCGTCCTCGGTGTAGTCGGTACCGATGACGGCGTTGACGACCGCGGTGATGTACGGCCACTGCACCAGATCGCGGTAGAAACGGCAGTAGACCAGCGTGTCCATGATCGTCAGACGGTCTTCCCAGTCGCAGTAGATCGCCGCCTTGCCCGCGACCTCACCATAGGGGGTCACGCCCAGCAGTTCCGGCTTGTACATGGTGGCGCGCAAGTGGCAGGCGCCGCGAGGCGTGGTCGCGAACCCGAGACCCATGCCCTTCATCTTGCGCGGCTCGTAACCGGCGGGAGCCATGCCCTTGGCATGGACCGCCACGTCCTCGAGGCCGTACTCCTTGGCTACCGTAAGAAGCCCCTCGGCCCAAAGATCGCCGATGCCTTCGCGCAGGCAGAGCTTCTCAAGGAAGGCGCCGACGCCGACAGGGTCGTTCCAGCCAAGCTTCTCGTCGATCAGGCCGCGCTCCGAGCACTCGATGGCAAGCGCGCAGAGGTTGCCGGCGTCCATGGTGTCGACGCCGAGACGGTCGCAGACGTCGTTGAGCCACATGATCTCGGCGAAGTCGTCGATCTCGCAGAGGCCACCGAAGACGTAGGCGGTCTCGTACTCGGGGCCTTCGACCACCAGGCCCTCGTGGCGACCCTTGAACACCGTATTGCGCTTCACGCATTTGAACACGCAGGGCGGACACGTCTGGTTGACTGTGCCGTGCTCCGCGAGCATGGTCTCGACGGTGATGCGCTCGAAGTTCTCGAGGGTCCCCTTGCGCCAGTAGCGCGTGGGGAACGCGTTGGCGCCGTTCATGATGCGCACCATGTTGAGCGTTCCGCCGCGCTGGTAGGCGGCCACGCCGGCGTCGTCCTTGGTGCGCCCGATGAGGTCACGGACCACGGCTTTGAAGTCGTCCGGCCGCGCCACCTCGACCTTCTCGTCGCCGTGCCACACGATGCCCTTGAGGTTCTTGGAGCCGTAGACCGCGCCGGGACCGCCGCGGCCGAGCTGGTGCCAGTAGTTGTTGTTGACGCAGGCGAACTTGACCAGCTTCTCTCCGGCCGGCCCGATGACGCAGGCCTGGGCCTTCTTGTGGTCCGTGCGCGCGAGGATCTCGTCCTCGGCCTTGAAGGCGTCCATGCCCCAGAGGTCGGAAGCGTCGTGGAACTGCGCGCCCTCCTCACTGATCTCCAGGTAGATGGGCTCGTCGGCCCTACCCTCGACGATGACCACCTTGTAGCCTGTGCGCGCGAACTGCGGTGTGAGGTTGCCGCCCGAGTAGCACTCGCCGTAGCCGCCCGTGAGCGGCGAAGCGAAGTACAGGGCGTAGCGGTTGCTGCCGAGCATCGTCGTCCCGCCCATGGGGCCGACGACGAAGATCAGCTTGTTCCCCGGACTCAGCGGCTCGACCTCGGGTGCGACCTCCTGGATGAGGTAGTGCGTGCCGACGCCCTTGCCGCCGATGAGCTCCTTGATGAGCTGCGGCGGAACGGTCTCCTCCGAGGTCGTACGTGTGGAAAGGTCGATACGTAGCAGGTCGCCCATTCGTGCTCCTTCGTGCCGTGAAACAGACACCGCCCCGGCACTCCTCCCGATGCGCCGCGGCCACCCCTGGTCGGCGGAGCCCACCGTGGCGGCGTGCGCCGAAGACGCACCCCGAACGGAAGGAGCCGCGCCCGGACCTTGCGTCCGGGCGCGGCTCCATTCAATCAGCTTGGCTCAGCCGCGGCCAGTGGCCGCCGCGTAACCGAATGCCGTCCTAGGCGAGCACTTTGTCCAGCGGCGTGTACTTCATCTTGTGGGCCTCGGCCACCGACGGGATGGTGAGCTTGCCACGGTACACGTTGACGCCCAGAGCGAGAGCCGCGTCGTCCTTGACGGCCTGCTCGAAGCCCTTGTTGGCGATCGCGAGGCCGTAGGGCAGAGTCGCGCCGGCCAGCGCCATCGTGGAGGTGCGGGCCACGGCGCCCGGCATGTTGGCGACGCAGTAGTGGATCACGCCGTCGATGACGTATGTGGGCTCGGTGTGCGTGGTGGGCTTGGAGGTCTCGAAGCAGCCGCCCTGGTCGATGGCGACGTCCACGATCACGGAGCCCGGCATCATGGTCTTGAGCATGCTCTTCTTGATGAGGTGCGGAGCCTGCGCGCCGCCGGGAAGGAGGACGCCGCCGACGACGATGTCGGCGTCGACGATCTGCTCGGCGATAGCGGCCTGGGTGGAGAGCACGGTCTCGACGGCGCCGCCGAAGACGTCGTCGAGGTAGGTGAGGCGAGGTGCGTAGCTGTCCATGATGACCGTGCGCGCGCCCATGCCGACGGCGACCTTCGCCGCGTTGGTGCCCACGGTGCCGCCGCCGATGATGACGACCTTGGCCTTGGGTACGCCGGTCACGCCGCCGATGAGGACGCCGCGGCCGCCGTTGTTCTTCTGCAGGTGCGTGGCGCCGGCCTGGATGGCCAGCTTGCCGGCGACTTCACTCATCGGGAAGAGGAGCGGATGCGCGCCGCTCTCGAGCTCGACGGTCTCGAACGCGATGCCGCGGATGTCGGCCTTGAGCATGCCCTTGGTGAGGTCCTTGGCGTATGCGGCGGCGAGATGCAGGTATGTGTAGAGGATCTGCCCCGGCTTGAACATCGGCCACTCTTCCGGGAGCGGCTCCTTGACCTTGTAGATCATGTCGGCCTTGGCGAAGACGTCCTTCACCGGAGCGAGGGTCGCGCCCGCGGCCTTGTACTCCTTGTCGCTGAAGCCCGAGCCCACGCCGGCGCCGGCCTCGACGATGACCGTATGGCCCGCGGCCACGAAGTCCTTGACGCCGTTCGGCGTCATGCCGACCCGGTACTCCTCGTTCTTGATCTCCTTGGGACAACCGACGATCATGACTCCTCCTCGCTACTCATCCCATTGATGGGCTCATGCACGGATGTGCACATCGCTGTACACGATTCGGCAGTCTACCAACAACCATCGGCCCAGAAAAGACCAAAAAGCAAAGAAAGCGCCCACTACTGAACGAGGGCGGTGTCCCGTGCGTCGCTGACCGAGCGCGGACTCTGGACCATACCAGTGGCTCTCCGCTATCGTAGGCACAGGGTCTGAGTGGAGGGGGGGCCGGCGCGTGACCGATCGGGGCTACCAGGAGAGCATCATGGCTGCCGCCGAACGGCTGGGTGGCACCGTGGGGGTCGCGGCACGCAACCTGGCGAGCGGCGCCGAGGCTCACTTCAACTCCGACGACCTCTACCCGATGGCCAGCTGCTTCAAGATCCCGGTGATGGTGGAGGTCATGCGCCGGGTCGACGCCGGGACGCTCCGGCTCGACGACCGGGTCACGCTCACCGAGGCCGACAAGAGCCCCGGCAGTGCGCTGATCCACTGCCACGAAGGACTGCGGCCCAGCGTGCGCGACCTCCTCTACCTGATGATCACGCTGAGTGACAACACCGCCACCGACATGCTGTGGCGGCTCGTCGGCCTCGGTTCCGTCAACGAGACCATGCGCGGCTTCGGCCTCGAGACCATCGACTGCTTCATGCCCGACCGCGAATACTTCCTCATCGAGTCTGGGGCGGGCGAGGAGTGGGCCGGCCTGAGCGGGCCGGAGATCGTCGCCCGCTGGCGGGAGCTCGTGGCGCACGGCGAGTACGAGGAGGCGCTCGTCCGCGTCCTCGAGGAGAACGCGCGCCTGAGCGGCGCGGGGTTCCTGCACCTTTACGAGCGTCGTTGGGGCCGGGACGAGTCCTTGGGCTACGACGACTCGTTCGCAGTCGACCAGGCTCTCGACAACAGGGGCTCGCCACGCGACATGGCCGCGCTGCTCGCGATGATCGCGCAACACCAGTGCGCCACGGCACCGTCGTGCCGGCTGATGTTCGAGATCCTCGCGCAGCAGGAGTGGCGCGAGAAGATCCCCGCCGGTCTGCCCGACGGACTGCTCGTGGCCAACAAGACCGGCGGCGTGAGCGGCACCAGCAACGACGCCGCGATCGTCGTCACGCCCAGCGGGGCACCATTGGTCATGGTCGTCTTCTGGAAGGGCCTCACGTACGCGGCGAAGCAGCAGGCCGACGCGGCGATCGCGGAGATCGCCGCCGCACTGTACGAGCACCTCGGGGAGCCGGCGTGAAGCTCGCCGGCGCACGGGTGCTCGTGGTCGGCGGCGTACGCCGCCTCGGTCGCGCCGTTGCGCTCGACCTCGCCGCACACGGAGCCGCTGTGGCTGTCTCGTCCCGCGCGCGCACACGTGAGGCGGACACTCAAGTCGAGGCGCTGCTCGCGGCGGGAGCGCCGGCCGCCCGCCTCGTCGAGGGCGACGTGCGGGGCGCCTCCGCCGCCGCCGCACTCGTCGCCGCCGGCGAGCAGGCGCTGGGCGGCCTCGACGCGCTGGTCTTCGCGGCCAGCGGGCCGTTCGCGCCGCGGCAGCCGGAGGAGATCGACGAGGCGATGTGGGACGCTTCCCTCGACACCATCGCCAAGGGCTTCTTCTTCACCGCCTGCGCCGCCCGGGAGCGTCTCGCCACGGGCGGCGTCGTCGTCGCGCTCACTGACTACCTCGGGTTGCAGCCGTGGGCCACGTTCGCCGCGCACGGTGCGGCCAAGGCGGCCGAGATCCACCTCGTCAAGGAGCTCGCGCGCGCGTGGGCGCCCGCCGGCGTACGCGTCTGCGGCGTGGCGCCCGGGCCGGTCGACCTGGACGACGACGAGCACCGCGCGGCCACACTCCGCGCCGCGGCGCGCGTGGCGACCGAGCGCCTCGTCTCGCCCGCCGACATCGGCGCGGCCGTGCGCTTCTGCCTGGAGACCGAGGGGCTGACGGGCGCCAACATCGCCGTCGACAACGGCTCGCTGGTCACGTCGTGAGCTGAGAGGAACCGGCCTGCGAAGCGGAGCCGGCGGCGGGGCACGTCAGACTGAGGCCGGCTTGCCCTTTTTAGACTGGTCGATGAGCTCCTTGGCCTTGAGCGCCAGCCAGAACTCCATGCGGTCCTGCGATTGGTTGAGGTCGCGGCCGGTGATTTCCTCCACGCGCTTCATGCGGTACCGCAGCGTGTGGCGGTGGACGTAGAGCTTCTCCGCCGCGTCGCCCCAGTGGCCGTTGGCCTCGAGAAAGCAGGCGAGGCTCTTGACCAGGTCGCTGGAGTTCTGCTCGTCGTACTCCTGGAGCCTACCGAGAACGCTGTCGTAGAAGACCTCTAGCGACAGCGTGTCCTGCAGGCCCAGCAGCAGACCGTAGGAGCCGAGGTCGTCGAAGCTCGCGATGACCCTCGGCTCGCCCTTGAGTTTGCGGATCTTGATGGCGTAGCTGGCCTCGTAGTAGCTCTGGCGCAGGTCGGTGAGCTGACGGTGCGGTCGGCCTATGCCGACGGACACGGAGATCTCGGGCAGCATCTCGGCGATGACGGTCTGCAGCTCGCCGGCCATCCTGATGACCTCTCGCGTGTCCATCTTGCCCGGCTGCACAAGGATGACGACCGAGTCGCTGCGCGACGCGCTGATGCAGAGCACGTCGTGCCTGGCCATGAACTCGTCCACGGTCCAGTGCAACCGCTCCTTGACATCCTGGGCCGCCTCGGCGCCGGCGCCGTCACCCTGGTCGTCGATGTCGACGAGCACGATGAGGTGCGGCGACTGTGGGTCGAGCCCGAAGAAGGCGAGCCGGCGGGCGATCTCCTCCTCGTAGAGGTCGCTGGCGATGAGCTCGTCGAAGAAGTCGCCGGCGAGCCGCTTCTCGGTCTCGGCCACGGCCTTCTTCTTGACCAGTTCGAGCGCGGTGACGGTGACCACGTTGTGCAGGATGATGCGGTCGTACTCGCTGAAGTCGCCGCTGTCCTTGACCACGGCGAGGAACGCGCCGATGCGGTGCGACGCGACCACCGGGTACACCTGCACCCCGGAGCCCACGCCCTCCATGGTGAGCGCGAAGTTCTGGCGGTCGGCGCGGCGGTCGCCGATCATGCGCCAAAGGTCGGCGATGAGCTCCGCGCCGAGGTGGCGGCGGTACGCCGCCTCGCAGAGCACGACGCCGTGGAAGTCGAAGAGCACGGCCGAACAGCCGACGAGGGCCGAGAGCGTGGAGAGGATGGCCTCGAGGCCTTTCTCCTCCAGAACGATCTTGGTGAGCTTCTCGTGCACGGCCAGGCTGCGCTGCAGCAGCGAGTACTGCTCGTTCACGATCTTGGACGCCACGGCCTCGGTGATGGCGATGAACGGAACGTGGTAGGGCACCTCGAACAGTGGAAACTCGTACTCCTCCGCGACCTTGACGATGGCCGGCGGCACCTTGTCGAAGCTGAACCCGGTACCGAACCCGAGGCCGGAGATGTTGTGGTCGATGAGGCGCTTGATCTGCGCCACCTGCTGGTCCTCGTCGCCGACGAAGCCGTAGCCGGTTGTGAGGAGGAGCTCGCCACCTTTGAGCCACTTGGTGGGGTCCGGGACCTCGGTGATGTGGACCCAGCGGACCGGGTTGCTCGTGGACTTGCCACCGGCCAGGAGCTTGAGGTTCAGCTCGGGGATCTCAAGGATGTCCTGTACCGTGATCATCGCCGGGATTCTACACGATGTCCAAGTCCAGAGCGAGAGGACGGGAGGTCAGGACCGGGCGGAGTTTGTACATGCTGGCAGTGCAGGAGAGGTGCACGCCGGGCGGGCTCGCCGAGTCAGGTGCGCTTGAGCACGCGCCCCGGCAGCTCGCCGGTGATCTCGCCGTCCTCCAGGACCGGCACTCCGTTGACCACCACGAGGTCCATCCCCTCGGGCGAGCCGTGCGGGATGTTCTCGAACGGGAACGCGTGCGGATACAGGTTCGTGGCGCGGTCGTGGACTCGGTCGAGGTCGAACACGACGAGGTCGGCTTTGTGGCCCGGGCGCAGGACGCCCCGGTCGAGCAGGCGGAACCGCTGGGCCGGGAAGGAGGTCATCTTGCGGACGGCCTCCTCGAGGCGCAGCACCGGCTCCCGGCGCACATAGCGCTCCAGCACGCCGGGGTACTCACCGTAGCTGCACGGCCAGTACAGAGACGGGTCGTCCAGCTGCTCCGGCGGCTGCATCACGAGCCCGTCCGAGCACACCATGGAGATGGGGCTCTGCAGCAATGCCCGGATGTTCTTCTCCTCGATGTAGTCGAAGAGCCCGATGATGTCGTCGTCCTCCTCGACGATGAGGTCGAGGAACGTGTCGAAGGGATCGGCGTCGCGGTCGGAGGCGATGTCGGCGACGGACCGGCCGCGCAGTTCCGGGTGGCGGCCGGCGTGGAACACCACGATGCGCTCGAAGCGGCCGTGGCGCACCAGGCCGGCGTAACCGGCGCCGGGCAGGGTGTCCTCCTCGATCTCCCGGCGCAGCGCCACCCGGGCCTCGGGGTCCGAGAGCAGCGCGATGAGCGCCTCGTGGCTCAGGTCGAGCACCGGTTGCGGCAGCGCCCGGGAGAGACGCGGCGCCAGGTCGGTGTGCACGTCGTTGTCGGTGGTCGCGTCGAGGCCGCCGCGGCGGGCCTGCTCGATGAGCCCGAGATTCGCCGCCGCGTCCTCCGTCGCCCCCCACTTGGGCGCGTTGTGCGACACTTCGACGGGGCAGCCCGCGGCGCGCCCCAGCCCGAGAGCCTCTGCGACCGCCTGCAGGATCGTCTCGCGCTCGCCCCGGACGTGAGAGGTGTAGATGCCGTTGTGCCGCGCGACCACCCGGCACAGCCGCAGCAGTTCCTCCGTACTCGCGAAGCAGCCCGGCGGGTACACGAGGCCGCTGGACATGCCGTGCGCCCCGGCGCGCATGCTGGCGTCGAGCAGCCGCTCCATGGACGCCAGCTCACGTTCGGTGAGAGCGCGCTCGGCGAAGCCGGCGACGGCCAGTCGCAGCGCGCCGTGGCCGACGAGCGGCACGAGGTTGATCGCGTGGCCCTCGCGGCGCAGAGCGGCCAGGTACTGCCCGAACGTGCGCCAGTCCCACGCCACCTTGTCCAGACCCCAGGCGTAGTGGGCCCAGTTGTGCACGGCGTCCACGCGGTGCTTCTCCGTCAGCGGCGCCGCCGACATACCGCAGTTGCCGATCACATGCGTGGTGACCCCCTGCCGCACGGCGGTCTCCGCGCGCGGATGCAGCAGGATGGTCAGGTCCGAGTGCGTATGGGGGTCGATGAAGCCGGGGGTGACGTAGCGGTCGGCGGCATCGACGACGCGCCGGCCGCGCAGCGTGCCCGGCGCGCCGACGGCGGCGATGCGGCTGCCGCGGATGCCTACATCGCCGCGATACCAGGGGTTGCCACAGCCGTCGACGACGCGCCCGGCGGCGACGACCAGGTCGTGAACGGTCATGCGTCACCCATCTCGAACACCTGGTACTCGTTCTCGCACGGCGGTCCGGCGCAGGCGTACATCCGCCGCTCGTCCAGGTCGCAGATGAGGCTGCCGACGGTCATACCCTGGTCGACCGGCGGCTGCTGGGAATCCGGGTGTCCGCAGATGCACTCGTCGGGGGACGGGTCGTGCGTGCGCAGCACGCGGGCGACGAGGTCCACGGGATCCTCCCCCGCCGCGAGGCCCTCGGCCAGCAGCCGCTCCGCCGTGGCCAGCCGTACCTCCGACTCCCCTCCCCCGTAGCCTTCGTAGGCCTGCATCGCCGGAGAGACGTAGTGGTTTGAGTGCGCCATGAAGCCGGAGTCCGTATGGTCGGCCAGATCGCACGCGGTGGCCGACGTCTCGAGGTCCCACAGCCGTCCGCCGGTGTCGGCGAAGAACTGGTTGGTGCCGCGGGAGCGAGCGGCGAGCACGCCCCTGTCCCGCGCCTCTTCGAGAGTGTGCGCGTCCAGTGAGGACCGGCGCACGAACACGTTGGGCACGCCGACGCGGTTGTCGGTGGAGTGCACGGAGTTGCTCACGTTGCCGATGCCGTGGTCGTTCATGCCGAGCATGAGCAGGTAAGGCGCGCCGGCCAGCCCCATGACGCGCGTGCCGTCGGGGCCGGTGAGGTCGAACAGGACGTTGTTGACCGCGTCGATGACGTACCAGTCCATGTTGTGCCCCACGATGTGCCGCCCCCCGACGACGACGGCCACAGCCGTGCAGTAGTCGCCGGAGCGCGGGCTGTGCGCGGGCGCGGGAGCGGTGGGCTCATCGGCGGTGAATTCCTCGCCGCAGTTGAGGACGAGCAAGCGGGAGAACGGCACGCCGGAGCCCTCCGCGAGACCCTCGAGCTCCTCGACGTACTGCGGCAGCCAGCGGCGCGCCGCGTCCCCATAGGCCGGCGCCTGCCGCTCGGCCTCCTCGAAGGTGAGGCGCCCCCCGGTCATCGCCGCGAAGTCTGCACGGAAGAACTCGACCGAGGCCACCACCTGCTCGCGCGCGGCCTCGCCGACGGCGCGGCCGAGCTCGCGGTGAGTCCCCTTGGCCTGGACGTGGACGAACGGGATCGCCATGGCCGGAGTCTACAGCCCGAGCACGTGGCGCGGGTCGGGGTGGCCGCTGATGCCGAGCTCGGCGGCACAACGGTCGATGAGCCCGGCGAGCTCGTCCAGCACGTCGTCGGACAGGCCCACCGGCTCCCGGTCGATGAACTCCTCAACGCGGTCGGCGGCCAGGTCGACGACGCCGGAGCGTCCCGCCGCGAGCCAGTCGCCGATGCCTCCGCGGTAGCTGAGCGAAGGGCTCACGAACTCGGAGCGGATGTAGCGGCGCGTGTGCTTGGTCCCGAGGAACCCGCGCCCCGAGAGCACCCCGTCCACCATCGCGTCCACATCGAGGACGTCACGGTCCCACGGTCGCGGGGCGATCGCGTACAGCGCGTTGTTCAGCACCTCGTCGTCGATGACCAGGACTTCGAGACAGCTGGCGACACCCGCCTGGATCTCGCCGATGCCGGAGAGCAGGCGCGGGTGTGGCGCGAGCCCCAGCACGGCGTTGACGGCGCGCTCGAACCCGAACTGCGCGTCGACGACCTTGCTGTCGCTGCACGGGCCGTAGCAGTCACAGGCGAGGCCGCAGCGCCGCGCCAGCAGGACGGCGGCCACCGATGCGACGCCGGTCTCCGGCGTGCCGCTGACGACGACGCCGCTGCGCGGATCGACGGCGCTGAGCCGCGGGCCGTAGTACACCGGCGTTCCGGGAGCGGCCAGTTGCGTGAGCACGACGCCGGCGAGCACTTCGGCGTGCTGCTGCGCCAGCGCCGCCGAGAGCGCGCCGGGCGCTGTGGTGGCGGCGGCGGGACACGGCAGGATCTCCACCGCCACAGCGCCGCGGCGTACCTGTGTCACCAGCGCGTCGGAGACGTCGCCTCCGAGGATCAGCGGGCTCACCGGGGAGAAGGCGAGATCGACGGGGTAGGTCCCGTCGCCCCCGTCAGCGCCGGTGACGGCGACGGCCATCTCCTGCAGGTACAGCGCCTGGAAGGCGTATGAGATGCCGGGTCCACCGATGGCCTTGTCGGTCTCGTGGGCGAGCACGAGGTAGGAGTAGAGCGGCTCGAGAAGGTCGGGCACGTCCTCGGGCTGCCAGAGGGACGTGACCTGCTGCTGGTGCGCAAGGTGGTGCATCACGCGGGTGGCGAGCACCTGGTCGCGCAGCGTCGCGCGACGCCCGGCCCCGCTGCGCGGGTCGACCACGTCGCGCGCCCCGCCCAGGTTGTGTACGTAGGTCTGGGCCGGGTCGGGATCCATGGCGAGGGACTTCTCGGGGTCGCGTGCGGCGAGTACGTACTCGCGCGGGCAGGCGGCGAGCGCGTCGTCCACGACGGCGCGCGGGATGCTCACGCGCTCCTGCGCGTCGAGACTGCAGCCGGCGGCGAGCAGAAGTTCACGCGTGGCCGGTGACTCGACGCGCACTCCGGCGCGCTCGAGCAGCGAAAGCGCCGCCAGATGCATCGCCTCGATCGCTTCGTCGGGCCAGAGAGCAGCGAGCTCGGTCATGCGTGTCTCCTCCTTGTGGCGCAGACTTGCGCCGTTCATGCGTCTTCCGTGGTCTTCGGGCGGCGCCGAAGCACCGCGAACCCCACAGCCGCGATGCCGATACCTCCGGCCACCAAGCCCCACACCCAGGCCCCGGAGGCCTGCGGTACAGGCCGCGCAGCCTGCACCGGCCGCAGGGAGATGTACGTGGTGCGCAACTGGTTCCAGAACGGCGACCCGTCCCCGCCCGGCGCCAGCACGTAGCCGGCCCACCGGTCCGTGCGAAAGGCCTGCAGGTTCACGTTGTACCAGAGCACGACGTACGGGTCGTCGCGGTACAGCACCTTCTGCATGGCTTCGATGAGGTCCCGGCGGTGGGCCGTGTCCGCCGGGTCCGCAGGGTCGACCGCCTGCGACTGCAGCGTGTAGAGGCGGTCGTACACCGGGTCCGAGTACTGGCTGTCGCTCCAGCTCATGATCTGCCGGGTGGTGAATGTGCTCAGGATGAAGCCGGGGTCGATGTCGCCGCCCCAACTCCAGACGAACAGGTCGTAGTCGGCGTGGTCGTAGATGCGGTCGCTGAAGTCGGACTCGCTCATGATCCGCAGATGCAGGTCGATGCCCACGTCGCGGCACCAGTCCACGATCATCCGCGCCGCCTCCTGGTCCGCCGGATACTCGGTGAGCGCCGCCAGGCGGAACGAGAGCTTGTGGCCGGCGGCGTCTTCGCGGATGCCGTCGGCGTCGCGGTCGCTGTACCCGGCGTCCTCCAGGATCTGCTTGGCGCGCTGGGGGTCGTACGAGTACCGCGCGTCCTTGGGCACCTCCCAGTACCACTCGCTCTGCGCCGGGGAGACGACCGAGCCGCCGGGCGTGGCCAGACCGGCCATGGCAGTGGCGACGATCTTGTCGTCGTCGATGGCCCAGTGCACGGCGCGGCGGACGGACGCGTCGCGGAGCAGCGGGTTCCCCTTGCTCTTCGCGCTCTGCCAGCAGTTGAACCCCAGCTCGTGGAACCCGATGGCCGGCGAGGCGACCGTGGTGGAGCCGCCCACTCCGGCGTAGGCGGGCTGCATGGTGGCGGGGAAGTCGGTCACCGCGTCGAGCTTGCCGGCGCGGTACTCTTCGAGGAGCGCCTGGGCGTCGCGCCCGACCTCGAACGTCAACTGCGTGATGGCAGGCGAGCCGCCCAGGTCCCGTGGGTAGGCGGGGTTGGGCTCAAGCGTGACGTCCCGACCGCTCTGGAGCCCCGTGACCCGGAACGGCCCCGACCCGACGAACGGCAGGTTGGAGAACTCCGCCAGGCGGTCGGGGTCCACCTTGCTCCAGATGTGCTCCGGCAGGATGGGGATGGCGATGGCCAGCATGTCGGCTTTGGGATGCCGGGTGCTGATCACTACCGTAGCGTCGTCCGGCGCCTGCACGTCCTTCACTCCCGA
The DNA here is from genome assembly GCA_963775255.1 of uncultured Thermoleophilia bacterium. Classification (GTDB taxonomy): domain Bacteria; phylum Actinomycetota; class Thermoleophilia; order UBA2241; family UBA2241; genus CAIXSE01. The sequence goes on along the minus strand of CAVZIA010000011.1, from coordinate 97,947 downwards.
GAGGTACTGGATGTAGGCGGGCTGTCGCGTCTTCATCACGAGGTCGTAGGTGAAGACGACGTCGCTCGCGGTGAGCGGTACACCGTCCTGCCACTCCATGCCGTCGCGCAGGTGGAAGGTCCAGGTGAGGCCGTCGTCAGAAGCCTCCCAGCTGGTGGCGATGTCCGGCGCCGGCTGGTAGTCGGTGTCGTACCAGGTGAGGAAGTCGTAGCCAAGGCGGAAGCACTCCCACGAGACGGCGCTCCAGGAGTGGAAGGGATTGAGCCCGTCGCAGTCCTGCGACGTCCCGATGTTGTAGGCGAGCGGGGTCCGCGTCCGGGCGGCGGGAGAGGACGCGGCGGCCGGGAGCGCCATCGCCAGGCAGAGGGCGACCGCGGCCAGCAGCGTCAGCGCGGCCGCGACCGGCGCGGCCGCGGCTCGCGCGGGGCGCCGACGGATCGGTGTCGCCCCTTCATCGCTGCGTGTCTCCCGGTGGTTTCGCATGTGCCGAACGCGGGCCGGCCGGGGCGGCGCGGGCGCCTCATGGCGCCGCCGCCCCGGCCGGCCCTCTCCGCTAGTTGTCGATTCGCAGGCAGGCAGCGTAGTGGTCGCCGCGGATGTGGACGTCTTCGGGGTCGGTCTCCCTGCAGGCGTCGATCGCCTCCGGGCAGCGCGGGTGGAACCGGCAGCCCGTCGGGATATCCACCGGGTTGGGAGTCTCCCCCTTGAGGATGACGTGCTCGCGCTTGGCCAGCGGGTCCGGCACCGGGATCACGCTGATGAGCGCCTTGGTGTACGGATGCTGAGGGTTGGACACGACCTCCTCGGTCTCGCCGATCTCGACGATGCGCCCGAGGTACATCACGGCGATGCGGTCGCTGATCACCCACGCCAGCGAAAGGTCGTGCGTGATGAAGATGTACGTGACCCCGAGCTTCTCCTTCTCCTCCACCATCAGCTTGAGGATGTCGTTGCGGATGGAGACGTCGAGGGAGGCGACCGGCTCGTCGGCGACGATCACGTCCGGGTCGAGCACGGTGGCGCCGGCGATGCACACGCGCTGCCGCTGCCCGCCCGAGAGTTCGTGCGGGTAGCGGTACAGGTACTCCGTCGCCGGCCTGAGGCCCGCCTCGTTGATGGCGGTGATGACCCGCTCCTCCTTCTCCCGTTCGCTCGAGCAGATGTTGTTGACCTCGAGCGGCTCGGCGACGATGTCGAAGATCGTCTGCTTGGGGTTGATGGAGTTGTACGGGTCCTGGAAGATGATCTGCGCTTTCTTACGGTAGCCGCGCAGTTCCTTGCTGGAGTACTTGTTGACCGGCTTGCCCTTGTACAGGATCTCGCCGCCGGTCGCGTCCTCCAGGCGCAGCAGGGTGCGGCCGGTCGTCGTCTTGCCGCACCCGGACTCGCCGACCAGGGCGAGGATCTCACCCTTCTTGATCTGGAACGTGACGTGGTCGACCGCCCTCACGAACTTCTTCTCGCTCGAGACCATGCTCTTGAAGAAGCCCTCGCGGATGGGGAAGTAGACCTCGAGGTCCTTGATGTCGAAGAGCACCTCGCCGGCCTCGGGGGCGAGCTTGAGGTCCGGACGCTCGGTCTGCTCCGTGGCCATCGTCACACCTCCGCCAGGTCGGGTGCCGCTTCGTCGCCCGGAGCGACGGCGTCACTGTTCATGCTCCTCGCGAGGACACACCGGACGAAGTGGCCCGGCTCGACCTCGGTGAGGGTCGGGTGCTTGGTGAGACACTCCGGGATCCTCTCGTCGCAGCGCGGGCAGAAGTAGCAGCCCGCCGGCGGGTTGATGAGGTTGGGTGGGTCACCCTTGATCGAGCGCACCATCTCGCGCTTCTCGTGGATGTTGGGGAAGCTCTTGATGAGCTGTTTGGTATAGGGGTGCGTGGCCGAATTGAAGATGTCGGCGGTGGTGCCGCTCTCAACGACCTCGCCGGCGTACATGACGACGCCCTTGTCGCAGGTCTCGGCCATGACCGAGAGGTCGTGACTGATGAGGATGAAGGAGAGGTCGAGCTCCTTGCGCAGGCGCCCGATGAGCTCCAGGATCTGCGCCTGCACCATCACGTCGAGCGCCGTCGTCGGCTCGTCGCCGATGACCAGCTTGGGGTTGCACGCCAGCGCCATGGCGATCATGGCGCGCTGGCGCATGCCTCCCGACAGCTGGTGCGGGAAGTCCATGACCCGCTTGGGGTTGATGCCCACGAGGTCGAACAGTTCCCTCACGCGCACCATGGCCTGTTTCTCGCTGAGACCCTCATGCAGCCGGATGGGCTCGGCGATCTGCTTGCCGGTCTCCTGCACCGGGTTCAGCGCGTTCATCGCCCCCTGGAAGATGATGCTGATCTCCTTCCAGCGGATCTTGCTCATGCCGTACTCGGTGCGCTTGGCGAGGTTCCTGCCGTCGAAGAGGACGTCTCCGCTGACGATGCGGCCGTTCTCCGGAAGCAGCTTGAGCAGGCTCAGCGCCGCCGTCGTCTTGCCGCAGCCGGACTCGCCGGCGAGGCCGAGACTCTCGCCGGGTTTGAGCGTGAAGCTCACATCCTGCACGGCCTTGACGTCGCCGACGCCGAGCTTGAAGTACGTGGTGAGCCCGCGGACGTCGAGCAGCCCGTCGTGCTCGATGCGCTCCACGGTCTTCTTCTCGGAGGCGGGCTTGGCTTTGGTGGCTGACTTGGCCATCACTCGCCTCCTTCGTCGTCGGAGATGTGCCCGCCGACCCAGCCGCCGCCCTCGGGACTGCCGATGGAGCCGCCGGCCGGCTTGTTGAAGTCGGGCATGGCGTCGTCGGTCTGCTGGCCCGGCGTGAAGATGCCGCCGCCGCCGCCGAGGCCGGCTCCGCCGGCCACGGCCACCTGCGGCTCGCCGCGGGCCGAGAAGCGGCTCTCGGTGGTGCTGTCCTCGCGCTTGCGCAGCTTGGGATCGAGCACCTCGTCGTAGGCCGTGCCGATGAACGTGAACGCGAGCACCACCAGGATGATGGCGATGCCCGGCGGCAGCAGGTACCACCACGCGGGCAGACCGGCGGCGCCGTTGACCCACGCGTAGTGGAGCATGGTGCCCCAGCTGAAGTTGAGCGGGTCGCCGAGGCCCAGGAACGACAGGGTCGTCTCGGAGAGGATCGCGATGGCGACCACGAGCACCAGGTTGGCGAAGATCAGCGGCATCACGTTGGGCAGCACGTGCTTGCTCATGATGTGGCCGTTCTTGGAGCCGATGGCCTTGGCTCGCTCGATGAAGCTCAGCTCGCGCACACGCAGGACGTCCGAACGGACGACGCGCGCCGTGCCCGGCCAGCTGGTGATGCCGATGATGATGATGATCATGTAGTAGTTCTGGCCCCAGGCCGCCGCGAGCACCATGGCGAGCGGCAGCCACGGGATGACCAGGAACGCGTCTGTTAACCTCATCCACGCTTCGCCTTGCCACCCCCCGTAGAAGCCTGCGGCGATGCCGATGCCGGCGCCGAGGACGGTGGACATGAAGGCGGCGAGCAGACCGACCATGAGGGAGATGCGCGCGCTCCAGATGAACTGGGTGAGCACGCTCTGCCCGACCTGGTCGGTCCCGAACCAGTTGTAGTAGTAAGCGGTCGGCGGGTGATACGGGCCGTAGAGCTCGCCGGTCGCCGGGTCCTTGATCTGCGCGTTGGGGTCGAGCAGCGCATGGTCGGCGAGGAACGGGGCCAGCAGCGCCATGGCCAGGAACACCACCAGGATGCCGAGACCGACCATGCCCTGCCAGTTGCCGCGATAGAGCTTCCACACCTGGTGGGTGTTCCATGTGGTGAGCTCGGCGCGCTCGGGGTTGCCGGCGGCCCAGAAGTACGCGGCGACACCGCCGAGCACGACGGCCAGCGTCTGGACGGCCCAGTTGTAGGTGATCAAGTTCTCGCCGGCGGACCAGCCGCCGAACCCGCCGCCGGCGAGCAGGGCCCAGACGACGAAGACGGCGCCCTCGACCAGCAGCAGCACGTTGAAGGTCACGGCCTTGCTGCGGCGCACCAGGCCGATGATGCCGCCGGCGAAGCAGCAGACGGCGGCCAGGATCAGGAGCCACGGCGGATAGGCGCCGACGCTCTCGGAGAAGAACCCCTTGATCACCGCGCTGAAGCCGCTGGTGACCGGGACGGTCTTCGGATACGTGAGCAACTCGAGGACGACCCAGACCATGATCGTCCAGAAGACGACCCAGTTGCGGAATCTGCGGGGAACAGCCGGGGTGGTGGGCGGTGCACCCGCGACGCCCCGCTCGACGGCTTCGCTACTCTGGCCGTTCATGCCTGCACCCTTGGGTCGAGGTAGTAGTACATGATGTCGGCGATGAGGTTCGCGACGATCACCGCGACGCTTGCGATGAGGAACACCGCCTGCATCACGGGATAGTCGCGCTTCTGCATCGAGTCGTAGGACAACAAGCCGAGACCCGGCCAGTTGAAGACGCTCTCCGCGAGGATCGCGCCCGACATCACGAACCCGAGGTTCATCATCACGATGGTCACCGTAGGCAGCATGGCGTTGGGCACCACGTGCCTCCAGAGGACCGAGTTCTCACTCAGCCCCTTGGCGCGGGCGGTGAGCGCGAAGTCCTCCTTCATCACACCGGTGATGGAACTGCGCATGATGAGGTGGTACTCGCCGACGTAGGCGATGGCGAAGGTGAACGCCGGCAGGAACAGGTGCTTCGCCAGCGACTGGAAGGCGGCGAAGCCGCTGAGCTCCACCCCCGGCTCTTCCATGCGTCCCGTGGGGAACCAGCGGAGCTTGGTCGCGAAGAGCATGATCATCAGCAGGCCGAACCAGAAGGTCGGCATGGCGTACAGGATCATCCCTAAGTTGGTGGAGACCACGTCGTAGGTGCCGTTGCGTCTCCACCCCGCGAAGACGCCGGTGATCATGCCTATGATCGTGGCGAAGACGGTGCCCACCCCCACGAGCAGAAGGGTGGGCCAGATGCGCTCCGCGACGACCTCGGTGACGGGGCGCTTCTCGGAGAACGACATGCCGAACTTGCCCTCGATGGTGTCGCGCCAGTAGTAGAGGAACTGGACCTGCAGAGGCTTGTCGAGGTTGAACGTCTTGCGCTGCTTCTCGATGACCGACGGGTCCGTCTTCCCCTTGGGGAGAAGGAGCCGGGCCGGGTCGCCCGGGAGGATGCGGAAGAGCGCGAAGTTGAACGAGGCCACGAGGACGATCGTGAGGACCGCGTTCAGGATCTTCCGGATGAAGTACCTGCGTTTGTCCACGTCACTGCGGGTCCCCGTGCGCCCACACGGAGCGCTGCGGACCCTTACCCCCTTCTCACATCCGTGGTTGCCGGACCCCTGATGACAACGGAACTGCCGTGCCGCGTAGGCGGCCCTGGAGAGAGCCTCGTGTGGTTAGACGGAAGCCTCTCCCGGTTCCGTCGGGTGAGGGACTCAGAATATGCGCGCGGGAGAGGCGCGGCAAGGAGGCGCCGGGCGGTCGGGCGTCAGGCGCCGGGCAGCCGCGCCTCGCGGCCGGCGCGCCGCAGCGACTCGACGAGCCGGTCGAGCGGCAGCTCGTGAGCGGTGTTGCCGTCGCGGCCCACCGTGGTGCTCGCGGCCGTGAGAGCGTTGCAGACGCTCTCGGCCGTGGCGTCCACCGCAGCCTCAAAGAGCTCGAACATCTGGTCGTTGGTCACGGCCGCGAGGGTGAAGAGCTCGTCCGACTTGCGCGGCACGCGGAAGGCCGTGGAGAAGGCGACCATGATCTCGCCGCTGCCGTCGGACGCGTAGGAGCCAGTGGCCGCCAGCCCCAGCGAGCAGCGTTTGGCCATACGCTCGCACTGGCGGGCGGTGAGCGGCGCGTCAGTGGCGAGTACCACGATGCACGAGCCCTCCCGGTTCTCCAGCGGCATGAGGTCGGAGATGTCGCGGCCCACGGGGACGCCGTCCACGCTCAGGCGGTGGCGTACGCCGAAGTTGGTGAGCGCCAGCACCCCGACCGTCCACGGGGTGCCGTGCGCCGCGGCGACGCGTGACGAGGTACCGATGCCGGCCTTGAAGTCGAAGCACGACATGCCGGTGCCGGCCCCGACGCAGCCTTCGGCCACGGGGCCGGACTCCGCGGAGTCGAGCGCAGCGCGGACGTGCTCTTCGCGCACGTGCATGCCGCGCAGGTCGTTGAGGAACCCGTCGTCGCACTCGCCGACAACGGGCATCGCGGCGTCCTCGATGCCGGCCTGCGGCTCTCGATCGAGTATCCAGCGCACGGCGGCGTCGTACACGGCCCCGGCGCTCTGTGAGTTGGTGAGGAGGATGGGAGTCTCGATGAGACCCCACTCGCGCACGGAGCTGATGCCGATGAGCTCGCCGACGCCGTTCGCGGCGTGGGCGCCGGCGACGACGCGCCCGCGCCAGAGGTCGTCGCCGTGCGGGAAGACGGTGGTCACGCCCGTGCGGGCGGGCCCGCTGCCTGACGGCAGATCGGGCCCGCCCCACGAGACGGTGCAGTGGCCGACGCGCACGCCGGGCACGTCGGTGATCGCGTTGAGCGGTCCGGCCGGCAGCCTGCCTACGGCGACGCCGAGGTCACGCAGACGGCAGCGCTCGGGCGCGGACATGGTGTTACTCCGTCATGGGCGGAGTCAATTCGGACCCACGCCGCTGGATCGCTCTTCTGTGCATCACTCCAGGACGCCGGCGCGGTGGGCCTTGAGGTACGCGCCGCAGAAGTTGTCCTCGCCGCGCAGCGCCTCGATGGACTTGATGGTCGCCATCATCTGCTTGTTGCGCACGTCGACGATCAAGCCGTCGAGGCCGAGGCCGCCACACATGGCGACGAAGGTGCGGTTGAGCAGGGCACGGTTCGGGAGACCGAAGCTCACGTTGCTGAGGCCGCCGGTGGTCTTGCAGTCCAGGCGCTCCTTGACCAGCTTGAGGGTGTCCATGGTGACGCCCGGGGCGGCCGGGTCGGCGGACACGGCGAGGACCAGCGGGTCGATCCACAGGTCCTCGGCCGGCAGGCCGGCGCCGGTGCACATGTCGTAGATCTCCTTGGCGACGGCGAAGCGGTCCTCGGCAGTCGCCGGGATGCCGTCGTTGCTCAGACAGAGGCCCACGACCGGGCACTTGTGCTTCTCGATCAGGGGCAGCACCGCATCGATGCGCGGCTGCTCGCCGGAGATCGAGTTGATGAACGGCACCTTGCCGCCCTTGTCGATGACGGCCTGCACGCCGGCCTCGAGAGCCGTCGGGCTGGCGGAGTCGACCATGAGCTGCATGTCGGTGATGCCCATCACGATGTCGATGAGCCAGGTGAGATCCTCGATCTCATTGCCACCGGCGACGCCGCCGTTGACGTCGAGGACGTTGGCGCCGGCGTCGATCTGGTCCTGCGCCAGGGTCTTGATGAACTCCACATCACGCGCCTGGATCGCCTCGGCGACCTGCTTGCGCGTCCCGTTGATCGATTCACCCATCAACAGCATCTGAACAACCTCCACGACGATTACCCGGGACGGACGCATGTGAGTATATGCGAAGTTTTGTGCGGGGCGGAACCTGACCCGTCGGGCGCTCGTCGGAAGAAGACCGGAGGGTCCCCGCGAAGGTCGCGGGAAGAGGCTCAGGCGCCGTCGGGCGGCGGGACGATCCAGTCCGGCGGGCGGCGCCGGCGTTCCTCGCGGCGACGCTCGCGGTTGAGCTCCCGGCGCCCGTCACGGCGGCGCTCCCCGACGCGGCGGTCGATCCTGACCTCCACGTCGTCGCGCCCGCGGAAAAGCGCGGCAAAGTGCTCGTAGAGCCGCTCGCGCTGCGGCCCCGTCACAAAGAGCACATGCTCGGCATGTACTGTGTCAACGCTCTCGTTCACCACGTGGGTACTGTACCCCGCGAGCAGGCGGCTATGACAAGCCTGCGCACCCGGGCTCGCTGCCGCAGCCGCTCAGGCGTAGGTGATGTAGACCGTCTTGGTGCGCGTGTAGAAGTCGATGGCGGCTGGGCCTTGTTCCTTGAACGTGTTGGCGCTCGACTGCTTGAAGCCGCCGAACGGCGCCTGCAGGGCGAGACCGGTGGTCGGCTCGTTGACCTTGACCACGCCTGCCTCGATGCGGTCGGCGAACGTCAGGGCCCGGCGCAGGTCGTTGGTCACGACGCTCGCCGCAAGGCCGTAGCCGACGGCGTTCGCCTTGAAGATGGCGTCGTCGAGGTCCCGTGCGCGGATGATGCCGATCACCGGGCCGAAGACCTCCTCCTGGGCGAGGCGGCTGCGGACCTCGACACCGTCGAAGACCGTGGGGCGGAGGAAGTGGCCGGCGTCGGCGGCGCGTCCGCCGCCGGCCAGCAGCTCCGCCCCCTCTTCACGACCGATGCGCACGTAATCGAGGTCGGTCTCCAGCTGGTCTTCGCTCACGGCCGGACCCATCTGCACGCCCTCCTCGAGGCCGTCGCCGACGTTGAGGGCGTTGGCGGCCTCGGCGAGGGCGGCGGCGAAGCGGTCGGCGATTGCCTCCTCGACGATGACCCGGCTCGTGGCCGTGCAGCTCTGGCCGGTGAGGCCGAATCCGCCCATGACGGCCAGCCTGACGGCCAGCTCGATGTCGGCGTCGTCGAGAACGATGGTGGGGTTCTTGCCGCCCATCTCGAGCTGGACGCGCGCGAAGTGCTCCGTGGCGCGCGCGTAGATCCGCGATCCAGTGTCGTGCGAGCCCGTGAAGGTGAGGCCCTGCACCACGGGGTCGCTGGAGAGCGCCGCGCCCACCACCGACCCCGCGCCGGTGACGAAGTTGAGTACACCGTCTGGCAGACCGGCGTCGACGAGGCACTCCACCAGGCGCAGCGCCGTGAGCGGCGTGTAGCTCGCCGGCTTGAACACGACGCTGTTGCCGTAGGCGAGCGCAGGGGCGATCTTCCAGGCGGGGATGGCGATAGGGAAGTTCCACGGCGTGATGGCGGCGATGACGCCGAGGGGCTCGCGCCGGCTGAAGAGCATGCCGTTGGGGGCGTTGGGCGGCAGAACGTCGCCGCCCATGCGCCAGCCCTCACCGCCGAAGTACCGCAGGATGTCACGCGCGCGGACGACCTCGCCGGTCGCCTCGGCGAGGGTCTTGCCCTCCTCGCGCGTGAGCGTTTGCGCCACGTCGTCGAGACGCTCCGTAAGCAGCTCCGCGGCGCGGAAGAGGATGGCGCCACGGTTCGGCGCCGGCATGGCTCTCCAGGCGGGGAACGCCTCGGCCGCCGCGGCGGCGGCCCGGGAGGCGTCGGCGGCGGTCGCGCTCGGGAACACGGCGAGGACCTCGTCCGGAGCGGCCGGGCTCCTCGTCTCGAAGCTGGCGTGGTCGCCGGAGACGACCCACTCGCCGCCGATCAAGTCCTTGCACGTCTCCATCGTCCACCCCCCGTCGCACTACTGGCCCAGCTGAACGCAACGATACTACGGGTTCACGCCTCCGGCAGGGGAACGAGTGTGCGATCCGAGAGGCGGAGCGTCTCGCGGTACCCCGCCTCCCGGGCGTGCCCGATGGCCTCGTCCCACGCACGCCCCACATGCTCCACCTCATGCGCGTCCGAGTCGATGGTCAGGGGGATGCCACGCGCGTGAGCGCCCCGGAGGATGGCGAGCGATGGGTACATGACGCCGGCCGGGTCGGTGAAGCGGTCCGTGTTCAGCTCCACGGCGGCGCCGCAGGCTGCGAGTGCATCCAGCGCCGCCTCGATCTCCGGCAGGACCGCGGGACCCGGCCGGTGCCCCCACAGGCTGATGTAGTCCATGTGCGCGAGGATGTCGAAGTGTCCCCACGCGGCCGCCTGCCGCACGGTGCGGTAGTAGGCGGCCAGCAACGCGTCCGGGTCGTCCCAGCGCGGGTCCTCGCGCAGGGCCGGGTCGTCGAAGATGAACCCGTCCACGACGTGCACGCCGAGGACCACGACCTCGAACGGCCGGGTGGCCAGCAGTTCCTCAAGCTGGGACTCCTGGCCGGCCACGTACTCGGCCTCCAGGCCGAGGAGCACCCGGACGTCGCCGTGGCGCGCGGCCACGGCGCGCACCTCGTCCACATAGGCGCCGAGCTGGTCGGGCCGCAGCCACCAGTCCTCGCCAGGGCCCGGCGACGGCGTGCAGTGCTCGGCGACGGCGATCTCGGGCAGGCCGAGCTCGGCGGCCCGGCACGCGACGTCCTCGACGCTGCCCGTGCCGTCCGACCACTCCGTGTGGATGTGGTAGTCGCCGGGCGGGGCGGGGCGGGCGGAGCGTGTGGCGGGCGCAGTCATTCCTCGACCTTGCGCTCGCCGCGCCGTTTGAGAAGGACGACGATGAAGGAGCCGCCGATCAGGACCACGACGCCGATGGCGACCGAGGCCGCCGTCGACAGCCCGCTGCTCGAGGCGGTCGCGGCGTCGGCGACCTTGGGGTGCACCGTGATGTAGCTCTGGCGATCGATCATGTTGTCCCACACACTGCCGCCCACATAGGGTTGCCATCCCTCCCACCGCGACGTGTTCACGGCCTGCAGCACGGAGGGGTAGTCGATGACGATCATCGGCTGCTCCGCGTACATGACCGCCTGGCCCTGCTTGAGCAGGTCCATCCGCTTGGCCGGGTCCATCTCCCGATACTGCGCGTCTGTGAGCTCGTCGTACTGCGCATTGGACCAGTTCATCTCGTTATAGTTCTCGATCTGGTCGGTGGTGAAGCAGGCGGCAGAGTCGCCCGGGTCGAGGTAGCCCATGAAGTCCCACAGCGCGAGGTCGTAGTCCGGAGCGTAGGTGGCGCCCTTGTAGTTCCAGATGTCGTCCCCCAGTGCACCCTCGTCGACCACGGAGAGCTTGACGTCGAGCCCGATCTGCTTGAGCCAGCCGGCGATGAGTTTGCCCTGCACCTGGCTCTCGGGAGAGATGTCGCGCGCATAGAGGCGAAGGCTGATGTCCTTGCCGCCGTGCTTGGGGTCGTTGCGGATACCGTCACCGTCGGTGTCCTTGTAGCCGGCCTCGTCCATCAACCGCTCAGCCTTGGCGAGGTCGAAGCCTATCGTCTGCGCCGCGTCCGGCTGATAGTACGGGTCGGCGCTGGCCGGCCAGCCCTTCTGCGGGAAGATGCCGCTGCCGGCCTGCGCGTAGCCGCTCCAGCCCAGCGCGGCGCACTTCTCGCGGTCGATGGCCCACGCCATCGCGACCCGGAACTTCGGGTCGGTGAGGACCGGATTGCCGAGCGAATCCGGGCTCTCGTAGCAGTTCACGTCGATGTACTCCCAGTTGTACAGGGGGTAAGCGATGGACTTGATGCCCGGCTCGTTCTGCAGCCTCTTGAACTGCTCCGGCGGGATGACCTGGGCCCCGTCGATAGCGCCGCTCTTGAGGTCCTGCACCATGCTGTCGTCGTTGGTGTAGTACTGGAAGATGACTTGGTCCACCTTGGGCTGCTCGCCCCAGTAGGTCGGGTTCCTGACCATCTTCACGTAGTCGTCCTTCTTGAACTCCACCGTCTGGAACGGCCCCGAGCCCACGATGGGCACGGGGTTACGGAAGGTGTTGGCGAGCTGGTTGGCGCTAAGCTTGCCCCAGATGTGCTCCGGCAGGACATAGATGTACACCTGCGTGGTGAGCATGTTCGCCTTGGGCCGGTCGCACATCACCTTGAGCGTCGTGTCGTCGACGGCGGTGACCTTCTTCACGCCCTTCAGGTAGACGGCGAGGCTCAGGTCGTCCTTGATGATGGTGTTGAAGGTCCAGGCCACGTCGGCCGCGGTGAGCGGCTGCCCGTCCTGCCACTTCACACCCGGGCGGATCTTGAAGGTCCAAGTCTTCTGGTCCGGCGAGAGCGACCAGTCCTCGGCGAGGCCGGTCTCCTTGGAGGGCAGGCCGTCGGAACCGATGCCTACGAGGACGTCGTAGTTGAGCATCCAGATCTCGTACGACGCGCTGTAGCCGATGAAGGGGTTGAGGTTGAGCGGCCCCTCGTTCCAGCCGAGCCGCAGCGTGACCGTGCCGGAGGCGGGTGACGCCGCCGGTGAGGACGTGGCCGCGGAGACGGTCGCGACGCCGGCAGCCAGCAGTGTGAGCACCACGATGACGGTGATGGCGAGCGCGACGACGCGGTGTCGCCCGTGCCGGCCGCTGTCTCGTCTTTCCATGATGGATCCCCTTCTGTCATAGACCGGCCTCGTGCCGTCAGCGACGCCGCGGATTCGCGCACGCTACCGGGCGCCCGTGCGCCCCGTCAACTGTCCGCCGGGCCCCAGTGTGCTGTGCTCCCGTGAAGGTGGCGTGAGCGGAGAGTTCGGCGCGCGGTGAGGGCCAGTCGATTCGGGGGCCGGAGCCTCCGACGGAGCCTTCGATGGCGCCATCCATTGCCCGTTGGTCCTCGCCTCACTATTGTTGAGTGGCAGCACAAGTGCACTCTGTCGAAGGGCCGGATGATGGGACCTGCTCCGCAGAGGAACGCGAGATGGGACGTCCCCGAGACCCGTTGGGCACGGACGATCGACGGTGCCTGCATCGCCTACCAGGACCTCGGTAGTGGCTCCGTCACGCTGGTCGTCATTCACGGATGGGTCTCCCACCTCGAGGTCTACTGCGAACAACCGCGCTACGTGCGCTTCTTGCAGCGCCTGTCTCGCAACATGCGCGTCCTCGTCTTCGACAAGCGAGGGATCGGCATGTCCGACCGAGTAGCCGGATCGCCGGATCTCGGCGTGCTGCTCGACGATGTCCGCGCAGTTATGGACGCCGCCGGCGTCGAGCGAGCGGCTCTGCTGGGCTGGGGAGGGCCGGGCCCGGAGCTCGCGGCGTTCTTCGCCGCAACGTACCCTGAGCGCACGGTGTGCTTCGCACTCGCAGGCGACCTCCACTATCGCGAGGAGCCTGACTACCCCTGGGGCTTGACCCCAGACGTGTTCGAGAGCGACTTGGCCCGCCTTCTCGAGGCGTGGGGGAGCGACGCTGGAGCGCTCGAGTTCGTGCGCTGGGGGTACGGCAGTCTCCGATGGGGGTCCGAGGGCCGACTTGAGGGGCAGCTCTACAGTGACCCAGAGTTCCTCAGGTGGAACGCCAAGCTGGCGCGATATTCCGCTACACCAGCGAGCTACGAGGCCTTCGACCGTATGTGGTTCGGGACCGATGTGCGCCCGATTCTGCGGGCCGTCTCGGTTCCCACTGCGGTGTTCTTCACACCGGACGATCTGCAGGACGAGGGACTCGCTCGCGCGCAGGCAGACATGATCCCGGGAGCGCGTGCAGTGCCCGTCGCCACCACATCGGAGGTCATCTGGATACCCGATCCTGAGCCGATGGTGGCGGCGATTGAGAGCTTCATCGCCTCGGTCTGTCAGGAGGAGGCCGACTTGGACCGCATGCTCTCGACGGTGCTGTTCACCGACGTCGTCGGTTCCACCAAGAAGACATGCGAGCTGGGAGACCACGCCTGGACCGCGTTACTCGAGCGACACAACCAGACCGTGCGGGCAATGCTCGCCAGGTATCGCGGTGTCGAGGTGAAGACCACCGGCGACGGCTTCCTCGCCACCTTCGACGGGCCAGCCCGGGCGGTCAAGTGCGCCCGGGGCATCTGCGAGGCGGTCCGCCCGCTCGGCATCGAGGTGCGGGCGGGGTGCCACACGGGCGAGATCGAGCTGCTGGGCGCAGACATCGGCGGCGTTGCGGTCCATATCGGCGCGCGGGTCGGCGCGCTCGCAGGGCCGTCCGAGGTCCTCGTGACATCGACCGTCAAGGACCTCGTCGCGGGCTCCGGCCTCGTCTTCGAGGACCGGGGCCGTCATCACCTCAAGGGCGTCCCTGACGCGTGGCACCTGTTTGCGGTCGGCACCGGCATGAGCTAGCACGTCACGGGTCGCGGCGTTCGACCCGCGACCACGAAGGGAGGGGACATGGGTGGGATGGATCAAGCCGACATGAGGGCGCTTGAGCGCACACCGCTGTTTCAGTCGCTGCCTCGAGGACATCGCAGGCGTATCGCCCGACTGGCGACCCTGGATCGCTACCGTGATGGCGACGTCATCTTGCAGGAAGGCGACCCCGGCGGCATCTTTGTGGTCATGCTCGGCGGCGACGCCTTCGTCGAATCCTCCGACGGCGGCGAGCGACTCCTCGTGTCGGACGAGTTCTTCGGGGAGCTCGCCCTCATCGATGGGCGGCCCCGGGCCGCAACGGTGACGGCGGCAGGTCCCGTGAAAGTAGCGCGCATCGGCCGTGAAGACTTCCGCGCGCTCCTGGCTGAGGAGCCGGGGCTGGCTGTAGGCCTGCTCCCCGGCGTCTCTGCGGTGGCGCGCGACCTGCTACGAGCGGACGCCGTCGCGCTCCCCGATCACCGCCAGGTCAGTGACTGGCGAGCGGGTGACAACACACCACTCGTTGAGGCGGTGGGCGAAGGACTGGACGGCCGTGACGCCCTCGGCTGGCTGCTCCTCCTACGGCACGTGGGGGTCTTCGAGGCGCTCAACGAAGATCACCTGCACCGCGTGGCAAGGCTCTTCACTATCGAGCGTTTCGCCGACGGCGACAACGTGGTCATCGCCGGGGCGCCGGGTGACTGCCTGCACATCATCCTCAACGGTCGGGCCCGGGTACGGACGCCGGGCGGCCACACCGCCACGCTCGGACAAGACGACTGTTTCGGGGAACTGGCCCTGATCGACGGTGCGCCACGATCCGCCACGGTGACGGCCGTTGGCGAGTTGACAACGGCGAGGCTCGGCCGCCCGGCGTTCACCAAGCTGCTGAAGGCCGAACCCGGCATCGCCGTCGGCCTGCTCGACGGCCTGGTAGCCATCGTCCGCGACATGGAGGAGGCAAACGCTCCGGTCGCCTGACGCTCGGATCGCGACGGCGCGGGAGTCCACGATGAACGACCTTCCGAAGACCCGCTGGGCGACGGCGGCGGACGGGGCGTCCATCGCCTACCGGGTGGTCGGCGACGGGGACCAGACCATCGTCGTCATCCACCCTGGACGTCGCACCTCGAGCTGTACTGGGAGCAGCCGAGGTTCGCTGCCTCGGGCGGCGCGGGCGCGACGATCGCCGCCACGTCCGGGCGGCCGAGCTGGGGCGGCAACGGCGAAGGCCGGCGGCGCTTGCGCACCGCCGGCCCTGCCGGACGCGAAAGAGGCTTTGCTCTTTCGATATATCTCGCCTCGAGCTGCCGCGGCTCCAGACTCACCGAAGGCGGAGCTTCTAGGCGATCACCACAGGTGAATCGACTTACATCATCCCGGGCATACCGCCGCCCGGCATGCCGCCACCCATCGCGCCGCCGCCCTCTTCGGGCTTGTCGGCGACGATGCACTCGGTGGTGAGGATGTTCTTGGCGATCGACGCGGCGTTCTGCAGCGCCGAGCGGGTGACCATGGCGGGGTCGATGATGCCGGCCTTGACCAGGTCCTCGTACTTGTCGGTGTCGGCGTTGAGACCTTCACCGGGCTTGAGGCCCTTGACCTTGTTCACGACGACCGAGCCCTCGAGGCCGGCGTTCTCGGCGATCTGACGCAGCGGCTCCTCGAGCGCGCGGGCGATGATCTGCTTGCCCGAGCGGAAGTCGACGTCGTCGGACTTCTTGTCGACCTTGATGGCGGAGATGGCGTTGACGAGCACGACGCCGCCGCCCGGCACGATGCCCTCTTCGAGAGCGGCGCGGGTGGCGTTGAGGGCGTCCTCGACGCGGTGCTTGGTCTCCTTCATCTCGACCTCGGTGGCCGCGCCGACCTTGATGACGGCCACGCCGCCGGCCAGCTTGGCGAGACGCTCCTGGAGCTTCTCACGGTCGAAGTCGGAGTCTGTGTTCTCGATCTCGTTCTTGATCTGCTTGATGCGGCCCTTGATGGACTCGGTGTCGCCGGCGCCGTCGACGATGGTGGTGTTGTCCTTCGTCACGACGACCTTGCGGGCGCGGCCGAGCTGCGAGAGGTCGGTGTTGTCGAGCTTGAGGCCCATCTCCTCGGTGATGACCTCGCCGCCGGTGAGGATGGCGATGTCCTCGAGCATGCGCTTGCGGCGGTCGCCGAAGCCGGGGGCCTTGACGGCGACGCTGGTGAACGTGCCGCGGAGTTTGTTGACGACGAGGGTCGCGAGAGCCTCACCCTCGACGTCCTCGGACACGATGAGGAGCTGCTTGCCGGCCTGGATGACCTTCTCAAGGATCGGAAGGAGGTCCTGCACAGCGCCGATCTTCTGGTTGGCGATGAGGATGTAGGGATCCTCCAGCACGGCCTCCATACGATCGGGGTCGGTCACCATGTACGGGCTGAGGTAGCCCTTGTCGAACTGCATGCCCTCGGTGAACTCGAGGTCGAGGCCGAAGGTGTTGCTCTCCTCGACGTTGACCACGCCGTCCTTGCCGACCTTCTCGATGGCGTCGGCGATGACGTCGCCCACACCGCGGTCGCGGGCGGAGATGGTGGCCACGCGGGCGATCTCCTCCTTGCCGGAGATCTCCTTGCTCTGCTTCTGGATGGAGGCGACGGCCTCGGAGACGGCTTCCTCGATGCCGTGCTTGATGGCCATCGGGTTGGCGCCGGCGGCTACCATGCGCAGACCCTCGCGCACGATCGCCTGGGCGAGCAGGGTGGCGGTGGTGGTGCCGTCACCGGCGATGTCGTTGGTCTTGGTCGCGACTTCCTTGACCAGCTGGGCGCCCTGGTTCTCGAAGACGTCCTCGAGCTCGATCTCGCGAGCGATGGTGACGCCGTCGTTGGTGATCGTCGGGGCGCCGAACTTCTTGTCGAGCACCACATAACGGCCCTTGGGGCCGAGGGTGATCTTCACAGCGTCGGCGAGCGCGTTCACACCGCGCTCGAGGGAGCGCCTGGCTTCATCGTGATACTTCAGTTCCTTAGCCAAGATTCGTCAGCCTCCTTCCTATTTCTCGACTACGGCCAGGATCTCGCTGGCGCGCAGAATCAGCAGTTCGTCACCGTCGGCGGTCTTGTACTCGGTGCCCGCGTACTTGCCGTAGATGACCTTGTCGCCCTTCTTGACGTCCATGGGAACGCGCTTCTTGCCGTCCTCGTCCCACTTGCCGTCTCCGGCGGCGACGACCTCACCCATCATCGGCTTCTCTTTCGCCGTGTCGGGGAGAACGATGCCGCTGGCAGTCTTCTCCTCTTCCTGGACCGCCTTGATGATGACGCGGTCTTCGAGCGGCTTGAGCTTCATGCAGCAACCCTCCTTGGTGTGTACACCGTGGTTTCTCTCAGGCTTGGTCCCGGCACTCTCTGGGAGAGAGTGCTAATCCACACAGCTGCGTATGGTATGGCCGGTGCCGGGAGATGTCAAACCATCCCGTCATATCATGAAAGCAGGACGTGAACGCGCGGATAATACGCCTTTTTGCAGGTGATTCATCCTTCACCGAGCGTGCTGCGCGGCATGTCAATCGAGGCTTACGAGTGCCGCCCCCTCTGGTCGCCGGCGGACGCAGGGCCTAGGATGTGAGCCATGGGACCGGAGCCGCGCACATGAGAGTGCTGCTGCAGCGGGTGGACCGCGCGTCCGTCGCCGTGGACGGCGTGGAACGCGGCGCCGTGGGCCGCGGGCTCCTCGCCCTCGTGGGGGTCACCCACGAGGACGACGCGGCCGCGGCCCGCAAGCTCGCCGCGAAGACGGCGCGGCTGCGCGTGTTCGCCGACGACGCCGGCCTCATGAACCTGGCGCTCGGCGACGTCGGCGGCGCGGTGCTCGCCGTCTCGCAGTTCACGCTGTACGCCGACACCCGCCGGGGCAACCGGCCGAGCTTCACCGACGCCGCTCCTCCGGAGCTGGGGGAGGCTGTGTACGAGACCTACGTGGAGGCGCTGCGCGCCGAGGGCGTGCCGGTGCGAACCGGCGTGTTCGGCGCGCACATGCAGGTCGACCTGGTCAACGACGGTCCCGTGACGATCCTGCTGGAGGCGACACCATGACCGAGCGCCACTACGGACGGCTCATCGACCACATCCACCTCAGAGTGAAGGACCTGGACGCAAGCGCGCGTTTCTACGAGACCGTGCTTCGCGCGCTCGACCCGACCATCCTGGTGGAACGCGGAGAAGCCTGGGTGCAGGCGGACGAGCTGTTCCTGAGCGACGACGGCACGCCGCACCCGATCCACCTGGCCTTCCGAGCGGAGGATGAAGAGGCGGTGCGCCGCTTCTGGGAGGCGGGCCTCGCCACCGGCGGCGCGGACAACGGACCGCCGGGCGCCCGCACGTACCACCCGGGCTACTACGCCGCCTACCTGCTCGACCCCGACGGCAACAACGTCGAGGCGGTGTTCCACGGGCCCAGCCTGTCCGGTGAGACTGCCGGGCTCACCTCGGTCGTCCAGCCCTGACCAGCCCGCCCGGCGGCGGACCGCGGGACAGAAGGGGCCGGGGCGCCCGAAGGCGCCCCGGCCCCTCTCCACGCTCCGTGGACGCTCGGCCTAGACCTCGTAGCCCTCGGCGTGCCGCGCGTCGGTGAGCTTCTCGTTGCTCTGCGGTACGTTCTTGTACGCCGCGTAGCCGGCGAAGATGCCGCTGATCCAGGCGAGCACCCAAGGTGCTCCCCAGTAGTAGAGCAGCGGCGTCCAGCGGTACTGGCCACGGTTGAATGTGTAGACGAGGCCGATCATCGCCGCGACACACACAATGATCGCGCCCAAGCTCGGCCACTTGAAGGTGAGCAGGCCACCGACCACCATGACGACACCGATCCCGATCAGCACGTGCACCCCGGAGAGGTACTGGGAGTAGATGCCGAAGAACTGGGGGATGCCGAAGACCGGCGCGGCGGAGTGTGCGTACAGCCCTCCGCCGATCGCCGCCAGACCGCCGAGGATGCCGGTGATGGCGGAGAGGTTGGCCATCTTCTGACCCTTCATGCCCCCACTCCTTCCACCCGGGCGCCGAACTCGGTGAGCTCACCGGCAGGCGTGATCGTCGAGCCTTCGAGAGCCTCGTCCGTGGTGCCCTTGTAGATATTCTTGAAGATGAGGTAGGCGACGGGGCCCGTGAGCACGCCGATGAGGCCGCCGATCAGGTAGTCCACGCCGTTGACGAACAGCGCGATGATGGCGATGGCGATCGGGAACGCGACCCAGAGCAAGAGGCCCCAGTTGGGGAGCGGGACCCGGAACGACCGCGGCGTATCCGGCTCCTTGTACCGCATGATCACCACGGTGAGGTAAATGAGCACATAGGCGAACATGAGCAGGAAGACGTCGATGGTGATGAGCGCGTCGAAGGTCATGTTGATGAGGACCGCGTTGACGGCACCCATGAGCAGGATGGCCACCCAAGGCGTGCCCCAGCTGGCATGCGTGATGCCGATGAATCGCGGCAGCAGCCGGTCGCGCGACATCTGGAACTGCGGCCGCGCTCCGGTCGCCAGGTAGCCCGCGTACAGGCCGATATTGGAGAGGATCGCCGACAGCAGCATGAAGTAGGCGAACACGCCGCCGCCGAGGATCTGCGCGGCCTCGACGAAGTCGATGCCGCCGCCGCCGGTCCACATGTTCATCCAGCCGTCGGCGGCGGTCGTATCGGCCACACGGATGGCGGCGACCACGGTGAAGAAGTAGGTGGCGATCACCAGCGGCGTGCCGAGCATGAGAGCCCGCGGGATGATGCGCTGCGGATTCTCGATCTCACCGGCAAGCGTGGACATCGACTCCCACCCCGAGTACATCCACATCATGATGGCGAGCCCCAGATTCAGTGACGTGAGGAAGCTCTCACCGGGCACGAGCACGGGGCTGAAGGGATTGCCCGAGCCGGCGACGATGCCCCACACGCTGAACACGACCAGCGGCACCATCACGCCGACCTGGATGATGGTGAGCGACCAGCCGGTGAGCTCGAGGCCACGGATGTTGATGAACGTGAACACGGCGACGACGGCGATGCCGATCGCCGCGCGCTCACCGCCGCCGAACCCCCACTTGGCCTGCATGTAGTCGAGCGCGAGAGCGACGTAGACGGCCGAGTCGACGTACAGCGACAGGGTCCACCACCAGCCTGCCTGGAAGCTCCAGTACTCGCCCATGCCCCGGCGGATCCAGCGATACAGACCGCCGGCCTCCGGGACCATGGAGCCGAGTTCGGAGGAGACGAACGCCAGAGGCACGCTCCAGAAGATCGGCAGCACCAGGATCATGATCAGCGTCATGCCCGGGCCGGAGGACGAGACGACGTCCTCCATGCCGAACGATCCCGAGCACGTGAGCGTGAACACGAAGATGACGGCCGTGATGAGCCGCATCCGTACGCGCTTCAGCCCCTCGTTGCGAAGCATTTCTGTCATCCGGACCCCCCCAGACCAGTTTGACTAAGTTCTACGACAGCGCCTCGGGGGCAAGTTGCCAGAGGTCGACCGCCAGCTTGTCGTTCTCACCGTAATCTATCGGAACGTCGATGACAACGGGTCCGGGGTGCCGGAGGGCGCGGGCGAGGAGGGGTTTGACGTCGCCCGCCTTCTCGGCGCGGAAGCCCTGGATGCCGAACGAGCGCGCGAGCATCACCATGTCGGGATTGTCGAAGCGGGTGCCGGCGATGCGCCCGTACTTGCGCCTCTGGTGCATCTCGATGAGGCCGTAGCCGCCGTCGCTCCAGACCACGATGACGAAGGGGAGGCCGAGGCGGCGAGCCGTCTCCAACTCCTGGACGTTCATGAGAAAGCCGCCGTCGCCGGTGATGCAGACGACCTTGCTGCGGCCGCGGCGCGCCAGCGCCGCGGCGATGGTGGCCGGCAGGCCGAAGCCCATGGCGGCGAACCCGTTGCTGATGAGCACGGTGTTGGGCTCGCGCGCCTCCCAGAAGCGCGCGACCCACAGTTTGTGCGCGCCGACGTCGCTGACCAGGACGTCCTCCGGCGACATGAGCTCGCGCAGGTCGTGAAGCACACGCTGCGGCTTGATGGGAAAGTCGTCATCGGTGCCGGCGTGAAGGACGCGGCTGAAGGCCAACCGATACGGCCGTGTCTCGAGGCTCGCGACCTGCTTGCCCTCGAGCAGGCCGGTGAGCTGGAACAGGATGCGCGACAGGTCGCCGATGAGCTCGACCTCGGGCACGAAGTTGGCGTCGATCTCCGGGAGCACCGTGTCGACGCAGACGATGCGCTGCCGCCCCTCCGGGTTCCAGGCGGAGGGCGGCCACTCGATCATGTCGTACCCCACGGCGATGACGAGATCGGCACGGCCGAGCAGTCCCTGCGGGTAGTCCTGACGCCGGAGGCCGGCGGTGAACAGGAAGTGCGGGTCTGCGGCGTCCAGCACGCCCTTGCCCATGAAGGTCGTGATGACGTGGAGGCCGGTCGCCTCGCAGAAGCCGCGCAGCGCGGGCGCGGCATCCTGGCGCACGACCCCGTTGCCGGCGAGGATGACCGGCTGTCGGGCGCCCTGGATGATCTCGGCGGCGCGCAGCAGACTCACGGGGTCGGCCTCGACCATGGCTTGCGGGCCGCGCGGCAGCGGAGTGCCGGCGGTGGGCGTGCCCATGATGTCCTCGGGGAGCTCCAGGTGCGTGGCGCCCGGCTTCTCCGCTGAAGCGATACTGAACGCCTTGCGCACCGCCTCGGGCACCATGCGCGGGTGGTGGATGCGCGTGTTCCACTTGGTCATGGGGCGCAGCATGTCGACGGTGTCGATGAACTGGTGCGTGGTCTCCTTGTGCATACCGGCGAGGCCGGTCTGGCCGGTGATCGCGACCAGTGGGGCATTGTCCAGGGTCGCGTCGCCGATGCCGGTGGCGAGATTGCTCGCGCCCGGGCCCAGGGTCGCAAGACACACCCCCGGGCGCCCGGTGAGGCGGCCGTAGGCGTCGGCCATGAACGCCGCGCCCTGCTCGTGCCGCGTGGGCACGAAGGTGATGAGCTGCGAGCGGTCGAGCGCCTCGCTCAGTTCCAGCGTCTCCTCGCCGGGGATGCCGAACACGAACTCGACTCCCTCGTTCTCCAGGCAGTCGACGAAGAGGTCTGCAGCGTTGCGAGGGTTCTCGCCGGGCGGCGCGGGAGGAAAGACGGAGTCGGGACGATGGGTCATACCGCCACCGAGTCTAGCATTCGGGTACATGGCGCAGCGACGACCACCGGTAGTGTCCAGCCTGTTCGGACGGACAGGTTGCCGGGAGGCCGGAAGCGGCCGTGTACCGGGAGCGGCGCCGTGTCAGGAGCGGCGGTCGCGCTTGCGTGGGGGGCGCGCCGCCTTGGCCTCGGAGTCACTGGCGAAAGCGTCCAGCGCGAGGTAGTCCGGCCAGGGGAGCGCCGGCAGGAAGCCGGCCGCCAGGCCGATCATGCCGGCGTTGTCGGTGCACAGACTGAGCGGCGGCAACGAGAGCTGCAGGCCTTCGGCCGCACACGCCTCGGTCAGGGCGCGGCGCAGGCCGGAGTTGGCGGCGACGCCGCCGGCTACGGCGACCCGGCGCAGCCCTTCGCGCTCCGCGCCGGCCAGCGTCTTCTCCACGAGCTGGCGGACGATGGCCGCCTGGTACGAGGCCGCGATGTCGGCGCGGTGCTCCTCGACCTCGGCCTCGTCACGCGCCCTGAGGTCGTAGAGCAGCGCGGTCTTGAGGCCGCTGAAGCTGAAGCCGCGGCCGCGGGGCACGGCGCGTGGAAAGCGGACGTAGCCCGGGGCGCCGCAGGCCGCCAGCTGGTCGAGCTCCCTGCCGCCCGGGTAGCCGAGGCCCAGCAGCCGGGCCCCCTTGTCGAACGCCTCGCCGGCCGCGTCGTCCATGGTCTTGGCGGCGACGCGGTACCGCACGCCCTCCTCCACCACGGCGAGCAGCGTGTGCCCGCCGCTGGCGACCAGGCACACGAACGGCGCCTCGACGCCGAGGGCGTAGTTGGCGGCGATGTGCCCCTGGATGTGGTTCACGGGGATCAGGGGCAGCCCGCACCGGAAGGCGATGGATTTCGCCGTCGCCAGCCCGACCAGCAGGGCCCCGATGAGGCCCGGGCCCTGCGTGGAGGCGACGGCGCCGAGGTCGTCCCAGCCGGCGCCGGCCTGGCTCATCGCCTCGGCGACGACCTCGTTGACGAGCTCCGTGTGGCGGCGCGAGGCCACCTCCGGCACCACGCCGCCGAACTGCGCGTGCAGCTCGTTCTGCGACGAGACGATGGACGAGAGGACCTCGCGCTCCCGGACGACGGCGGCACTGGTGTCGTCGCAGGACGTCTCGACGGCGAGGATGAGGCCTGGCGTCGCACTCACGCTGAGTCGCCCTCCCAGTCCTTCCACATGATGGTCGCGTCCTCGCGGTCGTCGCTGTAGTAGCCCGGGCGGACGCCTGTGGAGACGAACCCGAAACTGCGGTACAGCTCGATGGCCGGTGTGTTGGACACGCGGACCTCGAGCGTGTGACCGCGATGACCCTTGCGCTCGGTGATCTCGAAGTAGGCCTCGAGCAACAGAGAGGCGACGTGCTGGCGGCGCACTTCCTCGGCGACGCAGAGGTTCATGAGGTGCCAGACGTCGACGAACATGTCGGCGATGAGGTAGGCGACGATGCGCCCATCGTCCTCGCAGACCAGGCAGATGCCGGTCTCGCGAGCGAGCTGCCCGTGGAAGATGGCCAGCGACCAAGGGAGCGTGAAGCTGCGAGCCTCGAGCGCCGCCACAGCCTCGAGGTCGGTGAACTGCATGGGCCGGATGAGGCGCTCGTGGCGAACCCTGTTGGGGACGATCTGCAGACTCACGCGGCCCCTCCGGAGGCGGGCTCGGCGCCGCGCGCGGCCGTGCGCGGCCGCGCGTCGGGGGCGCGTCCGTAGAGGGGCAGTACCGCGTCCGGTCCGCGGACGAGGCCGGGCACGCCGCAGGCGACCGCCCGGCCGACCATCGCGGCCGTCGGCGCGACGACGCCCGCCGCCGGCAGCGCCGAGCCGGGCAGCAGATCGCCGTACAGCACCGCGCCGTCGCCGCCTGTGACCAGGTCGCCGCGGGCTGCGAGCCACCCGGCGAGATCGTCGGCGCGGACCACGGCGACGTCCTCCACCTGGCGAAGGCCCGTCTCGTCGTGGTCGAAGACGGCGGCGAACACCTCGCGGCGGCGGCCGTCGATGAGCGGCACGAGCCTGCGGCCGGCCGCCTCCGGCGCGTAGGCGAGTGCGAGCGCCAGCGCCGCCAGCGTGGGCACGCCGGCGAGGCCGGCCTTGCCGTCCGCCTGCGCGAGCGCCCGGGCAGTGGCGATGCCGATGCGCAGCCCGGTGAACGCGCCGGGGCCGAGGCCGGCGGCGACGGTCTCGACATCGTCCCACCCGCCGCCGGTTTCCGCGAGGACCTCGCGTATGAAGGGCAGCAGCCGCTGCGAATGGGCCGGGCCGTCGAGGGCCAGGCGCTCTGCGACGACGGAGCCGTCGGCGGCGCACAGCGCCGCCGAGCAAGCCGTCGTCGCCGTCTCCAGCGCCAGGATCACGTGCCCGCCTCCGCCGCTCCGCGAGCGGTCGCTTCCGCGCCGGCGATGCCCTGCGCGGCCGCGCCGGCCGCCACGGAGGCCTCGAGCCCGGCCGGGCCCGAGAGCCGGGCGCCCCGGCTCTGGGGCGTGCGATGCTCCAGTTCGATGCGCACGTCCGGCGCCGGGAGCGCATCGCTACCGGCGGCGGGCCACTCGACGAAGGTGATCGCGTCCGGCCCGAGGTAGTCGTCCCAGGCGAAAAGCTCCGCGTCGGCCCCGCGGCTGAGGCGGTACAGGTCGAGGTGATGCAACTGCTCCCCCCCGCGACCGTGGTAGCTCTGCGCAAGGGTGAAGGAAGGGCTGGTGACGGCACCGCGAACGCCGCGGGCGCGCAGGACCTCGCGCACCAGTGTGGTCTTGCCGGTGCCCAGGTCACCCTCGACGGTCAGGAGCATTGGCGGGGTCAGGTGCGCCGCCAGCACGCGAGCGAGCTTCCGCGTCTGGGCCGGAGAGGCGAGAGTGAGCGCCACCATCTAGAAGAGGCCGAGCTGCTCCGGTTCGGACGGCGCCGGGGGCGCCGGGTCCGGGGCGGGCGGCGTCTGGCCGAGCTCGGGTGCGGAGTCTTCGGGACCGGGTGGCGTCCCGCCGGGCTCCGGTGCGACTTTCTCGGGAACCGACGCGGCGTTCTCGAGCGTCGGCGCGGCGGGCTGGGGCTGCGCCCCCGGAGCGACGTCCCCGCGCAGGCGCGCCGGCGGCCGCCAAGCGGGCCGCTCTGCGGCCGGCGGCGCGGCCGCCTCCTCACCCGGCTGGGGCGCGGCCTGCGCCAGCAACTGGGGCAGCCGCGAGAAATCGTCCTTCAGCGTGTCGAGCATGGACGGCGTGTACAGCGCCGCGGCGGGATGGAAGATCGGGTACAGGTAGAGCGAGTGACCGCCGATGACCGCCACCCTGGGCTGCCCGTGCACCCGGGTGATGCCGGTGGGGTCGCCGCTCAGCAGCTTGGTGGAGAAATTGCCCAGCGTGCAGATGACCTTGGGCTTGATGATCTCGACCTGCCGGAAGAGATAGGGCCTGCAGGCCTCGATCTCCTCGGGACGCGGGTCGCGGTTGTTGGGCGGGCGGCACTTGAGCACGTTGGCGATGTATACCTGCTCGCGCGACATGCCGATGGACGCGAGCAACTGCTCGAGCAGCTTGCCGGCCTGGCCTACGAACGGCCGGCCCTGCTGGTCCTCGTGATAGCCGGGCGCCTCGCCGACGAACATGAGGTCGGCGCCGGGATCTCCCTCGCCGAAGACCACCCTGGTCCGCGTGGGTTCGAGGGCGCAGCTCGAGCAGCACTCAACCTCCTCGCGGAGGGCGTCGAGCGCGGCGATGACGTCGTCAGTGGCAGGTGCCACAGTTCCCACTGGCGCAGGTTGAGCAGCTCTTGGTCGCTCCCTTGCCGCCGAGGTTGGACGACGATGAATGGACGGCGAACGTGGAGAGCAAGCGGCAGACGTCGCCGGAGTGGCACTGGGGGCACTCCGGCCTGGTGCCGTTGCGGACCAGCTCCTCGAACGCGGTTCCGCACTGGTTGCAGCAGAATTCGTAGATAGGCATGGCGGTAGTGTACCGCAACGTCCTGCTGATTGACCTCGCGCGCGCGAGGTCCTAGGCTTGAGGATGGCCCGGCGCCGAGCCTCGGCAGGCGACCGGGACACCGCCTGTGCTGCACAGGCCTTGCGGCAAGGCACGGTACCTCCCTCACGGGGCGGACCGCAGCCGGAGAGGTCGTAGGCTTGACCATCGACGTGTATCGCTTCTGCGTGGTCGGTCCCGGACGCCTGGGGTCGGCCGTGCTCGCGGGCCTCCTGGAGGCCGACCTCACCGTCACCGCCGTCGGCGTGCACGGAGACGACGACACCAGTCTCTTCGGCGCCATCCCTCACGTGCGCGTCCGCGACGCCGCCCTCGAGGCCGACGCCTGGTGGCTGGCGGTCCCCGACGACGAGATCTACACCGTGGCCGGCCGGCTCGCGGAGGCGCTGCCTACCATGCGGCGCCCCGGCGCGCCCCAGCCGCTGGCGATCCACTCCAGCGGGCTCGGCTCCGTGCACCTGCTCAAGCCGCTCTACGAACAGGGCGTGCGCGTGCTGTGCCTGCACCCCCTGCAGACGTTCGCCGGCGAGCCCAGCGCCGAACTGCTGCACAATGTCCACTGCGCCGTCACGGCGCCGGAGGAGCGCGACCTGCAACTGGGCGAGGAGCTCGCCGGCCGTCTCGGCATGCGTCCGTTCCGCCTCGCCGACGAGCAAAAGACCTTGTACCACCTCGCGGCCGTCGTGGGCTGCAACCTGCTGGTGGCTCTCGAGAGTGAGGCCAAGCGGCTGATCGACGAGGCCACCGGCGACAGCAAGGGCCTCGACCACCTCTCCGTGCTGCTGCAGACCACCATGCGCAACCTCGTGCAGAGCGGCGAGCCGGCGTTCGCGCTCACCGGGCCGGTGGCGCGCGGCGACATCGGCACCGTGCGCGCGCACCTGCGCCTGCTCGACCGCGAGAGCCCGCGGCTGGCGCAGACCTACCGAGCGCTCAGCCTCGAGGCGCTGGCGCTCGCCGCCCCGCGGCTCGACGACGACCAGGTCGTCACCCTGCGCGGGCTGCTCGGCGCTGGTCGGCCGGCCCCGGACGGCGAGGCGCCGCCGAGCCACTGGGCCGGAGGCCAGCCGTGATCGTCGCCCGGAGCATCGCCGAGGCGCGGGCGGCGCTGCGCGACCTCCCGCGCTCCCTCGGCTTCGTCCCCACGATGGGTGCGCTGCACGCCGGGCACCTCAGCCTGGTCGACGCGGCGCGGACGCGCTGCGCGAGCGTCGCCGCGTCCGTCTTCGTGAATCCCACGCAGTTCGGCCGCGGGGAGGACTTCGACAGGTACCCGCGCGACGAGGACCGCGACCTGCGCCTCCTGGAGGAGGCGGGCGTCGCCGTCACCTTCACGCCCGGGGCCGCCGAGATGTACCCGGAGGGCTTCGCGACCACGGTCCATGTCGGCGGCCACCTCACCGAGAGTTTCGAGGGCGCCTCGCGCCCCGGCCACTTCGACGGCGTGGCCATCATCGTCACCAAGCTGCTCGGCGTGGTGCAGCCGGACGTGCTGTTCCTCGGCGAGAAGGACGCTCAGCAGCTCGCCGTCGTCCGCCGATTCGTCCGCGACCTCGACCTGCCGGTCGAGGTCGTCGGCGTGCCCACGCTGCGCGAGCCGGACGGCCTGGCGATGAGCTCGCGCAACGCGTACCTCACGCCGGACGAGCGCGCGGTGGCTCCCGACCTCTACCGCGCGCTCCTCGCCGGAGCGGCCGCCGGCAGCGAACCGGGCGCGGCCGCCAAGGACGTCGTCGTGGCGGCCACGGCCGCGCTCCTCCTCCCCGCGGGCGGCCTCGACCCCGACACGGTGGACGACGCGCTCTCGCGCCCGCGCTTCCGGCTCGACTACCTGACCGTCGTGGACGAGGACGGCTTCGTCCCCGAGGGCGACCTCGGGCCGCACAGCCGCCTCGTCGTCGCGGCGTTCCTGGGCTCCACCCGTCTCATCGACACAATCTCCGTAGCCAGCGCGTACCCCGCCGAGGACGCGACCGCATGAAGGGAAGGACCACCATGGCGACCGTCTTTGTCAACGGCAAGCAGCAGGACCACGTACGGGAGGGTCTCGTGCGCGTCATCACCGGGTCCATCGAGTTCCCCAGCAAGGGCGACGCCGACATGATCAAGATCACCGACGAGGTGAAGGAGGCTGTGCGCCAGACTGGGCTGACCGACGGCACCGTGACCCTGTTCGTCCCCGGCGCCACCGGCGCTCTGACGACACTGGAGTACGAGCCGGGCGTCGTGGAGGACATGCAGAAGGCGCTCGACGTGGTCGCGCCGGCCGACCGCTTCTACCAGCACAACGTGAACCTCGGCGACGGCAACGGGCACTCGCACGTGCGCGCAGGGCTCGTGGGGCCGTCGCTGGTCGTGCCGTTCGTCGACGGCCGCCTCACGCTCGGCATCTACCAGAACATCGTCTTCTGCGACTTCGACGCGCGCCCGCGTGAGCGCAGTATCGTGGTGCAGGTGATGGGCGTATGAGCCCGCTCGTCCAGGTAGCGCTCGACTTCGTCGATCTGCCGCGCGCGCTCGAGGTCGCGCGCGAGGCCGTGGCCGGCGGCGCCGACTGGGTCGAAGCCGGCACGCCGCTGATCAAGGCTGAGGGCCTGAACGCAGTCCGGGCGCTGAAGGCCGAGTTCCCGGACAAGACCATCGTCGCCGACATGAAGACGATGGACGCCGGCCGCACAGAGGTGGAGTACGCGGCCAAGGCCGGCGCCGGCGTGGTGGGTGTGCTCGGCGCCGCGTCCGACAGCACCATCAGAGAGTGCGCCGAGGCGGCGCGCAACTACGGCTGCAAGCTCATCGTCGACATGATCGAGGTCGCCGACCCCGTCGCGCGGGCCAGGCGCGCCCAGGAGCTCGGCGCCGACTACATCGGCATCCACACGGCCATCGACCAGCAGATGCGCGGCGAGGCGCCGTTCGACACGCTCAGAGCGGTGGCCGAGGCCGTACAGATCCCCGTTTCGGCGGCCGGCGGCATCAACAGCGAGACGGCCGCGGCGGCCGTCGAGGCCGGCGCCGGCATCGTCGTCGTCGGCGGGGCGATCACCAAGTCGGCCGACGCCGAGGCCGCGACGGCCGAGATCCGCCGCGCCGTGGACGAAGGCGTCTGTATCGAGACCACGCTGTACAAGCGCGCCGGTGCGGCGGACGTCCGCACCGCGCTCGAGCGGGTCTCGACGGCCAACATCAGCGACGCCTGGCACCGGCAGCCCAGCCTGCCGGGCATCAAGCCGCTTCTGCCGGGCGCGCACATGTGCGGCCCGGCCGTCACCGTCCGCACCTACGCCGGCGACTGGGCCAAGCCGGTCGAGGCGATAGACGTCTGCAAGCCCGGCGACGTGCTCGTGGTCGACGCGTGCGACGCGACGCCGGCCATGTGGGGCGAACTGGCCACGCACAGCGCCATGGTCAAGGGTCTCGCCGGGCTGGTCGTCTGGGGCGCGATCCGCGACACACCGGAGATCGCGCACCTCGGCTTCGCCGCCTTCAGCAGCAAGGTCTGCGCCAACGCCGGCGAGCCCAAGGGCTTCGGCGAGATCAACGTGTCCATCACCGTCGCGGGGCAGACGGTGAGCCCCGGAGACTGGATCGTCGGCGACGACGACGGCGTGATGGTGCTCCCCAAGGAGCAGGCCGTGGAGCTCGCCAACCGCGCCATGGACGTGCTCGAGAAGGAGAACCGCATGCGCGGCGAGATCGACGCCGGCAAGACGCTCGCCGAGGTCGCCTACCTGCAGAAGTGGGAGAAGGCGCGCTGAACCCGGCGTGGACGGCGCGTCAGCGCGCGCGCCGCGCGTACCAGTTGAACTGGAGACTCGTGCTGGCCCGCTGATACGGGTCGTCCAAGGCCGGCCCGCCCTCGGGGAAGCGGACGGAGAACCGGTACGTGCGCGTCTCCCTGGGCCGGAACTTGCCCAGCTTGAGCATGGGCATCTGCCGCAGCGGACCGGTGTAGACGAGTATCGGCCGGTGCTTCGTCGAGAGCCGCTTTACCGTCAGGACGAGACGGTAGGAGAGGCGCCCGCCACCCGACCCCGGGGTCTCGACGAGCTTGGAGAGCCCGAGGTAGAAGCGGGCACGCACCTTGCTGGCGTTGCCGATCCTGACCGTCCCGGTCGTGCTGTCGCCCGGAAGCATGCCCTGCATGCCGACCAGAGCGTCGCCGCCGAGGCTGTTCTTGATGCGCACGCGCCCGCTGCGTGCGAGCTGGCGGAAGGCGTCGTTGCTCGACGGCTTGACCGCCGCGTAGGCCACAGTACCGAGGAGCGCCAGAATGGCTACCGTTGCCACGACCAAGCTGACGCCGCGGCCGCCGAAGCGGCGGCCTCTCGACGGCGACATCTGCGTGCTCTCGTGTTCCGTGACGCCTCTCTCTCGACGTGTCTTGCGCACTTCAAGGGTGCGACACCCCGCCGGCTTCCTTGCGTCCGCCATGCATGCTATCGGCAGAACGGCGGGACGTAGCGAGGACGCCTGTCCAGCGTGGTGGGCGGACCGACAGGGCGTGACGGCATCCCGCCGTGCGCGATGACGATCGAACCGGCCCAACCGCTACCACGTGACGATCGTCACGGATACCGGCACATCGTAGATGTAGTACGTGGTCGGACTCCCGGTGAACGTCATGGTCAGCCGGATCTTGGGCGTGTACGTGGTCCCCACAGTGAAGGATCCGGCCGGCGCGTTGAGGAGCACGTTGACGCCGTACTTGCTCGACGAACCGTTGACCGACGTGAACGTCACACTCGAGATGGGTTGGCGCCCCGTCGCGGGATCGTCGATCAGGGAGTATGCGATGCTGACGGTGGTGATCCCCGAGTCGGGGAACGGGATGATGCCCTCGAGCGTGAAGGCGCGACTGAACGTGTACGTCGTAGTGCCCCTGCGGATCCCGCCCACGTTGCACACGAGGCCCTCGTCGGAGCCCGTCGAGCACAGGGGGGCTGTCCCGTGCTGCACGCGCTGTGTGGCATACCCGGTCAGGTGACTGGGATCGGTGCCCTGTGACCAGAGGTGGATCCATCTGGAGATCCTGTCCGCGCTCGCCGTGACGGTCGATTGGCTCGTCGTCGAGAACGACGCCTCCGAATGGTTGGCCGAGCCTGCCGCGAGGGAAAGGACGATCACCAGCGCCAGGAGCGCGAGGAGACCGAGACGAAGATGGCGCTTCATGCCCGGCTCCTCGCATCGTGCGGCAGGCCGTCGCCCAGCTCATCGAACCGTCGCACCACCTCTTCCCCGGCCTCCCGCCAGAGCGACCACAGCAGCGACAGGGCGATGAGGACGGCAGGGATGCCGATCAGCATGATACGCACGTTGCGCAGAGCGAGCCCGGCGAGCACGTATCCGAGCACCGGGATGTGAAACACGTAGCGGGCCTGTACCGGTTCGTTGAGAACGACGGGGTTCCAGGGATCGCCGGCTTTGTTGAAGTCGCCCTTCGTGCTGTAGGCGCGCGCGCCGCTCGAGTCCGAGTCGATACCGATGATGCGGTGAGTCACCGCGGTCGCACACCCGGGCGGATGGAACGTGATGATGTCGCCCACTTTGAGCTGGTCGGCCGGCGTGACCTTCGCGTACACGACCGACCCCTTCGCGATCGTCCCGGTCATCGATCCGCCGGTGATGACGTAGCGCTGCAGTCCGAGCAGGCTTGGCAGCAGGATCGTGAACAGCACGAAGACGAGGGCCGCGGCGCAGCCGAGCGTGAGGAGCTTACTGAAGACCCGTTTCATTGGGAGACCCCCGTGAACCGTAGGGTCAGGCTCAAGGCCGCCCCCTGCAGATTCGAGGTGGCGCTGCTCGGATACGTCAGCGTGACCCGGTATGTCTTGGCGACGCCCGGAGCAATCGGACCGAGCGAAGAAGAAGTGAAGGCCGCGACCGTTCCGGTGAAGATCGTCGTGGACCCGCTGGTGATGTTCTCGATGAGAAGCTGCATCGTGTTCGAGAGCCCCGGTGACGCGGGAGTGTCGACGAGGTCCGCCTTCGCGAGCGTGTAGGTACCGGACCCGTCGCCGCCGCCCGTGATCGTCAAAGTCCCGGTGGCGGTCTGTCCGGGGCGAAGGTTGGCCCCGTCCACGACGATCTGATCGGCCATGGAATTCGTGTGCGTGAGCGTGCCACTCGCCCATACCATCGAGGCATTGGAGCTGGCGGTCGTGAACTTCGCGTCCGAGAACACCAGCGTCTGCAGAGTGACCGCCAGGACGGCCAGCACGAGCAGCGAGAGGAGGGCTTTGCCGCCTTTCGTACTCGTCAGGTGCTTGGTGGTCACGGTCGGGCTCCTCCAGAGGCGAGACCAGGGGACAGGAAACGAGAGGGGGCGGGGCTGGGCCAAGACCCGGCCCCGCCCCCCGGAATTCAAGTCAGCTCAGGCGATCAGTCGCTGATGGCGGTGAACACGTAGGTGGATCCCGCTGACAGGCCCTTGAGGGCGTTGTCGCCGGAGCTGGCATCCGCGGGGATGCCGCCGTCGGGGAAGTTCACCGTGAAGACGAAGTGATACGAAGTACCGGTCGCGCCGTTGGGCACGGTCGCGACCTTGATGCCGTTGGCAGTCGCCAGGTCCGCGGCATCGAGGGTCTTGGTCGCATACACGGTGCCGAGCGTGGTTTCAGTGATGGTCAGCGTGAGCTTGCCGGCCAGGAGGGCACTGCCTGAGAGGGCCGTGCGCTTCAGATAGAGCGATGCGGTGCCGCCGTCCGCGGTCGCCGTAAGGTCAACGGTGCCGGTGAGGCCGTGGCCCGGCATGAGCTTGCCGCTGTCGAAGTTGATAGTGCCGTTCGTCATCGTGAGGTTGCCGGTCGCGAACGTATTGTTGATGTTCGCGGACGACGCCGTGAAGCTCGCGCTAGAAGCGACAAGAGCAGCAGCCGCGAGCACCAGGATCGCGAGTGTGACGAGCACCATCACGCGCCGTTTGCCGATCAGGACCTTGATGCGCTTCATGTCTTCTTCCTCCGTGTGCCTCACTCGCGCTTTGCGAGTGCCACTTGTGGACGGCCTCCCCGGAGCAAGCAGGGGCCGATCCCTTGCCGATGTGCTGGGTCTCTCTCGGTGTCGCCTCGATGGGCAACGACCCGCAGCGGGAGCTTGTATCGGCAGGCATACCTAGGCCTTTAGGACTTTTCTGGGCTCGAGTAGGCGGATGTTCTAGGTACGCATACCTAGATACCTAGGAACGATGCGGGAAAAGTGCTGCTTCTGCGGCACGAAGATGGGCGGAGGGATGGTGACGGGGTCAGCGGGGCCTGAAGGGCCGGACTGATCCACGCGCCGGGGCGCCGGCGGCGTGCGCCGCGGCCGCGAGGTCGCGGCGCAGGGGGCGGCGGGGCAGGCGCACCAGGTGACCGGCGCAGCGGCAGTCGCCGGCGCCGAAGCGGAGGGGGCGGCGCTCCGCGCCGGGTAGCGCGGCCAGCGCTCCGGCGAGCTCGCACTCCCCCGCCGCGCCGTCGACGAACCAGGCGCGCTCCGGCGGGAAGGCCGTGGTCAGGTAGTCGGCGTGCCAGCGCAGCGGCTTCTCGGGTGCGAGGTGGCGAGCGACGCGCGCCTCGCGAGCACGGAGTGCACTGCCCACATAGGCGTACCAGCCGCGCTCCAAGGCGACGTCGCCAAGCGACCCGACCTTGAGCGTCGTGCGGCGCGGGAGGCGGGTGAGGACGACGTAGAGCCGGGCGGGCGCCGGCGGCTCCGCGGAGGAGGCAGGCGCCGGCGAGGTCATCGGTCCGGCGCCTCCCACTCCGCCGGCCTGGCCAAGCGCGGGGGCGTGGTCTCGCCGCGCTGCCGGCGAGATCCCGGCGCCATCCCGCCGCGACGCGGCTGGCAGCGCGGACAGTAGTGCGTACCGCGGCCGCCGACGACCACTCGCTCGACGATCGTCCCGCACACGCGGCACGGCTGCCCTGTCCGCTGGTACACGTTGAGTATCTCCTGGAAGCTGCCGCGCTGCCCTGCGGGGTCGATGAAGCTCTCGATGCTCGAGCCCTCGTGGTCGATGCCCGCCTGCAGGGTCTCGAGCACGGCCGCGTGCAGACGCTGCGCCTCACGCGGCCCCACGCTCCCGGCCGCCCGCAGCGGGTGCAGCCGGGCGCGGAAAAGCGCCTCGTCGGCGTAGATGTTGCCGACCCCGGCGATGCGTCGCTGGTCGAGCAGGAACGCCTTGAGCGGCGCGCGCCTGTCGCGCAGCGCGCCGCGCAGGTAGGCGAGCGTGAAGTCGGGCCCGAAGGGCTCCGGGCCCAGCCCGCGAACGGCGAAGTAGGCGTCTTCGGCCGACGGCGCGAACGTTTGCAGGCGGCCGAACCGGCGTACGTCTTGGAAGAAGAGTGTGGTGTCCGGCTCGAGGCGCCATTCGAAGCGCGCCGGACGCTCGCCCGGCTTTGGCCGAAACACCAGTTGGCCGGTCATGCGCAGGTGGATCACGGCCACCGAGGGACCGGAGTAGCCGCCGGTGGCCGCGTCCTCCGGCCTGCCCGGCCCCGCACTGGGATCGATCTCCTCCGTCCCGGCCGGGTCGCCGCTCGCGCCCGCGCCGTCCTCCTCCCGCGATCCGACGTCGACCAGCAGGTACTTGCCGCGCCGGCGCAGCCCCGTCACCCGGCGCCGCGCCAGGTACCCGTTCAGCTCCTGCTCGGTCTGCACGCTGACCGTCCAGTCATTGACCACGACCTCGCGCAACAGCAGCCCCGGCAGGCAGGTCCGCAGGCGCCTCCGGATCGTCTCGACCTCGGGAAGCTCAGGCATCGCCGGCCGCTTCCTCGGCGATGCCCGCGGACTCCCGTTCCCACCACTCGAGCAGGAACGACCGCGCGCCGGCCGCGTCGGTGATCTCCCCGGCCTCGGTCTCCTCCTCCAGAGCATCCAGCGCCCGGCCGACGGCCGGTCCAGACTCGATACCCAGCAGTCCCATGACGTCTTGGCCGCTCAGCAGTTGCGGCGGAGGAAGCTTGCTCACCTCGGTCCACACGGTGCGCGCCAGGCGGTAGTGCCTCGCCATGGAGGTCAGCGAGGTCTTCTCGCCGCGGGTCGCAAGTCTGTCGCAGAGTGAGACGACCACGGACTCGAACACCCACGGACTCACGTCGCGCCGGTACCGGGCCAGGGCCCGGCGCGTCAGCGGCTGCTCGCGCGTGAGGAAGCCCAGGCGCAGGTGCTGGCGCACCAGCGTCCCGACGTACTCCACGAACTTGTTGCTGAAGTTGAAGCGCCGGCCGATGTCGGCGCACATCTGGCGTCCGGTCTCGTCGTGGTGCCAGAAGATGACGCGCCCCTGCCCGTCGACGACACGAACGACGGGCTTGCCGATGTCGTGCAGCAGGACGGCCCACGATACGGGGACGAGCGGCTCGACGCCGGGCAAACCCGCCTCCGCCGGCGTCGCCAGGAACCGGCGGCCGCCCAGTTGCGCGACCACGCCGACCACGTAGGTGAGCGCTTCGAGCGTGTGCTCGAAGACGTCGAGGTGGTGGTACGGGTTCTGCTCGACGCCGCGCAGACGGTCTACCTCGGGGAGCACGACCGCCAGCGCGCCCCAAACAGCCAGATCGCGGAGCGCGACCGGCGCATGACGGGTGGCGAGCAGGGAGCAGAGCTCGTCGCGCACGCGCTCGCCGCTCACCCGGGCGAGACCGGGCGCAGCGCGGAGGGCTGCCTCGGTGGCGGCCGCGTCCGGCACCAGGTCGAACGCGCGCGCGAGGCGGGCGAGCCGCACCACGCGCAGGGGGTCGTCGTCGAGCGAGGCCGGCGAGCAGAGACGCAGACGGCCGGCGGCGAGGTCGGAGAGGCCGCTCAGCGGGTCGACGATGTCGTCGCCGTCGAGCGGGCGCGCGAGCGCGTCGACGGTGACGTCGCGCGCCCGGAGATCCGCCTCCAGGCGAAGGGCGCGCGTCTCCAGGTCCGGCGGGTCGCCAGGCGGGCCGCCGCGCAGGGCGGCGATGTCGATGTGCAGCTCGCCGACCACGACGCGCCACGAGCCGAACACGTCTGACGTGGAGTAGACCCCGCCTCCGAAGCGGTCGCCGAGAGCGCGCGCAAGCGCCTCCGGCCGCCCGTCCACGGCGACGTCGACGTCGCGCACCCGCCGGCCCAGCAGCTCGTCGCGCAGGCAGCCGCCGACCAGCCAGCCGGCCTCGCCGGGACCGAGCGCGGTGAGCGCCGCCCGGGTGATCTCGTCGAGCGTCGGCGGCGTGACGAGGTAACGGGCGGCCACGGCTGCCTCAGGCGGGCGGGACGACGCCGCGGTAGGTGCGCACCACGCGCGGCGCCACGTCGCAGGCGATCTCGTAATTGATGGTGCCGAGCATGCGCGCCATCTCCTCGCAGAGGATGCGCGGCGTCTCGGGGGCGTCGATCCGCGGCCCATCCGGCGCGGTCCAGGCCACGGTGGACCCGCCGGCCACGCCGTCCCCGGCGGGCCCGAACAGCACCACCTCGTCGCCCGCCGCGCCCCAGTCGTCGGGAAGTTTGACGGCCATCTGGTCCATGCTGATGCGCCCGATGATTGGGCAGCGGCGCCCCGCGACGAGCACCTCGGCCCGATTGCTGAGCGCGCGGCGCACGCCGTCGGCGTAGCCGACCGGCACGATGGCCACGCGCGTGAGCTCGACGCAGAAGTAGGTGCGGCCGTACCCGACGGAGTCGCCGGGCACCAGCTCACGCACGCCGGCGACATAGCTCATGAACTTCATCGCCGGCCGCAGCTCGTACCCGAAGGGGTTGTCGTTGGCCGGCGCCAGCCCGTACATGGCGATGCCGGTACGTACCATGTCGAAATGAGAACGCGGGTCACGCAGCGTCGCCGCGCTGTTGGCGGTGTGGCACATCAGGCCGGGGTACTGCTCCTTGAGCTCCCCGGCCAGCTCCGCGAACCGGTGCAGTTGCAGCTCGAAGAAGTTGGTGTCGGCCTCGTCGGCGGTGGCGAAGTGGCTCATGAGGCCGCGGAGCACGCCGCCGGCGTGCGCCCGTTCGCAGAGCTCGCGGACCTCGTGCGCCATCACGCCCAGGCGACCCATACCGGTGTCGAACTTGACGTGCACGGGTACGCCGAGCCGGACGGCCTCATCGATGAACTCCGGCGACCAGGCCACGACCTCGGCGTCGTGGCGCGCGGCCCGCTCCAGCCCGGTGCCGGTGAGCGGGCCGAAGATGAGGACAGGCGGCGCGGTAAGGCCCGCCTCGCGGAGCTCCTGCGCCTCGGGCGCGGTGGCCACGCCGAGCCAGGTGGAGCCGGCCTGCAGCGCCGCCTTCGCCACCGGCACGGCGCCGTGCCCGTAGCCGGCGGCCTTGACCACGGCGCAGTGCACGGCGCCCTCCGGGAGGTCTCGCATGAGCCTCCGGACGTTGTGGCGGATCGCCTCGAGGTCGATCTCGGCGATGGCCCGATGTCGTCCGGCCAGCACTCAGAGCCCCAGGATCTTCATGATGTCGTGCCGCGAGACGATGCCCACGACCTTGCCGTCGTCGTCGACCACCGGCACGCGGTCAAAGCGGTGCTTGCTCATGAGCGTGGCCGCCTCCCGCGCCGGGTCGTCGGGCGAGACGGTCTTGACCTTGTCGCCGTCGGTCATCAGCTGCTCGACGTTGGCCGCCGCGGCCTTCTCCACGCGATCTCGGAACTTCTTCTCGCTCTCCAGATAGATGATGCTGTCGAAGATCTCGAAGTAGTGCGGCAGCGCGATGTCGGCGTCCATCGCCATCAGGTCGCCCTCGGTGACGATACCGACCAGCCTGCCGGCGGCATCGACCACCGGCGCCCCGCCGATATGCCGCTCCATGAACAGCGCGACGAGGTCTTTGACCCCCATGTCCGGCCGGACGGTGATGGCCGGCGCCGTCATGATGTCGCGGGCGAGCGGCTCGCCCTGGGACGTCGGGTCAGTGCTCGTGCTCATGGCTCTCCTCTTGTGGACCGGCCTTGAGCCGCTCCACGGCGGCGGGCAGGTAGTGGAACAGGTCGCTCGCCACCAGCGCGTCGGTGCCGAAGACGTCCTCGGCGGCAAGATCGGCGGCCAGGCCGTGCATGTAGGCGCCCAGACACGCGGCGTCGGTGGCCGGCAGGCCCTTGGCGAGCTGGGCGACGATGACGCCGCTGAGGACGTCGCCCGTCCCCGGCGTGGCGAGGCCCGGGTTGCCTGTGGGGACCACGTAGGCCGCGCCCGAAGGGTCGGCGACGATGGTCGCCTCGCCCTTGAGGACGACGGTGACGTTGCCGGTATGCGCGGCCGACACTGCGCACGCCAGCCGCTCGGCCGCGACCTCGTCGGCGGGGCGGCCGATCAGACGGCCCAGCTCGCCCTCGTGCGGCGTGATGACTGTGGGTGCGGACCGCTCGGCGAGCAACTCCAGCCGGTCGCCGAGCGCGTACAGGCCGTCTGCATCAAGGAGCAGGGGCACGTCAAGCCCGATGAGCTCCTTCACCAGTGCCTGCGCACCGTCGGTGCGGCCGAGGCCGGGGCCGACGGCCGCGGCCTTGAGCTGCCCGGCCTGCTCGAAGATCGCGGACCGGGCTGAGAGGCCGAACTGGCCGTTCTCGCCCGGCACTGTGACGGTGATGACCTCCATGTGGGGCTTCTGCGAGCCGGCGCCGTCGGGCAGCACGGCGTGCACCAGGCCGGCGCCGCCCCTGAGGGCCGCGAACGCGGCCATGTGAGCGGCGCCCTCCATCCCCTTCGACCCGCCGACGACGAGCACGGTGCCCACCGACCGTTTGTGATCCAGCGCCCCCTTGGGGACCACCAGCTCGGCCATCGCGTCGTCGGTGAGCAGCCATACGCCGGGGTCCTGGTCGCACAGCGAGGGGATGCCGATCGGCGCGATGACCACCTCGCCGGAGAACGCCCCGCCGGGGGTGACGAAGTGACCGACCTTGGCTGCGTGCAGCGTCACCGTGAGGTCGGCAAAGACGGCCGGCCCTTCCACGGCCCCGGTGCTCGCGCCGACGCCGCTCATGATGTCGACGCTGACGACGGCGCCGGGCGCCTCGTTCATCAGCTCGATGACGGCCGCGGCCGGGCCCTTGGCGGCCCCGGTGAACCCGGTGCCGAACACGGCGTCGACGACCACGTCGGCCATCTCCGTGAGCACCATCGCGTCCTCTGCCGGCGCCCCATCGTCGTCCGTCGCGGGGCGCACGTCGACGCCCAGCCTGTCGAGGATGTCGAGGTTCAGCCTGGCGTCTCCCTTGTGATCCTCGGCGGCCGCGAGCAGGAACACCGTCACCTCGACGCCGTGCTCGAAGAGCTCACGGGCGATGACGAACCCGTCCCCGCCGTTGTTGCCCTTGCCGGCGAACACCACGGCCTCCTCAGGGTCGTAGCGTTCGAGGATCTCGGTCGCGACGGCAAGGCCGGCGCGCTCCATGAGGTGCCCGCCCGGGATGCCGATGCCCTGGATGGCCAGGCCGTCGACCTTCCGCATGCCGTCCGCGCTGTACAGGCCAAGCAGCAGGGACTCATCCATGCGCTTCCTCCTTGAGTGCGGCGGCCACGGCGTACGCCATGCCGCCGGTGTGGCTCAGTGAGACTTCGACCCTCGTCACGCCGAGGCGCCGTGCGATCTCGGCGACGCCCCCGTGCAGCGCGATGAGCGGCTTTCCCCCCGAAAGTACCTCTATGTCGCGCCAGACGAACCCGATGATACCGATTCCGAGCGCTTTGCCGACCGCCTCCTTGGCGGCGAAGCGGGCGGCGTACCGGGACCACCGGTCGGCGAAGCCGTCGCAGTACGCGCGTTCCTGCTCACTGAAGAGCCGCTCGTACGCGCGCGGCAGCCGCTCGAGCAGCCTGCGGATGCGCGCGGCCTCGGTGACGTCGATGCCGAGGCCGTACAGCAACCCTCCGGGCGGGATCTGCGGAAACCGCATCCCCCCGCCTGCGCCCGGCCCGTCTGTGCGTCCGTCTCTCATGCAGGCATTCTATCTGCCGGACTGCCGCCGCTCCCCCTCGGCCCCGGTGGCGGCGCCGCCGACGCTTGGGCGCACCGCCCTTGCGGGTATCCAAGCCTCATCCATACGCGGCCAGGTGAGGGCAGACCCATGACCGACCAGACCTCCTCAGGCACGGGGACCAGAGAGGACCCGTGGGTCCTCAAGACCCCGCCCGGTACTTCGGAGTACCGCATGTACCGCGACGACACGGCCGACCCGTCGGCGCTCGTCTGCATCGTCGGCAAGACCACGCTGAGCTACCGGGCGCGGGCCGTCGAGGACCTGCACGCCTGGCTCCAGGAGCGCGGCGACTGGGTCCCGCTCGGAGCCGCCGACGAGCAGAAGACCGCCGCCGACGGGACGGTCGAGGCCTGGGGACGCTCGCCCGACAATCCCGTCGGCGGCTGGTACGGCCTCAAGAAGGGCCTGCGGGGCCGCTTCGGCATGTACGTTCCGCCGCTGCTCGAAGCGCTCGGCCTCGCCGAACTCGAGCACAACCCGCGCAACAACCGCATGCGCGCGCGCTGACGCCGGGCAGCGCGCGGCTGCTGTTCGCGGTCACCCCCGCTACTCGACGGTCACAGTCTTGGCGAGGTTGCGGGGCTGGTCCACATTGAGCCCCTTGATGCCGGCGATGTGGTAGGCCAGCAGCTGGAGAGGAATCACCGTGAGGATCGGCGCGAGATGGTGATCGGTCTTCGGCACCCAGAGCACGTCCTTGGAGAGCTCGCCGATCACCTCGTTGCCGTCGGTCGCCACGGCTATCACGTCGGCGCCGCGCGCGCGGACCTCCTCGATGTTGCTCACCAGCTTGCCGAAGACGGGTCCGTCGTCGGCGACGACCACGACGGGCGACTCCGTGTCGAGCAGCGCGATGGGACCGTGCTTCATCTCTCCGGCGGCGTAGGCCTCCGTCGGGATGTAGCTGATCTCCTTGAGCTTGAGGGCGCCCTCGAGGCAGACGGCGAAGCCCATGCCGCGGCCCAGATAGAGGAAGAAGCGCTCGTCGTGGTACCGCTCGGCGATCTGCTGGATGGCGCTCGGGCGGGCCAGGAGCTGCTCTGCCAGCTCGGGGACCTGCCGCAGCTCGCGGCCGAGCTTCGTGAGGTCCGGCTCGCTCATGGAGCCGCGCGCCCATGCGAGCCGGAGCGCGAGGAGCAGGAGCGCGGCGACCTGGCTGGTGTGCGTCTTGGTCGCGGCCACACCGATCTCCAGGCCGGCGCGTGTGAAGAGCACGAAGTCGGCGTCGCGCGTGGCCTGGCTGCCCATGATGTTGGTCAGCGCGAGCACCGGCGAGCCGGCCTCCCGGGCGAGCCGCATGGCGGCCAGGGTGTCGGCCGTCTCACCCGACTGGGTGATGCCGATGACCAGGGTGTCCGGATCGAACACCGGCTGACGGTAGCGGAACTCGCTGGCGACGTCGATCTGCACCGGCACGCGGGCCAGTTGCTCGATCGCGTAGCTCACGATGAGGCCCGCGTGGTACGAGGTGCCGCAGGCGACGATGAAGACGCGCCGCAGGCGGCGCAGGAACTCGTCGCCCATGCCGGTGATCTCGGTCAGGTCCACGGTGCCGTCCTCGCGGAGCCGCCCAGCGAGCGTGTCTCGCAGGGCCGCCGGCTGCTCGTGGATCTCCTTGAGCATGAAGGTCTCGTACCCGGCCTTCTCTGCCGCGTCGTCGTCGCCGGGGAACTCCGTCTCCTCGCGCTCGAGTGGGTGGCCGGCGACGTCGGTGTACTCCGCGCCTCCGGCGCGGAGCGTGACGACGTCGCCGTCCTCGAGCACGACGATGCGGCGCGTGTGACACAGGAACGCGGGGATGGCCGAGGCAAAGAACATCTCGCCCTCTCCGACGCCGACCACAAGCGGGGTCTCCAGCCGCGTGCCGACGAGCGTGTCGGGCTCGTCGGCCGACATGGCGACGAACGAGTAGTGACCCTCCATCTCGGGGAGCGACGCGCGCACCGCTGCTGTGAGGCCCAGATCCGCATGCTCCTCGATCAGGTGCGCCACGACCTCGGCGTCCGTTTCGCTGGTGAACACGTGCCCGCGCTCGGCGAGCCGGGCACGCAGATCCTTGTAGTTCTCGACGATCCCGTTGAGCACGATGGAGATGCGACCCCTGCAGTCGCCGTGGGGGTGGGCGTTCTCCTCGGTGGGCCTGCCGTGCGTGGCCCAGCGCGTGTGCCCGAGGCCCACGCAGGCCTCGGACCCGTTCTCGCCGGCCGCCGCGAAGAGCGCGTCCAGGTTGCCGACGGCGCGCACCACGTCGATGCCCCCCGGCTCGATGAGAGCGATCCCCGCCGAGTCGTAGCCGCGGTACTCAAGGCGCCTGAGGCCGTCGAGGATGATGGGCTTGCCGGGGCGTCGGCCGACGTAGCCTACGATGCCGCACATGCGTGCTCCCTTCTGTGGGCAGGGGCGCAGAGAGGCAGGCTGCGGACGGCACCTTCGAGTCGCTTTGTCTCCGCCGTCACCAGCGGGTTTTGTCGACTCGATAACGACCGTGCCGGGCCGGGAGGCATCCGCCGAGTCTTTCGATGAACCTCCACCTCGTCGCCCGCGCGGGCCCCTGACGCAGGGGGCTCTCCGCGGGCCTGGCGCTGTGGTAGCTGACGGTTGTCCGCACCGCACCGGACTGCGTATGTCGCCGGTATTCTACCCCGCCGGTCCCGGGGAAACCTCCCCGGACCCGACATCTCCATCAAGAACGACCATACGGAGCAGCTCGCGCGCGAGCTGGCGCAGGAGACGGGCGAGTCCCTCACGACCGCCATCACGCGCGCGCTCGAGGAACGCCTCGCGCGCCTCGAAGGCCACCGGAGCCCCACGGACCGGCCGGCGCCCGCCCGCGCCGCAAGGGCCGGCACCGGGCTGGACTCAACATCGTGGACTGCTGCTCCTACGCACTCGCGATGCGCGACGGGGCGCCGCTGCTGGCAACCGGCGACGACTTCGCGCGCACAGACGTCCCGCTGGCGGGCATCCGCCTGTGATGCCCGCCGTCAGGCGCTGTCGGGGTGGAGGCTGCTGCCGCCTCGAGTGAAGCTCAGGCCCGTGGAGCGCACGGCCACGACCTTCCAGACGCCGTCGACCTTCCGCAGCGTGTAGTCGTGAGCCATGGCCTCGTCGTAGGACATGCTCCCGGTGTCGGTCAGCGCGCGATCCGCCGCGTCCCAGCGCCCGTACTCCATGGTCTCAAGGACGGCGGCGCGGACGACATACTCGTCGCCGCCGCCCGACAGCACCTTCCAGTAGCCGGCGTAGCCGCGGCACGCGGTGGGGATCTGGCCCTCGCCGAAGGAGCGGCCGAACTCCTGCTCCTGGCGGATGAGGCCCGCCAGCGTGGACCAGTCCGACCTCGCTTGCGCGAACGCCTCGCCGGCCGCGACCTGCTCCAGCGCGGCGTCACGGCCCTTCATGAACGACACGCAGCGCACCGGCGTGAGTCGCTTGCCGTAGAACTTCGCGGGGCGGACGGGGTTCAGGAGCTCTGCGTACCCCGCCACCGCAGCTTTCAACTGCTGCTCCGACGCGTCGACGGGCGGCGAGGACGCTGAAGAGGAGGACCCGCAGCCGGTGGCCGTCGCGACGATCGCCGCCGCGACGGCCACGAGGACAAGGACTCTCCACTTCCGAGTCAAGCGGCTCTCCTCCCCCGGACTAGGCGCGGCCGCAACCTCCGGGCCGGTGCGCCTGCCTCGTCCGCGACGGCTACGCGCGCTTCACGACCGCCGTGACGTCGAACTCCACCAGGAACTCGGGACGCGCGAGGATCGCCGGCTGCACGTAGGTGCTGGCCGGCGGCTCGGAGACGAGACGCGGCGCGTACTTCTGGTAGTA
Source organism: uncultured Thermoleophilia bacterium (assembly GCA_963775255.1). Taxonomy (GTDB): domain Bacteria; phylum Actinomycetota; class Thermoleophilia; order UBA2241; family UBA2241; genus CAIXSE01. The sequence goes on along the minus strand of CAVZIA010000011.1, from coordinate 54,242 downwards.
CTTGAGCTCGGCGGCGCGCATCTGCTGGTAGTACTCGAGGTCCTTGAGCAGGATGACGGTCTTCACGATGTTCTCCATCGAGCTGCCCATCTCTTCGAGTACGGCGCGCACCTTGTCGAGGCAGGCGAAGACCTGGGCCTCCACACCGACCGTCAGACACGACCCGTCCTCGGTGCTCTGCGGCGTCATGCCCGAGAGGAAGGCGATGTTGCCCACCACGATGCCCGCCGCGTACTTGGGCGTGCCGGGATGCACATTGGGGTGGATCTGCTCGACTCCGCCGATCTTGAACGGGTAGTACTTCACTTCGTCGCTCACGACGATCCCTTCCGTCAGTGCCTAGGCCAGATGTTCCTCTACGACCGCCACGATGCGGCCGCAGGCGTCGTCGACCTCGTCCTGCGTCGGCGCCTCGGCCATCACCCGCACCAGCGGCTCGGTGCCCGACGGGCGGACCAGCACGCGGCCGATGCCGTCCAGGCGGCGGGTCTCCTGCTCCACCGCCGCCCACACCGCGGCCGCGCCGTCGAGCTCGCCGAGGTCGCGCACGCGGACGTTGACGAGCCTCTGCGGCAGCCGCTGCATGACGGTGGCCGCCTCGGCGAGCGGGACGTCCATCTGGCGCAGCGCCTGGAGCAGCAGCAACGAGGTGGCGAGGCCGTCGCCGGTGGTGCTCACGTCGCGGTTGATGATGTGGCCGGACTGCTCGCCTCCGAGCAGGTAGCCGCCCTTCATCATCTCGGCGACGACGTAGCGGTCACCGACGGGCGTGACCAGCACCTCGATACCCTCGCGGCGCATGGCCTGGTGGAAGCCCAGATTGGTCATGACGGTGGTCACCACGGTGTCGCCGCGCAGCTTGCCCTGGGCCTTCAGGTGCCGGGCGAGGATGGCGATGATGAAGTCGCCGTCGACCAGGTCGCCGGCGGCGTCGACGGCCAGCACGCGGTCGCCGTCACCGTCGAATGCGAGGCCGAGGTCGTAGTCGTCGGCCGCGACGATCTCCTGCAGTGCGTCGATGTGCGTGCTGCCGCAACCGGCGTTGATGTTGGTGCCGTCGGGCCGGTCGAAGAGCACGCTGACCTGCGCGCCGGACTCCTCGAGCGCCAGCGGCGCGGCCAGGTGCATGGCGCCGTGCGCGCAGTCGATGGCGATCTTCATACCGCTGAGGTCGAGCGGGATGCGCTTGACGACGTCCCACACGTAACCCTCCACGGCCCCCTCGAGCTGCTCGGCGCAGCCGAAGTCGGCGCCGGCCAGCGACTGCAGGTCGTGGTGCTGGATGTGCGCCTCGATCTCGGCCTCTTCCTCGTCGCTGAGCTTGACTCCCGCGCTGGAGAAGAACTTGATGCCGTTGTCGGCGAAGGGGTTGTGCGAGGCGCTGATGACCACGCCGGCGTCGGCGCCGCGCTGCCCGACCAGCGCGGCGAGCCCCGGCGTCGGGATGACGCCGGCGATCTCCACGCGCGCGCCGCCGCTGGTGAGGCCGGCGGTGAGCGCCGCCTCCAGCATGGGGCCGCTCAGCCGCGTGTCGCGGCCGATGACGAACAGCGGGTGTGGGCCGGCCTTCTGTGCCAGCACCACCGCCGCCGCCCGGCCCACCTGCACGGCGAACTCGGGCGTCAGCAGGTCGCCGGCCACGCCGCGGATACCGTCTGTGCCGAAGTACTCTCCCATCGCCAAGCGCCCCGCGCTAGTCCCAGCTGCCCAGGCTCAGGTGCACGCCGAGCAGCTTGGCCATTCCCCACACCGAGGCCGCTACGACCGCGATGAGGACGGCGAAGAAGACGAAGAAGTTCCATTCATTGATGTGGAACAACCTGATGACGACGATGATCGCGATGGGCGCCGACAACACTACGGCCAGCTTCTTCCAGAGCGGAGCAGTGTTGCGGATGCCACGCCTCGGATTCGTTCTGCGGGCCATGCGGGGACTCCTCAGGTTCGACTCGCGCCATGGTAGCACCCGCGGGGGCCGCCCGTCCCCCCGCGTCAGGCGCGCTTGCTGGCGTCCACTCCCTTGAGGATCTTGAGGTTGAGGACCACGAAGCGCCAGAACTGCAGCACCTTGTTGTTCATCCGGCGGCGGTCTTTCTCGGTGATCTCCATGGTGACCCCCCTCACTCCGGGATGTACTGCCAGCCCACGCGGCCGCGGAGCTTGTGCATGAACGTCGTCTGGATCATGCGCTTCATCCACGCGCCGGCCAGACCCATCTCCATGTGCGTCACGAACAGATCGCGCCCCTGGTCGTTAGGGTACTTCTGCCGGTCGGGGACCACAGGGTAGATCATGATCACCGCCGCCGAGCCGTCCCACAGGGAGTCGCCCATGGACGCGATGCAGGCGGCATACATCTCCGTCATGCGCTCGCCGTGGCTCATCGTGCCCGTCCTGATAAGGTCGATGACGTTGAGCGCGACCACGCGCCCGATGATGCCGGACACCATGCCCGTGCGCGGCGGGGCGGCCGCGATCGCCGTGCCGTTCGGCGTCGTATGCGGCACCGAGATAGGCCCCGGTGGCGCGAACGCGATGCCGGCGGCGAAGATCTCCGGGTGCGCCGGATTCTGGTACACGCGCGGCCAGGCATCGGGGCGCTGCGCGAGCTCGTCGTACGGCAGACCGTAGGTCGCGTCCACCTTGACGAGCCCGTTCGGGGCCAGGACGTCGCCGGAGACGTCGGCGCCGTCCTTGTCCACGTAGGCGAGCGGCTGGCCGAGAAACCGCGGGATCAGCATGCTGAAGTCGAAGCCGGTCTCGCCCTGCCGGCCCTCGAAGTCCTCCCAGGAGATGGAGTCTTCGGTCAGGCCGAGCACTCCGGTCCTCACCTGGGAGCGGATGCCGTACTCGCTGAAGACGGCCGCGATGAACTCCTCGCTCGTCAGCAGCCTGCCCTTGCGGCGCACCGTCACTCCTCGCACGCCGAAGTCGCCGAGCGCCTGCTCGTTGGAGAGCCACAGGAGGTCGGCCTTGTCGCGCACGCCGCGCCGTACCAGGTCCTTGTGCACGTTGGTGAGGTACTCGAACGCCGCACCCTGGCAGGTCGCGCCCGGGTGCCCCGTGCCGACGACGAAGCGGCGCCGTTCGCCCTTCTGCATGCGCGCGACCTCTTCAAGGTAGGCGTCGCGCGTCTGCACCGCGTGAGGCCCCGTGCAGATGGACTGGCTGTAACCCGCTTCCGGCCCCAGCCCCTCCGTGCCCTCGAAGTCGAGCCTGGGTCCGGTCGCCACGATGAGGTAGTCGTAGTCCACGAGCGCCTCTCCGCCGCCGTCCTGTTCCACGACGACCGTGCGCGCGTCCACACGCACCTGCGTCGCGCGCCCGTGTACGAACCGCACGCCGGACCTCCCGTACACCGGCTCGAGCGGGAACATCGTCTTCTCGACCGGCATCCTGTCGATGCCCACCCAGACCCACGAGGGGACGTAGGAGAACGACTTGAGCCGGTTGATGACGGTGATCTCGTGCTCGGCGCCGAGCGCGTCGCCGAGGTACAGTGCGGCCGTCTGCCCCGCGAAGCCTGCACCGATGATCGCCACCTTTGCCATGCCGCTTCCTCCTCCGCGCCGCCGATCCATCCAGACATCCGCATGCATCCTTTCACACTGTCGAGACAGTGGAAAGGTCATGGGGTCGTGCGCTCACAGTATGCAGCCGGTGAACGACGACGGGCCGCCTGTCGGCGGCCCGTCGGAAAGAGGCTCTGCTCTGTGGCGCAGGGTCAGCGCTTGCTGAACTGCGGCTTCTTGCGCGCCTTGTGGAAGCCGGCCTTCTTGCGCTCGACCTGGCGGTCGTCGCGGGTGAGGAACCCGGCGCGCTTGAGCGGCGTGCGCAGGCTCTCGTCGGCCTCGCACAGCGCGCGGGCGATGCCGTGACGGACAGCGCCGGCCTGCGCGGAGATGCCGCTGCCGTACACGTTCGCCTTGACGTCGAACTTGCCGGTGGTGCGCGTGGTCTCGAACGGCATGAGCGCGATGGTCTCGAGGACCTTGCGGCCGAAATAGGCGTCGATCTCGCGGTCGTTGATGACGACCTTGCCGACTCCCGGCGTGAGGATCACGCGGGCGACGGCGGTCTTGCGCTTGCCCGTCGCGCGATAGGTCACTGCATCAGCCACGCCTTACTCCTTGATCTCGAGCACTTCGGGGTTCTGCGCCTCGTGCGGATGCTCCGTGCCGGCGTAGATCTTCAGCTTGCGGAGCTGGGCGCGCCCGAGCTTGTTGTGGGGGAGCATGCCGCGCACGGCGTGGCGGATGATCTCCTCGGGGCGGCGAGCCTGCAGCTTGGCGTACGACTCGCTCTTGATGCCGCCGGGATAGCCCGAGTGGCGGTAGTACATCTTCTGCTCGGGCTTGTTGCCGGTCACGACGATCTTCTCGGCATTGATGATGACGACGAAGTCGCCGGTGTCGATATTGGGCGTGTAGATGGGCTTGCGCTTGCCGCGCAGGCAGTCGGCGACGACGGTCGAAAGACGGCCCAGGGTGTGACCCTTGGCGTCGACCACGTACCACTTCTTCTCGATCGTGGAAGGCTTGGCGACGTAAGTCTTCATGCGCTCACTCGTTCGGTAGCAGGAAGCACGCCCGGCTCGGGCGCGCGAAAGGGGACTATAGCGAATCTGGGCGGGCGGCGCAACACGGGCGCCGTACACGGGGCCGGCCGGCGTCAGCCGAGGCGCCGGAGCCTGACCTCGTCGCCGGCGTCCAGCCCGAGCACCTCGGCGGCCGAGCCGTTGCTGACGGCCACCGACGCCTGTCCGTAGCTGTCGATGAGCACCACGATGTCGCTCCGGCGCACGGACTGGAACGTGCGTGCCACGTGCGCCAGATACCGCTCGTCGCCCGTGAGCACCTCGACCTGGTCGGTGAGGCCGGCCTTCTCGAGGTCGCGGGCGCGGATGTTGAGCGCCACGTTGCCGAAACGGTCGACGAGCACCGCGATGGCAGTGAGCCCGTCGCGGTGCCGGCGCGGCTGCGGGTAGTCGATACGGTCCAGTTGCTCGGCCTCGAGACGTGTGCCGACGGCTTCGATCGCCAGCCCGGCCGCGAGACGAGCCGCGGCCGGCGCGAAGATGTCGCGGCCGTGAAAGGTCGCGGAGAGCGGGCTGAGCCAGAGCTCCTGGTTGCTCAGCTCATGAGCGGCCGAAACGCCGCCGTCGAGGTCGACGGCGTGCATGAGCAGACCGTTGTCCGGGCCGACGAAGATCCGGTCGCCGTGGCTGCGCAGCGCGACCGGCCGCCGCGGCCCGCCCACGCCGGGGTCGACGACCGCGAGGACCACCGCCTTGTCGGGCATGTACGGCAGCGTGTTGCGCAGCACGACCGCGCCGGCGAGGACGTCCCGCTCGGGCAGCCCGTGCGTCACGTCGATCACCCGGATCTGCGGCGCGAGCCGGGCGATGACCGCGCGACACACTCCGGCGAAGTCGTCGGTGTAGCCGTAGTCGCTGAAGAAGCAGATGGGCCGGTCCACGACCCGAACCTACGACGAAGCCTCGCCACGCGCAACAGTTGCCCGATGCGGGTCGCATCACCCGGACCGGGTGACGACCATCTTCGGAGTCGCGCCTACGGTGCAAGCACCCTCAGGCAGCGGCCGCTGCGGCGGAGACGCCCCGGAGCGAGGACGCGTGGCCGACGCGGCCGGGACCGGCGCGCGGGCTAAGGCGTGAGCGCGACGCTCAGCGCGAGCGCGCGTCCGCGACGATGGCCGCGACGAGGCCCGCGGCAGTGTACTCCCGGGCCTCTACCGCGACCGGAAGACCGAGCTCGCGGAGAACGTCGCTGGTGATGGGTCCGATCGAACAGAGACGGGCGCCGGAGAGCCGCTCGGAGAGCGGCCGGCCGGCGCCCGCCCGTGACTCGTCCGCCGCGTCCAGCAGCCCGGCAAAGCTCCTCGCCGTGCTGCCCGACGTGAATGTGATGTAGTCGGCCGTCTCGACGCGCTCGGCCGGCTCGGCCAGCTCGCCGGCGGCCACGGTGTCGTAGATGTGCAGCACGTCGACCACGGCTCCCCGCGCACGCAGCGTGTCGGAGAGGACGTCTCGCGCATCGCGCGCGCAGGGGATGAGGACGCGCGCTCCGGCCTGCGCCACATTCATCCCCCCGAGTGAATCGGCCAGCCCCTCGGCCACGTACTCGTCGGGGACGAGGCGGCAGGAGAGGCCGTGCCGCTCGAGAGCCTTGGCGGTGGCCGGCCCGACGGCCGCGACGACGGGCCCGGCCGGCATCCCCCCATCTTCCGTCCCTCGCGCCAGGTACCCGGCGAACACGCGCACGGCGTTGGCGCTGGTGAACACGACCAACTGGTACGCCGTGAGCTCCCGCAGGACGGCCGCGACTTCGTCGTCGAGGGATCGCGGCTCGATGCGGATCGTCGGCACCAGGAGCACCTCGGCGCCCAGCGCCTCCAGTGGGGTCTTGAGCGAGTCTGCCTGCTCGCGCGGTCGCGTCACGACCACCGTGCGCCCGGCCAGCGGCCTGTCGTTCGCGGGCGCCGTCTCCGGGCCGGTCGGGCTCACGGCGTGCGGATCTCGTCCAGGATCTCGCCGGCGCCCCGTTCGAGCAGCTCGGCGGCCAGAGAGGTCCCAAGGCCCTCCGGATCGCCGGCGCCCACGCGCTCACCGCGCACGCAGCGGAGGCCGTCGAGCGAGCCCACATAGGCTGAGAGGTCCAGCATCCCAGCGCTGTGGTCGCCGCCGCGCCAGATCGCGTGGGCGGCGATCGGCACCTGGCAGCCGCCTTCGAGCGTGCCGAGCAGGGCGCGCTCAGCCCTGACGGCCAATGCGGTCGGCCGGTGCTCGAGGGCCGCCTTGAGCTCCGTCAGCCGCGGGTGGTCGGCCCGGGCCTCGATGGCGAGCGCACCCTGACCCACGGCAGGCAGCATCTGCTCGAAGTCGAACGGGAAGCCGGCCACCTCGGTGCGGCCGAGCCGGCTGAGCCCGGCGGCCGCGAGGATCGTGCCGGCCATGTCCTCGTCCACCAGCTTGCGCAGCCGCGTCTCGACGTTGCCGCGGATGTCCACGACGTCGAGGTCTGGCCGCAGCGCCAGCAGCTGCGAGCGGCGCCGGAGGCTCGAACTGCCCACGCGCGCGCCCTGCGGCACGTCGTCGAGAGACAGCGAGCCGGCGTCCGGCGCGCGACCTTCGAGCAACGCCGGGTTGGGCACGAACACGTCGCGCACGTCTTCACGCTCGGTGAAGGCGATGATGCTCAGCCCGTCGGGTACGGCGGTGGGCATGTCCTTCGCCGAGTGCACCGCCACGTCGATGCGCCCGTCGATCAGCGCGTTTTCGAGCTCTTTGGTGAACAGGCCTTTGTCGCCGATCTTGGCGAGCGGCGCGTCCAGGATCTTGTCGCCTTTGGTGTTGATGATCTCGATCTCCACCGCGAGGTGGGGGTGGCGCCCGGCGACGCGGTCGCGCACCCACTCCGCCTGCACGAGCGCGAGGCGGGAGCCGCGGGAGCCGATGCGGATGGTGTCTCCCGTCACGCGTCCTCCGTCCCCGTGCCGCGCAGTCGATGGATGGTGCCGCCGGTCTGCTGCCCAGCCGGCGCCTCGTCCGCGGGCGCCGCCGGCGACTCGTCTGCGGCCGCCGACTCGTCCGCGGCCGCGCCGGCGCCGTCCCCCTCGGCCTCGAGGTCGAACAGCGTGCGTACGGCGTCCACATACAGATAGCACTGGTCCCGCCCGGCGACCTCCTTCATCTTGACGGTCGGCACGTGCAGGATCTTGTTGACGATGCTCGTCGTGAGCATGTCGACCTGGGCGCGCTGCTCGTCGGTGAGATCGCTCAGGCGGTTGCCCAGCCGGTCGAGCTCGCCGCGGCGGATGTCCTCCACGGCCTCGCGCAGCATGGCTATGGTGGGCACCACCTCGAGGCTGCGCAGCCAATCGTTCATGCCGGCCAGCTCCTGGTCGACGATGCGCTCGGCGTGCTGGGCGTCCTTCTCGCGCTCGCTGCGGTTCCGCTCCACCACATGCTGCAGGTCATCGATGTCGTAGAGATAGGCGTCGCGCACGCGGTTGATCTCGGGGTCGAGGTCTCGCGGCACCGCGATGTCGATGAGGAACATGGGCCGGTGCCGGCGGTGCTTGAAGGCTCGCTCCACGCGCTCCCGGGTGATGACGTAGTGCGGCGCCGAGGTAGAGCTGATCACGATGTCGGCGGCGTGCAGGTGGTCCTCCAGCTCCTCGAACAGCACCGCCGTGCCGCCGACGCGGCGCGCCAGCTCCTCGGCGGCGTAAAGCGTGCGGTTGGTGACGAGGATCTTCTCGATCCCGTGCGCCCTGAGGTGCGTCGCAGTGAGCTCGCTGGTCTCGCCGGCCCCGACGATGAGCACGGTGTGGTCGCGGAACCTGCCGAACACCTGCAGGGCGAGCTCGACGGCGGCCGAGCTGACGCTCACGGGGCGCTCGCCGATGGCGGTCTCAGTGCGCACGCGCTTGCCGACCTCGAGCGCGTGCCGGAACAGCCGGTTGAAGACCACCGCGGTGCAGCCGCCGTCGCAGGCCTGCTGGTAGGCGGTCTTGAGCTGGGCGACGATCTGCGCCTCGCCGACGACCATGCTGTCGAGGCTCGAGGTCACGCGGAACAGGTGCGAGATGGCGCCGTCGCCGGAGTAGCTGTAGAGCGACGGCTCCAGCTCGGCCGGCGTGACCCCGGCGTGCTGCGCCAGGCGCTCCAGCGCCGCCTGGCGCGCCAGGAGCGAATCGCGCCCGTAGAGGTAGAGCTCGGTGCGGTTGCAGGTGCTGAGCGCTACGGCCTCACAAGCGACGCCTCCGTCGATCAGCTCGCGGCTGAGGCGCAGCGCGTCCTCCTCGTCGAGGGCGAGGCGCTCGCGCAGCTCGAGCGAGGCGGTCTTGTGCGAGATGCCGGCAACGACGACGTGCACGCTCAGCCCCCGTAGGTGTGAAAGCCGCTCAGATACGGTACAGCGGCGAAACGGATGACGAGCAGCAGGACGAGGCCGGCGACCGCCAGCCACGAGACGGCGCGGCCCGACCAGTCACCGCGCACCCGCCCGGAGATGAGCGCCACGTACACGGCCCAGGCCGCGGCCGACAACAGCACCATGGGGTCTGTCGGCCACCCCGGCACCTTGAAGGTCTCGGCGCGGATGACGCCGGCCGCCATGCCCATGGTGAGGAACGGCAGGCCGAGCGCGGTGGCGTGGTAGATGAGCCGGTCGAGGACCGCCAGCGAGGGCAGGCGCCCCAGCACGCCACCGGTCTTGCGGCGATGCAGGAGCGCCTCCTCGATGAGGTAGATGATCGCCGCACCCCCGGCCACGTAGAGACAGCCGATGGCGACAAGCATGACGCCGACGTGGACGACGACGATGTCGCTGCGCAGCGCCGGCGCGAGCCCGCCGGGCGGGTCGTAGGAGACGAGCGCGATCGTGAGCAGCACGAGCACGACCGGCATCACGTACAGGCCGACGGCCTTGATCTTGGTGAACGACTCGAGCACGTGCCACACCAGGACGATCGCCCAGGCCACGAGCACCAGCGATTCATAGAGGCCGGCGAACGGGAAGTGCCCGGCCGCCACACCGCGGAAGATCAGGCCAAGGGTCTGCGCCACGAGGCCGGATGCGGCCACGATCAGCCCCACCCGGTTCATCCATGGGCGCTGCGTGACGAACCCGATGAGGAACACGGCGAAAGCGGCCGCGTACAGGAGGTACGCGAGCCACACGAGGATGACGGCGGCCTGCTGCATCAGCGTCTGTCAGTGACTTTCTGCGCCCGTAGCGAGGCGGAGCTTCACTCCGCCTCGGGCGCGGGCGCCTGCCGCTTGGCCTCACTCTCGAGGAGCTCGATGTCGCGCTTCAACAGGCTCACGCGGCGCGCGCTCATGAAGTAGTAGATGATCAGCACGGCCATGATGACGGCGTAGGCCGCGGCGACGTACTTGGCGCCTTCTGCAACGGTCATGGATTCAGCCTCCCAGAGAGGTCTTGAGGTCGGTCACACGGTCCTTGAGTTCCTCGATGGCCATGTCCCGGCGGATCATCGCCGCCATCAGCAGGAGCATGCCGAGCATACAGATGCCGAAGCTCATCGCCATGCTTCCCTGCATGCCGCCGCCCCCGGGGCCGATGACCACGGGGTGAAGGCCCTCGGGGAGCAGCCGCGTAGCGAAGAACGTGATCGGGACGTCGATGAAGGCGATGATCGCGAACACGGCGGCGTACGTGGCCCGTCGCTGCTCCTCATCCACCACCGATCGTAGCACCATGTACGCGGCGTACAGGAAGCAGGCGAGCAGGAACGTCGTGAGCCGCGGCTCCCAGGCCCACCAGACTCCCCAATCGGCCTTGCCCCAGATCATGCCGGTGGCCATGACGAGGATGCTGAACAGCAGACCGATGCGTATGCTGACGAATCCCAGGCGATCCCACTTGAGGTCCTGGGAGCGCAGATAGAGGACGGCGGCCACGAAGGCCACGCCGTAGGCGACCAGTCCGGCTGCGGCGATCGGCGCGTGGTAATACAGGATCTTCTGGCTGAACCCCATGGTCGACGCGTCGATGGGCGAGTACCAGAAGGCCAGCACAACGCCGGCGACAAGCAGGATGCCGGCCGCCGCGAACAGGACCGGCGCACTCAGGAGCTTCTTCACGCTCACTCTCCTATGGCGAAGTCGTAGGTGCCCCAGGCGACGACGAGGAAGATCGCGTCGAAGCCCAGGAGGAACAGGAGCCGGGCGACCACACTACCGAACCCGATGCCCTCTGCGAAGACGAGGGTCGTTGCGCCGGTGGCGGCGATCAGCAACGGCACGAGCAACGGCAGCAGCAGGATCGGCAGCAGCAGGTCGCGAGAACGGGTGTTCATGGAGATGGTCGCGAGCAGTGTGCCGAGCGAGCAGATGCCCAGGTCGGCGAGCAGCAGCACGACGAGGAACGGCAGCAGGTCGCCGACGAAGCTGCGCTGGACGAAGAACAGCGCGAACACCGGCACGGCCACCGCCTGGATGATCAGGAGGAACACCAGGTTTCCGGCCGTCTTCGCGAAGAAGATGGTCACGCGGTCGACAGGGCAGAGCAGCAGGCCGTCGAGGCAGTGCTCGTCCTTCTCCTGCGCGAACGAGCGGTTGAGCCCGAGCAGCATGGCGAAGATGAACGTGACCCACAGCATGCCGCCGGTGAAATAGGTGAGGTCCGCTCCCTCCTTCACCGTGAAGGCGTAGTGGAAGATGATCATCGCCAGCAGGACGAAGAGGATCATGCTCACGAGCATGTCCCGCGTGCGCAGCTCGCGGATGAGGTCCTTGCGCAGGATCGCCTTGAACTGCGCCCAGCCGCTCATCTCACGCCACGCTTCCGTCGTGGACATGCTCGCGGTACACGGCGCTGAATGCCTGGTGGTCCACGCCGGCCGCATGCTCGTAGGCGATGCGGCCGTTCTCGATGATCATAAGGTCCGTCCCCCACTCCAGGCCCTTGGCGATGTTGTGGGTGACCATGAGGAACGTGTGCTCGTCGCGGATCTCGGCGAGCAGCCCGTCGAGGATGTCGACGGCGCGCGGGTCGAGGCCCGAGTGCGGCTCGTCCAGCAGCAGGACGCGCGGGCGGTGCAGGATGGCCCGCGCGATGGCCAGCCGCTGCCGCATGCCTTTGCTGTAGGTGCGCACCACGTCGTGCCGGCGCGCAGAGAGCTCGAGCCGCTCCAGCAACTCGGTGATGCGCGCCTCGCGGCCCTCCACGCCGTACATGTCGGCGTAGAAGCGCAGGTTCTCCTGGGCGGTGAGGTCCGGGTACAGCATGGCGTTGTGCGAGATGAAGCCGATGGCCCTGCGCACCGGCATGGGGTCCTCGCGCACATCATGGCCGGCCACCTGCACCTTGCCGCCGCTGGCGGTGAGCAGGGTGGCGATCACGCGCAGGGTGGTCGTCTTGCCGGCGCCGTTGGGGCCGAAGATGCTCAGGAACCCGCCGCGCGGCACCCCGAACGAGATGCCCTTGAGCACCTCACGGCGGCCGAACGTCTTGCGCAGGCCCTCGACCTCGATCTCGAGGGGAGCCCCGCCGTCCTGCCGGTCCTTGTCGTCCGACATCGGCGAGCTCCCCTAGGCGGTCGCGTCCGCCTCGACGCGCTCGGAGACGCGCGCCTCCTGCTCCTGCTTGCGGCGCTTCGGCCAGAGGGAGACTGTGGCGCCGGCGACGAGCAGGATCGAGCCGATCCACACCCAGCGGATGAGCGGGAAGACCACCATGCGCAGGGCGATCGTCTTTGAGGTGCTGTCGAACGGCTCGTCGGCGACGACGAAGAGGTCCTCGAACGGCCGCCCCAGGATCACGGCGCGCACCGCGGCCCCGGCGACCGGGTAGACGTCGGTGTGCGGCTTGAGCACGCCCAGCGACGTGCCGTCCTTGGTGACCGCGAAAGTGGCCGTGCTCTTGGTGGAGCTCTGCGGACCGGTGCTGTCGGCCATGCTTCTGTACGTGAGCGTGTAGCCGTTGAGGCTAGCGGTCGCGCCCGGTTTGACCTTGACGATGGTCGAGCTCTCGGCCTTGTAGACGGTGGAGCCGAGCAGGCCGGCGACGATCAGCACCATGCCCATGTGCACGACGTAGGCGGCGGTGCGCGTGCGGCTGCCGGAGAAGGCGCGCCCCAGGCCGGACCAGAGGTTCTTGTCCGGTCCGGCCGCCCGGCGCGCCGCGCGCAGCACGAACTGGACGACGGCGCCGAAGGCGAACCCGCACACCATGAGGCCGATGAAGCCCACGACGCTGGACTGGAACCCGAGGTACAGCCACAGCGGAACGGAGAGCAGCATCGTCACAGTGGGCAGGACGAGCGTCTTGCGCAGCTGGGCGCCGTCGGTCTTGCGCCACGCGAGCAGCGGGCAGACGGCGATCAAGGCGAGGACCAGCACGCCGAGCGGACGCGCGACGGCGTCGTAGGTGCCCGCCCCCACCGACCGGTCGAGCAGCAGCGGCACGGCGACGGTGCCGAACGCCACCGCGACGGCGAACAACGTGAGCAGCAGGTTCGTGACGTAGTAGAGGAAGTCGCGTGAGAGCCAGCTGTCCACGTCGTCGTGGCTGTCGAACTTGCGCCAGCGCCAGACGATGAGCCCCACGCTGGAGGCGGCGACGACGATCAGGAACGTGGACAGGATCCACACCAGCAGCTGGCGTTTCTCGAACGCGTGCACCGACTGGATGAGACCGGTGCGCGTGGTCCAGGTCGCAAGTATCGTGAACCAGAAGGTGAGCACGGCCAGACCGAGCGCCCAGCGCTTGAACAGGCCGCGCGCCTTGTACAGCGTGAAGGAGTGGAGCAGCGCCGTGGCCGTGAGCCACGGCACCAGCGACGTGTTCTCCACGGCGTCCCAGCCCCAGTAGCCGCCGAAGCTCAGTACCACGTAGGCCCACCAGGCGCCGAGGCCGATGCCCAGCGAGAGGAACAGCCAGCCGAACACGGCCCACTTCTGAGCGCGCTGGACCCAGAGCTTATCGCCGCGCCCCAACAGCAGCGTGCTGACGGCGAACGCGAACGGCACGGCCAGCCCGACGTAGCCGACGAAGAGGCTCGGCGGGTGCAGCACCATGGCGGGATGCAGGAGCAGCGGGTTGAGTCCGAACGGCATCGCGCCGGCCTCGGCCTTGACGAACGGGTTGGAGCCCGGGTCGAGCACCATGAGGGCGGCGAACACGGCGGAGATGACGCTCAGCACCGCCACCGCCCCGGCCGTCAGCCGCTCGAGGCGGTTGAGGTCGCTGACCGCGAGGATGATGACCGCGACGGCGAGCAGCAGCAGCCAGAGCAGGAACGAGCCCGACTGGCCGGCCCAAAAGCCGGCGATCCGGTAGAAGGTCGACAGTGTCACGTCGGAGTTCTCGGCGACGTAGCCGAAGCTGAAGTCCGCCTTGAGAAACGCCTGCAGCAGCACCGCCGAGGCGATGACCGTGGTCAGGAAGAAGCCGTAGACGGCGTAGTAGCCGTAGCGGATGAGGTCCTTGCGGTGGCCGAAGAAGCCGAAGGCGATGAACCAGACTGCGCCGAGCGCGAAGACAAGCGCAGCGATCAGTGAATAGCGACCGAGCTCGATCATGTGGCCGACCTCACTGCTCGGGCGCTGGTGCTGGTGAGGCCGATCCCTGGTACTTGCTGGGACACTTGGTCTGCAGCTGGTCGGCGGTGATGAGCGCCCCGTTGCTGGCGTACTTGCCGATGACCACCACGTCGACGCCTGCGTCGAACGTGTCGGGCATCTGACCGCTGTACAGCACGTTGACCTTGTCCTGCTTGCCCGTCAGGTCCTGGATGGCGAAATGGACTCCGGTGGAGTCGCGCTTGATGGTGCCGTCGAGCACCTTGCCCCCGACCTTGACGTTCTTGCCGTCGTACTGCCCGGTGACGAGGTCCGACACCTGCCGGTAGTACGCGCCCTGCTTCTGCACCAGGAACACCACGCCGATGATGAAGACGATGACGATGACACCGGTGGCGACGAGCAGACGAGTGCGGGATTTCTTGTTCAAGCGGAATACCCCTGGTTGTATGTGCCGGAGCCCGACTAGTGTAGCCGACGAATGACGTTCTTGCCATTTCCACTACGCCTGGGTGAGTATGCGCCGCCGCCGCCTCGCGCGCGACCCGCGCGCAGGCTCGCACCGGACTCGGTGTTGCAGGCGACTCGGAGCCCGGTGACACGGGGGGAGACCCGCCGGCGGACCGAGCGGCGGGGGTCGAGCCCGGGTTGCGCCTCTGCGGCGGCTGAGGCAGGAGAAGTCGCCTGCCGCGGCGTAGCTAGCAGCATGCCCATCGACAAACGTCGCGAGACGAAACTGATCGCTGTGGTGTTCGCCGAGGTCGCCGGAGCGGGCGCCGCGGACAGGGAGAAGCTGCGCGGCGCCCTCGAACGCGTCAACAGGCTCTTCAAGCCGGCGATCGCCGAGCCGTTCGGCCTCTCCGGTGACGACCGCGTCGACGGGGCTCTCGTCGACCCCGCCCAGACGCCGCTGTGCCTCAGCGTGTTGCGCGAACGGCTGGCCCCGCGGCAACTGCGCGCCGGCGTCGGCATCGGCGTCGTCGCCCACCCGCGCGAGTCCACGGCGACCGACCGCGACGCGTACTCGCTCGCCCGCCGCGCCCTGCAGCTGGTCATCCGCGACAAGGGCCTCACCCGCTACCTCGGGACCGGTGATGCCGGCGACGTGCTCCTCGGCGCGCTCTGCCGCCTCGTGGACCCGCTCATCCGCGCGCGCACCGACAAGCAGTGGGAGGCGATCGCGGCCTATCGCGAGCTGGGCCACCAGCGCGAGGTCGCCGACCGGCTGGGAGTCACGCGCCAGAGCGTCGGCGACCGTCTGAGCGCCGGCAACCGGCGCGCGGTGGAAGAGGCCGACGCCGCTGTCGCCGCCTATCTGAGCTACCAGCGCCGCCAGCGGTTCGGCTGACGGAGCGGCCGGGGCGATGTCAGCGAGAGGGCGGCGCGTTGAGCGGAGCGCAGTCGCCGCCCAGGTCGAGCAGCTTCTCCACCCCGTGCGGCAGCGCCGCGGCCACCATCGAGAACTGCTCGCGGCACGCGCGCGGGCTGCCCGGCATGTTGATGATGAGCGTCTTGCCGCGGATGCCGCTCACGGCGCGCGAGAGCATGGCATGCGGCGTCTTCTCGAGCGAGCCGGCGCGCATGGCCTCGGCGAAGCCGGGCGCCTGACGGTCGAGCACCGACAGGGTGGCCTCGGGCGTCACGTCCCGGCTGGTCATGCCGGTGCCGCCGGTGGTCAGGATGAGATTGACCGGTGTGTCGTCGGCCCAGTGCCGCAGCGCCGCCGCGATCTGGTCGGCCTCGTCCGGTACGATCGCCCGCTCCACGGCGGCCACGCCGAGCTCACGTAGCGCCTCCTCGAGCACGTCGCCGCTGGTGTCGTCGCGCTCGCCGCGGGCGCCCTTGTCGCTGGAGGTGAGCACGGCGGCGTGGATGAGGCTCTTCTTCTCCATGAAGATCTCGTCGCCGGCCTTGACCTCCCCGCCCTCGAGCACGCGCACGAAGATGCCCTCCCGCGGCATGACGCAGTCACCCACCTGGTGGTAGATGGCGCAGTGCGCATGGCACTCTTTGCCGATCTGAGTGACCTCCACGAGCGCCGGCCCGAGGCGCAGCCGCGAGCCGACCGGGAGGTCGCACACACGGATGCCCTCGGTGGTGATGTTCTCCCCGAAGTCGCCGACGTCCACGTCGCCGCCCGAGTCGCGCATCTTCTGCGCGCTCTCGTCGGCGAGCAGGCTGACCTGGCGGTGCCAGGGCCCGGCGTGCGCGTCGTCCTGGATGCCGTGCTCCACGACCAGCGTCACGGAGTCGACGGGCTTCTTCTGCACGCCCTTCTTCTCCGAGACGTTGACGGAGTGGACGCGGCCGTCGGGCGGATGGCTCACTCGGCGGCCTCCCGCCGCCAGTGTCCGCTGCGGCCCCCGCTCTTCTCGAGCAGCCGCACGCCGGTCACTTCCATGCCGCGGTCCACGGCCTTGCACATGTCGTAGACGGTGAGCGCCGCGACCGACGCGGCCACCAGAGCCTCCATCTCGACGCCGGTACGGCCCTTGAGGCGCGCCTCCGTCGTGACGCGCAGTCCGGGCAGGGTCTGGTCGGCCTCGATGTCCACCGCCACGTTGGTCAGGTTGAGCTGGTGGCACAGGGGGATGAGCTCGTGCGTGCGCTTGGCGGCCATGATGCCGGCCAGGCGCGCGACGGCGATGACGTCGCCCTTGGGCGCGGCCTCGTCGACGATGATCGCCAGAGTCTCCGGCGCCATGACGACGGCGGCCTCGGCGCGCGCCACGCGCTCGGTCTCGTCCTTGGCGCCGACGTCGACCATGGCCGCGCGCCCACGCTCGTCCAGGTGGCTGAACTCGCGATCAGCCACCGTCAGCCGCCGATCTGGGACATGGCCCGGTCGTTGGCGAGCGCCTCGCTGCAACGGTCGTAGAGCTTGCCGGCGACGGCGGATTCGATGGCGCCGTGGAGCGCCTCGGGGTCGGCGAGCAGCGGCCGGACGTTGACCTCCGCGCCGGAGAACAGGCAGGTGCGCAACCGGCCGTCGGCGGTGAGACGGAGCCGGTTGCAGTTCGCGCAGAAGTGCTCGGAGACGCCGGCGATGAAGCCGATGGTGCCGCGCGCGCCGGCGACCTTCCAGTATTGCGCCGGGCCGTGCCCGTAGGGGCCGTCGTGCCCGACGACCACGTACTCCTGCATGAGCTTGCGCAGCACGTCGCCCGCGGCCAGCAGGCGACCCTCGCCGCCGAGCTCGTCGTCGCCGGCGATCCGCCGGTCCAGAGGCATGAACTCGATGAACCGCACGTGCACGTCGTACTCGCGCGTGAGCGCCACGAACGCGTCCAGCTCGTCGAGCACGCCGGGCAGCAGCAGCGTGTTGATCTTGACCGGCGAGAACCCGGCGGAGAACGCCGCGTCGATGCCGGCCAGCGCGTCGCCGAGCTTGCCGCCGCGGGTGACGCGGCTGAAGCGCTCGGCGTCGAGGCTGTCCAGGCTGATGTTGACGCGCTGGAGGCCGTTGGCGGCCAGATCGGCGGCGAACTTCGGCAGCAGTAGACCGTTGGTGGTGAGCGAGATGTCGTGGATGCGGCTGGTGCGGCTGAGCATGCCGACGAAGTCGGCGCATCCCAGCCGGACGAGCGGCTCGCCGCCGGTGATGCGCACCTTGGTGATCCCGACCCCGGCGGCGACGCGCGTGAAGGCGGCGAGCTCCTCGTAGCTCAGGATATCGCCGTGGCCGCGTGCCTCCACCCCGTCCGGTGGCATGCAATACGTGCAGCGCAGGTTGCAGCGGTCGGTGATTGAGAGACGCAGGTAGTCGACCCGATTCTGTGCGCGGGGGGAGCCGTCCATGGACTGCCAGTGTACGACACCGGCCGCGCGTTCGTCACTCATGGAGACAACGCGCGCGGAGACCCGGGCGTGACCGGCGGCCCGAAAGGACGACGGACGCCGGACGGGCGTGCCTGTACTCCCTCGAGGAGGAGTACCCGCCCGGCGCCGCGTCACCGCGGTCCTTGCTCACCAAGGCGCGGCTGAGAAAGGCCGGGCAGCGCGGCAAGAGGAATGGGCGAGAAACCCCGGCCGCGCTGCCGAGCCCCCACGCGCCGCGATGGCCGGCAGACAGCGGGGAAAGGGGACCGGGCGCGGAGCCAGGTGCGCCTTCTCCTTTCCATACTGGGAGACACGGCGGTTTCCCGCTGTACCCTGCCGGCATCCGGCTCCGTAGGCGATGCCCGTAGGAGTCCGGCGCTCGGAGAAGCAGCGCCAGTATAAGGAGTCCCTCACCGCCGGGGCAAGGCGCCCGGAGAGGAGCTGAAACCGGTCAGCTCGCGAAGTGACGCGGTGGTGACCAGCCCGGGCCGAAGAGCACGGCGATCACGATTCCCGCCGTGGCGCCGATGAGCAGGCTCGGCACGCCCAGCCCCCTCTACGCACAGCCCGTAGAGGCGCCGCCGCTCGCTGGCTCGGCCCCGGCGGAGAGCCTGCACGGCACGCCGGTCACCACCTGCCGCCCTGGTCGATGAGCACACCTGTGACCGGCGCCTGCGCGCTTTCGACGGTGGACTCTGCCGACTCGGCAGAACCCGCATCTGCGGAACTCCTTGTCCACGCCCGGCGCACCGAGGTTCGTCTACAGTGCCCTCGCCGTCACATTCCGCACGTGCATCGTCAGCGAAGGCGTGGTGGACGCGCTTCGCTCGTCCGATCCGCCCCCGAGCGTGAACAGCGGGTCGACAGGTTCGACGAGGGCGATGCTTCGCGACATCTTCAAGGATGCTCCCGCCGCAGCTCACCTCCTCTGCTCGGCGGACCGGGATGACGGCTGCGGAATCGCAGCCGGCAGCACATGGACGTCGGCCGGCCGCACTGTGACGGCGACCTGTTGACCGACGCGCACGGCGGCCGCCTCAAAGTCGCCGGCGGAGACCAGGGCATCAAGCGGCGCCGGAGCCTCCAGCCCTACCAGCACGTAGCCGCCCTGCAGCGTGAGCCGGACGACCTCCGCCACGAGCGACCGCGATGCGGTCTGCGAAAGGCACACATCCTCCGGACGGATAACGACCGTCACGTCACCCTCGGGCAGCGGCTCGGCCACGGTGAGAATGCCTCCGCCGTGTAGTACTGCCTCGTGCGGGTCGCGCGCGCCCCGGCGTGCCGGCAGGACGTTGCGTGCGCCGAGAAACCGGGCGACCGCCACGTCGGCCGGCCGCCGCAGTACGTCGAGCGGCCGGCCCTGCTGGCGCATCTTGCCGTCGATGAGCACGTAGCATGCGTCGGCGAGCGCGAACGCCTCGGCGCGGTCGTGCGTGACGTGCAGCACCGGCAAGCCGCGTTCGCGACAAACGCTCCTCAGCAACTCCTGCAGCGCCTCACGAGACTCCTGGTCCACGGCGCTCAGTGGCTCGTCGAGCAGCAGGGCTCGAGGCCGGGCGGCGAGCGCCCTCGCCAGCGCTACGCGCTGGCGCTCGCCCCCCGACAGCGTGGCCGGGCGGCGGGCGAGCAGATCCTCCACTCCCACCGCCGCGGCGAGTCGCGGCACGTCCGCGCGACGGCCCTTGCGGCCGTCCTCGGCCGCGCCGCGCAAGCCGTAGGCGATGTTCCTGGCCACTGTGAGGTGAGGGAACAGCAAACCATCCTGGAACACCAGACCGGCATGCCTGCGCTCAGGCACGGCCTCAGTGACGTCGGCGCCGGCCAGCCGCACCTCTCCGGCGGCCGCCGGACGCACGCCGGCGACCGCCTCGAGCACGAGGCTCTTGCCGGCGCCGCTCGGGCCGAGGAGCACGGCGTAGGTACCGTCATCGACCGTCAGGTCGACCGGCCCCACACGGAACCTGCCGGCTTCCACCTCGAGTCCGCGCAGCTCGATCACAGCGCTCCCTTCCTGGGCCTTCTCCGACGCGGTACCAGGAATGTGCGCACCAGCAGGAACACCACGAACGCCACGATCACGATGAGCACCGCGGGCGGCTGCGCGGCGCGGAGCCCGAACCCTTCGAACCGCTCGAAGGTCAGCACCGCGATGACCTTGGGGTTGTAGGCGAGGATGACCACCGCGCCGAACTCGCTGATCCCCCGGCCCCACATGAGCACTGCCCCCGCCAGGACCCCGCGCCACGCCTGCGGGAACGTGACTCGCGCGAACGCGCCGAAGCGCGACGACCCGAGCGTGCGCGCCACGTGCTCGTAGCGCTCGTCGACCA
Source organism: uncultured Thermoleophilia bacterium (assembly GCA_963775255.1). Lineage (GTDB taxonomy): Bacteria > Actinomycetota > Thermoleophilia > UBA2241 > UBA2241 > CAIXSE01. The sequence goes on along the minus strand of CAVZIA010000011.1, from coordinate 34,016 downwards.
GGGCGAACGCCTCGCGCGAGCCGTCGATGAGAAACGGCAGGCTGACGAACAGCATCGCCAGCACGATGCCGGCCATGGTCTCGGTGAAGGTGATGCCGAACGGCGCAAGCAGCCGCCCGACGACGCCCTCGCGCCCGTAGACTGTGAGCAGAGCGATGCCGGCGGCCGTGTGCGGAAAGACGATGGGCAGGTCGATGACGCCCTCGAGGGCGCGCTTGCCGGGGAAGTCCTTGCGCGCCAGCAGGTACGCCAGCGGCACGCCGGCGACAAAGCCTATGACGGTACAGATGAGCGCCGCCGTGACCGTGAGGACCAGGGAGCGACGCACATCGTCCTGGCGCAGCGCCTCGCCCAGCAGACCGGCGCCGGCACCGGCGATCATGCTGGCCGCGGGCAGCAGCACGAAGGTGAGCACCGCAGCCCCGGCGACCGCGCAGAGCGCCCAGAACAGGGAAATGCGGCGGCCGGCCATCACCGGGGCGGGCTCACGGGGTCCGCGCGCACGCCCGCCTCACCTCTTCCGGCGCAGCCGCCGGGTGGTCCAGCTCCGGTGGCGTCAGCACGGGCTGGCGGTCGGCTTCGAGGATCCGCCGGCCCTCCGGGCCGAGGAGGAACGCCGCGAACTGCCGCGCCGTCACGGGGTCTGGAGCGTTCTCCGGGATGGTGAACGCGTAGCGGATGAAGTCCCCGCGGAACACCGGCCGTACACTGGCAAAGCGGCGGAAGTCCAGCTTGACCTCGACCTTGCGGTAGTCGTCCTTGAATCTCTCCTCACCGAGGTCGATGGAGGACGGCAGCTTGACGTACTTGAGCCCGTGCTGCCGAGCCACGCTCTCGTACTCGAACGCGCAGTCGAGATCACCTGATTCGAGCAGGGCGACAAGCTGGATGCTGGCCCCGCGGACCACGATGTTGGAGCCGGCTCTCGTCTCCAGGAGTTCGGGCACTTCGACGACGTCCACATCTCCGCGGCGCTCCACCGTGACCGGTGCGGTGAAACGTCCCATGAGCATGTCCTCGAAGAGGTAGGGGTCTCCGTACGCCTTCTCGGCCAGCTGCAGCACCATCAGGGCACGGTAACCGGCTGGATCGAAGCGCGGGTCGGCGAGCCCGAAGCGCACGTCGGAACCTGTGATCCGGCGATACCACGTCTTCGACGTCAACTCGCCGGCCAGCGGACTTTTGGGCGAGACGGCCAGCACCACCCGGTTGGTGGCGAACGTACAGTCCCAGCTCGCCCAGGGCTTGCCGGTGGCAGGGTCGTCGCGGTCGTACATCAGCGGCGGCACGAGTTGTTCGTCGGCGGTGAAGACCAGGTCCATGCGGTCACCCAGTTCGGTGACGTGCCGCAGCACCTGGATGCTCCCATGAGCCTCGGTGACGACGTCCACCCCGGGGTGCTGCTTCTCGAATGCGGCCGTCAGCTTGTCGAATGGCACGATCAGGCTGCCGGCGTAGATGAGCTTGACCTGTCGTCGGCTCGACCCGCAGCCGGCAAGCGCGACGGCGAGGCAAAGGACGACGGCAAGCGTCAGTGCGACCCGGGCCGCGGTCGCGCCCGGTCCCGCTGGGCGAAGCCGCGACCACCTCGCCGTCGCCCCTCTCACCTCAAGCGCACGACGATGCGTGCGATCCCCCCGGGCATCTGAGCCTCGCTCAGCCCCGGGCCGACGAGCCGCAGAGGGAAGTACTCGTCGGGCAGTTCCCCGCCGTCCATCTTGGACGAGAGCACGACGTTCGACTTACCGGCGATCTGCCGCGAGTCGATGGTGACGACCTTGCCCGAGCCCGTCTCGATCTGGATCTGGTAACCCTTCTTCGCGAGCTTCGCGTCGTAGGCGCCGGCGTCGTGCTTCTTGCCGCCGTCCACCAGGCCACAGACGAGGTAGAGCGGGATGCCCTCCCAGCGGTGTCCCTGAGCATCGATCCAGCCGGAACCGTGGCAGCCGGGTGAGGCGCAGTTGACGTAGGAGGCGCGGGTGATCTCTCCGGGCACCACACCCTGCAACTGGACCTTCCAGGCCGCCGAAGCCTTGGTGACGCTGATCTCATCGAGCCACTTGATCGCCCAGTGGCCGTCGACGACCTGCGCCGGCGTGTCCTCGGCCACGGCCAGCTTGAGCGGCCCGTCGTCGGCGCCCAGGAGCTTGCCGTCGTTCGCGTACGCGATGATCGCGTGCAGCCTGCCCGACGGCGGCTCCTCGTCGCCGGTCGCGGGGTCGTAGGTGATGAAGTCACCCTCCACGATCTGCCGGTAGGTGAACGTCATGCCGTAGCCGTCCTTGGCCACGATGGTCAGTCCGTTGACACGGGAGATACCGCCGACAAGAGCGGCCAGGTCGGTCAGCGGCACGCCTCTGTACTTCGACGGCGGCGTGATGACGCCGGTACTGCTCTTGATGCCGGCGTAGCCCTCGTATGAGGGCATCGCCTCGAGCTGGTCCATGGTGAAGGTCCGGCTGTTCTTCTCGCCCCTCACGGTGAGGACCACCGGTCCGGACGCGGCCGGTGAGGTCGAGGCCTGGCCGCCCGAGCCGCCGCAGGCGGCTACCAGCACGGCCAAGCCCACCGCGGCCACGGTCAGGACCCCCAGCACGGCGAAGCGCATGCGGAGCGTCCGCCCGGGTGGCGGCAGTCGCCGGCCGCGGCGCGTCACCTGACGCTCCCTCTACCTGCCGGCCACAGACTCACTTGGGCAGCAGGTAGATCTTCGTGATACGGCCGATGGAGAGGCGCTTCGGCACCCTCTTCGCCGGGCCCACCAGCTTGAGCGGGTAGCTCGAGCTCGTCAACTCCGAGCCCATCAGCTTGTTGGCCAGCAGGATGCTCACCCTGTTACGCGCCGTGCGCGAGCCGATGATCGCGGACTTGCCGTTCGCGGACACGAGCTTGATGCGGTACCCCTTGAGCGCCAGTGCCTCGTTGTAGGCGTTGTAGCTGTCGTGAGCCGGTCCGCCGTCGACCTTGCCGATGCAGAGGAAGAGCGGCACACCGCTCCACGTCTTCTTGGTCTTCGGGTCCAACCAAGACGCCCCGTGGCAGTTGGGCGTCGCGCAGGAATCGAACGTGGAGCGGTCGAGCGTGTAGGTCTGACGCACGCGGTTCTTCTTCTTGAGGCCGTACATCTTGACCTTCCAGTCCGCCACGGCGCCGCGGAGGTTGACCTTGGAGACCCACTTGACCAGAAGGTGACCGTCGACGATCTGATTGGTGTCGGTCTGCTGCGCGATCACGAGCCTCAACGGACCGTCACCGCTGGGCGCGGGCGAGATGGCGGAACCGTTCTCCTCGTACGCCACGATGAGGTCCCAATCCGCCTTGGAATCCTCCTTCTGCTTGGTGTCTGCGTTGTACCACTGCACGCCGTTCCGGTTCATCACATTGTCGTAGGTGAACGTCATGCCGTAGTTGTCAGGGGCGGTGACATCGCACGCGTTGAGTGTGGTCATGGTGACGCCGGCCGTCGCCAGAAGTTCGGTCAGCTTCACACCCTTGATGGGCTCGGGCTTGTAGACGGTGCCGGCGCTGTTGACGAACCCGGAATAGCCGGAGTACGGCGTGATCGCCTTGAGCTCCGACATGGTGAACGTCTTGCTCACGCCGTTGCCGGAAACCGTGAGCACCACCGGGTCGCCGGCGCGTGCCGGAGTGACCCCGGCGATGACCCCGGCGACCGCCACGGCCGCGACGGCGAGCAGCGCGAGGAGCACCGTCGCCAGGATCGTCTTGTGGATCTTCATCGCTGCTCCCTCATCTGTTACCTCCCCGGCGGCGGCGCGGCGGGGCGAATGGCGAGACCCCGCCGCTGCCGCCGGAGCGACCCCGGCTCAGAACCTGAGCCGGATCTTGACGATGCCGTAAGCCGACAGTTTGTTGTTGAACGGCTGCGTGATGGGCGGTCCCCCGACGAACCGGAAGGGGGCCTCGCCGCCCTGGAGCAGCTGGGCGGCCTTGATCTTGGCGACGATCCAGTGCACCCGAGGCTTGCCATGCTTGAGGATCAGCTTGCTGCTGATCTTGGGCTTGTAGCCGTCGCGGCAGATGAACTGGATCGTGTAGCCCTTCTTGGCCTTGGCCAGATTGAACGAACCCGGCTTGGCGTCGTCGACCTTGGCCAGCAGCTTGTACAGCGACTGACCCTTGTAGACGTATTTGAGCGACGGATTGATGTCGCCCGCCTTCGTGCCGTCCCAGATGACCGTGGCCGGCACTTTGGCGACGGGAAGTACCTTTGTCAGGCGACCCTTTAGCGTCAGCGTCCAGCCGCCCGGCGGCGGATCGTCGGACCCGATCGAGGCCACAGCCCGGGATGTCTCCGCCCTTGCCTCCGTGTCAAAAGGGGGCGCCCGCCTCTGCCGGCTCGATGCTGATGCGCGCCAGGCCGGCGACCTTGCGGCTGCCGAATACGTTGGCGTCGTTGGTGACGACCTTGAGCGGCCACATGGGCTTCCAGCTGGCGACGTCGTTCTTGATCGCCGCGGTGCCGAGAGAGAGCGGCTGGCCGTTCAGGCGGTCGGCGACCACGAGGGCATCCTTGAGCGAGGCCACCTCGGCGCTCGTGTAGGTCGCGCTGTAGCCGTCCACGCCGGTGACGACCACGTTGTAGCCGGGCGCCGTGGTGGCGAGCTTCCTGTTGAACCCCTTGGGGTTCTTGTCGTCGATCCTGCCGACCAGACGCCAGAGGCCGACGCCCGTGTAGGTGAGGTCGTCGCTGGCGTCGTCCGGGGTCTTGTTGTCGTCGACCACGGTCACTCTGACGCCAGGCTGCTTCTTCCAGGCGCGGTAGGCGTAGTCGGCGATCGTGCTGCGCTTGGCGCCACGCAACTGGAGCAGCCAGCCGTAGGGGGTGCCGGCGTCGGCAGCGCGGGCCTCGGTCGTGACGGCCGGCTCGATGCTGATGCGCGCCAGGCCGGCGACCTTGCGGCTGCCGAATACGTTGGCGTCGTTGGTGACGACCTTGAGCGGCCACATGGGCTTCCAGCTGGCGACGTCGTTCTTGATCGCCGCGGTGCCGAGAGAGAGCGGCTGGCCGTTCAGGCGGTCGGCGACCACGAGGGCATCCTTGAGCGAGGCCACCTCGGCGCTCGTGTAGGTCGCGCTGTAGCCGTCCACGCCGGTGACGACCACGTTGTAGCCGGGCGCCGTGGTGGCGAGCTTCCTGTTGAACCCCTTGGGGTTCTTGTCGTCGATCCTGCCGACCAGACGCCAGAGGCCGACGCCCGTGTAGGTGAGGTCGTCGCTGGCGTCGTCCGGGGTCTTGTTGTCGTCGACCACGGTCACTCTGACGCCAGGCTGCTTCTTCCAGGCGCGGTAGGCGTAGTCGGCGATCGTGCTGCGCTTGGCGCCACGCAACTGGAGCAGCCAGCCGTAGGGGGTGCCGGCGTCGGCGCGGCGCATCGCCGACGCGGGGGCGGCCAGCACGAGCAGCATGACTGCCGCCGCCACGCCGGCCAGGGCGTATCTGGTCTTCATCCTTTTCTCCTCCCAGGGGTCCCTTTTCGCGCTGCTCCGATGGAGGGTGGCGGAAGAGGTCGCGTCGCCGAGGACGGCCAAGGCAAGGAGGATGCGGGCACCTCTCAATGAGGCCGTCGCGCGCGGACCATGAGACAGGACCTTACCGCGCGCGGAATGCCCGACTGGCTCCTTCTCCTTTCCGCTCTGGGAGACACGGCGGTTTCCCGCTGTACCCTGCCGGCATCCGGCTCCGTAGGCGATGCCCGTAGGAGTCCGGCGCTCGGAGAAGCGCGCTCAGTGTAAGGAATCCCTTAGCGTCCGGCAAGGCCGAAGTAGCTGAAGCGAAGGGCCGGGGCGTTACAGGCTGTCCTGCCCGCGCCCGGGCCCTCACGGCGATCCCGTCCCGGAACGAGAAGAGGGCGGCGGGCCCGAAGGCCCGCCGCCCCATGTGCTCGGCGCGGCGCGCTATTGCACCGCATGCGGGCGTCTAGCGCGCCGCACCTCGTAAGTCAGTCAATGTCGCGTGCCTCCTTTCGCCGTGGCTCCCGGCCGGTCACGCCCCGTGCTTTGCCAGCCACGCGACCCCCCGGCCGCCTGCCCGTCCGAGCCCCTCAAGGTCCGAGCGGCTCGCGCAGGCAGGCGTCGGTAGGTGGTCCGCCGGTCTGCCAGTCCATCTCGCGGATGGCCACCATCTTCAGCTCCGTCATTTCCCGGATGGCGTATTTCAATCCTTCACGGCCAATGCCGGAACCCTTGATACCACCATACGGCATGTGGTCAACCCTGAAGGTGGGGACTTCGTTGATCATGACCCCGCCGACCTCCAGGCGCCGGGCGGCGTACATCGCCTTGTTCAGATCGTTGGTGAAGACGCCGGCCTGCAGGCCCATCTCGCTGTCGTTGCTGATGTCGATGGCCTCGCACAGGTCGCGCGCCTTGAGGATGCTCAGGACCGGGCCGAACACCTCCCTGGCGCAGACCTTCATCTCGCGCGTCACGTCCGTCAGCACCGTCGGCCGCAGGCGGCCGTCCGCGTCCACACCGCCGGTGGCGAGCGTCGCGCCCTGGTCCACAGCCTCCTGGATCCAGCCCTTGACCCGCTCCGTCTCGCCCTCGTTGATGAGCGAAGCGACGTCGGTGGACTCGTCCAGCGGATCCCCGACCTTCAGCGCCTCGACCAGCGGGATGAGCTTCTCCATGAACGCGTCGTACACCGCCTGGTGCACCACGACGCGCTGCACCGAGATGCAGATCTGGCCGGAGTTGGCGAACCCGCCGGCCACGACGCGCTGCACCGCGAGGTCCAGATTAGCGTCGTCGTCGACGATGGTCGCCGAGTTGTTGCCGAGCTCCAGTGTGACCATCTTCATGCCGGAGTCACTGGCTATCTGCCGCCCCACCGGCGGGCTGCCCGTGAAGCTGACCATGTTGGTGCGCTCGTCGGTGACCATCATGTTCCCGATGGTCCGGCCCGGGCCCACGACCACCTGGAACGTGCCGTCGGGCAGGCCGGCCTCGGTCAGGATCTCCGCCAGCCGCATGGCCGTGAGCGGGGTGTTGGAGGCCGGCTTGAGCACCACGGCGTTGCCCCCGGCCAGCGCCGGCGCCACCTTGTGCGCCACCAGGTTGAGCGGGAAGTTGAAGGGCGAGATAGCGGCGATCACGCCGCGCGGCTCGCGGATCGTCCAGCCGAAGCGGTGCTCGCCGCTCGGGTCGGCGTCCATTTCGACGAGGTCGCCGGCGGTGCGCTTGGACTCCTCGCTCGCCCAGCGGAACGTGCTGGTGCCGCGCTTGGCCTCCACGCGCGCGTCCTTGAGCGGTTTGCCGCCCTCGGCGGCGATGATATGGGCGATCTGCTCGGCGTTGTCTTCGATGAGATGCGACGCGCGCTCGAGGATCTCGGCGCGCTTCCAGGCCGGAGTCCACCGGTACGCCTCAGCGGCCGCGCGTGCGCGGTCGAGGACGCGGTCCATGTCCTCGAGGGTGGCCGTGGGGATGCGCGCCAATTCGGCGCCGTCCCACGGCGCGCGCAAGACCATCTCCTCCCCGGTCCCCTGCGGGGCGGCGATCACGAGGTCCGGCGCGACGATGTCGCTGACCCGGATCCCCGTTGCGGCTCGTGAGGTCGCGCGGAACGGCGCGTGTTCGGCGCCCCGCTCGATAGCCTCGCTACGTGGGCTGTTCATGCCGCTCCTCCCCCTCCGCCGCCTTCACGCCGGCAGTCTGGTCTTCCTGGTCTGCCGGCCTGCTTACCCGGCAGGGCCGGTCGGCTCACGCGCCGCCGATGGCGGCGCGCCTCCGCCCGCCCCCTTCCGGTTCCCTCCAGAGGCGGGGCGGCGGCTCGTGCGCCGGCAGGGGCCGTCGGCGCCCTCTCCGCGGCCGCCCCGCCATCTCAAGCCTCTCAGGGAGTGCAGTTCGCGCAGAACTGCACCCAGGCCTCGTCCTTGGCCGTCTCGCCCTCGCGGAACGGCCGCCGGTCGCTGAGCGGCACGACCTTGCGGCTTTCGCGCTTGCCGCTCCCGCCGTTTCCGCCGCTCGGGTCATACGCGCAAGCCTCGCCGCCCGGCTTGCCACGCTGGTACACGCCCATCGGCTGGTCGGTGAGGTCGATGTTGATCTGCTTGATCTCCGTGTATTCGTCGAGCCCGTAGCTGCCCAGCTCACGGCCGATACCGCTCTGCTTGTAGCCGCCCCAGGGAGCCTCGCTGTACGTCGGGTGATACGTGTTCACCCAGGTGATGCCGGCGCGCAGAGCCTTGATCACGCGCATGGCGCGCGTGACGTCCTTGGTCCACACGGCTCCGGCCAGCCCGTAGATGGTGTCGTTGGCGATGCGGATCGCCTCTTCCTCTCTGTCGAACGGGATGACCACGAGCACCGGCCCGAAGATCTCCTCCTGGGCGATGCGCATGGAGTTGTCCACGTCCACGAAGATGGTGGGCTCGTAGTAGAAGCCCTGGCCGCTGAGACGGTGACCGCCGGTGGCGAGGGTCGCGCCCTCCTCCCGGCCGATGCGCACGTAGTCCTCGACCTTGTCGAGCTGCTGCTTGCTCACCAGCGGACCCATCTCGCTCTCCTCGTCGAGCGGGTCGCCCACCTTGATCGCCATCGCGCGGCTGACCAACTCGCCCACGAAGCGGTCGTGTATGGAGCGCTCGACCAGCAGGCGCGAGCCCGCCGAGCACACCTCTCCGGTACCGGCGAAGATACCGATGAGCGCGCCGTCGATGGCGGCCTCGAAATCGGCGTCGGCGAACACGATGTTGGGGCTCTTGCCGCCGAGTTCCAGGCCGACCTTCTTCACGTTCTCGGCGCCTCTCCGCATGATGTGCTTGCCGACCTCCACCGACCCGGTGAAAGCGACCATGTCGACGTCCGTGTGGCCGGCGAGGTGGTCGCCGACCTCGCCGCCGGGGCCGGTGACGACCTGGAAGACGCCTTTGGGCAGCCCGGCCTCCTCGAGGATCCTGGCGATCTCGAGACTGGTGAGCGGACTCACCGATGCGGGCTTGAGAATCATCACGTTGCCGGCGGCGAGCGACGGCGCCGCCTTCCACGCCGCCATGAGCACCGGGTAGTTCCACGGCGTGATGCCCACGGTCACCCCGATCGGCTCGCGGACCACGAGGCTCATGGTCTCGCCCGGTACCTCGAGCGTCTCACCGTGCTGGTCCTGGACCATGCCGGCGTAGAGCTCGAAGGTGTGCGCCGCGTCCTGCATGTCCACGCGCGCTTCCTCGAGGAGCTTGCCCATCTGCAGACTCTCGAGGCGAGCGAGGTCCTCGGCACGCTCGCGGATGAGCGCCGCGGCCCGGTTCAGCACTTCGGCGCGCTCCACGGCCTTCATCTTCGGCCACGGGCCATTGTCGAAGGCTTCGCGGGCGGCGCGCACGGCCGCCTCCGCGTCGGCTACGCTCGCCTTCGGTACGTGCGCTATCACCTCTTCAGAGGCAGGATCGACAACGGCATAGGTCTCGCCGCCGGACGCGTCCGTCCAGCGGCCGTCGATGTACATCTGGTAGTTCCTGACCTCGGTCCTGGGTACCACGGTCGCCATGCTTCTCACCTCGTCACGGAGCCCGGCGAGAGCCGGGCGCTGGGTCGAAGGCGGCGGAACAGCGGCACAGCCGGGCACCGCCACCTGAGGGTTCACACTCGTTCAATTCCCACCATTTCGGTCCGATTAACCAGAGAGGGCGGCGGCGGACTCGTCCCGCGCATGGAAGGCGACAAGAGGCGTACGGAAGCAGTGCCGGGCGCCCGGCACCCGTCAGAAGAGGACGCTCAGAAGCAGCCGAGCTGGCACTGCATCACTTTGATGCCCAGCTCGTTGCAGGTGCGGCCGACGTCCGCGAGCGACACGTCCAGGTCGCGAGCGACCTTGAAGGCGTCCTCGCAGGCGATGCGTTTGTCGTCGCCGGCGTGCGCCTTCAGTGTCTCTATGAGTCGTGGGATATTGCCCGGAGTCATGACCGGAGTGTATCAGGCCTTGTCGCGTGACTCCGGCGGCTTGGTCAGCTTGGCGAAGATGTACACGGCGACGTAGATGAACAGGAAGAGGAGCGCGAACAGGACCGTGAAGCCGAGGAGCCGCGGCTGCGAGCGCGGGTCGGTCACGCGGCCCAGCAGTTCGTCGGCCAGGGGCCCGGGGCGGCGCACGAGGTCCCAGCTGTTCCAGCGCAGGAACCGGCCCAGGTAGATGCCCAGGCTCCCGATGCCGGCGACGACCACCACGAAGACCCAGCCGGTCACCGTCCCGAGGCCTCGCGCCACGATCTCGTGCATGAGATAGAGCGAGACGATGCCGAGGATCAGCCCGGTCCAGGCGAACCAGTAGAGCATGAGCACGTCGTACCACCCCGGCACGATGTCGCCCATGCTGCCCAGGTGCAGGAAGTCCGTGAGGATGTACGGAGCGTTGGGGAAGAACGCCAGCCACACCATGGCCGCCAGCACTACCAGCACCCAGAGGTACGCGCGCCGCGCGGGCGCGAGCGCGTAGGCGACGCCGGCGAAGACGAACGGCACCCAGGCGAGCACGAGATTCCAGAGAAGGAACCAGTAGTGGTACGTGTGCGAGTACCAGGACCGCGAGCCGACGAGCACCACGCAGACGAGCGACGCGGCGCCGAGCAGCCCGATGATGGCGTACGCGAACCGGTGGCGGCCGCGGACGTGCGGCGCGCGCCCGGCGCGCCCGGGGCGCGCGCGCTCACGGTCGTCATCCAGCTCGGGGTCCCAGTCCTGAGGGTCGTCGGCGCCCCAGGCGTCGACGCCGGGCGCGCCGACATGGGGCGGTCCGGGGGCGCGGCGCACGGCCCCGTCGAAAGGCTCCGGCGTCGCCGGGTCGCCCGGGGTCATCCGCCCCCCAGGGGCGGGAAGAGCGCGACCTCGTCGCCGGAGCTCAGGACCTGCTCGGGCCCGGCGTGCATGCCGTTCACGAGTATGAGACCGGCGGCGCCGGGCTCTAGACCCAAGGCTTCGGTGAGGGCGCCCACCGTGGCGACCTCGCGGGGGTCGAGCTCCCACGCCGCGCGGCGCTCCCGAGTGCGCGACTCGAGGCCCGCGAAGAGCCTGACGCTGATCGTACCGGCCGCGTCCGTCATGATCGGACGATACCACTCATCCCGACGCACCACCCTGCCGATACCGAGGAGCAGCACGCCCCCGCGCGACGCACGGGCGTGCCCGCGACCATGGCCATGACAGAGGACGACATCCAGGCTGCGCCGCCCCGCGAGGGAGGCCGCGGCGCGGCCGCTGCCGGCCAGCAGCTGGCGGTCGCAGGGCCGGGTGCGATCGAAGGCGCGCCCCCGGAGGGCGGCCCTGAGGGCGGCGCGCCCGACGGCCGTGACCAGGCGCTGCGCGCCGTGCAGGTCGCGCTCATCACCGAGATCGACGCCGCGATCAGCAAGCTCGAGCGCGCGCGGATGGGCGAGAGCACGCGCGAGCACCTCGAGATCCTGCGCAGCCTGCTCAAGGCGCAGGTGACCGCCTACCTCGAGCACTTCGTCGCGCGGCGCGCGACGCTCTTCTCGCACACCTCGGTCATGTACGCCGGCGAGGTGGGCGCACCCGGCGTGCTCTCCACGACGTTCCGCGGGCTGCTTGAAGGCGGCACACTCAGCGGCGGCCAGGGAGCCAAGCTCGCGCAGTTCCTCAGCGACCGTCGCACGCTCGTCATCTTCGGCGACAGAGCCACCGGGAAGTCGACGCTGCTCAACTCGCTGTTCGAGATGGTCTCCGTGGACGAGCGCTTCGTGGCCATCGAGCGGGGTCCCGACCTGCCGGCGCTCAAGGAGCGCTCCTTCTGCGTGCGCCTCGGGGTGGACGGCGGCACCGACATCCCGACGCTCTTCGCCAAGGCCCGCCGGATGGACCCCGGCCGGCTGGTGATCGGAGAGATGCACACCCAGGAGGTCCGCGAGTTCTTCAGCTTCCTCGCCCAGGACCCGCGCTGCGGCGGCCTTGCGACCCTCCGTGCAGAGACGGTGCACCGCGCACTGGATGGGATGATCGCGGCATTCGGCGGCGACCAGGACTACGCGCGCGACGTCATCGCGCGAGTCACGCCGGTGCTCGTGCACATGCACTCCGACGAGAAGGGCCGGCCGCGGCTGGCGGCCATCTGGAACGTCGAGGGCCGTGATGACGGCGATCTCGTGGTGCGCGAGGTGCGGACCGCGGCTCCCGTCTCGAGCCTGCTGGTCGCCGAGACCTGAGCCCCGCACACGCCGCCGGCAGAGCCGATCCGTACCAGGCGCCAACGTCACCGCCGTCCCGGCCAGTCACCCTTTCTGCCGTCCGCGCCGCGCTGTACGGTTGCCCGTGCAGGGTCCGGGATGGTACGGTGCCCGTTCACGACGCCGCAAGGCGACTGTTCACCCCTGCTCCAGCGCAGGCAGCTGGGGCCGCACAGACCATAGGAGGTGATTGGGATAAACAGGTATGAGCTCATGCTCATCGTGAACCCGAACGCGGACGAGGATCGCCAGAAGGAGATCGTCGAGCGTCTTCGCACCAACGTCGAGAAGGACGGCGGCAGCATCGCCGGCATCGACGAGTGGGGCAAGCGGAAGATGGCCTACGAGATCAAGAAGGAATCCGAAGGCGTGTACACCGTCATCACGTTCACGGCGACCCCCCAGACCCTCGCAGAGACCGAACGCGTACTGAGCATCACGGACGAGGTCCTGCGCTTCAAGACCAAGCGGCTCAAGTCGTAGCGGCCGTCTGAGAAAAGGGAGACTACCGTGGCCGGGTCCATCAACAGTGTCATCGTCATCGGGAACCTCACCCGCGACCCCGAGCTGAAGGCGACGCCCAGCGGCACCAGCGTGTGCAGCCTCCGCATCGCCGTCAACGACCAGGTCAAGGACCAGGCCAGCGGCGAGTGGGTCGAGAAGGCCAACTACTTCACCGTCGACGTCTTCGGACGCCAAGCCGAGACCTGCGCCCAGTACCTCACGCGCGGGCGCCAGGTGGCCGTTTCCGGCCGTCTGCGCTGGCGCCAGTGGGAGACGCAGGACGGCCAGAAGCGAGAGGCCGTAAGCATCGCTGCCGACCGCGTACAGTTCATCGGCCCGCGCGAGAGTGGCGGCGGTGGCAGCTACCAGTCGCAGCAGTCAGGCGGCCAGCGTCAGAGCCAGGGCCAGAGTCAGAGCCCCGACTTCCCCGCGCCCGACGCGCCGCCGTCCGGCGACTTCGTCGACGACGACATCCCGTTCTGAGCGCTGAGAGTTCGCGCCCTCGGGCGCACCCAAGGAGAGAGACCAGGCATGCCGAGTTCCAAGCCAACGCCGCGGCGTGACAAGAAGAGCAAGGCCGGAGGCATCGATCCTGCCCGGCGCCGTTTCTGCTACTTCTGCAAAGAGAACATCGAAGAGGTCGATTTCAAGAGCCATCCGACCCTTCACCGCTTCGTATCCGATAAGGGCAAGATCCGCTCGCGCCGCATCACCGGCACCTGCCGTCGCCACCAGAACCAGCTGGGTCCGGCGATCAAGCAGGCTCGCGAGCTGGCCTTGCTTCCCTACGCTACCCGCTGAGGAGAGACCATGGAGGTCATCCTGCTCCAGGACGTCGAGAACCTCGGCGACAAGGGCCAGCTGGCGAACGTCGCCCGCGGCTACGCCCGCAACTACCTGCTTCCGCGCAAGCTGGCAGAGGTAGCTACGCCGGGCAAGATCGTCGAGTTCCGCCGTCGCGAAGAAGAGCGCAAGGCGCGCGAGGCCCGCATGGCCGTGCAGGCCGAGGAATTCACGGCCACGCTCAACAAGACGGTCATCACGCTGGCCGCCAAGGCCGGTGAGGGCGACCGGCTGTTCGGCAGCATCACCGCTGCCGACGTGGCCGACGCCATCAAGGACGCGCGCGGCATCACCGTCGACAAGCGCAAGGTCCTGCTGGAGGAGCCGCTCAAGGAACTCGGCACCTTCCAGGTCGACGTCGAGGTCGCCGAGGGTTTCGTCGCCAGCGTCAAGACCATCATCGTGCCCGCCTGACGGCGCACGGCTGAAGAGACAAGACCGGGAAGCCCCGGGCGAGGCGCGCGAGCGCTTCTCCCGGGGCTTCTTCGCGTCCGGCAGCGGCGCCTCAACCGCGCAGTGCGGTCACCGGCAACCGAGAGCTGAACAGCGCCCACAGGAGCACGCCGTCCATCACCAGCGGCAGGACGGCCCACGGCGAGATCCACACGACCTGGAGGACCAGCGAGCAGGCCGCGCCGGCGACCAGCAGACCCGCCGCCCACTGAGCCGGCACCACCCAGTGCAGCACCGCGCCCGCGGCGAGGATGAAGAACACGGCGCTCGCGATGCCCAGGAGCGGCGTGAGCGTGCTCAGGGCCGGTCCCTGGAGCAGCGTGTGCGTGTCGAGGCCGAACGGCCAGGCGAGCCGGCCGCCCACCCACCACGGTGGGGGAGCCTGGTCCGCGGCGGCCGGCACGAGCGCGGTCAGGTTGAGGTGAGCCGCGAGCAGCAGACCGAGAACGATGAGGATACGCATGACTTCTCCCTTCCTTGGAAACTGATTCTCTTTATGGTTTCCTTGCGGCCGAGAAAAGGGCCCTGACGCGGGCCCGCCCCGTCCGCCTGTCTGGTCTTTAGCCGATGAACCTCAGGATGCGCTCCAGGAGCTCCGCGTCGCGGTCGTAGGCGACGTCCTCGCGCACACCCAGCAGGTACTCCACGATCATCGCGGTGACCATGCGCTCAACCAGCTCCGCGTCGCCTGGGACGAACTCGCCGGCGTCCATGCCGGCCTGCACGAGCTCGCGCAGCAGGTCGCCGTTGGCCTTGCGGAACGCGTCGCCGGCGACCTCGTACTGCGCGAGCCACTCCTCGCGCTCGGTCTCTTCCACGTGGCGCCTCCCCATGTCGATCACGATGCGCAGGGCGGCCTCCACCTTGGCCTTGCACGTCGGCAGCGCCGAGAGCACCGCCGCCAGACGGCGCTTCTCTTCGGCGGCCTGGCGCTCGACGATAGACGCGTAGATGTCGCGCTTGCCGTCGAAGTGCACGTAGATGGTCTTCTTGGAGATCCGCATGGTGCGCGCGACGTCGTCCAGCGTGGCCTTGGCGTAGCCGACCTCTTCGACCCTGCGGCGGAACACCTCGGCGATCTGCCGTCGTGTCGCGTTCACCCTGCCTCCCGCTGTCGGAAACTCCTCACGCCATGAGTTTCCATCATGGGAACCCGTTTGTCAAGCAGTTTCCTCAGCTCGACGGCGGCCCGCGGCGTGGATAGTCTCGGGAGCGGGAGATCCGAAGGGGGGAGACCGATGACCAAGCCGCTCCTGCTGCTGCTCGCCGCTCTGACCGCGCTGGCGATCGCCGCGGGCTGCGGGTCGTCCGGCGGTGCGGCGACTGAACCTCCCTCCTCCCCGGCCGCCACGCAGAGTGCGATGCCAAAACCTGAGCCCTCGTCGACGCTACGGTCGCTCCACGCCGCGGTGCACACCTACGCGCGGCGCATGATGGCCGACATCAAGGCCGCGGAGGACCGCGGAGACGCCGTCGACGGCGTGCCGGTGGGGTCCAGCTCCAACCCCTACGACTACGTCGGTGTGTCGCCGGTCTTCGTGAAGCTCGTCGCCCTGGGCAAGCCGGCGCTCCCGGCCATAGCTGACGCGATCATGGCGAGCGGGGAGAACGGCCTGCGCGAGTACCTCCTGGCCGCCGCCGGCGCGCAGATCAGCGGCGACATCCCCGGAAGCGGTCAGACCCAGACGTGGAGCAGCGGCAAGGAGTGGGCGCAGCAGTACCTCCAGAAGCAGGAGTAGCCTCTCCTTCTGGAGGTCTCCAGAAATCTCACCCTGAGGTTGAGGGTAAGAGTCGTGCCTGAGACCTTCACTTGATGACGTGAAGCCGTCCGCCCCAGCGAGTAGACTGCTGGTCCCACGTCACCACCCACCGACCGCCCGGGAGAGTCAATGGCCGTCGAGCGCATCGATGCAGTACCCGCGAGCCCGCACCTGCCGCCGCACAACCTGGAAGCGGAGCAATCCGTGCTGGGCGCCACGCTGGTCAACCCCAACGCGATCACGGCGGTGGCGGAGCTGCTCTCGCCGGACGACTTCTACCGCGACACGCACCGGCTCGTCTACCGCGGAGTCCTCACCCTGTTCGAGCGGGGCGAAGAGGTCGACGTCGTCACGCTGAGCGCCCAGCTCGAGCGCGAGGGCATGCTCGAGCGCGCCGGGGGGCGTGACTTCGTGCACACGCTGGCCGAGTTCGTGCCGGCGGCCGCCAACGCGGCGTACTACGCGGGCATCGTGCGCGAGCAGAGCGTGCTGCGCTCACTCATCCGTGTGGGCAACGAGATCGCCGAGCTCGGCTACCAGCACCCGGGCGAGACGCGCGACCTGCTTGATCGTTGCGAACAGAAGGTCTTCGCCATCCAGCAGCAGCGCAGCGTGGGCGAGTTCGAGCACATCAAGGAGGTGCTCGTCCGCAACTTCGAGCACCTCGCGACTCTGGACGGCAAGAGCGGCGTCACCGGCGTTGCCACCGGGTTCGAGGGCATCGACAAGCTCACCGGCGGGTTTCAGCGCGCCAACCTCATCGTCCTCGCCGCCCGCCCCGGCGTCGGCAAGACCAGTCTCGCGCTCAACATCGCACGGCACATCGCGACTGAGGGCGTCAGAGCGGACGGCGGCAAGCACGCCGTTGCCATCTTCAGCCTGGAGATGAGCGCCGAGGAGCTGGGCGAACGCCTCATGTGCTCCTCGGCGCGCGTCAGCTCCAACAAGCTTCGTACCGGCGGCCTCTCTCCCGACGACCACGCCAAGCTGGTGCAGGCGGCCGGCGTGCTCGAAAAGGCCGACATCTTCATCGACGACGCCGCCGGCCTCAACATGTTCGAACTGCGGGCCAAGGCGCGGCGCCTGCAGGCCAAGCAGCCGCTCAGCCTCGTGATCGTCGACTACCTCCAGCTCATGGCCGGTGACGGCCGCGCAGACAACCGCCAGCAGGAGGTCAGCAACATCTCTCGCGGCATGAAGCAACTCGCGCGCGAGCTCTCGGTACCCGTGATCGCCGTCTCGCAGCTCAATCGCGCGCCCGAGGCGCGCGCCGACCGCGAGCCTCAGCTCGCGGACCTGCGCGAGTCGGGCGCCATCGAGCAGGACGCCGACATGGTCATGTTCATCTACCAGGACCCGAACGACGCGGACTCCAAAGGCGTGGTCAAGCTCAAGATCGCGAAGAACCGCAACGGCCCGACCGACACCGTCCGCCTCGGCTTCGTGCGCGACTACACGCAGTTCCGCACGCTTCGCCAGACCGAGGACTACGGGTACGACCACGAGGAATGAGCTTCGGGGCACGCGGCGGCAGTCAGGCCGGCGCACGCTCGCCGCATCACCCCGGGTACACTGTGCCGCATGACTCCGGACTCAGCCCAGCCCGGCCCGGCCCGCGCGGCCGTCACCCGCTTCCAGACGCCCGCACTCGACCCCGTAGTGCTCATCCGCGCGCTCGGGCTCGAGGGCGCCGCGCCCGTCGTGCTGCTCGACTCGGCCGGCGGGTCGCCGGCGCTCGCCGGCCGTCACTACCTCGCCTGGGACCCCGTCTTTCGCCTGCGAGCGCGAGCCGGGGTCGTCGAGGTCATCTCCGGGGCCGGCGTGCTCCGCCAGGGCTGCCGGCAGGCGCGCGCCCTGGCCGCACGCGCCGGCGGGCTCACGGCACTCGCACCGTTCGAGGCGCTGCGCGAGGCCACGCGGCTGGCCGCCCTCCCAGACGCGGCCGGCGGCGGCGACCACGAGCTCCCGGAAGCCGAGGCGCTCCTGGGGCTCCTCAGCTACGACGCCGTGCGCTACCTCGAGCGCCTGCCCGACACCGTGCGCGACGACCTGGGCATCCCGGACATCGACGTGTTCCTGCCGGGGCGGCTGCTGCGCTACGACCTCGCGAGCGGCGAGGCCGTGCTCGTCGACCGGCTCGCCGCCGGGCCCGTCGAGGCGGCGGCCCAAGCGGCGCGCGTGGGCGCGGCCCTTGCGGCCGCGCGCCGCCCCTCCACCGCCGCGCTGCACGGCAACGACCTCCCGGTGTTCCGCAGCAACTTCACCCAGGAAGCGTACGAGGAGGTCGTCCGCCACACGCGAGAGTACGTGTACGCCGGCGACATCTTCCAGGCCAACCTCAGCCAGCGGCTCGACCTGTGCTACGCGCTCCCGAGCTTGCACCTGTACGACACGCTGCGCACCGTGAACCCCAGCCCGTTCGCCGGCTACCTGCACTTCGGCGACTACGAGCTCATCAGCTCCTCGCCCGAGCGCCTGGTCTCGCTCGACTCCGACGGCTGGGCCGAGACCCGCCCCATCGCCGGCACCCGCCCGCGCGGGTCGCTCACCCCCGACGACCTCACCGACGAGCTCAACCTGGACCCCAAGGACCGCGCCGAGCACATCATGCTGGTCGACCTCGAGCGCAACGACCTCGGCCGCGTGTGCGAGTACGGCACGGTCCGCGTCAACGAGCTCATGGTCAACGAGTTCTACAGCCACGTGATCCACATCGTGAGCAACGTGCGCGGCCACCTGCACCCCTCACGCGACGCCGTCGACCTGGTCAAGGCGATGTTCCCCGGAGGGACGATCACCGGCTGCCCCAAGGTGCGCTGCATGGAGATCGTCGACGAGCTGGAGACGGTGCGCCGCGGCCCGTACACGGGGTCCTTCGGCTGGGTCGCCGCACGACGCCTGGACCTCAACATCATCATCCGGACGCTGGTGCGCAAGGGCGACCGGCTGTTCCTGCAGGCCGGGGGCGGCATCGTCGCCGACTCGGTGCCGGTACGCGAGTATCGCGAGACCCTGCACAAGGCCGCCGGCATGCTGCGCGCCGTGAGCGCCAGCATCGCCGAACGGGCGGGCTGACCGCGACGTCCGGCCCGCCCCCCCGCCGAAGCGGCGGGCCGGGCCGCGGCGCATGTGACAGCGCGTCTATCGACGCCGGCGTCACGCCCGGCCCGCTCACGATAGACTCTCCGCCGTGACGATGCTGATCCTCAACGGCGTGCTCATGAGCGAGTCGTCGGCCACGCTGCCGGCGACCGACCGTGCACTCACCCACGGGCTCGGCTTGTACGAGACCATCAAGCTCGCCGACGGCGTGCCCGTGTTCTACGAGGAGCATGTCGCCCGCCTGGTGCAGGGCATCGCTGCGCTCGGGCTCGACAAGACCATCGACAGGCCCGAGCTGGCCGAGCAGGTCTGCCGCCTCAGCGAGGCCAACGGCGGCACGGACAACTCCTGCCGCCTGCTGGTCACGGCCGGGCCGCCCGACGGCACCCCCAACCTGCTCGTGCAGACCGACCGGCGGGACTTCCCCGACCGGCCGCTGCGCGTGGTCACCTACCGAGGCGTCCGGGTCAGCGCGCAGTACAAGGCGATGACCGTGATGCAGTCGTACTTCGCGCAGCGCGCCGCCCGGGCCGCGGGCGTAGACGACGCGCTCCTCGTGGACGGCGAGGGCAGGGTCTTCGAGGGCGCCACGTCCAATGTGTTCGTCGTGCGCGCCGGCGGCCTCATCACGCCACCGGCCGAGGGAGACATCCTCCCCGGCGTGCTCCGCGCCAAAGTCGAAGAGCTCGCCACCGGCGCGAGCATCCCCGTGGTGGAGGCGTGGGCGCGCGTCGCCGACCTGCGCCCCGACGACGGCGTGCTGCTCACCAGCAGTATCCGCGGCGTCGTGCCCGTGGAGCGCGTCGACGGCGCCAGGCTACTGGTCCACCAGCAAGAGCTGACACGGCTGCGCTCTCTGGTCGGCGCCGCCGAAGCCGCGAGCGCCTCGGCGTTCCGCGCGACCTACCTCTAGGCGCCGCCGGACGGCGCTGCCCGCCGATGCGCCATCGCTCGCCGGCGCGGCGCCTCTCCCCGGCGCGGTGCTGTTCAGCAGCGCGCCGGCGCCCACGAGGTGTGCGCGTCCGGGCCTCTCCGCCTTGGATGGCGCCTCGGATGACACCACCGGTGGTGCCATCGGTGGTGCAACGGGTGGTGCCAACGAAGGCTCCGACCCCCGGACGACATACCGGCCGGCCACCCGGACTCGCGTGCGCGCAACTCGCCGCCCGCGTGCGTGATGCAGCTCCCCCGCCCGCGTCCGCGCTGCCAATCCAGGGTTACGAGTACGGCGGCGCGCGGAATCACCGGCTCATGCAACGCTTCGTCGCCATCATCGTCGCCGCGGCCGTCCTCGTGGGCCTCGCCGTCCTCTTCGCTGTAGAGTCGCCGCCGCCGCAGAACGCGGACGCGTCGGCCTCGGCGGCCGGGGCACGGGCGGCAAAGCCGCCGTCCGTCACTCTGCGGCCGCTGCCCTTCACGTTCGACCAGCCGCTCTACGTCGCTGCGCCGCCCGGCGACGCCACGCGCCTGTTCGTCGTCGAGAAGACCGGCGTGATCCGCGTGATCAAGCACGGCTCGTTGTTGCCGGCTCCGTTCCTGGACATCTCCGGGCTGGTCTCCGGCGGCGGCGAGCAAGGCCTGCTGTCGATGGCGTTCGACCCCAGGTACGCGCGCAACGGCCGCTTCTACGTCGACTACACCAACGTGAACGGCGACACCCGCGTGGTCCGCTACCGCGTCTCCCGCAGCAACCCCGACGCGGCCGACCCGGCGAGCGCCAGGGTCCTGCTGCGTGTGACCCAACCCTATTCGAACCACAACGGCGGCCAGCTGCAGTTCGGTCCCGACGGACGCCTCTATGTGGGCCTCGGCGACGGCGGGAGCGAAGGCGACCCCAACCACAACGGGCAGAACCACTCGACCCTGCTCGCCAAGATCCTGCGACTCAACGTCAACGCGTCGCCGGTGAGGGTGCAGAAGTACGCGCTGGGACTGCGGAACCCGTGGCGCTTCTCGTTCGACCGCAAGACCGGAGCGCTGTGGATCGGCGACGTCGGCCAGAACGCCTGGGAGGAGATCGACCACCTGAGGCCGGGCGCTCCCGCGGGCGCCGACTTCGGCTGGAGCGCCTACGAAGGCACGCACGTCTACAACAGCGCCGTCGCCACGACCGTCAAGAAGTCGTCGCTGACCTGGCCGGTAGCGCAGTACAGCCACAGCGTAGGCGACGCCGTGACCGGCGGCTACGTCTACCGGGGCACGAAGATCCCGGCGCTGCGCGGCTGGTACCTGTTCGCGGACTTCGCCTCGGGACACGTGTGGGCGAAGAAGGGACCAGGGGGCGCCAGACGACTGCTCCCGGGCGCCGACGGCAAGCTCAAGCAGATCGCTTCCTTCGGGCAGGACGCGAGAGGCGAGCTGTACGTCGTCTCGCTCGCCGGGAAGGTCTACGGGATCGCACCCTGAGCGCGGCCGTGAGCTGAGCCGGCGCCGGTGAGTCGCGGACTCAGCGCCGGCGCCCCTCCAGGAACCAGCTCGTGTGGTGGTGCGGTGAGGCGCCGGCCCTGGGCTCCTCGTAGGCGCGCTCCTCGAGGTCGATCACGTCGAACTCCGAGAAGTCGCGCTCGAGCTCCTCCGCGGTGCAGAAGTGCAGGTACATCTTGTCGACCCAGCTGCGCTCCTCGCCGCTTACGGGCTCGCCTACCATGTAGTGCTCCGGGTCGCGCGGCGAGAGCGTGCTCAGGAAGAGGAGGCCGCCGGGACGGGCGACGGCCGCTGTGGCGGCCGCGAACTCCCGGCGGCCGATCGGTCCCAGCAGGTGGTACACGTTGCAGGCGAAGACGATGTCGAAGGCGCCGGCGCGCTCCGGGTCGGCGGCGAACGACGCGAGGTCGGCTACCAGGTACTCGGCGTCGAGGCTGGTCTTGCCCGAGCGGCGCACGGCGTTGTTGTGCTGCGTACGCGCCGCCTCGATCGCCGCCGGGGAGCCGTCGATGCCGACGGCGTGGCAGCCAAGCTCGGTGGCGAGGTACCGGGTATCACGGCCGTAGCCGCAGCCGACGTCGAGCGCCGCGAGGTCCGGCGACGCGTACGGCCGCAGGCGGGCGACGGTCAGCTGCGCGAGCGGGCTCGGCCCGTCGCCCCAGATCTTCTCGTCGGCGGCGTACCGCCGGTCCCAGTGCAGGGACGCCTGCGGGACGCCGGGCTCGGGCGAGCCGTGGGACCTGCCCCCCGAGCCTCCCCGGCCGCCTGAGCCGCTCACGACTTCGTCAGGCGGCGCCACGCCTCCAGGTACTTCTCGGAGGTTCTCGTCGCCACCTCGGCAGGCAACTCGGGACCGGGCGCGGTCTTGTCCCAGTCGAGCGTCTCGAGGTAGTCGCGCACGTACTGCTTGTCGTAGCTCGGCTGGCTCTTGCCTGGTTCGTAGCCGTCCGCCGGCCAGAAGCGCGAGGAGTCCGGGGTCATCGCCTCGTCGATGAGTATCAGCTCTCCGTCGAGAAGGCCGAACTCGAACTTGGTGTCGGCGATGATGATGCCGCGTTCAAGGGCGTAGGCCGCGCCGAACGTGTACAGCTCCAGCGCGGCGTCGCGCACCTTCTCGGCCAGCTCCTTGCCGATGAGATCGACTGTGGCCTCGAACGAGATGTTCTCGTCGTGGTCGCCGATGGCTGCCTTGGTCGACGGCGTGAAGAGCGGCTCCGGCAGCCGGCTCGCCTCCACGAGGCCCGCCGGCAGCTCGATGCCGCAGACCTTGCCGGTCTTCTCGTAGTCCTTGCGTCCCGAGCCGGTGAGGTAGCCGCGCACGATTGCCTCCACCGGCAACGCCTCGGCTTTGTGCACCACGACCGACCGGCCGGCGAGGTGCCTGTGCTCGGCGTCGGTGCTGAACGGGTCCGGGTCCACCAGGTGGTTGGGGATGACGGCGTCGGTCTGCTCGAACCAGAAGTTGGAGATCTGGGTGAGGACGGTGCCCTTCTCGGCGATCGGTGTGGGGAGGATGACGTCGAACGCGGACAGGCGATCGCTGACGACGATGAGCATCTGGTTGGGCGCGTACTCGTACACGTCGCGCACCTTGCCCCGGGTGATGAGCTGCCAGGCGGACTCGTCGGACTCGTACAGGGTGGTCATGATCGCGGCGCTCCTCTCGCTCGCTTTGACAGCTACGCTACCCACTTCGCGGAACGCCGTCAGCTGCGCCCTCTCGTTTCGCGGCGATGAGGTCGAGCAGGGCTCGGGCGGCGGCCCGGGGGCCGGCGGCCTCGCTGCCGGGCAACCCCAGCTGCGTGCGCAGCTGCCCGACGAACACGCCGGCCCGGAACGCCGCCGCGAACGTCGAGGCGGCCAGCGCCTCGTGCTGCTCGCGGCGCTGCGCCGGGCCGAACGGGTTGGCGAAGTAGCTGTGGGTGATGCCGGTCGAGGTTGTCGTGCCCTTGCTCATGGCCGCGCCCTCGCGGAAGACGGCGAGCGCGGCGTCCTCGTCCTCGAGATGGTCGATCACAGGGTGGTCCAGGTCGACCGCCTCGTGGTTGTTGGCGTACAGCAGGTAGTCCACGGGGTACCCGCGCAGCACGTCGTCCAGGGTGGTGACGGGGAGCACGACCCTGGCGTTGACCCTGTTCGGGCTCATGATGATGGAGCGGTCGAGCTGGCCGAACGCGTAGCCCTGCTGCAGGTCGTCGAGACGCACGAAGGCGCCGATCTCGGTGCCGAAGCCGAGCAGCTCTCCGCCCGGCCCCACCTCCAGCGAGCCCATGTCGTCGGCGATGATGCGCACCTCGCGGATGCGCTCCGCACCTGCAATGCGGAGCGCCTCCAGCGTCTCGCTCTTGCCGGTGGCGGTGTCGCCGATGAGGAGCACGGTGGCCCGGCTGCCGTCGACCAGGACCAGCCGGGCGTACGCCCCGTGGAACGGCATGACGCCACGGTCCATGGCGGCCACGTTGTGGAGCGTCAGCACCATCTTCTTGAGGTAGCCAAAGTAGCCGAACCGGTCCTCAAGCGGGACCGCCGCCACCAGCAGGCGGCTGCGACTGTCGTCGTGGAACACGGTTGGGAGATCGCCGAAGCGAGCGAGCGCCGCCGGCGGGACGCCGTACAGGTACACGGCGTCGGGGCCGGCGGCGATCTCCTCGTCCGAGGCGACCTCGAACAGGTTGGCCAGGCTCAGCCCCAGGCCCATGAAGCGGCGGTGGAAGTACACGAACACGGTCGTGCGCCCCACGATAGCCGGATAGCAGAGCCAGTCCTCGCGCTCCAGCTTGAGCCCGTCCAGCGGGTTGTCCTCAGACTCCGTGAACTGGCCGGTGCGGGTGTTCATCGGCGGGTCGAGCAGCAGCGGCGGGTACAGGAGCAGATCGCGCACGAAGGGGATGCCGGTGAGCAGTTCGCGGTAGCGAGCCGGCACCGGCCACTTGTGGCGCACGGCATACACCCCGACCTCGGCGCCGGCCGCGATCTGGCGCAGTACACGCGGCCGCGAGCCGGTGACGTTCTCGGCGACGTCGCGGTACGTGGCGCGGACCAGCCGTGCGAGCGACTCCACGGTCTCGGTGAAGCCGCGCAGGGGACGCCTGTCACCTCGCGTCGGTGGAGCCTCGGCGCGGACCACCAGGAACCGATCCCAGCGCCGCCAGAAGTCGTACAGGCCCTCGACGAACTCGTGCAGCAGCTCGCGCCGCGCCAGCAGGTCGCCGGGCGCGGCCACCGTGAGCGAGACGCGCTCGAGCGGGTTGTTGGCGAGCAGCCGGATGAGATCGAGCAGCCGCGCCCGGTCCGGGATGCCGAGCTCCGCGAGCGCTTGGGGGTTGTGCGCCTCGAGCTTGTCGACGTAGAGGCCGAGCACGCGCGCGAAGGTGGAGCTCTCGACGAGCTCCTGCGTGCTCGCGCACACGGAGCCCTCCGAGGACATCACCGCCTGGCGGTCGTCGAGGTCCAGTCGCTGCAGGGACATGCTCGGTCTCCGGGAATGTTCGGGCTCGTCCGGACGATGCCCGGACGAGCCCGGAGACTACCACAGGCGGCCGTCCATGTCGGCTGCCGCCGTGGCGGCGTCCGGTCCGAGGGTCGCCGCTTCCGAGCCGTCAGGCCTGCGCCGGCTGCTCAGACGCACAGAACGCGCACTTGTGCGCGCCGGCCGGGATCTCGCTCAGGCACTCCGGGCACTGCTTGGTCGTCGGATCCTCGGGCGCGTGGCCACGGGCGCGGCGCTCGGCCAGCTTGTTCATCGGCACGATGACGATGAAGTAGATCGCGGCGGCGATGAGCAGGAACGAGATCAGCGCGTTGACGAACAACCCGTACTGGAACACGCTCCCGTTGATCGTGAACTTGAGCCCCGCGAAGTCCGGCTGCCCGAAGATCGCCGCGATGATCGGCGTCAGGATATTGTCCACGAATGCCTTGACCACCGCGCCGAACGCGGCGCCGATCACAACGGCGACGGCGAGGTCGATGACGTTGCCGCGGAGGATGAACTCCTTGAACCCCTTGATCATGAGGTGCCTTCCTTGTCCGGACGCGCGCCGCGCCTCGGGGGTGGCGCGGCGTCGGTCTTGCACAAATAGTACTTCCCGACAGTCTATTGACGAAGGGTCCGCCGTCAACGGCAGGCGGTTGGCTGTCCTCTCCCGGCGGGAACCACAGCGAAACATACCCTTGCGTGGCCGGCCGTGCTTGGTGTACACTGCCGCGCGGCCAGACCACCACGACTCACGAGGAGGCGAACAGATGACGACCAAGACAGTCAGCGGCAAGACCGCAGCGTTCCTCGTGAGGGTCTCCTGCTGAGCTACCGCTCGTTCTGAGCGACGCTCCGGCCGGCAGCCCTCGCGGCGCCGGCCCCTCCTGATTCCACTCTCGGCCTTGACGGGGCCCGGTGCCGGAACGCGCCCGGTGCGCTGACGCGCACGCCCGATCACTCACGTCCCGAAAGGACACCAGAGATGGACTTCGCACACGTACGCCAACGACTGCACGCGTTCGCCGGCCGCATGGGACGGTCGGCGGGGGCGGCGGGCGAGGAGAGCTCGAGCCTCGAGCGCTCCTCCGCCTCCCGCGACGCGGCGGCCGGCCTGCGCAGCATGAGCTCACTCGGCGCGGGCCGCCGATGAGACGACCTGCCGCCCGGCGCTCCGGGCTCTCCACGGCCTGAGCGCCAGGCGGCGACACCCAAGACCAGACCGTCCGAACGGACCACAGGAACAAGGACCACCTGCCCGACCGCAACGACCTGGCCGGCGACCGAGAGGAGGCGGCTTGATGACTGCCGAGACCGCCAACGGGACCACCGCGTCACCAACGAGGGCACCCTACTAAGCCCACGCTCGAGCCGAGCGCTGCTTCTGCCGGCCGCGGTCTCCGCGGTCCGCACCGCCTTCTGCCCTCGCGGGTGACGCCCGGGCGCGCTCGATCGCGTGCCCCGGATGCGCGACCTGCGCATCCGCCGCTACGGAACCAGACGAAAGGGCACACTCCAGCGATGGACAAGAAGCAACGCAGAAGGCTCAAGACCCTCCTCGCCGAGCTCGACACCGGCGAGAGAAACAGATTGACGAAGCGCGCCGCCAGACTACGCAAGGCGGCCCTCAGGACGCGGAAGCCCGGAGACCGGCGGCCCGAGCTCGAGGACTTCCTGCTCGAGCTGGTCGCCGAGGACCTGCAAGCGGGGTCCGACGGGGCCGGCCCGGACGCCGACCCGGATGGGTCAGGTGCGGGCGGACACACTCACGGTGACGCCGCCGACCGCGGCGTCGTGACGGGCATCAGCGCCGGCGTCTGCTCGGTGCGGCTCGACGGAATGTCCGGCGAAGACATCGCGGCCCTGCTGCCGGCCGAGCTGGCCGGGCGGCAGCGTAGCGAGCTCGCTGTGGGCGACCGTGTGAGTGTGGAACAGCGAGCCGACACGCACCGCGTCGTCATGGTGGCGCCCCGCCACAGCCTGCTCGCCCGGGCCGACCCGCACGTGCCGCAACGGCGGCGCGCCATCGCCGCCAACATCGACGTCGTGGTCGTCGTGGTAGCCGCGGAGGCGCCGCCGCTTCACCCGCGGCTCATCGACCGCTATCTCGTCGCCGTGGAGCAGTCGGGGGCGCGACCGGTGCTCGTAGTCAACAAGACCGACCTCCTTGAGGAGCAGGCAAAGCACGACCTGCTGGCGCGCCTGCAGCCGTACCGCTCGCTCGGCATGCCGGTGCTGCCGTGCAGCGCCGGCCGCGGAGATGGCGTGGACGCGGTGCGCGAGGCGCTGGCCGGGACGACCTGCGTGTTCGTAGGCCAGAGCGGCGTCGGCAAGTCGTCGCTGCTCAACGCGCTGGGCGGTGAAGCCGCGGCCAGGATCGGCGCGGTCCGCGCCGGCGACGGCCGCGGCCGCCACACGACCACTGCCTCGGCGCTGTACGACCTGCCCGGCGGCATCCGGGTCATCGACACGCCGGGCATCCGCCGGTTCAGCGTCGAAGACGGCGACGGGGCCACCCTCGCCGCCGGTTTCGTGGAGTTCGCGGCCTTCACCGCGCAGTGCCGCTTCCGCGACTGTACGCACGTGCACGAGCCCGGCTGCGCCGTCCGCCGCGCCGTCGCCGACGGCGCGGTCCCGCGCAGCCGGTACGCGAGCTACGTCAAGCTGCTGGCCGGCGACGACGACGGCGCGGGGAGGCTGGACGCCGGCCCGCCGAGCGGCGGCGGCGCGGCCCGCTGACCGCGCCGGCCGACATCCGTCTGGCGCGGGCGCGGCCCGTACGCCACGAGGGCCGGCGGATGCGCGCCTCGCATCCGCCGGCCCTCCGGGTCTCCGGCCCGCCGGCGTCCCACCGGACCGGCGAATGTCCTCCCGCTACTTGGCCTTCGCCAGGTTCGTGTTCACGAAGTCCCAGTTGACGAGCTTGTCGAAGAACGTCTGTACGTACACCGCGCGGAGGTTCTGATAGTCGAGGTAGTAGGCGTGCTCCCAGACGTCCACCACGAGCAGCGGGGTCACGCCTGCGGCCGCCGGCATCTCGGCGTTCGGCGTGCTGACGATCTTGAGCTCGCCGTTGTCCGAGACCAGCCAGGCCCAGCCGGAGCCGAAGCGGCCCATTGCGGCGGCCTTGAAGTCCTCGACGAACTTGTGGCTGGAGAAGTCCTGCTCGTTCTTGTCCCAGCCCCCGAACGCCTCGGCGATCTTCTCTGCGATGGGGCCCGTCGGCGCGCCGCCGCCGCCCGGCTTCATGCAGTTCCAGAAGAAGGTGTGGTTCCACACCTGCGCCGCGTTGTTGAACACGGCCTGCTTCTCCGGCTTGCCGGCGACGGCCATGATCACGTCCTCGAGGCTCTTGTCCGCAAGGTCGGTGCCGTCCACCAGCTTGTTGAGCGTGTCGACGTAGGTCTTGTGGTGCTTGCCGTAGTGGAAGCTGATCGTGCGCGCCGTGTAGTCGGGCTCCAGCGCATCTTCCGCGTACGGGAGCGGCGGCAGTTCGAACGCCATCGTTCCTCCTGTGGTCGTTGGGGTCTCTTGCGGTCTACGGCCGTCGGCCGGTTGGTGGCGTCACACGTCGACTTCGATGGCGCCGTCCTGTACGCGCAAGGGATACGTGTGCAGGTCGTGCACCCTGGTCTTCCACTGCAGGCGGTGCTCGAACTTGAACCAGCGCCTGACGGGCTCGGGGATGTCCTCCTCGGGGCCCATGTCGTGGTCGATGGGCCAGCTGAGATTCTTGCCGTCCCGGACGTCGAACTGGGCGTTGTGCAGCGGGCAGGTGATGATCCAGCCCTCGAGCGCGCCCTCGCTGAGCGGCGCGTTCTCGTGCCCGCAGCGGCGACTCACCGCGTAGTAGGAGCCGTCGTACTCGCAGATGCAGATCTCGCGGTCGTCCTCGCCGGCGCGCACGTACTTGAGGCCGCCGGAGGCGATGTCGTCGGTCTTCGCTACTTCAGTCCACATGGTCAGACCTCGTCGGGGGCGAACTGGGGCAGGCTGTCCGGGTCGGTGACGTCCAGGTGGACGAACAAGCCGCACCAGCAGCGCTTCATCGCGTCGAAGTGCTCGCGGTGGAACGGGATGCACGGGCAGACGATCTGCATGTCCTCGGCGCGCACGCCGCTGCGCCCCTGGCAGGGGCAGTACGGCGCGCCGAGGTCCTGCTCGAGCTTGACCTCGGCCTCGAGCAGCTCGTCGACCATCTCCTCGTCGGGCGTGAACTTGAAGCCGAGCGGCGTGACCACCCGCTCGTACAGGTACTTGAGCGACTCCTTGCGAGCCTCGCTGCTCATGACACCTCCTCTTCCGGCGTACACGAGCGGGCCGCCGGAGGTAGACCGCTCATGCTCCCCCTCCCCAGCCCTTGAGGTGCTCCAGGAACTTATCGGGACTGAAGCCGACGACCACCTCGCCGTTGATCACGACGACGGGGAAGCGGCGACCGCCGCTGAGCTCATAGGCCTTGTCGGCGGCGGCGTCCTGCTCGTCGTCCGGCAGCGTGTCCACGTCGACCACCTCGTAGGGGATCCTGCTGTCGTCGAACCACTGCTTGGTCTTTCGGCACCAGGGACAGGTGCTGAGCGCGTAGACCATGACCTCGTCGACCATGGTCACGCTCCCCCTACTTCCACGCAGACCTTGCCCTCTTCGACCTTCACAGGGAAGGTGGCGAGGGCCAGCTCCGGCGCGTCGAGGAACACTCCCGTGCGCAGGTCGAACCGCCAGTCGTGACACGGGCAGGTGAGAATCGAGCCCTCGAGTTTGCCGCCTTCGAGCGGGCAGCCCATGTGCGCGCACTTGTTGGCGACCGCGTACAAGTCGCCGTCGATGCGCGTCAGCAGCACGCCGAGGCCCTTGGGGAAGACGGCGACATACGCGCCGTCCCGGACTTTGGATTCGTCGATGGTGGGGACCCAGACAGGTCCTGTCACGGCACTCCCCTTCGCTCCGTAGGCAAGTCTCTGGTAGTGACCCGAGGGGCGGGGCCTGTCTCGCCGGCGCCTGGCCGGAGGGCGGCGCCCGCCGCACACGGGTCGGATGCCAAGACTACCCCCGCAAAGGGGACCACAAACAGGCAGATTGCCGTTGACGGTGGTCGGAACGATGAGGCGGCCGGGCGCGGCCGGGCGGCCTCACCAACGCTCGTGATGGACGCGCGCCTCGTCGTAGCGGTCGGACGGCTCCTTACGCTCCAGCGGCCGGCCGAACGGGATGATGGCGAACGGCACGACGCGCTCGGGGATGCCCAGCTGCCCGCGCAGCGCGGCCTCGCGCTCCGGCAGCGGGTGGACGCCGAGCCATACGGCCCCCAGGCCGAGTGACTCGGCCTCGATCAGCATGTTCTCGACGCAGGCGGCGCAGTCTTGGGGCCAGAGCGCCGCCCACCTCGCGCCGCCGGGATCGCCGAGCACGAGAACCGCGACCGGCGCCGACGGCAGCATCTTCGCGTAGGGGTGCCACTCGGCGATCTGCGTCAGCGTGGCCCGGTCGCGAATGACGATGAACTTCCACGGCTGCTGGTTGCCGGCGGACGGGGCGGCCATACCGGCACGCAGCAGCCGCTCGACCAACGCGTCGTCGACCGGCTCGTCGGTGTACTTGCGGATGCTGCGCCGGGACAGGACCGGGTCGGCCATGCTCACCTCAGGATCGGAAGGACGTACGCAAGGAGCGTATCGGCCGGGCCGCCGGGCTGGCAAGACGAGCAGCCCGGCCGGAGCCGGCCGCGAAGCGGGAACAGGCGGGCGGCCCGAAGATGACCTCGGCCGCCCGCCCCGCCTCGTCCCCGCCCCCCGCGCCGCTGCAGCGCCGGACTGCCCCAGTACCGGCGCTGCGTGCCCCTCGGCGGCATGCCGGCGGCTGCGCCGGCGCGGACCCGCGCGGCACCCCCCCGGGGACCGCGCCGGGCCCCGGAGCGGCGCGCCTGACCAAGGCGCCGCTCCGGTGCCCGCCTCCGAGCTCAGCTGCCGACGATCGTCACCG
Organism: uncultured Thermoleophilia bacterium; assembly: GCA_963775255.1. Classification (GTDB taxonomy): domain Bacteria; phylum Actinomycetota; class Thermoleophilia; order UBA2241; family UBA2241; genus CAIXSE01. The sequence goes on along the minus strand of CAVZIA010000011.1, from coordinate 3,279 downwards.
TCACGTCCGCCGCCGGGCTCGGCGACGGACTCTCCCAGGGCCGGACGTACCGGCCGGTGAGGTCGGAGGTGCCGGCCTTGGTCACCTTGAGGGTGACGATCTGCGTCCCGCCTTTGCCGGACAGGTTGTCAGGGTTAGGGTCGGGCACGTACTTGCTGCTCTCGATGGAGAACGTGTCGCCCGCCGTGAACTGCCACTCGTAGCCCGTCGTCACATTGGCGTCGAGCGAGACGATCACGGTGTCGCCGACTTTGGCGTCCACCGTCGTGCCGGCCGGAGCGCTCGGAGTGACCTTGATGGTGGCCGGCGAGCTCTGCGCCGCCGGCTCGCCGCCCCCGCACCCGGCGAGCAGCGCCACGCCCAGCACGGCCAGCGCCAGAGCTGCCGCACCGGCCGCCGGACCTCTGTGCGTCCTCTGCCCCATTCCGTCCTCCGTCTCTTCGCCGGGCAACCCCGTCCCCATCGCGCATCCGCACTTCGAGACGCGCGACGTTTGTCAGGCGTTCAGCCCGCGGCTATCATCTCCGCAAGGGAACTCCAGACCCTTCTGTCGACCCTCCCCGCCACAGTCTATGGACACTGCACGTTCTCACTACGACGTCATCGTGGTCGGCGCCGGCCCCGCCGGGATCTTCGCCGCCCTGGAACTCGTGCGCCGCAACGGCGCCAAGGTCCTCGTCGTCGAACGCGGTCCCGACATCGGCCGCCGTGCCTGCCCCGCGCGCAAGACGGGCGTCTGCGCCGGCTGCGAGCCCTGCGACATCACCTGCGGCTGGGGCGGCGCCGGCGCCTTCAGCGACGGCAAACTCACCCTGACCCCCGACGTCGGCGGCTGGCTCGACCGCTTTGTCGGCAAGGACCGCCTGCGCGAGCTCATCGACTACGTGGACGGAGTCTGGAGGGAGTACGGCGCTCCGGAAGAGGTCCACGGCGGCGGCAAGAGGTTCGAGATGTTCCGCAAAGAGGCGCTCCTCCACGGGATGACGCTCGTCGAGTCGCCGGTGCGCCACATGGGCACAGAGCGCTCCTACGACATCCTCACGCGCATGCGCGCGGAGCTGGAGAGCAAGGTCGAGGTGATCACACGCAGCCGCGTGGACCGCATCCTCGCGGAGAAGCCCGCCGGCGAGAGCGATCTGCGCGCCACCGGCGTGATCCTCGAGGACGGAACGCGGCTCACCGCCGACGCCGTGGTCGCGGCGCCCGGCCGTGATGGCGCCTCCTGGCTCACAGAGGAGTGCAAGCGCCTGCACATCGGCATGCGCACGAACCCGGTGGACATCGGCGTGCGCGTCGAGGTCTCGGCGGCGGTCATGGAACCACTGACCACCGCCCTCTACGAGAGCAAGCTCATCTACTACACGCCGCGCTTCGACGACCCCGTGCGCACGTTCTGCATGAACCCCTACGGCGCCGTCTCGCTCGAGAACTACGGCGACGTGGTCACCGTGAACGGCCACAGCTACGCCGACTTCAAGACCGACCGCACCAACTTCGCACTGCTCGTCAGCACCGACTTCACCGAGCCGTTCGACGACCCGATCGCCTACGGCAAGAGCATCGCCCGGCTGGCCAACGTGCTGGGCGAGGACATCATCGTGCAACGCCTCGGCGACCTGCACCAGGGCCACCGCAGCACCATGGACCGCATCCGCCGGGGGACCGTGCAGCCGACGCTGCAGGGCGCCACCGCCGGCGACCTTGCCTTTGTGCTGCCCTACCGCCATCTCACCGACATCCTCGAGATGCTGTCGGCCATGGATAAGATCGCGCCGGGCGTCAACGGCCGCGACACGCTGCTCTACGGCGTGGAGGTCAAGTTCTACTCGGCGCGCCCGGAGCTCGACAACGGCTTGCAGACGCCGGTCTCGAACCTGTATGCCGTCGGCGACGGCGCCGGCATCACACGTGGCCTGATCCAGGCCTCGGCCGCCGGCGTGATCGCGGCGCGGAGCATCTTGGGGATCGAGGACGCAGACCGGCCGGCTGAGGGCGCCGACGAGACAGCGACGGCCGGCGAGGCGGCGGCGCCGGCCGTCTGACCAGCCCTCCGGCTCAGCCGGAGCCGGGATCGTCGATAAGGCCGGCGGGCAGGCCGCATCCGGCCGGCAACTCCACACAGCGCTCTTCGTCCGGCACGCCGTCGCACCCCCGGCGCTCGCGAAGACGCAGCTCTCGCTTGCCCATCTTCAGCCGGTCTTGCCGGCGCGGACCTGGATCATCTCCGCGACGATGCTCACGGCCAGCTCCTCAGGCGTCTCCGCGCCGATATCCAGCCCTATCGGGGAGTGGACTCGAGCGAGGACGTCCTCCCCGAACCCGACCTCACCCAGGGCCGAGACGATACGCGCGCGCTTACTCCGGCTCGCCATGAGCCCGATGTACCGCGCCGGCGTTCGCAACGCCTGCACGAGGACGTCGAGGTCGTGGGTGTGGCCGCGAGTGACGACGACGACGTAGGACGCCCCGTCGACTCCAAGGCGCTCGAGCGCGCGGTCGAACGGGCTCAACACCACATTGGCTCCGGGAAAGCGGCGCGGATCCGCGAACTCCTCGCGGTCGTCGATGACCGTCACCGCGAACCCCACGGCAAGCGCGGCGGAAGCCACGGCACGGCCGACGTGCCCGCCGCCGCACACGATGGCCGCCGGCGGCAGCTCGATCTGCTCGACGACCACCGCCCGACCATCGGGAAGCGTGGTGGAGCCGTGGACGGCGATCTTGCCGACGGCTGTGCGCAGCGCCGCGGGCTCGCAGGATCGCGCGCCCGTCACGACGCCGTCGTCCTCGAGGAGACAGGTCTCGACCTCGCCGCCCTCCTCGAGCGGAAGCAGCGTGAACAGCCACGCGCGGCGGCGGACGGCCCTGGCCGCCTTGACCGCAGCGAGCACCTCCGCCAGCCGCTCGTCACCCGGGGAGACGTAAGTGACGAGGACCTCCGCAAAACCGCCGCACACCATCTCCCCACCGCTGGCGAGGTCGGTGCCGGCGAGGCTGAGATCGACGACGCGGGTGCGATACGACTGGAGCACATCCGCCGCCTCACGCATCATCGTGAGCTCCAGCAGCCCGCCTCCGATAGTGCCTGCGATCGAGCCGTCCCGACGCACGACCATCTCCGCCCCGGCGGACCGGGGGGTCGAGCCGCGGTCGCCGATGAGCTTGACCAGCGCGAAGTCCTCGCCCCTCTGCAGCAGAGCGAGGACGTCGTCGAGGATCTCCTTCAAGTCGTCTCCTCCCGTAGGTCTCCAGATTCTACAGAAGCGGCAGCCCGAAGAA